>CP182556.1:0-1424842 GCA_048288465.1 Shigella flexneri | reverse complement strand
GTGGAAAGAAACCAACGCTTCAGCCCTGGTTCAGCATTTCGTCTGCAGTCTGAACCGCAGGCAACCATTTTTCAGCAAGTCTGCGCTGGGAATCGCTGGCTTTATCCCATTTGCTCCACAGTGCCTCACGATCGTAATCGTGCGCTTCCAGCGTGGGGCGGGCGATTTCAAAATACCCCTAGCTTGTTTCTATTTGCTCAGATTTTAATAACAACTCAGCACGTGCTGCCGCTGGTAGAACTGATATATGAAATTCCAAAGCCTTTGAACCCGTACGCTTGCGACGTAGTTCTGGATGATTGGCTGCAAGCTTTTCAAGATTGCGGCGAATACTCACCTCATGTTTAGGAAAGCATGACATTCCTACGCATTCTTGCGCTGTTACCCAATGGGTTAACATGATGTTTTCTCCATATACCGAGAAGGCCAAATCTGGGCTGGTTCCATATCCAAATATCTAGCAATGATTGCTTCGTATCGTGGTATATGGCAGCGAAATACGTTACGCATAGTGTCAGGCTTTAAGCCTGCCTTGAGGTGTACTGGCAATAGCGGATACTACCATTTGTTCTTTTTTTAAGCAGCCATCTGATGATATTTTTCCCTGAAGGCTGCCGGGGAGATATTCCCCAGACGAGAGTGACGACGCTGACGATTGTAGAAAATCTCAATGTATTCCCGTATTACTGAGATGGCTTCATCCCGGTTATTAAAACGATAGTGGCTCAGGCTCTCATTTTTCAGCGTTCCCCAGAAGCTTTCCATCGGAGCGTTGTCGTAACAGTTACCTTTACGCGACATTGATGTTTTCAGACCAGACTGCTCCTGTATGACCCGGTAATCGTATGCGCAGTACTGTGAACCTCGATCAGAGTGGTGGATTAGCCCGGCAGGTGGGCGCTGGCTCCTGAGCGCCATAAACAGGGCTTTACCTGTCAGCTCTTTTGTCATGCGCTCTCCCATGGCGTAGCCGACAATTTCACACGTATAAACATCTTTGATGCCAGCGAGGTACAACCATCCCTCCTGTGTGGCAACATACGTCAGGTCCGCCACCCAGACCTGATTTGGTGCTGTAGGAGCGAACGTCTGGTTCAGCAGATTTGGCGCAACTGGCAGATTGTGGTTCGGGTTCGTAGTCGCTCTGAACTTGCGTTTCTGCTTACAGCGTAGCCTCAGCTCCTTACGAAGACGTGCCAGTCGGTCACGACCAACGATGATGCCATTCTCTGCCAGCTCCGTCTGGAGCCGCCGGGTTCCATATGTTTCGCGAGTGCGGATATGTGCCACCTTAATCTCCAGCTTTAGCCGCTCATCACTTTGTTTTCTGTCTGAGGGTTCATGCTGTACCCAGTTGTAATAACCGCTCCTGGATACACCAAATACCTGACACATCGCTTCAATGGGAAATTGTTGTCGCCATTGTTCGATTAACGCGTATTTTTCAGCGACTCCTGTGCAAAATACGCTGTTGCTTTTTTTAATATATCTCGCTCAAGGCGAGCTTCATTTAACGCCTTACGCAGTTGCAGAATTTCAGATTCCAGTTCAGCCACCGTGCGGGAACCAGGAGTACCGAGCCCTTTTCTGGCGGCGGTAACCCATTGTCCTAAAGTGCCTTCAGGAAGGGATAATCGGGAAGCGCCTTCACTGATCGAAAGTTGATTTTCAAGAACCGTTCTGACAGCTTCGGCTTTGAACTCTTTAGAGTAACGTTGGGTTTTTCTGCTCATTATTAGCTCCTTCTGATGCCATTCTATTTCAGGAAGGAGTGTCCGTTAAACTCAGGCTACCTCACCTCTCTGGATAATTGAGATAGTGTCTTCCCCTTCATACGAACAGCAGCCTTTATCTGCTCTGCGTGCCAGTCTTGGTTTTTTGCTGACATTCTGCGATCCTTACTCTCTTAACGTTTTCGGTAACTGATACCGGCTACCGCTATCGGGAAAAACGATAGCGCAGAAAAATGCTCAATTCAAAAGCTATGCGCATTTTTATTTTAACCAGTGCAAATCAAAGAATTCTGTAAAATTCTTTATATAACAGAGAGATTGGGCATGACAGGTGAAAAAGAAAGCAAAAATGCAGAGCGCATTTTTATGCCCCCGGAAATAATGCGTTTCAAGGAACGCCTTGAAGAGGCAATGAATGGAGAATCAAGCCGGGCGTTTGCAGCTAAGTGCGGACTTTCTGATGGGGTTATCAGAAACTACCTGTCTGGCAAGACATACCCGTCTTTAGATCGATTAGCACAAATAGCCTACGCAACAGGGCGTCCAATAGAGTGGTTTATCCAAAGTCAGAGCATGCCAATGGTTGAGCATAAAAATAATCAAGAGAATAAAAATTCTCAACCTGACCGCAGCACATTGAAAACTAAACTGATCGCAATTGTCGAATTGTTAGAGGACAAGGAACTGCATTCTGCGATTGAGTTGTTCAGAAAGAAAGGATTTGAAGCTCTTATGCCTGAGATTTTTTCTTCCGATGATTCCATCCAGGCTGATTTGCAAGGTATTTCGCAGCAAACCTTACAAACAGCCAAAATGCTTGAATCATTACCAACAGATACTCGTAAAAAGATTTTGTCAAAGTATGGTATTTATGAACAGGAAGGTCTTGTAGCTCCTTCACAAGAACCACAAGATGTAAAAAAAGCCGTATAACAACCATGAACCAGCTAAAACATACTTCACCTCACATAATCACACATGTAACATACCTAAACGGCATGAGCTGATTTGTGATATGAGTCATTTGGTTACAGCCTGGTTGTTATCGGTTTTGAACGTTTTTTGAAGCTGTTATTGAAATGATTTGCAGTGTTTTTGTTTTTCGTATTTTCAATGAAACAAAAGCAATTTTTTACTATCTTTCGCGTTTCATTGATTAACGACTAAAATTTGCGCTACAGGCTTGCAAGCCCCACCAAATCTAATCCCATCAGAACCCGAATAATCCAATGTCCTCCCGGTTTTTTTTCGTACTTCAAGTGAATCAATACACCGGCCTGGGCGAGAAAGTGCTGGAAGCCTGCCCGGAGGTCCACGATCTGAAACTCGCGGCCCGCTTTACCACCCGCACGCCTGCCAACTGGAAGAACATTGTCGATAACGATCTCGAGTGCTATCACTGTGGTCCGGCGCATCCAGGTTCTCCGACTCCGTACAGGCTGATCGTTACTGGACACCACGCACGGTAACTGGACGAGCAATACGGTTTCGCCACCGTCCGAACAGTCGTTTAAATTTGAAGAGGGTACGGATGGCGGCATTCCACGGTTTCTGGCTGTGGCTGTGCACGATGCTGAACGTCACCCCGATCAAGGGACGACGACGGTCATTTATGAATTCCCGGTGGATCCTGAAACTACCCTGCAAAACTACGATATTTACTTCACCAATGAGGAGTTAACCGACGAGAAAATCGCTGATTGAGTGGTATCGCGATGTGTTCCGCCGGACACTTTACGTCTGGTCGAAAGCGTACAGAAAGGGCTGAATCGCGTGGCTATCGTGGTCAGGGGCGCATCATGGCCGACAGTAGCGGTAGTGGCATTTCCGAACATGGTATCGCCCATTTCCATAATCTGCTGGCGCAGGTGTTTAAGGACGAATGACATCGGCGGCGGTATCTTCCGCCGCTGGGCTGATTTTCGATGGAGTACAGCAATGTCAGACTATCAAATGTTTGAAGTACAGGTGAGCCAGGTTGAACCCCTTACCGAACAGGTGAAACGCTTCACGCTGGTGGCAACCGATGGCAAACGATTACCTGCGTTTACCGGAGGAAGTCACGTCATGTGCAGATGAGCGATGGTGATAACCAGTACAGCAATGCGTATTCACTACTCAGTTCGCCGCATGACACCTCTTGTTATCAGATCGCCGTTCGGCTGGAGGAAAACTCGCGCGGCGGTTCCCCGCTTTTTGCATCAGCAGGTAAAAGTGGGCAATCGGTTAACCATCTCAACGCCTAATAACCGTTTGCGCTAACTCCCTCAGCCAGAAAGCATCTGTTTATCGTGGGCGGTATTGGTATCACCCCTTTCCTGTCGCACATGGCAGAGCTGCAACACAGCGACGTCGACTGGCAGCTACATTACTGCTCGCGAAATCCAGAAAGTTCGCGCATTTCGTGATGAGCTAGTCCAGCATCCGCAGGCTGAGAAAGTTCACTTGCATCACTCATCAACCGGAACACGACTGGAATTAGCGCGATTATTGGCGGATATCGAACCTGGCACAGACGTTTACACCGTGGCCCCGAGGCGGTAAATGAAGCGGCACCGAGGGAAGCTGGGCGTTGGACATCGCCGCCAGACGCTGCACTCTGAGCAATTCGTGATCGAAGACAAAACCGCGAGCCTTTACCCGGTGCCTGCCCGTTCCGGAAAAGAGTTTGTGGTGCCGGAAGAGATGACGATTTTGCAGGTTATTGAAAATAATAAAGCCGCGAAGTGGGATGTTTATGTCGTGAAGGGGTATGCGGTACCTGCAAACAGCAATACTGGAAGGTGAAGCTGACCATCGGGATCAGTATTTTAGCGATGAAGAGCGCCAGCCCAAGTATGTTGATTTGTCGTTCGCGTGCGAAGGGTAAACGCCTGTGTCGGATTTGTAGTTTGCCAAAGCCGGATGTGGCGCTGAGCGCGCCCAGTCCGGCTTCGGAAGATTTTACTGCGGATATTCCTGCAATAAATTGCGCAACGCTTCCGCCATCAGCTGACCACGCGAGCCGGAAATCAGCTCCGGCAAATCGTTCTGCGGTTTCAGTTTCCAGCGCCAGTTCAGCAGTTGGTTGATTTGCCGACGCGATGCCAGCAATTGGCGCTAATCTTATGCGTTTCGCTCACGTCAGTAATCAGCGACTTAATCGCTTTAAACGCTTTACGATAACCAGGCATGTCCATCAGGTTAAGCATCGGCTGCGGTAAGGCCTCTTCCGGCAATGCTCGCCCTCTCCACCAGCGCCAGCAGCGTTTTACCGTGAAAGTGGATTTCGCTACCGTATAAACCCAGCCTGTCCAGTTCGCCAAACTCCCCGGCATATAACGCGTGACCGACCACAAATGCTCTTCACGCACGACAAAGTTCACCGCCAGATCACGCTCTCGCGCCTTGCGCAGTCGCCAGTCGGCTAACAGTTGCAGACAGGCCAGTTGGCGTGTGCGTACTGCGCGGCATCGGTGATATCACGCCAGGCATCTTCCGCGACGACTTCCTGACCACGCATTTGCATCGGCGGCATTCATCCAGCGCCGCAGTAGCCAGCCGGAGGCCTCCGTTGGACCATAAGCTTGGCGGTGATCGGAAACAGATACCAGACACCGCCGCTGCGATTCACACCCGACGTCGGTCAGCGGTCTGGCCAGCCAGTCGGTGCGCGATTCACTCTTGTCCAGCGTAACGCCGGAATACTCTTCCACCATGGAAGCGAAACCCCATGACATCGGCGTCCGCAGAAGGCAGCAAGGTATTTGCGTGTCAATCAGGGTTGTGGTAATTCGCCAAAGACATTGAGGAACACTTCCAGATCTTCACCGCCTGCATGGAGAAATTTTGTGATGGACGGATCGCGAAGGATCGCTTTCAGCGGTGACCAGTCGTGATCCCGAGAGGATCAATCAGCGCCAGATGCTCGCCATCGAAAAGTTGAATCAACCCCAGCTGCGGGTAATAAGTGCGCGTACGAACAAATTCAGATCCAGGGCTATCGCCGGAAGGGCACGGAGGCTTCACATAAAGAAGCCAGCGCATCGTCCGTGGTAACATTTGGTAATTCAAATTGTTTTCTCTTTAGTGGGCGTCAAAAAAAACGCCGGATGACCCGGCGTCTGACGACTACTTAACGCTCAGGCTTCATTGTCACTTTGCCGCGCGCTTCGTCACGGAATTCTCGTCGCACAATTTTTCCGACGTTAGATTTCGGTAACTCATCACGAAACTCCACCAGCTTCGGTACTTTGTATCCCGTGAGCTGACGGCGGCAAAAAGTCACCAGTGACTCTTGAAGCGATGATTTTCTTCACTACGAAGATTTTCACCGCTTCACCACTGGAGCCGGAAGGTACGCCAACGCCGCGACTTCCTGTACGCCAGGACGCCGCATGACGACATCTTCAATCTCGTTGGGAGAGACGTTAAAACCGGAAACCAGAATCATGTCTTTTTTACCATCGACAATGCGCAGGAATCCTTCTTCATCCATTACCGCGATGTCGCCGGTGTGTAACCAGCCATTTTTGATGATTTCATCGGTAGCATCGGACGCTGCCAGTAACCCACACCACCTGCGGTCCTTTGACACAAGCTCACCCCGGCCCACCGGTGGACATCATCATCATCACCATCCACCAGTTTGGCTTCCGTCGACGGCACCGGAGACCCACGATACCACTATGATAATCATATCATATGGGTTAAGCTGACCAGCGGCGCACACTCGAGGCCATAGCCTTCCAGCAGATACTGTCCGGTCAGTTTCACCCAACGCTCTGCCACCACTTGCTGCACTGGCATCCCACCGCCCAAAGATGCAGACTGGAGAAATCCAGCTGCTGCAAGTCTCTATCGTTCAGCAACGCATTGAACAAGGTGTTAACGCCCGTGATAGCGGTAAACGGAGATCGCCAACTCCTTTACCGTCCAATATCGCGCGGGTTAGTGATAAGCAGGTCTGCCCACCCAGTTGATAAACAGCAGGCAGTTAATGGTCAGGGCAAACGTGATACAGCGGCAGCGCCGTCACCACCAGGCCGCGCCCGGATGCAACAGCGGACCATAGGTCGCGTTAACCGTTCGCGTCGCCAGCATTTGCGGTGAGTCAGCATCGCGCCTTTCGCCACACCAGTGGTGCCGCCGGTGTATTGCAGAAAAGCGACACTTTCCGCACCAGTTCGGGTTTGACGTACTGCATCCGGTAGCCGTTATGCAGTGCGCGTACGAAATGAAATGGCATCGGCAGATGGTATTTCGGACCAACGCTTGATGCAATCAACAACGAAATTGACTACCGTGCCCTTTGCCGTAGATAGCTGATCGCCCATACGGGTCAGAATTACGTGCTGAATGGTGGTTTCATCAACCACTTTTCCAGTGTGTGAGCAAAGTTAGACACGATAACAATCGCCGACGCGCCGCTATCGTTAAGCTGATGTCAAGCTCACGCGGGGTATACAACGGGTTAACGTTTACGACCATCACCCGGCACGCAAAATGCCAAACAGCGCCACCGGATATTGCAATAAATTAGGCATCATCAACGAACGCGATCGCCTTTCTTCAGCCCTACCCTCGTCAAATAAGCGGCAAACGCGCGACCGCGTCTTCCAGCTCGCGAAGGTCACCACCTCCCCCATACTCACAACGCAGGCTGATCGGCGTAGCGCGCGACCGACTGCTCAACATATCTACCAGAGATTGATAACGGTCAGGGTTGATTTCCGTTGGATGGTCCGCGGGATAACGGTTAAGCCAAACCTTCTTCAATTCTTCACCTCAAACTGCGTGTTCGTCGTCATCGCAACCCCAAATGATATACATGCTGTTAACATAATATTACTCATCATACCAGCTTGATAATTAACCCAACCAAAAGGTTGCGAAGCGCGTCACTATTTATTTTTATCTTTACCGTAATAATGCACAAACAGTGGACCAGCCGCTGTTTCTTTTTTTTTAAAAACAAGCAATTATTCAGTTACAACTGTTTGTACTCTCGCGGGACCGGGATTAACCAGCCCCATCCGCCGTAGCCATAGGGCCAGCCACGACCGCCATAAAACCATGGATTAATCGGCTGAGGCGGCATAATCACCTGCTGGGTCGGATGCGACGTTTGTAACCCGTTACTTGCATCACCAGAAATTCATAGGGCGTATTGCCGATTTTGCCGTCAACCGCACCAGTGATTGGCCGCGAACGACCCGCCTCGTCGACGGAAATCGACCGGGTCCAGAAACCGTTCACATCGGCAGAACGCGACCGCGAGAAGGTTCTCCCAGCTCGCCCGGCTCCGCTGTCCAGCGGTACGGTAGCAATTTCCAGGCGGGTTTTCCCTTGCTGGTTTGGCACCGAACGACTTTGCCACCAAAGCGTGCCCCTGACCAACGTACAGCTGCGGCGCACTCATCACCCGAACTAATCTTGTTGCGGCGTGGACCGCCGCCTTTATGGTGTCCGGCACAGTGACACAACCGCTCAGCATTAGCGCAAACGTACCCCAGAACCGCCTTTGATAACATTCTTTTGAACCGCCATGGTGCGATCCTCTTTTTCCAGGGCATACTCTTAAGATTCATTCTTTGCCCGGAAGTTTCTTCCATGCGACGTTGTTACGTAAATAAACCGGTTCGGCATGTTCCACCGCCACCGTTTTACCCTCAGCAAACATCTGACACGCAATCGGCAGCATATCTTCAGCAGCAGGCAGTAACACTTCGCCATCGCGCAAAACCAGCCCGCTCGCTTTACCCAGATCCGGCGGAGGCTTGCCAGCCGTCCCTACCGTCACCCATTCGCCGGAAAGCTGTCGCATTCGTTCATGGACGATTTCGGGTTTGAGTACGGCTTCGGTTCTTTACCGTGCAGAACCGTTTTCATCACGCTGATATTCGGCCCAGTAAACTTCGCCCATTCGCGCGTCAATGGCTGCCAGCACGCGGGTTGCGCCGTTTTGCGCCACGCCCCTTGCGCCATCGTCATTAGCGTGGAGACGCCAATCATCGGAAATTCCGCGCCAAGCGCCAGCCCTTGCGCGACGCCAATACCAATGCGCACGCCAGTAAGCTACCGGGGCCGCGCCCGGAAGCCAGAGCGTTAATATCAGTCAGGGGAGTTCCGCTGGTGGTCAGGATATCCTGCACCATCGGTAAGATTCGTTGAGTATGTTCACGAGGGCAAAGCTCAAAATGAGCGTTGACAGTACCGTCGTTCCACAGGCGACAGAGCAGGCCTCTGTCGCGGTATCGATAGCCAGAATCGCATGGGTCTTCGCGCTTAGATCAAAAAAGGCGCGCATCATACCATACTCCGTAACAAATTACCCGGAGGATGGTATCGCAAGGAAAGCGACCGTACGGGCAATGTCACGGGTGCGTGGCGCGGGCGGGAGACTGGCGAGAACGTCGCGCCGTAAGGACGCATCACCAGCCGATTGTCACAAATCACCAGCACGCCACGATCGTCGGCGTCGCGAATCAGTCGCCTACCCCCTGTTTGAGAGAGCGACGGCATCTGGAGTTGCACTTCATCGAACGGGTCGCCACCGCGCAAACGACAATCTTCCATGCGCGCTTTTAACAGTGGATCATCCGGGAGGTAAACGGCAATTTGTCGATAATTACGATTACAATGTATCGCCACGCATGTCCACCCCTTCCCAGAAACTGCCGGTTGCCACAAGAAGCGCATTACCGGCGCTGACAAACGCTGCAACGTTGCCCTTTGCCGGTTCCCCCGAACAATACAGGAAGCGTCATGGTAGCGCGGACGGCTCGGCCAAATTGCGCATCATGGCGTGCGAGGTACAAAGCAGAAAACAACGACCGTTGTTAGCTTCGATGATCGGTCACAGCATCGCCGCGAACTGGCGAGCAGAACCTGGCTGGTCGGTTTGCGGAGATTGCGCGGCACACACAGGAACGCCTGGCCGGCTGTAATCAAATGGGCTGGGTAAACAACGACTCGGCCTGTTCGATGCCAAGCCGCGAGGTGAAATGATGCAGATCGTCGTTCACCATAGTGTTGCTGAGGCGAAGATCGAGCTACCGGGTTTTTGCGCCATTAACTCTTTGAATCATCCGCCACGCTGAGCGGCGTGAGAGCCAGAGTAAAATGGCGCGAAGTGAATTGAACCAAGCCGAAGCCCGGCCGATCGATCCCTTTTAGCCGCTTCAGCCGTGTGCGATACAACGAGCGCGTCAAATGCCGCATCAGCAAGGCGGAACGGCCCGAGTGACAGTTTCGCCACGTCATAACAAGTTCCAGGGTGTCATCGAGCAGTAAAAATGCCCGCTGAATTTGCGGATTAGCTAACAGCTCACGCAGGTTACCGCGATAACCCGGCTCACCGAGTCGGCAGACGAAATCCTGCGCACTCTGGGCAAGACCATCAGCGCACTTTTGTAACTGCTGGGTGTCTTTTAATTCGGTGCGGTAGGCGATGGTGATGTCTTTGCCAGGTCGAGCAGTTGTCGACTGGAGAGTGACTGACCAAAATACTGGCTGGCAATGTCCGGTAGCTGGCGGGCTTCGTCGAAGATCTTGACGACCGCTTCCGGATCAACTCGCCAAATCCACTCTCTTTAACCACCATATCCGCCAGAAGAGATGATGGTTTACCACCACCACATCGGCGTCCATCGCTTTTTTACGTGCTTTGACCACAAAGCTCTTTATACATCGGGCAGTCGCTGCCAAGACAGTTGTCGTTGGTGCTGGTGACCAGCGGCCACGCCTGTGGCTCCGCCACGCTGACGCAGGTGCTGATATCACCATCGACTGTTTGATTAGACCAGGAGCCAGCAGGATCACATCGCTTAAGGTGTACCGGACATCGCCCCCCGCCAGCGCCTGCTGTTCGAGACGTTCCAGGAGAGGTAGTTTGAGCGCCCTTTCAGCAGTGCCACGTTGCCCGTATATTTCAATGCCTTTGAGACTGTTGGCAAATCGCGGCTGTAGAGCTGATCCTGAACGCTTTTGAGCCGGTCGAGATAATGACTTTCTTTTCGCCCGCAGCGCAGGAGCCAGGAAGCGTAGTTTTGCCCGTACCGGTTCCTGCTTCCACCACCAGCGGCTGGCCCTTTTCTATCGCTCCTTGGGCGACGGCTACCGCCATCTGTCGCTGTGGTCTGGCGGCTGAAGCCCGGGCATCGCTTTCGCCAGCTGACCTGTCTGGTGGACCGTCTGTTACATCACCCCCTGTCCATTCGAACAGGGATTATGTCAGGATGAGGGCGCTTTCGCCAGTTGAAGTGGTGACGGCTACCTCACATTGTGGCAGTCTTTGCAGCACGAAAATGGAAATATAATGAGGTACAAAATGATGACTATCGTTCGTATCGATGCTGAAGCCCGCTGGCTTGATGGAGCAACCCACAACAACACGCTCTACTACACTGGTGTACCGGAAAACCTCGACGCCGATGCCTTCGAACAAACCGCCAACACGCTGGCACAGATCAACGCCGCGTGGAAAAACAGGGCAGCAATAAATCGAGCATCTTCTGGATGCGCCCATCTTCCTGGCCGATAAAAACGAATACTTCGCGGCGATGAATAAAGCGTGGGATGCCCTGGTCGCGGCGGGTCATGCGCCGGTGCGCTGCACGGTGCAAGCGGGGCTGATGAACCGAAGTATAAAGTCTAAATTAAGATTGTGGCTGCGGTGTAAGCTTTATCGAAGCAAAATAAGTCAGACGATAATTTATCGATAATACTGGTCTGTTTTACATAAATCCACCAGAGATTAAGATATTACTGTTGATGCTCCTGCTAATTTATTATTTATTTTTATAATTTCAATTTTAGCTATAGAAAGCTAACTATACAAATAAACATAACCATGCCGTTGTGTTTGCCCTTCGATTAGCACCTCTGGTTGGCTTTCTTAGCTGACAATTCTGGTTATAGTGTGTGGATCTGACTGTTAATTTTCTCTATCTTACTGGATAACACACCATGAGCTGCTACCTTTAAAACACCTGATGTTAACAGGTTAACTCGTGCCATATCGTTATAATCCCTTTGATATTAGATGCAAATTAAGGTCATATATAGCCTTATTCGATAACATGGTTAATTTTAAGGATAAGAATATGCTGCTGTAGCAGATAAAGCCCTGATTTCATTGGTGCCATGGATGTATCAGCGCCATCAAATGTTTGATGAATGAAAGCACAGCGAAGGGAATCTTTAATATTTTAAAGACCTGGGAGTACCCGCCAGTGCCGCTGATATTACGGCGCGAGCTGACCAGGAAGGCCGGAACCCTGGGTTCACGGAAAAAATGGTTGGATGGGCAAAAAAAATGGGAGTCTGGTGAACGCACTGTAAATTAAAAATCCTAATACTTTTCAACATATATGCAGGAGTAACTAAAAGCACTGGTCTGAATTAATTTATATCAGCATACCAGGGTCAGGACGCTTCTAATTACATATAAAAAGCGTCCTTTTTCTCACAATCAAATAATCATCGGATTCTATAACGAAATCGATACGGATTAGTGCGTTACTCGTTCATCCTCAAAATGCGCCACGATTCGCTCGCCGGAGTGGTTGGCACGGCAGCTCTTCTGCCACCAGCGCGATTGCCTGGCCGCTGCTCATCCCTTGTGCCATCAGTTCCTGGATCCGCTCGACAGCTTTTTGCTGCTGTTTATGGGTGAGTGAAGGTAAACCTGCAAACATTGTTAACTCCTGCTAAATTGTTGGCGCTAATTATTTCATGCTACCCGGCACATAGCCAGTAGAGTCAGGACTGATGAAGATGTTATCTCCCGCTGTGATCAGTGGACCTTGGCCTCAGGACGCCGCTGAATTCGATTTCTCCGCTCTAAGCCACCTGCCGTGGGCGGTCGCCTCCAGCACTCCGGCTATGCCGATCATCCGTATAGCCGCTTCTGATATCGTGGTCGCCGATCCCATTTGGACTTTAACCACTTTCGGTAAAGAAACCGTTGTTAGTGAAAGCGAAAAAAACGCATAATGACCACTGATGACCCGCTACAGGTGCTCCAGCAGGTGCTGGATTGCGCAGACATTCGCCCAACGCATAACTGAAGATTTGCCATTTCAGGGCGGCGCACTGGGGGTCGTTTGGCGACGATCTGGGCTGCCGTTTCGAGTCACTGCCAGAAATTGCGGAACAAGATATCGTTCTGCCGGATATGGCAGTGGGTATCCACCATTGGGCGCTCATTGTCGACCACCAGCGTCATACAGTTTCTTTGCCGGAGTCATAACTATGTCGATGCCCGTCTCGGGCTCGGCCGAAAGCCAGCAATTCTCGCCGCAGGAACATTTTACGCTCACTTCCGATCTGCAATCCACTATGACCCGCGAGCAGTACGGCGAAAAATTTCGCCCTTGTACAGGAATATCTGCACAGCGGTGATTGCTATCAGGTGAATCTCGCCCAGCGTTTTCATGCCAACTGATTCTGGCGATGAATGGCAGGCATTCCTTCAGCTTAATCAGGCTACTGTGCGCCATTTAGCGCTTTTTTACGTCTTACAGGTGCAATTTTCTAGCCTTTCGCCAGAGCGGTTTATTCTTTGTGATAATAGTGAAATCCAGACCCGCCGATTAAAGGCACGCTACCACGCCTGCCCCATCCTCAGGAAGATAGCAAACAAGCAGAGAAACTGGCGAACTAGCGAAGATCGTCCCGAATCTGATGATTGTCGATTTAATGCGTAATGATATCGGTCGTGTTGCCGTAGCCGGTTCGGTAAAAGTACCAGAGCTCTTCGTGGTGAACCCTTCCCTGCCGTGCATCATCTGGTCAGCACTATAACGGTGCGACTACCAGAACAGTTACACGCCAGCGATTTGCTGCGCGGAGCTTTTCCTGTGGCTCAGAACCGGGGCTCCGAAAGTACGGGCTATGGAAATTATCGACGAACTGGAACCGCAGCGACGAATGCCTGGTGCGGCAGTATTCGGCTATTTTTCGGCTCTTCCGGTGCAGGATGGACACCAAGATCACGATCCGCACGTGACTGCCATTAACGGACAAATTTTCTGCTCTGCGGGCGGTGGAATTGTCGCCCATAGCCAGGAAGAAGCGGAATATCAGGAGAGTTTTTCCATAAGCTTAATCGTACTCCCCAGCAACTGGGAGAAAGAAGACGTGGAATACCGTAGCCTGACGCTTGATGATTTTTATCGCGCTTTCAACTTTTGCGCCCGCAAATTAACCGGAAACCCTAAATCATCGTCAGGCTGCTGTGTTAATCCCCATCGTCCGTCGACCGCAACCTGGGTTGTTGCTGACTCAGCGTTCATTCATCTGCGTAAACACGCTGGACAACCCGGCATTCCCTGCAGGTGCAGTCGATGACACGGATGTATCAGCCATCGCCGCCGCGCTGCGCGAAGCCTGAAGAAGAGGTCGCTATACCGCCTTCCGCCGTTGAAGTTATCCGCGTGCTGCCGCCCGTCGATAGCGTCACTGGCTACCAGGTAACCCCAGTGGTCGGCATTAACCGCCCGATCTGCCGTATCGCGCCAGTGAAGATGAAGTCTCGGCGGTGTTTGTAATGCTGCTCGCCCAGGCATTACATCTGGGCTGTTATCACCCTTTACAGATCTACCGCCGTGGTGATTCACATCGGGCACGGCTGTCCTGTACGCAACAGTATTTTGTATGGGGAATGACCGCAGGCAGGTCTCGTGAAGCTGGCGCTGCAAATTGGTGTGAAACCCTGACTATACTTATCTTTACATCTACAAAACACTACTTGAGACAATCATCGCAATATTAGTTAAATCGCGGTTTTTGATTAGTTTAATTCATGTGAATAGTTAAGCCAGTCGCCGCGTTCCCTCTTACACTATGCGCTGTTATTAGTTCGTTACTGGAAGTCCAGTCACCTTGTCAGGAGTATTATCGTGATTAGTCTATTCGACATGTTTAAGGTGGGGATTGGGCCCCTTATTTTCCCATATGTAGGGCCTATGAAGGCAGGTAAACAGTTCGTCGATGATTCTGGTCGAAAAAGGCTTACTGGATAGCGTTACTCGCGTTGCCGTGGACGTTTATGGTTCACTGTCGCTGACGGGTAAAGGCCACCACACCGATATCGCCATTATTATGGGTCTTGCAGGGGATGAGCCTGCCACCGTGGATCTGACACCTTCTCCGTTTTATTCGCGACGTAGAAGAGCGCGAACGTCTGCTGCTGGCACAGGGACGGCATGAGCTGCATTTCCCGCGCGACAGCGGGATGCGTTTCATAACGGCTGCCGCTGCATGAAAACGGTATGCAAATCCACGCCTATAACGGCGATGAAGTCGTCTACAGCAAAACTGATCATTCCATCGGCGGCGGTTTTATCGTCGATGAAGAACACTCCGGTCAGGATGCCGCCACGAAGTGAGCGTGCCGTATCCGTTCAAGTTGCCACCGAACTGCTGCATACTGAAATGAAACCGGCTATTCGCTGTCTGGTCTCGCTATGCAGAACTCAAATGGCGCTGCACAGCAAGAAAGAGATTCACGAAGCATTCGTGGATGTCTCGGAAACCATGGAGGCACGGATCGATCGCGGGATGAACACCGAAGGCGTACTGCCAGGCGCTGCGCGTGCCACGTCGTGCGTCTGCCCTGCGCCGGACGTCGGTTTCCAGCGAGAAACCGTCTAACGATCCGATGAATGTCATTCGACTGGGTAAACATGTTTGCGCTGGCAGTTAACGAAGAAAACGCCGCCGGTGGTCGTGTGGTACTGCGCCAACCAACGGTGCCTGCGGATCGTTCCGGCAGTGCCGGCTTAACCATGACCACTTTATTGAATCGGTCAGCCCGGACATCTATACCCGTTGTCTCACGGGGCAGCGGGCGCGATTGGTGCATTCGTAGAAAAATGAACGCCTCGATTTCCGGCGGCGGAAGTTGGTTGCCAGTGGCCAAGCCGGCGCTGCCCGTTCAATTGGCCGCTGCGGGTCTTGCAGAACTGCTGGGCGGTAGCCCGGACAGGTTTGCGTGGCGGCGGGAAATTGCATGGAACACAACCTTGGTTTAACCTGCCACCCGGTTGCAGGGCAGGTTCAGGCGCCTGTGCATCAGCGTAATGCCATCGCCTCTCGCCAAGGCGATTAACGCCGCGCGGATGGCTCTGCGCCGCACCAGTGCACCGCGCGTCTCGCTGGATAAGGTCATCGAAACGATGTACGAAAACCGGTAAGGACATGAACGCCAAGATCCGCGCAACCTCACGCGGTGGTCTGGCAATCAAAGTCCAGTGTGACGAGACCTCTCTTACTGCCGACCCCGGCACCAGACGGGCGCATCCCACCACCGCCTTCCCGTCTGCTGTAATATTCCCCACTACACTTCCACTGTCGCGTTAGGCGTTCGTCGCCAGACGCTCTACAGGGTGGCCCGCATGCAAAAAGCACAACGGATCATTAAAACCTATCGTCGTAATCGAATCATTGTTTGTACGATTTGCGGACACCCTGACCCAGGCCCTGCTTCTACCCTGAGCCTGCTATCATTTCACAGCGTAACTTAAATCAACAACGGGTAGTACAATTCGCCAATCACGCTGTAGAGGAATTAGATAAAATAATCGCTTCCCCTACAGGCAGGTAGCTAGTCTTTGCTTCCGCTGATTCGTCTGCCCTGCTGGGTTGCCCATTCGCCATTACGTAAACAGGCGGCAAAACTCCAAACTGTGCCATCGATCGGCCTTGGCGCAAGACGACACTTTATCGCTCCAGCATTTTTGGTTATCGCAATGTGCCCGTCGTGGACATTTCTGGCTGAATCTTCCTGCACCGCAACCACTTTTACGCCTGACGATCGACCGCTGATTAAAGGCAGTCCGGTTTTCTATTTTAACGGACGCCGGCAGCGGGCAGTAGCAATGCTGGGGTCATGGAGATGATTAACATCGACTTACTGACGGCAATGCTCCTTGAGCCGACAACTGCCGCAAATCAGAGCGCCAGCCTGACGGTGGACACAAAACGGCATTTGCTCTTATGGTAATCGGCTGGGACACTTCTCTTCCGCAACCTGAAGAGAGTGAAACTATCAGGTTTCTTCTCGAATGCTTTCCTTTACCATTAAACGTTAATGGTCCGGGGGCTACGGCGCTGGCATGGCACTAACTTCCAACACAATTACCGCTGGCGGTGCTGCTAAGTTTACTGGTGGGTCGATCGCCTGGCTGGCGACCGCTTACCGGATGAGCTTTTCCCGCGAAATCAATCTGGCCTGGCGCAATATGAGTCCAATTTGTTTCTGTCAGCCTTTGCTAATGCGCGCAGCCAGCAACGTATTGGTGTAGAGATTTTGCTGCGCTGCAGGGATCTGTGCTCAGGGTCCTTGACCCCCCCCTCTTCACCGGACGCGTTCATCTGATCGCGGAAGAACATCATTTAATTGTGCGACTGACCCGCTATGTGATGGCAGAAACCATTCGTCAGCGCCATGTTTTCCGATGAGTAGTCGAGTTTCATGTTGGCATTAACGTCGCACCCAGCCACTTTCGCCGTGGTGTGCTGATAAAGAATCTCAATCAGTACTGGTTTACCGCTCACCGATTCAGCAACCGACCCCCGAAATCACCGAACGCGATGCCTTACTGGATGTTGATTATCGGATTGCCCGCGAGCTACATCGTAAAAACGTCAAACTGGCCAATCATGACTCGGCACCGGCAACAGTTCATTTTCCTGCTTGAAACATTACGTCCTGACCCAAAATCATAAGTCATTTACCGCAGCTATAGTTCTGACGCGGTTAACTGACGGTGACCGATATCATCATCGCGCTGGGCAAAGACTGAATATTGAACTGGTGGCGGAGGGCGTGGAAACGCAAGAACAGGCGAAGTATTTGCGCCGTCATGGCGTGGATATTTTGCAAGGGTATTTGTACGCACAGCCGATGCCGATACGTGATCTTCCGAAATGGCTGGCGGGCAGCCAACCGCCGCCCGCCCGCATAATGGACATGCACGCCCATTATGCCGTTGCGATGTTAACGCTTACTCATCTTCATCGTGCGCCGGTTGCTCTTTACAACGCCGAACCAGATCAACACGATAATCATTGGCTTCAATGATGGTGATATGCAGTGGCCCTACATCAATCACATCGCCGACACGGAACGTGACCATTTGCCGAGATCACGAGGCCCGCGACCGTCGCGATATCATCGTCATCGGGAAGGCGCTCAGGATCAAGCGCCTGCTGCAAGGCATGCAATCTGTACCGCCTTTTACCAGCCAGCCGTCACCATCAGTAATGATTTCCGGCGTTTCGTCAGCGTCGGCAATTCACCTCAATGGCTTCCAGCACATCCAGCGGCGTGACCAGCCTTGTACCACACACCAACTCGTCGGTCACGATAACAAAGTCCTCCGCGCAGCACGCACGCAGCACGCCCAACAGGTTGATTGGTATTCCTTGAGGGTTTCCGGGACGATAATCGCCGGAGACGCCGAAGCAATCGCCGCCACATCAACGCCCTCTTCCAGCGCCACCAGCAGTTCTTTAGCACGTACAATACCGATGATTTCATCCAGTTCACCGCGACATACCGGGAAACACACACTGCGGTGAAGAGAGCAAGTCGCTCGCGGATTTCATCGACCCGAAGATCAGCGTCAACCCAGCTTATTTCACCGCGCGGCGTCATGATCCCGCGCAGAGAACGCGACGCCAGCGTCAGTACGCGCTGGATCACTAGACGTTCTTCTTCGGCAAATGCACCTTCCGGGATTGGCATCGGGTTATCGGCATCGTGCCAAACATCGGCCTGACGTCTCCCGCCCATCAAACGCAGGATGGGGCATCGGCAGTACGCGCTCGCAGCGGCAAAGTCGACTGGTGGCGAATAAAGTTGCGACGCGCAATCTGGTTAAACACTTCGATGATGATTCAGAAGCCAATCGCGGCATACAGGTAACCTTTCGGAATGTGGGAAACCGAAACCTTCTGCCACCAGACTCAGACCAATCATTAACAGGAAAAGCTCAGACAGAGCACCACCACCGTGGGCCTGCCGGTTAACGAATCGCGTCAGCGGTTTGGATGCCAGCAACATAACCGCCATCGCATCAGCACCACCGCCGCCATCATCACCGGCAGATGGGTGACCATCCCTACTGCAGTAATTACCGCATCCAACGAGAAGACGGCGTCAAGGATGACAATCCGGCGCGACGACCACCCAGAAACTGGCGTAGCCTTTACCGTGGCCGGATCATGACCTCCCGGTTTTCCAGCCGTTCATGCAGTTCGGTTGTTGCTTTGAACAGCAACAGATCCCCCCCAACAACATAATCAGGTCGCGTCCGGAGAAGGAGAAATCCATGACGGTACAATAGCGGTTTGGTCAGCGTGACCATCCATGAAATCAGCGACAGCAGCCCCAGACGCATAATCAGCGCCAGTGATAACCCCAGCAAACGCGCTTTATCGCGTTGTTTTGGCGGCAGTTTGTCAGCAAGAATGGCGATGAAGACCAGGTTATCGATACCCAGCACAATTTCGAGAACAACAAGCGGCGCAGCCCGCCCATATCGTAAGGGTCCATTAAGAATTCCATGACAAGTCCTCCTGCTTAAGGAATAGCTATTCGGCGCCAGAAATAATGCAGGCGTAACGACAAAATGCAAACGAAAGGTGCGGCATAGAGTGCCAAAAGCAGGCGTTAAAAGGCCTGATGCCTGAACTTATGTCGGTGACGATCATACTGCGGGCTACTGCCCTATACTCCATGGTCGTTAAAAACGGGAGTTAACATATCAGAGACGCCTCTGATTTGGCAAAGATTTTACCTTCCTTTGCAAACGAATGTGACAAGGATATTTTACCTTTCGAAATTTCTGCTAATCGAAAGTTAAATTACGCATTTTCATCACATAAAATAATTTTTTCGATATCTAAATAAATCGCGAAACCCAGGGGCTTTGGTTGTAGCCCTTATCTAATTTGATCCCATCGTGGATGATGATTCAAAATACATCTGGCACGTTCTAGGTGTTAACGATAATAAAGGAGGTAGCAAGTGACCATTGCTATTGTTATAGGCAGCACATGGTTGGGCTGCAGAGCAGTTGCTTAAAACGGCAGAAATGCTGTTAGGCGAGCAGGAAAACGGTCGGCCGGATCGATTTCGTTCCAGGTGAAAATGCCGAAACGCTGATTGAAAAAGTACAACGTCAGTTGGCAAAACTCGACACCACGAAGGCGTGCTGTTTCTCGTCGAGACATGGGGAGGCAGTCCGTTCAATGCTGCCAGCCGCATTGTCGTCGACAAAGAGCATTATGAAGTCATTGCAGGCGTTAACATTCCAATGCTCGTGGAAACGTTAATGGCCCGTGATGATGACCGTAGTTCTAATGAACTGGTGGCACTGGCAGTAGAAACAGGCCGTGAAGGCGTGAAAGCACTGAAAGCAAACCGGTTCTAAAAGCCGCGCCGACACCCGCTGCCGTACAGCACCAAAAGCGGCTCCAACTCCGGCAAAACCAATGGGCTAAACGACTAGATGGTCATTGGCCTTGCGCGGCTATTGACGACCGTTCATTCACGGTCAGGTCGCCACCCGCTGGACCAAGAGTCTAGTCTCCCGTATTATTGTTGTTAGTGATGAAGCGGCTGCGGAGAGCCGTTCGTAAGACACTGCTCACCACGTTGCACCTCCGGCGTAACAGCACACGTAGTTGATGTCGCCAAATGATTCGCGTCTACAACAACCCGAAATATGCTGGCGGAACGCGTAATGCTGTTATTTACCAACCCAAGATATGTAGAGCGTCTCGTCGAAGGCGGCGCGCACCACCTCCGTAACGTCGGTGGTATGGCATTCCGTCAGGGTAAAACCCAGGTGAATAACGCGGTTTCGGTTGATGAAAAAGATATCGAGGCGTTCAAGAAACTGAATGCGCGCGGTATTGAGCTGGAAGTCGGTGGTCTCCACTTGATCCGAAAACTGAAAAAAATGATGGATTCGATCAGCAATTCTATAAGTAACGTATTGTGTTGATTATCACTCAGTTTTCACACTTAAGTCTTACGTAAACAGGAGAAGTACAATGGAGATCACCCCTACTCTTCAAATTGTGCTGGTATTATCGTAGCCTGTATCGCAGGTATGGGATTCAATCCTCGATGAATTTCAGTTTCACCGTCCGCTAATCGCGTGTACCCTGGTGGGTATCGTTCTTGGAACACGAAAACCGGGATCATTATCGGTGGTACGCTAAATGATTGCGCTGGGCTGGATGAACATCTGGTGCTGCAGTTGCGCCGACGCCGCTCTGGCTTTCTACTCATTCTACCATTCTGGTTATCGCAGGTCATCAGAGCATTGGCTGTAGGCATCGCATTTATCCCTCTGGCCGCTGTGGTCAGGCACTCACGATCATCCTCGTCGTACTATTACCGTTGCTTTCCAGCACGCTGCGGATAAGGCTGCTGATAACGGCAACCTGACAGCGATTTCCTGGATTTACGTTCTCTTCTCGTTCCTGCAAGCAATGCGTGTGGCTATTCCGGCCGTCTTGATCGTTGCGCTGTCTGTTGGTACCAGCGAAGTACAGAACATGCTGAATGCGATTCCGGAAGTGGTGACCAATGGTCTGAATATCGCCGGTGGCATGATTGTGGTGGTTGGTTATGCGATGGTTATCAACATGATGCGTGCTGGCTCACCCTATGCCCTCTTTTACCTCGGGCTCGTAACCGCAGCATTCACCAACTTTTAACCCTGTTGCTCTGGGTGTGATTCGGTACTGTTATGGCAGTGCTCTACATCCCAATCCTAGCCCGAAATATAAACGCGTAGCCGGTGCGCCTGCTCAGGCAGCTGGTAACAACGATCCCATAATGAACTGGACGCAACAGGTGAGCGAAATGGTTGATACAACCAAACTACCACCGAGAAAAAACTCACTCAAAGTGATATTCGTGGCGTCTTCCTGCGTTCTAACCTCTTCCAGGGTTTTTCATGGAACTTCGACGCATGCAGGCACTGGGTTTCTGCTTCTCGACGGTACTGGCAATTCGTCGCCTCTACCCGCAGCAACAACGAAGCCGAAAATAAGCTACTTCGCCGTCACCTGGAGTCAACACCCAGCCGTTCGTGGCTGCGCCGATCTCGGCGTAACCCTGCTCGAGAACAGCGTGCGACGGCGCAGAGATTCACGACGGTGCTATCAACGGTATCAAAGTCGGTTTGACGGGGCTGCTGGCCGCGTAGGTGACCCGATCTTCCGGGGAACGGTACGTCCGGTATTTGGAGCACCGGGCGCCGGTATCGCGATGAGCGGCAGCCTGTTAGGCTCCGCTCCTGTTCTTCATCCTGTTTAACCTGGTGCGTCTGACAACCGTTACTACGGCGTAGCGTATGGTTACTCCAAAGGTATCGATATCGTTAAAGATATGGGTGGGCTTCCTGCAAAAACTGACGGAAGGGGCGTCTTATCCTCTTCGCCTGTTTGTCATGGGGCATTGGTTAACAAGTGGACACATGTCAACATCCCCGGCCGGTTGTCTCTCGCATTACCGACCAGACGGCAAGAACACGTTACGACCGTCCAGACTATCTGGACCAGTTAATGCCAGGCGGAGTACTACTGCCGCCGACCTTTGCTTGTATGTGGCTACTGCGCAAAAAGTTAACCCCGCTGTGGATCATCGTTGGCTTCTTCGTCATCGGTATCGCTGGTTACGCTTGCGGCCTGCTGGGACTGTAGACTGTTGTACACTACCGGGGCCTTTTGGCCCCGTCTTTTTATCTCGGAGGATTAATGACAATCACGGACCTGGATCTATTCTTTCATCGCCGCACTCCTGGCCTTCGCGATTCAGCTATCAGTTCATCATGCCCCGCCCGTAACGGCCCCACCCTGCTGGCAATTCCTTTGCTCTCGCGTGGTCGCATCGATAGCGTTATCTTCGTCGGATTGATTGTCATTCTTATCTATAACAACGTCACGATCATGGTGTGTTAATAACGACATGGTGATCAAGCGCACTGGCTCGACGCTGGGTTTTTATATATTCTGTATTTCGTGTTCCGAAGATCTTGATCTTTAAACAAAAAGGTTTTTTCTTCGCCAATGTCTCTGGATTGAATATAGCCGAATCAAAGCGATGAACTTGTCGGAAGATGGCGTGTTGGTGATGCAATTAGAACAGCGTCGGCTGTTAATCCGCGTTCGAAATATCGACGATCTGGAAAAAATTTATAAGCTTCTCGTTTCAACTAAGTTATGAATTTAGCCAAAGCTATGTTTAAGTGTATTTTTAATAATCAGACATAGCTTAGGCTATATTACCTCTTCCCTTATTTGTTATTTATTTTATGTTTCATTTATATATAAATCTAAATGTAAATCGTTATCAATAAAGCAATGAAATAATATATTCCAACAGTTGTTTTATATTCTCAAAATATGTTAAGGTTGCGCCCTCATTTGGGGAGTAGCCTATTTCCAGATTCCGGAAATGTACGTGTCAACATACTCGTTGCAAAACGTGGCACGTACGGACTCGAATACTTTCAGTCAGGCGAGACCATATGCACATCAATCGCTACGCCCGCATGAACGCAAAACCCATCGCGGCTTGTTGTTCATGTATGCATGTTTGCTGGTGGTGATGATGTGTTCTAAACGATACCCCAGGACATTGTCGGACTAATATTCACTGCTACTGTTCTTCTTGCGTTTGGTATGTGTTGATGGACGGATTTGCTGCATCAATCGGTAAAAGTAAGCCACTCTCCCATAAACCGAAATTTTCTGAAGCATTGCGCAACTGGCCTGATCTTTGGTGCCGTCGAACCCCACGCCGCCTGATCCTCGGCTGGGGAATGGGCATGTTAGCCAGCCGGTTTGTCCTTGAATGGAACCACTGGATTGCGTTTGTGCTGCTGATATTCCTCGGCGGGCGAATGATTATTCGAGGGTTTTCGTGGCGCAGACTATGAAGATGAGTAGCCGCGCCGTCGACCAGTTTCTGGCTACTGGTAACCACCGCCATCGCCACCAGCTGGATGCCATGGCTGTGGGTGTTGGTCTTGCTTTCCTGCAGGTCAACATGATCCCGCGACCGCATTGGCCATTGGTTGTGCAACCTTGATTATGTCAACATTAGGGATGACGGTTGGTCGCTTATCGGCTCAATTATTGGGAAAAAAGCGGAAATTCCCGGCGGGCTGGTACTGATTTCGGCATCGTGCGGTTTTAGATCCTCTGGACGCACTTCCACGGTTAATAAGAACGCTGCCAGAGGTGAAGGATCAAGTCCGTCTGCAGTCGAACACTTCTTTTCGCTGCCAGTGTTTGCCAGACTTCTGGCTTCGCACGCCAGGCAAACGGCGTCATCTGCAATAATGCGACGGCTTCATCACCGCGAAGACGCATCGGATAACACAACTCCACACTCTGCTGTAATGTAAAACCTTCCAGTTGTTCTGCATGAGGTGCATGAAGATGTACTTCATTGTAAATCAGCCCTTCAGCTCCATCAACTGTCCAGGGTTCTCGGCGTGGCAGTAATGACCCAGCCGCCGGGCTTCACGACCGTGCTAATTCTTCTGCTTTACACGGCGCGTAAATACGTATTATGGCGTCCATACTGGTATCGGAAAACGGCAAACGGTGGCTGGAAGCGACACAAAAAGTGACCTGCGGATAGCGTTTCTACGCCGTCCGGCTCTTCATCGCTACCTTCGAAACATCAGACCAAACGTGGTGATTTCGGCAACGCATCGGCAAACGCGCGTGTGAATACCCTTCACCACAGCCAATATCCAGCACCGCCGTGGCCTTATCATCAAGCCGTTCCCCTCAGTTGGGCGACAATTGCATCACGCAGCGGCTGATAATGTCTGGCATCTAAGAATGCGCGGCGCGCTCTACTTCATTCCCTGCGCCGTCGCCCGGATCACGAGACCGTTTATGTACCCTAACGGGCAGCAGATTGACATACCCTTCTTTCGCCATATCAAACTGATGTCGCTGGTACAGATATAGCTGTTTTTTTCACGCGAAAGAGGCTGATGGCAAAGTGGACAGGAAAAAGACATGACAACTCTCGCAGGATACTAAAGGCCGCAAGCGTAACGCGAATCACGCGGCGGGCAAATATCCGAACGCCAGGAGCCAAGATAAAGCATACAAAAAGCCTCGCATTTCTATGAAGGTTATAGCGAGATTAAAAGCGTATTGACACTTCAGATTAGTGGTATTCCATCAGATAGCTGTTACGTTAACAGCTGCCGGACCTTCTGGCCGCTCCCTGAATTTCGAACTCAACGTTCTGACCTTCAGCCAGAGTTTTTGAGCCATTACCCTATAGCGGAGAAGTGTACTAACACGCCTCTTCTGCTGCCATCAGCCGGAGTAATGAAGCCAAAACCTTTAGACTTGTTGAACGACTTAACCTGACCTTTAATCTTTGCCATTTGAAAAATTCCTTAGATTGTTTTTCTTCGCCCGCAGGCATAACATAGATAAAACTGACACATTACTGCATGAGGCACCAATATAAGGCTGGGCAGAGAGAAGCGGTATTCAACGTTAACGTGTTTACTGAGGACTTCTTTACTAAAATGCCGACACATAAACAGACCTACCTCGTCTTAACCCGAAATCTGTTATCACATACAACGTTAATTTATGGCAAGCCATTTTTAAACACGTCTCTATTTGAGATGCACAAAATCCTCCATATGCTTCGACTTTTTTTGCACACTTATGCAACGGAAGACGCGCCATATATCATTGTGCTTAACCTTGCCAGTTCAGGCAGATACTTAAACTGGCGTAGTTTCTAACATAGTTCAATAAGTTCAGTTGTTCCAGGCCAGAGGGAGAAGTTATTACATAGTGCGTGCAATATCACATTTTCTGCTATGCAATGAATAAAAAGTTATATCACTTTTTCTCATAAAACAGTCAGTTAACGGCTATCAATTACCCTAAAGAGAAGTCAATCCCCAAAGGGATTGTAAATTTAAAATAAGAAAAATTGATGAGTGAGCAAAAAAATCAAGAGAGAAACGTTTCGCTAATAAATAATACCACGCTTAATCACAAATCTGATGTAAACATCCTAATAAATTAATGAGGAAAATATCTTTTTCTGATATCCCGTTACGCAAATAAATAATATGATAATTATTTGAAGTCAGACCAGAGTTTTAATTTGAAGCAGTTGCACCATGACAGTGCGTATAATCAGGATGAATTGAGTAACCCTTCAACGACGGGGTTACTCAAGATTGAGGAAGGATTATCGTTCGGCGACCAGGCGAATAATATCTTCGTCATCAACCGATTTTTGACTCTCAATGGTCTTTTTATCTGCTTTCTCTGGTTCGTTTGCTTCGCACAAACGACGTAACAGTGCATTTTGACGTTTTTGCTGATCCAGCAACGCCTCAAGCAGTTCAATCTGTTCGTTAGTCCGTGAACTGGCACGATTGATAAAAAACCACAAGATGAGCCCGATAAGAAGAACCACCACCGATACAACCAAAGACGCAATGTTCATCACGCCTGAATTTACAACTTCGTTCATTTCACCACCTCTGAGTAGAGGCGCTATTCTACCACTGCTGGAGAGGAAGAAAATCTAGTGCTGAAAAAATGATATCACCACGGGATAAACTGGTTAATGGCACAAATTCCGCTGAAAAATTGTACATCCTGATCGCACATCATGTTGAATACCTGCGCCCAAAGCAGCAAGCAAGCCAACACCACGACAACCAGAACGACCCATCGAAACTTTTTCACTCCAATCTCCGCTTCACCTACCTTATGTCATTAAACTAGCATGCGTTAGTTAAACAGCGCCTAACTATGTCGATATTCGTGCTTTTTCGGAATGAGTAGCTTGCTTCAGCGCATATTGCCGCTACGATTAAGCGAACATAAAAAGAGAAGAGATTGTAATGCGATTCATCATTCGCACAGTTATGCTGATAGCACTGGTATGGATAGGATTATTACTCAGCGGATATGGCGTTTTGATTGGAAGCAAAGAGAATGCCGCAGGATTAGGTTTGCAATGTACCTATCTGACTGCCAGAGGCACCAGCACGGTACAATACTTGCACACTAAAAGTGGTTTCTTGGAGATAACAGATTGCCCACTGTTACGTAAAAGCAATATCGTGGTCGATAATGGTTAAGGGTAATAAATAACCAGATTCTCACTCATGAGTAAAATATTCTTATAGCAAGCGCGTTTAATATAACGCACCTTCAACTTTATTTTTCTCATGCTAAATAAAGAACCTGTCTGTTTGATATTCCGACAGGTTCTTACTCTCATCAGAACGGATAGTCGTGATAACCCATTTGGGCAGAAATTTTGCGCGCTGCGGTATGCAACATTGCGACATATTCCTGTAAACGCTCTTCAGAGAAACGCAACGTCGGGAAGGAGATGCTCAAACCGGCAATGACCACGCCAAAGCGATCAAATACCGGTACCGCAATGCATTGCAGCCCTTCTTCCTGCTCTTCGTTATCTTCTCCATACCCCTGCTCGCGCACCTGGTCCAGAACGGGTAATAACGCTTCTGTACTGGTGATGGTCCGCTCGGTACTGCGTTTATACTCCACGCCCTCAAGAATTTGCTTCACTTCATCGCGATCGCGCCATGCCAGCAGTACCTTACCAATCGCGGTGCTGTACAGCGGATTACGACGCCCAATCCGTGAATACATGCGCAAATTGTACATAGAGTCAATTTTGTGAATGTAAACAATACTGTCTTCGTCCAGTGCGCCGAGGTGGATAGTTTCTTTGGTCAGGCGGGAGATCTCACGCATCTGGATATCTGCGCTACGAATTAAATCGACGTTTTGTAACGCGCGAGCGCCCAGTTCAACCAATTTCAGGGTCAGGGAATATTTCTCCGACACCCCTTCCTGCGCCACATAACCTAAGGTTTTCATGGTCTGTAAAAAGCGATAAACGGTGCTTTTTGACATCATGACGCGCTGCGACAGCTCGGTTATCCCTATTTCGCGCTCTTCACCCAGCGCCTGCAAAATGCCAAAAACTTTTAGCACGGAAGATACAGAATCAGGCTGTTTATCCAGATCTTGGTTAGCCATTTATCACCTACATTGCGAGTGTTTTATAAAATCAGAACTGTTTTTTATTATAATTAGCACCAGGGTGGTCGCGATCCATCTTTGCCGGTTAGTTGCGATTCTGCGACATCCACCGTGAATATCGGTGCTGGACTGGTTCCCCCTGTTGATTATTCACCAAGGGTCTAAAATTCCTATGCAAAAGTTGAGCCGACCGCCTGCCGTTGCCGGCGATTTGGTGCGATATTAACCATTGTGATTGGTATTTCGATGGCTGTCCTTGACGGCGCAATCGCCAACGTCGCCCTGCCAACGATCGCCACGGACCTTCATGCCACGCCAGCCAGTTCCATCTGGGTAGTGAACGCCTATCAAATCGCCATTGTCATCTCCCTGCTCTCGTTTTGGTTTGGGCGATATGTTGGCTATGGAGCGTATTTATAAATGCGGTGCTGGTGGTGCTGTTGTCTTCAGCTGTTCTGCGCCCCTTTTCTGATTCGCTGCAAATGCTCAGCCCTTTCGCATGTCATGCAAGGTTTCGGCGGTGCAGCGTTGATGAGCGTTAATACCGCACTTATCCGCCTAAATATATGCACAACGTTTTCTGGGGAGAGGATGGGCATAAACTCGTTTATTGTTGCCGTCTCTTCTGCTGCCGGGCCGACAATTGCTGCACGATCCTTCTCCATCGCATCCTGGAAATGGTTATTTTTAATGGAGCAGCACCGTTAGGTATTATCGCCCTGCTTCTGGCGATGCGTTTTCTGCCGCCCAATCGTTCTCGCGCAGTAAAGCCCGTTCGACCTGCCCAGCGCCGTGATGAACGCGTTAACCTTCGGCCTGCTTATCACTGCGTTCAGTGGTTTCGCTCAGGGGCGATCGCTAACATTCATCCTTAGGAACTGGTGGTAATGGTTGTTGTTGGTATTTTCTTTATTCGCCGCCAGCTTTTTTTTCTCTTCCCGTACCGCTGCTACAGGTGGATTTACTGCGTATCCGCTGTTTTCACTTTCTATTTTGCACATCTGTCTCTTTCTGCGCACAAATGCTGGCAATGGTTTCCCTGCCCCTTTACCTGCGAACCGTACTGGGCGTAGTGAAGTCGAAACGGTTTTTCTTCTGACACCGTGGCCGTTAGCAACGATGGTGATGGCTCGTTGGCAGGCTATTTGATTGAACACGTACATGCAGGATTACGGTGTGCTTTGGGTTGTTCATCATCGCTGCGGCTTCCTGGTTCTGCT
Organism: Shigella flexneri; assembly: GCA_048288465.1. Classification (GTDB taxonomy): domain Bacteria; phylum Pseudomonadota; class Gammaproteobacteria; order Enterobacterales; family Enterobacteriaceae; genus Enterobacter; species Enterobacter flexneri_B. The sequence goes on along the minus strand of CP182556.1, from coordinate 1,395,789 downwards.
GCCACCGTCACCTCCGGGATATAGATATTATCTGGCCGATAATCTTATGTGGCGCTGGATTTGGCTTGTTCCAGTCACCAATAACCACACCATTATTACCTCCGCTCCTCGCAAACGTCGCGGTGGAGCCGGTGGTGTTAGGAACGGCTCGTCTACTGGGTCAGGGTCAGCGGCGCCGGCGCTGGTGGCGCTGATGCTGATCGGATTTCACGGTGATAATGGTACGCACGTTTCGCTGATGGCTGGGCTATTCTGGCAGTGATTGCTGCCTGTGTGAGTGGTTTACATTATCACTCAGCCACGATCCAGGGCATAAAAGCACGTCGATCAGGACGCGCTTTTAGTATTTCTTCATATTTCTGGGGTCTCACCCGTACGCAGAGCTTCAAATTCGTTATCCAGCGGCGGGTGAGTACATGAACAACTCACTGAGCGATTTTCGACTACCGTTTAATGCAGAAAGCCATCATGCTGGTTGCTTCTTGCGGTTCATAGCTGGTTTTCGCGCTGCAGCGCGGCAATCATTTCTCGCGACCAACCAGTTTGCCGAACCGGCATCAGCATGGAATTCACGATGACGCGAGAACCACATGGTGATAATGCTCGCCAGAATACCAAACACCAGTTCCAGAACCGTTGCAACCGCAAAGTAAATGGCGGGGTTACCGTACTCTTCACCTTAGTCACGATTTCCGCCCATAAAACCCGCGGCAAGCTGCACAAATACGGGAAATAAAGATAACGAAGGTGTTCGCCACGCCCTGAATCAGCGTCATGGTAACCATATCACCATTGGCGATGTGGCTGATCTGGTCACGATCTGCCCGCCTCGGCTTCATCCGGCTCATGTTCTGCAGCAAACCGGTGCTGACAGCAACGAGAGAGGCATCACGGCGCACCGGTTGCAAAAGCGTTGATGTCCGGCGCATGGTTGATCGCCACTTGCGGCATCGCGATCCCCGCCTGACGAGCCTGGGTTGCTCGTATTGACCACCAACGTTCCCTTTTCATACGCGGTTGCTCAATCACTCACCAACAAATCGTAATGCCATCATTTGGACATCAGAAGCGAAACGAAGGAACCCGCCAAAACCGAACGGCAAGGCCGTGAATCATCAGCCCCTGAACGCTGCTCGAGCTCTATCCCTGTCAGGCTCAGTCCCGGCCGAACGACCATGCCGGCCAGGTTCGTTAGCAGGAAGAGCGCGATTCGCATCATAATTTTCTTTTTACCTCAGTTTAACAAAAACGCAATATGCGATACCCACATCGTATGGGTTACGCGACTATTTCAAGTCTGGATAGTGCGTAAGTCACCAGAAAGCACAACTTTACATTTTGTTAGCATCTGATTTACGGCATCTTGCCGCTGTTAAAAAATCAGGCACAATTTCTTGTGCCTGATTGATGTACTTAACAGGGAGCGGGTTATTCCGCGGGTCTGGCTTTTTAAGCTTCGCCAAGGGATCAAGTGTGATATTCACAGTCTCATCCAGATAAGGATCCGGCTCCTGGTAATGTTTCGGTAAATCATCCAGCTTCTTGACTTCGGGTTTACCTTCGCGTTAAAGCGTTCGTTCAAACGCCAGACAGCATGATCTTCATTATTACTTTCTCGCGCAGCGTAATTCGAGAGAAACGATATTGCGCTTGTCCTTCATAGCGTTGAAGCGCGCGATATCCTTCATGATGTTCTGGAACTCAGAATCTTTCGCGATACCCGCATTATGTTCCTTCAGCAGCTCCGGTTCAAAGGCAGTTAAATCTCCTCGATTTCACCATAAGTCGCGGCATCGATGCTATCCCACGGCAGGTGGTTATCTTCGAATTTCTTACCCGTTTCCGTTCTTCATTACCCGTCGGCATGATGATGTCTGGCGTTACGCCTTTACGTCGCGTACTGCCGCCGTTAACGCGATACATTTCTCGATTGTGTACTGCACAGAACCCAGCGCTGGCCATTCAGGACGTAACATCAGATCGTAAATACGGTTCAATGAACGGTATTGCTGAACGGTGCCTTTACCAAACGTCAGTTGACCCACAACCAGCGCACAACCGTAATCCTGCATCGCCGCGGCAAAGATTTTGAAGCCGAAGCACTGAAACGTCAACCAGTACCACCAGCGGGCCTTTATAGAACACCTGCCCGTCGGTATCGCTGTCTTCACGGCCCTTGCCGTTGTTATCGCGGACCTGAACAATGGGACCCCAGGAATAAACCGACCTGAGAGCGATACCGCTTCGGTCAACGCCCCACCGCCATCGCTACGCAGGTCGATGATCACCTGCTGACATTCTGTTTTTCCAGTTTCTGCAGTTGAACTTTGACATCGTCTGTCAAACCCACTAGAAGCCCGGATATCCAGCACGCCGACTTTTCCCTTTACTGACGGTCTTTACGGCACTTTAACCGCGCGGTCTTCGAGACGAATCGTTCACGGGTAATGTTACAGTGCGGGTCTTGGTCCCTTTACCAGCAGGTAAAATTTCCAGACGAACGTTTCTGCCCTTCGGCCCTTTAATTAAGGCAACCACATCATCAAGACGCCAGCCAATCACGTCAACCATCGGCTTGCCTGTTTGACCAACACCGACACTTTGTCACCAACGCTGATAGCTTTACTCTTCGCTGCCGGACCACCTGCCACCATCGAATTGATAACGGTGTAGTCATCATTCAGTTGCAGCACTGCGCCAATACCTTCCAGCGACAAACTCATTTCAGTGTTGAACTGTTCGGTATTACGCGGGAAAGATAGTCGGTATGCGGGTCGATTTCACGCGCAAACGCCGTCATTGCCAGCGAGAAAACATCTTCGCTGTTGGTTTGCGCCAGACGACGAATGGCAAATTTGTAGCGGCGTGTCAGGGTTTCACGAATTTCTTTATCCGTTTTTCCTGCCAGCTTCAGGCTTAACTCGTCGAATTTGACTTTACTGTCCCACAGCGCGTTCAACTCAGCCTCGTTTTTCGGCCAGGGCGCTTTGCCGCGGTCAAGGTTATAAGTGTCGTTGCCGGTGAAATCCATCGGCCTTTCCAGTACCGACAAAGCGTACTGGTAACGCTGAAAACGGCGCTTTTGCGCCAGATTGTAGAGATTGTAGAAAACGTCGAGTTTGCCTGACGCAGTCGATTGCCTCTCGGTTTTCTTTTTCGCGAACTGTTCAACATCGCTTGCCAGCAGCACGTTGTGGCTGTAATCGAGCAGATTCAGGTGGCAGTCAAAGATTTCGGCCGAAAATGCCTGATCGAGGTCGAACTGGCGATAATCAGAACGGGTGAAGCGCGACGTTACGCGCTCACTTACCGTCGCATGCTGCGTCTCTTCCTTAACACCGGAATTTGATCAGCACGCGTGATATCTTCTACAGCGAAGGTCTGGCCTGCTATCGCAAGCAGGCCAGCTAACGCGGTAAGCCTGAACATGTTCATGCCTGGCCTGGCCTCCGTTTCATAATACCGGCGTTCTGCGCGCACAATCAAAGACATACCCGAATTCAGCTGGACGCGGACGCCGTCTTTGGTGATTTCTAAGACGGTGGCATCCATCGCGTTTTGACCCGCTTTCACCTTCAGGGCTTGTCCGACAGTCAGAGCTGAAATGTCAGAAACCGGGGTGTGCTGTTCTTCGCGAGGTGCTTTTACTGTTTTTGGCGCTTTCTCTACTGGCTTTCGCGCACGAGGTTTACGTTCAGCGCCTTCTTTGCGGCGTGGCGTGGTCGGACGTGGCTTGCGTTCGCGGCGCGGTGCGTCTTCTGCACCAGCAGCTGCGGCAGCTTCGCGTCTTTCGCTTGCTGTTCAGCACGCTGTGCCTGAACACGCGCTTTCGCTTCTTCAAGCTGCTTGCGAGCATGCTCTACATGTTGCTCGTCCAGCTCACCGCATGGGTTGCCGTCAAGATCGACATGCGTTGCGCCGGGTTTAACACCGTAAAGATAACGCCAGCTCGAAGTGTAGAGACGTAAAGCGGATCGTAATTGCGTTTTGCTCAGGTTCATTTCCCCGGCGACACGATTGACCAAATCCTGAAAAATACCGATTTTCAGCGGACGCGCTTCACCTTCCGCACTGAAACAGTGGGGAAAACGTTCGGCCAGAAACGCGATTACTTCTTTACTGCTATTCAACTTAGGTTGATTTTCCATGAAATTTCCTGATTACAACGGACGTAGCCAACAAGCGCAGGCATGAACAGGCGTCATTATAATGACGCTACCAGTAAATGCCACGTTATCCGTTGATTATCCTGCGATGCTCGCAAAGAATTTTTGTAATCCGTCGTTGCAAGCACTTTTTCAAGCTGTGCCACAAGCTGACGTAAGCCTTGCTCGTCCTCGTCTGTAAAGCGACCGAAGACGGTACTATCGATGTCAAGAACACCAATAATCTGATTTTTCACCACCAGCGGCAGAACAATTTCAGAATTACTCGCCGCATCACAGGCAATATGCCCGTCAACGCGTGAACATCCTCGATACGCTGCACTTGATTGCGGGCAACCGCAGTGCCGCACACCCCGCGCCCGACGGGTATCCGGACACAGGCAATTTTGCCCTGAAACGGTCCGAGTACCAGCGTATCGTCCTCAAGCAAATAAAAACCTGCCCAGTTTACGTCAGTGAGACGCTCGTATAACAACGCACTGGCGTTCGCAAGCGTTGCCAGAAAAACTGGTTTCTCCCGCCATCAGCGCGTTAAAGTCGCGATTTAAATCCGCGTAAAATTCTGTTTTGTTCATTATATAATCACTTGTTTGTCTTACCTGGAACCGCCAGCCTATTAAAATAAGCATTAAATGCGTTAATGCTCAAGATTATTCCCATTATGGGTAAAGATTAATGTTAATTCTTATCACATTTGGCACGTCATGGCTCTTAACACACCACAAATTACGCCACAAAAAAGAAACAGTCAGGGCAATCGGCGAGAGAACTGCCGCGTGGTGATTACCAACGTTGCCGCAATGTGACATGCTGTTTAGCCTGCCCGAGATAAATTCTCATCAGAGTGCCTATTGTCCGCGCTGTCAGGCAAAAATTCGCGACCAGGCGCGACTGGTCAGCTAACGCGCCTGGCGGCAATGGCTTTCACCATGCTGTCTGCGGATGCCGTTTGCCTGGGGCGACTCGCTGTTGCATATCTGGCTGTTAGGTATGCGTACCCACGCCAACGTCATGCAAGGCATCTGGCAAATGACCAACAGGGCGATACATAACGGGGGGCGATGGTCTTTTTCTGCGTTATTGGTGCCCCCCTCATTCTGGTGTCCTCCATAGCATATTTATGGTTTGGTAACCGACTGGGAATGAACTACGTCCGGTACTGCTGATGCTTGAGCAACTAAAGAGTGGGTAATGCTGGATATCTACCTGGTCGGCATGGCGTTGCTTCTCTGGAGGTCCAGGATTATGCCCATATCAGGCGGGTGTCGGCTTGTTCTCTTTGTGGCGTTGGTGATTTTAACGAGCATGGTCACGTCTTAATGTCGAGGGCTGTGGGAGCGATTTTTCTGCAGCGCCCCGCTACGCGTAGGGACGAGAAACTTCGTGTCTGTCTTGGGTGCCGTTTACCGGCTATCCTGATCAGCGTGGTCGCTGCCCGCGTTGCCATATCCGCTACGCCTGCGTCGCCGTCATAGTTTGCAAAAATGCTGGGCGGCGCTGTTAGCGTCAATCGTTTTGTTGTTTACCTGCCAACCTGTTGCCTATTTCTATCATTTATCTGAACGGAGGACGAGCAGGAGATTACAATTCTTTGCCGGAATTATGTCGCTGGCAAGTAGCGAGACGTTGCGGGTGCGGGAGATCGTGTTTATCGCCAGTACCTCTAGTACGTACTAAAGTGATCGTCATGTTCACTTACTGTTGAGCATTCATTTTAAATGCCAGCAAGGTTTACGCACACGCATTCTGTTACTGCGGATGGTGGCGCCTGGATTGGTCGCTGGTCGATGCTCGACCTGTTTGTGGTATATCTTAACCATGTCGCTGATTAATCGCGATCGAATCCTTCGCTTACTATGGGACCGGCTGCGTTTGTTCGGCGCAGCGGATAATGTGACTATTCTTGCTGTGGAATGGCTGGACAGCCGCTTACTTTGGGATGCACATGAGTCAGGAAACGCCCGCTTCGACGACTGAAGCGCAGATTAAAAATAAACGCCGTATCTCACCTTTCTGGCTGCTGCCTTTCATCGCGCTAATGATTGCCGGTTGGCTGATTTGGGACAGTTATCAGGACCGGGGTAATACCGTCACCATCGACTTTATGTCGGCGGATGGTATTGTTCCGGGCCGTACGCCTGTTCGTTATCAGGGCGTTGAAGTCGGAACAGTGCAGGATATCAGCCTCAGCGACGATCTTCGTAAGATTGAAGTCAAGGTCAGCATCAAGTCCGATATGAAAGATGCGCTGCGCGAAGAGACTCAGTTCTGGCTGATGACGCCAAAAGCATCGTTGGCAGGTGTCTCCGGGCTGGACGCCCTCGTCGGTGGGAACTATATCGGCATGATGCCGGGTAAAGGTAAAGAGCAGGATCACTTTGTCGCGCTCGATACCCAACCGAAATATCGGCTGGACAATGGCGATCTGATGATCCACCTGCAAGCCCCCGCTCTCGGTTCGCTGAACAGCGGTTCATTGGTCTATTTCCGCAAGATCCCGGTGGGAAAAGTCTACGACTATGCCATCAATCCCAACAAGCAAGGCGTGGTGATTGATGTCCTGATCGAGCGGCGTTTTACCGATCTGGTGAAAAAAGGTAGCCGTTTCTGAAACGTTTCCGGCGTTGATGCCAACGTCAGTATCAGTGGCGCGAAGGTGAAACTGGAAAGTCTGGCGGCACTGGTTAACGGTGCGATTGCCTTCGATTCACCTGAAGAGTCGAAACCTGCCGAGGCGGAAGATACCTTTGGTCTGTATGAAGATCTGGCCCACAGCCAGCGTGGAGTAATAATAAAACTGGAACTGCCGAGTGGAGCAGGATTAACCGCCGACTCGACGCCGTTAATGTATCAGGGGCTGGAAGTCGGACAGCTGACTAAACTGGATTTAAATCCTGGTGGTAAAGTCACTGGGGAAATGACCGTTGATCCCTGCTTCGTGAAAATACCCGCATCGAATTACGCAACCCGAAATTATCCCTTAGCGATGCTAATCTCAGCGCCCTGCTGACCGGAAAAACCTTTGAGTTGGTGCCCGGCGATGGCGAGCCACGCAAAGAGTTCGTTGTTGTGCCGGGCGAAAAAGCCCTGCTGCAAGAGCCGGACGTTCTGACACTGACCCTGACAGCACCGGAAAGTTACGGTATTGATGCGGGTCAGCCGCTCATTCTTCACGGCGTGCAGGTAGGCCAGGTTATCGATCGTAAACTCACCAGCAAAGGCGTCACCTTTACCGTCGCCATCGAGCCTCAGCATCGAGAACTGGTAAAAGGCGATAGCAAATTTGTCGTCAACAGCCGTGTCGACGTGAAGGTGGGGCTGGATGGCGTTGAGTTTCTCGGTGCCAGCGCCTCAGAATGGATTAACGGCGGGATACGTATTCTGCCGGGCGATAAAGGCGAGATGAAAGCCAGCTATCCACTGTATGCCAATCTGGAAAAAGCGCTGGAGAACAGCCTTAGCGATTTACCCACCACAACCATGAGTTTGAGTGCAGAGACGCTGCCGGATGTGCAGGCAGGATCGGTAGTGCTGTACCGTAAATTTGAAGTTGGTGAAGTTATTACCGTGCGTCCGCGAGCTAACGCGTTCGATATCGATCTGCACATTAAACCGGAATATCGCAACCTTTTGACCAGCAACAGCGTGTTCTGGGCAGAAGGCGGGGCGAAAGTTCAGCTGAATGGTAGTGGCCTGACCGTACAGGCATCCCCGCTCTCCAGAGCATTAAAGGGGGCCATTAGCTTCGATAACCTCAGTGGTGCCAGCGCCAGTCAGCGTAAAGGCGACAAGCGAATTCTGTATGCTTCCGAAACAGCGGCCCGTGCGGTTGGCAGGCAGATTACGCTTCACGCTTTCGATGCCGGAAAACTGGCGGTCGGGATGCCAATTCGCTATCTCGGTATTGATATCGGGCAAATCCAGACGCTGGATCTGATTACCGCACGCAATGAAGTACAGGCAAAGGCGGTGCTCTATCCGGAATATGTCCAGACCTTTGCTCGCGGTGGTACGCGCTTCTCAGTGGTCACACCGCAAATCTCGGCAGCTGGCGTTGAGCATCTAGATACTATCCTCCAGCCGTATATCAACGTCGAACCAGGCCGTGGCAATCCTCGTCGCGACTTTGAATTAGAAGAGGCCACCATTACTGATTCGCGTTACCTAGATGGTTTAAGCATTATTGTTGAAGCGCCGGAAGCCGGTTCGTTAGGCATCGGTACGCCTGTGCTGTTCCGTGGTCTGGAAGTAGGTACGGTTACCGGAATGACGCTGGGGACATTGTCAGATCGCGTGATGATTGCGATGCGCATCAGTAAACGCTATCAACACCTGGTGCGTAACAATTCCGTCTTCTGGTTGGCATCGGGTTACAGTCTGGACTTTGGTCTGACGGGCGGCGTAGTGAAAACCGGCACCTTTAACCAATTTATCCGTGGCGGCATCGCCTTCGCCACGCCTCCGGGTACGCCACTTGCACCGAAAGCCCAAGAAGGCAAACACTTCCTGTTGCAGGAAAGTGAACCGAAAGAGTGGCGTGAATGGGGAACTGCGCTTCCCAAATAATGCCCACTGCTCCGGCGTGCCTGCGCCGGAGCGCTTATGCTAAACTGCGCGCCTGTTTTTTTGCCAGTGGTACATGCTCGTGGCCCAACACACCGTTTATTTCCCGGACGCGTTTCTGACACAAATGCGCGAAGCTATGCCTTCGACGCTCTCATTTGATGATTTTCTTGCCGCCTGTCAGCGCCCGTTGCGCCGCAGCATTCGCGTTAATACGCTGAAAATCTCCGTTGCTGATTTCCTGCAATTAACCGCTCCTTATGGCTGGACGCTTACGCCAATTCCGTGGTGTGAAGAAGGTTTCTGGATTGAACGCGACAATGAAGATGCATTGCCATTGGGTAGTACCACCGAGCATTTAAGTGGCCTGTTTTATATTCAGGAAGCCAGTTCAATGTTGCCCGTCGCCGCCTTGTTTGCTGACGGTAATGCACCACAGCGGGTGATGGATGTCGCTGCTGCGCCAGGCTCAAAAACGACGCAAATTGCCGCGCGGATGAATAACGAAGGGGCAATCCTTGCCAATGAGTTTTCCGCCAGTTGGGTAAAAGTGTTACATGCCAATATCAGCCGCTGTGGCATCAGTAATGTTGCGCTCACACATTTTGGTGGCCGCGTGTTTGGTGCGGCAGTGCCAGAAATGTTTGATGCCATTTTGCTGGACGCTCCCTGCTCCGGCGAAGGCGTGGTGCGTAAAGATCCCGATGCGCTAAAAAACTGGTCACCCGAAAGCAATCAGGAAATCGCAGCTACCCAACGGGAACTGATTGACAGCGCCTTTCATGCATTACGTCCTGGCGGTACGCTGGTTTACTCGACCTGTACCTTAAACCGGGAAGAAAACGAAGCCGTTTGCCGGTGGCTGAAAGAGACTTACCCCGACGAAGTAGAGTTTTTACCACTTGGCGATCTCTTCCCTGGTGCAAACAAGGCGCTGACCGAAGAAGGTTTTTTGCATGTTTTCCCACAAATTTACGACTGCGAAGGCTTCTTCGTTGCTCGTCTGCGTAAAACTCAGGCGATCCCCGCCTTACCCGCCCCAAAATACAAAGTGGGCAATTTCCCGTTCAGCCCGGTGAAAGATCGCGAAGCCGGACAAATTCGTCAGGCGGCTGCAAGTGTTGGCTTAAACTGGGATGGAAACCTGCGACTCTGGCAACGCGACAAAGAACTGTGGTTGTTCCCGGTAGGCATTGAAGCCCTGATCGGTAAAGTCCGATTTTCTCGCTTAGGGATTAAACTTGCCGAAACGCATAACAAAGGTTATCGCTGGCAGCATGAAGCGGTTATTGCCCATGCCTCCCCCGACAATGTAAACGCTTTTGAACTGACACCGCAGGAAGCGTAGGAGTGGTATCGCGGGCGCGATGTTTACCCGCAAGCCGCGCCAGTGGCGGATGACGTGTTGGTTACTTTCCAGCATCAGCCGATTGGTTTAGCCAAACGGATTGGTTCGCGACTGAAAAACAGCTACCCGCGTGAACTGGTGCGGGACGGGAAACTTTTTACCAGTAACGCATGACAGCGCACAAAAAAAGCGCACTTTTTGACTGGCACATTCGCCGGCCTCAACTAGGCTGAAAAATTGTGCGATCGGACTGGTCGTACTACAATCAGCAGCTAAATGGAGAGCACGAAGATGAAAACCAGTGTGCGCATAGGCGCTTTTGAAATCGACGACGGCGAATTACACGGTGAATCGCCGGGTGATCGAACGTTAACCATTCCTTGTAAATCTGACCCCGATTTATGTATGCAACTGGATGCCTGGGATGCTGAAACCAGTATCCCTGCCCTGCTAAATGGCGAACACTCTGTCCTTTACCGTACCCGTTACGATCAACAATCTGATGCCTGGATTATGCGTCTTGCCTGATCCAAAAAGAACCCGTCGGCATGGCGGGTTATTTGTCCTGGTTATTCCCCCGTTGTAAAATCTCTCCTAAACTTAACGGTACGGCACCACACTTCGGGGATGAAATGTTCGCGCTGGTACTTTTTGTTTGCTACCTGGATGGCGGTTGTGAAGATATTGTTGTGGATGTCTACAACACGGAACAGCAGTGTCTTTATTCTATGAGCGATCAACGGATCCGCCATGGCAGTTGTTTTCCGATTGAGGATTTTATAGATGGTTTCTGGCAACCAGCACAGGAGTATGGTGATTTTTAATTATTGCAGTTGCACAAGAGTCAGTTAGCCCCCAAAGACAGCACCGGTATCAATATAATGCAGGTTGCCAATATCCACGCGATGTCGCAACGGTGTATGACCAAACCAGAAATGATCAGCACCTGTAATTCCCTGCCCTTTTGGGCGTTCACCTAATCGCGAGCGGCTCCACAAGACCTGATGCAAATCAACGTCCTTTTGCCATTCATAAACTGAGGTGTACTGGCAATAGCGGACACTACCATTTGTTCTTTTTTTAAGCAGCCATCTGATGATATTTTTCCCTGAAGGCTGCCGGGGAGATATTCCCCAGACGAGAGTGACGACGCTGACGATTGTAGAAAATCTCAATGTATTCCCGTATTACTGAGATGGCTTCATCCCGGTTATTAAAACGATAGTGGCTCAGGCTCTCATTTTTCAGCGTTCCCCAGAAGCTTTCCATCGGAGCGTTGTCGTAACAGTTACCTTTACGCGACATTGATGTTTTCAGACCAGACTGCTCCTGTATGACCCGGTAATCGTATGCGCAGTACTGTGAACCTCGATCAGAGTAGTGGATTAGCCCGGCAGGTGGGCGCTGGCTCCTGAGCGCCATAAACAGGGCTTTACCTGTCAGCTCTTTTGTCATGCGCTCTCCCATGGCGTAGCCGACAATTTCGCACGTATAAACATCTTTGATGCCAGCGAGGTACAACCATCCCTCCTGTGTGGCAACATACGTCAGGTCCGCCACCCAGACCTGATTTGGTGCTGTAGGAGCGAACGTCTGGTTCAGCAGATTTGGCGCAACTGGCAGATTGTGGTTCGGGTTCGTAGTCGCTCTGAACTTGCGTTTCTGCTTACAGCGTAGCCTCAGCTCCTTACGAAGACGTGCCAGTCGGTCACGACCAACGATGATGCCATTCTCTGCCAGCTCCGTCTGGAGCCGCCGGGTTCCATATGTTTCGCGAGTGCGGATATGTGCCACCTTAATCTCCAGTTTTAGCCGCTCATCACTTTGTTTTCTGTCTGAGGGTTCATGCTGTACCCAGTTGTAATAACCGCTCCTGGATACACCAAATACCTGACACATCGCTTCAATGGGAAATTGTTGTCGCCATTGTTCGATTAACGCGTATTTTTCAGCGACTCCTGTGCAAAATACGCTGTTGCTTTTTTTAATATATCTCGCTCAAGGCGAGCTTCATTTAACGCCTTACGCAGTTGCAGAATTTCAGATTCCAGTTCAGCCACCGTGCGGGAACCAGGAGTACCGAGCCCTTTTCTGGCGGCGGTAACCCATTGTCCTAAAGTGCCTTCAGGAAGGGATAATCGGGAAGCGCCTTCACTGATCGAAAGTTGATTTTCAAGAACCGTTCTGACAGCTTCGGCTTTGAACTATTTAGAGTAACGTTGGGTTTTTCTGCTCATTATTAGCTCCTTCTGATGCCATTCTATTTCAGGAAGGAGTGTCCGTTAAACTCAGGCTACCTCAAACATCATCTGGATAATCGGCATGAGCAATAACATGCTTGCCGGTGCGACTGTGTACTTCAAGAATAAAGGGCAAATGCTGACATTTTTCCAGCGCCGTTTTCGCTTGTTTCTGTTGATTATCTGCCAGCGCAATAAACCAGTCGCCGCCATTCATCAACCACAAAGACATCTGCTGGAATGCCAGCGCATCCATCGCCATCTGTTCATGATTGCCTCTTACCGCACGAACCCAATGTTGTTCCAGTAACTGCAGACAACGTAAACTTTGCGGCCCACGATCGATAACGTCTCCCACTGAGATAAGTAAATCTCGCCACGGATCAAAACGACAATGCCATAATTTGCGGCGCAACTGCTCAAGACAACCGTGTATATCGCCAGAAAGCCAGATATGTCGCCATTGATGACCCGCAATTCTCTGATAAACGGGCGCAGGCTGTTTCATCAATATTTTCCTCCCGCGCTAAAGATCACATAATCTTAACAAGAATGTTAAAAAACGCTGGACTCAGACAGTAGAGTGTGTGTTATGGTTGACTATAAAGTCAGCGAAGGAAATGCTTCTGGCTTTTAACAGATAAAAAGAGACCGAACATGATTCCTGTTTTCGTCAACAAACAATAAAACCCTTTAAAATTAATGCGTTGAATAAATTTACGTTCATCTTTTAATCCCTGACACGTACCATTGCATATTAATACATTCAACCGGTAATGACTCCAACTTACTGATAGTGTTTTATGTTCAGATAATGCCCGATGACCTTGTCATGCAGCTCCACCGATTTTGAGAACGACAGTGACTTCCGTCCCAGCCTTGCCAGATGTTGTCTCAGATTCAGATTATGTCGCTCAATGCGCTGAGTGTAACGCTTGCTGATAACGTGCAGCTTTCCCTTCAGGCGTGATTCATACAGCGGCCAGCCATCCGTCATCCATACCACGACCTCAAAGGCCGACAGCAGGCTCAGAAGACGCTCCAGTGTGGCCAGAGTGCGTTCACCGAAGACGTGCGCCACAACCGTCCTCCGTATCCTGTCATACGCGTAAAACAGCCAGCGCTGACGTGATTTAGCACCGACGTAGCCCCAATGTTCGTCCATTTCAGCGCAGACAATCACATCACTGCCCGGTTGTATGCGCGAGGTTACCGACTGCGGCCTGAGTTTTTTAAGTGACGTAAAACCGTGTTGAGGCCAACGCCCATAATGCGTGCACTGGCACGACATCCGACGCCATTCATGGCCATATCAATGATTTTCTGGTGCGTACCGGGCTGAGAGGCGGTGTAAGTGAACTGTAGTTGCCATGTTTTACGGCAATGAGAGCAGAGATAGCGCTGATGTCCGGCAGTGCCTTTGCCGTTACGCACCACGCCTTCAGTAGCGGAGCAGGAAGGACATCTGATGGAAATGGAAGCCACGCAAGCACCTTAAAATCACCATCATACACTAAATCAGTAAGTTGGCAGCATTACCCATTCAACCAGTTACCATTTTTTTCGAGTTTTTTAGAGAAATTTTCGGGAATATTTCAGGTCAATCCATGCAGACGCAAGCAATTCCTGTATTGAATAATTCCGTAGCAATTATGTAAAATCATCTCCGGCTGATTTTCATTCAAACTCGCGCTATCGAACATCCATCAGCCAGCCGTGGCACGTTCTTGCATACGACGTGCTACGGTTTCCTTTACGATTTGGGGTTGCGACTTTACCTCTATTGATAATGCATTCCGGCAGAACGTTCAAATATGAAGTACGATGTTTAACTAACCGAAAAACAAGAACAATACGGTGCAAGCAAGCTATTCACAGTTAACTGAAACAGTATCGTTTTTTTACAGCCAATTTTGTTTGTCCTTTTATAATAAAAAAGTGCTGAAGTTCATTTCATGGAATGAACTTCATAAAAACTCCTACTTATTTCTTTTAACAAAGCCATTTGTCCATCGGCTTTAACTGAATGTCCATCATGTTACCGATAAATAATAACTTTTCATTGTCCCAAAATTCTTTTTATAACACTATTTCCGGTACATATGCTGATTACTTTTCAGCATGGGATAAATGGGAAAAACAAGCGCTCCCCGGTGAAAATCGGAATGAAGCGGTCTCCCTACTTAAAGAATGTCTCATCAATCAGTTCAGTGAGCTTCAACTGAATCGTTTAAATCTGTCCTCGCTACCTGACAACTTACCACCTCAAATCACTGTTCTGGAAATTACTCAGAATGCCCTAATATCATTACCAGAATTGCCAGCATCGCTGGAATACCTTGACGCCTGTGACAATCGCCTGTCAACACTTCCTGAATTACCCGCATCTCTGAAACATCTTGATGTAGATAACAACCAACTAACCATGCTTCCTGAATTGCCTGCATTGCTGGAATATATTAATGCAGATAACAATCAGCTAACCATGCTTCCTGAATTACCTACATCGCTGGAAGTGCTCTCAGTAAGAAATAACCAGCTGACATTTCTCCCTGAGTTACCTGAATCACTGGAAGCGCTCGATGTAAGTACTAATCTTCTGGAAAGCCTACCAGCCGTACCTGTAAGAAATCATCACTCAGAGGAAACCGAGATATTTTTCCGGTGCCGCGAGAATCGCATCACACACATTCCGGAAAATATACTTAGCCTTGATCCGACCTGCACTATCATCCTCGAAGACAATCCTCTGTCCTCACGGATCAGGGAGTCTCTGTCGCAACAAACCGCCCAACCGGACTACCACGGCCCACGGATTTACTTCTCCATGAGTGACGGACAACAGAATACACTCCATCGCCCCCTGGCTGATGCCGTGACAGCATGGTTCCCGGAAAACAAACAATCTGATGTATCACAGATATGGCATGCTTTTGAACATGAAGAGCACGCCAACACCTTTTCCGCGTTCCTTGACCGCCTTTCCGATACCGTCTCTGCACGCAATACCTCCGGATTCCGTGAACAGGTCGCTGCATGGCTGGAAAAACTCAGTACCTCTGCAGAGCTTCGACAGCAGTCTTTCGCTGTTGCTGCTGATGCCACTGAAAGCTGTGAGGACCGTGTCGCGCTCACATGGAACAATCTCCGGAAAACCCTCCTGGTCCATCAGGCATCAGAAGGCCTTTTCGATAATGATACCGGCGCTCTGCTCTCCCTGGGCAGGGAAATGTTCCGCCTCGAAATTCTGGAGGATATTGCCCGGGATAAAGTCAGAACTCTCCATTTTGTGGATGAGATAGAAGTCTACCTGGCCTTCCAGACCATGCTCGCAGAGAAACTTCAGCTCTCCACTGCCGTGAAGGAAATGCGTTTCTATGGCGTGTCGGGAGTGACAGCAAATGACCTCCGCACTGCCGAAGCCATGGTCAGAAGCCGTGAAGAGAATGAATTTACGGACTGGTTCTCCCTCTGGGGACCATGGCATGCTGTACTGAAGCGTACGGAAGCTGACCGCTGGGCGCAGGCAGAAGAGCAGAAATATGAGATGCTGGAGAATGAGTACTCTCAGAGGGTGGCTGACCGGCTGAAAGCATCAGGTCTGAGCGGTGATGCGGATGCGGAGAGGGAAGCCGGTGCACAGGTGATGCGTGAGACTGAACAGCAGATTTACCGTCAAGTGACTGACGAGGTACTGGCCCTGCGATTGTCTGAAAACGGCTCACAACTGCACCATTCATAATCACATCGCATAAACCACAGACCGGACTGACTCCGGAAAAACAGAGGCCCGCCCCCGGGCCTCCCCGGATTCATCCGTTTCCCTGTTCAGCCTGACAGCACGCCCCGGCGGCCGGATGACAGACTCCGCTTCGGTAAGCAAAGCGGTCTTCTGTGATTCCGCCAGTTGCGGCTTATTCATTACTCAACGTCAAACGCCCGAATTGAAGCCAAATCATCCAGACCGCTCAGCTCCTCTTTCATTTCACGCTGACGGCGATAAATCTCATCGTTGCGATCGACCTGCGCCTGCACCATTGCTGCCGCCAGTTCTTCCAGTTCCGGCATCGACAGTTTCACCTGCTGATTATCGGCATCGCTCCACGCCATATGTGTTTGTGCTGTGACAGATTTTGCCAGCATGACTACCGGGGACAGGCGGCCCAGTGAATCGGGACCAGCATTCCAGATACGACCGTTCCATTCAAACGTGAGCGGTTTCGCCTCCTGTTCTGCGCGCCATGCTTCAATTTCCTGACGTCTGGCCTCTCTGGCCGCTTCCAGCATTTCTGGTGTCACAGTGAATGGGGCTATCTCACCCCATTTGCCGCTTTGCAGTTCCTGCCAGATTTGCTGACCCGTCGGAGCGACATCATCAGCGGTGGCTGTGTAGGGGACTGCCTGGTCCCTGTCGTCAAAAAAAACGTCACAGTCTACTGCGCCACTTTCGGTATAACGGGGATTAATGATTTTTTTAATTTCCACGGTGCATTCCTCACGATGTGCGAATAAAAAGCCCGGGCATTGCGCCAGAGACATGAGCATCCGGCACCCCGGACAGGGCGCAATATGACCCCGGTAATGAATGCTCTGAACATCCCGTAATGAAAAATTGTGGGGATGCTATATACGTTCCGGTGGGAGTACTGGGCACTGAAATCCCTGATATCGTGTTCTCTGGCGATCCGGGCAACAACAGCCCCAGGCTGTAACGCCTGCTTAGCCAGACGGACCTTAAATTCACGGCTATAGCTGGTTCGCCGTTCTTTTCGCCATGAGCCTTCTCTGATTTGAGGCTCTGTTAATTCCTTCTTTCTGTTGGCATAAAGGATGGCGTCAAGTTGAGCGAATGAAACTGAATCGGGCAATGGCCATGCGATACCGGATGCAAGAAATCGCTGAAAAAGCGTATGTATTGTGGAATGACTGAGACCCAGACGCTGAGCGATGGCCCGGATGGTCAGTTTATCTTCAAATCTTAAACGCAGGGCATCAGGCAAATAAGAACGGAAGCAGGGAATATCTTTTGTTGTCTGGGAATTCATCGTTCGTGTCCATCAATATAGATGGGCGCGATTGTTGCCAGACAGGACAATTTTCACAAGACGTCGCTGATGGGGCGCTTACTGTTGTTCTGAGGTGAGCATATCACCTCTGTTCAGGTGGCCAAATTCAGTGTGCCACTTCAAATTAAGCATTGCCAGAATGATTACATACCAGCGTTAATGGCTAACCAACGAAGCCAAGGTTGGTAATTAAGGAGTTCTCCACGGGTGAGGTGGAGTGCGTGCGCCGGACACGGGTGAGTATCCGGCATGTTCTTTAAAAATCTGAATACCGTGACTCAAAAATCATTATT
The DNA here is from genome assembly GCA_048288465.1 of Shigella flexneri. Lineage (GTDB taxonomy): Bacteria > Pseudomonadota > Gammaproteobacteria > Enterobacterales > Enterobacteriaceae > Enterobacter > Enterobacter flexneri_B. The sequence goes on along the minus strand of CP182556.1, from coordinate 1,378,113 downwards.
GAAATTGTAGTCCATGAGATACTCATTTTTACAGGAGGGGCATTGAGTTTTCGTATATTTATCGCCTTCCTCGATAGGGAAAGGTTGCAATATAGATATTGCTCTCTTCGCAAAACATTCTGGACAAAAATACATGGTAATCTTGCCAGAGCTAGTATTGCACTGTCTGGCATACACAATCGTTCCAGTAATCAATTAGCGAGGTTCGCAGTCTTCACTTTGGAACTTAAACTTTTCTATCTCCGTGAGTTTTGCTTTGAGCGCAGCCTCATTGCTTTTAGAGATTGTCAGCTCATCAATGAGATGACAAATATTCAAGCTGAATGCTTGACAACTTAGAGTTTATTTCAGACACAGCGCGATCAACCTCAGCCTGAGTTTTTGCTTCATTGAATAATTTTAACATTGATGCAGTCTCTTTGAGAGCTGACATCGCTAATACATCACTTGCTCACTCTTCTTATTGTTGGGGTATTCAGATTATACAAATTTCTTGTTGTTGGGGAATAACAGGAACCACCTCGCCTGACGTAGTTAAAAGCAGGCACACAACGCAAAATGGCGCGGCGGTAAGTATGGCGGTGTTAATCCTTCCCCGTCGAGGACACCGAGTTGTCAGGTTGACCATACGCTTAAGCGACAACCCCGCTGCAACGCCCTCTGTTATCAATTTTCTGGTGACGTTTGGCGTATTATTTTATCCCGCTGATCCGCTCTGCCACCGTCTTCTTAAAGTGAATTTTGTGATGCGGTGAATGCGGCGAAGCGCACGCGGAACAGTTAAAAAACCAAAAACAAGTGTTATGGGTGGGTATCTCTGTATCGACGTTAATTGTTAACTGGTTAACGTCACTTGGAAGGACCAGCTACTGCATCACAAAATTCACTTCGGTGATGAAAGGTAAGAGAAAATGTTGAATGTAGCTATTGAAAACCAGAACGGGTGGAATTATAGTGCATCTGCACCTCATAAAACGGGGGCCGGGCGTGGAAACCCGAACGTTACTCGAGCGCATAGCCGCGCTGAAGCGGTTTTTTTATGCGTAATGCACAGCTCCATTCAAATTATGGTGGGATGTGCAGGGCAGTCGCAAGACTGGCCGGGTTCTCGAGTGACCGGTATTTCCACCCCTGTACGTCTCACCACCCTTATGGTCGTGGAAAACCTCGGTGGTGAGTTAATTAACTTATCACTCGAGGATGCCATCATGGCTACTATCCCTGCCCTTTCTCACCCTGACGTAACCATCGAAAACGGTCGCGCTGTCACTACGTCTGTTGCGGTTGCAGAGTTCTTCCACAAACGACACGACAATGTGTTACGTGCCATCGCAAATACTGAATGCTCACCTGAATTTAACGCCCTCAATTTTGAGGACGTCACCTACACCGACACCAAAGGCGAAAAACGCCCAATGTACCAAATCACCAAAAACGGCTTCGTTTTCCTGGTGATGGGCTTCACTGGGAAAAAAGCCGCTGCATTCAAAGAGGCCTACATCGCTGATGTTCGACCGCATGGAGGCAGAACTGCACCAGAATAATACCCCGTCCGCTGACAAGATGATTCCGGGTAACGGTCGCACTCTGGTTGTGCACTTCGACGAACACGGCAATATCAGATTCACCGAAACTGTTCCTGACGGTGCACTGGTCTGTACCCTGGATACTTTCCAGTTTTATCTGGAAAAACAGGGGTGGGCTCTTGTAAACCGGAGCGCAATTAAAAATATGACCGTAGAGCAGCTGCTAGACTGGCCCCCTGAATCTCCAGACAACCAGTATCACTTATTTAAGTGATAGTCTTAATACCAGTTTTTAGACTTGTCATTGGAGAACAGATTATTGATGTCTTAGGGCCGGAGAAACGCAGACGGCGTACCACACAGGAAAAGATCGCAATTGTTCAGCAGAGCTTTGAACCGGGGATGACGGTCTCCCTCGTTGCCCGGCAACATGGTGTAGCAGCCAGCCAGTTATTTCTCTGGCGTAAGCAATACCAGGAAGGAAGTCTTACTGCTGTGGCCGCCGGAGAACAGGTTGTTCCTGCCTCTGAACTTGCTGCCGCCATGAAGCAGATTAAAGAACTCCAGCGCCTGCTCGGCAAGAAAACGATGGAAAATGAACTCCTCAAAGAAGCCGTTGAATATGGACGGGCAAAAAAGTGGATAGCGCACGCGCCCTTATTGCCCGGGGATGGGGAGTAAGCTTAGTCAGCCGTTGTCTCCGGGTGTCGCGTGCGCAGTTGCACGTCATTCTCAGACGAACCGATGACTGGATGGATGGCCGCCGCAGTCGTCACACTGATGATACGGATGTGCTTCTCCGTATACACCATGTTATCGGAGAGCTGCCCACGTATGGTTATCGTCGGGTATGGGCGCTGCTTCGCAGACAGGCAGAACTTGATGGTATGCCTGCGATCAATGCCAAACGTGTTTACCGGCTCATGCGCCAGAATGCGCTGTTGCTTGAGCGAAAACCTGCTGTACCGCCATCGAAACGGGCACATACAGGCAGAGTGGCCGTGAAAGAAAGCAATCAGCGATGGTGCTCTGACGGGTTCGAGTTCTGCTGTGATAACGGAGAGAGACTGCGTGTCACGTTCGCGCTGGACTGCTGTGATCGTGAGGCACTGCACTGGGCGGTGACTACCGGCGGCTTCAACAGTGAAACAGTACAGGACGTCATGCTGGGAGCGGTGGAACGCCGCTTCGGCAACGATCTTCCGTCGTCTCCAGTGGAGTGGCTGACGGATAATGGTTCATGCTACCGGGCTAATGAAACACGCCAGTTCGCCCGGATGTTGGGACTTGAACCGAAGAACACGGCGGTGCGGAGTCCGGAGAGTAACGGAATAGCAGAGAGCTTCGTGAAAACGATAAAGCGTGACTACATCAGTATCATGCCCAAACCAGACGGGTTAACGGCAGCAAAGAACCTTGCAGAGGCGTTCGAGCATTATAACGAATGGCATCCGCATAGTGCGCTGGGTTATCGCTCGCCACGGGAATATCTGCGGCAGCGGGCTTGTAATGGGTTAAGTGATAACAGATGTCTGGAAATATAGGGGCAAATCCAGCTGCTAAGTATTAAATAACTTTCCTGAGATTTCCTTTGTAAGACTGTTTATTAAGGAGGCTTCCATGATTGCTCATCACTTCGGAACTGATGAAATACCACGTCAGTGTGTGACTCCTGGCGATTATGTTCTTCATGAAGGTCGGACATATATCGCCTCGGCAAACAATATTAAAAAGCGAAAACTTTATATTCGTAGCCTGACTACAAAAACATGCATTTCTGACTGCATGATTAAAGTCTTCCTCGGTCGTGATGGTTTACCTGTAAAGGCGGAGTCATGGTAATGACTAAGAAAATAAAATGTGCTTATCACCTTTGCAATAAAGAAATTGAAGAAAGCAAAATCATTACAAGACCACTTCATTTCATGCGTGGAGTTATACCAACGACGGAAATGAAAAAATATTGTAGTGAAATCTGTGCCGAAAAAGACCAGATGGCACACGAACTTTAATTAACTGACTATCCGAAACTGAATTTATGCCAGCAATGGCAGGGATTCGCTCAACCTTAATTAAGGAGAAAAACATGATTACCAGTTATGAAGCCACTGTTGTAACTACTGATGACATTGTTCACGAGGTTAATCTGGAAGGAAAGCGTATTGGCTACGTGATTAAGACAGAAAATAAAGAAACCCCATTCACTGTGGTTGATATCGACGGTCCATCAGGCAACGTTAAAACACTTAACGATGGTGTAAAAAAAATGTGTCTGGTGCACATAGGAAAGAATCTGCCCGCAGAAAAAAAAGCCGAATTTCTGGCAACTCTGATTGCAATGAAATTAAAAGGTGAAATCTGAAAAAAAGAAAGCCTGCACACTGTGCAGGCCTGAATGAAGAACCTGGGACATTTATTCATCACTCGCAGTAATTTTAATCTGAGTTGAGGTTAAAAAACAATGAACACCGATAAACAAGTTTACCCACTGTATTACGAAGCAAAAAATGACAAAGTAAGAAAACGTCTCGGTATTAAAGGCGGTTTTTACTGGGCTGAAGCGAAAAAATTATCCATTGCCATCTCCCGTGGTGCTGTTGCGATTGACGATGCAGGCTACGATGAAGATGACTTTAAAAAACCTGTTCGCGTCAATTTGCCCGTTGTTGATGACCTCCCGCCAGAAGGCGTATTTGATACGGAATTCTGCAACCGTTACGAAAAAGGCGGGGAAGATGGCATCACAATGGTATTTATCGCATCTTCTCCCTCTGTTCAGGACAAACCGGCCAGCACTGACAATACCAACGTCAACGGCGAAGACATGACAGAAATTGAGGAGAACATGCTCCTGCCAGTTTCCGGTCAGGAACTGCCCATTCGCTGGCTTGCGCAACACGGCAGCGAAAAACCAGTAACGCACGTTTCACGCGACGAACTCCAGGCATTACACATTGCTCGGGATGAAGAACTACCAGCTGTTACTGCCCTGGCTGTTTCCCACAAAACCAGCCTGCTCGATCCGCTGGAAATTCGCGATCTCCACAAACTGGTGCGTGATACTGACAGAGTTTTCCCTAATCCAGGCAATTCAAGCCTGGGGCTGATGACTGCTTTTTTCGAAGCATACATGGACGCAGACTACACCGATCGCGGTCTGCTGACAAAAGAGTGGATGAAAGGAAATCGTGTTTCACGCATCACGCGCACGGCTTCCGGCGCTAATGCTGGCGGCGGGAACCTCACCGATCGCGGCGAAGGTTTCGTTCACGATCTGACGTCACTGGCGCGCGACGTAGCCACTGGCGTACTGGCTCGTTCAATGGACGTGGACATTTATAACCTTCATCCGGCACACGCTAAACGTGTCGAGGAAATTATCGCTGAAAATAAACCGCCCTTTTCTGTTTTCCGCGACAAATTCATCACCATGCCTGGCGGGATGGATTATTCCCGCGCCATCGTGGTTGCGTCAGTGAAAGAAGCACCGATTGGTATCGAGGTCATCCCCGCTCACGTCACTGAATATCTGAACAAGGTACTGACTGAAACCGATCATGCCAACCCTGATCCGGAAATCGTGGATATTGCCTGCGGTCGCTCCTCTGCCCCGATGCCGCAACGTGTAACAGAAGAAGGAAAACAGGATGATGAAGAAAAAACGCAGCCATCTGGCGCAATGGCAGATGAACAGGCAACGGCTGAAACAATGGAACCGGATGCAACTGAACATCATCAGAACACGCAGCCGCTGGATGCTCAGTCACAGGTAAATTCTGTTGATGAGAAATATCAGGAACTACGGGCAGAACTCCATGAAGCCCGGAAAAACATTCCGCCCAAAAATCCTGTCGATGCAGACAAATTACTGGCTGCCTTGAGGTAGCCTGTGAGGTGTACTGGCAATAGCGGACACTACCATTTGTTCTTTTTTTAAGCAGCCATCTGATGATATTTTTCCCTGAAGGCTGCCGGGGAGATATTCCCCAGACGAGAGTGACGACGCTGACGATTGTAGAAAATCTCAATGTATTCCCGTATTACTGAGATGGCTTCATCCCGGTTATTAAAACGATAGTGGCTCAGGCTCTCATTTTTCAGCGTTCCCCAGAAGCTTTCCATCGGAGCGTTGTCGTAACAGTTACCTTTACGCGACATTGATGTTTTCAGACCAAACTGCTCCTGTATGACCCGGTAATCGTATGCGCAGTACTGTGAACCTCGATCAGAGTGGTGGATTAGCCCGGCAGGTGGGCGCTGGCTCCTGAGCGCCATAAACAGGGCTTTACCTGTCAGCTCTTTTGTCATGCGCTCTCCCATGGCGTAGCCGTCAATTTCACACGTATAAACATCTTGGATGCCAGCGAGGTACAACCATCCCTCATGTGTGTCAACATACGTCAGGTCCGCCACCCAGACCTGATTTGGTGATGTACGAGCCAACGTGTGGTTCACCAGATTTGGCGCAACTGGCAGATTGTGGTTCGCGTTCGTAGTTGCTCTGAACTAGTGCTTTTACGTGCAGCGTAGCGTCAGCTCCAGCGGAAGACGTGCCAGTCGGTCGCGACCAACGATGATGCCATTCTCTGCCAGTTCCGTGAGGAACTGCCGGGTTACATATGTTTCGCGAGTCAGAATATGTGACACTTTAATCTCCAGTTTTAACCGATCATCACTTTGTTTTCGGTCTGAGAGTTCATTCTGTACCCAGTTGTAAGATCAGCTTCTGAATACACCAAATACCTGACACATCGTTTCAATGGGAAATTGTTGTCGCCATTGTTCGATTAACGCGTATTTTTCAGCGACTCCTGTGCAAAATACGCTGTTGCTTTTTTTAATATATCGCGCTCAAGGCGAGCTTCATTTAACGCCTTACGCAGTTGCAGAATTTCAGATTCCAGTTCAGCCACCGTGCGGGAACCAGGAGTACCGAGCCCTTTTCTGGCGGCGGTAACCCATTGTCCTAAAGTGCCTTCAGGAAGAGATAATCGGGAAGCGCCTTCACTGATCGAAAGTTGATTTTCAAGAACCGTTCTGACAGCTTCGGCTTTGAACTATTTAGAGTAACGTTGGGTTTTTCTGCTCATTATTAGCTCCTTCTGATGCCATTCTATTTCAGGAAGGAGTGTCCGTTAAACTCAGGCTACCTCAGAGCGCTTATCCGATTTTTGATCGTATTGAAGAAATGGCATGGGCTCGTCACTACCAGCAGATCGTTCGTGAAGAAAAAGAAACGGAACTGGCGGACGACCTGGAAAAAGGTCTGCCTCAGCACCTGTTTGAATCGCTCTGCATCGACCATTTGCAACGCCACGGTGCCAATAAACAGGCAATCAGCCACGCATTTGATGATGATGTTGAGTTTCAGGAGCGCATGGCAGAACACATCCGGTACATGGCTGAAACCATTGCCCACCACCAGGTTGATATTGATTTGGAGGACTAAAATCTATGGCGCTTTTTCAACGAGCAATAAACACACAGGCCTATCTAAAAGCAGGAATTATGGGGTTTGCTGGCGACGGCAAAACCTACACAGCAAGCGAACTGGCTATTGGTCTGGTAATGCTTATGCGGCAACGGGGAATTGAAGCTGGTAACCGCCCGGTAATGTTTCTGGACACAGAAACAGGCTCTGACTGGGTTAAACCCCGCTTTGATGCGGAAAATATCGAATTATTTACGGCAAAAACCCGCTCGTTTGTTGATCTGCTTGAAGCCATTAATGAAGCGGAAAGCAGCGGTTCCGTAATGATCATCGACTCCATCAGTCACTTCTGGACCGGATTATGCGACGAGTATGCCAGACGCCGAAACCGTAAACGAGGACTGGAATTTTCAGACTGGGCGTGGCTCAAACAGGAGTGGCGACGCTTTACCGATCGATTTGTTAACAGTCAGGCGCACATTATTATGTGCGGGCGTGCAGGATATGAGTATGACTTTTTCGAAGGTGATGATGGCAAACGCCAGTTGGCAAAAACCGGTATAAAAATGAAAGCAGAAACAGAAACCGGTTATGAACCCTCCATCCGGATCCAGATGGAGAAGCAAATGAACATAGAAACCGGTCAGGTGTGGCGCACCGCCAGAATACTAAAAGATCGCTCCACCCGTATTGATGGACAGGTATTTTCAAACCCAACATTTAAAAACTTTCTTCCTCATATCGAGTCTCTTAACCTGGGAGGTGAACACCCCGGCATCGATACCTCACGGGATAACAGTGAATTATTTGCCAACGACGGTACACCGACATGGCTAAAAGAAAAGCGTGCAAAAGAAATCGCACTTGATGAAATTATCGAGTTGCTCAACAAGCACCATGGGGGCACCAGTAACGACGCCAAACGCGCAAAAGCTGATTTGCTGGAAAAAACATTCACCTCCCGCTCATGGGAAAGAATCAAAGGTATGGACTGGCCGACAATCAAAGCTGGTCGTAATGCACTATGGATTGAACTGGAAGGCGTTGAATATGCATTCCCGGATCCACAAACACAAAACGAAACGCAACAAGCAGGATACGATGAGAATATTCCGGTGTAAAACCAAGTGCATTTTGGGAATGAACCGCCCCGGGAATCCTGGAGACTAAACTTCCTGAGAAAGAGGTAAACAGGATGACTAAAAATACTCGTTTTTCCCCCGAAGTCCGTCAACGGGCAGTCCGTATGGTTCTGGAAAGTCAGGGCGAATATGACTCACAATGGGCGACAATTTGTTCCATTGCCCCAAAGATTGGCTGTACGCCGGAGACTCTGCGTGTCTGGGTTCGCCAGCATGAGCGGGATACCGGGGGCGGTGATGGAGGGCTCACCACCGCTGAACGTCAGCGTCTGAAAGAGCTGGAGCGTGAAAATCGTGAACTGCGCCGCAGTAACGATATCCTTCGCCAGGCTTCCGCTTATTTTGCGAAGGCGGAGTTCGACCGCCTCTGGAAAAAATGATGCCACTGCTGGATAAGCTGCGTGAGCAGTACGGGGTCGGACCGCTATGCAGCGAACTGCATATTGCCCCGTCAACGTATTACCACTGTCAGCAACAGCGACATCATCCGGATAAACACAGTGCCCGTATTACCACTGTCAGCAACAGCGACATCATCCGGATAAACGCAGTGCCCGTGCGCAGCGCGATGACTGGCAGAAGAAAGAGATACAGCGCGTATACGATGAAAATCACAAGGTATACGGTGTAAAGTCTGGCGTCAGTTGTTACGGGAAGGTATCAGAGTGGCCAGATGCACTGTGGCACGTCTCATGGCGGTTATGGGACTTGCCGGTGTTCTCCGGGGTAAAAAGGTCCGTACGACCATCAGCCGGAAAGCCGTTGCCGCAGGCGACCGCGTAAACCGTCAGTTCGTGGCAGAACGACCTGAACAGCTGTGGGTGGCTGATTTTACTTACGTCAGCACATGGCGGGGCTTCGTCTATGTGGCGTTCATCATTGATGTGTTTGCCGGATACATCGTGGGGTGGCGGGTCTCATCGTCCATGGAAACGACATTCGTGCTGGATGCACTGGAGCAGGCGTTATGGGCCCGTCGACCGTCCGGCACGGTCCATCACAGTGATAAAGGTTCTCAGTATGTATCGCTGGCCTACACACAGCGGCTTAAGGAAGCCGGATTACTGGCATCAACAGGAAGTACAGGCGACTCGTATGACAACGCGATGGCGGAGAGCATCAATGGTCTTTACAAAGCGGAGGTAATACACCGTAAGAGCTGGAAAAACCGTGCAGAAGTGGAACTGGCCACACTCACGTGGGTGGACTGGTATAACAATCGACGATTGCTGGAAAGGCTGGGCCACATCCCTCCGGCAGAAGCAGAAAAAGCTTATTATGCTTCCATCGGAAACGATGATCTGGCAGCCTGAGTTCACAGATAAAACACTCTCCAGGAAACCCGGGGCGGTTCAGCCTGATGCTTCGCACTGGTCTGGGTGCCAGACAAATTGAAGCATACCGCCAGAACTGTTGGGTGGAAGGCTTCCACTTCAAACGAGTATCTCCTTTAGGGAAGCCAGACAGTAAGCGAGGGATTATCTGGTACAACTATCCGAAGATAAATCAGTTTATCAAAGACTCATGATATGTCTAAATTACCAACAGGTGTCGAGATTCGAGGTAAATACATTCGCATCTGGTTCATGTTTCGAGGAAAACGATGTCGGGAAACATTGAAAGGCTGGGAGATTACTAACAGTAACATTAAAAAGGCCGGGAATTTAAGAGCGTTGATAGTTCATCAAATCAGTTCCGGTGGGTAATGACTCCAACTTACTGATAGTGTTTTATGTTCAGATAATGCCCGATGACCTTGTCATGCAGCTCCACCGATTTTGAGAACGACAGTGACTTCCGTACCAGCCTTGCCAGATGTTGTCTCAGATTCAGATTATGTCGCTCAATGCGCTGAGTGTAACGCTTGCTGATAACGTGCAGCTTTCCCTTCAGGCGTGATTCATACAGCGGACAGCCATCCGTCATCCATACCACGACCTCAAAGGCCGACAGCAGGCTCAGAAGACGCTCCAGTGTGGCCAGAGTGCGTTCACCGAAGACGTGCGCCACAACCGTCCTCCGTATCCTGTCATACGCGTAAAACAGCCAGCGCTGACGTGATTTAGCACCGACGTAGCCCCAATGTTCGTCCATTTCAGCGCAGACAATCACATCACTGCCCGGTTGTATGCGCGAGGTTACCGACTGCGGCCTGAGTTTTTTAAGTGACGTAAAACCGTGTTGAGGCCAACGCCCATAATGCGTGCACTGGCGCGACATCCGACGCCATTCATGGCCATATCAATGATTTTCTGGTGCGTACCGGGCTGAGAGGCGGTGTAAGTGAACTGTAGTTGCCATGTTTTACGGCAATGAGAGCAGAGATAGCGCTGATGTCCGGCAGTGCTTTTGCCGTTACGCACCACGCCTTCAGTAGCGGAGCAGGAAGGACATCTGATGGAAATGGAAGCCACGCAAGCACCTTAAAATCACCATCATACACTAAATCAGTAAGTTGGCAGCATTACCTGACCCGTTATCTAAAACAGAATTCAATGCATTAATGGAAAGTGAAAAAGGACAGAGCCAAAACTTGTGGAAATTTGCCGTTTACTCCGGGCTTCGTCACGGGGAACTGGCAGCTCTGGCGTGGGAGGATGTGGATTTCGAGAAGGGAATTGTGAATGTCAGAAGAAACCTGACGATACTTGATATGTTCGGTCCCCCAAAAACAAATGCCGGGATCCGGACGGTAGCATTACTGCAGCCGGCTCTTGAAGCACTGAAGGAGCAATACAAACTGACCGGGCATCATCGCAAAAGCGAAATCACTTTTTATCATCGGGAGTACGGCAGAACTGAAAAACAAAAACTGCATTTTGTTTTCATGCCCAGGGTGTGTAACGAAAAACAGAAACCTTATTACTCGGTAAGCAGTTTGGGTACAAGATGGAATGCAGCAGTAAAACGTGCTGGTATTCGCCGCCGTAATCCGTACCATACGCGACATACTTTTGCCTGCTGGCTGTTGACGGCAGGAGCGAACCCGGCATTTATAGCCAGCCAGATGGGGCATGAAACTGCGCAAATGGTGTATGAAATTTACGGTATGTGGATTGATGACATGAACGACGAACAGATAGCCATGTTGAATGCGCGGTTATCGTAGTTGCAAAGTTTGCCCCCAATTTGCCCCATTTAGTACCAGAGAACTGAAATAATGCAAGAAAATCAACAAATTACAAAGAAAGAACAATACAACCTGAACAAGTAAGGGCAAAAATCACAACTATCTGACTCATAAGTATTTTATTTATTTTTCAATATGTTAAACATTATCAGCGACAACAATAAGCTACGATAACCCACTCTTTTTTGCCCCATTTTTGCCATCAACAATTTTCCTCATAAAGTCATTTCAAAGCCTAATAGCTGCTCTACTTTTTTCCTCAATATCATGTCGCCAGCAGGAAACAACCTAATCCCTGTTTTAGGCCTCAAAGCTGTTAATGATAATTATTTTCATTTTGTATAGGTTATGCTATAAAACATAGCCGTTGCTATGTTTGTTCTAATTTTGCTCACTATAGGTACTAAATTATGCACTCAATAAAAAAAGTAACCATGCTCTTGGGGTGCCTCGCCCTCACCTGCTCGATCGCATTTCAGGCAAGTGCAACTGAAAAATTCAAGGTCATTACAACATTTACCATCATCGCGGATATGGCCAAAAACGTGGCTGGAGATGCTGCAGAAGTCTCATCCATAACCAAGCCTGGTGCAGAAATTCATGAGTATCAGCCTACCCCTGGCGATATTAAACGTGCGCAGGGGGCACAACTGATTCTCGCCAATGGTATGAATCTGGAATTGTGGTTCCAACGCTTTTACCAGCATCTCAATGGGGTTCCAGAAGTAATTGTCTCTTCGGGTGTGACGCCAGTAGGGATCACCGAAGGACCCTATGAGGGCAAACCTAATCCCCATGCATGGATGTCGCCAGATAATGCTCTGATTTACGTCGATAATATTCGTGATGCGTTGATAAAATACGATCCGGCAAATGCACAAACCTACCAACGTAATGCCGATACTTATAAAGCCAAGATTACCCAAACCCTTGCCCCCCTGCGTAAGCAGATTACGGAACTCCCTGAGAATCAGCGATGGATGGTCACCAGTGAAGGGGCTTTTTCTTATCTCGCACGCGATTTGGGGCTAAAAGAGCTTTATCTGTGGCCGATTAATGCCGATCAACAAGGAACACCGCAGCAGGTACGTAAGGTTGTTGATATAGTTAAGAAAAATCATATCCCGGCAGTCTTTAGCGAGAGTACGATTTCCGATAAACCAGCGCGTCAGGTTGCGCGTGAAACCGGCGCACACTACGGCGGTGTGCTCTATGTCGATTCCCTGAGCACAGAAAACGGCCCGGTACCTACGTATATCGACCTTCTTAAGGTTACTACCAGTACGCTGGTACAGGGAATTAAAGCCGGGAAAAGGGAGAAATAATGATGCAATCTGCAGGCATTGTCGTTAATGATGTTACTGTCACCTGGCGTAACGGGCACACAGCACTGCGCGATGCATCCTTCACAGTACCAAGTGGATCTATTGCCGCTCTGGTTGGGGTAAACGGTTCCGGAAAATCGACGTTGTTTAAAGCGATTATGGGATTTGTGCGTCTGACCAGCGGAAAGATATCTGTTCTGGGTATTCCCACGCGACAGGCGCTACAGAAAAACCTGGTTGCCTACGTCCCTCAGTCAGAAGAGGTTGACTGGTCATTTCCTGTACTGGTGGAAGATGTGGTGATGATGGGCCGCTATGGGCATATGGGTATGTTGCGTATAGCCAAAAAGAGGGATCGTCAGATTGTCACCGATGCGCTGGAACGTGTCGATATGGTGGATTTTCGCCATCGTCAAATCGGCGAGCTTTCCGGTGGACAAAAGAAACGCGTCTTTCTGGCGAGAGCAATTGCACAGCAGGGTGATGTGATCCTGCTGGATGAACCTTTTACCGGCGTTGATGTGAAAACCGAAGCGAAAATCATCAGCCTGTTGAGGGAGTTACGCGCGGAAGGCAAAACGATGCTTGTCTCAACGCACAATCTCGGCTCAGTCACGACATTTTGCGATTATACGGTCATGGTCAAAGGCACCGTCCTGGCAAGCGGGCCGACAGACACCACTTTTACAGCCGAGAACCTGGAGCTGGCTTTTAGCGGCGTACTGCGCCATGTCACACTTAACGGCTCGGAAGAAAGCATTATTACTGACGATGAACGCCCTTTTGTGGCACATCGACCGTCAGCGGTGCAGAGGGAAGCAAGATGAACGTGCTACTGGAACCCTTCAGCTATGAATATATGCTCAATGCGATGTGGGTCTCGGCAATGGTCGGCGGTCTCTGCGCTTTCCTGTCATGCTATCTGATGCTAAAAGGCTGGTCGCTGATTGGCGATGCGCTGTCGCACTCTATTGTCCCGGGTGTTGCGGGGGCATATATGCTGGGGCTTCCGTTTTCTCTGGGAGCCTTCTTTTCCGGCGGACTGGCAGCGGGCAGCATGCTGTTTCTTAACCAACGCACCCGCTTAAAAGAAGATGCCATCATCGGCCTGATCTTCTCGTCCTTTTTTGGCCTGGGGCTGTTTATGGTGTCATTGAACCCGACATCCGTGAACATTCAGACCATCGTCCTGGGCAATATTCTGGCAATCGATCCGGCGGATATCCTGCAACTCACTATCATTGGCATTCTCTCGATCATCGTGCTTTTTTTCAAATGGAAAGATCTTATGGTGACCTTTTTCGACGAGAATCACGCCCGTGCTATTGGATTACATCCGGGCAGATTAAAAATCCTCTTCTTCACCCTGCTGTCGGTTTCGACCGTTGCGGCGCTGCAAACGGTTGGTGCCTTTCTGGTGATCTGTCTGGTGGTGACTCCCGGTGCAACAGCATGGTTGTTAACCGATCGTTTTCCCCGCCTGCTCATAATTGCTGTAACTATTGGCAGTGTAACCAGTTTCCTCGGCGCGTGGGTCAGTTACTTTCTGGACGGCGCGACAGGTGGAATCATCGTGGTGGCGCAGACACTGCTGTTTCTTTTAGCATTTGTATTTGCGCCCACCCATGGACTTTTGGCAAATCGTCGGCGTGCGCATAAAGCGCTGGAGGATCGCTCATGATGGCATTATTACTGGAGCCACTGCAGTTCACCTTTATGAGTCACGCACTGCTGATTTCACTGGTAGTTTCCATACCCTGTGCGCTGCTGTCGGTCTTTCTGGTCCTGAAAGGTTGGGCACTGATGGGTGACGCGATGAGTCATGCGGTTTTTCCTGGCATCGTGCTTACCTGGATTCTGGGGTTACCTCTGGCTACAGGGGCATTCGTCGCCGGAGTATTCTGCGCGGTGGCGACGGGATACCTGAAAGACAACAGCCGAATCAAGCAAGATACAGTTATGGGGATTGTTTTTTCTGGCATGTTTGCCGCAGGTCTGATCTTGTATATTGCAATTAAACCAGACGTACATCTTGACCATATTCTTTTCGGCGACATGCTCGGGATAACCATCGGCGACATAATCCAGACGGTGATTATTGCCGGGCTGGTTACACTTGTTATTAGCGTAAAATGGCGGGATTTTTTGCTGTTCAGCTTTGATTATCAACAGGCGCAGGTAAGCGGTTTGCATACGAGATGGCTGCATTATGGGCTGCTGTGCATGGTTTCCCTGACCATTGTGGCGACGCTGAAAGCAGTAGGTATCATTCTCTCTATTTCTCTGCTCATTGCGCCTGGCGCCATTGCAGTACTCCTGACACAACGCTTTCATATTGCGCTCCTACTGGCGACTGGCATATCGGTAATAGTGTCAATGACTGGTGTCTGGCTGTCCTTTTTTATCGACAGCGCACCAGCTCCGACGATTGTCGTCTTATTCGCGGTCGTGTTCATCATGACGTTTACCGTTACCAGCATCAACGCACGCACAAAGGGAAACGCCCATACACAGGATCTGTTATCACCCAATTAGCACAACATCCGAGGACAGCATCGTCCGCCAGCCTACAGAAGTCCGGAAAGCCATGGAAGGTCGTTGGGAGGAGGTACGAATTCTATCATGCAAAAAATACGTAAAATCGATAACGCCTAGAAATCATTCAATACTCGCACTATCGAAAGTTTACCAGCCAACCGCGGCACGTTCCTGCATACGACGTGCCGCAGCTTCTGTTATTCCACGATAAAATTCCTAACCGAATTCAAATCCTTCAGACTATTCAGCTCTTCCTTCAGCTCCCGCTGACGGCGATAAATCTCATCGTTGCGATCGACCTGCGCCTGCACCATTGCTGCCGCCAGTTCTTCCAGTTCCGGCATCGACAGTTTCACCTGCTGATTATCGGCATCGCTCCACGCCATATGTGTTTGTGCTGTGACAGATTTTGCCAGCATGACTACCGGGGACAGGCGGCCCAGTGAATCGGGACCAGCATTCCAGATACGACCGTTCCATTCAAACGTGAGCGGTTTCGCCTCCTGTTCTGCGCGCCATGCTTCAATTTCCTGACGTCTGGCCTCTCTGGCCGCTTCCAGCATTTCTGGTGTCACAGTGAATGGGGCTATCTCACCCCATTTGCCGCTTTGCAGTTCCTGCCAGATTTGCTGACCCGTCGGAGCGACATCATCAGCGGTGGCTGTGTAGGGGACTGCCTGGTCCCTGTCGTCAAAAAAAACGTCACAGTCTACTGCGCCACTTTCGGTATAACGGGGATTAATGATTTTTTTAATTTCCACGGTGCATTCCTCACGATGTGCGAATAAAAAGCCCGGGCATTGCGCCAGAGACATGAGCATCCGGCACCCCGGACAGGGCGCAATATGACCCCGGTAATGAATGCTCTGAACATCCCGTAATGAAAAATTGTGGGGATGCTATATACGTTCCGGTGGGAGTACTGGGCACTGAAATCCCCACCGGTCCCAGTCGTGAGCCTCTGTATGACTGCCCCCTGACAAGTCTGATGACTTTATCACCGTCAGCTTCTCCCTGGTACGCAGCAATAATCAGCCCGCCAATGTCAGGGTCTCCCCATCTGTTGCGGACAGAGCTCGCCACGATTCTGTAAATAATATCTTCTGTGGTTATATTTATTTTCACCCAGTCAGTCAGTCTGGATATGGGCCAGTAGCGGTAGCGGGTGTGATAAATGGGGCCGTTAATGCCGTAAAAAGTAAGGGATTTGGCTCTGTACCGCGGTTCTGTTGTCTCAGGGCGTGCATCAGTCCACCGGATGCTGAGCACCCCTTCAAACCGTGTGTCGGGTATGATGATGCCGTAGGGGCCAGCAACGGAATATTCACCTGGCAGCGCATTCCTTACCCAGGCCAGGAAATCACTCTTAGTGTCAAAACGGATAACATCTTCAGGCAGAAAAGCACACCCAAAGCCGAATGCGCCGGGTATCGCCAGACGGCCTTTTGTCCGGTCGTAAATGTCGCTCTGTGCTTCCATCGTGGCCGCACTTTTCAGCCCCAGATTATCCCGGGACTTCTGTTGTGCCTTTTCGCCTGCTGCTGCGATTTCAGACAGATGGTTAGCCGTTTTCAGAGTGCCGGTCAGCGCAGCATCAATGTCATTTTTGGCCTGCTCTGCTGCGCGGGCATAACCTGCGGCTGCCGCCACATCCTGCGCCGTCTGCTGTGCGTTTCCGGCTGCGGCCCCGGCGCTCTGCTGCGCCTGCGCCACCATTTCCTCAAAGCGTTTGACGACATCCGGTTTCAGGTCGCCCTCATCAGGAGCAATCAGAAAGTCATTCAGCGTGCCGGGCTTTGAGTCCTCATATACAGCAATGTCGCCAACGTTGTACTCGTTGCGCCAGTCCTGTTTCAGATACACACCATATTTTCCAGTCCGCGCATGGAAACAGTATTCACCATCGTTTCCTGTCATCACATCAGCAACAGTGTTCATCACCACTTCCGGGGGGTTTACCCGGGATTTCAGAATAATATGGTATCCGGACATGGGGATACCTGCGCCATCAGTCAGCGCACCTGATATCACTACAGACATTGTTTTTCTCGCGATAAATTAAATCAGGAAGAACCTTCCGGAGAGGCGGGCCATTCAATGGCGTTGTATGAGGATTTATCAGTGATGGTGCTGAAATCCATCGCCTGCAGCGATTTCGCGTAAATACGACAGGCTTTCAGCTTTTCTTTATCTTCGTCGCTGATTAACCCCAGCAGCAGGTCTTCTTCCCATTCCCCTGTCCGGGCACTGACCTGAGCCAGAAGGGCATCACGCTCATCTTCCGCTTTGAGTCTGTAGTCAAAGACAAATTCATCATTGCGGTAAAACCAGTAACCCGGCGCGGTAATGCGGCGGTTGGCGGTAATATCAGGAACTTCAATAACACTGGCGTTACGGGGTTCAATGCCTGTCACATCCTTACCGACCCACACCACGCGACCGTCTCCGGTGTAAGTTATTTTAATTGTGTCCTGGCGAAATTCTTCAGCTCTTCATACCAGTTTTTTCCGTCTTCTGAAAAAAGCCAGGTGACCGAATATCGTTTTGTCATCTGATATTGTTCTGCTGTTTTCGGATTACCCGTAGTAATATTTTTTAAATGCAACATTGTTAAATACTCGCTACGTTATACTAGGTGCCATTAATCAGTTTTTGCAGTGGTCGGTAATACACACCGTCAACGTTATCCGCTGAGTTACGGCCGGTATCCGATATCGCCATCCCTGACAGCCCGTGTCCCGAAGGTGCGCAAAATCTCCACGAAACGGTGTTACTGCCGGGGCTGTAATACATTTCATGGCCATACCGTACATCCTGTACCCCCTCTGTTCGATATTTATAGCGGGCATCGAAGTTTCCGTAATTTAACGGAATTACCTGTCCGTTAACAGTGAACACTATGCTGTTATCCGGGTTTCTCTGGCTGAAAAAATGCCAGCCTGAATCATCGCCAAGCTCTGCAACAACAGGCCTGGATGGATTACTGAGGTGTACTGGCAATAGCGGACACTACCATTTGTTCTTTTTTTAAGCAGCCATCTGATGATATTTTTCCCTGAAGGCTGCCGGGGAGATATTCCCCAGACGAGAGTGACGACGCTGACGATTGTAGAAAATCTCAATGTATTCCCGTATTACTGAGATGGCTTCATCCCGGTTATTAAAACGATAGTGGCTCAGGCTCTCATTTTTCAGCGTTCCCCAGAAGCTTTCCATCGGAGCGTTGTCGTAACAGTTACCTTTACGCGACATTGATGTTTTCAGACCAGACTGCTCCTGTATGACCCGGTAATCGTATGCGCAGTACTGTGAACCTCGATCAGAGTGGTGGATTAGCCCGGCAGGTGGGCGCTGGCTCCTGAGCGCCATAAACAGGGCTTTACCTGTCAGCTCTTTTGTCATGCGCTCTCCCATGGCGTAGCCGACAATTTCACACGTATAAACATCTTTGATGCCAGCGAGGTACAACCATCCCTCCTGTGTGGCAACATACGTCAGGTCCGCCACCCAGACCTGATTTGGTGCTGTAGGAGCGAACGTCTGGTTCAGCAGATTTGGCGCAACTGGCAGATTGTGGTTCGGGTTCGTAGTCGCTCTGAACTTGCGTTTCTGCTTACAGCGTAGCCTCAGCTCCTTACGAAGACGTGCCAGTCGGTCACGACCAACGATGATGCCATTCTCTGCCAGCTCCGTCTGGAGCCGCCGGGTTCCATATGTTTCGCGAGTGCGGATATGTGCCACCTTAATCTCCGGTTTTAGCCGCTCATCACTTTGTTTTCTGTCTGAGGGTTCATGCTGTACCCAGTTGTAATAACCGCTCCTGGATACACCAAATACCTGACACATCGCTTCAATGGGAAATTGTTGTCGCCATTGTTCGATTAACGCGTATTTTTCAGCGACTCCTGTGCAAAATACGCTGTTGCTTTTTTTAATATATCTCGCTCAAGGCGAGCTTCATTTAACGCCTTACGCAGTTGCAGAATTTCAGATTCCAGTTCAGCCACCGTGCGGGAACCAGGAGTACCGAGCCCTTTTCTGGCGGCGGTAACCCATTGTCCTAAAGTGCCTTCAGGAAGGGATAATCGGGAAGCGCCTTCACTGATCGAAAGTTGATTTTCAAGAACCGTTCTGACAGCTTCGGCTTTGAACTCTTTAGAGTAACGTTGGGTTTTTCTGCTCATTATTAGCTCCTTCTGATGCCATTCTATTTCAGGAAGGAGTGTCCGTTAAACTCAGGCTACCTCACTGGTTATGGGTGATCGGGGAGAGAGTTTCAACAGAGATTTGAGTGGTCATAACGATAACTCCGTACATTTGGAAATTATCGCCACCGACGACGCCAATCGAACTGGTGGCGAACTGTGCAGGGTTGGCGTAACCGGGTACGGAAACCGGCGAGCCTTTCGGCTCCCCCACACAGCCCGCCATAAATCGCGAATGTGACTGTGCAAACGATATGAAAAAAGACGCGGGCGCGTCTCATATCGCTCCGTAAACATCCGGGACGCCAATCCCGACGCCAGATTTTGCTGGCGCGTGAGGAATATAGCCCCGGATAACAGATTGAGTCAACAAACGGTTTTTAGATCCCCGGAAGAGAATGCATCACGCATCGGTAGATAGAGCATATATTCAGCAAGATTTAGCCATACATCTACCCGACTGCAGCACGTCCGGAAACACCACTCAGGGTGTGCGTCATTCAGCAATTCAGCCATTTTACGCTTAGTCATCCCCCGCCCTTCATACCGTTGCCGGAGGACACTAATCAATCCAGGATGCTCTGCCAGCACCTCACTTATGACTCTATCAATACATAACGCCTCTGCATCAGTACAATGCGCCAGCCAGGTCTTTTGCTTGCCATTGATCATCTCTCGCAAAAACGCTTCCAGCTCAGGTTTCTCTATTCCCGCTTTTTTCATCCTGCGCAGGGCTTCATTGACGGCTGTTTTCGTCAATTTTTTGGATGCCAGCAACTGGTTAAACATATTTCCCGTCTTACCGCCGCCAATATACGACCAGCGCCCCCACATGCGCAGTTTTCCCTGAATCCAGACACTTTCCAGCGTGGTGAGACGAAGGTGTTCCCCGCTTTTGCCTGTATTTGTTGGGTAAATCATAAATAACCTTCCTTTCTCCAGATTTCTTGTGTGCGAAAAACACCTTCTGCATGCATCAGGCGTAATTCTTCTTTGGTGTAATCGCTGGTTTTTACCCGCCCGTCGATTAAATCGTGGCATGAGCTACAGGCAATCGCTGCCTGCATATCGTGTGGTTTTGTCGCTGTTCCGCACGTCCCCGCCAGCCTGTAATGCGCCAGCACAGAAGTTTCGGGATTGTGATTGCAGTAGCCAGGAATTCTGACGGTGCACATCTGCCCCCGCGCCGCTTTACGTAAATCCACCATTACGCAAACTCCAGTAACTGCGCGGCCACATTTTCGACTTCCTCCGGAGAGGAAAATTTACGGAACAGGATCCAGTTCCACAGCACATTCAGTACAGATTTATAAACCTGCTGAAACTCGGTTTCGTCCATGTTCGCAAATGCGATAGATTTTGCCCTGCGCCCACGACTACCATCAGGATAAATATGCTCGGTGTAAAATCCGGCCTGAATGGTTACCCACTCGCGGAAAGCGTCAAACGACTTTAGCAATGCCGTATCCCGGGTTCTGCATGTCGCAACTGTATTAAGGTATTGCTCTGCGGCATCACTCAGGGCTGGAGTGTGTTCCCGACCTACTGATTCGCACAGGTAATCAACGAAGCCTGATACCAGTTTTCGTTCGCGAGGCGTGATCGCCCCACCGACCGGAGTCCAGTAATCAAATCCCAGTTGCAGGAGTTTGAAAAAACGCTTGTGGAATGCGTAGTTACGCACACGCTTAAAGTCTGCGTGTATCCACTCACCTATTTTGATTTGATGCAAAAAATCGCAACTCTCCGGCGTCGCCGGGAGAAGTAATCCGGAAGAGGTTTGTTTGACCAGTTGTATATGCGCCATCGTAGTTCTCCGCTGGCGCAGTAGAATGGGTGTTCAGCCCGTTATGTAGTATACCAGAATTAATGCCAATACTAACAGGGTAATGCTGCCAACTTACTGATTTAGTGTATGATGGTGATTTTAAGGTGCTTGCGTGGCTTCCATTTCCATCAGATGTCCTTCCTGCTCCGCTACTGAAGGCGTGGTGCGTAACGGCAAAAGCACTGCCGGACATCAGCACTATCTCTGCTCTCATTGCCGTAAAACATGGCAACTACAGTTCACTTACACCGCCTCTCAGCCCGGTACGCACCAGAAAATCATTGATATGGCCATGAATGGCGTCGGATGTCGCGCCAGTGCACGCATTATGGGCGTTGGCCTCAACACGGTTTTACGTCACTTAAAAAACTCAGGCCGCAGTCGGTAACCTCGCGCATACAACCGGGCAGTGATGTGATTGTCTGCGCTGAAATGGACGAACATTGGGGCTACGTCGGTGCTAAATCACGTCAGCGCTGGCTGTTTTACGCGTATGACAGGATACGGAGGACGGTTGTGGCGCACGTCTTCGGTGAACGCACTCTGGCCACACTGGAGCGTCTTCTGAGCCTGCTGTCGGCCTTTGAGGTCGTGGTATGGATGACGGATGGCTGTCCGCTGTATGAATCACGCCTGAAGGGAAAGCTGCACGTTATCAGCAAGCGTTACACTCAGCGCATTGAGCGACATAATCTGAATCTGAGACAACATCTGGCAAGGCTGGTACGGAAGTCACTGTCGTTCTCAAAATCGGTGGAGCTGCATGACAAGGTCATCGGGCATTATCTGAACATAAAACACTATCAGTAAGTTGGAGTCATTACCTACTAACAGGATGCTCTGACTCGCAATTCATCCAGCAGTTTATCATTTCCCATAATGTCACTTACCCTCATCGGTAAAAAAATTGCCTTTCGACCATTACGATACATTATTGATTTTGGGGTTTCAGGGAAGTAATCCATTTCGACTATAACTGACAGGTCATCACGACGTATGACTGCGTATTTGCTACTAAATAGTTTCTTTATTTTTTCCACGATGCCCCCAGGTTTATAAGTACAAACGGTTATATCCACATAGAGACAAAAATATTAATCTGATAAATATTTATTTCACGCCGTATATTTGATTGTTTAATGTGCAAGTACAATGACTTTTATTTTTTGTTGTGTATATAATCAAATATATGGTTATTTTTCACCCTGCGTATTCAGCACGCAACAAAAAACCCGCCGAAGCGGGTTTAGTGCGGGTGCGTTGAGGATGCCTGACACATGAGAGGTGGCGAGGGATTTCTCCCCCGCCTGGTCTCTTACTCCTCAGGTTCGTAAGCTGTGAAGACAGCGACCTCCGTCTGGCCGGTTCGGATTCGTACCTCGCAGAGGTCTTTCCTCGTTACCAGTGCCGTCACTATGACGGTTAAACAGATGACGATCAGGGCGATTAACATCGCCTTTTGCTGCTTCATAGCCTGCTTCTCCTTGCCTTTCGGCACGTAAGAGGCTAACCTACATTTGTGAGACATAGATTGGGCCTCAGATTAATGTTAAGCGTCTTGCAGGACGCGTAATGTTAACTGGGGCTTTTCTCTGTCTGCCTTACAGTGGCATGCCCGAGGCAGACAGCCTCAAGCACCCGCAGCAATCTTACCGATACCGATAAGAAAACGCTATTTTTTATTGCCAGCACCTTCTATCCAGGCTAATTTATCTGCGTCAGAACGGCGCAATGCGCTCGCCTGAGATACGTTTACTTGCCATGGTAACAACAGGTAACGGCAATTGCTGTTTCTGTTTTGTTTCCTTCAAAAACCCCGGACCATCAATCCGGGGTTTTTGTTTGTTAACCCCAACGGCAAATCGAATACACCACCAGCGCCACCGCCATCGCAATTCCTACCGTGGTGAATGCCTCAGGCCAGGTCATTGATTCACCTCCTGCGGTGGTTCCGGTAGCGGCATCCAGTGAGTTGAGCTCTCTACTTCAACGCCGTCTTTGTCCACAAAAGCCATCTTATTCCCGCCACGAGTGGGGCAAAAAACCTTATCCCAGGAACCGGGGAATACATTCCCGAGATCATCGAGAAGAATCACATCGCAATATTCAGCAGGAACTGCATCACTACAGCTTATCCAGCCAGCCAGAGTTACCGGAGAGTTGCCAGCCTTACGCATGGCCATTTCCACGATTTCAACCATATCTCCTGGTGGAATTTTACAAAGTTGCCCAATACATTTCTGCTGCCTGGCATATTCGAGAATGTGCTCCAGTTTGGTTCGATTAATCATTATTTATCTCCCTTAAGCATGGCAGCGCGGCAGGCGTTCCAGCCATCAACATAATCAAACGTATTACTATCGTTTGGCCCGATTTCATCCGGCACTATCGGCTCTGGTTGGATAGTGACGTTGGCAAAGGCAGCACGCAAACCGGTTTTAATTTCTTCGATTTCATCAGAGCCAAGCGATGAATCTGACAGTGCGTGATGGAATGCGTAAGCCATGTCGTCGTTTACTGCAACCGGCACTGCCGGCGCTGCGTAAAGCGGTGTTATATCTGCCCGAAAATCACATGCTTTATGCAGTCGTACCCAACGCTCAACTTCCGCTTTGTAAAAATATATAGCAGTGAACGTATTAGATTCCTGGTCAACTTGAGTAAACGTCACCTTCCACGCTACAGCTACGGCTTTCCATCCATCAGGTTGTCGCATTCGCGGGGCAGCATAAAGCTCATGCATTCCATCAGGCAGCGAGTGACCCACATACTCACCGAACCCATCAATACACATGCCCCCATCTTCAACAATGCATTCCGCTACAGGCTCTGCTTCCAGTGATGCCAGAGCGATAAGCGCCAGTTCACGAATTTCACCGCCGTCTATATCGTCAATATCATCGCGGCCAGAAATGTTAGCCAGCCATTGCAGTCGCTCTTTGGTAATAGTAGTCATGCCGTAGCCCCTTCTTGATATTTTTCAAACCAGAACACAACCGGGTCAGATTTCATTTCAACCAATCCCATACGAACCAGCGCTTTGCCTTTCCCGGACGCAAGGAATTCACGACGACCATCACTGATAATTCGTCGATAATCTTCCAGGCTACTGCAATGCTTGTGCAGATTGCATGGGTGGCATTCTGGTACCATGTTGGATATATCGTCACGTTCCTGGTGAAGCATATTTCCATCAAAACGAATGACCGGTTTTACATGGTCTGCATGCCACTTTTCGCCAAGTTCGCAGCCGCAATAAGCGCAGCGACCACCGAACTTCATGCGCAGTTCTGCACGTTGTTTTTTCGTCAGTGCCATATCAGCTTTCCTTATACGGATTAATTTTATTGTGCAGTGTGTTGAATGACGCCCATACCACGTCGTTATACAATTCAATAACTGGCTCAATTATTTTTCCGATTATCCAGACAAAAATTTGCGGGGATATCGGTGTCATCAACACGATAAACAGAATGAGAAACAGGAATTCTGTTGTTCTACTCTTTCGCGGATATTTTTTTCTAAATAATGTAACCATTCATTACCGCCCTTTCGGGCGGTCTCCTGATGATTTGAGGGTGCAGAAATCCCTCCGGTTAAGGATTAAATTTTTAACAGTGCTAAATTTAATTATTCAGTTCTGGATTTTGTCGCCCTGCGTATCCGCGCTTTCGCGTTACGCTCAATCTGTATCAGCTTTTCTATATTTCTCCGCCTTTCCTGTTCCTCCTGGCGCAATAGCCTTACATCATCTGCCAGTCTGGTTTCTCTTTTTGCCACAGAGAGCATCCAGTCAAACGGCTCCACAACCGCACCGCAGATTTTACAGCGGACCTGACGCTCTTTTTCGTCAACCCGTACAGAGGCGTGATGGCAATATGGTCTTTCCGATGGCTTATAAAGAAAATTAACCTGATTACGAGGGTCATCCTCTTTTATCGGAAATAAAACGATATTGCTTAACTCATCTTCTGGTTTTATTTCCATGCTCCTCTCCTTTGATGCGAATGCCAGCGGTAATTGAAGCCTGATAGCTAATTTCATTCACAGTATCGCCTCCTGAAAATTACCCTGATAGAAAGCCAGTACACGCTGCATAGCTTCGCTCTTCCGGCACTCGCGACAGATTATATTCAGGCGCCTGTCGTAGCGGCGTATTTCTCTGTCAGGTAATGACCAGATAAGGTCCGGATCAACAACAACCGGTTTCCTCACCTTTACTCTCGAGAGTTTTTTGCGGGCGCTTTGCCAGTCCTTGCGAGCCTGTTCAGACGGGAATAAGCCGTAGCCAGAATTATATACATCACCACTTGCGACCAGTTCTATGCATAAGCGACCGACAGACGCACGACTGATACCTGTTTCATCGGACAACTGCCGAATCGTGACCCGACCGTCCTGATGCACGAGTTCCACAATTCGCGTCTTCAGTTCTTCCCGCTGTTCGGGAGTAAAAGGTTTCGCCATAAATCCTCCTGAAACTACTTAACAACCCTCGAATGGCTAACATTCGGACGCCAGCTCTCCCAGTTAAAATTCACCCAGCGCCCGCCGTTCATGACCATGCGATCCATCACCCGCTCGCCGAGAAGTGTATTCATCGCTGCATGGTTAATATTTGTCAGCATCCCCACACCGCGTAACGATGCCGTCCGGCGATCAACAATCTGGTTCAGTACCACCTGCTCGTTTTTCGTATCCCGCTGCATGCCAATTTCATCCAGGACCAGCAGGTCAACACCACAAAGCTCCTGTAAAAATTTTTCACCGGATTTGCCGTTGTCGTAGCTCTCATGCAACACGCTCATGACATCGGACACGGTGACGATAATCACGCTACGCCCCTTCGCCATCAGCCGGTTGCCAATCGCGGCTGCAAGATGATTTTTTCCGGTGCCGGGCTTACCGCTGAACACAAAATTCGTACAGCCTGTCATCAGTTCGTCAGCTATGGATTTCGCCTGACTCAGTGCATGTCGCTGACCGTCGTTCTGCGCCCGGTAATTCGCAAACGAACACTTCCGGTGCAACGGCTGGATGCCGGAGCGGTTCAGGATTTTTTCCACCCGCAACTGACGATTCAGGCGGTTGATCTCCTCGCAACGTTTCTGGCCTTCAGCAAGTTGCCACTCGCGCCACTCCGCAACCGTTCTGAATGGGGCGGTTACATATGGTGGGGTCAGTCTGCGGATACGCTCCAGAACGCCTCCTGTCGCAATATTTTTCATGGTCTGTTACCCCCTGAAGCCTGGCGGGATCGCACTGTCCGGCAACGAGACGGTGTTAACCTGTCGGAGCAACGTCTCAGGCCGAACACCTTTCGGCGCGAACAGACCCTGGTATTCATTGGCGATGCTGTGTCGAATCACCTGCTCAGGTGTAAAACCCTGCTGACGGAATTTTTCCAGTTCCCGTATCGCCCCGTTAGCGCCCAGCTCCGTTCGAATCGGTTTTCGCAATGCCTGCCTGAACTGGACCCACTCATGCCAGAGTGTTTCTGACAACCAGTCGGGCAGATCAACTGACAACGGGTCAAATTTTTTCTGGCGAACAGCCCCACCGATAACCAGAATTCCCTGCTCGGTGTGCCTTGCGATATCACTGCGCCGCAAGACACATATCCCGGTTTCAACAGCACCGATTTTGAGCAGTGATTTCTGTCGCGGAGAATTTCGGTCAAGCTCGATCCCACACCGGACACCGTTCCTGTCAGTCACGACGATATCAATCCGCCCTCCGCAACCGTCACCACGCTCTGGCACCGGATACTCACGACAGACATCCAGGCCAGCAGCCTGCAACGCAACCACCGCAGAATTACAAAATTCCGCTGCAGTACCGCCAGATAATCTCCCCTCAAGCACTCCAGCCACAAAATCCCGAAACTCCCTTCCGGAAGGGAAGGGTTTGGGATGGGTTAGATCTGTTTTTAGATCTTTATCTGTATCTTTATTAGTTGCCTTTGTGTTGGCATCTAGACTGGCCCCCTGAATCTCCAGACAACCAGTATCACTTATTTAAGTGATAGTCTTAATACTAGTTTTTAGACTAGTCATTGGAGAACAGATGATTGATGTCTTAGGGCCGGAGAAACGCAGACGGCGTACCACACAGGAAAAGATCGCAATTGTTCAGCAGAGCTTTGAACCGGGGATGACGGTCTCCCTCGTTGCCCGGCAACATGGTGTAGCAGCCAGCCAGTTATTTCTCTGGCGTAAGCAATACCAGGAAGGAAGTCTTACTGCTGTGGCCGCCGGAGAACAGGTTGTTCCTGCCTCTGAACTTGCTGCCGCCATGAAGCAGATTAAAGAACTCCAGCGCCTGCTCGGCAAGAAAACGATGGAAAATGAACTCCTCAAAGAAGCCGTTGAATATGGACGGGCAAAAAAGTGGATAGCGCACGCGCCCTTATTGCCCGGGGATGGGGAGTAAGCTTAGTCAGCCGTTGTCTCCGGGTGTCGCGTGCGCAGTTGCACGTCATTCTCAGACGAACCGATGACTGGATGGATGGCCGCCGCAGTCGTCACACTGATGATACGGATGTGCTTCTCCGTATACACCATGTTATCGGAGAGCTGCCCACGTATGGTTATCGTCGGGTATGGGCGCTGCTTCGCAGACAGGCAGAACTTGATGGTATGCCTGCGATCAATGCCAAACGTGTTTACCGGATCATGCGCCAGAATGCGCTGTTGCTTGAGCGAAAACCTGCTGTACCGCCATCGAAACGGGCACATACAGGCAGAGTAGCCGTGAAAGAAAGCAATCAGCGATGGTGCTCTGACGGGTTCGAGTTCTGCTGTGATAACGGAGAGAGACTGCGTGTCACGTTCGCGCTGGACTGCTGTGATCGTGAGGCACTGCACTGGGCGGGGACTACCGGCGGCTTCAACAGTGAAACAGTACAGGACGTCATGCTGGGAGCGGTGGAACGCCGCTTCGGCAACGATCTTCCGTCGTCTCCAGTGGAGTGGCTGACGGATAATGGTTCATGCTACCGGGCTAATGAAACACGCCAGTTCGCCCGGATGTTGGGACTTGAACCGAAGAACACGGCGGTGCGGAGTCCGGAGAGTAACGGAATAGCAGAGAGCTTCGTGAAAACGATAAAGCGTGACTACATCAGTATCATGCCCAAACCAGACGGGTTAACGGCAGCAAAGAACCTTGCAGAGGCGTTCGAGCATTATAACGAATGGCATCCGCATAGTGCGCTGGGTTATCGCTCGCCACGGGAATATCTGCGGCAGCGGGCTTGTAATGGGTTAAGTGATAACAGATGTCTGGAAATATAGGGGCAAATCCAGCATCATGTTCGAACACCACTCCAACATCTGTTTGAACACCTGTTAAATTTCTCTCTTGTTTTGTTTGAACATCTGCTTCCTTTCTGCTTCTTCTGGCCTGAACAGATGCTTTTCCTGCGGCTGATTTTTTGGTTAATTTTTCTCTGACAGATGCCAGATCTTCCTCAATCCGAAGATGCATCCATTCGTCGCCGTTATCACAAAAAAACTCCCGCAAGGATGGTTCAACATCAACCCATCGCTCGTTAGTCAGACGGGCAATTTTTGCCAACCTGTTTTTGGGTATTGGCTTTCCTGTTTGCCAGTAATTGAACATCAGCAACAAATACGCGCCGTGCTCCTCTGCTGACAAATGCATGGTGTCAGCCAGGTAATCAGCTATGTACAGTTGCATGTATGGTAATGCGGCCATAATTGCCCCGTATGATGCTACCCGGTTGCTTAGAATAAGTGAGGTAGCCTGAGTTTAACGGACACTCCTTCCTGAAATAGAATGGCATCAGAAGGAGCTAATAATGAGCAGAAAAACCCAACGTTACTCTAAAGAGTTCAAAGCCGAAGCTGTCAGAACGGTTCTTGAAAATCAACTTTCAATCAGTGAAGGCGCTTCCCGATTATCCCTTCCTGAAGGCACTTTAGGACAATGGGTTACCGCCGCCAGAAAAGGGCTCGGTACTCCTGGTTCCCGCACGCTGGCTGAACTGGAATCTGAAATTCTGCAACTGCGTAAGGCGTTAAATGAAGCTCGCCTTGAGCGAGATATATTAAAAAAAGCAACAGCGTATTTTGCACAGGAGTCGCTGAAAAATACGCGTTAATCGAACAATGGCGACAACAATTTCCCATTGAAGCGATGTGTCAGGTATTTGGTGTATCCAGGAGCGGTTATTACAACTGGGTACAGCATGAACCCTCAGACAGAAAACAAAGTGATGAGCGGCTAAAACTGGAGATTAAGGTGGCACATATCCGCACTCGCGAAACATATGGAACCCGGCGGCTCCAGACGGAGCTGGCAGAGAATGGCATCATCGTTGGTCGTGACCGACTGGCACGTCTTCGTAAGGAGCTGAGGCTACGCTGTAAGCAGAAACGCAAGTTCAGAGCGACTACGAACCCGAACCACAATCTGCCAGTTGCGCCAAATCTGCTGAACCAGACGTTCGCTCCTACAGCACCAAATCAGGTCTGGGTGGCGGACCTGACGTATGTTGCCACACAGGAGGGATGGTTGTACCTCGCTGGCATCAAAGATGTTTATACGTGCGAAATTGTCGGCTACGCCATGGGAGAGCGCATGACAAAAGAGCTGACAGGTAAAGCCCTGTTTATGGCGCTCAGGAGCCAGCGCCCACCTGCCGGGCTAATCCACTACTCTGATCGAGGTTCACAGTACTGCGCATACGATTACCGGGTCATACAGGAGCAGTCTGGTCTGAAAACATCAATGTCGCGTAAAGGTAACTGTTACGACAACGCTCCGATGGAAAGCTTCTGGGGAACGCTGAAAAATGAGAGCCTGAGCCACTATCGTTTTAATAACCGGGATGAAGCCATCTCAGTAATACGGGAATACATTGAGATTTTCTACAATCGTCAGCGTCGTCACTCTCGTCTGGGGAATATCTCCCCGGCAGCCTTCAGGGAAAAATATCATCAGATGGCTGCTTAAAAAAAGAACAAATGGTAGTGTCCGCTATTGCCAGTACACCTCAGGACGCCTGCATCAAAACGTTCAGAAACGACATCGGTCAAACCATAATCAATGGTAAGCTGAATATCAATTTCAGGATGCGATTTCAGGAATGTGCGCATGGCTGGTAACAATATCGTTTTTGCTGCATGTTCTACAGTAGTAATACGTATTGTCCCGGATGGGCGGTTCTGCAGATCGCTCAGGGATGTCAGGGCAGAATCTATGTCATGCAATATAGGGCCAAGAACAGACAAAAGATGCTCGCCCGCTTCAGTGGGTACAACGCTGCGCGTGGTTCGCGTCAGAAGCCGCAATCCCAATCGTTCTTCTATACGGCGCACTATCTGGCTTAAAGCTGACTGCACCATGCTCAGGCGGGCTGCTGCGCGAGTGAAGCTACGCTCCTCTGCAACGACGACAAACGCCATCAGATCAGCGATTTCTTCACGCTTCATTCAGTATCTCCATACAATCTATTAATCATTTAAATGATAGGTCTAATCATGATTTAGGGTCTAATCAACTTAATGATCAATATCTATAGTGATATCACCAACCGTCAAAACGAACCGACAACTCCATGAGGAACTGAATGATGAATAATAAAGTCAGCTTCACTAACAGCAATAATCCAACCATCTCTTTGTCTGCAGTGATCTATTTCCCTCCAAAATTTGATGAAACCCGTCAGTATCCGGCAATTGTGGTATCTCACCCAGGTGGGGGCGTTAAAGAGCAAACGGCCGGAACCTATGCCGAAAAGCTGGCGGAAAAGGGATTTGTCACTATTGCTTATGACGCATCTTATCAAGGTGAAAGTGGCGGCGAGCCGCGTCAGTTAGAAAACCCATACATTCGTACTGAAGACGTCAGTGCCGTGATTGATTACCTGACAACGCTTTCTTATGTCGACAATACCCGAATTGGTGCGATGGGAATTTGTGCCGGTGCAGGATATACAGCCAATGCTGCAATTCAGGATCGCCGCATCAAGGCCATCGGTACCGTTAGTGCGGTCAATATTGGTTCGATGTTCCGCAATGGTTGGGAAAACAATGTGAAATCTATTGATGCTCTGCCACACATTGAAGCTGGCTCAAACGCCCGAACCAGCGATATTAGCAGCGAAGAATACGCCATTATGCCACTGGCTCCAATGAAGGAGGCCGATGCGCCGAACGAAGAACTGCGTCAGGCCTGGGAGTATTACCACACACCTCGTGCGCAGTATCCAACAGCACCGGGTTACGCTACTTTGCGCAGCCTTAACCAGATTATTACCTATGATGCTTACCATATGGCGGAAGTGTACCTGACTCAGCCGATGCAGATTGTGGCGGGCAGCCAGGCAGGGAGCAAATGGATGAGTGACGACCTGTACGATCGGGCATCAAGCCAGGATAAACGCTATCACATTGTTGAAGGCGCAAACCATATGGATCTTTATGACGGCAAAGCCTATGTGGCTGAAGCAATTTCAGTATTAGCTCCGTTCTTTGAGGAAACTCTGTAATGAAACATATTCAAATCCGCAATAGTGATATGGCCTGGCATATTGCTGCCAATATTCAGTTTCCACCAAATTTTGATGAGTCAAAACAGTATCCGGCGATTATCAGCGTCCATCCTTTTGGCAGTTGTAAGGAGCAGACGTCTGGCAATATCTATGGCAAGGCATTGGCTGAAAAAGGCTATGTCGTTCTCGCTTATGACGCCAGTTTCCAGGGAGAATCTGGTGGGTAGCCTCGTTGGATAGAAGATCCGACACAGCGCGTAGAGGATATTAGCCGTGTTATCGATTATGCAGTAACTCTGCCATATGTTGATGCTGAACGCATTGGCGTGCTGGGTGTGTGTGGGGGGTGCCCCTATTAAGTTGTCAAGCATGTTATGACCCCTGCGGGGTATAAAAAGTCCCGTCGCGCATCATGGCGAACAGAACGTCGCAGCGTCGTCTCGCCAGGGCGATAAGCGCCTGATTGTGTCGTTTTCCCTGACTCATTTTGCGGGTGTAGTAAGCCCTGGAGAGCGGATCCCTGAGCGCGGCGAAGGCCGACAGGAACAACGCCCGTTTGAGAGCTTTATTACCCCGTCGCGAGGGATGCTCACCGCGTATTGACGAGCCGGATCGCCGAGTTACCGGCGCAAGGCCAGCATAAGCAGCGAGATGTGCGGCAGAGGCGAAGGCGCGGCAGGCGACCTCGGTGAGGAGTCTGGCTGCGGTCCTGACACCGACTCCGGGCATACTGGTCAGGACCGGGTAAAGAGGGTGAGCAAGAACTCGCTGTTCTACCTCAAGCGCCACCTCGTCTCTTTGCTTACGCAGCGTGATGAGCTGGAGTGCCAGACGTGGCAGTACTACGGCAGCGGCATTCGTGCCGGGAACGACGACGGTTTGTTCGGCCAGTGCCTGAGCTATGTCTGCTGCAAGGCGTTTACCCAGACGAGGCGCAAGTTTGCAGAGCTGGGCTGCCAGCTTCTTCTCACCCAGCGAAGCGAGTTTTTCTGGTGAGGGATATCGCTGGAGAAGATCGAGTACCGCCGGGTGCTCAAGTCTCGGACCGAGAACGCGCTCCGGTGCCGGATGTATCTGGGTCAGAAGGCCGCGGATACGGTTGCTGGCCTGCGTTGTCTGTGCGGCAAGATCATCATCGAAGCCGCAGAGCATGGAGAGTTCGGCGATTTGCTCGTCAGCCAGTTTCAGCGTGCGTAGCGCGTGAGGCAGGGTACGGGCAGCTTCGGCAATGATGGCAGCGTTACGAGCATCAGTTTTAGCTTCACCGGCGTGTAAGTCGGCTATGCGGCGCATGGCCAGTCCAGGGAGGTATCCGACAAGGACTCCTTCTGAGCGGGCAACGGCGACAGGTAACGCACCGATGGTAGCTGGCTGATCAACAACCAGCAGTATCTGACCATGTTGTTTCAGGTCAGATATTAGCGACCTGAGTTTGTTTTCGTCGTTGGGTAATGCTTTATCGAACACGCGTTTACCTGAACGATTAATGGTAACAGCGTGATGCGTATCTTTACCGACATCAACGCCGATAAAGACCTGGACGGATTCGTAATCGCTGGATTCGGTCATTCTGTCTCCCTTGTATATGGGTTAACCAGATAACCACGGGGAGCAGGTACCGGCATCCACGTTACAGACGGTCCCGGCAAAAGTGCCTGACCTGACCCCTATTAGCGGTTACCAGCGCCCCACCAGACCCGGTGACATCACCCCCCGGATCATGGACGACTGGGGGCAGTAATCATGCCGGGTCTGGCTGGCTAACACCCCATTATAAGGGGTACGAATAAAGTAACGGGTGGCTATGCCATTAATGCCGCGCTGACAGAAAAACGAATTAAAGCTGTAGTGAGTATTACGGGTGTTAATATCGGGCGTCTTTTTCGGGAAGGTTTCAGCAATTATGATCCGATTGGCGTATTGAATGCAATGGCGTCACAACGAGCAAAAGAGGCTCGTGGTGGAGAATTACAGATCAACGAATTACTTCCCGCCAGCCTGGATGCAGCAAAAGCCCATGGACTGACCGAACGCGATGTTTATGAAGCAACTGACTACTATAAAACACCACGCGGGCAACAACCGGGAGGTGCGACAAAAATGTTGTTCTCACATGCACAGAAAACGCTGGCCTGGGATGCCTTCGCATTTACTGAAGTGTTACTGACCCAGCCGGTGATGGTAGTAGTTGGTGAAAAAGTCGGTGCCTTCGGTGCTTATCGTGATGGACTGGAAGTCTATGGCCGGGCGATGGTTTCGCAGGATCGTCAGTTAGTTTCGTTACCCGATTTCTCACATTATGAACTATATGACAAACCGGAAGCAGTTCAGGAGGCGCTGGCAAAAGTTATTCCTTTTTTCAACACCCATCTGGGATAAGTTTCATGAGAAATATTATGAAAAATGTACTGATTCTTGGTGCTGGCGGTCAGATAGCCCGCCATGTGATTAATCAACTGGCAGATAAACAAACTATTAAACAAACTTTATTTGCCCGTCAGCCAGCAAAAATACACAAACCCTATCCAACTAATAGCCAGATTATTATGGGGGATGTACTGAATCATGCAGCACTGAAGCAGGCCATGCAGGGACAGGATATTGTGTATGCCAACCTTACGGGGGAAGATTTAGATATTCAGGCAAATTCAGTGATCGCTGCGATGAAAGCCTGTGATGTTAAACGTCTGATCTTTGTTCTTTCCCTCGGTATTTATGATGAAGTTCCAGGAAAATTTGTCGAATGGAATAATGCAGTTATTGGTGAACCCCTAAAACCATTCCGCAGGGCTGCGGATGCAATTGAGGCTTCTGGACTGGAATATACAATTCTTCGCCCTGCCTGGCTGACTGATGAAGATATTATTGATTATGAGCTTACCTCTCGCAATGAACCATTCAAAGGTACGATCGTATCACGTAAGAGTGTCGCAGCATTAATTACAGATATCATCGATAAACCTGAGAAACACATTGGTGAGAATATAGGCATCAATCAACCCGGGACTGATGGCGATAAGCCATTCTTCATGTAAATCAATTATATAGATACCATCGTACTGTACTATGTGCAGTACGATTTATTAAACTTATTAAGGTGAACTGATCAATCAGATGCGATTAACATGTGTAGAACCAGTAAGAATAAAATACGCCATGTATATAACATTACGACAATTCTAATATCTGCACATCAATGAAAATGCAAACAACTTCCGGCAAAAAAGTGATACAAGATCGATGACATAGCGTTGAAGAAAAGGATTTGATAATCCGCAAAATTTGCACAACACTGCCTGTAATACTTCCTGAACCAGAGACGATCATGACCGTAACCCGCTCACGCGCCGAACGCGGCGCATTTCCGCCCGGAACAGAACATTACGGACGTTCATTATTGGGCGCGCCGTTAATCTGGTTTCCTGCCCCTGCAGCCAGCCGCGAAAGTGGTTTGATTCTGGCTGGCACTCACGGTGATGAAAACTCTTCGGTCGTCACGCTCTCCTGTGCTCTGCGGACTTTGACACCTTCTTTGCGCCGCCATCATGTGGTGCTGTGTGTGAATCCTGACGGCTGCCAGCTGGGGTTACGGGCCAATGCTAATGGTGTGGATTTAAACAGAAACTTTCCGGCGGCGAACTGGAAGGAAGGTGAAACGGTTTATCGCTGGAACAGCGCCGCTGAAGAACGTGATGTCGTATTACTGACAGGTGACAAACCTGGCTCCGAACCTGAAACCCAGGCGCTGTGCCAGCTTATACACCGCATTCAACCTGCCTGGGTGGTCTCATTCCACGATCCACTGGCTTGTATTGAAGATCCCAGACACAACGAATTAGGCGAATGGCTGGCCCAGTCGTTTGAATTGCCTCTGGTAACCAGCGTCGGTTATGAAACGCCTGGCTCTTTCGGCAGTTGGTGTGCAGATCTCAACTTGCATTGCATCACCGCAGAGTTTCCGCCCATCTCCTCCGACGAAGCCAGCGAAAAATATCTCTTTGCGATGGCAAACTTGCTGCGCTGGCATCCTAAAGATGCAATTCGCCCGTCGTGAACTGAAGCGCCGGTTCCACATCTACCGCCAGCCAGGTCGGTCCGTCAAGATCGGCGAAACTGACCTGCGGCACCAGCGGTAAAGCGGCGCTAATGGCACGAGAGGTACACAACATGCAGCCCAGCATCAGACTGAAACCTTGTGCACGCGCTTCAGTCGCCAGCGCCAGCGCTTCCGTCAGACCACCGGTTTTATCGAGCTTAATGTTAACCATCTCATAGCGCCCTTTCAGCGCCTTCAGATTGCTACGAGTATGACAACTTTCATCAGCACAAATCGGCAACGGATGAATAAAATTCTCCAGCGCCGCATCGTCCTGCGCAGGAAGCGGTTGTTCAAGCATCGCAACGCCTAAATCCGCCAATAGCTGGCAACGCGCCGCCAACCCTTCTGCACGCCAGGATTCATTTGCATCAACGATCAGCGTGGCATCGGGCACAGCGGTGCGAATTGCCACCATCCGCTCACTGATAAGATGGTTATCCAGCTTCACTTTCAGTAATTTCGCGCCTGCCTGCCAGAGTGTTGATGCACTATTGGCCATCTGATCAGGCGTACCGATGACAACCGTCTGTGCAGTGATAACTGTCTCGGGAAGCGTTATGCCGATCAAATCAGCCAGCGATTGCTGCTGTTTTCGCGCCGCGAGATCCCACAATGCACAATCCAGCGCATTACGTGCTGCGCCGGCAGGGAGAATTTTTTGCAACTCCTCCCGTGTCAGCCCTTTCTCTAATTGCGGCACGACGCTCATAATTTGCGCCATTACCGAGGCATCACTTTCTCCATAACGCGGATACGGCGTGCATTCGCCGGTGCCTTTAATACCCTCTTCTTCCAGTTCAACCACCACCACGCGCGCTTCACTGCGACTTCCCCGGGCAATCACAAACGGGGTATGTAAGGGCCAGGCTTCCTCAAATACCTTAACGATTCTCATCTTTACTCCTTGTTGTCGCGGTGGTCTGCGGATTAAGCGCAAATAGCGTTTGCTGTGTTATTGACAGTTAGCATAAACTAGGTGTGACGTTAACTATATGTAAACAGGAAAGATAATCATGTCACAAACCGTTCATTTCCAGGGCAACCCGGTTACAGTCGCCAATTCCATCCCGCAGGCGGGTAGCAAAGCGCAGACTTTTACTCTCGTGGCAAAAGATCTGTCTGACGTCACCCTCGGTCAGTTTGCGGGTAAACGCAAAGTGCTGAACATTTTCCCGAGTATTGATACCGGTGTTTGCGCCGCATCAGTACGTAAGTTTAACCAACTGGCAACTGAGATCGACAACACCGTTGTGCTGTGTATCTCTGCCGATCTGCCGTTCGCCCAGTCTCGTTTCTGCGGCGCAGAAGGTCTGAACAACGTTATCACCCTCTCCACTTTCCGTAACGCTGAATTTCTGCAAGCCTACGGTGTGGCAATTGCTGATGGCCCACTGAAAGGTCTGGCAGCGCGTGCCGTTGTGGTTATTGACGAAAATGACAATGTGATTTTCAGCCAGCTGGTGGATGAAATCACCACCGAGCCGGATTACGAAGCAGCTCTGGCTGTACTGAAAGCATAAGTTAATATGCCTGATGGTGTTGCACCATCAGGCATATTCGCGCTTACTCTTCGTTCTTCTTCTGACTCAGACCATATTCCCGCAACTTATTGGCAATCGCGGTATGTGAAACGCCGAGACGTTTTGCCAGTTTGCGCGTGCTGGGATAATTGCGATAAAGCTGGGTTAATACCGAGCGTTCAAAACGGCTGGTGATTTCGTCCAGCGAACCTTCCATCGCATCTTCGCCCACGGCTACCGTTGCGGCGTCATAATCCGGCAACAAAATATCCTGTGGACGCAGCTCATAACCGTCCAGTTGTGTCAGTGCGCGATAGATAGCGTTCTTTAACTGCCGCACATTTCCCGGCCACGCATAACGTGTAAGTACAGTATTCAGGTCAGCGGCCAGTTTCGGACGCGGCACGCCCTGCTCGTCGGCAAAGCGGGCGACGAACAGCTCAGTTAACGGCATAATGTCCTGCGGACAGTCACGTAGCGGCGGCAGATTGAGCGTCAACACGTTCAGACGATAATAGAGATCTTCACGGAACACGCCTTTTTGCACCAGTTCGACCAGATTCTTCTGCGTAGCGCAAATCACCCGCACATCGACATGCACCTCATGGTCTTCGCCAACCCGACGGAAAGTGCCATCATTAAGAAAACGCAGTAATTTCGCCTGCATCCGTGGTGACATTTCCCCTATTTCATCCAACAGCACCGAACCACCGTTCGCCTGCTCAAAGAACCCTTTCTTCCCTTCCGGAGCATGACCAAACAGTTCACTCTCGACCGCATCTTCTGGTATAGACGCGCAATTCAGCGCCAGGTAAGGTTTGCCCGCTCTGGGGCTTGCCTGATGGCAGGCGTAGGCAAAAAGATCTTTACCTGTACCTGTGTCACCCGTAATCAGCAGCGGCGCGCTTAGCATCGCCAGTTTCTGCGCCTGTTCGACAACGTGCTTCATTTTCGGGCTGACGGCGACAATTTGGCTGAAGGCGCTGACGTCCTGGGCGGCGACATTTTGCAACTGGCGGCCCATACGAATCGTTGATCGCAACATCACCACCGCACCGGTCAGGACGTGTTGATCATTTTCATCCTGAAGATAAACAGGCGTAATCTCCATCAGGAAATTCTGCCCATTAATAACGACATGCTCGTTATGCGAATCTTGCGGTTCGCTTTCCAGCCAACGTAAAAAATTAAAGCCGTTAATCAATTGTGCGGCGGTATGGTTGCGCAGGCGATCCAATTTTTGCCCAAAAAGCTGACAGCTCGCCGGGTTCGCCATATCCACTTTGCTTTTCATATCGACAGAGAGCACAGGTTCAGGCAACGCCTCCAGTAACGCGCTCAACGCCAGATGCTCACGTTCGGAAGGCATCCACGGGACAGTACGCACATCGGTAACACCTGCAATACGGCGTATTTCGGCCATCAGACTGCTGAAACTCTCAAACTCCAGTTCAGCAAAATTGAGGTAGATTCGCCCAATGGGATCAATCTCAATACCGCGTAAATCAATGCCTCTTAGCACGAGTAGATCGAGTAATTCGCGGGTCAGACCGAGTCGGTCTTCACAAAAGACTTCCAGACGCATGGGAACCTTCACCTGAAAAAAGAACAATTAATATGATGATATGACACTATTTGGATAGCAGGAAGGTTTCTGTCAACAATCATTGACACAAAGACGGAAAAACGGGCACTTCGGCGTAAAGATATCCGGTCAGCACCCGATATTGCATTATTTTTCGCTGGGCGTTTTGCCTTTTTGCAGAGTTTCTTTCACCTGACCGATAAGCTGACGACGGAAATCCCCAAGGCGAGGTTTGTCATCGTCAATCCACGGCAGCGGGCGGCAAAGCTCCATAGCTTTAATCCCGAGTCGTACCGTCAGAAGTCCAGCACCAATTCCCTGAGCTGCGCGGGTAGACAAACGAGCAGCGAGATCTTGCGACATCCAGTCCATCCCCACTTCGCGCACCAGTTCGCTGGCTCCGGCAAAAGCGATATTCAGCAATACCAGCTTAAACAGACGCAAACGGCTGTAATACCCCAGTTCAATGCCATACAGCGTGGCAATGCGATTAATTAAACGCAGATTGCGCCAGGCGATAAACGCCATATCGACCAACGCCAGCGGGCTGACCGCAATCATCAACGTTGATTCCGCCGCCGAACGGCTGATTTCGCGCCGCGCCTGGGCATCTAAAACTGGCTGGACCAAATGCGCATACAGGCTGACCACTTCACGATCGTTCTGCGTTTCATGGATTGAGGCATACCAGCGTTGCAGCGCCGGATGCGACTGATCAATACCCGCCTGCTGCGCCAGTTTTTCGCAAAATGCGCGACCTTTGCCCGTGCCGTGGCTATGCAATAAATCACGCGCTTCGTCGCGTTCATGGGCGCGCTGTCGCAAGCGCCATAAGCGCCGCCACTCTGTTACCACAGAACCTACGCCAGCGCCGATAATCAATGCCCCAGCGGCACATCCACCCAGCGCCACCCAGTCCTGGTTTGCCAGGATTCATCGTCGACGACACCCTGCCCGACAACGCTTGCGCCAAACAAAGCCAGCCCGCCCATCACCATTTTGCGCCACAGGCCGCGTTTTGGACGTAACGCTGCTGTCCATGACCGCTTCGATTCTCCCCCTCTTCTTCCTGCGCTTCGTCAGCGTGGCCGGGGCAAACTTTTGCGCCTGATTTTCGTCAAGGGTCTGCTGCGCCCTGAATTTAGGAATTCTAATCCACCTCCACGGACCGTAGAAATCAATACGTGGTTTTAACGGTTGGTCATCGCAATTTATCTCCTATTTAAAAATTCCAGCGCAGCATCAAGACGAATATGCGGTAGTGGTTGTTGACTCCATCACCTTCGACGAAATGCCTCAACTGGAAGCCTTGCTTATCCCAGAACGCCTGACCAGGCAAACGTGCGGAACTTCGCCGCATAACAGTGAGCGGTGCGCCATCGCTAAGTCGATTACCACGCAGCGCCGGATTTTCTCACCGTTAACATCAATAATGCCGCTGGTGGTCGCCTGAGCTGAGCCAGCCCCAGGCAGTCCATGCTAATCCCTGGAACGCGCATTTCGCCAGGCATCCTGAATCAGTTGTCAGTAATGAAACCATATTAGCGTGCTGATCGATGGTCACATGGTCCGCTTTAGCGGCAAACAATAGCTTATCGATAACCGGCGAAAACAAACGCCAGAATCGGGTACGCTGCCCGTAGTGAAAACTTTGCATCAGCTGCGTCAGTGCCAGACGCATATCATTAAATGCCTGTGGCCCACTGTTGAGAGGTTCAGGCAATCCCCCCGCACACTCTGGCGGTCGAAGCGAGAAAACGGTTCTGATAGACCCCTTCACCACCTTCTCGCAGTAATAATTAAAGCGCTCGCGCAGCTTCCGGCATTGGTATGCTTATCGGCCTGCGCCAGTTTGACTCGCCCCAGGCATCGACATCCGGCCACGGAAGAATTGCAGCGCGGGCGCACCTGCCATACCTCCCGGCAAGACAAAGCGCCCAGGCCAATAAAGTGCAGCCCCTGCTGTTTACAGTGGTGGAGATAATCGGTCGACGCGGCGGCCATGTGCGCCAGCCGGTTTTCGTCGGCAGGCGCTAGCGGGTCAAGTCCTTCGCACATCATTCGCCATTTCGCCGACCATCCGCCGCGCTGACCATTGAGTAAGCCCGTCATCTGGCGCGACGAGCTTCACTATCCCGGCCAGCATCGGCGGGTCAGCAGCCATTCGCCGGGAAAACCCAATCTCCACATACAGCGTGGAGGTGTCTTTCGAGTGGCGTAGCAGCGAATCGTACGATCAACGTAACGCCAGGCGAATTTCACTGACGCCGCGCGTAGGCGTGCGCCGGCGGGAGTAGCGCCATATAACCGCGCGAGTCCTTCATCATAGGTGGAGCGCGGAATGCCAAAGTCACGCTGAAGAATGCGTTTACGCCCAGCAGGCGCCCTCACGCACCGCGCTGACAGCGGCAAGCGTGCTCTGGCGTGAATATTGAGCAACTCATTGACCATCGCAGTGATAAACGCTTGTTTGCCGCTGCGGTTAGTCCGGTTACGGCGAGGCGCACATGTCTGTCGACACCCCACTTCACCAGCGCATTCAGTTCATTTTTAAGTCGCTTCATTGCTGTCCGTGCTGCTCTGAAGACCAGAAAAAATCATTCGTAAGGATATGAATGTGGGGCCAAGCCACTGTTACCAACGCCCGTGTTGTCATCGACGGCGAACTCCATAAGATGTGCAGCATTCACGTTCGGACGGAGTTCCTACCCATGTCCCCTACTATCATACATTGCCAGGGTTGCAGGCGTATCAAAATCCACCGTATCACGCGTGGAATAAGCAAACTACTATCTCCCGGAAGCGCGCGAAAAAGTGTTACGGGCCATTGAAGAATTACAGTATCGGCCAAACAAGCTGGCCCGCGCGCTGACCTCTTCGGGTTTGATGCCATTATGGTGATTTCTACCCTTTCGACGGAAAACTATGGCGGGTAATCCGTTTTCTCTAAAGTTTGCATGCCATCACCGCCAAAGCTAGAAGAAGGTTTCGAAGTGATATTGCAGACGTTGCGCAATCGGCAGAAGAAAGAAAAACGTGAAAGCAAAATTAAGCAGAAATGAATAAAGGCATTATTATGCTAAGTTCGCAGCGGATAAGTCGTTTTTTGCCCAACTCGATAATACCATATTCCGGTGGTGGTGATTGGCAAAGTCGAAGGTTAACATGCCCATGTTTATTGTGTCGATACCGATAATTTTGGTGACAGCATTGCGTTACCGATGCATTAATTGAAAGTGGACATAAAAACATTGCCTGCCTTCATGCACCGCTTGATGTCCATGTTTCGGTGGATTGGTAAATGGTTATAAGCAGAGTCTGGAAGAACTAATTAACATCAGTGCGTGATGAATCGATTGTTGATGGCGGTTATACCCATGAAACAGCACTGTAAGCCCAGAGAATGATTAACGCAGTCACCGTTGCCGAGTCCGTACTTGCCACTCGACAGCCCTGAAATTAATGAGCATTTATCGTGCGGCAGCAGAGAAAAATATTGCTATTCCGAGCAGTTAGCGGCGGTGGGTTATAGTAATGAACGCTGTCGTTTAGATCAACGCTCACCCGGCGGCATCGATGTTCCGACGAGGAGTTAGGTCAACAAAGCCGTGAGTTATTATTCCGCTTAATTTCGGGAAAACCGTCACCACAGAATATTACCGTTGCCACGCATATGACGGCGAGATCCAGCCACCTGCCGCCACGCCGGATGCGATGCCAGCGCACCTGATCCGGCCTACACCAACATATCGGATAAGTAATGGTGCCGTATCCGGCAATTTAGCCCATTATCAGAACGAGGAACCCACGCCGACACCCGCATAATGGAATTTATTGCGTCGCCTTCGTCGTGACCCCGCCACTAAACGCGTATTCCAGTGAAGCGGAAAGCCCGTTCGGAAATCATAACCGTAAAATAAACCTACACGGTTAAAATCATGGCCTTCACGTTCATATGATCCTGCCAGTCCCATGGTACTCCAGCGATTGAGCCCAATGCCGAGACGGCGTCACCGAGTGGTTGCCGAGCGTCAGCGGCAAATAGGCGCGAATTTCTTGCGTGGAAAAATTACCCGTTATTGCGGCTGTCGTCCAGATCGAAGCTGGCGCTCGAGATAACAGTTCACTCAGCAAGGCAACCGTTTCGTTGAAGGTATATTGGAGACCTGTTTCCGTTTCGACACGGGTATCAGTGTAACCGGTAGTGTTCAGATGTCGGAGTTTATACATCGACAACCAACCGTTGAAACGTAAATCGTCAGTCAGTTTCACATCCCAGTTGGCGCGATTTTCCAGCGCTCGACATCGGCCGTATCTTTACCCGGTTCATCAACGTAGTGATAACCATAATTACGGGAATCGCCCGTCAGGCCGAAACTGAAATCATCGCTTTCGAGGAACCGACGACGCCCTCCAGCTCGGGCGATCAAACGACGTTCCACGTTTACCCGCGCTATAATTGACCGGCCCTTCCCTAAATAGGTGATAGTAATCTCCACGGCCCGTTGGCGGCATTAAAAGAGACCGAAGGCTCTGCCAGCCCACCCATATCTTCGCCATAACCCTCTACGTTTTCTATTTCGTACATCGCGCCGATATTAAAGTGCCAGTTGTTCCTTTCCTTGGCCTGTGCGAGGCCATTCCCGCACACTCACCAGTGCGGTACAGGGTAATAACTTTTTCATCATTGTTCCTTGTATTATCCTGGGGGAATGCCTCCCCCGGGATCAGCGAATTGCTATTTCCGTTTCTGCATCAAAGAAATGACATTTAGTCATCCAAAATGAATAGTGAAATTTTCTCCTGCACGATAATCATTTAACGCACCAGCACGGACCACTGTCTGTGCCCCCACCCGTGGTGCAGAGCATACTTGAACGGGTCAACTGTGCCACGCTAACTTTGGCGGAAATGTTAATTCCCTTGCCACCCGGATGGACTTCCGGAAAATTCCCATCACGATGGGCTTATGCAAACTTCCCGCGTTTTCAGAACCGCTAATTTCTCTTCGGGAATGGTTAAT
Source organism: Shigella flexneri (assembly GCA_048288465.1). Classification (GTDB taxonomy): domain Bacteria; phylum Pseudomonadota; class Gammaproteobacteria; order Enterobacterales; family Enterobacteriaceae; genus Enterobacter; species Enterobacter flexneri_B. The sequence goes on along the minus strand of CP182556.1, from coordinate 1,334,242 downwards.
TTAGCGTTTCCGTAAGAATTGATCGCCATCATCGCGCTAAGAGTAAAATTCATCGCCGGTGATCCAATAAATCCGGCAACAACATATTCGCGGGTTGGTTATAAAGAGTTTTCGGCGACCGACCCGCCGAACAATCCCGTTCTTCGACAACCACAATCCGCGTCGCCATGGTCATCGCTTCGGTCTCATTGCGGGTCACGTAGATCATGGTGGTGTTCAGTTTCGATGCAGCTGGCCGATCTCGCGCGCATTTGCACGCGTAGCTTGGCATGAAGGTTAGAGAGCGGTTCATCCATCAAAAACATGCCCGCTTCGCGACAATCGCCCGCCCAAGCGCCACTCGTCGACGTTGCCCGCCGGAAGTCCCCCGGCTCTACCTTCAGAACCACGCAGGCCAGAAATTGTGCCGCCCAGTTCACCCGCTGATCATTCACCCCTCGCGATTCTTTGCATCTTCAGACCAAAGCCATGTTGTCGTAAACCGTCATATGCGGATACAACGCGTAGTTCTGCAACACCATCGCTATATCGCGTGCTTTGGCTGGAACGTCATTCATTCGTTCGCCGTCGATCAGGATATTGCCGCCGCTATCTCCTCAAGCCCGGTAATCATGCGCAGGGTGGTCGAGTCACCCAGCCCACGGGCCGACAAAGACGACGAACTCTTTATCGGCAATTTCCAGGTTGAAGCCCATACTACCTGCTTATGAGATTTTTTGAATACGTCGTAACGTAAAGCCCAGCCATGTTGATTCCTTTGCTATACGTTTTGCCAGAAGGCCGATAACCGCGGCCGGTGAGCGATTCCGTTGAAGGCAAAGAACCCCGTCCCGGTCAAGCCGGCGCCGATCCCCACCGAGCGCATACCGCTGGCGTTAATGGCGTCAATGCCCGCCTGCGCATCTCACGCCGATACATGCCTGCCGCGGCATGCCCAGCCCTGCACAGGCGGCGAGAAGATTTCCGGGTCCGGTTTCGAGTTTTTAGGTTGGGAAGTATCCGCGCAGAAGGTGAAAAACTCGCGCAGCTCCAGCGCCGCTAAAATCGTCGGCGCATTCAGGGAGACAGAAGCCAGCCCACCCGAGTTCTGCGGTGCACGGAGATCCGCCAGCAAGAGGCGAATGCCGGGAGAAGCGTCGACTGTCAACTCGCGTAGTGAGTGGACATAGAGCAGATTTTTGCGATACGCCAGTTGGGCCCCTCCCGCGAGTTAAAGTCGCCCTCCTCGCCCGCGCGCCCAGAATGTGCTGCAGAGACTCATCGCGGCTGATCCCTTTAAGGGATTCGATGAACCACGCATCAATGCTGACGCCAATTTCAGCGGCAAGCGCCGCCACGCCTGAAAGCAGATGTGCGGTACCGGTGATTACACTATCCATATTAAAAATTACCCCTTACAGTTCATCATCCTCCTGATGTTTGGTAAGCGATCCCATTGGAGGGCAAATAAAATCACCCACACAGAAAACAGATTCTTAGCCACGGTTATAAGCTTACTGTTCAACGCAGTGAAACGGGTGCAGAGTTCGAATCGCAAGACGCTGCGCGTCAAGAGTGACCTGCAATTCCAGCCCTGCCAGAACAGAGGGAAAGACAACCGTCGCCACTGCTCAGGTAACGCCGGATCGAGATGGGCTCCACCGTCACGTATGCTCACCCCGGCAAAACCCAATCGCCCCCAGCGAGATAGCGCCAGTTGCGGCAGCATGGATACCATCATCACAACTAGGCATCAGCACCAGATTGATTCCTTCCCTTGCGCCAGACTGATAACTTTGGGTCAGCAGGCCACAGCGTGCGGCAACAACGCCGTGGATCGCTTCATGATGACGAGTCGCGAATAGTGCGCGGTTCATAAAATTGCAGATTGGCAAGACACGATGCCGCGAGAACTGCTCCGGCAGCATGAATCGAGCATCACCACATCAGCTTGTTTGAGGATCGCATCTCGTTCACTTCGCGCGTGAATAATCCAGCAGTAACGGGTCGGTCCCGCCGCCGCTTTGTATTTCGCTAGACTGTCGCCGCAGCCATAAACGAATCATCCGCGGCAAAATGCCGTCGGGCTGAATTTCTGAAATCCATAGCTCTTTGAGCTACATTTCGCGCGATGGTAAACTCATCGTCGCTACAGCCGAACTGGTGGGCAATACTCAGCGCCTGTTGAACGTTGTAGCGGCGATAAGCCGGTGTATGCATTATTATCGACATGTTCGGTATATTCGGCTGGCCCAATAACACCACGATTTCACAAACGATTGATGACCTCACCGCGCGGCTAATCGAGAACTTTGCCGTCTCCAGAAGTAGCGCCATGCCTTCATGAGCAAGGAAACTTCATCCCCCGTTGCTTGCCAGTATTCAATAACCGCCCAGGCGATATCGGCGACCAGATGATGTCCGCCTGCGCCGAGGCCACTTTTTGCCGCAGCCCGGTGCGCACGTTAATGGCGGCAAATTCTGGCGTCTCTCCTTCGCCGCCGCGCGTGCTTTCCCACGGAATAGCGCGCCCTGCCAGCCGTTGCGTCGTGCTTTCTCCTGCGCGCCTGGCAAGTTGTGCCAGCGATAACGCAGTAAACTTCGGCAACCGTTGGATCGCTAAACAGATGGAACGGCAGCAAATGTACTTCTGTATCCCAGAAAACGTGGCCTTTGTAGCCTTCTCCGGTTAAGCCTTTTGCCGCAATACCGCTGCGCTCGTCGTGAGCAGGCGTCATGATGCGCAGATGATAAAGCGCATAATCTAACGCTTGCTGATCGTGCGCATCGCCGCCGTTTACCGTGATACGACGTTTCTGCCACCATTGACGCCAGTTTTCTGTTGATGCTGCAAGAAGTTGGTCGTAACTCTGTTGCGCCACATTTCAAGCTGGCGAAGCGACGCGCTGCCCACTGTCAAAGCAGCTTGCCTGTCATCCGCCAGTCGATCCACACCAGTTTTTGCAACGTCACCGTCTCGCCTGCATGAAGCTGCGCACCGGTACGTTGCAGTAAACGGCGCTCTTTGGCGGTATAGCATTGCTGCACATCACCGCTCACCTGGCAGTAACAACTGATGGCCACATCACCGCGCCCATCCTGTTCGCGTAGATCCCCTGCATCAAATGCTGACCAAACACCCGCACCTGGTTTCGTCGAGATGCTGGCGACCGTGGTTGGTTTGCGCGGCGTCATGCCGTTGAAATCAGCACTGACGCGTCGGCGTCCAGTGGCGTAATAGTGATTTCCAGTGCAATGAGCGGCAGTTGGTCTGCCGAAACAAAGCGACGGCTGGCGATGGTGTAACCCGTGCCGTTGCTGGTACGCCAGACAACGCTACGGCGTAATTCTCCACTGGCAAGTCAAGTTCACGCTGCCACGCTTCGCGGATAACCAGAAAACCTCACCATTTATGGCAATCTCCATCCCCACCACATCAGGCAGGTTCACCAGTTCGTTGATTTCACCTTTTCCCGCCCGATGATACAGCCCCGCCAGATACATCCCTCGCGTCTGGCGCGCGTAATCTTCTTCATGGCTGGCGCGAAGCCCAAAAGCCGTTCCCCGCGCCATCAGCGATGCATACTCGTTCAGGGTATGCTGGCTGAAATGGGGTTCTGATAACGTTACTGGCCTGGTCATAATTCCACACGCGTCCCTGTTTCTGCGGATCGATACAACGCCGCCACCAGTTGCTGGATGATGTACCCCGCTCGGCGTCGGCCATCATCACGGGTTTGCCCTGTACGTGATCGATAAGGCTTCCATGCTGCGCAAATGGCGGTTGTCGTCTGCCATTTCCCGTTGCATCAGCGTCATCAATTCACCGTTGTTATCGGTGTAGATATGTGTGGAAACAGCGTCGCACCAGCTTTATCACCACAAAAGCTGACGTTCATAATCGACTTGTTCGCGGATGTTGAGTGCAAATGACGTTTCCAGCCAAGAATGCCGCCGTTATGACATTCAATGGTGCCAAACAGCGAATCTTCGACGCTGTAAGTTGCCGGATCCCACTCACCAAATTGACCACAGCTCTTTTGCGTGCCGATTTGTTCGCGAGCTATGCGCATTCACGCTTTTCACCGCCGGAAAGCCCAGCAGCATACATCGCAGCATCCAGCAGATGAATGCGATGTCGATCAGCGGGCCACCACCCTGGAGTTGTCGATCGGTAAAGACACCCCAGCGGGAAGCCGCAGCGACGCAGGGCGCGGGGGTGGTAAAGAAAATCTCTCCGAACGCCGTCGGTCACCTGTTCACGCAGCTGTTGCGTATCGAGCGCAAACGATGGTGAAAGTCGAGGCCAGCACCTTGCCCAGTTTGCGCGCGGCATCGGACATCTCCCCGTCTGGCTGCGTCATGGCGGGCGGTCTTTCGGACATCACTGCAGCCCGCTTCCAGTGCCATCAGGGTATGTTCGTAACGAAAACGGTTAGGTGAGCAGACGCCTACCACATCAGGTTTCACCGCCAGCAGCATGGCCTGCGGATTGTCCCACACGGATGCATTCCCGTATTTTTCTGCCAGCGCCGGCGCCTTGGAAAGGCGGCTGTCACAGACAGCCACCAGTTCCAGATCGTTGCGTGTGAGTAGTACGAAGCATGGACCTGATCCGCCACCTGGCCTGCGCCGATCATCGCGACCCGCAGCGGAGAGCTTGTCATTGCACTTTTCACAAAGACCTCTGAGCAGGTACGCAACGATGCAACCAATCACGGTACGCCTTGGGAGGATCTTCCGCCCGGATACGCCCTTCGTACACTACATAGCCCTGAGAAGCGCCATCGCGCGCAGCTGTTCAAACAGCGCGTGGAAATCCAGGGTGCCGCTGCCCGGCGGTAGTGATGGGTGACCGCAATACGGCACATGACCGAGCAGGCTGCGGTCGTCATGCAGCGCCTGTGCCAGGTTATTTCTTCTGATATTCATGTGATAGAAATCGCCGATAATCTGTACATGTTTAAGATTGTTTTTGACGATGTAACGGCGGCATCGGCGAGGGTGTTGATCAGATGATCCTGATAGCGGTTGCAACGGTTCCAGATACACCACGGTTCCGTACGCGCGGCGACCTGTTCGAGTACGCGCAGGAATCATGGAACGATTTGCGGTCGCCGTCCAGGCTACGCGGCGAGGTCATCGGCGGTAAGCGGAAGGTAAACATGCCCCATGCAGCCGGAATGATGATGCCTTTACCGCCCACTTCCGCCAGCGCTTCGAGAACGCGCTTATTTGCTTTAAGCCATTTAAATACGATGCTTTCTATAAAGTCGCCAACTGATCCGTCATAGCCACCGCAGGCGGTGGTCACCGGTAAACCGGTTTCTTTCGATTGCCGCTTTGAATCTTCTATGTTGTTAACCAGCAGTTTGCCGTCAATCTCAAAACCATCGAAGCCCATCTCTTTGATATAACGAAATTTCTCCAGAAATGTTTTCCGGAAAGAACGCCTGATTCTGTGTGCCGATTTTCATTTTTTTCATTCCTTTCTAATTAAAACGTAATGCCCATTTTGATGCTTGTTCCGGATGCTGGTCGAGATACTGCATATAGCTTTCCGGGGTGATCGGGAAAGGTCACCACCGCTTGATTAAATCTTCGCAATTGAGATAACCGTTCATCAGCAGTTCCCAAAGAGGTTCAATACGCTCTGCGGCTCCAGCGCGGATAATCCGGGTTCGGCTTCGCTGCACGCGAGAAGAAGACAATTTTCTGGCGTTATTGAAATGCGCTTCGCGTCCCGAGGTCAAACCTTCGGCAAAACGGCTTGGCAAACGCGACATAGGAAGATGGTGCCGCCATAAGCCATACTGCGAGCGCCGATTGCAGCGCGTCGGCGTAGCCGCTGGTTTCGATAATCACATCGGCACCTGCTTGCCGGTCAGCGTTTTGATCTCTTTACCTACATCAGTGCCGATGGGGTTAAGGCAGAAATCCGCGCCGTGGCGACGGGTAATATCACAGCGATGGCCGAGAGGATCGACGCCAATCACCACAGAAGCGCCAGCGCGTTTAGCCAGTTGGATGGCAATTTGACCGATCGCGCCAAGCCCTACCACCACCACAAATCCCCGCCACGCGCACGTTGGCATCGCGCACGCCGCTCATGGCAAACTGCGCCGGGTCGTAGCAGACGGCGCTTTTCCAGGAGCTGCCTTGCGGCATTTTCGCGAGCTCGCAGTTATTCACTGCGTTAATGATGACCGTCTGGAGAGCGGGCCGTAGCCGCATACGCCGTCGCCCACCGCGTAGTCGGGAACGTCGCTGCCGCACCAGAACGTCCGCCAACCACCATGTTGCCAAGCTGGAATTTGCCGAACTCAATGCCGCGCGGCGCATCTGCCGGATGCGGGAGCGAACATCTGCCATTCGCCGTTAAAGTCTTCATCGAGAACCGGGCTGGCGGCGCGGAAGCTCACGATTCCCGTTCCGCGTTCCGGTGCGCCGAAACTCACGCGGATCTTCACTTCATTAGCTAAAATCGCCCGATCTTCATACCCAACCAGCCAGCAACACGCGGTGCTGTGGTGACGAACTTTTTCATTTAAAACTCCTTGTAAAGAAGCTGCCAGCCCTTCACGCCACCGGCGGTCAAAACGACTCTGAACAAAACGTTCCGAAAGCGCATACATAATCACCACGGCAATGCGGTCACCAGTGAGGAGCGCCATTATCCGTCCCCAGATGTAATCTGGCGTACTGAACAGCGCGTTCAGGCCCACCGGTAAGGGCGCAATTGCTGCGCCGGAGAGGAAAATCGACGCAAACAGATAGTCGTTCCACGCCACCATAAAGCAGTAGACGAGACGGATATCAGCCCGGACATCGCCAACGGCACGGCGATGCGGGAAGAGACCGGGAGACGGTCGAGGCCAGCCATTATCGCCTGCGTTTTTCCATCTCATTCGGGGATGGGCGCTCGAAGTAGCTTTTCAGCATAAACACGGCGGTGGGCAAGAGTTCTGCGTCACCACGGTGATGATCAGCGCCATCTCAGTGTCGTAAATGCCAAGCGCGGTGATGATTTTGAAAAGCGGCACCACCAGCAAAATGCCAGAGAACATATACACCGTGTAAAAGCTGGCGTCGATGGTCATCGACCTTTAAAGCGCAGGCGGGAAAGCGCGTAAGCCCCAAGAATGCCGAGGAATACCGCCACCACGGATGAAACCACAGACACCACCAGACTGTTACGGAGGTAGTCGAACAAACGGGAAAATCATCGGGTTAAAAATGTCGACGCAATGCTCGAGCGTCCACTGCTGCGGCAGCAGCGTAGGATGCAGTGAGATTGCCTCTTTCGTCCTTGAACGAGGTCATCAGCATCACAAAAAATGGAAAACAGCGTGATGATGAGAAAACAGCGCCAGCCCGGAGCAACTGATGCGGCGACCGAGTGTGCGTTTATTCGTTGCCATTGAGGTTCACCTGTTTCCTGGTCAGCAGAATGACAGCGAAAATAATGATGAAGAGCACCACCGAGATCGCCGCCGCTTTCCCTAAGTCATTAAAGGCAAAGGCGGTTTTGTAGAGATAGACACCAAGAATATCGACCTTGGTTGTCAGCAGATAAACATCAGCGAACATGTAGAACATCCAGACGGCGCGCAGTGTCACCACCGTCGCCAGTGCAATCCGCAGCATCGGCAGCGTGACGTACGAAACCGTTGCCAGGCATTAGCGCCATCCATCTCTGCCGCTTGTACAGCGATTTGTCGACTGGTCTGCAAAATCGCCAGAAACGAGATAAAGGCATACGGGAAGTAGCGCCAGATGGCTGAGAACAGCACCACCAGCCGGATTATCGAACCACAGCGGTGCCTGCTCATAGAGATGCAGAAGATTCGACGCCGAGGTAGTTCACACGCCGCAGCCGTCGTCGAACATGTATTTCCAGGCGAACACCAGCGAAGGGACCGCAAGGTAGGAAAATCACCAGTGAACGCGCGGTTTTGCGCAGGCGGAACTCGGCGGTTGAAAAACATCGCCACCGCCAGCCCGAGTACGGCGCTGCCCGCCACCACCAGCGCAGATACCAGACCGTCATCCATAGCGAATGCCAGAAGCGGGGATTGGAGAGAGGCAGACCATACCCGTGACCCAACAAACGTTGACTCGATGTTGGGATTGAGCGGGAGACGTAATGGCCGATTCCCAGATCCGACACCATCGGCCACGAAGACTCGCCCAGCAGTAATAAGCTGGGCGCGAGAAGCAGCAGCGCAAAAGGCACATCAAAATGCACCTGAAAAAAGCCTGTTCATTGCGGATTCCTGTCTGCGCTGTTCGATCAGTTCATCCAGTTTTTCTTGGCTCGCTGCAGCGTAGTAGAGAGATTCCGCTTCACCCTAATGTGACGTTATGCACCATTGAACTCACCACGCCAGAACCCTTACATCACCCATGTGATAAGTTTTTATCCCCACTGTGCCAAATGCCTATCCGGCAGTTCACCGATTAGCTGATCTGGGAGCTCACGCAGCGCCTCATACGTTGTTGCTCTTCCAGGTGGCGGTAGTCACACCCGCTTTGTTGACCGGCAGCGCCGCGCCTTGGTGATACTACCACCCAGTCGGCAATGTTGTCCGCCTGCTCCATAAAGGTGAGCAAATTTTTAGCCGCTTCGGTCTCTTCGGCTCTTTTGCCCGGCGGTAATGGTCAGCGAGGCTGACATGCCGTAGACGCAGAAGTTTTCTCGGTCGGCACGACGTCGTCTTCGGTTGCCCTTTAATCACAGCCGGAAGGATATAGGTGGAGTAAGTACCGCCATCGGCGCGGTGCCGTTCATAAAGGCGTCTTTCACTTCCATGATGTCGTTAGAACCCGGCATGGTGTTGGCAGCAAGGTCGCGGCAGAGGTTAGCGCCTGCATCATCTCTGGTGTATCAAGGTGATCTTCGCCTTCGGCGTTAAAGACGTTGGCCTGGTTGGAAACGCAAACTGGGAGAAGGAATTTGTCCCGTCAACACGCTTTCTGCTGTAGGCAGCGCAATGCCGGGTTCCCGATTCGCCTGGTTATTCAGTTTCTGCGCACGTCCAGTAGCTGTGCCAGTTTTTCGGCTCCTCCAGCCCCGCTTTTGCGAGCACGTCTTTGCGATACCAGATGCCGCCAATCCAGGCGCTAACGGGAACACCGGTCAAGCACTCCCATCTTCGGTGCGCACAATACGCAGTACGCCATCGTAAAACGCGCCTTCACCAACGTTGCTGATGACCGTGGCAACCGCCTGGCGATCGATAAGCTGCTCTTTATCCATAACTTTGGCGTAGTCACGGCTGGTTTGGATCACTTCCGGCGCGAGCCGCTACGTGAAAGGGTGATGACTTTGGTGTTATAAGCGTCCTCTTCCACGGGCACTTGTTTAACGGTGACACCCGAATTTTCTTTTTTCAGAACGGGCAATCAATTTGCTAATAACTGCCTGACGCTCCTGCTCCACCGAAGATGCATAAATTCGAGTGAACATGGGTTTTATTCACTTCTTTCAGCCTGAAAATCAGGCGCAGAAACCAGTGCTGATAACAGCACGATTTTTGATTTAATCATGAGATGTTCCTTTTTATTTAATCCACATAACCTGCCGAGGCCAGCGTTATTTCATTACCCAATATGTCAACTTCACTAATCAAATCCCGACCATGCAGATTAGTAATATTTACATGCTGAATATTTTTACTACATGAACAATCCAGTCAGACAATTACCATCAGCGTTACTTCTTTGAATACGCATTACGGATGAATTAACCGTATCAATGGTAAAATCATTATCCGGATGAAAACTCGTTATGGCTGCGACGAAGTGTAATTAAACGCGACAACTCATGATATACCGCATGCCTTAATGTAGCTTCATCGTTCAGTTCTCGGTTATCTCTTTACTGTGATATTTTTACGGTTAATCGCACGGTTATATCCAGTTTTTCGACACCCTCGTAATCATTACGCGAGCCAAGAATACTTTGAATATATATCGCGGGTACACCGGGGAAAACTAACAAATCGCATGGGCAAGGATAAACCCGGCGCAACGTTCTTCATCGCTGCTCACGGGCTGACCAGCCATATAGGTCACATTTATTTCATACGGACTGCGTGTACCGTCGGGATTATTTTTCCAGTTTACTAATGCTAATGCACCTTCCTGCTGTAACGCCTCGACCAGCTCTAATATTTCGCTTTCAGCCAGCAGCCCCGTAGCGGGTTTAACCCGATGCCATCGTGAGAGGCGAGGAAGTTAAACCAGGTGGTGTTGCTGGAAGGTAGGGTCAGGTTTTGCGCCACGCGCAAAGCGCCCCGACGTTCTGTTTTTCCACCGCATGCACACCGTGGCGGCAGCGAGAACTGGTACACCATTGTGCTTCGTCATCGCCGTCGCCAAAGTAAGCAATGTTGCTTTATGCGGAACATTGGTCTCGTAATTATCACTCTACCTGGCGCAACGTTATCAATAATCGACCGTAACAGTTTGATAATCAGATGTGTTTTTTCCAGATGGATGCAGCTTGTTCCGGCTATTTCCACATAAAGCCAACGGCATCCAGGCGGACATACTCAGCACCTTTCGCAAGGTAACAGAGTAAAACATCCACCATCGCCAGCAACGCTTCAGGGCTACGGTAATTCAGGTCAATTTGATCGTCACTAAAGGTGGTCCATAAATCGCGCGTGGAATGATCGCGCATCTGGAATGGCGTTAATAACGGTAACGCACGCGGGCGAGTGACGGCGCTGAGATTGGTTGCGGGTCAACGGCAATAAAAAAATCTTCAAAACCCGAGATGTTGTAAATAGTTTTTAAACCATTCACTTTTTGCCGCATATGGTTGAAGACAAAATCAAACATTAAATGACTGCATTCACCGAGTTGCTGAATATCCTGCCACTCCCCCGCTTCACTGGCGACCTGATGATAATCAATTACCGAAAAGCCATCATCAGATGACCATCGATAAAACGCAACAAATGAACATGTGAAAAAATGCTTTGCAGCCATTGATGGTAAAACTGATTAAATGTGGGTAATGGTTTTAAATCATTGCTGTGAAATTCATTGGCATAGGTAATTAACACGACATCACTTCATTCCAGTGTTTTTTACGTCGCTGTGTGTTAATCTTTTCGCACTCTCAAGCGGTTACAAGTTTCTCTAAATGAGTTGCGGTAAATGTTCACCGTAGATTTGGTCCAGGTAATTCCGTAATTTCTGTTTTATGTTGCCTTTCCGTGAAGCCGTCCCATGAAACGAGGACTACTCCGGCAAGAATAACTGTTAATTGAGCACAGGGTTTTAGTCACGCAGGAAATCATTGTTTACCGGAAAAGCGCATCCGTGAGCTGACCAAATAATCTATAGGGACTTAAATAAGGTGTGACAGAAAAAAAACGGCGCATAACCGCCGTCATGGTGAATTCTTTAACCTTTGACCTTCGGCATTGCGATGTCTTTCAGGCCGACCGGCGTTCTCGACGTGGGTATGTGCTCTCCATCTCACTACGATTTCTTTTGCTTGCCCTGACTCACATACGGCATTGCAATACACTTCACGGTGTCATTTTTATCCGGAACGGCGGTGGGCATGCGTCTTTCACTTCCTTCGGGAATATAGATCAGCCCCTGAACGTGCTCTTGCTGATACTGCTCTGAACACGAACATAGATCCGAGTGTTGGCGGCGAACGGGGCAGTGAAGGCGCAGGTGCCAGAGCAAGTAGAGCAATTAAACGTGCAGCGTTCCTCTGTGGATATAAATTGCCATCCATTATACGCCTGAGATTTAACAATTTTTGCGAAACTCCCCTCACCTTTTATAACGCTGTGCCAGTTTATTGGCAGCCGTTGACAGCGGTGCCAGCACCACGGCCGGCAACGTCTGGAGCGGATGGCGAGCAACTGATTCCCTCGCCCACCCGCCGCCACGGGCCGTAGCAGTGCGGTGGGACCCAGCTTGCCTGCTAATTTGAAAGCGGCTTTACCTTTGCCCGCCTTGTTGCCAGCGAGTATTCATAACTTCCTCACAGTTGACAGAAATAAATAACGTAACGTGAAGGTCTCGGAAGTGACATAACGTTCCGTATTTCGCGTAAACACATTTCACTTGCCGCCAGTTCACAGTAACTTCATCCAGCAATTCGCTGCTGGAAGGTAACTGCCCACCAAAGGCCATGTTCTTAGGCATTGGATCAAGCGCAAATGACAGAGAAAATGATGTAAGCAACTAGGGTAACAAGCAAAGACCGAAGAGAATCGACAGCACCGCAGGGATACGCGCCAGTTTTTACGGTACATCAAAATAGTTGGCGATCCCGGCGCAAGCACCACGGACCATGCCCTGCTGTGAATACGCCATAATTTTTTATTAAGATAATTGCCACCAATCGCGATCCCTCCAGTTGGGATGTTCTGCATCAATAATGCCCGCGCCTGAATACGTTCGCGCATCCGTTTTGCTTGATCGAGCCAGTTGCGCTAATCGCTGCTGCTCACTTTGCGACAATTCACTACAACCAGAACGATTGCTGTAATGCAGCCATAACCGAATCGGTAAAACAAACAGCACAAAATGGTTAACGGAATCACCCAGAAATAGCGCGCTCATAAGTACTACCTTAGACGATAAGCAGCAGCGCGTTGGGACACCGCTGGATACGTGCCTGATTGTCTTGCTTCATTTTGGCTTTTAATTGTGCCAGTTGTTCGCTGATTGCATCATCGGCTTTCGAGTTGGCAAACTAATGGTCCAGCGATATTATTAGAGCTGTGGCTTTCTGCTTCCGCTTCCATCTGGTCAATACGACGTTCGAAAGATTCGAAACGAGCCATTGCTTCATCCAGTTTGCCACTGTCCAGCTGACGACGCACATCGCGCGACGAGTTTGCCGCCTGATGACGTAACATCAATGCCTGCTGGCGAGCGCGTGTTTCGCTCAATTTGTTTTCCAGCTCGCCAATCTCTTTCTTCATGCGTGCCAGCGTATCGTCCACCAGCGTCACTTCATGTTCCAGGGACTTAATCAGATCGGTCAGTTTCTGTTTTTCAATTAACGCTGCACGTGCCAGATCCTCTCTCTCTTTCAGCAGCGCCAGTTCGGCTTTTTCCTGCCATTCAACTTCACGCGCCGACGCTTGTTCAATACGGCGAGTCAGCTGTTTCTTTTCTGCCAACGCACGCGCCGAAGTAGAACGTACTTCAACCAGTGTATCTTCCATCTCCTGGATCATCAGACGCACCAGTTTCTGTGGATCTTCCGCTTTCTCTAACAGAGCGTTGATGTTGGCATTCACGATGTCGGCAAAGCGAGAAAAAATACCCATAATGTTGTCCTCTTGATTTCTGCGTTCAGGATTGTCCTGCTGAACTGTTAATGCAATTTGCGTGCCAATTTTTTATCTTTTTGATTTATAAAGATCTGATTGAAGAATCAACAGCAACATGCCAGGATGAATTAGCGAATTACACTAACAAGTGGCGAATTTCATCATGGCCGAATACAAAGATAATTTACTTGGTGAGGCGAACAGCTTTCTCGAAGTGCTGGAACAGGTTTCGCATCTCGCACCGCTGGACAAACCGGTGCTCATCATCGGCGAACGCGGCACCGGTAAAGAGTTGATTGCCAGCCGCCTGCATTATCTCTCCTCCCGTTGGCAAGGGCCGTTTATTTCCCTTAACTGCGCGGCGTTAAATGAAAATCTGCTGGATTCCGAACTGTTTGGTCACGAAGCGGGGGCGTTTACCGGTGCGCAAAAACTTCATCCTGGGAGATTTGAACGTGCCGACGGCGGTACGCTATTTCTTGATGAACTCGCTACGGCACCGATGATGGTGCAGGAAAAATTATTGCGTGTGATTGAGTACGGTGAACTGGAGCGCGTTGGCGGTAGCCAGCCGTTGCAGGTGAATGTGCGGTTGGTATGCGCGACGAATGCCGATCTCCCGGCGATGGTCAATGAAGGTACTTTTCGCGCTGACCTGCTCGACCGGCTGGCTTTCGATGTAGTGCAACTGCCGCCCCTGCGCGAGCGCGAAAGCGACATTATGCTGATGGCAGAACACTTTGCCATTCAGATGTGTCGGGAAATCAAGCTGCCTCTGTTCCCGGGGTTTACGGAGCGCGCCAGAGAAACATTGCTGAATTATCGTTGGCCGGGAAATATTCGTGAATTGAAAAACGTGGTGGAACGTTCAGTGTATCGCCACGGCACCAGCGATTATCCGCTTGATGACATCATTATTGATCCCTTTAAACGGCGTCCACCTGAAGAAGCCATCGCCGTTTCAGAAAATACCTCGCTTCCGACGCTGCCGCTGGATTTACGCGAGTTTCAGATGCAGCAGGAAAAAGAGTTGCTGCAACTCAGTTTGCAACAGGGGAAATATAACCAGAAGCGCGCGGCTGAATTACTGGGGTTAACTTATCATCAGTTCCGCGCGTTGTTGAAAAAGCACCAGATTTAGCGAAGTTGAGCAATACAACTTGCCGGATGCGGCGTGAATGCTTTATTCGGCATACATAATCAATACGTCGTTTGCAGGCCTGATAAGCGCAGCGCATCAGACATTATTGCGTTGGGCTATTAATCGCTCAGCGCATCCTGCAAAATTTTCATTGCCGCATCGAATTGCGCATCCGGGATGGTCAGCGGATACAGGAAGCGAATCACGTTGCCGTATGCGCCACAGGTCAGCAGGAGCAGCCCCTGCGCCAGCGCGCGTTGCTGGATTTTCTGTGCAATCGCCGCTGACGGCTCGCCCGTTTGCGGATCGTTAAACTCTGCCGCAATCATCGACCCCAGGCCGCGTACCGCAGCAATGGCCGGAACGCTTTCTTTGGCATCAATCAACGTGTTTTTGAGACGCTGGCCCAGTTGATTCGCGCGTTCGCAGAGTGATTCTTTGTCGATAATATTGAGCACCGCGTGCGCGGCAGCCACCGCCAGCGGGTTCCCGGCGTAGGTGCCACCCAACCCGCCCGGCGCGGGCGCGTCCATAATATTCGCGTTACCGACCACGCCCGAAAGCGGCATCCCGCCCGCGAGGCTTTTCGCCATCGTCATTAAGTCCGGCTTATCGGCGTAATGATCCATGGCAAACAGTTTACCGGTACGCGCAAAGCCGCTTTGCACTTCATCGGCAATCATCACAATACCGTGCTCGTCGCACAGGCGGCGAATGGCGGCAACCAGCTCTTTTGGCGCAACGTTGAAACCGCACTCGCCCTGCACCGGTTCGAAAATAATGGCCGCGACCTGCTTCGCTTCGATGTCTGATTTAAACAAGCGTTCGATGGCGTCGAGGGAGTCCTGTGTTGAAATGCCGTGTAAATCTGACGGATAAGGTACGTGATACACCGAACCAGGGAACGGGCCGAAGCCGATTTTGTACGGCGCAACTTTTCCGGTCAGCGCCATGGTCATATATGTACGACCGTGGAAGCCACCGCTAAACGCAATCACGCTAGGTCGTCCGGTATGGGCGCGAGCAATTTTCACCGCGTTTTCCACCGCTTCCGCGCCGGTAGTGAAGAATGCGGTTTTAGCCTGCCCGCTCACTGGGGCAAGGGTGTTAATTTTCTCCGCCAGCGTGACGTAGCTTTCGTACGGCACAATCTGATACGCCGTGTGGGTAAACTGTTGCAATTGCTGCTCCACCGCCGCGACCAGATCAGGGTGGCGATGCCCGGTATTCAGCACCGCAATGCCTGCGGCGAAATCGATGTATTCGTTGCCCTCTACGTCCTTCAGCGTAGCGTTTTCTGCCGACTGGGCGAAGAAGTTACACATCACGCCAACCCCGCGTGGGGTAGCAGAAAGACGACGCTGATGGAATTCATTGTTGCTCATGTTTCACACCTTTTGACTCTTCACTGTTAATCGGAAATTAAACGCCCAGACGATCGCGCAGGCTGTAATAAGCCGCGCCCATCGCGGTAAATGGCACGCGCAGCGTGCGCCCGCCGGGGAACGGGTAATGCGGCAGATTGGCGAAGGCATCGAAACGCTCGGCGTCACCGCGCAGCAGTTCAGCAATCAAACGCCCGGCAAGATGGGTACAGGTGACGCCGTGGCCGCTGTAACCCTGCATGTAATAGATGTTGGTATCAAGGCGGCCGAACTGCGGCATGTGCGACAAGGTCAGCAGGAAGTTGCCCGTCCAGCGGTAATCAATTTTCACGCCCTTCAACTGAGGGAAGGTTTTTAGTAGTTTCGGTACCACAAGACGCTCAACGTCATCCGGGTTGCGTGCACCATACACTACACCCCCGCCGTACAGCAGGCGGTTGTCGGCGGTAAGACGGTAGTAATCAAGCAGATAGTTACAGTCTTCCACACAGTAGTTTTTCGGGATCAGCGAACGGGCTAAATCTTCCGACAGCCGTTCGGTGGTGATCACCTGCGTGCCGCACGGCATGCTGCGTTTCGCTAGTTCCGGCTCTACTTTATCGCCCAGATACGCATTCCCGGCGACAATCACATACTTCGCCGTCACCTGACCATTGGCAGTCCGAACCACGGCTGGCGTGGTGTGCTGGATCTGCGTCACGGCGGAAAGCTCATACACGCGCCCGCCGTTCAGGCGGATGGCATCGGCTTCACCAATGGCGAGGTTTAGCGGGTGAATATGCCCACCGCTGTGATCCAGCAGCGCACCAGTGTAGCGATCGCTGGCGACCTCGCGGCGAATAGCGTTGACGTCCAGCAGCTCCAGCTGTTTATTGCCGTAGCGTACCCAGTTCTCTTTCTGCTCTTCGAGTGTGGCGAGTTGTTTATCATTCATCGCCACAAACAGACCGCCGGGGCGGTAGTCGCAGTCAATCTGATAACGTTTGATACGTTCGCGGATGATCTCGCCACCCTCGAACATCATGCTGCCGAGCATACGGGCGGTGTCCATGCCGTAGCTTTTTTCGATCACGTCGATGTCGCGGCTGTAGGAGTTCACAAGCTGCCCGCCATTGCGCCCGCTTGCGCCAAAGCCGATGCGTGAGGCTTCGAGAACCACTACGTCAAAGCCCGCTTCCGCCAGATGCAGCGCGGAGGAGAGCCCGGTATAGCCGCCGCCAACCACGCAAACGTCGCAGGTGATTGACTCATTCAGTGTGTCGAATGGTGCATATTTATTCGCACTGGCGGCGTAGTAACTGCTGGTATGTTCGGTCATTTCAGGCCTCCAGGCTTATCCAGATGGTTTTCAGTTCAGTGAATTTTTCAAGGGCATGCAGGGATTTGTCGCGACCGTTGCCGCTCTGCTTATAGCCGCCAAACGGCACGGTCATATCGCCGTCGTTGTAGTTATTGACGAAGACGGAACCGGCTTTCAGGCGTCGGCTCATGCGGTGCGCGCGGGAGAGGTCGCGCGTCCATACCGCCGCGCCAAGGCCGTACTGGCTGTCGTTGGCAAGCTGCAGCGCCTGATCTTCTGATGTGAAACGGGTGACCACCAGCACCGGACCGAAAATCTCTTCGCGGCTTAAGGACGCATTCGGGTCCACATCCACGAAGATGGTCGGGCCGATGGCCGCTGCCAGCCCGGCGTTGCGACCATCCAGCAGCAGTTGCCCCTTGCCTTCGCCTTCACGAATAAAGGTGTGTACCGAGTCAGCGTGAGCGCTGTCGATTAAGGTGCCCATGGTGGTTGCGGGATCAAGTGGATGGCCCGGCTGCCAGTTTTGCGCCTGCTGTTTTAACAGGGCTAAGAATTCATCGGCGATGCTCTCTTCCAGTAACAAACGCGTTCCGGCGATGCGCACCTGGCCCTGGTTGTAGAAGATGCCTGCGGCGGTGGCGCTTGCCGCTTTTTGCAGATCCGGACAATCGGCGAAAACGATGTTGGCGCTTTTGCCGCCCGCTTCCAGCCAGACACGTTTCATGTTGCTATCACCCGCGTCTTTCAGCAGTTGTTTACCCGTACGCGTGGAGCCGGTAAAGGCGATGGCATCGATATCGTTATGACGCGAAAGCGCCTGCCCCGCTTCATGACCAAAACCCGTCACCACGTTCAACACACCATCCGGCAAGCCTGCTTCTTTCGCCAGCCCCGCGAGACGAATCGCACTGAGCGGTGATTTTTCAGACGGTTTTAGAATCACGCTGTTTCCCGCCGCCAGCGCCGGGCCGAGTTTCCAGCAAGTCAGCAACAGCGGGAAGTTCCACGGCACGATGGCGGCAATCACGCCGACCGGTTCACGCACGATCATCGCCAGCTCATGGCTACTGGTGGTCGCCACTTCGCCATACACTTTGTCGATCGCTTCGGCGTACCAGCGAATGGCGCGCGCCGCGCCGGGAATATCATCACGCAGACTGTGACGAATCGGTTTGCCGGTGTCGAGAGTTTCCAGCAGTGCCAGCTCTTCGGCGTGGGCTTCCATTAAATCGGCGAGTTTATTCAGTACCGCTTTACGTTTAGCCGGAGAAGAGAGTGACCAGTCGCCGCGTTCAAATACGCCGCGTGCTGCGCTCACCGCACGGTCGATATCGACGCTCTTGCCGCGGGCAATTTTCGCCAGCGGTGCCTGGGTGACCGGATCAACGGTTTCAAAGGTTTCATTTTCCGCCGCAGCAGTATATTCACCGTTAATAAATAAGCGGTTTTCAATGGCGAGACTTAACGCTTTATCCTGCCAGTAAGCCAGATGATGAAAATTCATTATGACTCCTGTTTCACGTCTATCAGATATATGCAGTTTGTGAACGTCAGGGCGCAGAGATCCCCGGGCTGCATGCCCGTTTATTTCTGGCGACATTCTTTATGGATTGCCGGGCGCATTGCGCTTACCCGGCTTACAGAACAAAAAGATTAAAACGTGGTGGGCGTATGGGCGCTGATAATTCGGCAAATACCTGCCGACGTATTACTGAAACTGTGCGGGATGCCGGTATTAATGGCATAACTTTGCCCCGCGACGAGGTGGTAATCCTGACCATTAATCGTCAGAACAATTTCACCTTCCAGTACTGTGCCTATTTCCTCACCCTGATGCTTAATTCTTTCCCCAGTGGTTGTGCCCGGCTGGTACGTTTCAAAGATCATCGCCAGCGTGCGATTCGGGTTACCGTTATGAACCAGCTTCATTGACACACCCTGACTGCCCATCTCAATTAAGTCGTCCTGATTAATGACGACCTGCGGCTCATCAGGTTTTTCCGGCTCGGAAAAGAATTCCGAGAGTGACAGACCATACACCTTCAGCAGCTTTTGCAGCGTACTGATGGCAGGGCTGACTTTATCTTGTTCTATCGTACTGATAGCACTGTGAGTCAGCCCGGAGAGTTCGGCGGCACGACGTTGTGAAAGCCCCTGCTGCTGGCGGATTTCCGACAAGCGTTTTCCTGGCGCCAGTCCCTCATCACTCATATTTGCATTTCCTTAAACTGTAGTGGTCAGAGTCGCTGTTTTTCAGCGATATGGTGCTGCCAAGCGGTGATAAAGCCCTCGAACAATATACGCGAAAGCGCGTACTCGCTACTGTTCCATTCCGGGTGCCACTGTACGCCCAGCGCAAAAGGATGATTGATGACGCTAACCGCCTCAACTAAGCCATCCGGCGAGCGAGCTTCAACACGCAACCGTGGGCTAACGACCTTCGCCCCTTGTCCATGTAGAGAGTTTACCCAAAAGTTGCTACATTCAGGTAACAACGCAGACAGTAATCCCCCCTCTTCAACCTGAACTTCATGCGACGGTGCATATTGCTGTTCCACCGGCAGTTCGGGATCTTCCCGATGTTCCAGCAATTCAGGCTGTTCGCACAGCTTGCGATGCAACGAACCACCGGTTGCCACCACCAGTTCTTGTAAACCCCGGCAGATGGCGAAAATGGGGATGCGCCTTTCGAGTGCGGCATTAATTATCGCCATGCTCAGAAGATCACGCCCGGGATCGGCGTCAGGCTCATCGCCGTTTTCACCATATAGGTGCGGCTGCACATTGCTGGGACTACTAGGAAGATAAATGCCATCGAGTTTCGGCAAAAGTTGTTCAAGTAACGACGGTTCCGCCAGCGCATGTGGTAGCGCAATTGGCAAGCCGCCTGCGTGGATGATGGCATTCAGGTACTTTTCTTGCAGAGTCTGGGTCGCATGACCCTTAAGCCTGTTCCTGCACATTACGACACCGATAACCGGATTGTTCATTATATTTTCCATGCTCAATCTCACAAAGTGGACTAAATTATCGCCATTACTGCGCTTTAAATGACCTTTATGTTCAATATTTTTTCAATCTAGCAGTGGATTTTCATTTTTGCAAACTCAATTTAACATTTGACAAACATTTGGTTTGCATACAGATTCGAATGATGGTCATTATATTTTACGCTTTGATAACGAGCGGAAAACAAACCAAAGGCGAAGAATCATGGAAACCAATATCGTTGAAGTAGAGAACTTTGTTCAGCAGTCAGAAGAGAGGCGGGGTAGCGCCTTTACGCAGGAAGTGAAACGCTACCTGGAGCGCTACCCGAATACGCAATATGTTGATGTTTTACTTACTGATTTGAATGGTTGCTTCCGTGGAAAATGTAAGCCTGTTTCAAGCCTGTACAAGCTCGACACACGCCGTTATTTGGTGGCCTCGATATTTGCACTGAATATTTTGGGCAACGTAGTAGAAGAAGCAGGTCTGGGTCAGGAAATGGGCGAGCCGGATCGTACCTGTGTTCCTGTTCTCGGTTCCTTAACTCCTTCTGCCGCCGATCCAGAGTTTATCGGTCAGATGCTCCTGACCATGGTCGATGAAGATGGCGCTCCCTTTGACGTTGAGCCGCGGAACGTTCTTAACCGCCTGTGGCAGCAGCTGCGCCAGCGCGGATTGTTCCCGGTTGTAGCGGTAGAGCTGGAGTTCTATTTACTGGATCGCCAGCGCGACGCTGAAGGGGATCTGCAACCGCCCTGCGCGCCTGGCACCGATGACCGCAATACACAAAGCCAGGTTTACTCCGTTGATAACCTCAACCACTTCGCCGACGTGCTCAATGATATTGATGAACTGGCACAGTTACAGCCAATTCCCGGCAGATGGCGCGGTCGCTGAGGCCTCGCCGGTCAGTTTGAAATTAACCTTTACCATACTGATAACGTGCTGGAAGCCTGCGATGATGCGCTGGCACTTAAAACGCCTTGGTGCGTCTGATGGCAGAAAAACAGTAGATGTACGCCACTTTTATGGCGAAGCCGTATGAAGAGCACGCGGCAGCGGGATGCATATCCATATCAGTATGGCAAAAAATAATCGTGGCGAGAACGTGCTCTTGCGCACGCGGGAAGGCGAAGATTCGCCGCTGCTGAAAAAAATGCTTGCCGGAATGATTCATTCGATGCCCGTCTCAATGATGGCGTTGCTGGCACCAAAACGTGAACTCGTATCGCCGCTTCCAGCGGGATGTATGTACCGACGCAGGCGTCGTGGGGCCATAACAACCGCACCGTCGCCCTTATTCCATGGCGGCGATTGCCATAATCACCGCCTGGAATATCGCGTGGCGGGTGCCGAGCCAACCGATATCCTGGTGATGGCAGCGATTTTTGCCTGTATTTTGCACGGTCTTGATAAAACGAGCTGCCGTTGCAGGAAGAAGTCGAAGGCAACGGGCTGGGAGAGGAAATGGTAGTGAACCTTTCGATTTGCCAGAGCGATGCCCTGGTGAGTTTATCGAGACTCATCACCTGGGCCGCGATCAGGCGAACGGTTTGGCCATGTCGATCACGCCTGTAAACGACGAGCTGTTGCAGTTCGAGCGCCTCATCACAGAAACAGAAATTGAGTGGATGTTGAAAAACGCGTAATACCCCTTGCGGGGTCGTTCTCATCGGCCTGAGCCGGAGCCAGCCTTATATTTGCTGGTAATCGAGACATTTTCCGGATGTCGCGTTATGGAGCGCAGGCGGCAACGGGCTTCCGTTAACGATTAAGACTGTGACGAGGAAATGAGATGATGCCGATGATTAAATCCCGGCATGGCGAGGGCAGGCCGCAAATGCGCCCCTCCTGCGACGTACTCGGCACTCCGCCCCCTTCAGTTCCCGGCTAACAGGTTTTGATCTTCAGGTCGACACGACCGCAAAACTCATCGCAACGCAGGGGAGGCAGCAATTATGGCGATCAATTCACCACTGAACATCGCTGTGCAACCGGCAAAGCCCGTCTGGCGAAAATCACTCAAATTTGTGGCAGGTGGTAATGATGGGTCTGGCCTATCTCACGCCGATGACTGTGTTGATACTTTTGGCATTGTGTTTATTAGCGACGGTCACGTTCCGGCGTCCGATTTTGCTGGCGCTGGCGGGCGTGCTGTTTACCGCTATCAGCTACGGCAAACGGTTTGCCAGTGTTCCGGAGGCCGGTTCGGCCTATACCTACGCGCAAAAGTCGATTAACCGGCACGTCGGATTTATGGTCGGCTGGTCATCACTGCTGGATTATCTCTTTTTGCCGATGATCAACGTTTTGTTGGCGAAAAATCATCTCTCCGCCCTCTTCCCGCAAGTGCCGCTGTGGGTGTGGGTGGTAACCTTTGTCGCCATTTTAACCGCCGCGAATCTGAAGAGCGTCAACCTGGTCGCTAACTTCAATACCCTGTTTGTGTTGGTGCAAATCTCCATCATGGTGGTGTTTATCTTCCTGGTGGTTCAGGGACTGCATAAAGGAGAAGGCGTTGGCACGGTCCTGGTCGTGACAGCTGTTTATCAGCGAGACGCGTATCTGATTCCGATCATTACCGGGCGACTATTCGCTTGCTTCTCTTCTCCTTGGTTTCGATGCAGTGACCACACTTTCGGAAGAGACACCAGACGCCGCACGCGCGATCCCGAAAGCCATCTTCCTGACGGCGGTCATGGTGGCGTTATCTTTATCGCGGCGTCGTTCTTACGGAGCTGTTCTTCCCCCATTAGTCCGCTCGAACAACCCGCAGCGCCGCATGGCCGCATCCTGACTTACGTCGGCGGTAAGCTGTTCCAGTCGATTTTCCTTTGCACCACGTTTGTGAACACGTTAGCGTCTGCGCCTGGCCATGCCAGCGTGTCACGTCTGCTGTATGTGATGGGGCGCGAGAATGCGTTTCCGGAGCGCGCGTTCGGCTATGTGCATCCGAAAATGGCGGACTCCGGCACTGAACGTCATTATGGTCGGGATTGTCGCGATGTCGGCGCTGTTCTTCCATCAAATGCACCGCCACAGCGTTAATGAACTTCGGCGCGTTGGTAGCGTTTACTCTCGTTAACCTGTCGGTGTTCAACCACTTCTGGCGGCGCAAAGGAATGAATAAAAGCTGGAGGAAACACTTCCACTATTTATTAATGCCGCTGGTTGGCGCGCTGACGGTGGGCGTGCTGTGGATTAACCTCGAGCCACCTCGCTCCCACGCCTGGGTCTGGTATGGGATCGTCATGCTGCTATTTGTGGTAATTGTATCCGCCGCTATCGCAAAGTGCCGCTGTACGAAGGTGACAGAACGCCAGTGAGCGAAACGTAATAATCGGATGCGCGCCGCATTATCCGCCTGAGGGTAATGCGCTGTGCTATTAACTATAAAAAGATGTATGACCCGGATCACGAGCGTCATCATCCGCCCTTACGCTTAGCGCATTAACCCCAGGGGAAAAATGAACTACTATATCCCGCTAAAATATTTTGATATTGCCGATGAGTACGCGACCGAATTCGTCGTATAGAGCCTGTCGCAGACGCTGAACGCACACCGCCGGCCCACTACTTCCAGTTACTGCTCACCCGTTTGATGAACAATGAAGAGATCAGCGAAGAAGCCCGAACATGAAATGGCTGCTGAAGCGGGGATTAATCCCGTACGCATTGATGAGATCGCAGAGTTTTTGAATCAATGGGGTAATGAGTAATTATTTAATTGCAGACGATCGGTCAGTATCGTTGTCCGGATAAAGCGTTCACGCCGCATCCGGCTAACAATGACACGCACTGCAGCGTGCTTTAATGGGTTTCTCACGATCGTACCGCTCTGCTCCTCGCTAAGTTGTTCTGTGAGTTATAGTTATAGAGAAATCACGGGTACGAATGTTGAACAGATGGCGACGCCACCTGTTCAACGACCAACCACACGGCCCTCATTACGACCCCTGAACACAAACGGTAATGGCAAATGTCATTAAATATTAGTAAGATAGCCTCTTTACATAAAATCCCTTAATATTATGCGCCAGGTATTATCGTCTCTTTTGGTGATTGCTGGACTTGTGAGTGGTCAGGCAATCGCCGCGCCTGAATCCCCCCCGCATGCTGATATCCGCGACAGCGGTTTTGTCTATTGCGTCAGCGGGCAAGTCAACACCTTTAACCCATCCAAAGCGAGCAGTGGGTTAATTGTCGATACCCTTGCCGCCCAGTTTTATGATCGACTGCTGGATGTCGATCCCTATACCTATCGCCTGATGCCGGAACTTGCCGAAAGCTGGGAAGTACTCGACAACGGCGCGACCTATCGCTTCCACCTGCGTCGCGATGTTCCGTTTCAAAAAACCGACTGGTTTACTCCCACTCGTAAAATGAATGCCGACGATGTGGTGTTTACCTTCCAGCGAATTTTTGACCGCAACAACCCGTGGCATAACGTCAACGGCAGCAACTTCCCCTACTTCGACAGCCTGCAATTTGCCGATAACGTGAAAAGCGTCCGCAAACTGGATAATCATACCGTTGAGTTCCGACTCGCCCAGCCGGATGCTTCTTTTTTGTGGCACCTCGCAACCCATTATGCTTCGGTCATGTCGGCAGAATATGCCCGGAAGTTAGAGAAAGAAGATCGCCAGGAGCAACTCGACCGTCAACCGGTCGGCACCGGTCCGTATCAGTTGTCGGAATACCGCGCCGGGCAATTTATTCGCCTACAACGTCATGATGACTTCTGGCGCGGTAAACCGTTAATGCCGCAGGTAGTGGTGGATTTAGGCTCCGGCGGCACCGGACGTCTGTCGAAACTCCTGACCGGGGAATGCGACGTTCTGGCCTGGCCTGCTGCCAGCCAGCTATCCATTTTGCGTGACGACCCGCGCTTGCGTTTAACGCTGCGTCCTGGGATGAACGTCGCCTATCTGGCATTTAACACCGCCAAACCGCCGCTAAATAATCCCGCTGTCCGCCATGCACTGGCACTGGCGATTAATAACCAGCGCCTGATGCAATCCATCTATTATGGTACGGCTGAAACGGCGGCCTCTATTTTACCGCGCGCCTCGTGGGCCTATGACAACGAGGCTAAAATTACTGAATACAATCCGGCGAAATCGCGCGAACAGTTGAAGGCGTTGGGGCTGGAAAACTTAACGCTGAAACTGTGGGTGCCCACACGTTCGCAGGCGTGGAACCCCAGTCCACTGAAAACTGCCGAACTGATTCAGGCGGATATGGCGCAGGTTGGCGTAAAAGTGGTGATTGTGCCGGTAGAAGGTCGCTTTCAGGAGGCGCGGTTGATGGATATGAGCCATGATCTGACGTTATCCGGTTGGGCGACGGACAGTAACGACCCGGACAGTTTCTTCCGTCCGTTACTGAGCTGCGCGGCAATTCATTCACAGACCAACCTCGCCCACTGGTGCAATCCGAAATTCGACAGCGTGTTGCGTAAGGCGCTCTCCTCGCAGCAGCTGGCAGCGCGTATTGAAGCCTATGACGAAGCGCAGAGTATTCTGGCGCAGGAATTACCTATTCTGCCGCTGGCGTCGTCATTGCGTTTGCAGGCCTATCGGTACGATATCAAAGGTCTGGTACTTAGCCCGTTTGGTAACGCCTCCTTTGCTGGGGTGTATCGCGAGAAACAGGATGAGGTGAAAAAACCATGATTATCTTCACCTTACGCCGCATTTTGTTATTGATTGTCACCTTGTTCCTGCTGACCTTCGTTGGCTTCAGCTTGAGCTATTTCACTCCACACGCGCCGTTACAAGGCGCGTCACTGTGGAATGCCTGGGTGTTCTGGTTTAATGGCCTGATCCACTGGGATTTTGGTGTTTCCAGCATTAACGGTCAACCAATTGCCGAACAGTTAAAAGAGCTCTTCCCGGCGACGATAGAACTGTGCATCCTCGCCTTCGGTTTTGCGCTGATTGTTGGCATCCCCGTGGGGATGATTGCCGGGATTACGCGCCATAAGTGGCAGGATAACTTGATCAACGCCATCGCCTTACTGGGCTTTTCAATCCCGGTGTTCTGGCTGGCGCTTCTGTTGACACTGTTTTGTTCACTCACGCTAGGTTGGTTGCCCGTTTCAGGGCGTTTCGATCTGCTCTACGAAGTGAAACCGATTACCGGTTTTGCGTTGATTGATGCCTGGCTTTCGGACTCACCATGGCGGGATGAAATGATCATGAGCGCAATCCGCCATATGATATTGCCCGTGATCACCCTGTCGGTTGCGCCAACAACTGAAGTGATCCGCCTGATGCGTATCAGCACTATTGAAGTGTATGACCAGAACTATGTAAAAGCGGCGGCGACCCGCGGTTTGTCGCGCTTTACTATTTTGCGTCGCCACGTTCTGCATAACGCGTTACCGCCGGTTATTCCTCGCCTGGGCTTACAGTTTTCCACCATGCTGACGCTGGCGATGATCACCGAAATGGTTTTTAGCTGGCCGGGTTTAGGGCGCTGGTTAATTAACGCCATCCGCCAGCAGGATTACGCAGCCATTTCCGCCGGAGTGATGGTGTGTGGCTCACTGGTCATTATTGTTAACGTGATTTCTGATATTTTGGGTGCCATGGCTAACCCTCTGAAACATAAGGAATGGTATGCCTTACGATAGCGTATACAGCGAAAAGCGCCCGCCGGGCACGCTGCGTACCGCCTGGCGCAAATTTTATAGTGACGCCTCTGCGATGGTCGGCCTGTACGGCTGCGCGGGACTGGCTGTACTGTGTATTTTTGGCGGCTGGTTTGCGCCTTACGGCATCGACCAGCAATTTCTCGGTTATCAATTATTGCCGCCATCATGGTCGCGCTATGGCGAAGTTTCTTTCTTCCTGGGGACTGACGACCTCGGACGTGATGTTTTAAGCCGTTTACTGAGCGGAGCTGCGCCAACCGTGGGTGGCGCATTTGTGGTGACGCTTGCCGCGACGATCTGTGGCCTGGTACTGGGCACCTTCGCCGGGGCGACACACGGCCTCCGCTCAGCGGTGCTTAACCATATTCTGGATACCTTACTGGCGATCCCTTCGCTGCTGTTGGCAATTATCGTTGTAGCGTTTGCCGGACCGAGTTTGTCCCACGCTATGTTTGCTGTCTGGCTGGCATTGCTGCCGCGTATGGTACGTTCGATTTACAGCATGGTGCATGACGAACTGGAAAAAGAGTACGTTATCGCCGCCCGTCTGGATGGCGCATCAACGCTGAATATTCTCTGGTTTGCTGTGATGCCAAACATCACCGCCGGGCTGGTCACCGAGATCACCCGCGCACTGTCGATGGCAATTCTCGATATCGCCGCGCTGGGCTTTCTCGATCTCGGCGCACAACTCCCCTCGCCTGAATGGGGAGCGATGCTCGGTGATGCGCTGGAACTGATTTATGTCGCCCCGTGGACTGTCATGCTGCCAGGTGCGGCAATTATGATTAGCGTGTTGTTGGTTAACCTCCTTGGCGATGGCGTTCGTCGTGCGATTATTGCGGGGGTGGAATAATGCCATTACTCGATATTCGTAACCTGACCATTGAATTTAAAACCGGTGATGAGTGGGTTAAAGCCGTCGACCGGGTAAGTATGACCTTAACCGAAGGTGAAATCCGCGGTCTTGTTGGTGAATCCGGTTCCGGCAAGAGTTTGATTGCGAAAGCGATTTGTGGGGTGAATAAAGATAACTGGCGTGTTACTGCTGACCGTATGCGTTTTGATGATATCGATTTGCTGCGTCTCTCCGCACGCGAACGGCGCAAACTGGTTGGCCATAACGTGTCGATGATTTTCCAGGAACCGCAGTCGTGTCTTGACCCTTCAGAACGTGTGGGTCGCCAGTTGATGCAAAACATCCCAGCCTGGACCTATAAAGGCCGTTGGTGGCAGCGTTTTGGCTGGCGCAAACGCCGTGCCATTGAACTGCTGCACCGCGTGGGGATTAAAGATCACAAAGATGCGATGCGCAGTTTTCCCTATGAGTTGACCGAAGGTGAATGTCAGAAAGTGATGATAGCCATTGCACTGGCGAATCAACCGCGTCTGCTGATTGCTGACGAACCGACAAACTCAATGGAGCCAACAACCCAGGCGCAAATCTTTCGCCTGCTGACGCGTCTCAACCAAAACAGCAATACCACTATTTTGCTTATCAGCCATGACTTACAAATGCTTAGCCAATGGGCGGATAAAATTAACGTGCTTTACTGCGGTCAAACAGTGGAAACCGCGCCGAGTAAGGAGTTGGTGACGATGCCACATCATCCTTATACCCAGGCGCTGATCCGCGCGATACCAGACTTCGGCAGCGCGATGCCGCATAAAAGTCGCCTCAATACTCTACCCGGCGCTATCCCATTGCTGGAACAGTTACCGATTGGTTGTCGTCTGGGGCCACGTTGCCCGTATGCACAACGAGAATGCATTGTGACGCCACGTTTGACGGGGGCGAAAAATCATCTCTATGCCTGTCATTTCCCGCTGAACATGGAGAAAGAGTGAGATGATCGAAACGCTGCTTGAAGTGCGTAATTTAAGTAAAACGTTCCGCTACCGGACCGGTTGGTTTCGTCGTCAGACCGTAGAAGCGGTAAAACCCTTGAGCTTTACGCTACGTGAAGGCCAGACACTGGCGATTATTGGCGAGAATGGTTCGGGTAAATCCACACTGGCAAAAATGCTGGCGGGAATGATAGAACCTACCAGCGGCGAGTTATTGATTGACGATCATCCGCTGCATTTTGGCGATTATTCCTTCCGTAGTCAGCGTATTCGCATGATTTTTCAGGATCCTTCGACCTCGTTGAATCCCCGTCAACGTATCTCACAAATTCTGGATTTTCCACTGCGCCTGAACACCGACCTGGAACCGGAACAGCGTCGCAAACAGATTATTGAAACGATGCGTATGGTTGGGCTGCTACCGGATCACGTCAGTTACTATCCGCATATGTTGGCACCCGGACAAAAACAGCGTCTGGGTCTGGCGCGCGCGCTGATATTGCGCCCAAAAGTCATTATTGCCGATGAAGCCCTCGCTTCACTGGATATGTCAATGCGTTCGCAGTTGATTAATCTGATGCTGGAGTTACAGGAAAAACAGGGCATTTCGTATATTTATGTTACCCAGCATATCGGAATGATGAAGCACATTAGCGACCAGGTGCTGGTGATGCATCAGGGCGAGGTTGTCGAGCGAGGCAGCACCGCGGATGTGCTGGCATCGCCGCTGCATGAACTCACCAAACGGCTGATTGCCGGGCACTTTGGCGAAGCATTGACAGCGGATGCGTGGCGTAAAGATCGCTAATTTTCTGAATCCTCCTTCCAGATTATTCACCTCATTCTGACAAGAGATTAAATCTTGTCAGAATGAGGTGATGGATAAAATAAAATCAAATGCGCGTGATTTAAGACGCAATCTCACTTTGCAGGAACGAAAGCTCTGGCGATATCTTCGCAGCCGACGTTTTGGTGATTTCAAATTTCGCCGTCAACATCCGGTGGGGAGCTACATTCTCGATTTTGCTTGCTGCTCGGCGCGCGTAGTCGTTGAGCTGGATGGTGGGCAGCATGATTTGGCAGTTGCCTATGATACCAGGCGCACTAGCTGGCTTGAGTCGCAGGGCTGGACCGTGCTGCGTTTCTGGAATAACGAGATTGATTGTAATGAGGAGGCGGTGCTGGAGATTATTCTGCAGGAACTGAACCGCCGGTCACCCTCACCCTGAAAGGGCGAGGGGGCCGACCGAGCCGAATAGCTGTTGTGGTGAAAACATGGAGACAGTGCTGGAGAATATTCGGCAAGGTCTGAACCATCCCAGCCATCGCCATAAAAGGGTTAGGGGCTGTATGAGCCTGTTTGTTGCTGGGGTAACAATATTTGCACAATATGGTCCCCTCGCCCCTCTGGGGAGAGGGTTAGGGTAAGGGGAAAAGCGCCCCCCCTGCCGCAGCCTGCTCCGGTCGGACCTGGTAACTATAGCTACTCACAGCCAGGTTGATTATAATAACCGTTTATCTGTTCGTACTGTTTACTAAAACGACGAATCGCCTGATTTTCAGGCACAACAAGCATCAACAATAAGGATTAAAGCTATGGGTTTTCTTTCCGGTAAGCGCATTCTGGTAACCGGTGTTGCCAGCAAACTGTCCATCGCCTACGGTATCGCTCAGGCGATGCACCGCGAAGGAGCTGAACTGGCATTCACCTACCAGAACGACAAACTGAAAGGCCGCGTAGAAGAATTTGCCGCTCAATTGGGTTCTGACATCGTTCTGCAGTGCGATGTTGCAGAAGATGCCAGCATCGACACCATGTTCGCTGAACTGGGGAAAGTTTGGCCGAAATTTGACGGTTTCGTACACTCTATTGGTTTTGCACCTGGCGATCAGCTGGATGGTGACTATGTTAACGCCGTTACCCGTGAAGGCTTCAAAATTGCCCACGACATCAGCTCCTACAGCTTCGTTGCAATGGCAAAAGCTTGCCGCTCCATGCTGAATCCGGGTTCTGCCCTGCTGACCCTTTCCTACCTTGGCGCTGAGCGCGCTATCCCGAACTACAACGTTATGGGTCTGGCAAAAGCGTCTCTGGAAGCGAACGTGCGCTATATGGCGAACGCGATGGGTCCGGAAGGTGTGCGTGTTAACGCCATCTCTGCTGGTCCGATCCGTACTCTGGCGGCCTCCGGTATCAAAGACTTCCGCAAAATGCTGGCTCATTGCGAAGCCGTTACCCCGATTCGCCGTACAGTTACTATTGAAGATGTGGGTAACTCTGCGGCATTCCTGTGCTCCGATCTCTCTGCCGGTATCTCCGGTGAAGTAGTCCACGTTGACGGCGGTTTCAGCATCGCTGCAATGAACGAACTCGAACTGAAATAATCGTTCTGTTGGTAAAGATGGGCGGCGTTCTGCCGCCCGTTATCTCTGTTATACCTTTCTGATATTTGTTATCGCCGATCCGTCTTTCTCCCCTTCCCGCCTTGCGTCAGGATAACGATTTCCTTTACGACCAAGGAGCGCCCATGGAACAACGCCACATCACCGGCAAAAGCCACTGGTATCATGAAACGCAATCCAGTACTACGGAGTATGACGTTCTGCCTCTGGTCCCGGAAGCCGCAAAGGTCAGCGATCCCTTTCTGCTCGACGTGATCCTTGATGAAGAGACGCTGGCCCCCTTCCTTTCATGGCTGGTCCCTGCGCGCGTTCTTGCAGTGGAGTTGTTCCCTGACCAGCTTACCGTGACCCGTTCACAAACCTTCACCGCTTATGAACGCTTGTCGACGGCCCTGACGGTTGCTCAGGTTTGCGGCGTCCAGCGGTTATGTAACTACTATTCGGCGCGACTTACGCCGCTCCCCGGACCTGATTCCTCCAGGGAAAGTAATCATCGGTTGGCACAAATCACGCAATATGCCCGCCAACTGGCTAGCTCGCCTTCTATTATCGACAACCGATCGCGCCAGCATCTGAATGACGTCGGTCTTACTGTCTGGGACTGTGTGATCATTAACCAAATCATTGGTTTTATTGGCTTTCAGGCGCGGACAATTGCGACATTTCAGGCTTATCTCGGGCATCCGGTACGCTGGTTACCCGGGCTGGCGATACAAAACTACGCCGACGCGTCACTGTTTGCTGATGAATCAATACGCTGGCGAAGCAGCTATGAGGTGGAAAAACTACCTGAAGAGCACACAAAAAGTTCAACTGCAGAACTTTGCCAACTGGCCGAAACACTCTCTCTCCACCCTATTTCACTTTCCCTTCTCGAAAAGTTGTTAAACAGCACACGGGTCAATGCACAGCCGGATAATCAGCTTGCGGCGTTGTTATGCGCGCGTATAAATGGCAGTCCTGCTTGTTTTTCCACCTGTATGGATTCATCAAATGAATATAAAAAAATCAGCACCCTTCTGCGCAAGGGCGAAAATGAAATTAACCGATGGGCTGACCGTCATTCTGTTGAGCGCGCTACCGTTCAGGCGATACAATGGCTGACCCGAGCACCCGATCGCTTTAGCGCCGCCCAGTTCAGCCCTTTACTCGAACACGAAAAATCATCAACGCAGATTATTAATCTGCTGGTATGGAGCGGGCTGTGTGGCTGGATAAATCGCTTAAAAATCGCGTTGGGTGAGACATATTAACCTTGCCGCGTCAGACAGATTCGCGTAAAACTGTCAGCCGCTCTAATGGCCACCAAAATAGACAATTATGTTTCAGGACAACCCGCTGCTAGCGCAGCTTAAACAGCAACTGCATTCCCAGACGCCACGCGCTGAAGGGGTGGTAAAAGCCACAGAAAAAGGCTTTGGCTTCCTGGAAGTCGACGCACAAAAAAGTTATTTCATTCCGCCGCCGCAGATGAAAAAAGTCATGCATGGCGACCGAATTATCGCGGTGATCCACAGTGAAAAGAATGTGAATCCGCAGAGCCAGAAGAACCTGGTCAACTTGTTCCTGACTCGTTTCGTGGTAAAGTTCAGGGCAAAAATGACCGTCTGGCCATCGCTCCCATTATCGACTCTTAAAAGACGCCATTCCTTGCCGCGCAGCCCGTGGCCTGAACCACTAGTTTAAAGAAGGCGACTGGGCGGTTGCCCAAATGCGCCGTTATTCGCTGAAAGGCGATTGTCTTTTTCGTAAACCGCAAAGACGTATAATACATCACTTTTGGTGACGACCACTTTGTACCGTGGTGGGTTACCCTTGCGCGCCATAATCTGGAAAAAGAAGCACCAGACGGCGTCGCTACCGAAATGCTGATGAAGGTTGGTTCGTGAAGATCTACTGCGCTGGATTTTGTCACCATCTACAGTGCCAGCACAGAAGATATGGATGACGGTCCTTTTCCGCTAAGGCGTTGCCGGATGAACAAACTTCAGCTCATCGTGGTGATTGCCCATCCAATCTGCGGGATCGCTGAAGGCAGCAAGCTGGACAAAGCCGCGAAAATCTGCGTATCGACCAACTATCTGCCTGGCTTCAACATCCCATGCTGCCTCGCGAGCTTTCTGACGATTCCTCTGCTCATGCGCGCCAAATGAAGTCTGCCCGGTACCCGGCATGCCGGATCACGCTCTCCGCCGACTGCACCATTCAAGATAATATCGAATTCTTTGCCGCCACCATCGAATCCAAAGCAAAAGCCGGCGCATCACCAGGTTCTGACTGGCTGGAAAATACCGGTGACTGGCAGCCTGAAAAGCGAAGCAATTGCCGAACAAGTCCGTTCGCGAGCGCAAATTTGCCAACGCCGCGGCGAGTGGCGTCATAACCACGCACTGGCGTTTAAATATTTGCCGGATTACCGCTTTATTCTCGGTGAAAAAGGTGAAGTGCTGGATATCGTCGCGAGCCTCGTCGCATTGCCAACCGTATCGTCGAAGAAGCGACGACTGCCGCTACAAATTCCCTTGTGCGGCCCGCGTACTGCGCGATAAGCTCGGTTTTGGCATCTATAACGTGCATATGGGCTTTATTGGGGCGAAATGCCGACGCGCTGGCAGCGTTGCTGAAAACGCACGGGCTGCATGTCGATGCCGAAGAAGTGCTCACGCTGGACGGGTTCTCTGGAAACGGCGTCGTGAACTGGATGCGCAACCAACTGGTTTCCTCGACAGCCGCATTCGTCGCTTCCAGTCATTTGCTGAAATTAGCACTCAACCCGGTCCTCACTTTGGCCTCGGTCTGGAAGCATACGCCACCTGACATCGCCGATCCGGCAAACACTGCGAGATGATCAACCACCGTCTGCTGAAAGCGGTTATCAAAAGGCGAAACTGCGACGCGTCCACAGGACGAAATCACTGTCCAAATGGCTGAGCGTCGCTGTCTCAATTGGATGGCAGAACGTGATGTTGGTGACTGGTTATACGCACGCTTCCTGAAAGACAAAGCCTGGACCCGACACCGTTTTGCTGGCGGAAATTGTCGATATCAGCCGTGGCGGCATGCGTGTTCGTTTGGTTGATAACGGCGCTATCGGCCTTCATTCCTGCACCTTCTACACGCCGTGCGCGATGAAATGGTTTGCAGCCCAGGAAAACGGCATCTACAAATTAAAGGTGAAACGGTTGCATAAGTAACTGACGTTATTGACGTCACCATTGCCGAGAGCTCGCATGGAAACCCGCAGCATGATCGCGCGCCTGTTCTAATCCTCCTTCACGGCCCATTCCTGATGGATGGTTGTTCATTTCCCCGCTTGACCTTCATCATATCCCGGAGTTCTTTAACTGACTTTCGTTTGAAAACCTGCGTTTTTCCAAAACTGGATGACAAAAATATATAAAAAAACAATGCGTTTAGCCGCCGTTAATTTCATGTAAGTCATGTTGTTCCTTTTATTTCTACCGCGGACTCCGCTGTTAACCGGAGGATATGCATCATGAAAACCGTTAGGGAGTCCACAATGTTGTACAACTTTCTGCATTGCAGATTCATACTGGCGGTTGACGGAAAGCAGCGGAGCGTCCCGCTTTGGAACCACCGAAACCAGCATAACCTACGTATGTTGCAGTTATCTGCCGAACAGGCTGCTCAATCAGGGAAATGACGGGCCATCACCTCCAGCCGACGACGAGTCTACTGTCGATGAAAGCGATCTTTCTGTGCATCTGGTAGGACGAAAAATCAATAAACGGAAATGGGCTGGCAACGCGTTCCTACGGCACTACACACCGGCGGTTGCTGGTGATTTATCACATGGTCTTCCTTTTGCTGAGCAGGTAGTTTCTGAAGCACATTCCGCAATAGTGATTCTCGACAGCCGGGGGAATATCCAACGCTTCAATCGGTTATGTGAAGATTACACAGGGTTGAAAGAACACGACGTCATTGGGTAAAGCGTGTTTAAACTGTTTATGAGCCGTCGTGAAGCTGCGGCATCCAGGCGCAATAACCGTGTATTTTTTCGAAGCGGCAATGCATATGAAGTCGAACTGTGGATACCAACACGTAAAGGCCAGCGGCTGTTTCTGTTTCGCAATAAATTTGTCCACAGCGGCAGTGGCAAAAACGAGATTTTTTTAATCTGTTCCGGTACCGACATTACCGAAGAGCGCCGCACTCAGGAGCGACTGCGTATTCTGGCAAATACCGACAGTATCACCGGACTGCCGAATCGTAACGCAATGCAGGAGTTAATCGATCACGCTATTAATCAGGCAGATAACAATAAAGTTGGGGTTGTGTATCTTGATTTGGATAATTTTAAAAAGGTCAACGACGCCTATGGGCATTTGTTTGGTGACCAGTTATTACGCGACGTGTCATTGGCTATTTTAAGCTGTCTCGAACATGACCAGGTGTTGGCGCGTCCAGGTGGCGATGAGTTTCTGGTACTGGCATCCAATACCTCACAAAGCGCGCTGGAAGCAATGGCATCACGAATTTTGACCCGCTTACGCCTCCCCTTTCGTATTGGTTTAATTGAAGTTTATACCAGCTGTTCAGTAGGTATTTCGCTCTCTCCCGAACATGGTTCGGACAGCGCGACTATTATTCGTCACGCCGACACAGCAATGTACACAGCGAAGGAAGGCGGACGAGGACAATTTTGCGTTTTTACTCCAGAAATGAATCAGCGGGTATTTGAATATCTCTGGCTGGATACCAACTTGCGTAAAGCACTGGAAAACGATCAGTTGGTTATCGAAAATCACCTAGCGTGGCGAAGTGCGCAGTCTGGAAGCACTAGTACGTTGGCAGTCACCTGAACGTGGGTTGATTCCACCGTTGGACTTCATTTCCTACGCCGAAGAGTCAGGGCTAATTGTGCCTTTAGGCCGTTGGGTGATTCTCGATGTCGTACGCCAGGTGGCAAAGTGGCGGGATAAAGGCATAAACCTGCGAGTGGCGGTAAATATTTCTGCACGTCAGCTCGCCGATCAAACCATTTTCACCGCCCTGAAACAGGTTCTCCAGGAACTCAATTTTGAATACTGCCCTATAGATGTTGAACTGACAGAGAGTTGTCTGATTGAGAATGATGAACTGGCACTGTCTGTTATTCAACAATTTAGCCAACTAGGTGCGCAAGTGCATCTGGATGATTTTGGTACCGGCTACTCTTCACTTTCGCAACTGGCGCGCTTTCCGATCGATGCCATCAAACTTGACCAGGTTTTTGTTCGAGATATTCACAAACAACCTGTCTCGCAGTCACTGGTCCTGGCCATCGTCGCTGTGGCCCAGGCATTTAATCTTCAGGTGATTGCCGAAGGCGTAGAGTGCAAAGGACACGCCGCCCCCCCAGAATGGGATCAATGAGCCGCAAGGATTTTTGTTTGCCAAACTGATGCCCGCCGTCGCCTTCGAACGCTGGGATAAACGCTACCTGAAGCGCGCATAAGATACTAATACATAGACTAGCGCGCTACATCCGTCATTATATATCGTATTCCTGGTATGATAATTAGCCGTTGCTGTTAAACACTTCTCTTTTAGCCGGGGGTTTTGGATCATCCATTTTCCCCTTTGCTATAAGGATGTCCTTGATGTCCGAATTTGATGCCCAGCGCGTTGCCGAACGTATTGATATTGTGTTCATATCCTTGTGGCAGGCGATTACCACTCTGCGATCGATAATCTCGAGAGACTGGAAACAGAACTCTTGCGCCAGGTTGTCGTAACTACGCGGACATTCCGAAGGCACCGTGGGAAGATTTAGAAATCGTGCCTTCAGGTTTTCCGATCGAGGATGCCCGGCGCGTCAGTATTTTTTTATTAAGTATTATAACGTTATAAGAATTACAGCGATGAATTCCCGATAAGAAACTATTCTACAGATGGCGATCTACCAGGGTCAAGGTCAGCGTAACCCATTCGGCAGAAGCCACTGGAGTTTTCTGTAGTCACCATTCGCCGACGTATCCAACACACTCGAAAAAATGAGCGACCTCCGCCACATGGCTTTGCTGTTTCGCTTGATAGTGATGATGTTGAAACCCGTATGATGAACAACTATACGCTGAAGCGTGAACTCGCCCAAGTTTACTGGTTCAACCTGGCGAAACCATCTTTATCCAAAATGGCAGCAACAATGCCCTGCTCGCCCGGGACTCTGGGCGAGCAGAAGAAGAAATGTCACTATCATCACGGTCAGCAGCTACATCGCGCATTTGCTGAAAGACGCGCCTTGTGAAGTTATTTTGTCGGCTGGCGTGTACCAGAAGCGAAGCAATGGTCGGCCCTTTGACACGCCCAGTGCATCAACAGGTGCATTTTCAGCAAAGCATTTATTGGTATCTATGGCCGGCAACTGAAACTGGATTTACCGGTTGCGACACGATGCGTACCGATGTGGTCAATGCCGCGTGGAAAAAGAGTGCGAAGTGATAGTCCTGACTGACAGCTCGAAAATTGGTGCTGTACATTCAGACCCCATCGGTCCCGTTGAGCGTATTCAATCGCTATTACCGATTCGAAAATATGTGCTAGTGATTCGAATGGCATCTCCAGCACAGTAAAACTCACCGTTCACGTCGTCTACATTTAGCCATTTCCCTTCTCGTACGGATGATTTGCAGTTTGGCAAAATCATCCGCTCTAAGATGATTCCTGGTTGATAATTAAGACTATTTACCTGTTATTAACACTCTCAAGATATAAAATTATTATCAGCGATATAACAGGAAGTCATTATCACCTGCGTGATATAACCCTGCGCGCGAGCAGATTTCACGGGGAGAATTTCACCGCTGCCTTATCTTAGCTATTATAGTTATAGAGAGCTTACTTCCGTGAATCATAAATTCAGGAGAGAGTATTATGTTTGTAATGTAGAAAAAAAGACCGCGGCTGTTCTGGGTATGACTTGGCAATGTCTCCTCGAGTGCCTGTTGGAACTGGTCTAAACGGGACCGCAACACCGCAATCGGCGCGGGTGCAGGGCATCTAGGCGGTGCAGTACTCACCGATGGCAGTACGTTGGGTACATTAGGTGGTGCAGCTGTCGGCTGGTCATCGGTCAACCATGCTTGTAAATAATCGTAAATAAATGTCGATCATCGACTCGCAATTATAATACGCTTGATTCCGTTCAGTATGAGTTCTGAGAATACGCACAGTAAAACATGTCCAAAGCCACGGATATATCCGTGGCTTTTTATGTTAACCGCCTGAACTTTCACCTTCATCCCTTTCGCTTCAAGTAGTGATTTTAATAATTATGCTTATCGCCCTGATTTCAATAACTCCATCTTTAACTGCTCCGCCGCAGCCGCATTTTTTCTTCAGTTCCGCTGCAAGTTTTTGTCAGTTCGGCATCATCGAGATTGACACGGGTAATTAGGGAAACGCCTGAACCTTTACGTCGACTGGTCGTACGCCGAGGAAGTCACCACACCGTCGCCTTTAGGGCGTACAGGGGCCGCTTTGGGCTCATCAAGACGCCACCGGTTTCCGTTGAGGAGACCAGACGGCTCGTCGGAATTGACGCATCGTCACCTCCGCTAAGAGGGTCGATCGCCTTCAGTGTCTGCGCTGGATCGACCCATTGCGTTACCGGGCGACCAATTACCAGAGAACCAGATCAGCCCGACAACGCCTGTTCTGGCGTCTAGAATGCGGCGCTAGTCAATGAGCTCTACTCCCCTGCGGACGAATGCCCGGCGTAACCAGTTCGAACTCCTGACCGAATACGCTTTAAAAGCGCACAGCTTCCTGAGCAGAACACACCACACCATCAAGGCCACATTTTTGCGTCAGCGCCGCCAGACGTTCTGCATAATTGCAGGTGACAGTGTCACGCCAGATTCTTGGTCAGGTCGCGGCTTCCATGCTGGCTCAACACTGTCACAGCAATCAAGCCTAAATTTCGCCAAACGGAACCAGTGCCTCATGTGTGCGGTTTATCATGAGCGCCCCACCACCTGAACATTTCACTATCCACACGCCTGTAGTCAGCGGCCGGCAGCAGCGACAGCGTGCGCTGCAGTGTTGGGGATATCGTGGAATTTTAGGTCAGAAAGATATCAAAACCACGCTGTTGAAGTTCGCGCAGCAAACCTGCGGCCGAAACAATGTAAACATCTCTTTGCCGACCTTCAGACGAAAATGTGTGGGTCGATTCCGTCGACAAAGGCCAGCGCGTCTATCACGATTACGATAAACGGAGGGCAACAACCACAGGAAGAATTCGTAACAGCGCGGGAAGAAGATCAAGCAGTTAACGTCATGACCAGACCTTCTTGACGACGGTGACTGGAAGTGGCGCGAAACAGGTAAACGGCGCAAACGACCTGTGGAAATAAAAAATTAACAGTTGGATTTCTCCCGCAGCAGGGTCTTTTGCGCCGTCGTTGCCGGGAGCACAATGGAACATTAATAATTAAGTATGTTGTAACTAAAGTCGGATTTTTTTTAAAAATTAAGGCCATCAAGACCGCGAATCGGTTTAATGGTTGACCAGGCCCACAAGACGGACAATGCCAGTAGGAGGTGTAGTGCAAAAAACCACATTTCTGGAAATGATAACGAGGCTTGCTACGCACCTTCTCGCCAACCACTTACCAGCACCATCAGGCTCTCTTCGGCATGCCCTCTTCTGCTTCATTTAAGTGGTATTGATTAACTTAGGGAACACACGCATGGTCGGATTATGCTGAGAAGCTGGCGCAGATAGACCTGTGCGGCCTCACTACCGTCGCGCGCTTCGATGATATCAGCAAGCATCAATCAGCATTCGGCACCGGTGTTCTCTTCCCACCGCACGCTGCAGGAATTCTGCCCATTGGCAGTTTTACCAACTGCTGATAGCAGGTTTGGAACATTTCCAGCGATTTCGCTGACCAGTTCTCTGTCCTGGGATATCACGCGTTGCAGACTTCGACGGCTCGGCGTACTCCCTCCTTTCGCCATAAACACGCGTCCCGATCATGACGGATATGCGGGCGCCTGTTTTTATCTGCCGCCGCCCCTTTTTTAGCAAGGTCATGGCACGATTGAGATCGTCGCTGGCCAGACGCCGGCAGGGCTAACTCACAGTAGAAATGGCAATCTTCGACGTGCTGTTCATCTTTACCCAGCTTCACCAGGCGTTCGGCAAATCAATTGCTTTCTGCCACTTATGGTAGCCTGGTAGATTTGTAGCAACTGTCGCAGCGCGCCAATGCGGAGTCAGTTTCATCGGTCAGCCGATCGACATGTCTTCCGCGTGGTCCATAACCCGGCGGCCATGTAATCACGCCCCAGTTGTTGAATCGCCAACAGACGCTGTTCATAGGTCAGCGAGGCGCTTTCCATTAGGGTCTGATGGATGCGAATAGCGCGAT
Organism: Shigella flexneri; assembly: GCA_048288465.1. Taxonomy (GTDB): domain Bacteria; phylum Pseudomonadota; class Gammaproteobacteria; order Enterobacterales; family Enterobacteriaceae; genus Enterobacter; species Enterobacter flexneri_B. The sequence continues at coordinate 1,293,832 of CP182556.1, read as the reverse complement.
CAACTTCGCCACGCGAACGGAACAGCTTTGAGCGTAAGGTGGGCTTCAACGGTGCCTGTATCCTCTTTAAGCATATCGAGAAACAGGTCTACCGCTTTATCCTGTTGATTACTAAGCAGGAAGATTAACCCCCGCCACGTAATCACGCGACAAGCGGTTGGCTTCATCTTGCTTGTTTTGTTGCGCACTTCTGCGGCCCATATACCAGCCATAGGCAGCGGCGCAGGCAAAAGCAGAAACAACAACTCCAGCATAGAAAGTTATTCCTTCGCCGCTGACGAGTGCGGCGCTACAGCCACGTCAGTCGCGGGTGAAAGCTGGTTTTCCAGTTGCTTTATTTTACGTTCAGCGCGCGCCAGGGAAACACGAACCGCAGCCAGAACAGGCCACAAATGAACCAACCGATAGCAAACCCCGCAGCAAACAATACCGCGAGCAATGTGGAAATACGGTAATTCCCCTTGCGCTAACAGATAATTAAACGTCACCTGTTTATTGTACTGCGCACCCAACGTGACCGAAATCACGAAAATCGCTGACACCAGTAAGAAAATGAGTAAATTTTCGCATTACTTCCCGTTATGTGGTTAGCGGAATAAATTATGGTCAATACCACAATAGCCCTTTAAATACCATTTTCGCGCCGTCTGCGAAATGGCATCCACGCGCATTGTTGATGATTAAGGGCTAAATTGGAAAATCAACCAGCGTTAATTTCTTGTTCTCGTCGGCCATTTCGCGATTTTCTTCCGCAGGTGGTGTTAATCGCCCATAATTTTGCGCCAGCCACGTGGCCACCGCCACCAGCGGCCACGAAATCAACGAGCCACCACCAGATGGCGTGGCCATGCATCCCGAGCATCAGGCGGCTTCCCATAACCTCCGTTGCCCAGACCAGCAAGATAGCAATGGCTAACGTTCGCCGACGCGGCCACAGCAAACCAACGGCCAGCAGTGCCCAACGGCAGCAAACATCGTGTGCCCGGAAGGAAAGGCAAACCCCGTCTCTTCTGCCAGTGTGAACGCAAATATTGTGGGTATTTTTCTCTTCAGCGAACTGTTCTTTACTAGATTTCCGCGTTTCTTGCTCGCTTTAAAGTGAGACTCATCAACCGGAATATCATGTGTTTTTTCAGCCAGATAACAAAAGGTCGTGATTCCTGGACTTTGTCTTTGATCCGCGATTTAACGCCTTGTCCGACAAGGATTGCGGCCGCCAGAATGGCAAATAATACAAAGGCAGCCTTAATGCGAAAACACAGACACGAGAAACCAGACAAATAAAATCAAATGTGTAATGGACGCCGGGCTGGGTGACAGTTTCAGTAACCCAAAAAGCCGCTTTTCGTAGCCAACTTTGTTCTCCAGGTTGCCAACGCCAGCCAGAAATCCATACGGCTACTGGCATGACAAGCAATAGTGCAGCCCCCACTGCGGTACGTCTGGCAATCGAACGCATGGCCTCTCCTTTTGATAGTCCCCACAATCATAACTCGAAAACGCCACCTCCAGGAAAAATTGACAGATTTGTGCCATTCCATGAACAATCGACGCGTCGTGATTAGGTGAACCCCTTCTCGTTATGGCGAAATAAGCCAATACAGAACCAGCATTATCTGGAGAACTTCATGGAGCTTAAAACGTGGGGAAGAGCGGAAACTGCCAACCCCATCGGGCGATTTCCTGATGGTGGGATTTGAAGAACTGGCAACCGGACACGATCATGTCGCGCTAGTCTATGGCGTATTTCCGGGCATACCCCGGTTCTCGCGCGCGTCCATTCCGAATGTCGGACCGGTGGCGCGCCTGTTCAGCTTGCGCTGCGATTGTGGCTTCAGCTCGAAAGCGGCATCACGCAAATTGCCGAGGAAGGCCGTGGTATTTGCTGTATCACCGTCAGGGAAGGTCGTAACATTCGTCTGCTGAATAAATCCGCGCTTACGCACTGCAGGATCAAGGTTACGATACCGTAGAGGCTAACCACCAGTTAGGCTTCGCCGCTGATGAGCGCGACTTCACTCTTTGCGCTGATATGTTCAAACTCCTTGGCGTCGATGAAGTCCACTTGTTAACCAATAACCCGAAAAAAGTCGAAATTCTGACCGAAGCAGGGATTAATATTGTTGAACGCGTACCATTGATTTAGGTCGTAACCCAATAACGAACATTATCTCGATACCAAAGCCGAGAAAATGGGCCATTTGCTGAACAAATAACCCTCTTGCATTGTGTAATTCATTTGCTTGCCGGAAGCAAAATAACCGGCAAGCAAATAGTTGTTACTTCAACATATTACGAATGACATAATGCAAAATGCCGTCCTTCTCGGTAGTAGGTCAACTCCGTCGCGGTGTCGATACGCAACGGAGGATACCACTTCCTGGCTACCATCCGCGCGCGTAAGCGTCACCGGAACCGTCGCGCCGGGTTGTAGGTTTTGCAAATTGCCAATATTAATTTTCTCTTCCCCGGTTAGCCGTAACCGTTTCGCGTTACGCCTTGCGGAAATTCCAGCGGCAGGATGCCCATGCCAATTAAATTCGAACGGTGAAATCGTTTCAAACGATTGGCAATCACCACACGAATACCAAGCAGACGCGGACCTTTTGCCGCCGAGTCACGACTGGAGCCTGATCCATTCTCTTCCGGCAATCACCACCAGCCGTTGCTCCTGCTTATAGCGCATCGCAGCATCATAAATAGACTACGTCGCTGTCAGTGAAACGCCGTGTCATCCCCCTTCAACGCAGGCACCATTTCATTACGGATGCGAATATTGGCGAAGGTGCCGCGCATCATCACTTCATGGTTACCACGCCGCGAACCGTAGGAGTAAAAGTCTTTTTGCCAACACCCCGACCTCGTAGAACCGACCCGCTGGGCTGTCGGGCTTAATATGGCCGCCGGAACATATGGTCAGTGGTGACTGAATCCCCCCAGCATTGCGAGGATCCGCGCACCGTGAATATCTTCCACTGGTGCTGGTGTTGCCTGCATTTCATCAAAGAAAGGCGATAAGCGAATATAGGTTTAGTCTCCGCCAACTGTAGGTATCGGATCGTGTGACGTTAATTCCCTTCCACTCTGCTGTGCCTTCAAAAACTTCTGCGTACTCTTTGCGGAACATTTCTGTGGAGACTTGTCTACCGCACGGGCAATTTCTTGTGCCGATGGCCAGATATCTTTCAGATAAACCGGATCGCCTTTGCGATCATGGCCGATAGGCTCAGAAGCCAGGTTGATATCCATATTTCCCCGCCAGCGCATAAGCAACCACCAGCGGCGGCGAGGCCAGCCAGTTAGTTTTAACCAGCGGATGGATACGGCCTTCAAAGTTGACCCTTGCCGGACAGCACCGCACCGACGGTTAAATCGCCTTTTTTGATTGCCGTTTCGATAGGATCGGGCAGTGGCCAGAGTACCAATACAGGTGGTACAACCGTATCCCACAAGGTTAAACCCCAGTTCGTCGAGATACGGTGTCAGTTTCGCTTTTGCCAGATAATCAGAAACGACTTCGAACCCGGTGCCAGTGAGGCTTTGACCGACGTTGCCGCTTGAGCCCCAACGTCGCTCTTTTCGCCAGCAAGCCTGCGGCCATCAGCACACTTGGGTTGAGAGGTGTTGGTGCAAGAGGTCATCGCAGCAATGACCACAGCGCCATCAGGTAACTGATATGATGTCCGTTGATAACATAATCTACGGCTGGCGATCTTTAGTGTGGCATTCACATCCAGTTCGTTACTGGCGGCAAATGCTTTTGGCAACATCGGCAGTGCAACGCGATCCGTGGGCGTTTAGGCCTGTCCAGGCTCGCTTCAACGTCATTCATATCCAGTTCTCAACGTACTGGTAAAAATTGGTTCATCGCCCGGGTTACGCCACATGCCCTGCGTTTTGGCAGAGATTCGACTCACTCGACCTGATCTTCCGCTGTGCCCGCTTAAACGCATGTAATCGAGGGTTACAGCATCGATTGGGAGAAAGCGACAGGTGGCACCATATTCTGGCGAGATATTCTCGGCAATGGTGGCGCCATCCGCCAACGGTAAAAGCTAATTCAGACCATCACCATAAAATTCGACGAATTTCCCCACCACGCCATGTTTGCGCAGCATTTGGGTAACCGTGATAACGATGGCTCGTGGTGGTACCACCTTCACGGAACTTGCCGGAAAAGATCAAGCCCACTACGTCCGGGATAAGCATGGAAACCGGCTGGCCTGCAGCATCGCGGCTTCTGCTTCATGCCACCCACGCCCCACCCCAGCACGCCAAGGCCGTTGATCATAGTAGTGTGCGAGTCAGAACCACGTAGTGCATCCGGATAAGGAATCGATTCACCGTCCTGCAATTCGCTCCACACTGCTTTGCCGAGACCTCCCAGGTTAAACCTGATGGCAAATGCCTGTGCTCTGCACGACGCTTAAACCAATCCCAACGCTTGCTTTCCCCATTTCAGGAACACATAACGTTCGTGGTTGCGCTCCATTTCCAGGCGTACGTTTTCTTCAAATGCCTCATCATCACCAAAACGATCGACGGTCACCGAGTGGTCAATGACCAGGTCGACCGGTGAGAGCGGGTTAACCTTTGCAGTATCGCCACCGAGGCGTTTAACCGCTTCGCGCATTGCCGCCAGATCAACAACGGCAGGTACGCCGGTAAAGTCCTGCATCAGCACCCTTGCCGGGCGGTAGGCAATTTCACGGTCAGCATGGGCATTTTTCAGCCATCCCGCCAGTGCGTGGATATCCTCTTCGGTAACTGAGTTACCATCCTGCCAGCGCAGCAGGTTTTCGAGCAAAACTTTGAGTGACTTGGGTAGACGGGTGATATCGCCCAGTGATTTAGCAGCAAGCGGCAGGCTGTAGTAGTGGTAAGTTTTATCTTTGGCCTGCAACGTGTCCTTACTGGCTTCTCGTAGGGTTGACGACATAGCTCCTCCTTAATGACAGGGTTGCGAAGCCCTGATTCTCTTCAGGGTGAATATTAAAGATAACACAAACATCGCGTAACGATTTGATAACAACCCAAATTGATAAAAGAGGAGAAACCTTGTGGCAAAGCAAATGACAACCCCGCCGCAGCGGGGTCAAGGATCAGTGAGTAATGATCCAGAGGAGTTCGGCCCAGAAGAGCATCGACAGAGAAAACGCGCCCATCCAGGACCAATATTTCATATTTGTGTTGATCATAGGCTACACCCTTAACGGTTATTATTTTGTGTTGAGATAACTCAAGCTGTTATTGCTGCGGTGTATTAAAAGCCCTTTAATTCATTAAAAATGGGTAATAAGAATGATGATAATTATTGTTTCGGCTGATCATCTTCAGCAAACAGTTCTATAAAGGCTTGCTGCTGCGATGTTAGTTGCCAGTCGTCTGGAATAACGACGGAACATTCCCGTTTCGTTTCTGGTTCATTGTCACTATGCTGGCATAATGGTGACGACTCCAGTTGCTCCTGACCGACCATAGTTATCCCCACACTTTCCAAATCAGCAGTGCGACAACCACCCAGAAAAGTGCAGAACCAAGAAAAACCGCCAGCCAGGCTTTACGTTTTAATTCAGGATCACGGCGGGGTTCCTGATTTCCAGAAGGCATTGCTAACCTCATATAATCGCCATCACTTATCAGCAAGACGTTGAATGATTGGTGTAATTAATCATACGATGAGACAAATCCTAAAGAAACTTTAGTCAAAAATCCAGCGAATTTACGAATCGTCTCCAGTGAATAATTCAATCTTTTGACCTGAAATAGATATTTGAAAACTGGAATTTGCGAGGCGGGTAATTAGACACTACTTTACAGGTAATTTACCCTATAAATATGAGGGATAAAAATATTGTGCACGGTATAGAAATAAGTAACAAAAGAGAATATATTCCGGCACCTTCGCTACATAAAAGGTGCCGAAAATAACGCAAGAAATTATTTTTCCGGCAGTTTTATATCTTTAAACATGACCTCAATTTCTTCATTGGAGCGCAATGCGACAGCCGCATCAACGACATCACGCGTTAAATGCGGTGCAAAACGCTGAATGAAATCATACATATAACTGCGCAAAAAAGTACTACGGCGAAAACCAATTTTGGTTGTACTGTGGCTGAAGATATCGTGAGCATCAACGCGCACAAGGTCGGGATCGGCGACCGGATCCACCGCCATGCTGGCAATGACCCCTACCCCCAGCCCTAACCGGACGTAAGTTTTAATGACGTCAGCATCCGTTGCCGTGAAAACGATACGCGGCGTTAACCCTGCGCGGTTAAAGGCAGTATCCAGTTCTGAACGTCCGGTAAAGCCGAAGGTATATGTCACCAACGGATATTGCGCCAGTTCTTCAATGGTAATGGCTTTTTTGCCTGCCAGCGGGTGATCCGGAGTGACTACAATAGCCCGATTCCAGTGGTAGCACGGTAACATCACTAAATCTTCATACAGATGCAGCGCTTCTGTGGCGATAGCGAAATCGGCATTGCCTTTAGAGACGGCATCAGCAATTTGTGTCGGCGGGCCCTGGTGCATATGCAAAGAAACGCGGGGATAACGCTCAATAAAGCCTTTGATAACGTTTGGTAACGCGTAGCGTGCCTGGGTATGCGTGGTGGCGATATACAGCGAGCCTTTATCCGGCCAGGTGTGCTCACCGGCAACCGATTTTATGGCATCGACTTTCGACAGGACTTCGCGAGCGATACGAATTATTTCTTGTCCTGCTGGCGTTACCTGCGTCAGGTGCTTGCCGCTTCGGGAAAAAATTTGAATGCCTAGCTCGTCTTCCAGCATTCTGACTTGTTTACTGATCCCGGGTTGTGATGTGTAAAGTCCTTCCGCTGTTGATGAGACATTCAGGTTATGATTGACCACCTCAACAATATAGCGAAGTTGTTGTAATTTCATGTTAAACCATCCACTTAGACGCCATCAGAACATCGTTTTTTCGTCACACCTGGCGGGTGACTAATACGATTTAATAATAAAAAAGGTGCTAACTATAACCACTATATCATTTATAGCCTTAGTGTATAGGTGTGAAGAAAAAATAATATGCAATAAAAAAGGGCCGCTTTCGCGACCCTTTGTTTATAAAAACCTGACAGAATTAAAGGTTATTTTTTTCCTTCAACCCATTTGCCATCAACATAAAATGCTGACCAGCCAGTCGCCCTTCCGTCTTTTTCCGAAGAGACATATTGCTGTTTGGTTTTACGGCTAAAGCGAACCATGGTCTTATTACCTTCCGGATCCTGCTGTGGCGCATCGGCCAGATAACGCAGTTTTTCCGGCAGACGGTCGCGGAAGCGATAAAGCTCTTCCACCAGTGGCGCACGCGTTTCACGCGATTTCGGGAAAGTGTTGGCAGCCAGGAACACACCGGCAGCACCGTCACGCAGCACGAAATAAGCATCTGATTTTTCGCACGGCAGCTCAGGTAATGGCACCGGATCTTCTTTCGGTGGTGCCACTTCACCGTTACGTAAAATCTTACGTGTGTTTTTACACTCTTCGTTGGTGCAGGCCATGTATTTACCGAAACGCCCCATTTTCAGGTGCATTTCAGAGCCACATTTTTCACACTCAACGATCGGGCCGTCATAACCTTTAATGCGGAATTCGCCCTCTTCGATCTCGTAACCGTCGCAGGTTGGGTTATTACCACAGACATGCAACTTACGTTTCGGATCGATGAGATAGCTGTCCATCGCCGTGCCGCATTTCGGGCAACGACGTTTTGCGCGCAGCGCGTTGGTTTCAGCATCTTCGCCTTCCAGCACGTTCAGCACTTCGTTTTCCGGCACCAGGTTAATGGTGGTTTTGCAACGCTCTTTCGGCGGCAGCGCATAGCCAGAACAGCCAAGGAATACCCCGGTACTCGCTGTGCGAATCCCCATTTTGCGACCACAAGTCGGGCAGTCAATGCTGGTCAGAACCATCTGGTTCGGGCGCATACCACCCTCTTCCGGATCTTTTTCAGCTTTATCTAACTGCTGGGTGAAATCCGAGAAGAAGTGATCCAGTACAGCTTTCCACTCTGCTTCGTGATTTGCCACCTGGTCGAGGCTGTTTTCCATCTGCGCGGTAAAGTCGTAGTTCATTAACTCGCGGAAATTTTCTTCAAGGCGATCGGTGACGATTTCGCCCATTTTTTCCGCATAGAAACGACGATTTTCTACTCGCACATAGCCACGATCCTGAATGGTCGAAATGATCGACGCATAGGTAGACGGACGACCGATACCACGTTTTTCCAGTTCTTTAACCAGCGATGCTTCACTGAAACGGGCTGGCGGCTTGGTAAAGTGATGAACTGGTGTTAGTTCAACGAGCGTCAGAGCATGGTCTTTATGGACTGCCGGTAAGATACGATCTTCATCGCCTTTACGCAGTGCAGGCATCACTTTTGTCCAGCCATCAAAGCGCAAAATACGACCGCGTGCTTTCAGGCGGAAATCGCCCGCACCAACGGTCAGCGTCGTGGAGTCATATTTCGCTGGGGTCATCTGGCAGGCAACGAACTGACGCCAGATTAACTGGTACAGTTTCTGCGCATCTGCTTCCATATCCTTCAGCGATTCCGCCATCACATTGACGTCAGAAGGACGAATCGCTTCGTGCGCTTCCTGTGAGTTTTCTTTGCTGGCGTACTGATTCGGACTTTCCGGCAGATATTTCTTACCAAAATTATCGCTGATATAACCGCGAACCATATTTACCGCGTCCTGACTCAGGTTAGTGGAGTCGGTACGCATGTAAGTGATATAGCCTGCTTCATACAAACGCTGCGCCATCATCATGGTTTTTTTCACGCCAAAACCAAGACGGGTGCTGGCAGCTTGTTGCAGCGTAGAGGTAATAAAAGGAGCGCCAGGTTTACTGGTTGTCGGTTTGTCTTCACGTTCCAGCACGCTGTAGCGCGCTTTTTCCAGCAGACTTACCGCAGCCTGAGTTTGTTCTTTGTTGACCGGACGGAACGGTTTGTCATTCTGATGAGTCACCTGCAACGCCAACGCTTCACCAGATGGCGTAGTCGTGCTGGCATCGACTTCCCAGAACTCTTCCGGTACGAACGCTTTAATTTCACGCTCACGCTCTACCACCAGGCGGACCGCCACCGACTGCACACGACCGGCAGACAGACCACGAGCGATCTTTTTCCACAGCAGCGGCGAAACCATATACCCCACCACGCGGTCCATAAAGCGACGCGCCTGCTGGGCATTAACACGATCAATATTCAGCTCACCCGGTTTGTTAAATGCCTGGCGGATCGCGTTTTTAGTAATTTCGTTAAACACCACTCGGCTATAGCGCGCATCATCACCACCAATCACTTCCCGCAGGTGCCATGCAATGGCTTCCCCTTCGCGGTCAAGGTCGGTTGCGAGATAGATGTGGTCGGCTTTTTCAGCCAGTTGTTTCAGTTCAGAGACGACCTTCTCTTTACCAGGCAACACTTCATAGTGCGCCTCCCAATTGTGCCACGGGTCAACCCCCATACGGTTGACGAGAGCGCCACGTTCATCCTTTTTAGGCTTTTTAGCCGTCTTGGTGGAGGTAGAGTCGGCACTCTTTTTGGCAGCTGAGCCACTGGTCGGCAAATCGCGGATGTGACCGACGCTGGATTTCACCACGTAGTCACAACCCAGATACTTGTTGATCGTTTTGGCTTTTGCCGGGGACTCAACGATGACAAGAGCTTTACCCATATTCACCTTACCTAATTTGATTCTTCCAGGAATGCGTCGCACGTTGATAAACCTTCCACTGGCAACGAGTTACCGATATGGACTCGCTCTCTGCGGATATCAACCCCTTGTCGTGACTCTGTTCACGAAAATTCAGGTGACTGAGTTAACAGGTCTTGGCCTACAGGCGCTATAGCACGACGGAATTTTGGTCGAATGTCAAGCAAATCTATTGCCAGATTGACGAAAGCGTCACACTGTACCTGATAAAATCCGATACGCAACTTTATTAGCATGCAAAATCCAAAGTTGCCAGTAAGGCGCTCTTGCCACCAGCGTGGTATATTTGTCTGCAAGCCATGCCTGGCGTAGACTAATGTCCTTGTTTAAGGAGTAAATAATGAACAAAGAGACACAACCCATCGACCGCGAAACGCTGTTGAAAGAGGCCAACAAAATCATTCGTGAGCATGAGGATACGCTCGCAGGGATTGAAGCCACCGGCGTCACGCAGCGTAATGGCGTGCTGGTATTTACCGGCGACTACTTTTTAGATGAACAAGGATTGCCAACAGCCAAAAACACCGTGGTGTTTAAATATGTTCAAACACCTTGCCCATGTGCTTTCAGAAAAATATCATCTGGTTGATTAAAACAAAACGCGAGGTCTTAGCCTCGCGTTTGTCTTTTACATCAATGGCTTTTTCTCACCCGCTGCCACCAGCGTAGCAACAATCGATTGGCGCTCTCTGCCGCGTGGCCGGTGAATCGGTCAATGAGTCGTTTACGCTGCATATAGCGTACATGTCACTCCACGGCCTTCCATCAGGCTAAGAATAACTTCATCACTGGTGTTGATTCCATCAACCAAACCTTTCCCACCGCCTGTTGTCCGTACCAGCGTCGACCCATTCGCCACCTGTTCAATATCCAGAGACCATGCGATACGCTTCACAAAATCTTTAAAACAACTGATGCGTTTCGTTCAACTCTTCGCCTAATTTCTCCCGCCCTTCTTCGGGATTTTCACCCAGCAACGTCAGCGTGCGCTTATACTGCCCGGCGGTGTGCAGTTCGATATCAATATCTTTGCTTTTCAGGAAGCGGTTAAAGTTGGGCATTTGCGCCACCACCCCAATGGAACCCACAATAGCAAACGGTGCGGAAACAATTTTGTCCGCCACACAGGCCATCATGTAACCGCCGCTGGCAGCGACTTTGTCTACCGTAACAGTTAAAGGAATGTTTTTATCACGCAGACGCTGCAGCTGCGAAGCCGCCAACCCGTAACCATGCACCATGCCACCAGGGCTTTCCAGACGGAGCACAACCTGATCCTGCGGTTTGAATGCTGCGAGTACCGCCGTTATCTCTTCACGTAGCGAGTTCACTTCATGGGCGTCCATGCTGCCTTTAAAATCCAGCACCCAGACGCGAGGTTTACTGTCAGTTGCCACCTCGCCCAGTTTGGCTTTCGCTTTTGCTGCTTTCGCTTCTTGCTTGTGCTTTTTCTTCTGCGCTTTGTGCCACTGTTTTTGCTGATGTGAGTCCATCAGCGCCGCGGCCAGTTCTTCTTTCATCTCCTTATACTGTTCGCTGAGATTGTTGACCCGTAACTCGCCACGCTGGCGTTTATTACGTTGAGCAACATTGACAATAATGGCGGCAATCGCCGCAATCGCTAGCACAACGGTAACGATTTTAGCCAAAAACAAACCATATTCAGACAACAATTCCACGAGTCCCCACCTTGGTTAAACAACGCTTTGGCTCACAGTTTACAACAGGCATGTTAAGCCGTCTCGCAGAGATGTTATTGCAGCGAAAGTATGACAAAGTATCCATTTTGCGGTGTTATCGCCCCAGGCTGATTGAAATGCCCTTCTGTTTCAGGCATAAAGCCCCAAAGTCATAAAGTACACTGGCAGCGCGACAGACAACGTCGTTGAGGAGTAGCCATGCATTACCAGCCAAAACAAGATTTACTCAATGATCGCATTATCCTGGTGACGGGAGCCAGCGATGGGATTGGTCGTGAAGCCGCGATGACGTATGCACGCTATGGTGCGACAGTGATTCTGTTGGGCCGTAATGAAGAAAAATTACGTCAGGTAGCCAGCCACATAAACGAAGAAACTGGGCGTCAGCCACAGTGGTTTATTCTCGATTTGCTGACCTGCACGTCCGAAAATTGCCAACAACTGGCACAGCGCATTGTCGTTAATTATCCGCGTCTGGATGGTGTTTTGCATAATGCCGGATTGCTCGGCGATGTTTGCCCAATGAGCGAACAAAATCCGCAGGTCTGGCAGGACGTCATGCAGATCAACGTTAATGCCACCTTTATGCTCACCCAGGCACTGCTTCCTTTATTACTCAAATCGGACGCCGGTTCACTGGTCTTTACTTCATCAAGCGTTGGACGTCAGGGACGAGCCAACTGGGGTGCATATGCAGCGTCGAAATTTGCCACCGAAGGGATGATGCAGGTACTGGCCGATGAATATCAGCAGCGCCTGCGCGTCAACTGCATTAACCCAGGCGGTACGCGCACCGCAATGCGCGCAAGCGCCTTCCCGACCGAAGATCCACAGAAACTTAAAACACCCGCTGATATCATGCCGCTCTACCTCTGGCTGATGGGCGATGACAGCCGCCGTAAAACCGGCATGACCTTTGACGCCCAACCGGGCCGTAAACCAGGAATTTCCCAATGAGTGATGAACGCTACCAACAGCGTCAGCAGCGAGTGAAAGAAAAAGTAGATGCTCGTGTGGCCCAGGCCCAGGATGAACGCGGTATTATCATCGTCTTTACCGGCAATGGAAAAGGCAAAACCACCGCGGCATTTGGTACGGCAACACGCGCAGTTGGTCACGGAAAAAAAGTGGGCGTCGTGCAGTTTATTAAAGGCACCTGGCCTAATGGCGAACGCAATCTGCTGGAGCCACATGGCGTTGAGTTTCAGGTGATGGCAACGGGCTTTACCTGGGATACACAAAACCGCGAGTCTGATACCGCCGCCTGCCGCGAAGTCTGGCAACATGCAAAGCGGATGCTTGCTGATTCCTCACTGGATATGGTTTTGCTTGATGAACTGACGTATATGGTGGCGTATGACTATTTGCCACTGGAAGAAGTGGTGCAGGCGTTAAATGAACGTCCACATCAACAGACGGTGATTATCACGGGTCGAGGCTGTCATCGGGATATTCTTGAACTGGCGGATACGGTAAGTGAGCTGCGCCCCATCAGACATGCGTTTGATGCCGGTGTTAAGGCGCAAATAGGGATTGATTATTAATCTGTAAAAATGCCGGATATGACGTCCGGCATACTTTGATTAACCGTTATTACGCCCGCCAGAACGACGACTGCCGCTCACCTGACTGTGACGTTTCACCGCACGACGAATCTGATTAGCCTTCATGCGACGACGGTCTTTTTCTACAGCGACTTTAGAGCTGGTTTCTGGCGGAAGCTCCACCAGTTCGCGCAGATAGTTAGTCTGGGCGAGGTCCAGCTCCGTCCAGCCACCGCGTGGCAGACCTTTTGGCAGTGGGATATCACCGTAACGAACACGGATCAGGCGGCTCACCTGCACACCAACCGCTTCCCACAGACGACGAACTTCACGGTTACGGCCTTCGGTCAGAGTCACGTTGTACCACTGGTTGATCCCTTCGCCGCCGCTGAACTTGATGGTTTTAAAAGCTGCCGGACCATCTTCCAGTTGCACGCCACGACTCAAATCACGCAGTTTCGCGTCGTCAACCTGACCAAATACACGCACGGCGTATTCACGTTCAACTTCACGGCTTGGATGCATTAAACGGTTTGCCAGTTCACCATCGGTGGTGAAAGACGACCACGGTTATCCAGCGTGCGCCACGCAGCTTTGGCAGACGGTCAAACACCGTCGGACGCCCTTCCGGGTCGTTACGGGTACACAACTCACCTTCCGGTTTGTAATAGGCCAGAACGCGACAAATTTGTTCAGCGGACTCACGTACCGAAATCAGATGACCATCGATACGAATTTTCAGCCCAGGGGTAACTTCAACGCGATCGCCGAGTTTAGCAATTTTGCCATCAACACTCACACGACCGGCTTCAATAATAGATTCGATTTCACGGCGGGAGCCGTGGCCAGCGCGGGCCAGCACTTTCTGTAATTTTTCGCTCATAGAGCTTCCTTTTGGTGTCGCCTTCACAGGCGTCGAACAGGAGAATCAATGGCGCCGTATAGCGCCATTTTAAGGCCGCGTAGTATACAGAGTTACGCACTTATAAGAAAGGCTTCACATCACCTACGCCTTCACGCACCACGACCGGCGTATCATCGGTAAGATCAATAACCGTTGTTGGTTTCTGCCCGAGATAGCCGCCGTGAATAATCAAATCTACCTGTTTTTCCAGACGGTCTTTAATTTCTTCGGGATCGGATTCGGTAAATTCGCTGCCTGGCAGCATTAGCGAAGTGGAAAGCATCGGTTCGCCCAGTGCTTCAAGCAACGCCTGCGCAATCGGGTTAGAAGGCACACGCATACCGATGGTTTTGCGTTTCTCCTGCAACAGACGGCGTGGCACTTCCTTCGTCCCCTTCAGGATGAAGGTATAGTTGCCCGGCGTGTTGTTTTTCATCAAACGAAACGCAACGTTATCCACGAATGAATAGGTCGAGAGTTCAGAAAGATCGCGACACATCAGGGTAAAGTTGTGACCGTCCGGCAGCTGGCGAATACGACAAATACGCTCCATGGCGTTTTTATCTTCAATTTTACAGCCGAGCGCATAGCCGGAATCAGTTGGATAGACAATCACCCCACCTTTACGCACGATCTCCACCGCCTGGTTGATCAGACGTTGCTGCGGGTTATCAGGATGAATATAAAAAAACTGGCTCATAATTCCCTCTCTGTGGTGTTCTGCGGCTGTTCCCATAGCTGCCAGACGCCTTCAACGCCTGCGGGCAGCCAGAGTTTACGACCCAGTTCGATCCACGGGCATGGCTGATGAAAATCAGATCCTTGTGATGCCCATAAATGATGCTGACGCGCAAGTGTGGCCAGCTGGGTGCGTTCATTGGGCGATTGCTGGCACTGCGCGACTTCCATCGCGTCGCCGTGGTGTTCGGCAAAATGCGCAACCAATCTTTTCAGCCATTTAGCACTAAGATTGTACCGCCCAGGATGAGCTAGCACCGCCTTACCGCCAGAATGATGAATGACATCAATAGCTTGTTCTATTGTACACCACTGTGGCGGAACGTATCCGGTTTTCCCGCGCGCCAGATACTTTTTAAAGACATCTGCCATTGAACTGGCTTTGCCGCACTCCACAAGGAAACGCGCAAAATGACCGCGCGTCACTGCGCCGCCCTGCGCCAGTCGTTGTGCGCCTTCCAGCGCCCCAGGTATTTGCGCTTTTTCAAGTCTTTCGGCAATTTGCTGCGCCCGCTGATTGCGCCGTTCTGTCTGCTGCGCGAGGAACTCACACATTAGCGGATGAGTAATATCAATATTCAGCCCGACAATATGAATTTCATGATTTTCCCAGACCGTGGAAATTTCCACGCCGGGAATAAGATTCAGCGCCAGTCCCGAACGTGAAATTTCCTCTCTTGCTGGCGCGATTGCAGCTGTGGTGTCATGGTCGGTGATCGCCAGGGTGCCGACGCGCATCTCGACTGCACGGTGCACCAATGCTTCTGGCGTCAGGCAGCCATCGGAAGCAGCAGCAGACCACAGGTGTTAACGTCCAGACGACCTACGGCAGCAGGTCGTAAATCACTGCATAATTCGTGTCGCTCAAGGCGCACTCCCGTTCTGGATAATGTTTTTTGCGCCGACATCATAACGGGTCTGGCAAATATTCTGAAATGAGCTGTTGACAATTAATCATCGAACCAGTTAACTAGTACGCAAGTTCACGTAAAAAGGGTATCGACAATGAAAGCAATTTTCGTACTGAAAGGTTGGTGGCGCACTTCCTGAAACGGGCAGTGTATTCACCATGCGTAAAGCAATCAGATACCCAGCCCGCCTAATGAGCGGGCTTTTTTTTGAACAAAATTAGAGAATAACAATGCAAACACAAAAACCGACTCTCGAACTGCTAACCTGCGAAGGCGCTTATCGCGACAACCCGACTGCGCTTTTTCACCAGTTGTGTGGGAATCGTCCGGCAACGCTGCTGCTGGAATCCGCAGATATCGACAGCAAAGATGATTTAAAAAGCCTGCTGCTGATAGACAGTGCGCTGCGCATTACAGCATTAGGTGACACCGTCACAATTCAGGCACTTTCCGGCAATGGCGAAGCCCTGCTGGCACTACTGGATAACGCCCTGCCTGCGGGTGTGGAAAGTGAACAATCACCAAACTGCCGTGTGCTGCGCTTCCCCCCTGTCAGTCCACTGCTGGATGAAGACGCCCGCTTATGCTCCCTTTCGGTTTTTGACGCTTTCCGTTTATTGCAGAATCTGTTGAATGTACCGAAGGAAGAACGAGAAGCAATGTTCTTCGGCGGCCTGTTCTCTTATGACCTTGTGGCGGGATTTGAAGATTTACCGCAACTGTCAGCGGAAAATAACTGCCCTGATTTCTGTTTTTATCTCGCTGAAACGCTGATGGTGATTGACCATCAGAAAAAAAGCACCCGTATTCAGGCCAGCCTGTTTGCTCCGAATGAAGAAGAAAAACAACGTCTCACTGCTCGCCTGAACGAACTACGTCAGCAACTGACCGAAGCCGCGCCGCCGCTGCCAGTGGTTTCCGTGCCGCATATGCGTTGTGAATGTAATCAGAGCGATGAAGAGTTCGGTGGCGTAGTGCGTTTGTTGCAAAAAGCGATTCGCGCTGGAGAAATTTTCCAGGTGGTGCCATCTCGCCGTTTCTCTCTGCCCTGCCCGTCACCGCTGGCGGCCTATTACGTGCTGAAAAAGAGTAATCCCAGCCCGTACATGTTTTTTATGCAGGATAATGATTTCACCCTATTTGGCGCGTCGCCGGAAAGCTCGCTCAAGTATGATGCCACCAGCCGCCAGATTGAGATCTACCCGATTGCCGGAACACGCCCACGCGGTCGTCGCGCCGATGGTTCACTGGACAGAGATCTCGACAGCCGTATTGAACTGGAAATGCGTACTGACCATAAAGAGCTGTCTGAACATCTGATGCTGGTTGATCTCGCCCGTAATGATCTGGCACGCATTTGCACCCCTGGCAGCCGCTACATCGCCGATCTCACCAAAGTTGACCGTTATTCCTATGTGATGCACCTCGTCTCTCGCGTAGTCGGCGAACTGCGTCACGATCTTGACGCCCTGCACGCTTATCGCGCCTGTATGAATATGGGGACGTTAAGCGGTGCGCCGAAAGTACGCGCTATGCAGTTAATTGCCGAGGCGGAAGGTCGTCGCCGCGGCAGCTACGGCGGCGCGGTAGGTTATTTCACCGCGCATGGCGATCTCGACACCTGCATTGTGATCCGCTCGGCGCTGGTGGAAAACGGTATCGCCACCGTGCAAGCGGGTGCTGGTGTAGTCCTTGATTCTGTTCCGCAGTCGGAAGCCGACGAAACCCGTAACAAAGCCCGCGCTGTACTGCGCGCTATTGCCACCGCGCATCATGCACAGGAGACTTTCTGATGGCTGACATTCTGCTGCTCGATAATATCGACTCTTTTACGTACAACCTGGCAGATCAGTTGCGCAGCAATGGTCATAACGTGGTGATTTACCGCAACCATATTCCGGCGCAGACCTTAATTGAACGCCTGGCGACGATGAGCAATCCGGTACTGATGCTTTCTCCTGGCCCCGGTGTGCCGAGCGAAGCCGGTTGTATGCCGGAACTCCTCACCCGCTTGCGTGGCAAGCTGCCCATTATTGGCATTTGCCTCGGACATCAGGCAATTGTCGAAGCTTACGGGGGCTATGTCGGTCAGGCGGGCGAAATTCTTCACGGTAAAGCGTCGAGCATTGAACATGACGGTCAGGCGATGTTTGCCGGATTAACAAACCCGCTGCCGGTGGCGCGTTATCACTCGCTGGTTGGCAGTAACATTCCGGCCGGTTTAACCATCAACGCCCATTTTAATGGCATGGTGATGGCAGTACGTCACGATGCGGATCGCGTTTGTGGATTCCAGTTCCATCCGGAATCCATTCTCACCACCCAGGGCGCTCGCCTGCTGGAACAAACGCTGGCCTGGGCGCAGCAGAAACTAGAGCCAGCCAACACGCTGCAACCGATTCTGGAAAAACTGTATCAGGCGCAGACGCTTAGCCAACAAGAAAGCCACCAGCTGTTTTCAGCGGTGGTGCGTGGCGAGCTGAAGCCGGAACAACTGGCGGCGGCGCTGGTGAGCATGAAAATTCGCGGTGAGCACCCGAACGAGATCGCCGGGGCAGCAACCGCGCTACTGGAAAACGCAGCGCCGTTCCCGCGCCCGGATTATCTGTTTGCTGATATCGTCGGTACTGGCGGTGACGGCAGCAACAGTATCAATATTTCTACCGCCAGTGCGTTTGTCGCCGCGGCCTGTGGGCTGAAAGTGGCGAAACACGGTAACCGCAGCGTCTCCAGTAAATCCGGCTCGTCGGATCTGCTGGCGGCATTCGGTATTAATCTTGATATGAACGCCAATAAATCGCGCCAGGCGCTGGACGAGTTAGGCGTATGTTTCCTCTTTGCGCCGAAATATCACACCGGATTCCGCCACGCGATGCCGGTTCGCCAGCAACTGAAAACCCGCACCCTGTTCAATGTGCTGGGGCCATTGATTAACCCGGCGCATCCGCCGCTGGCGTTAATTGGTGTTTATAGTCCGGAACTGGTGCTGCCGATTGCCGAAACCTTGCGCGTGCTGGGGTATCAACGCGCGGCGGTGGTGCACAGCGGCGGGATGGATGAAGTTTCATTACACGCGCCGACAATCGTTGCCGAGCTGCATGACGGCAAAATTAAGAGCTATCAATTGACCGCTGAAGATTTTGGCCTGACTCCCTACCACCAGGAGCAACTGGCAGGCGGAACACCTGAAGAAAACCGTGACATTTTAACACGCTTGTTACAAGGTAAAGGCGACGCCGCCCATGAAGCAGCCGTCGCTGCGAACGTCGCCATGTTAATGCGCCTGCATGGCCATGAAGATCTGCAAGCCAATGCGCAAACCATTACAGGTACTGCGCAGTGGTTCCGCTTACGACAGAGTTACCGCACTGGCGGCACGAGGGTAAATGATGCAAACCGTTTTAGCGAAAATCATCACGACAAGGCGATCCGGGTCAAGACCCGCAAACAGCAGCAACCGCTGGCCAGTTTTCAGAATGAGGTTGAGCCGAGCACGCAGACATTTTTATGATGCGCTACAGGGTGCGCGCACGGCGTTTATTCTGGAGTGCCGAAAAGCATCACCGTAGAAAGGCGGCGCAATCCGTGATGATTTCAATCCAGCACGCATTGCCGCCATTTATAAACATTACGCTTCGCAATTTGGGTGCTGACTGATGAGAAATATTTTGCGGGAGCTTTGATTTCCTACCATGGTCAGCCAAATCGCCCCGCAGCCGATTTTATGTAAAGACTTCATTATGAAATTCCTTTTCAGATCTTCTCTGAGCAGGCGCTATTACCAGGCTGATGCCTGCTCCTAATGCTTTCAGTACTGGATGACGAAGCGGTATCGCCAGCTGCCGCCGTCACCACAGTCTGGAGATGGGTGTGCTGACCGAAGTCAGTAATGAAGGGAACTGGAGCGTGCCATTGCATTGGGGGCAAAGGTAGATTGGCATCAACAACCGCGATCTCCGTGATTTGTCGATTGAATCTCAACCGTACCGCGAGCTTGCGCCGAAACTGGGGCACAACGTGACGGTAATGAGCGAATCCGGCATCAATACTTACGGCTCAGGTGCGCAGAGTTAAGCCACTTCGCTAACGGTTTTCTGATTGGTTGGCGTTGATGGCCAGTGACGATTTGCACGCCGCCGTGCACCGGGTGTTGCTGGGTGGGGACTAAAGTATCTGGCCTGACGCGTGGGCGGGGGTGCTCAAGCAGCTTATGACGCGGGCGCGATTTTACGGTGGGTTGATTTTTGTTGCGACATCACCGCGTTGCGTAGAAACGTGAACAGGCGCAGGAAGTGATGGCTGCGGCACGCTGCCGAGTGTTGGCGTGTTCCGCAATCACAATCTGCCCGATGTGGTGGACAAAGCTAAGGTGTTATCGCTGGCGGGCAGTGCAACTGCATCGTAATGAACGCTGTATATCGATACGCTGCGTGAAGCTCTGCCAGCACATGTTGCCATCTGGAAAGCGTTAAGCGTAGGTGAAACCCTGCCGCCGCGACTAGCACGTTGATAAATATGTTTTAACAAGCGCAGGGAAGGGTGAAGCGGGCCATGGTCTGACTGAGTAACTATTAAAATGGTCAATCGCTTGGCAACATTCTGCTGGCGGGGGGCTTAGGCGCGGATCACTCCGTGGAAGCGGCACAAACCGGCTGCGCCGGACTTGATTTTAATTCTGCTGTAGAGTCGCAACCGGCATCAAAGACGCACGTCTTTTGGCCTGGTTTTCCAGACACTACGCGCATCTAAGGAAAGGAACAATAACAACGTTGCTTAACCCCTATTTTGGTGAGTTTGGCGGCATGTACGTACAGAATCCTGATGCCTCTGCGCCAGCTCGGAAGAAGCTTTTGTCAGTGCGCAAAGAATTCCTGAATTTCAGGCTCAGTTCAACAACCTGCTGAAAAACTATGCCGGGCGTCCAACCGCGCTGACCAAATGCCGAGAACATTACGGCTGGGACAAACCACGCTGTATCTGAAGCGCGAAGATTTGTCACGGCGGCGCGCATAAACTAACCAGGTGCTCGGGTCAGGCTTTACTGGCGAAGCGGATGGGTAAAACCGAAATCATCGCCGAACCGGTACCGTCAGCACATGGCTCAGCGTCGGCCCTTGCCAGCGCCCTGCTGGCCTGAAATGCAACATTCCTGTGGGTACCAAGCGTTTGAAGCGCCGAGTCGCCTAACGTTTTTCGTATGCGCTGATCGGTAGGAGGATGATCCCGGTACATAGCGGTTCCGCCACGCTGAAGATGCCTGTAATGGCGCTGCGCGACTGGTCCGGCAGTTGTCGACCGCGCACTATATGCTGGGCACCGCGGCTGAGCCACATCCTTATCCGACCATCTGCGTGAGTTTCAGCGGATGATTGGCGAAGAAACCGAAGCTCAGATTCTGGAAGAGAAGGTCGCCTGCGGATGCCGTTATCACCTGTGTTGGCGGCGGTGCGAATGCCATCGGCATGTTTGCTGGCTCCGATCAATGAAGAAACCGACAGTCGGCCTAATTGGTGTGGACCTGGCGGTCACGTTGTCGAAACTGGCGACAGGCGCACCGCTAAAAGCATGGTGGCGTGGGTATCTATTTCGGTATGAAAGCGCCGATGATGCAAACCGAAGACGGGCAGATTGAAGAATCTACTCCATCTCCGCCGGACTGGATTTCCCGTCTGTCGAGCCACAACACGCGTATCTTAACGGCGCTCGGACGCGCTGATTACATGTCTGTACCGATGATGAAGCCCCTGAAGCCTTCAAAACGCTGTGCCTGCACGAAGGGATCGTCCGGCGCTGGAATCCTCCCACGCCCTGGCCCATGCACTGAAAATGATGGCGAGACCCAGAAAAGAGCAGGCTACTCATGGTGCTAACCTTTCCGGTCGCGGCGATAAAGACATCTTCACCGTTCACGATATTTTGAAAGCACGAGGGGAAATCTGATGGAACGCTACGAATCTCTGTTTGCCCAGTTGAAGGAGCGCAAAGAAGGCGCATTCGTTCCTTTCGTCACGCTCGGTGATCCGGGCATTGAGCAGTCATTGAAAATTATCGATACGCTAATTGAAGCCGGTGCTGACGCGCTGGAGTTAGGTATCCCCTTCTCCGACCCACTGGCGGATGGCCCGACCATTCAAAACGCCACTCTGCGCGCCTTTGCGGCAGGTGTGACTCCGGCACAATGTTTTGAAATGCTGGCACTGATTCGCCAGAAACACCCGACCATTCCCATTGGCCTGTTGATGTATGCCAATCTGGTGTTTAACAAAGGCATTGATGAGTTTTATGCCCAGTGCGAGAAAGTCGGCGTCGATTCGGTGCTGGTTGCCGATGTGCCAGTTGAAGAGTCCGCGCCCTTCCGCCAGGCCGCGTTGCGCCATAATGTCGCACCTATCTTCATCTGCCCGCCAAATGCCGATGACGACCTGCTGCGCCAGATAGCCTCTTACGGTCGTGGTTACACATATTTGCTGTCACGAGCGGGCGTGACCGGCGCAGAAAACCGCGCCGCGTTACCCCTCAATCATCTGGTTGCGAAGCTGAAAGAGTACAACGCTGCACCTCCATTGCAGGGGTTTGGTATTTCCGCCCCGGATCAGGTAAAAGCAGCGATTGATGCAGGAGCTGCGGGCGCGATTTCTGGTTCGGCCATTGTTAAAATCATCGAGCAACATATTAATGAGCCAGAGAAAATGCTGGCGGCACTGAAAGTTTTTGTACAACCGATGAAAGCGGCGACGCGCAGTTAATCCCACAGCCGCCAGTTCCGCTGGCGGCATTTTAACTTTCTTTAATGAAGCCGGAAAAATCCTAAATTCATTTAATATTTATCTTTTTACCGTTTCGCTTACCCCGGTCGAACGTCAACTTACGTCATTTTTCCGCCCAACAGTAATATAATCAAACAAATTAATCCCGCAACATAACACCAGTAAAATCAATAATTTTCTCTAAGTCACATATTCCTCAGGTAATTGTTAATATATCCAGAATGTTCCTCAAAATATATTTCCCTCTATCTTCTCGTTGCGCTTAATTTGACTAATTCTCATTAGTGACTAATTTTAATGAGTGTCGACACACAACACTCATATTAATGAAACAATGCAACGCAACGGGAGAAATAACATGGCCGAACATCGTGGTAGTTCAGGAAATTTCGCCGAAGACCGTGAGAAGGCATCCGACGCAGGCCGTAAAGGCGGTCAGCATAGCGGCGGTAATTTTAAAAATGATCCGCAACGCGCATCTGAAGCGGGTAAAAAAGGCGGTCAACAAAGCGGTGGTAATAAATCAGGCAAATCCTGATTCACCGTTAATTATTAATATCAGCTGATAAAGATAATTGCATCTGCGGGCCGTATGGCTCGCAGTGATTTCACTGGAGAAAAATATGAATATGAAGACCATTGAAGATGTATTTATTCAACTGCTTTCAGATACCTACAGCGCAGAAAAACAATTAACCCGGGCACTGGCAAAACTCGCAAGAGCAACATCAAATGAAAAATTAAGTCAGGCTTTTCATGCGCACCTCGAGGAAACTCATGGACAGATTGAACGAATTGATCAAGTTGTGGAATCAGAATCAAATCTGAAAATTAAGCGCATGAAATGTGTGGCAATGGAAGGTCTTATTGAAGAAGCTAATGAGGTCATCGAAAGTACCGAGAAAAACGAAGTGCGTGATGCCGCACTGATTGCCGCAGCACAGAAAGTCGAGCATTATGAGATTGCCAGTTACGGGACATTAGCGACGCTGGCTGAACAATTAGGTTACCGTAAAGCAGCGAAGCTTCTGAAAGAAACCCTGGAAGAAGAAAAGGCCACCGACATCAAACTGACTGATCTGGCCCTTAATAACGTAAATAAGAAAGCCGAAAATAAAGCCTGAAATATGAATTTTAACTTTTAGTCATTTTATAAAGAGGACATTTTCATGAATCGTATTGAACATTATCATGACTGGTTACGTGACGCCCACGCAATGGAAAAGCAAGCCGAATCTATGCTTGAATCCATGGCCAGCCGTATAGATAATTATCCTGAACTACGCGCTCGTATTGAACAACATCTTAGTGAAACCAAAAACCAGATTGTTCAACTGGAAACTATTCTTGATCGTAATGACATTTCACGTTCAGTCATTAAAGATTCCATGAGTAAAATGGCTGCGCTTGGGCAGTCAATCGGTGGTATATTCCCTTCTGATGAAATAGTTAAAGGCTCTATTGGCGGATATGTCTTCGAGCAATTTGAAATCACCTGTTACACCTCACTATTAGCAGCAGCAAAAAATGCCGGTGATACAGTCTCAATTCCGATCATCGAAGCGATTTTAAATGAGGAAAAGCAAATGGCCGACTGGCTGATTCAGCATATTCCGCAAACAACTGAGAAATTTTTAATTCGTTCTGAAACTGATGGCGTAGAAGCGAAGAAATAATACCCTTTATACCATGTCCTTATTGACCCCGTATATTACGGGGTCGTTTTTGTGCGGAATTAAAAACGATATCCTGCTGAGAACATAAACACCCACGGATCGAGGCGTACGCTATCGTGTTGCTGTGCACCGCCTAGCTTATAATTGGCGGTGGTATCGATATCCATGTACCACACTGACATGTTAACCAACCAGTCACGGTTAATCAGATAATCAACCCCCACCTGCCCGGCAGCTCCCCAGGAATCTTTCAGACTGAGATCGGAAAGCCCCGCCTCTTTGCCATGATCGTTAAATCCATTATCAAAGAAGGTGGTGTAGTTAATACCGGCCCCAACGTAAGGACGGAATTTGCTGCTGGCATCACCAAAATACCACTGCGCCATCAGTGTTGGCGGCAGATGGTGAACGGTTGCAATATCGCCGGTCGCCCGGGTGCCGATTTTATGGCGGAACGGCGTCGCTGCCAGTAATTCCACACCAATGTTGTCGGTCGCCATATAAGTAAACGTCAAGCCCAGTTGAGTGTTATTGGTCACGCTGAATCCACCCAGACTTCCTAACGTACCACCAGCACCTTCTGTTGGACGTACGGTTGCAGAACCTGCACGCATAAAAAATTCGCCTGCTTCATGCGCAAAGGCACTGCCAGAAAGAAGAGTTGTTACTGCCAAAGCCGCCACTGTTAACTTTTTCATATCCGCTCCGTCGTTATGGTTATAAAAACGTGACGAATATACCTACATTGGAGTAACAAATGATCCTACATAGATCACATTACATATGATAATTCACCATTTATTGATCTGGATTAATTTAGAAGTTGCATTGAGAATCCTGGTTAATGTGATTTAAATCAATTTTTAAATATTTTCTCTACGCAAATATTAACTCGATCGCCACTTGCCGCGCTTTGCCCACGCCTGAAGGCCAGCAATTACCTCCGCTTTACAAAGATATGCTTTTCCATACAAGACCTGATGCTGCCACCCGAGGCTTAACCAGGGTACAATTGCCCGCTAATTAACACCTGCATAAAACTCAAGGAGAGTGCATGTCTATCACGGCGCAGTCCGTATACCGTGACACCGGAAATTTCTTCCGTAATCAATTTATGACCATTCTGTTGGTATCGTTGCTATGTGCGTTTATCACAGTGGTGTTAGGGCATGTTTTCTCACCCAGTGATGCACAGCTTGCGCAGCTCAATGACGGCGTGCCCGTTAGCGGCAGTAGTGGGTTGTTCGACCTGGTTCAGAATATGTCACCGGAACAGCAACAAATTTTGCTGCAGGCTTCAGCGGCGTCCACTTTTTCAGAATTAATCGGTAACGCCATTCTCGCCGGAGGCGTAATATTAATTATCCAGCTGGTGTCTGCGGGTCAGAGAGTCAGTGCGCTGCGAGCTATTGGTGCCAGTGCGCCGATATTGCCCAAGTTATTTATTCTGATTTTTCTGACTACCCTTTTAGTACAGATTGGCATCATGCTGGTGGTCGTTCCGGGAATTATCATGGCCATTTTACTGGCCCTGGCACCGGGTGATGCTGGTACCGGACAAAATGGGCATTTTACCTTCGATGCGTAGCAGTATGCGGGCTGACTAGGCGAATATGCGTCTCGGTGGCGCCCGCAGTACTGGTGGTTACTGGCAAAAACCACTGTTGCTGCTTTTCCTTCTTTTGCCGCATTAACCCCGAAATGCGTATCGTATTGGCGAACACCTTGAGCAACCTGATTTACTGCCATATTGCTGATCTATTGTTCCGCCTGTATATGTTGATTAGCAGATAACCTTAAGCATTTGATTACGAGAAATCGTAAAATGAAGCAGTTTCTTTGATTTTTTACCGCTGGTTGCCTTTTTCGCGTTTTACAAGATTTATGACATCTATGCGGCTACTGCGGCGCTGATCGTCGCCACGGCGATTGTGCTTCTGTACTAGCTGGGTTCGCTTTCGTAAGGTTGAGAAGATGGCCCTGATCGCTTTGTTCTGGTGGTCGTCTTCGGTGGCTTGACACTATTCTTCCACAATGATAGAGTTTATTAAAATGGAAGGTTACAGTCATTTATGCTCTGTTTGCGGGAGCCCTGTTAGTCAGCCAATGGGTGATGAAAAAGCCGCTAATTCGGCAGAATATGGGTCAAGGACTCACACTGCCGCAACCGGTATCGTAGAAGCTAAATCTGGCCTGGGCTGCTGTTTCTTTATCCTTTGCGGTCTGGCAAACATCTACATCGCATTCTGGCTGCACAAAATATTTGGGTCAACTTTAAAGTCTTTGGCCTGACCGCCCTTACCTTAAATCTTCACATTGTAAGCGGTATCTATATCTACCGCCACATGCCGCAGAAGATAAATCCTAACCGAACTGCCATCCTTCGGGGCTGGCGCTGTGTCTCCTGCTCCTCAGGAAAATCGTCGGTCACATCGCGCCTGTGATTTCCTTTTAGTGGGTTTGCCATGTCTACGACACATAACGTACCTCAGGGCAATCTTGTTTTACATCTATAGCCATGCCCGCCGATACCAATGCCAATGGTGACATCTTTGGTGGTTGGTTAATGTCACAAATGGATATTGGCGGCGCTATTCTGGCGAAAGAAATTGCCCACGGTCGCGTAGTGACTGTGCGGGTTGAAGGAATGACTTTCTTACGGCCGGTTGCGGTCGGCGATGTGGTGTGCTGCTATGCACGCTGTGTCCAGAAAGGGACGACATCGGTTAGCATTAATATTGAAGTGTGGGTGAAAAAAGTAGCGTCTGAACCAATGGGCAACGCTATAAAGCGACAGAAGCATTATTTAAGTATGTCGCGGTTAAATGCTGAAGGAAGACCTGGCCCTACCTGTTGAGTAATCGTCAAAAGCCTCAGATCGGACTTTCCATTTTCTGCTTACTGAATTTCGGTGGTGCCGTTAATTTTAAACAGGATATTCACCACAATCCCACTGCCTGGCTTACCCGGCTCATAACGCCATATGCGCATGGCCATTTTTCACCTCACGCTCAACATCTTCGCAGGCTTGGCTGACGAGGATTTATTGGTATCCACGCGACCATCCGGCGTGACGTCAAATTTAACTTTAACCTGCCCTCAATGCGCAATGCCTGTGCTCGTGCCGGATACTGCGGCTCATTACCGGCTTGATGCGCCGTGGTCCTGAAGCCACACTGGTAACCGGGCTGCTGCATCACGTGCCGTACTTGATGTGGGCGCGCGGGTGCTGTCTTTCAAACGGTCATGCCGGACGCGACTCTACGGGTTTGACATCGCGTTGGCTGTTCCTGTACCTTTTTCACCGGCTTGGGTTTGGCTTGACTCGGCTTCGGCTTTCAATAGCCACCGGTGCTTCTTTTGGCGGTTCGGGGATGGGCCGGTTCCGGTTCTGGCTCTACCACCGGCTCCGGTGGCGAGTGAACGGCTTGTGGCGGTTCGAGATCAGCAGGCGCGACCGTCGTGACGGAATCGGCTGCGCAGGCGCAGGTAGTTCAATAACCTGATCTGCCGAGGTATCCAGCAGACCCGCCACAACAGCACCATGAATGCAGACCGAAAGTAACATGGCCAAGGGGAAGCGGCAAGGTAAATCAAGGGTCATTGAAGTCATGATCATTCAGTAGAAGAAGCAAGTATCGATTTTAAATGCAAATAGCAATCATATTCAATAAGGCAAGACAATCAGAATCAGTGAAAATGTCATTTTTGGCGTACAGTGCCCCTTACTTTATGCATGGCCTTAACAAAGACATCATCTTTCCGTTGCAAATCTCGCCCTTTTCAAATAACGTACTTCACAACTTTCCCGAACAAGGAGTTGTGCCGTGTATATGTATTTACACTCAAGACAAAGCTGATAGCCTCGAAAAACGCCTTGTGTTTAGTACCGGCACATTTAGCACGTTTACAGTTACTGCATGATGAAGGTCGTTTGTTGACAGGCTGGTCCAATGCCAGCGGTCAACAGTGACAATTCCAGGGGCTGGGGATTTACTGGCTCAACCGTTATTGCTCATTTGAATCGCTGGAAGCAGCTTGGCCTGGGCCGATGCTGACCCGTACGTGCACACAGCCAGTCTATGAACACGTTTTCAGTGAAACCATTTAAGAAAGTGTTCTGAGTAGTGAGGTGTACTGGCAATAGCGGACACTACCATTTGTTCTTTTTTTAAGCAGCCATCTGATGATATTTTTCCCTGAAGGTTGCCGGGGAGATATTCCCCAGACGAGAGTGACGACGCTGACGATTGTAGAAAATCTCAATGTATTCCCGTATTACTGAGATGGCTTCATCCCGGTTATTAAAACGATAGTGGCTCAGGCTCTCATTTTTCAGCGTTCCCCAGAAGCTTTCCATCGGAGCGTTGTCGTAACAGTTACCTTTACGCGACATTGATGTTTTCAGACCAGACTGCTCCTGTATGACCCGGTAATCGTATGCGCAGTACTGTGAACCTCGATCAGAGTGGTGGATTAGCCCGGCAGGTGGGCGCTGGCTCCTGAGCGCCATAAACAGGGCTTTACCTGTCAGCTCTTTTGTCATGCGCTCTCCCATGGCGTAGCCGACAATTTCGCACGTATAAACATCTTTGATGCCAGCGAGGTACAACCATCCCTCCTGTGTGGCAACATACGTCAGGTCCGCCACCCAGACCTGATTTGGTGCTGTAGGAGCGAACGTCTGGTTCAGCAGATTTGGCGCAACTGGCAGATTGTGGTTCGGGTTCGTAGTCGCTCTGAACTTGCGTTTCTGCTTACAGCGTAGCCTCAGCTCCTTACGAAGACGTGCCAGTCGGTCACGACCAACGATGATGCCATTCTCTGCCAGCTCCGTCTGGAGCCGCCGGGTTCCATATGTTTCGCGAGTGCGGATATGTGCCACCTTAATCTCCAGTTTTAGCCGCTCATCACTTTGTTTTCTGTCTGAGGGTTCATGCTGTACCCAGTTGTAATAACCGCTCCTGGATACACCAAATACCTGACACATCACTTCAATGGGAAATTGTTGTCGCCATTGTTCGATTAACGCGTATTTTTCAGTGACTCCTGTGCAAAATACGCTGTTGCTTTTTTTAATATATCTCGCTCAAGGCGAGCTTCATTTAACGCCTTACGCAGTTGCAGAATTTCAGATTCCAGTTCAGCCAGCGTGCGGGAACCAGGAGTACCGAGCCCTTTTCTGGCGGCGGTAACCCATTGTCCTAAAGTGCCTTCAGGAAGAGATAATCGGGAAGCGCCTTCACTGATCGAAAGTTGATTTTCAAGAACCGTTCTGACAGCTTCGGCTTTGAACTCTTTAGAGTAACGTTGGGTTTTTCTGCTCATTATTAGCTCCTTCTGATGCCATTCTATTTCAGGAAGGAGTGTCCGTTAAACTCAGGCTACCTCATAGAGATCCAATATTTAAGGGCACGGTTTTTGCAACCGTGTTCTTGTTTGGCCTTTCCTTATAGCCGGTCAGTGCATTCACTACCACAAGCAGATAATAACTTTATCTGTATTTCTTTATATGATGTGAGCATGTTCAGGAAAAAAGCCCTTTCCTGACGCAGAGTTGCTCACTCAAAACCTTTGATTACTGCGGATAAAGTCATCTACTATTGTTTAACACATTCACGCGCTGCATGTATGTTCAGAAAATGTGCACGCTAAGATAATTAAACAAAATTGTGGTTACAGAGGTATCAGTGAGTCACTGGGCTACATTCAAACAAACAGCAACAAATTTATGGGTGACCCTACGGCACGACATTCTCGCGCTGGCCGTCTTTTTAAATGGATTGCTTATTTTTAAAACAATCTATGGTATGTCGGTCAATTTGCTTGATATTTTCCATATCAAAGCATTTTCAGAGTTGGATCTCTCCTTGCTGGCAAACGCCCCACTATTTATGCTCGGCGTCTTTCTTGTCCTGAACTCCATTGGCTTACTGTTCCGGGCAAAGCTCGCATGGGCAATCAGTATCATTTTGTTGTTGATAGCGCTAATTTACACCCTGCATTTTTATCCCTGGCTGAAATTTAGTATTGGATTTTGCATTTTTACGCTGGTGTTTTTGCTGATACTGCGCAAAGACTTCTCCCACAGTAGCGCCGCAGCCGGGACAATTTTTGCATTTATTAGTTTCACGACATTACTGTTTTACTCAACCTACGGTGCGCTTTATTTAAGCGAAGGTTTTAATCCGCGAATAGAAAGTTTGATGACCGCGTTCTATTTTTCGATAGAAACCATGTCAACCGTCGGCTATGGAGATATTGTCCCTGTTTCTGAATCAGCACGATTGTTCACTATTTCGGTCATTATTTCCGGCATTACCGTTTTTGCCACATCTATGACCTCAATTTTTGGTCCGCTTATCCGCGGGGGATTCAACAAACTTTTAAAAGGAAACAATCATACAATGCATCGTAAAGATCATTTTATTGTTTGCGGACATTCGATTCTCGCCATCAATACGATCCTGCAACTGAATCAACGCGGACAAAACGTAACGGTTATCAGCAACTTGCCTGAAGATGATATCAAGCAACTTGAGCAACGCTTAGGCGATAACGCTGATGTTATCCCCGGTGACAGTAATGACAGTTCAGTATTAAAGAAAGCGGGAATCGATCGTTGCCGGGCCATTCTGGCGCTGAGTGATAACGATGCAGATAACGCGTTTGTTGTACTCTCGGCAAAAGATATGAGCAGTGATGTCAAAACAGTTCTCGCCGTCAGTGATAGCAAAAACCTGAATAAGATTAAGATGGTACATCCGGATATCATTCTCTCACCGCAACTGTTTGGCAGCGAAATTCTGGCGCGAGTTTTAAATGGTGAAGAGATTAATAATGATATGCTCGTTTCAATGTTGTTGAACTCAGGTCATGGTATTTTCAGCGATAACGATGAACAAGAAACGAAAGCTGACAGTAAAGAATCGGCGCAAAAATAGAGTTTAAAGACGGAAGAGTAAACTTATTGGGCACCGCAATGGTGCCCAGTACATTTAGATATTGTAGATCGCAAACAATAACGAGTTACGCTGTTTGTTTAGAATGCACTTCCTGATGCTGTGGATACGCATATTTCGGCGCGATTGCCCCTCAAGCCAACGCGATTTACGTCGGCTAGCCTGACGCTGCATGCGCCAGCGCCCCACTTCCGTTCTACTCCGCTTCATGTTAACTACTCTATGCAATAACAGAATGGTCATTATACCCCCGCCCCCGACGCTGACCAGTGCTTTTCCCGCGTTTTTATTTGCCAGATGAATCCATATGCGTAAACTCATAACAATGCGCTTTCAAAAGGATTTCTAATCTATGACAACCGTTTATACGTTGGTGAGTTGGTTGGCCATTCTGGGATACTGGTTGCTCATTGCAGGCGTAACTTTACGCATTCTAATGAAACGACGCGCAGTTCCCTCCGCGATGGCCTGGCTGTTGATTATTTACATTCTGCCGTTAGTCGGAATTATTGCCTATCTTGCCGTTGGCGAGCTCCATTTAGGCAAACGCCGCGCTGAGCGCGCCAGAGCGATGTGGCCTTCCACCGCAAAATGGCTTAACGACCTTAAAGCCTGTAAGCATATCTTCGCCGAAGAAAATAGCAGTGTCGCTGCGCCATTATTCAAGCTTTGCGAGCGTCGTCAGGGGATCGCTGGGGTCAAAGGGAATCAGCTACAGCTGATGACCGAGTCAGATGATGTGATGCAGGCGTTAATCCGCGACATCCAGCTCGCGCGCCATAATATTGAGATGGTGTTTTATATCTGGCAGCCCGGCGGCATGGCGGACCAGGTGGCTGAATCATTAATGGCGGCTGCACGGCGTGGTATTCATTGCCGATTGATGCTCGACTCCGCCGGGAGTGTGGCTTTTTTCCGCAGCCCGTGGCCCGAGCTAATGCGTAATGCCGGTATTGAAGTGGTCGAAGCCTTAAAGGTCAATCTGATGCGTGTGTTTTTACGCCGTATGGACCTGCGCCAACATCGCAAGATGATCATGATCGATAATTACATCGCGTACACCGGCAGCATGAATATGGTCGATCCTCGCTACTTCAAACAAGATGCGGGCGTAGGGCAATGGATTGATCTGATGGCGCGTATGGAAGGCCCCATCGCCACCGCGATGGGGATTATTTATTCCTGCGACTGGGAGATTGAAACCGGAAAACGTATTCTGCCGCCACCACCAGATGTCAATATTATGCCGTTTGAACAGGCCAGCGGTCACACCATTCACACAATTGCTTCTGGCCCCGGCTTTCCGGAAGATCTCATTCACCAGGCATTATTGACTGCGGCTTATTCGGCGCATGAATATTTGATCATGACCACGCCCTACTTTGTGCCAAGCGATGATTTACTTCATGCGATTTGCACGGCGGCGCAGCGCGGGGTGGATGTCAGTATTATCCTTCCGCGAAAAAATGACTCGATGCTGGTCGGCTGGGCCAGTCGCGCATTCTTTACGGAACTGCTTGCTGCTGGGGTTAAAATTTATCAGTTTGAAGGCGGGTTACTGCATACCAAGAGCGTGCTGGTCGATGGCGAACTAAGTCTGGTTGGCACCGTTAACCTTGATATGCGTAGTCTGTGGCTGAATTTCGAGATTACCTTGGCAATCGACGATAAAGGTTTTTGGTGCAGACCTTGCCGCCGTTCATAACTATGATATTTCGTGTTCACGTTGCTCGATGCCCGTTTATGGCTTAAAACGTCCATTATGGCAACGTGTTCGCCTAAAAGTGACTGTTTTACTTCTTCAGCCCGTTGCTGTAAAACGTCGCCAACAGAGGTTAAACAGGTAGTGACTATGGATATGGATTGAACAATTGCCTGACTCGAAGATGAAACGCTTGAGCAGGCCTACGATATTTTTCTCGAAACCGGCTGCCGACAAGCTCTACTGCAGCCGACGTCTGCTGTTCAATCTTCAGTTTGAAGAGCGCGGCGGCGCGGAGTTATTCGATCCGGCGGAAGACTGGCAGGAACATGTTGATTTCGATTTGAACCCTACTTTTTTGCCGAAGTGGTGATTGGTCTGGTGGACACAGTGAAGATGGTGAAAATCAACGATGTTTTCGCCCGCATTCTGTTATGCCGCGGCGAAAAGATCACAAACTTTGCCATATCATCTGGTGGGAATAAATAATAATCGCTTTGCCTGCAAAAGGGCTGACAACTGTCAGCCCTTATTGTGTTTAAAGCGGATTCACTTTCAAACAAGAAATGGTGTGTTCGTAACTCCTTTTCAGCACAGGACGTGTTTGGTGTAATCTGCAATCGGCAATTTGGATAATGGGTACGGACAAACCCAAAGGTGGGTCGATTGGCCATGGGAATTCCCTTCCAGTAAAATCCTCCATGGTTTGTCTTCTCCATATTTGGATCAGGTATCTGGGACTGCCGACATCAATGCCCTGGTGTAAGGATGTAGTGGATTAATGGTAGACCTCATCATAGGTCCCCAGTTCTACCGCATGGCCGAGATACATCACCAAAACACGCGATTCCTAATGTGTCTTCACCACGGCCAGGTCATGAGCGATAAAAATTAATGACAATCCCATCTCACGTTGCAATTGCTGGAGCAGGTTGACCACCTGTGCCTGAATTGACACGTCCAGCGCCGACACCGGCTCATCACAGATAATGAGCTTCGGTTCAAGAATAAGAGCACGCGCAATCCCGATAATGCTGGCACTGCCCACCAGAGAACTCATGCGGATAGCGGTTAATCAGGTTAGGCAATAACCCGACTTTCAGCATCATCGCCTTCACGCGCTCGCGAACTTCCTGGCGTGACATTTTCGGATGATAAAGACGCAGCGGTTCAGCGATGATCGGCCGATGGTCACACGGCGGGTTCAGCGATGCGCCATGGATTCCTGGAAGATCATTCTCGATATCACTGCGAATGGGATGTGTTTTATTTCTTTTTTAGTTTTCATGCCCAGTAACTCTTTACCTAACCAGGTAACACGACCGTCGGTCGCCTTGACCAACTGATGATGGCGAGGATAAAAGGGTGGCGTCTACCTGAGCATCCGATTCCCCTACCACTCCTGATGTTTCCCTTCCAGTACAGGCGAGAAGTGACCATCGACGGTTTTTGAAGTGTTTTCGGCGGTTGCCAGAACCACTGTTTGCCATCTTTGATTTCAGGGTGCACTTTAAAACTGCTATTTCAAGGAGGACTTTCTTCAGTTACAGCATTCATAGCGTATCCTCGACCGGTTTAAAGCAAGCACGGATACGGCCAGGAGAAACCCTTCCAGCGGCGTGCGCTACTACAAATTTCCATCGCATGCGGACAACGTGGCTGGAACGGGCAACCTTTCGGTAATCGCAGCAGGTTTGGCGGATGACCCGGACGGGCCAACATTGTTTCACCTTCCGCATCGAGACGTGCACCGCGTTGAGAAACCCATAAAATAAGGATGAACGGGTTGATAAATCACATCGCGCGCATTGCCATATTCCATCGTGCGCCCGGCGTACATTACCAGCACTTTGTCACAGATCCCCGCCACCACGCCAAGATCGTGGGTGATCATAATGATGGCAGTATTAAACGCCGGCTTCAGTTCATTTAATAGCGTAGTGACGATCTGCACCTGTCAGGTGACGTGCCAGCACAGTCTGGTTCATCCGCAATGAGCAGCTTACAGTCGACATAACAAGGCCATCGCAATCATGACTCGCTGACCGTGCCGCAAAGTTCGTAGGGTACGTTTCATGCGTTTACACACTCCCGGCATTTTTACCGCATCGAGCATCCGCACCAACTTCGAAACGCCTGGCTTGCTCATGTTCTTATGCAGCGTCGGCACTTCCATCAACTGCTCACCGACGCGCATATAGGGATTACAACGAAGTCATTGGGTCCTGAAAAATTAGTGAGAATTTGTTGGCGCCGCAGTTTATTGAGTTCACGCTCTGGCAAATTGGGGGACTTCACGCCCATTGAAGGTTGCCGAATCCGCCGAATACGTTCCGTTGGCAGCCAGCAGGCCCATCAACGCAAATGCAGTTGCAAGTACCCGAACCACGAGCTCACCTACAGATGCCCAGCGTTTCTCCGGCACGTAGGGAAAAATTAAATCATTTACCAGCCGCCGTAACGCCGTGCGGGTACTGAAGGTGACGCGCCAATACTTCACGTTCAGCAGTGCGTCAGCCTGTTGTTGTGCGAGCGGCACAGTTATAGGATTTCAATTACGCTCATGGCTGCACTCCTTGACGATCTTTCAGGTCGAGGGCATGGCCAAGCCATGGCCGATAAAGTTGAAAACGAAACAGCGTCACCACGAGGAGAATCCCGCTGGGAACAACAATAACCATGGAGAGAGTTTCCATCGAGTTCGCGCCATCACTCAGGCGATGCCGCCAGCTGCTTAACGGCTATTGCATACCCAACCCCAGGAAGCTGGGAAGGTTGGCGAAAGAAGGGATAACCTGGGCACCAGAAGTGATGCGTAGACCACCACCACACCGAGTACATCGGCACAATGTGGCGAATGAATGCCCGATGTCGATACACCGCCAACTTGTGCCGCCTTGGATGAACTTCTTTGCGCTTCAGACTCAGGGTTTGCCCACGCGCAGATACGAGCCATATCCACCAGGAACCATGCCTATCGCCACGAAAATCGGCAGGAATGTTAACCGAAAAAGGTCACCAGCAAATGACGAAGAACATGAATGGGAAGGAGTTGAGAAAACAGCAGACACATCATAACCGAATCCACTTTACCGCCCAATCACCGGAAAGCGAACCATAAAGTCCCCAGACGACCACGGCCACCGGTGCCGCAGCAACACCGACCATGGTCAGATCGCCCGCCAATCGCAACGCGCACAGCAGGTCGCGACCGGAGACTCAGTACCAAAGTCGTGACCGGACTCCATATCCGGGGCGCTGGACATCATGGCCAGTCGGTCTCGACATAGGCGAACTGCAAAAGCATCGGTCCCGAGCTACAAATAACGCGATCAGCACCAGCACTATCAGACTGGCAACCGCCACGGTTATGCATAAAACGTCGACGTGCGTCCTGCCACAAGCTGCGCCCTTCGACCTCCAGCTTTTCACTGAAATTTTCCAGCGTCTAGCTGTTTCTTCTTACTAACATCATCGCGAGCTCCAGTATCAGTAACGGATTTTCGGGTCGATAACCGCATATAGCACATCGACAATGGCATTAAACAAAATGGTTAACGCACCACAGGATGGTCAGGCTTAACGCTAAGGAATAGTCACGGTTCAATGCGCCATAAACGAACAGTTGCCCAATCCCCGGCAAACCATAAATGATTTCAGTAACCGTAGAACCGGTAATAATGCCGACAAATGCAGGGGCCATCTAGGAGAGCACGGGTAACGGAGCGGTCTAATGCGTGGCGTAAAATGATCCGCCGCCTTGGTAACCCTTTCGCCCGGGCAGTACGAATAAAGTTGGAGTGTAATACTTCAATCATAGAGCCACGGGTAATACGCGGATACTGGCAATATAAGCGAGTGACAACGCCACCATCGGCAATATCATAAAATTAAGCGCCCCACCATTCCAGCCACCGCCCAGCAGCCAATGCAAAATAATAGCAAATATCATGACTAATATGGTGAAATCACAAAACTGGGGATAACAACCAGGGTAATTGCAGCCCCATCACGGTATAGTCCCACTAGTGCTTTGTTTAAATACGGCAATAACGCCAGCACTAACGCCCAGTACACCCGCAAGGAAACATGCAGCCGGCTGCCAGTTTGGCAGAAACGGGAAAACTGGATGCCACCAGGTCATTGACCGAATAATCTTTATATTTAAACGATCGACCAAATCACCATGCGCCAGTTGTTTCAGGTAGCTGAAATACTGTGTCATAATCGGATCATTAAGATGATATTTGGCTGCGATATTGGCCATCACTCTGGCGGTAAAGTACGATCGCCGGTAAAAGGGCTTCCCGGCGCGAGGCCATCGTAAAGAACGAAATAGTAATAAGAATAAATAGCGTCGGAATCACTTCCAGGACGGCAACGTAAATAAATTTTAACATTGCCCTACCTTCTGGCCTGTGCCTTCTGTAATGCGATAAAAATAAGACGCCGTAAAGCAGGACACTCCTGCCACGTATTGCCATTAGTGCTTCACAATGTACATATTCCGGGTATAGGTATTATCCAGCAGAACTCTGCCGGTATAGCCACCAACCCACGGTTTCACCAGACGCGCATTCACGTAGTAATAAACAGGAACAATGGCCGAATCCTTATCCAGCTGTCCTTCTGCTTTAGTGTACAGAGCTGTGCGCTGCGCCTCGTCAGTCACTTTAAGCGTTACCGCCATAATGCTGTCAAAGGCCGGCTCTTATAATGCGCGGTATTCATCAGCTGTTCGACGGCGTGGTGTTCGGAAGGAAGTTGGTTCGTTCTAGTCTGCACGCCAGCCTGCACGGGCCACGTCAAAACTGCCCTGGTGACGGGTGTCGAGGAACGTTTTCCACTCCTGGTTAACCAGTTTGACGTTTACACCAATGTTTTTCTTCCGAAATGAAGAGGCAGCAATCGCCAGCTTTTTTATGCAAATGGAGGTGTTGTACAGCAGGTTGATGGTCAACGGTTTATATACGGTATAACCCGCTTCAGCCAGCAGTTTTTTCGCTTCTTCGTTACGTTTTTCCTGGCTCCAGCCAAACCATTCTGGCTACGTCAATTTTGCGCCGTCGGTCTACGGTGGATTAACCATAGGCGGGCATGTCGCCTGCGCTTTCACTTTATTAACAATGATATCGCGGTCCATACCTAGTTTGAGTGCGGTCCTCACACGCACATCGTTGATGGCGGTTTCTGGTTGCCATTTAGTTATAGTCAGTGCACAGGTATCAATCAACGTGAACTTCGTCCGGGATCTCTTTTTTCAGCTTCTGGAACAATCCAATCGGCATGTTGTTATACGTCATGTCGATTTCACCACTAGGTAACGGTTGAGATCGGTAACCTCAGAAGCAATAGGCAAATAGGTTACCCGGTTAATAACGGTTTTCGCGTTGTTCCAGTAGGTCGGGCTGCGTTCAGACGATTCGTTCATTTACGACCCAATCTTTTAAGGTATAGGCACCGTGGTGACGATATACCAGGCTAGGTCCATTTTTTGCCGAATTTCTCGATAGCGGCTTTTGGCACCGGTGAAGTTAATGGGTAACAAGTAATTTATAGAAGTACGGAACGGGTTAACTTAAGGTCACTTCTAATGTGTGATAGTGGTGGGCTTTAACACCAATAAGGTAATGGGTTTTTTCCCTCAAGAATTTCATAAATACCGGCGATATGCCCATATTGCAGATAACTGGCATACGGAGAAGCGGTATTGGGATCGACAGAACGTTGCCAGCTATACACAAAGTCTTGTGCTGTGACTGGCGTGATCAGACCATTTCGCATACTTACGCAAATGGAAGGTCCAGACTTTTCGCGTCTTTATTATCCCAGGATTCAGCAACGCCAGGTGCCGGATGACCGTCAGAATCGCTGACCAGTAAGCCTTCGAACAGATTATCAGCTAATATTAGACTCCGGAACACCTTCAATTTTGTGGGATCTAATGACTGAACTTCTGAACCATTGTTACGTACCAGCGTTTATTTTTCCGCCAGTGTGACGCCTGCGGGTACATCAGCTGCCAGCGCGACATTCCCTGCCATTAGCGCAGCCAGAACGCCAGCTGCTACTTAAACTTCTCTTGGTGATGTTGGTCATTGTTTTTTTGGACTCCCTCATTATAATTACTGGTATTAACCAGCATGTGTAATCCCGGAATGTGGCCCTGCACGGCTCGGAGACGTTCTGCTCCAGGTTACTTTTATCGTTACGGATTGCTATCACCGACTTATTTATTCTGGTGATTCAGACAATCACCTTATGTCGTTGGTACTGTGTCTCCCCTGTCGAGACACATTCTCTTTTCGCGACGCTCTTCAACTTGTTAATTATTCTCATTACCAATAAAGAATAAAAGGCAATTGCCCGGAAAGTACCAAATGCGCTTCTTCTTCGCCAATACATTTGCAAAATTGTTAAGCAATTCTTTTTATTGACCGTATCAGAATCTATAGCTTGCTTCCATGTCTTAACAAACGTCTTAGAATTCGAATCAAATAGAGATTGGTTAAGCATGTCTGTCTGTTTCTGATTACAGTTCCAGCAGTGAAATGCCAATAATTTAACAATTGATTATTATTTAGCACACTTTCCTCTACCAAAGGCAGTGGAATTACTAATATCATTACAATTATTCTTAGGCAAGCCCAGGATTATGATGTGGCGAAAATAACATGATGGTGAGGAGAAGCAGTTAAGGAAATCCTTATAACTAACTGTAATTTGAGGGGATTTTTTATTTATTCCTTTTGTCTTTTGATAACTGCGCGGGAACAAAGTAAAAATAATGACGAAGTGAACGGAGCATGGCGGCTCCATTTCATTTGAAAGGAATTAATTAAGCAGGCGGAAAGTGCCCTTAATACCAGGTAACGATAAATTAAATCCCCAATGCCATCAGCAATAGCCCCATAATACGCGTAATCACGTTGATGCCGGTCTCGCGTAAAAACCCGTACCAGCCACGGTGCCATCCGGAACAATCCCCAACAACATAAAAGCGAACAATGCAATAGCCACAAAGAAACCAAACAGATAGCTAATGCTGTGATAACGCGTACCCCAGACGATGGTAGAACTGATGGCCCTGGCCCCGCCATCAACGGCAACGCCAGTGAGCACCGCACCAATGCTTTCACGTACCGCGGTTTCTGATTTTGTTGTTCTGTTTATCCTGGCCAGCTTGCCGCTGATCATGGACATCACTCTGTCACCGCAGGATACCCCGGCGATACGGGACGAATAAATTGATATACCGAAAAGTTTGTGGAGTGGTCTCGCCGAGAAGAGCGAGATCCACAGTAATCGGCCACAGACAGGTTGGCTGTAAGGTTAGGTTTGTTTTTCGCGCTGCCGCTGTCTGATAACTGGTCATGCTGATAAAGACGGGAATAATCCCTACCGGGTTGAGCCAGCGCAAATAACCCGATGAAAAATTTGAAGTAAACAGGAAAATCAAAAAGGTATGATCACGGTTAGCTCCGAAGCAAAAGCCGGGATAATGTTAGACGTCAACGAGTTGAAAAGACGCGCTGACAATACGCCTTTTGACGGCATCCACCTCCTAACTACTAAAATTCCTATAAACATTATTGTTATCTAGTTGTGCAAAACATGCTAATGTAGCCACCAAATGATTCTACAATTTATTAACTGTTAGCTATAATGGCGAAAAGCGATGCTGAAAGGTGTCAGCTTTGCAAAAATTTAATTCAATAGCGTAATCAGTACCCAGAAGTGAGTAATCTTGCTTACGCCACAGCTGGAAGTGACGCATTAGAGATAATAACTCTAATGTTTAAACTTCTTTTAGTAAATCACAGTGAGTGTGAGCGCGAGTAAGCTTTTGATTTTAAGTGGTTAAGCAAATCATCACCGCACTGACTATACTCTCGTATTCGAGCAGATGATTTACTAAAAAAGTTTAACATTATCGGGAGAGCATTATGGCTGTTGCTCATGTCGCTGAACTTAACGCACTCGTAGAGCGTGTAAAAAAGCCCAGCGTGAATATGCGAGTTTCACTAGAGAGCAAGTCGACAAAATCTTCCGCGCCGCCGCTCTGGCTGCTGCAGATGCTGGATCCCACTCGCGAAAATGGCCGTTGCCGAATCCGGCATGGGTATCGTGAAGAATAAAGTGATCAAAAACCACTTTGCTTCTGAATATATCTACAACGCCTATAAAGATGAAAAAACCTGTGGTGGTGTGTTGTGTTGAAGACGACACTTTTGGTACCATCACTATCGCTGAACCAATCGGTATTATTTGCGGTATCGTTCCGACCACTAACCCGACTCAACTGCTATCTTCAAATCGCTGATCAGTCTGAAGACCGTAACGCCATTATCTTCTTCCCGCACCCGCGTGCAAAAGATGCCAGCCAACAAAGCGGCTGATATCGTTCTGCAGGCTGCTATCGCTGCCGGTGCTCCGCAAAAATCTGATCGGCTGGATCAATAAGACCTTCTGTTGAACTGTCTAACGCACTGATGCACCACCCCAGACATCAACCTGAATCCTCGCGACTGGTGGTCCAGGGCATGGTTAAAGCCGCATACAGCTCCGGTAAACCAGCTATCAGGTGTAGCACGGCGACGCTTAAGTGTAATCGATGAAACTGCTGATTCAAACGTGCAGTTGCATCTGTACTAATGTGCAAAACCTCGACAACGGCGTAATCTGTGCTTCTGAACAGTCTGTTGTTGTTGTTGACTCTGTTTATGACGCTGTACGTGAACGTTTTGCAACCCACGGCGGCTATCTGTTGCAGGGTAAAGAGCTGAAAGCTGTTCAGATGTAATCCTGAAAAACGAGTGCGCTGAACGCGGCTATCGTTGGTCAGCCAGCCTATAAAAATTGCTGAACTGGCAGGCTTCTCTGTACCAGAAAACGCCAAGATTCTGATCGGTGAAGTGGCGTTCTGATGAAAGCGAACCGTTCGCATGAAAAACTGTCCCGACTCTGGCAATGTACCGCGCTAAAGATTTTCGAAGACGCGGTAGAAAAGCAGAGAAACTGGTTGCTATGGGCATATGGTCATACCTCTTGCCTGTACACTAGCAGGATAACCAACCGGCTCGCATACCTTCTTCAGATCGAATTGAAAACAGCTAGTATCCTGATTAACACCCAGCGTCTAAGGGTGGTATCGGTGACCTGTATAACTTCAAACTCGCACCTTCCCTGACTCTGGGTTGTGGTTCTTTGGGGTGGTAACTCCATCTCTGAAACATTTGGTCCGAAACACCTGATCGACAAGAAAACCGTTGCTAGCGAGCTGAAAACATGTTGTGGCACAAAACTTCCGAAATCTATCTACTTCCGCCGTGGCTCCTGCCAATCGCGCTGGATGAAGTGATTACTGATGGCCACAAACGTGCGCTCATCGTGACTGACCGCTTCCTGTTCAACAATGGTTATGCTTGATCAAATCACTTCCGTACTGAAAGCAGCAGGCGTTGAAGAACTGAAGTCTTCTTCGAAGTAGAAGCGAGACCGACCCTGAGCATCGTTCGTAAAGGTGCAGAACTGGCAAACTCCTTCAAACCAGACGTGATTATCGCGCTGGGTGGTGGTTCCCCGATGGACGCCGCCGGGAGTATCGTCTGGGTCATGTACGAACGTCCGGAAACTCACTTCGAAGAGCTGGCGCTGCGCTTTATGGATATCCGTAAACATCTGCAGACCCGAAAATGGGCGTGAAAGCGAAAATGATCGCTGTCACCACCACTTCTGGTACAGGTTCTGAAGTCACTCCGTTTGCGGTTGTAACTGACGACGCTACTGGTCAGAATATCCGCTGGCAAGCTATTGCGCTGACTCCGGATATGGCGATCTGGAGCGCCGACCTGGTTATGGACATGCAGAGTCCCTGTGTGCTTTCGGTGGATCTGGACGCGGTGACTCACGCCATGGAAGCTTATGTTTCTGTACTGGCATGTCGTTCTCTGATGGTCAGGCTCTGCAGGCACTGAAACTGCTGAAAGAATATCTGCCAGCGTCCTACCACGAAGGGTCTGAATTCCGGTAGCGCGTGAACATGTTCACAGTGCAGCGACTATCGCGGGTATCGCATTTGCGAACGCCTTCCTGGGTGTATGTCACTCAATGGCGCACAAACTGGGTTCCCAGTTCCATATTCCGCACGGTCTGGCAAACGCCCTGCTGATTTGTAACGTTACTCGCTACAATGCGAACGACGACCCGACCAAGCAGACTGCATTCAGCCAGTATGACCGTCCGCAGGCTCGCCGTCGTTATGCTGAAATTGCAGCCACTCGGGTCTGGCGCGCCGGGCGACCGTTGCCTGCTGCTAAGGATGAGAACTGCTGGCATGGCTGGAAACGCTGAAAGCTGAACTCGGTATTCCCAAAGTGTCCGGTGTGAAGCTGGCGTTCAGGAGAAGCAGCTCCTGGCGAACGTGGATAAACTGTCTGAAGATGCGTTCGATGACCAGTGCACCGGCGCTAACCCGCGTTACCCGCTAAATCTGCGAGCTGAACGAATCCTGCTCAATACCTGCTACAAGTAGTGATTATGTAGAAGGTGAAACTGCAGCCCCCAAAGAAGCCGCTCCGGCTAAAGCTGAGAAAAAAGCGAAAAAATCCGCTTAATCAGTAGCGCTGTCTGGCAACATAAACGGCCCCTTCTGGGCCGGTAGTTGTTTTCCTAAAGCAACTATTCCATAAACCGACAGCATTAGCCTTCATCATATTAGCGACGATGTATAACGCCTAAACACAGGGATATTGTACTTTACAGGTCACAGTCAACGTAGGTGCTTAAGCGTCTGTGAGGCGTATAGCGGCGTTAAAAAACTGCCGAGAAGGGTGTATAGCCCGGAAGAAGTGAAGTAAAAACGAACTGACAGGATAAAAGCGCCCTGCTCACCCTGTCAGTAAAGAAATTCTTATTAATCGTGGCGATGCCTTTCCTGAAATAGCCGTTAATGAGCCGACTTCTAACGCCTCTTTATAGTGTTTACGGCATACAGAAACATAGCGTTCATTACCACCGATAACCACCTGCTCACCTTCGTTATAAGGTCTGCCTGCTTGATCAAGACGCAGCACCATGCTTGCTTTACGGCCACAAAAACAGATGGTTTTTAATTCAACCAGTTTGTCGGACCATGCCAGTAAGTATTGGCTACCAATAAATAATTCACCTCGAAAATCGGTACGTAAACCATAACAAAGTACCGGGTATATCGAGTTATCGACAACCTCCGATAATTCATATACTTGTTGTCTGGTTAAAAACTGGCATTCATCAGACCAGTACGCAATGAATTGCCTGCTGTCATGTTCCGCACGAATCTCATCAAATAATGATGAATTTTGGTTAAATAATTTTGCAGGCGATGACAAACCTATACGCGAACTGACTTGCCCGGCACAAAGCAATCATCAATTTCTGCCGTATATACGACAGTGCGCATGCCGCATTCCTGGTAATTGTATGAAGATTGCAACAATGCTGTAGACTTACCCGCATCATTGCGGAATCGTGAAGATATAGCTGTGCCATCAGCCACAGGCCCTCAATGATATGAAATAAAGTTGGCTGAGTTGATCATAATTCATCAGTTTCAGCTCAACAGTATGCACAGAAGTGGGTATATGCGTTCTCCCTTACGAAGCCTTTCATAATCCTTCTGAGCTATCGTTACAACTGCCTCGCTTGTTATAACGGTAAATGACTGCTGGTAACTACTCACAATCTT
This sequence comes from Shigella flexneri, assembly GCA_048288465.1. Classification (GTDB taxonomy): domain Bacteria; phylum Pseudomonadota; class Gammaproteobacteria; order Enterobacterales; family Enterobacteriaceae; genus Enterobacter; species Enterobacter flexneri_B. Next base: position 1,249,439 of record CP182556.1, on the reverse strand, counting down.
TAACCTGTTGCGCAAGTAATAGCCCTCTGTTGACCTCCAGGAGATAGTCCAATACTAAGTCCATGCTCTTGTGCAACTGTTATTCTTTTCATCATTGGCTTAATAGGGATTCTAGTCAACACAACTAATACGAAAGCCTGAAAGGTCGTCAGCCTACGATAATATCCCCATAAATGTGACATGAATCAGGAAGTTTTAACCTCACGTGCTGCGAAATCATCGGTATAAATCGGGCTATATGCCACGTCTTCTCTGGCTAATTTTTCTGAAAAGATATTTATTGGCGGCACAAAATAAAGAACAATTTTGAATTCCTTACATTCCTGGCTATTCACAACTCAATTAAGGCTCTATTATTACCTCAACAAACCACCCCAATATAGTTTAAGATTACTACAATGAGCGAAGCACTTAAAATTCTGAACAACATCCGTACTCTTCGTGCGCAGGCAAAAAATGTACACTTGAAACGCTGGAAGAAATGCTGGAAAAATTAGAAGTTGTTGTTAACGAACGTCGCGAAGAAGAAAGCGCGGCTGCTGCTGAAGTTGAAGAGCGCACTCGTAAACTACAGCAATATCGCGAAATGCTGATCGCTGACGGTATGACCCGAACGAACTGCTGAATAGCCTTGCTGCCGTTAAATCTGGCACCAAGGCTAAACGTGCCGAGCGTCCCGGCAAAATATAGCTACGTTGACGAAAACGGCAAACTAAAACCTGGACTGGCCAGGCCGTACTCCAGCTGTAATCAAAAAAGCAATGGATGAGCAAGGTAAATCCCTCGACGATTTCCTGATCAAGCAATAATATTTTGTACAGCACTTGCTCAAAATACCGCCAGCGGCAGGAATTTTTAATGTACAGTTTAAGACAATTTAATAAGAATAAGCTATAAAAAAACGGCGTCAATTGCTCAACGCCGTTTAGTGGATAACACCAATACGGATGTTACTTCTTAATGCCCATCTCTTCTTTAAGCAGGGCTTTAAATTCCGTGCCAAGGGTGTTATGACGAATTGCATATTCAACGAAGGCCTGCATGTAACCTAATTTATTACCGCAGTCGTGGCTCCTCCCTTTCATATGATAGGCTTCCACCGTTTCTTTTTCAATCAGCATATCGATTCGTCGGTGAGCTGAATTTCATCACCAGCTCCCGGAGGGGTTTTTGCCAGCAACGGCCAAATATCCGCGCTAAGTACGTAACGACCAGGATCGCGAGATTAGACGGCGCAACATCCGCTTTCGGTTTTTCTACCACACCGACCATCGGTACGCTTTCACCCGGCGCTAATGGACGCCTTTGCAATCCACAACGATATGCGGTCACGTCGGCAACCGGTTCAACCATAATCTGGCTATGACCCGTTTCATCGAAGCGGCGGATCATCTCTGCCAGGTTATCCTGTGACAAATCGATCATATTCATCCAGAATAACATCGGCAAAATAACAGCTACGGTTCATCACCCGCTACCGGTAAGCACGCGATACCGCGTGTCCCAGGCCTTTCGCCAACCCTGACGAACCGCATAATCGTCACGTGCAGTAGACGAATAGACTGCACTTCATCAAGCAGTTGACGTTTTACACGTTTTTCCAGCATTGCTTCCAGTTCAAAACTGCTATGAAGTGGTTTTCAATAGAGTTTTAGATGAGTGTGTAACCAGCACAATTCGAGTAATGCCAGCCGCAATACATTCATTCACGACGTATTGAATTAATGGCTTATCGACAAGTGGCGGCATCTCTTTGGGATGGCTTTAGTCACCGGCGACATCCTGGTTCCTAATCCACAACGGGGATAACCGGCTTTTTTGACTTGGGTCTATGGCAGCCATCAAATTCTCCTGGACTGTTCGTGTTTTGAACGTGTTCATATTTCTGTATCGCATACAGTATACAGCACCCCGAAGGGGCTGAGTTCTGAAAAGGAGGCGAGTTAGCGTAATAAACAATTACTTATACGATGGCGACGATAGTACCACCGCCGACATTAGCAGGTAATGCAAATTTAACCCGCGTTATCGTTTGCTCATTCTGCAGACAACATCAAGCGCCGTGACCACCGGTTCCCCATATTTGGCGTTGCCAGGCGTCGCATCGCTGGCTCAATTGATTCAATAAGCGTTACCTAAAGTGCCTAACGGAACACCATTACTGATTTGCACCTGGTGTTCGCCGGTATTTAACGTCGCATTCAGACCCGCAGAAACCGCAATGAGATTTGCACTTCGCGATGATAATAGCCAACTAATAGCGGAAACTGCCCCGGCAGATTGGCCTGACGAAGTAAATGGTTTACCTGCTTCAATAACGCGCCCAACTCTGGCAACCATTGATTTGGTGTGCAAGTGTTCCTGTTATAATCCGTTAAACAATGCGCGTAATAACAAGGAGCAAATACGCCATATGCCCAGCTCGGGTGACATCAAGGCAATAAAATGCCGAAATCGTTTCCGAAAGTGCGGCAATATCAAGCACCAGGCCGGGTTTGTCCGCGGCAACCAATTGACGATAATTAACCCGGCGATGGGAAATCACCTGCTGAACCGGCGGTTTAGTTCCTGTAATAATTTCACCGCTGCCGGCAGGGTTATCAACCATGCGTCCCAGTCGCAAAAAGCCTTTCCTCTTCCTCAACGCGCGAATTAAACGTGCTGGGATAAGAACAGCACAAACCATCTCGCACAAGCAACTCAAATCTTTAACTGGTTTCAGCAAAACATCTTCAACGCCCAGACGTAACGCTTTGGCAATACCTGCCATATTTTCAGTGGCAGATATCACCAGAACTCGGGTCTGGTCGCCTCTGTTACGTATGTGCTCCAGCAGTGTAAGCCCGTTCATTCGTCGGCATCGCGATATCACATATCATCAGGTCTGGAGTGAAACCTCCCAGCAACTCAAGGGCATCCACCCATCAGCCGCCAGTACCCTTTCGCTCCCGATGAGAAAACCATAAAATCCAGAAGCGAGCGAAATACCTGCTCATCTTCAACAATCGGAATCTGTTTTCCGACCAATGGCTGCGTCATGTTCTCTCCCTGACTGGCTTTACTCAATAGTGGCATGCTATTGCCACCTGCGCCTGTCAGAATTAACTTAAGTGTAGATAAAAATTCTGGTCAAATGTTGGTGCGTACCAACGGCAAAAGTCCGTCCATTTTCCCTTCCACTGCCAGCTGTCCGGCCGCAATGGCAGCGTGCGCGCGATGGAAATCAAGCGTAGATCTTTGCAGGCGAACAGGTTGAATCGGAACCTCGGCGGGATCACCTGCCATGCGGTTCCTTTTTAAGGCGGTTCTCCAGCACCTGGATAAAGTGGTCATAATCTCTGTTGCCGTTGGCGCTGTCACCGCCCGACGTGTCGTTATGCTGCCTAACCTTTCTTTCAGACGCGCAGCCACGGTAAAGAATCACCATTACGCTATTTTCTTCACTGACATAAAGGAGAGCAAATCTTGTTGCATCAAATGAGCATCGTGCTGCAGGTCAACCGCTATCACGATATCAGCCCAAATGCACGCGTAAGAGAAATAGGAATGGGTTAACTACTGCCCCATCAACCAGCCAGTAGCCGTTATGTGCAACGGGTGCCATGAGTACTCGAATACTGCATGATGCGCGAATAGCGAAATGGAAATCGCCTTCGTAAAACCATAATCACGCCCAGTACTTAAATTGGTGGCAACAGCCGCGAACGACGGAACAATTTTCGATCTCTGCTTCCGGCATTATTTCGCGGTATTGATGAAGACACGCTCGCCGCGCAGTAACCCACCGCGCTGCCAGGAGAAATCCATCAGGCGTAAAACATCCCAATAACTGAAAGAGGTCACCCAATCTCCAGCGCACATAATCGATCGCATGCATAGGCAGCGCCCACCAGCGAACCAATTGAACATCCTGCAACGATATCAATTTCAATACCCACTTTTTTTAACGCACTAATAACGCCAATATGCGACCAACCTCTCGCCGCGCCATCCCAGCGCCAGCCCTATTTTTTATCTTTCTCATTTTCCCGCAAGATTCCCTGGAATGCGATCGTAGCCACATCGCTACTGCTCGGTTAACGTAGTGTCCTCAGGCGGTTAATACACCGTTCTTTTTTGAAGGGAGATTATTTGTGTCTCAGCTTTGTCCCTGTGGTAGTGCTGTCAATAGCCTATGTTGCCACCCTTATGTGTCTGGTGAAAAGGTTGCACCTGATCCAGAACGTCTCATGCGTTCGCATTACTGCGCTTTTGTGATGCAAGACGCAAGTCTTAAAAAAGACCTGGCATCCATCTGTGGAGCAGCGGCGTTACGTGCCGAATTGATGCCGGATTTGCGCATCTGAATGGTTGGGATTAACCGCATTTGAACATTGTCAGCAGGACGCCGACAATATGGGATTGTCAGGTTTGTTGCTCAATTTACCGAAGGTGGCGAAACAGGTGCAATAATTGAACGTCCGCGATTTTTAAAGAAAACGGTCAATGGTACTATATTCGGCACTCGTCCACAGTTTGGCCGCAACGGGGTCGGCCCTTGTGGTTCCAGGTAAAAAATTAAAAAGTCCCCAGCCAATAATGGTTAACGGTACAGTTTCGCAAACACTCTCAACAGGTTTTTCCAGCAATGCGTTCACTCCAACGTAAAGTTCTGCGTACTATTTCTCCCGACCCCAAAGGTACTAATCGCGCGTATTACCAATATTTGCTACAAGCACGAGTTAAATATAGTACAGAACAATGAATTTGTTGAATCACCGTACCGGGCGCTTTTTTATGCGCACGGAACTGAAAGGAATTTTTAATGATTCCGCCTGCTGGCGGATCTCGATAGCGCGTTGCCAGAAGGCTCCGTGCGTAAGCTCAATCCTGCCGGTCGTCGCCGGATAGTGATCTGGTCACTAAAGAAGCGCATTGCCTTGGCGATTTGTTGATGAAAGCCATTCCGGCGGCTGGATGTCGAAATCACGGCAGTTATTGGTAACCACGATACTCTACGTTCTCTGGTTCAGCGTTTTGATACTCCGTTTGAGCTGGTAAACCATGAAGGGTTAAGCCGCAACGAGCACGATCAAAAGATGGCGGATGCCATTGATCTTTATCAACCTGACTACGTGGTACTGGCGAAGTATATGCGGTATTAACCCAGAATTTGTGGCACGCTTCCCGGTAAAATCATCATATTCACCATTCATCCTGCCAGCGTTTACTGGCGCACGTCCTTATCACCAGGCCTATGAACGTGGTGTGAAGATTCTGGCGCAACCGCCGCTATGTGAATGACAATCTGGACGAAGGCCCAATCATCATGCAAGACATTATTCATGTCAATCATACCTACACAGCTGAAGATATGATGCGCGCAGGTCGTGACGTCAGAAAAACGTCTTAAGTCGTGCACTATACAAAGTACTGGCACAACGCATCTTTGTTTCCGGTAATGGACAATTATTCCTTAATCGCCAGCAAAAATAACTGGTTACCTTTCATCCGTTACGGATAAAAATTACGCAACCAGTTCATTTTTCTCAACGTAACGCTTGACAGCGGCACATCATTTGATATGATGCACCCGCTTGCCGATAAGGGAGCAGGCCAGTAAAAAGCATTATCCCGTGGTGGGGTTCCCAGCGGCCAAAGGGAGCAGACTGTAAATATGCCGTCATCGACTTCGAAGGTTCGAATCCTTCCCCCACCACCATCACTTTCAAAAGTCCCTGAACTCTCAAGCAATTCCTAATTAAATACTCTGCCCAAGCGGGGAAGGAGGAGAAGCTTCGACCAAGGTTGGACTTGACGCCGGCGAGAGAGCGTTGCCGCAGGCGACGACCCGAAGGGCGGAGCGCGCAGCGCTGAGTAATCCTTCCCCCACCACCATCATTTCCTGAAATAATCAAAACCTGTTACTCCGAGCTAATTTTGCCGATGGCACCGCGTTTACCTGACCTACAATATCCTCCCCTGTAGGTCGGATAGCGAAGCGCCATACGACAACTCACCCGCACGTGCCCATAAAAAAACCCCGCCGAAGCAGGGTCTATGTAACAAAAATTCGCTTAGTGACGAGCACGCACCAGCTGATACTTACGTGTCAGATACTCCACTGGTACGCTCCAGATGTGTGCCGACGCGAGAACGGGAACGGCCGGAATAACGTCGTCCCCAGCACCAGGTCCAGACGGAAGATAAACGCCACACCATCGAGGTGTTGAGAAGCGGCACCGTGGAAGGTCACCACCGACTGCGCCCAGCCAACCAGTTTCATCATCTCGCTACCGTCCATATGCTGGCGGAAAACGGAATGGTCAACAGGCCAGCGCGCACTGGATAACGAGCAGCGACAGGATCAGGATATGCGCCCGGTAGTGGTTGCACGCACACGTCAGCTGAACAGACGACGCTGGCAACAGCACGCCGCCAATCAGACACAGCACGCCGCTGGCACCACCAGCAAACATCGCCATTTTCTGTTTCGCTTCAATGGGCAGCAGGGCTTCGTACGTTAGTGCAGCATCAGCATCCCGAAGAAGTGACCAACAAAATACCCAGAATACCGATATGGAACAGGTTCGACGCCAGGTTCATCCCTTTGCGATCCAGCATCTGGCTGGACGCCACGCGCCAGGTGTTCTGCCGTCGTCGTAACGAGCCAGCTACCAATCAGGAAGACCGCCCCGGCTATGTACAGGTAGATATAGAAGAAGAACGTATTCAGGAATTGCATAAGTGCTGTCCTCCGGTGGTGATATTCAGATATTGCGGCGCGACGGCACCGGCGAAGCGACGCTGATCAGCAGTGATTGCTGATCACCACAGCCTTTGTCGGCAAAGAATTAACCTGCTCTTCTTCCCAGACAGCATCCAGCGCCTGCGGCGTATCATCGCGCCTTCGTCGGCAATTTTTTCCGCCACTTTGTCGCTGTCGATAGCGGTATTGGCCAATTTCAGCAGCAGATCAAACATCACGGCATAACGGCTTTCGCGCTGTACAGACGCGCGCTAAGCAATGCCAAATCGGCGAATATCTTCAAACCTTCCACGGCTTCGCTTTGCGGCAGCTGCGACAGGTACTCCAGATACAGCGGCAGATGGTCCGGTAATTCGCGGCTGTTTAACTGCAAACCGTGCTGCTCGTACTGCGCCGGCAGGTCCGCCGTCGCCTGGCCGCGGGTCACGGGATTCACCGTGAACATGTCAATAGCAGACGGTGACGTGGCGCGGCCACGGTCGAACAGTTCGCTGTCTGGGCCTGGGCATCGAGCGGATCCATCGCCGTTAAATCGCGCAGGAAAATGCCAGCGCATGGGCATCTTCTTTCGACAGATTTTTCGACGCAGCAATCGCCTCAAACATCTCTTGTTGATGCTGCCATAAGGCAGCATCCGGATATCAAGGAGACGCGATACAATCACGAGTTGAATCATGGATGCGGCTCCGTTTTGCTGGTCACATCGATGGCATCGATACGACGGCTGTTGAACAGATTGAATTTGGTATCTGAACCGTGGCAGCCATCACCAAAGGTAAAGCCACAGCCATTTTTCTCCGGGAAGGCTTCCGTGCCAGTTCACGATGACTACTCGGCACCACAAAGCAATCTCGTAGTTAGCAATCGCCAGATAACGGTACATCTCCTGTGCCTGGGCTTCGGTCAGACCGACCTCTTCCAGCGCACGGGTATCAACCTTACCGTCAACGGTTTCAGCACGTTCGTAATGACGCATCGCCAGCATACGTTTCAGTGCGCGCAGTACCGGTTTGGTGTCGCCGGCGGTCAGCAGATTCACAAGATACTGTACCGGAATACGCAAGCTTTCGACGTCTGGCAGAATGCCGTTGCTACCAGCTCACCCGCGTCTGCTGCAGACTGAATCGGAGACAGAGGCGGCGCGTACCAGACCATCGGCAGTGTGCCGATATCTGGATGCAGCGGCAGCGCCAGTTCCATTCCATTGCCATTTATAAACCGGCGACTGCTGTGCGGCTTCAATAACGCTGAGCGGAATATCGTCTTTAATCGCCTGCTCGATGACTTTCGGATCGTCGGATCGAGGAACACCTCCAGCTGACGCTGGTAAAGATCTTCTCGTTCTCGGTGCTGGCTGCACGTTCAATCGCGTCGGCATCGTACAGCGGCGCGCCAAGATAACGGATACGACCGACACAGGTTTCTGAGCACAGGTCGGCTGACCCGCTTCAATACGCGGATAGCAGAAGATGCACTTCTCGGACTTACCGCTCTTCCAGTTGAAGTAGATTTTTTTGTACGGGCATCCGGTGATGCACATCGCCAGCCACGGCATTTATCCTGGTCGATCAGGACGATGCCATCTTCTTCACGCTTGTAAATCGCACCACTCGGGCAGGTCACCACATGCCGGGTTCAGGCAGTCTTCGCGCAGGCGCGGCAAATACATCATAAAGGTGTTTTCGAACTGGCTATACATCGCCTTCTGGATGTTGTCGAAGTTCTTGTCTTTCGCCAGTTTGTCAAACTCACCACCCAGGTCATCTTCCAGTTCGGCCCTTTTTCGATTTTCGCCATCCGTTCCCGGTGATCAGCGAACACGGACGGGCGATCGGCTCGATTTGCTGCCTCCGGCGCGGTGTGCAGGTCTGATAGTCAAAATCGAACGGCTCGTAATAATAGTAAATCCCGGCAGATGCGGGTTAGCGAAGATTTACCCAGCAACATGGCACGGTTACCCATGCGCGGCTGCGTTTGCCATTAATTTTACAAATCCAGCCGCCTTTGTATTTTTCCGCGTTTTGCCAGTCAGTTGGGAAGCCCTGACCCGGCTTGGTTTCCACCTTCTTGAACCACGCGTATTCCACGCCTTCACGGCTGGTCCAGACGTTTTTACGGTAACTGAACAGGTGTGGCAGCCGATGCACTTCTGAGATTCGGCACCATGCCGACTTGTGAACGAATTCAAGACGCTCTCCTGTACCTGGTCATTGCCTTCGCCATCTAACCGTCAATGTTCTTCATCTTACGCACTACAACAAACTCATCACGGTTGAAGCCCACGGTGCCGTAGTAGTTAAAGCCGTATGCCAGATGGGCATAGCCGCCGATCATATGCGTCGGTTTCGGCGTGATACGGGTGACCGAGTTATGGATACCACCACGTGTCGGGTAATTTCCACCAGGCAGGTTAACGATACGTTCCTGCGCGTGGTACATCATGGTCATCCCTACCGGAACACGCTGGCTAACAACCACGGGCGGTCAGGCACCGTTGCTGTTGAATACTTCAATCCAGTGGTTCTGGGCAGTACCCAAATCTTTGGCATCGGCTTGACTGACCCGACCACCGGACCACCGCGACCTAAACCCAGCATGAGCAGGTTGTCGCTGTAGGTGGAGTCAATACCCACTTCTGGTGCGGCGTCAGGAAGTTGAGCGCTTTTTCCGGGTTCCAATGGATTTCTCGCCTATCACTTCTCACCAAACGGGTGTCAATCAGCAAACGATAAACCAGAGGCTTTCACCGAAATGACATCCACTGGTGATCCTGATACAGTTGCTGACGACCAGAGAGCGTGCGCCATGGGATCAGCTCGTGAACGTTGGTGTAACCGGCGTTGTAAGAAACGTGTTCATCTTCCAGGACCAGACAGGTCGGGCTGGAGATAATTTAGCGCGGCTGTGCCTGAATATCGCGGAAGCAATCTTCTCGTCTTCTTTATTCAGCGCCAGATGCGTATCGTAGCGCATTGTAAATTCGCTGGGCAGCCCAGGCTTTCACGGCTACCTGACCGTTGGTTTCCGGTGCCGGTGCGGATCATCTCTGCCGCATAAATTGCGGTGTTCAGCATCGGCTGGCCTTTCGCCGGACCTTCCGCTTTGGTGTAGTTAAGCTACGCGGACGAATCCATCTCGCTCTGGGGTCTAGGCAATCCCTTTCCGCCATTACCGATTTCTCCATCAGCAGGCAAAATCGGGGTTCTGAACAACAAACCAATTGATAACACCCGGCAAACGCGATACACCAACAATTTAACGGGATATCAGGTCGCACTCGCCTTTTTCCATCTTTCACATCCAGCGGCTGCGCAGGTTCAGCGGCAGAGTAGTGCTGGATAGGCAGCGTGACGATGTTTGGTTTCTTTACCGAGATCGCCGACGCACACTTCGGAGAATTTCTTCGCGATGGCTTTGTTGATTTCCCAGTCGCTTTTCGCTTCCCAGGCGGGATCGACCACCACGACAGCAGGTGAATAAACCGATGCATATCCAAAGTCTTCATGTCGTCTTTTGGTACCAGGTCGCCGTCGGCGAAATCATATCGAAGGAGACGGTGCTGACAGACGGAAGTCCAGCGTAACCACCAGATCAGCTTGCCTTCCGGCCACTCTCCTGCCAGTCCACTTCTTCCGGCTTCACGCCGCCCTGTTGCCCGGGATTACCCTGGATACCATGCTCCGTCCCCAGCAGGTACTTGAGCGTAAACCATGACCTTACCCGGAAGACCGAGCAGGTCAAACGCCAGATGAACAGGTTGCGCGGGTGGTTTACCGTTTTCTGGTTGTTCTGCCGCAAAACGGATGGAACCCTCTTCAGGGATTTCACCGTATAGTCCACCGGATTCATCCCGGCTTTTTCCGCTTCGCCAGCGATAGTCAGCGGGTTAGTGCCTGCAGCTGCGGTGCAGACGGCAGCCAGCCCATGAGTTCCGCACGGACGTAAAGTCGATCAAGTGTCCGGTCTGGGATTTGTCCGCCATCGGTGACAGCAACTCCCCGCCGTGACGGTTGGTAACGCCACTGGCTGGAGTGGTTATAGAAATAAGAAGTGCTGTTCATGTGACGCGCCGACGCTGCCAGTCAAGGGCAAACGCCGGCGGCTGCCAGCCGGTTTTCGGACGCAGTTTTTCCTGACCTACATAGTGCGCCCAGCCGCCCCGCTCTGACCGACACAGCCACAGAAAGTCAGCATGTTGATCGACCACAATAGTTCATATCGAGGTGATACCAGTGGTTCAGCCCCGCACCGACGATAATCATCGAACGACCGTGCGTTTTATCAGCGTTATCGGCAAATTCACGGGCGATGCGAATAATCTGGCTGCGAGAAACGCCGGTAATCTGCTGGCCCGGGCCGGGGTATAAGCTTTCACATCGTCGTCGCTGGTTGCACAGTTAACGTCGTTCGGCCACGTTCCAGACCGTAGTTTGCCAGCGTCAGATCATAAACGGTGGTAAGCAGGGCGGTGCTGCCATCAGCCAGTTGCAGGCGTTTCACCGGCCAGTTGTTCAGCAGCACGTTTTCCAGTTCCACTTTGTTGAAGTGTTCCGTGCCGTCGCCACCAAAGCCCGGGAAGCCTACCTCAGCGATCTCATCCTGGCTACCGAGCAGGCTCAGTTGCAGCTCGGTTCTTCGCCAGTTTGCCGTCGCGCTGCTGAAGATTCCATTTGCCCTTCTCGCCCAGCGGAAGCCAATAGAACCGTTCGGCGCAACCATTTCGCCAATTGGTATTAAGGCGACAGTTCCATTCCGGATTGTTTTCCTGGCCCAGCGCATGAAGCCAATGAGCAGCGCGCAACATACGACCTGCAGCGTAGTAACCGTCGCGTCTTCCAGCATCACCAGCATCGGCATGTCGGTGTAGCGACGCATAGTCGGTGAATACTGGCTTGGGTTGTCAGGTGGAATTCACGCAGCATTACGTGGCCCATCGCCAGCGCCATTGCCGCATCGGTGCCCTGTTTGGTGCCAGCCAGACATCGCACAGTTTGGCGATTTCAGCGTAGTCTGGTGTGACGGCAACAGTTTTGGTGCCTTTGTAACCACTTCAGTGAAGAGTGAGCATGCGGGTACGCGTCTGCGGCACGTTTGAACCCCAGGCGATGATGTAGCTGGAGTTATACCAGTCGCAGGATTCCGGTACGTGCGTTTGCTCGCCCAGGTTTGCGGAGACGCAGAGGCAGGTCACAGTACCAGTCGTCAAAGTTAAGCAAGTACCGCCATCGGCGGGATCGCGTGCACCGATGCGTAAGAAACCATCAACATTGCCGGAATTGGCGAGAAACCAGCAACACGGTCCGGGCCATAGTTTTTGATGGTGTAAACGTTAGATGCGGCAATGATTTCGTTCACCTCCTGCAGGAAGACGAACAAATCCACGCGTCCGCGCCTGCTTAAAGCTTTTCGCTTTATCGGCGTCTTCAATGATGAGAAGCCAGTGCCTCAACCGGATCGCTATGCAGCGCCTTGGCTTCACGCCATTTTTTCATCGGCGTTTGCGCGTCATCAGGTATTCAGGCGGTGTTGGCACTGTAAATTGCAGAGAATGCCTGGCACCGCGCGGGCGGCGCGAGGTTCATGGTTTGGCAGGTCCCGGACGGGTACGCCACGATAGTCGGTCTCCTCGGTTTCCAGTGACCAGACCGTTTTTGACGTAGATTTTCCAGCTGCAGGACCGGTGCAGGTACCCCGTGGGTAGAGCGGACGATTTGATGTGCTTGCCAACGCTGGCGATATCCATCCTCCGGTCACAAGTTGGTCTGGAGAAGCCGCCATGCCCATCGGCAAAGGTTTCACCCTTCTGTTTGAAGTCAGAAACCGGTAAAGGAATTTGCTGACGGTTTTCTCCTGTGGGAGCCTGTGGGCCCTCTGATAAATCGACATTGCTAATGTTTAAGGGCAAGGTAACACTCTGAAACAGCGTGGGAATTGATAACAATAGAGAGTGATGGGGATGAAAAATAAAGTAAATTCCTAAGATACCCCTTTAGGATAATTAACAGGCACACACATAACATACTGTAATTAAGACATTATACCTGTAGTTATTTAAACTATTAAGATTTTTATGCAGATGAGTATAAAAAAATATGCCCAATGGGTAACATATTTAATGGCTCTTAATGAAATCCGGCGAAATAAACCATATAACATTAGTATGTTGTAGCTGAATAACACATAAAAAGACGCGACATCATGCTCACACAAAGGATAATCAAATATTTTACTCTATATAATTCGGTTACAGGAAGGCGGCAAGTGAATAAATCCAGGAGCTTCTAAAGTAAGTGACTGGGGTGATGAACACAGCACGCCATGTAACCCGAAGTATGACGAGTAACGGTTTATTTTTTAGAATGCCGACCATATACCGCCCAGGTAATCACTACGCAGGCGATATAGAAAATCAAAAATTTATTCATGCGCCGACTGGCGAACCCGTTAATGCCAGCGAGCTACCAAACGCTTTCAGATAAAGAAGCCACCAATCGCGCAATCGCAGAGATGAAACCCAGGCGCCGCCGCCGTGTCGGCTCACTTCCGCGCATCGCACGTTGGTTGCAAACCCCCTTCTGCTTTACGCGATCCATTGTAGACGTACGGAGAATCGCTGAAATCATCTGGAAGGTGGAACCACTTCCCAGCCAGCTGTCAGGAACAGCGCCAGGAAGACCGCGAAGAACGCCATGAAGCTCCGCCCTGCCCGTCAGTCGGTAAGGTCAGGAACAGCAGGCCGCTGAAAATCGCCATCAGAATAAAGTTCACCAGCGTGACACAAGTTCCGCCGACGGTAAGATGGTGAGGCCTGCAGAACGCGCCAGCGCACCGATGAACGAGCCGAAGAAAGCGTCTTGCAGAATCTGAACATCCGGGAACTGCGTTTTTGACAGCATTGCAAAGCCCGCGGAGAAGCCGATGAAGAAGCCGAAGGTTCCAGATACCGCAGGCTAATAATCCACAGATGACCCGTTTGAGTACCGGCAGCTGCCCTTGATGGAGGCTTTCGAGGTAACGAAATCGACCGTGCCAAACCACGCGCAATGGTGAAGTGGCAAGGAACGGCGCCGATATCCAGGACGCACTCACCAGATACAGCTCAGTCCCATCCGGCTGTTTGACGCCCTGGCTACCAAATACTGCGAAAATCGACAGTGATACCACCAGCGGACAACCAACTGCATGACGCGACACCCATGTTTCCCAGACCACCATTCAGACCCAGCGCGCCACCCTGCTTCTGTTCGGAAAGAAGAAGCAGATCTTGCCATACTGGATGCGAAGTTCGCGCCAGCAAAGCCGCATAGCAGAGAGATGATGATGAAGACGCTATAAGGCGTGGAGGTATCCTGCACGGCGAAACCCAGCCAGACGCAAGGAATAATCAGAATACCAGGTGCTGAACGCCGTCCAGCGACGACCACCGAAGATAGGAACCGTAAAGGAGTGTCGAACACGTAATAACGCGCCAGAAACCGAAGGCAGCGCAGTCAACATAAATAGCTAATTGGTCGTAAAATTAAAACCGACTTTCGGTAAGTTCACCGCAACGGCACTGAACGACGTCCATACGCAAAACGCCAGCAGCGGACAGGGAACGGAAATCCACAGGTTGCGGCTGGCGATACGTTGACCGCGAGTTGCAGAACGCAAGAGTCTTCCAGTAGCCAATCTGTAATGACAGCTCCAGTAGCCCTTTCGGGGCGGATAAGTCGCTCATGACACCTCTGATACCGTTTCGATGTCTGCCGCCTAGTGTCTGGAGCTAAAGGCCATTTGATGTAAATCAAACGATAAGATAACTTTATCTATCATTGATATTTATCATTACCCATAGTGAGTAGAGTGATTTAATAAAAATTATGAGATTTTTCACGGTGCTGTAAAATCCCTACCCCTTAAATGTAAAGCGACTAACCACACGGCAAATAAGGAGTAACTATACAGGGTATGGGTATGCTTCAGCCAATAGCCAAGATACTGCCATTCCAGAATGTATCGTCACATTAATTAAGGTTCTGCCATTTTAAAGCCTGAAGGAAGAGGTTTACATGCTAAACCTTCTCTCTCTCCGCTCACCCTGGTTAATAGGTTGCGCTTATTCTGTTGTTTTCTACTGCTATTGGACTGGCAGGGATAGCGGTTTCTGGCTGGCTGGTGCAAGGCGGTCAGGGCAGCGCCCATGCAATCAACAAAGCGGGATCGCTGCGCGTGCAAAGTTACAGTCTGTTGGCAGCAGTGCCATGCAGCAGAAGAGCACAAGCCCTTAATTAAAGAGATGGAACAAACGGCATTTCACGCCAGTTGACTCGAGCAGCAGACCGAAACGGACAACTGGCGCAATTACCAGGTTTACAAGATTACTGGCGTAATGAACTAGTCCCTGCACTGATGCGTGCACAAAACCGCGAAACGGTGTAAGCGGATGTCAGCCAGTTTCTTGCCGGGCTTGATCAGCTGGTATCTGGTTTTCACCGCACCACGGAAATGCGCGTTGAGACAGTGGTACTGGTCCATCGGGTAATGGCGGTATTTATGGCACTTTTACTGGTGTTCACTATTATCTGGTTGCGGGCGCGACTGCTACAACCGTGGCGGCAACGCGGGCGATGGCGAGTACCATCAGTCATCGCAATTTTACCAACGCGCAAACATCAGCGGGCGCGACGAAATGGCGATGCTGGAACTGCGTTGAACGATATGTCTGCAGAACTAGCCGAAAGTTATGCCGTACTGAGCAGCGGGTTCAGAGAAAACCGCCGGGCTGGAGCATAAAATTCAGATCCTCTCTTTTTTATGGCAGGCTAACCGCCGTTGCCATTCCCGCGCCCCGCTGTGTGAACGCCTGTCACCTGCTCTCAACGGCTTACAACCAACCCTGCTACGTGATATCGAATTGCGGGTGCTGACACTGATGATGAAGAGAATCATCAGGAGTTTACCTGCCGCCAGATATGACTTGTGATGATAAAGGCTGCCAGCTCTGCCCGCGCGGCGTCTTACCCGTTGGTAATCGCGGCACGACCCTGAAGTGGCGGCTGGCTGACTCTCATCGCCGTGCGGTCTTTTGCTGGCGACCCTGCCGCAGGGGCGTCGTCTTAGCCATGATCGACAACAACTCGTGGAGCCCGGTTGAACGACTCCCCGCCAGCTGGCGCTGGATCGCCATCAGGAACGTCAGCAACGGTTGATCGTGATCGAAGAGCGTGCCACCATTACGCACAAACTTCATCATTCTCCTCCCCAATCTCTCTCTTGCATGAAGATGCAGGTGAGTTGTTTACAGATGCAGGGCGATGCGTGCCAGAAAGCAGCCGCGAACTGCTAAGTCAGATCCGTAACGAACTGAATGCATCCTGGGCGCAGTTGCGTAAATTGCTCACCACATTCCGCTTGCAGCTCACCGAGCCGGATTACGTACGGCGCTGGAGGCGAGTTGCAAAGAGTACAGCGCCGATTTTGGCTTCCCGGTGAACTCGATCTTCAATTGCCACCTCGCCTGGTGCCTTCGCGTCGGCAATCCACTTGTTGCAAATTGCCCGTGAGGCATTAGTAACGCCCTCAAACATGCGCAACGAGTGAAGTCGTGGTGACGGTGGCGCAAACGATCATCGGGTCAAACTGACCGTCCAGGATAACGGCTGCGGCGTGCCTGAAAATGCCATCCGCAGCAATCGCTACGGCATGATAATAATGCGCGACCGTGCGCAAAGTTACGAGGCGATCCCCGCGTCCGCCGTCGTCATCAGGTGGCACCGAAGTGGTGGTCACCTTTCTGCCCGAAAAAACTTCACAGACGTACAAGGAAATCCCCATCAGTAATCAGGAACCGGCTACTATCCTGCTGATTGACAATCACCCGATGCTGCGAACTGGCCTAAAACAGCTTATCGGTATGGCACCAGATATCGCCGTGGTTGGCGAAGCGAGTAATGGCGAACAGGGTATTGAACTGGCGAATCTCTTAATCCCCATCTGATCCTGTTAAATCTCAATATGCCCGGCATGAACGGTCTGGAAACGCTCGATGACTGCCGAAAAGTCCCTATCAGGGCGCATTGTGGTATTCAGCGTCTCTAACCATGAAGAAGATGTGGTCACCGCACTGAAACGCGGCGCGGATGGTTATCTCTTAAAAGATATGGAACCGGAAAATCTGCTGAAAGCATTGCATCAGGCAGCTGCTGGCGAAATGGTATTAGCGAAGCATTAACGCCTGTTCTGGCCGCCAGCTTGCGCTAACCGTGCCACTACTGAGCGCGATGTTAACCAGTTAACCCCACGCGAGCGCGATATCTCAAGCTGATTGCCAGGGTTTGCCGAACAAGATGATTGCCCACCGCTGGATATCACCGAAAGCACAGTAAAAGTGCACGTCAAGCACATGCTGAAGAAAATGAAGCTAAAGTCTGGCGTGGAAGCAGCGGTATGGGTGCATCAGGAGCGCGTTTTCTGATTACATTCCGGCGCGGTGCGCGTTTGACAATGCATCGAACGGTTGGACAAGCGTTAGCGTAATCTCATTGGAGAGACGCGCTGCCCTGGTTATCTTCCACCACCACCGACAATCGCCAGTGATTGCTGGCCCCTTGCCGTTCTGCCGTCAGGCGTGATCGGCGTACAGCCCTCCGCGCTGTTCGGCTTGTGCGCCCGGCGTCAAACTTAATATCTCCATCGCCCTGCCGAATCAGTTGCCGAATACCGTAACGACTGCGGATTTGTAATTTCAGCGGCACTGTTCGCCAGGTTTTGATCCACGGCGGTGTCACCAGAAACACCGTTAACGTTTTTCGCTGTCGGTACTCAAAAGTCGGTCGTTCTTTCGCTGCGGATTATCGTCGCGACTACCACGTAACCATTTTGCGGCAACCTCGCCCGCAGAAAGTTGTTTTTTGAGCGGTACACCAAACGATGATGCAAGAAGATTCAGTCCGAGGTTATTTTGATTTCGCCACTTCACCCTGTTTATGCTGGGCCGTCTCACAGTGACTAATGGCACAGGGGTGTAATTTAATTGCCAGACTCAACGCGACGGGATTGTGATAACCCGTACCGAGTAGAACAAATAAACACGCTCACCAAAATACTGTACCCCTGACACTGGTATTGAGGTGTTGATAGAACGGCATGCGCATCCGGGCTGTCAGGTCATACCCGCGCGCCATCCGTTTTTATTTCCTGCGTGGCTGTCTGTTCATGCCATGCAGCAAACGGCTGATAAAAGTTTGCCGATAGTCGCTGAATCTTCGCCCACGCTTCGGCACCAAAGCCCGCTGGCTGAAGATTTTCGTCCAGGCAGTTTGTCATGAAAAGTGTTATAACCCACCAGCCAGTTGCCGCGCGCCCAGCGTTGCAACGCCCACATTGCTCACCAACCCATCATCCTGCTCGTAAGACCAAGCTGGCTCCAGGTGATCACAGGATCATTATCTTGTAACGGCACGAACCAGCTTCACGACTGCCGGTGAAATTTCCTTCGTTATCCACTTTGACGTCGACGCTGAGTTCCCACGGTGATAGCCAACTATCGTGCTGATTAACCTGTTGACTAGCCGTCACGAGACTTTCCCAATGCGAAAGCTTTTGCCTGCTGGCCATTATCCAGCCCGTTATCATTCATACTGGTTTCGCCAAAATCTTTCACAATTTCAGCAAAGTGTTTTTCCCCATCATGATTTTCGGGAGCCATGCCTAAATCCGGCAGACCATCATTGTTATTATCAAAGGGATTTGCCGCTTTACCTGAGAAAATTGTAGTTGTTGCGTTAGCTGTACCGCCTGTACAAGCAGAAGTTAAATAAAACGGGATAATGCGAGGGACAAACGGCTCAAAACGTTGGTAACTTCCGGTAATAATGAAAAACCATGACCTTAAAGATAACAATTACTGGCAACTTTCTGTCGTATTTTCTTCGCGCTTTGAGGAGTAGCGAAAGAAATGTAACCATTGGTCAGACGCTGCAGAAGCAGTAAGATAGAGAAGATCATATCTAAATTCCCTGAAATACAGGAGTGTAAATAATCCGAAAAAATCGTAATCATTGCCAATGGCGCACCTTTCGGGAGCGAATCCTTATTTAACAGCTTGCGGGCTGGCCATTGCGTTACGAGAGCAGGAGAGCAATCTGGATCTGCATCTGTTCCTCATGTCTGATGCCGGTCACGGCCGGGGTGCGCGGGCAAAAAGCAGGGGGAAGGCTACGACATTCAGCAAATGCTGGAGATCCTTACCGCTCAGAATCTACGGTGAAATTGTGCAAAACCTGTACCGACAGGGCGCGGGATTAGCACACTTCCTCTTATTGATCGGGGTGGAAATCGGTACTCTTGTGGAACTGGCGCAATGGACGCTGTAGCAGCCGATAAAGTGCTAACTTTAATGTTTGAGGGACATAAGACGCCCCGCTGTAGAGGGAAGTTTACTCAGGGCGGAATCCAGGCCGTAACGCACCATCCGGATAATTCTCCGCCAGCAGTTTTTTTACCGATACCAGCAAATCATTCAGCCCATCGTCCTGCATTTCCAGTTTGATAAGCTCCTGTTCCAGGTGAAAACAGGTATTGTGCGTTGGTTCCGGCGGACCGCTCGCCGCCGCAATCAACAGGCGCGATGACCTGAGCGCGAGTCGATTCATCTCTGGATGTCAGGGTCCAGTAATAAACGCAATGGCGTTTACTGTCATCCATCATCAAGAAATCAAGCTGACACGGTCGCAGTAACAGCCGGTAATCATCTCGCGCTTCCACAACAGGGTTAGTTCCTGCTCCAGCGTCTCTTCTGGCAGTCGATAGGCGACGCCTGTAGTCGTCCGCCCTCTTTCAGTGCAAGCATCCGTCCCGGCTGGTGCGGTCCCGCGCCCGGCGGTCAGGCGCAGGCAAAACGCGCGATGCCATCCGACCGTGTCCGGTGCACGACTCGGTAAACTCCAGTGCCGGATTCCACATCAACAATCCATAACCGAGAATCCGCACCGGTCCCTCATCAGGTCGACGAGCCAGCGTCGCCGCCAGCGAAGCCGCCCGTTGCTCTGCTGACCATAAGTAATGCTGATGGCACCAATGCCGTTTTCAATCGGCATTCATAGAGAAATCACGCGTTATCGCCTTTACACCTCCGCCACTGCATACTTCCCTGCGACAACTTAGTGTCTTCCGGACATTTTTACTGCTAGTTTTGAAACCACTAACGGGACAATATGCAATCCACGGACCAGCTTGCAAGGCAACACCGCACGAATAGCTTTAACTAACTGGTTTTACGATTTTTATGCCATTCTAGTAAGTCCCTTTGGCATCTGCCTTGTTCACAGCAGCCCAGGCCACTTTATACGCAGTTGCTTCACGACTGGCGTCATCACGCCGAATCGTCTTTATCTTTATATTTGATCCCATGCGCTGTTGGAACGCTTCTTATCGGTATAATAGGCATAAGACGGTAGAACGTGCTTTACGCTTTCCGGCAAATCGCTTTTCGTTTTATACGACATCGTTGACTCCTTTTACAAAGTCTGAACATTAAGTGTGGTCAACAATATCTACTCTTGCCAAAAACATAAGAATTTTCATGTCAGACTGTTCTTAGAAACGCTAAAACAAACACGTCTAAACGTAATACTTATTTTTATGTCCCAATGAGTAAAAAATCGACAGTGGGGTAAAAATTCGTAAAATGTTACCCATATCCAGACACTTTCTGTTATCTATCCTACCTATTTTTTACATTTTCGATAAATTCATCTGCAAAGGGATAACCATAATGTCAAATGCTCAAAAGGCGGTAAAAACCCGCCACAAGGAGACCTCGCTTATTCTCCCGGTTCTCCGCGCTGGTAGTGCTGTTCCTGTGGGGAAGTAGCCAGACACTACCAGTGGTCATTGCCATCAATTTTTTCTTGCGCTATTGGTACTTTAGTAGCGCCTTTAGTGTTGTCCCGTCATGCGGACGGTATGAGCCCATCGGCTGGGAGAACCTTACGGTTCGCTTATTCTTAGCCTTTCAGTGGTTATTCTTGAAGTCAGTTTGATTTCAGTCTTTAATGGCAACTGGCGACGCCGGCCGACGCTAATGCGTGATACGCTCTATTCAATCATTATGATTGTTACCGTGGGCTCGTTGGCTTTTCATTATTGTTGGGCGGTCGTAGTTTGCCACCCGATATATGAATCTGTTTGGTATCAAGCAGTATTTAATTGCGCTGTTCCCCCTGGCGATAAATCGTACTGGTATTTCCAATGGCTCTGCCTGCGGCGAATTTTTCAACCGGTCAGGCGTTACTGGTAGCATTAATTTCTGCGGCGATGTATGGCGTATTTTTGCTGATCCAGACCAAAACGCATCAAAGTTTGTTTGTCTACGAGCACGAAGATGACAGTGATGACGATGACCCGCATCACGGTAAACGTCATGCCCATAGCAGCGTGTGGCATGCTATCTCGTTGATTATCCATCTGATTGCCGTTATTGCAGTCACCAAAATGAATGCCAGCCCGCTGGAGACATTGCTCGACAGCATGATGCCCCTGTCGCCTTTACTGGCTACCTGCTGGCTCTGTTGATTCTTGTCGCCGGAAGGTTTAGGTGCGTTAAAAGCAGTGTTGAACAACCAGGTCAGTGCGCGATGAATCTGTTTTTTGGTTCAGTGTTAGCAACCATTTCGCTTACCGTACCTGTCGTCACGCTAATTGCCTTTATGACGGGTAACGAGTTACAGTTTGCACTTGGTGCGCCAGAAATGGTGGTGACGGTGGCCCTTTTAGCGCTGTGCCAGATCCCCTTCTCCACCGGGACTGATGAACGCGCTCAATGGCGCAGCGCATCTGGCACCGTTCGCCGCCTATTTGATGACGATATTTGCCTGACAGTTATATCTCCTCCGATGACGGAAATCGGGAGAGATAAGATAAATTCCTGCTTATTGTATTTCTTCATACTACCTGGACAGCTCGTTAATCAGAATTGCGAGCCTGTACCACAACCTGCACGAAACCACTGCAACAGCTGTTGAAAAGCCGGAATGTACTCTTTATTGCAAACATTTCAGGGATGAAGTGAAGATGAATTGAGACGTAGTATCCACACCAAGCCGGAATTATCCGGTGAGGCGCAATGTTGCGGGGGCTTTATCCCTGGTGGCATTGGTTGCTGGAAAGAGAAAACCCCCGCACGTTGAGAGGTAAAACCTGACAACAAAACGGGGGCTAATCTTGAAACCAGACACTTCAAGAATAGCCGCAAAGATGTTGTCATTACAACAAGGCGGCTATATGACGCTCGCGCAGTTTGCCATGACTTTCTGGCACGACCTGGCAGCACCGATCCTGGCGGGGATTATTGCCGCAGCGATTGTCAGCTGGTGGCGTAACCGGAAGTAAGGTGAAAACGGGCGTCAGGCTGCCGTGATGGCAATATGCGCCCGAAACCGGCCGCAGGGGTAACAGCCTGCGGCCTTTTTTGTATCTGGCACCCATGAAAAAAGTCTTAACGCAGAACGCTAAGACTTTATTTTTCAAGCAAAAAAGATTACTTGCTGGTATCCAGTTCTTCGAAACCTTTCACCAGATCGTCCATGGCCTTCATCCGCTTGAGGAAGCCTTCCAGCTTCTCCAGCGGCAGGGCGCTTCGGGCCGTCACAGCGTACTTTTCGGATCGCTGGATCCCAGAGAGACTGAGGCCAGGCCCACCGCCATGCTGGAGCGAGCCAGCTCGGTCACCTCGCCTGGCGACCGCCGGAGGCCGCCCCCAGGGGATCACGGCACTGCAGGGAGCGGGCGGCACGCTCAAAGACTACGGATAGCCGCCAGTGCTCTTCTTCACCACGCCCAGGCCCAGCATGTCCACCACCAGGTTGTCATAGCCGAAGTCGGCAGCTCGCGCTCGCAGAGGATTAGGCGTGAACGTCGCCACCCTCCTCCAACTTGTCGGTGATGTTCTTCATCGGGCTTGGGCTCAGGAATTGCCGGGGCCGACGTCGATGACGATCGTGGTGTGGGCCACTGCCTCCACCAGATCAATCGCTGGCGCGCCAGGAAGGCGGGCAGCTGGATCACGCCTCCACGACCTCGGCTACTGGTTGGCCCTGACGGGCTCGGAACGGAGATCGGAGATTACCTGGCATGCCGAAGGTCCAGGCTTTCAGCTCCTGGAGGATTTGCATCCCCTTCTTCCAAGACCTGGGCCACAATAAAAGTGGATGGGAGGAGCGGTTGGCCTTGTCCGGAGCTCGCCTTGAACACGAACGGGATGCCGAGCTTGCTGGGTCAGAATTTCCCACACCATCGCACACCCGCCATCGCCATGTCGGGATTCCAGCACGTTCATGCCGCCGAACAGTACGAACGGCAGGTCATTTGCTACGTTGATGTCGCCAATGCTAACCACTTTTTGTTTCATAGGATCGCCTTAATCTTGAGTAAAATGTCGATTAATTAATGCAGCACAATATGTTTATGCGCGATGTTATTTATTTGCGCACGGATCATTTCGCTGATCGGGTCTTCCGGACACCGTTCAACGAAATAACTTAAATCGTTCAACGCAACGTGTTCGCAATCCAGTTGCGCATAAATCAACCCGCGATCGCGAATTTCATAGGGATCTTCAGGGTTGAATTGTAATAAAGCTTCGCTGGTGCGTAACGCCAGCTCCATCTGATTTTCTTCCATCAACGAGGCTTTGAGTGTATCCAGCAATTTGCGGATTACCTCAATGTTATCAGCTTCATCAAGGTCTTCATAAAACAGTTCCGCCGACGGGCTGATATTTCCCTTTAACCATCCGTCCAGCATATGTTCGCTTAACGATTCACCGTTAAAAGGATTAATCAGCCAAATTTCGCCATCCGGACATTCAATGCGCAATATCAGCTGCGTAGGGAAAATCACCGGCAGCAGCGGCAAATCGAGACGATTCGCGACCCATAATAAAACCGCACCTAATGATACCGCACTGCCCTGTCGATTCTTTAACACCTGGTCCAGCCATAATGCATCGGAAAGACGATAAACGCCGCGTGAGGCTTTAAATCCCCAGTCGCCGTAAAACAGCGCGATCAGTTTTTCCAGCTGCTCTTCTAAAGGCAGAAGCTGGCTGATTTCTTCCTTCGCCAGACTAACGAGACGCTCCAGTTCGTCGTAAACATCTTGCGAGGGAAAATCGCGGCGGATTGCTTCGCAAGCCAGGATCATGCCTTCGCACAATGGCGCTTTATTAAATTCGAAATCAGCTAACGATCTCATGACTTACCCCAGTAACGGTACTTTTGTGGTGGCGAGTTTAATGACGGTACTACATAACCGCCAACGCCAGCGGCAAGGCAAAAATGCGCGCCTGCTGACTGTGCATACGATGATAATCGAGGCGCAGCAAAACCCAAAACGATATAAAAATGATAACTCCAAACAGCTTTTCTAGTTAGCCACCGTGCCTGCCCGGAAAATGGCAGGATGCCTGCGCTTAAGCTTGATCAACGCAATGCCGCTTAACAATAACACCGATCGATACAACCGGCGGCACAATGCGCGTCCAGCGAGCAAATGCCTGGAGCTTCTGATAACGTAGCCAGAAACGTAAGGTTAATAGCCCAACAGAAAGCGCGATACTAATAAGATGAACACTAAGCAGTGTAGAAAAACTTGTCATTGATAATAGTCCTGCCAGCGTTACGCGCTCGTTATCACCATAGTCACGGCAGGTTTCGACGTCATGATACCCCGCGAGGATAAATGCTCGTCGCACCGCTTCGCCCTGCTGCCAGCCATGTTCCAGAAGCAGAAAGCCGCCGGATACTCAGCGCGTTACGCGACTGTTCATGATATGCACGATGCCTGCCATTTGACTCGTCTGCCGCAACCAGCGCAGTGAGCGGCTCAAGCGGACATCGCCTTGTTGAAGATGTGGGTCCTGCTCGTCAATATACGGCGGATTGCTCGACAATCATCGTAAACCGCTGCCCGGCCAGCGCACTAAACCAGTCGCTTTGCAGAATGCGGATATTTTTAATCGCCAGATGCTGGGCATTACGTTGTGCCAGAGCGACAGCATCGGCAGACCATTTACAGTGGTAACTTCCGCAGTCCGGGCGCTCGCTAGCCAGCGCAAGCGCAATCGCCCCGTAACCGTTCCTGAGATTCAGAATACGGCAAGGTTGTTCAGGCAACCGCGCCAGTGCCTGCTCCACCAGACACTCCGTATCCGGCGCGGAATTAAGGTCGCTGGCCAACAATAACGGCAACGACCAGAATCTCGACCCCGGTTAAATGAGCAATGGGTTCACCATCGCGACGACGCGTCAGTAGCGCATCAAGTTGCTACATTGTTCGTCAGTCAGTCCTGCGTTTCACCAAAGGCGAGGATAAAAAGACGGCCCTTTGCCGGTAACATGTTCCAGCAGGATTCAGCATCACGCCGCGGGCTTTCGCTCGCCGTAGTTGGCTTATTGCTTCAGACGTAACCAGTGTCGATATTCCATTATTCCTGCTCGGACAACGCCGCCAGTTGGTCGGCCTATGTTCCTGGATAATCAGTTCAATCAGCATATCCAGCTGACCTTCCATCAACTCCATCCAGGCGGTAGAGCGTCAGGTTGATGCGGTGATCGGTAACGCGCCCCTGTGGGAAGTTGTAAGTACGGTTACGGTCGCTGCGATCGCCACTCCCCAGCAGGTTACGACGGTAGACGCTTCGGCCTGTTGACGTTTTGCCATTTCAGCAGCGTGATGCGAGCACCATACAGAAAGTGCTTTAGCTTTGTTTTTATGTTGTGAACGTTGTCCTAAACATTCAACAACAATCCCGGTCGGCAAGTGAATAATCGAATTGCCGAATCGGTGGTGTTAACGTGCTGACCACCCGCCCCTGACGAGCGGAAAGTATCAATGCGTAAATCTGCTGGGTCTGATGTCCGGCAGTTCTGCGTCAGGCAGCTCTGGCATTACCGCAACGGTACAAGCAGAAGTATGAATACGCCCCTGCGATTCCGTAGCAGGACACGCTGCACGCGATGACCGCCAGATTCAAATTTCAGACGACCATACACACCATCACCGCTAATTTTGGCGATGATCTCTTTATAACCACCATGTTCACCCTCGCTGGCGCTCATGATCTCTTCGCGCCAGCGGTGGGCTTCGGCATAACGGCTGTACATACAACAAATCGCCTGGAACAGCGCCGCTTCGTCGCCGCCGGTCCCGGCACGGACTTCGAGGAAGGCTTACGTTCGTCATCAGGATTCTTTTTGGTAGTAACCAGAACCTGTAATTGCTGTTCCAGTTGCTCGCTTTTTCTTTAGCTTCGCGCACGTTCATCCTGCGCCATCTCACGATTTCAGGATCATCAGCATCATCTGTGCGGTTTCGATATCCTCCTGAACCTGTTGCCAGTCGGTAAAACAGCGCGAAACATCACTTACCTGCGCATATTCGCGTGATAATGCGCGAAAACGTTCCTGGTCGGCGATAGTTTGCGCGTCACCCAGCAACGCCTGAACTTCTTCATGGCGTTCGTGCAGGGCTTCCAGTTTGGCAACGGATAGAAGGCTTCATAGGCGTAAATCCACCCTGTAAAAAAAGAAAATGACTACTGCTACTCCAGCCCGAGGCTGTCGCGCAGTATTCAGGCGTTCGTTATCCCGTCACGGGCGGCCTGTTGAAGTGATCGTTGGTGCATGGATTAAGCGGTAAGTCAAGTTCGATGCCAAATCCTGCATAATGGCTTGCGCATCGCGGCCCTGCTCAAGGGCCGCTAACGCTTGGCGGTTAACTCATCGCAAACTGCTCTGCCGCGCTCGATACTCGCAAATGTGGCTCGCTGGCGCTTTGTGCTCGCAGCCACGCCATAGGTCGCTGGTTTCCTGAGCGACGATGACTTCCGCCTCAACCGCTGCGGCTTTTCGCTGCGCCAGGTTGTGCGAATGATGCTTTGCAATGGTCCACGCTATAAAGATAAGCATTCGCCAGTTTGCCAACTACCCGGCTCAACATCGCGCGGAACGGCAATATCCACCAACAGCATTGGTTGGTTGCGACGGCTTTTAATGCGCGCTCCACCATGCCTTTTCCGATAATCGGTAACGGGCTGGCGGTGGAACTGATGATGATATCGGCTTCGCGCAGACGTTCATACCGAATCTCACTCAGGGCAATCACTCCGCGCCAACTTCATCTGCCAGTATTTGGGCACGTTCGCGAGTGCGGTTGGCGGTGATAAGAGTCTTCTGTACTTATGTTCGCGCAGATGACGCTGCGCTGGATGGTTTCGCCCGCGCCTACCAGCAACACTGTGACCGTCGAGATCGATTCGAAAATCTGCCGCGCCAGCGTACAAGCCGCAAAAGCGACAGAGGCACAGCACGCTGGCACCGATATCTGTTTCAGTGCGAACGCGTTTCGCTACGAGAAAGATTTCTGGAACATGCGTTCCAGTTCGCTGGCCTTCATATGGCCTTTTTGCGAATCGGCAAACGCTTTTTTAACCTGACCGAGGATCTGCCGGCTCCCCAGAAGACCAATGAATGAGGCCGCTGGCGACGCGCATAAATGGCTAACCGCGTCGTTATCCTGATGCCAGTAGAGGCTTTTACGCAGATATTCAATTAAGATTGTGATAATCGCAAAGCCAGCGGGTTTAACGCCTCTTGCAGGTTATCCTGCTCTTCAACGCTCAGTAAAAGTTCCGTGCGGTTGCACATCGACAGCACCACGCCGCCCTGCACCATCGGCTGCGCAAGCAGGCTGTCAAGCGCCTGATCAAGCTATCCGGCGAAAACGATACACGTTCTCGCAGCGATACGGTCGTTTTATGGTTGATGCCAGTGCTAAAAGGGTGATGTTGTGCGGGAAATAATACCAACGTTGATAGGGTTAGTCTGCTTGCATCATACAGGATGCGTAAATCAATAAAAGAGAGCGCGCCCTTTTGGAGTAATTGCCGAAAGCCGTTAGATTCTGGCAATTAAGACAACTTGAAGCATAAGACGATAGCGGACGGTAACGCCGCGTAAGGGTTATGACTGCAACGTATCTCAAGGACTTGTCATCACTATGCCCCTGCCCGATTTTCGTCTTATCCGCCTGCTACCGCTGGCTGCTCTTGTGCTCACTGCCTGTTCCGTTACCACGCCCAAAGGTCCTGGCAAAAGCCCAGGATTCGCCGCAATGGCGTCAGCATCGCAGCGTGCGCGATCTTTAATGGTATCAGACTCGCGGCGCATTCGCTTATATTTCTGACCAACAAAAAGTGTACGCCGCTTTTCTGGCAGCGAACCGGCCAGGAATCGCTCCGTCTGCTGCTCGCTTTAACCCATTGGGCAGCACGGAACTGGAGCTGAATGCTCAACCGGGTAACGTGCAGTTAGTCGACGATAAAGGTCAGCGTTTATCCGCCGATGACGCCGAGATGATTGGCAAATTGACCGGAATGCCAATTCCGCTCAACAGCTTGCGCCAGTGGATTTTAGGTTTACCAGGGTGATGCAACCGACTACAAACTGGACGACCAGTACCGCCTGAGCGAAATTACCTACAGCCAGAATGGCAAAAACCTGGAAGGTTGTTATGGTGGTTATGACACCGAAACGCAACCTGCGATGCCAGCCGATATGGAACTCACCGACGGTGGTCAACGCGTCAAGTTTAAAAATGGATAACTGGATAGTGAAATAATGCGGACACAGTGGCCCTCTCCGGCAAAACTTAATCTGTTTTTATAAGTTACCGGTCAGCGTGCGGATGGTTACCACACGCTGCAACGCTGTTCAGTTTCTTGATTAGGCGACACCATCAGCATTGAGCTTCGTGACGATGGGGATATTCGTCTGTTAACGCCCGTTGAAGGCGTCGACGTGAAGATAACCTAAATGACGACGCGCAGCGCGGTCTGATGAAACTGCGGCAGACAGCGGGCGTATTTGGGACGGGAAGCGGTGCGGTATCAGGCGTTTGATAAGCGTTTGCCGAATGGGCGGCGGTCTCGGCGGTCGTTCATCCAATGCCGCGACGGTAGCTGGTGGCGTCAATTCATCTCTGGCAATGCGGCTAACGTTACGGATGAGCTGGCGGAAATGGGGCTGACGCTGGGCGCAGATGTTCCTGTCTTTGTTCGGGGGCGGTCCGCGTTGCCGAAGGCGTTGGTGAAATACTAACGCCGGTCGATCCGCAGAGAAGTGGTATCTGGTGGCGCACCCATCGTGTAAGTATTCCGACTCCGGTCAATTTTAAAAATCCTGAACTCCCGCGCAATACGCCGAAAAGGTCAATCAAAACGTTGCTAAATGTGAATTCAGCAATGATTGCGAGGTTATGGCAGGAAGAAAACGTTTTCGCGAGGTTGATGCGGTGCTTTTGGCTGTTAGAATCGCCCCGTCGCGCCTGACTGGGACGGGGCCTGTGTCTTGCTGAATTTGATACAGAGTTCTTGAACCCGCCAGGTGCTGAGCAACCCGGAATGGCTCAATGGCTTTGTGGCGAAAGGCGTTAATCTTTTCCATTGCACAGAGCCATGCTTTAAGCCGGGCGACTTGAGTTTGGTGACAACGTCACCTTGTTCCAGACGTTGCATCGCGCTCTTTAATACACCGCCTGGAAAGGCGTCATGCCTGGCCCGCGCCAGTTTTCGGCAGATTCTTTCCGCCAATTGAGCACATGCTGAGGTTGTCTAGTGCCTGATATGAAGCTTTTGCTGGTAACGCCACCCCGGAACTAGCACAACGTATTGCCAACCGCCTGTACACTTCACTCGGCGACGCCGCTGTAGGTCGCTTCTTAGCGATGGCGAAGTGGCGTACAATTAATGAAAATGTACGCGGTGGTGATATTTCATCATCCAGTCCACTTGTGCCCCTACTAACGACAACCTGATGAAATCATGCGTTATGGTTAATGTTGCCTGCGTCGTGCTTCCGCAGGTCGTATCACCGCTGTTATCCCCTACTTTGGCTATGCGCGCCAGGACCGTCGCGTCCGTTCCGCTCATGTACCAATCACTGCGAAAGTGGTTGCGACTTCCTCTCCAGCGTCAGGTGTTGACCGTGTGCTGACAGTCAATATGCACGCTGAACGGGTGACTCTCGACGTTCCGGTTGATAACGTATTTGGTAGCCCGATCCTGCTCGAAGACATGCTGCAGCTGAATCTGGATAACCCAATTGTGGTTTCTCCGGACATCGGCGGCGTTGTTCGTGCCCGCGCTATGGCTAAGCTGCTGAACGATACCGATATGGCAATCATCGACAAACGTCGTCCGCGTGCGAACGTTTCACAGGTGATGCATATCATCGGTGACGTTGCAGGTCGTGACTGCGTACTGGTCGATGATATAATGACACTGGCGGTACGCTGTGTAAAGCTGCTGAAGCTCTGAAAGAACGTGGTGCTCAACGTCAATCTGCGTACGCGACTCACCCGAATCTTCTCTGGCAACGCGGCGAACAACCTGCGTAACTCTGTAATTGATGAAGTCGTTGTCTGCGATACCATTCCGCTGAGCGATGAAATCAAATCACTGCCGAACGTGCGTACTCTGACCCTGTCAGGTATGCTGGCCGAAGCGATTCGTCGTATCAGCAACGAAGAATCGATCTCTGCCATGTTCGAACACTAATCGAACCCGGCTCAAAGACCCGCTGCGGCGGGTTTTTTTGTCTGTAATATCCATTTGTATGACCTATGCCTCCTTCACCTGCCATTTAGTTGACAGATGATGCGCTCACGGATGAAACATTATTGTGAACAAAATATTTTCCTCACATGTGATGCCTTTCCGCGCTCTGATCGACGTTTGCTGGAAAGAAAAATATACTGCCGCACGGTTTACCCGTGACCTGATTGCCGGGATAACCGTCGGGATTATTGCTATCCCGCTGGCGATGGCGTTGGCTATTGGTAGTGGTGTGGCCCCCCAGTACAGTTTTATATACCGCAGCTGTTGCAGAGATGACTGCTCTGACGGGTGGGTCACGCTTTAGCGTTCCGGTCCGACTGCGGCATTTGTGGTAATTCTCTATCCCGTGTGCGCAACAGTTTGGACTTGACGAGTTCTGGTTGCGACCTTGCTGTCGGGATCTTTCTGATTCTGATGGGTCTGGCACACTTGGTCGCCTGATTGAGTATATTCCGGTTTCCGTCACCTAGGTTTCACCTGGGTATCGGGATCACCATCGGTACCATGCAGATTAAAGATTTTCTCGGTCTGCAAATGGCCCATGTTCCCGGAACATCATCTACAAAAAGTCGGCGCATTATTTATGGCGCTGCCGACCATTAATGTGGGTGATGCTGCCATTGGCATTGTTGTGACGCTAGGTATTTCTTGTTTTTTGGCCGCGTCTCGGGCATTCGTTTACCCGGTCACCTTCCCGGCCTTGCTGGCTGGTTGCGCGGTGATGGGGATTGTTAACCTGCTTCGGCGGACATGTTGCTAATCAGTTCGCCGATTCCACTACATCCTGGCCGATGGTTCTCAGGGTAACGGTATTCCGCAACTGCTGCCGCAACTGGTGCTGCCGTGGGATCTGCCTAATTCAGAATTCACGCTTAACCTGGGATTGTCTTCACACCTGCTGCCTCCGGCATTCTCAATGGCGATGCACGGCGCAATCGAATCTCTGCTCTGCGCCGTGGTACTGGATTGGGACAAACACAAGGCGAACAGCGAACTGGTTTGGACGGGACTCGGGGAATATTTATCGCTCCGTTCTTTGGTGGTATTACCGCTACAGCTGCCATCACGCGTTCTGCCGCTAACGTCCGTGCCGGGGCAGATTTCCCTATCTCGGCGGTAATCCACTCTATTCTGGTTATTCTTGCCCTGCTGGTACTGGCACCGGCTGCTCTCCTGGCTGCCGCTTTCCCGCTATGGCAGCCCTGCTGTTGATGGTGGCGTGGAACATGAGTGAAGCGCATAAAGTCCGTCGACTTGCTGCGTCATGCACCGAAAGATGACATCATTGTAGTGCTGCTGTGCATGTCGCTGAGCCGTGCTGTTTGATATGGTTATTGCCATCAGCGTGGGAATAGTGCTGGCATCGCTGCTGTTTATGGTCGTTATCGCACGTATGACTCACCTGGCACCGGTAGTCGTCGATGTTCCAGACGATGTTCTGGTACTGCGCGTTATCTGGCCGGCTGCTTTTGCTGCTGCTGAAGGCTTGTACGCGGACGATACATTGTTGAAGGCAAACGGATTGTGATTCTAAAGTGGGATGCCGTTCCGGTACTTGATGCTGGTGGTCTTGATGCGTTCCAGCGTTTGTGAAGCGTTCTGCCCGAAGGATGTGAACTGCGCGTGTGCAACGTAGAATCCAGCCACTGCGCACTATGGCTCGCGGCATCAAACCGAGTCCCGGAACCTGCTACACATTCTTCCGAATCGTCGCGGCGATGGCCATTATAGTTTGAGATTGACCAGTCAGCGCAAACTGACTGGTCAGCAAACTGCATTATTTGTTAGCTATGACGGCGATTATCACGGCGGCGACGTTTCTGATCATGACGAACCCACCAGTAACGGTCGCACACCTGTTCATGCCGCCAACACGGGCACCCGCCAGCCGGGAGACTGGCACCGACGAAAATGCTGGCATTACCGCCGTGCGAAATACTGGGCATATTAAACTGTGGTAACTGGTTAGGATTTGAATACCCCACGCGACCACCATTACCACCAGACCCGACCCCATGAGCACGTACCGAGTAACGAGGAGCATTATAGCGTTCATATGTCACCTGCGGAACTTCTAGGGTTGTAACAGGGAATACCCCTCTTCCTTATGTGTAAAGTATAGAACAACGCCCAGTGGGTTATGTGCAGGCGTGATCACAATTACAACCCTTATTTCAACAAAACTTTACAAATAAACGCCTGAACACCTTGACTTTGATGCGTCCACTCAGGCAATTCTTACGTTATCTGCATTTGATACGCAGTTTTTTGTCAGCGGGCACAAACCGTAAACTACGCGCCAGTTATGTACACACTAGGACAAAAAACGTGACGATTAAATTGATGTCGCCTGGCGAACCCGGGTGCTGAATTCGCCGCAACGCGACATAATGCTGGTGCCTCGTTCGTGACTTACTGGCAGAGCGTTTGCGCGCTCCGCTGGCGGAAGAGGCTAAATTCTTTGGTTATACTTCGCGAGTCACTCTTGGAGGCGAAGATGCACCTGTAAGCTCTGCCGACTACGTTTATGAATCTCAGCGGCAAGCCGTTGCGGCGATGGCCAGTTTTTTCCGCATTAATCCGGACGAAATTCTGGTGGCCCACGACGAACTGGATCTCTGCCTCCTGGCGTCGCCAAATTTAATTGGGCGGTGGCCATGGCGGTCACGATGGACTGAAAGACATCATCATCAGTAAATTGGGTAATGACCTAACTTGCACCGTTTACGCATCAGGAATCGGTCATCCGGGCGATAAAAATAAAGTTGTCGGTTTTGTGTTAGGCAAACTCACCTGTTAGTGAACAGAAGTTAATTGATGAAGCCATTGACGAAGCGGCGCATTGTACTGAAATGTGGTTTCATGGCTTGACCAGAAGAGCAACGAACCGATTGCACGCCTTTAAAGCACAATAGTCGTTGTCTGCGGCATTTTTGCCGAGTGCCGTGTATAATAGGCAAAGTTATTTCCATTTCTGCAATCTGTTAGCAATAACAGGTTGATTCTGCAGTATTAAGGTGATTTAAATCATCGGAATTTCAATCCGGTATCATCGAGTTGCCCAACATCAGGAAATCTACCCTGTTCAACGCGCTGACCAAAGACCGGTATTGAAGCGGGCCAACTTTCCATTCTGCACCATTGAGCCGAACACAGGCGTCGTACCAATGCCTGATCCTTCGCAGCTTGATCAACTGGCTGAAAATCGTAAAACCGCAGCGTACACTTCCACGACCATGGAATTCTGGATCTCGCCGTCTGGTGAAAAGGCGCATCGAAAGGCGAAGGTCTGGGTAACCAGTTTCCTGACCAACATCCGTGAAACCGAAGCGATGGGTAGCATTGTCGCTGCTTTGAAAATGACAACATCATTCACGTTTCCGGCAAAGTTAACCCGGCTGACGATATTGAAGTTATCAACACCGAACTGGCGCTGGCGAGCCTCGACACCTGCAACGTGCGATTCATCGCGTACGAAGAAAGCCAAAGGTGGCAATAAGACGCGAAAGCTGAGCTGGCGGTCGCTTGGAAAAATGCCTGCCCCAGTTGGAAAATGCAGGTATGCTGCGCGCGCTGGATTAAGCGCTGGAAGAAAACAGGCTATTCGTTACCTGAGCTTCCTGACGCTGAAACCAACAATGTACATCGCCAACGTCAACGAAGACGGTTTTGAAAACAACCCATATCTTGACCAGGTGCGTGAAATCGCGGCGAAAGAAGGTTCTGTTGTGGTTCCGGTTTGTGCTGCTGTTGAAGCAACATTGCCGAACTGGACAAACGAAGAACGTGACGAGTTTATGTGCAGGAGCTTGGGCTGGAAGAGCCGGGCCTGAACCGTGTGATCCGTGCGGCTCTGAACTGCTGAACCTGCAACCTCACCGCTGGGGTGAAAGAAGTCAGTACATGGACCATTCCGGTTGGAGCAACCGCGCCGCAGGCAGCGGGCAAAATCCATCTGATTTGGAAAAAGGCTTTATCCGTGCACAAACCATCTGGTTGAAGATTTCATCACTTACAAAGGTGAACAAGGCGCCGAGCAGGCAAAATGCGTGCAGAAGGTAAAGATTACATCGTGAAAGATGGCGATGTGATGAACTACCTTCAACGTCTAATTAATTTATCTCTCATGAGGTTTCGCTAAATCTCATGAAGAGCGCAAAAGTATATAAAATCCACGCAATTGCATCAGATTTTCATTTCACCGAGTCCTAATCATTCTTGTAACATCCTACACTTTTTGTGCTTATTGCCTATAGTGAACCACGAGAATAATTAAAGACATAAGTGTTCAGATAACAGATATCTCATTAGCAGTGATATAACGTAAGTTTTTGTATCACTACACATCAGCCCTTCACAGCTGATCAAAATTGATCACGCTCCAATATGCTGGCAAGATGAAAATGATAACGAGTAGCACAATAACAACGATAGGCCAGAAAACCCATTGACCAAAAATGAATATCAATGTTTTTTCTTTTTCTTGTTGGTTAATGCAAAAATGGCGCATATTGTTTTTTGTTATACAGATACATCAAGCGAAATTCCCATAACTAATTCAGATTATTACAAAAATCTTCACCAAATTTTTTAACCGCTGTTTGTTGTAATATTTTTGCCATATTTACTCTAGTAACGAATTGAAATCATAACGACAACTGGGAATAACTCGATATAAACTCACCTTTGTAAGGGGGATGTTAAATATATATTAATTCCTGTGTTCCTGATTTTTACCAGTAATGAATTATTCTCTAAAGAGACTCATCATTGATTGCACGTACAAATATCATGATGATAAGAAGATATTATTCATTGATTTAAACAAAATGACAAATCCATAGACCCATAGCTCTGGGTACTCTGTAGGATGGTATGGGCATCAAACAACACAATGGGAATACCAGAGCGGATCGTCTCGCTGATTAAAAATCCGTTCGCCCTCAATTCAACTGATAAAATTTGGCGCTATTGGTTTTAATGCAATTAACTGTCCCCCCTGCTGATAGCTGCTGATACAGGAAGTGGATCTGGCACCAATATTACTATTAATGATGGTGACGAATTACGGAGATACCGCCGAATCCATCAGGAAACCTTATGGTCAATGACCCCAGCGGAAAACCACTGGCAATATCAACCTGGGTCATGATGCCACCGTCAATGTCAACAACACTCTGGATATGCAAAAGGAATCATTATTCAGGCAAAAACAGCTCCCTGACAGCTAACCGACTCACAGTAGATGTTGTTGGTCAAACCTCTGCCATCGGCATTAGTTTGATCGCATTATACCCATGCTGACTAGGCACAGGCAGGACACCATTATGTAACGATGACGGCATCATTATTGGGCATAGCTGACAACACTAACAGCCACTGAATTCACCATTGAAAGCTCGAAACGGTCTAGGCCTAACCATCAATGACTATGGCACCAGTGTCGATCTTGGAAGCGGAAAAATGGAGTAGCCGACCGATGGAGTAGTATTAATATAGGTGGTCTCAACGGCAATATCCCAATGGTGCTACGCGACTTCACTCAGCCTGACAATGATAAGGGCTACGGCGCCATGGGGATAAACGTACAAAAACTCTGTTGTAGAAATATCGGAACGAACAAGTACCGTTAAAACCAATGGCGATAATGCTCACGGCCTCTGAGGGCTCGGCAAGGTTAGCGCGAATGCACTCACTGTTGATGTAACTGGAGCGCGGCAGATGGCGTGAGAACTCGTGGTGGTACGACCACTATCGGTGCAGATCGCCATATTTCTTCCGCGCAGGGCGGTGGCCTCGTCACCAGTGGTTCAGACGCGATAATCGATTTTACCTGGCACGGCAGCACAACGAAACAGCATCTTTTCCGGCGGTTTCTATGGTGCCTCGGCCCAGACGGCAACGGCTGTTGTCGACATCCAAAATACCCGATCTACAGTTGATCGTAATGGCGGTCTGGCGCTGGGTTTCTGGGCGCTCAGCGGCAGTCGATCAGCCGGAGACGACTGGCTGTCGCCGGCGCAGCAGGGCCAGGAAATTATGCCATGACCAACAGCCGGAATCGACCTCACGAGCGATCTCGTCATGATATGATAGCCCGACCAGATGGCCATCGCAACGCAACATGACGATGGTTATGCCGCCAGCCGCATCAACGCCTCGGGTCGTATGCTTATCAACGGTAGCGTTCTTTTCCAAAGGTGGGCTAATCAATTGGATATGCACCTGGGTCGGTTTGGACAGGTTCCTCCCTCAGCGATAATGTCAATGGCGGAAGCTGAACATGCAATGAATAAGCAGCGTCTGAACGTAACAAGTAATTCTGATCTCGACACGCTGGCGCTGAGCCATTCGACTGTCATTTTGCAGGCCACGGTAAACTACGGCACATTTGCCACGTTAAAACGTCAAGCCTGACGGTAACAGTCCCCTTCTATGCGTGCTGATGTTGTGGCGAGGGTAATGGCGTTGATCATAGAGGGATTACTCTGATATCAGCGGGAGTAGTGCTGGTAATCACGTATTGGCTATGCACAACACGGGCGCGAGGCCACAACGGGAAATGAAGTTCTGACAGTGGTAAAAACCACTGACAGCGCGCCTCGTTAACACATCTTCTCAGGTTGGTTGGGGGGATATCTGTACGATGTGCGTAAAAATGGCACTAACTGGGAGTTTTACGCTTCCGGGACAGTTCCGGAACCGACTCCTAATCCTGAACCCACACCAGCTCCCGCTCAGCCTCCCATAGTCAACCCGGGATCCTACACCTGAACCCGCTCCACGCCTAAAACCCACCACGACCGCAGATGCTGGCGACAATGTCAATGTCGGTTACTTATTGAACTATGTTGAAAACCGTACGCTGATGCAACGGATGGGTGACCTGCGAAATAGGAGTAAAGACGGTAATATCTGAGCTTGTGGCGGATTATGGGGAAGCGTCGACTCCTTTGCCATAAGCAACTCGGCGTTGGCATAGATTATTCGCGGTATCCAGTTTGGTGGGGATAAACGTCTCTCTGATGTAATGCCGTTGTATGTCGGTCTGTATATTGGCTCAACACATGCATCGCCGGACTATAGCGGAGGCAACAGTTCACACGGTCAGAACTACATGGGAATGTACGCCAGTTACATGGCACAAAACGGTTTTTACCAGCGATCTCGTTATGAAGCAGCACACAAAATAGTTCCACGTACTGGACAGTCAGAACAACGGCGTTAACGCCAACGGCACTGCGAATGGAATTGACATCTCCATCTGAAAGTGGCAGAGGTTCGAACCTGTCCCCTACTGGTTATGGGTTCTCTGTCAGCCACAACCCAGCTTACATACAGCCACCAGAATGAGATGACTATGAAGGCGAGTAATGGCCTCAATATACATCTGAATCACTAGAAAATCGCTGCTGGGGCGTGCCGAGCATGATACTGGGGTATGACATCACCGCAGGCAACAGGCCGGCTGAATGTCTATGTGAAGACTGGCGCTATCCGCGAGTTTCAGGAATCAGAATATCTGAACAACTCCGGGAGAAGTAGATTTCAAAGGTAATGGCTGGAATAACGGCGTGGAGTCAGTGCAGTCTAACAAACAGCACACATTTGTCTCTCGAAGCGGATTACACACAGGTAACCTATTAATCAGAAGCAAGTCAACGGAGGATATCGCTTCAGCTTTTAAGTGCAGGGATCAACAAGCCCTTAAACGATGCTGAAAATTGTTAGCGTGCACCGGAATAAAATACGAATCACTCTGATGTGTCGAAATAGTTTCTCTGTCTTTCATTACAGGCGCCTTGATTGCCCTGCATCAATGCCATGTTGCTTTAGTTTCCGCCGCGGCCCATGCAGCCAATGCCAAGTCAAGCCGACATTTCCTGAATGCGACCGCCTGTGACCTGGGCTGCGTTAATAATTGCCTCTTTTTCAACTTCCGCAAATGACAGACTGGTGGAAGGCGGTGGCGCTGACATCATCTGTCGCCCTGCTGGTAAACAGATGTTCCGGCAAATCACTGACGCGAATGCGCCCGTTATCACTACTAGAGCAAGATTCTGGATGACGCTGTAAAGTTGGGAATTCATCCTGGCCATGCACGAGAACAGGCGAGCGAGGGCATCGTCATCATTTTTGAGCCGCGTAGAAGCGTTTTCAAGACTGCGTAATTTGTTATTCACCAGCACCCGATCTGCACACCGCATACGCAGAGGCGGGATGGTGATTTCGAAGTGCATGCAGCACGTAATATTTGGCGTCACAGTTCAAACGATTTTGTTCCACCAGGCGTTGCGAGGTCCGCAGTCATTGTTGCAATCACTTTGACATCAATTGGTATTAAACGCCCGCATCCAGTCACGTGATAACCCCCTACTTTGATAACCTGAAGCAAGGAACCGCAAGCTGTAACTCCACCGCCAGATATTCAATTCTTTTAAGAAACAGCGTGCACCATGTGCCAGCTCCAGCCAACTCGAACGGCCCTTTTCATTGTCCGTGCAATCACCACCAATAAATTCTTCGCCACGCAGCGTCACGTCCTAACTTCACAATTGACGGCGATATAAGGACCTGCAGCACGCTCGCTTTCATTATGAATTGCCTGACTTAGCAGTGCCTTGCCCACGCCCTCTTCTCCCACAAAGCAGAACAGGAAGGCTGCCTGCGCGCCGCCTGGCAACCGGAATGGAATCAAGCGGCGGGTTTTACGGATCGTCCTGTGGCATATGACGAAGGTATGGCTGACTTTTCCTAATTGACTGGTCATCAACTGCCGCATCTGTTCCCACAGGATGAGCAACAAAATAAGCTTGGTCCTTTTATTTATCTATCGGTTTAAGGGTTATCGCCGCATAGATCAACTGGTTCTGGCTTTTGAAAGGTTGCTTCTGGATATTTGACAATGTGCCTGTTTTATTGTTGTTGCAATGCGGCGGGTAACGTTCCGTGATAGCCGTACCCTCTGACTTTGCCGTCGCGTTCAAGGCGCAAGACCCGCCCCCCCTGGGCATTAATAAATTGCAAATTACCCTGCTCGTCCCAGCTAATCACGCCATCATCCATACTTTCTAACGGGCATTAAGTTGATTTAAATGACGGTTAGTTTCAGCGAGCAAACTGTCCGTCAGCAGTAAATTTCCGACCTCGCGGGCGATTGCCAGCGTAACGGCAAATCAGCTGCGGTAGTGTGCTCAACCGGACACGCCAGCGCTATTGTTCCCGTCAATCGGCCCTTGCTGTCAAACAACGGCGTTGCACAAAAGGCCCAGTTCCAGAGTGCCTGTTTGAAAAGTTGATCGGCCATCGTTCTCACGGCCTGACCAGATAGCCGCTAACGATAGCGCACAAGTACCAATAATTCCCTCGCGCAATACGTGCCGTCATTGAATCCCAGTGCACTTGCTGCCGCAAGGTTTGCGGATTGCCATTACGGCTGAGAATGCAGGCGGTTTCATCGAGGATAAACAGCGCACACTCTCGCGGTGCCATCCATCCCAGGCATCTTCCAGCGCAGCCTGCCCGAGCGTCAGCATCGTCTTCTTACGCCGATAAATAGAAGCAAATGTCACGCCCTGGGCCTGACGTGGTACGTCCCATGTCTCCCGTTTCATCAGCTTATCGCATCGCTTCCAGGAGAATGCAATTAAGGGAGACATGCCCCGACCATCGTTGTTAAAAGCGCCACTCATATCCCGCATCCCTTATGACAAAAGGTGTTCCGGCTCGCAATTTTAAGTATTAATACACGTAAAAGTTTCAATATGGAACATTCATTAAAGCATATGTTTCACTATGAATCATAATTCGGGGCTAATTTTCTTTTCCCTTGCCTGATGCACAATGGATTCATCGGCAGTCAGTGGTCGCCGTGTCGTTGAACATCATCCATGCCCTACCGTAATCGCTGGAGCAAAAATAATGAAAAAATTGATCAATGATGTGCAAGACGTACTGGACGAACAACTGGCAGGACTGGCGAAGCGCATCCATCGCTGACACTGCATCAGGATCCGGTGATGTCACCCGAGCTGATGCCCCTGTTGCAGGAAAAGTCGCCCTGCTGTCGGTGGCGGCAGCGGACACGAGCCGATGCACTGTGGTTATATCGGTCAGGGGATGCTTTCGGGGGCCTGTCCGGGCGAAATTTTCACCTCACCGACGCCCGATAAAATCTTTGATGCGCCATGCAAGTTGATGGCGGCGAAGGTGTACTGTTCATTATCAAAAATTACACCGGCGATATCCTTAACTTTGAACAGCGACCGAGTTACTGCACGATAGCGGCGTAAAAGTGACCACTGTGGTCATTGATGACGACGTTGCGGTAAAAGGACACGTCTTTATACTGCCGGGCGACGGGGCGTTGCCAACACCGTATTAATTGAAAAGCCGTAGGCGCAGCGGCGGAGCGTGGCGACTCACTGGACGCCTGTGCGGAACTGGGGCGTAAACTGAATAATCAAGGCCACTCAATAGGTATCGCTCTCGTGCCTGTACCGTTCCTGCCGCGGCAAACCTTCTTTTACCCTGGCATAGTGAGATGGAGTTCGGCGTAGGAATTCATGGGAGCCGGTATTGACCGCCGCCCCTTCTCTTCCCTTGATCAAACCGTCGATGAAATGTTCGACACCCTGCTGGTAAATGGCTCATACCATCGCACTTTGCGTTTCTGGGATTATCAACAAGGCAGTTGGCAGCAGAACAACAAACCAAACAACCGCTCCAGTCACGCGATGGGTGATTGCGCTGGTTAACAATCTTGGCGCAACTCCCGCTTTCTGAGCTGTACGGCGTCTATAACCGCCTGACCACACGTCGCCAGCAAGCAGAATTCACTATCGAACGTAATCAATTGGCGCATATGCACCTCACTGGATATGACCGGTTTCTCAATCACCTTACTGAAAGTTATCACGAAACGCTTGCACTCTCGGACGCCCCGCTCCACATCCGGCCCTTAACTGGGGTAAATAAGGAGAAAGCAATGTCACTGCAGAACTGAATTGTTAACTGGCTCACTCGTTGTGGCGATATTTTCAGCACCGAGCGAGTATCTACCCGACTGAATCGCGAAATTGGCGACGCTCACCACGGCTAAATATGAACCGAGGCTTTAGCGAGGTGTGAAACTCCCTGCCATCACAGATAAAGATATCGGTTTCATTCTCACAAATACCGGTATGA
Organism: Shigella flexneri; assembly: GCA_048288465.1. Lineage (GTDB taxonomy): Bacteria > Pseudomonadota > Gammaproteobacteria > Enterobacterales > Enterobacteriaceae > Enterobacter > Enterobacter flexneri_B. The sequence continues at coordinate 1,207,848 of CP182556.1, read as the reverse complement.
CGCTACTTTCCAGCGTCGGTGGTGCCAGTGGTCCACTGTTCGGTACCTTCTTTATCCGCGCCGCACAGGCCACCGGCACGGCAAAGCCTGACACTGGAAGAGCTTTATCAGAATGTTCCGCGATGGCGCGGACGGCGTAATCAGTCGCGGGAAAGCCGAACCTGGCGATAAACCATGTGTGATGTGTGGGTGCCGGTGGTGGAATCGTTACGTCAGTCCAGCGAGCCACCTCTCTCTGTTCCGGTGGCGCTCGAAGCTGCCAGTAGCATCGCCGAATCCGCTGCACAAAGTACGATTACGATGCAAGCCCGCAAAGCCGCGCCAGTTATCTCGGTGAACGCAGTATCGGTCACCAGGACCCGGCGCGACCTCGGTGATTTTTATGATGCAAATGTTGGCGTTAGCCGCAAAAGAGTAAGGAATTGGTGATGGTAACCTGGTCATAGTTTCACATAGCAGCCGACGGGAGAGAAGGTGTCGGTGAATTAGCCCGTCAGATGTTAATGAGTGATAGTAGTAAAATCGCCATTGCCCGGCAATTTGACGATCCACAAAATCCCATTGGTACCCATGCCGTCAAAGTGATGGAGGCCATCGAATCTGTTGCTGACGCCGACCATGTGCTGGTCATGATGGATATGGGTAGCGCATTATTGAGTGCTGAAACTGCGCTGGAATTGCTGCCTCCAGATCGCCGCAAAAACCCGTTTGCGTGCTGCGCGATGGTCGAAAGGTACACTGGCAGCAACGGTCAGCGCGGCCTCGGGGGCGGATATCGACAAAGTTATCTTTGACGCCATGCATGCGCTGGAAGCCAAACGTGAACAACTGGGTTTACCGTCCTCCGACACTGAAATCTCTCCTCATGTCCTCCGTAGATGAGAAGCCCATTCTCTGGCGGTTGTCTAAAGCGTAACGGTCTGCACTCGTCAGCCTCCCGGCTGGTTCATACCTTATCGACATTTAATGCCGATATGTTGCTGAAAAAAACGGCAAATGCGCACACCGGAGAGTATTTAACCAGATTGCGTTACTACAAGTTCGCTATAACGATACGCTGCGCCTGATTGCGAAAGGGCCAGAAGCTGAAGAGGCACTGATCGCTTTCCGTCAGCTGGCTGAAGATAACTTTGGTGAAACGGGAGAAGTCGCTCCACCTACTCTGCGTCCCGTTCCGCCTGTTTCGGGTAAAGCCTTTTATGATCAACCAGTTTATGTACGGACCGCCATGAACCCTCACCGCGGAAAAGAACAATAATGACTACGTGGGCTCACCGACTTCACGTTAATAGATTTACGACGTTAACAGCGAAAGCAGAAGCGAGCGGGCTTGACGATATTGCCGCAATCTTTTCTGGTCACCATACACTGTTAGTGATCCGGAACTGCTGGCGGCGGCAAGCGAACTCCTTCAGCATGAAACATCGCACGGCAGAATTTGCCTGGCAGAAGTCTTAAAGAACTTAGCCAGCAATACCAGCAACTGGATGATGAATATCTACAAGCTCGCTATATTGATGTGGACGATTTTCTGCATCGCACCCTGCCACCCACCCCAACGAAAGAAAAACTCCGGCAGTTTAACTCGCCAACTATTCTACTGGCAAGAACATTTATCCTTCCACATACTGAGCCTGGATCCGGCGGTCGGGAAGGTATCTGCCTTAGCGCCGGAAGTCCGGTATTCCACAGCGCCCTAATCGCCCGTGAACTGGGGATCGGCTGGATTTGCCAGCAGGGTGAGAAACTGATGCCATACAACCAGAAGAAACGCTAACGCTGGACGTTAAAACGCAACGTTTCAACCGTCAGGGTTAGCCACCGTCGGATGGCATCGTTCTGAAGTCATCCGGCAATTTACCCAGCACTGATGTTTTTTAACTACCTGTTATATTTTTTACCAATTTATGATGATTTCTTCGCTAATCGCGAACCAAATGTCGCTGGCTGGCTAATAAACAGACATTATTTGATCACTCTATTTCGCCGTTATTTATCCCTTTAATTCCCTTTTCTCAAAATGCCTGACAGTTGCAAATGAGATTTCGATCATGCAGCTAGTGCGATCCTGAACTAAGGTTTTCTGATACTTGAATACCGTTTATTCGGTTTCGCCAAAGGAGAACGATTGATGAAATCCCCCGCACCTTCTCGCCGCAGAAACTGGCGTTAATTCCAGCCTGCATCTCTTTGTGTTTCGCTGCGCTATCGGTGCAGGCAGAGAAACGCCGGTAACACCACAGCCGCCTGATATTTTATTGGGCCGCTGTTGACCCATGTACAAAACGCCGACTTTTTCCGGACCAAAAAACCTTTGCCGATGCCGTGCCGAACAGCGATCCGCTGATGATCCTTGCTGACTATCGGATGACCAAAACCAAGCCGTTGATGCGCCATTTCGTTAACGACAATTTCACCCTGCCCAAAGAGGGCGAGAAATTTGCTCCGCCAGAGGGACAGTCACTGCGCGAACATATCGACGGACTTTGGCCGGTATTAACGCGTTCTACCGAAAACACCGAAAAATCGGATTCTCTGTTACCGCTGCCGGAACCTTATGTAGTGCCGGCGGACGTTTTCGCGAGGTATAACTGGGACAGTTACTTCACCATGCTAGGACTTGCCGAAAGCGGTCACTGGGATAAAGTCGCGGATATGGTGGCCAATTTTGCTCATGAATAAACACTTACGGTCATATTCCCAACGGCAAACGCATTACTATTAAGACGCTCGCACCCGCCCTTCTTTGCCCTGATGGTAGAAATGCTGGCGCAGCATAAGGCGATGCCGCGTTGAAAGCAATACCTGCCGCAAATGCAAAAAGAATATGCTTACTGGATGGACGGTGTTGAAAACCTGCAAGCCGACAACGGAGAACGCGTTGGAAAACCTCAGGATTGTACCCTCTCAACCGCTACTGGACGATTGCGATACGCCACGACCAGAGTCATGGTGGAAGATATTGCCACCGCCAAAAGCAATCCGAATCGACCTGCCACTGAAATTTACCGCGACCTGCGCTCTGCCGCTGCGTCTGGCTGGGATTTCAGCTCGCGCTGGATGGACAACCCGCAGCAGTTAAATACCTTACGCACCACCAGCATCGTACCGGTCGATCTGAACAGCCTGATGTTTAAAATGGAAAGTCTCGCCCGCGCCAGCAAGCCGCCGGGATAACGCGATGGCAAACCAGTACGAAACGCTGGCAAATGCCCGTCAAAAAGGGATCAAAAATACCTGTGGAACGATCAACAAGGCTGGTATGCCGATTACGACCTGAAAAGTCATAAAGTGCGCAATCAGTTAACCGCGGCCGCCCTGTTCCCGCTGTACGTCAATGCGGCAGCGAAAGATCGCGCCAACAAATGGCGACGGCGACGAAAACAAATCCGCCGCAACCCGGCGGCCTGAACACCACGTCGGTGAAAAGTGGGCAACAATGGGATGCGCCAAATGGCTGGGCACCGTCACAGTGGGTCGCGACAGAAGGATTACAAAACTACGGGCAAAAAGAGGTGGCGATGGACATTAGCTGGCACTTCCTGACCAATATCACAACCTACCACGGAAGAAAAAAGCTGGTCGAAGATATCACGTCAGCACCACCGGAACGGGGGGCGGCGGTGGCGAATATCCATTACAGGATGGCCTTCGCTGGACCAATGGCGTGACGCTGAAAATCCTGGATCGATCTGCCCGAGAAGCACCCGTGTGACGATGTTCCGGCGACGCGTCCGACCATTGGTCAGCAACGACGCAACCCTCACCAAAGAGGCACAACCACGCCTAACCAGCCCTCACCCCCACAACGTCATTCGGCTTCTCCGGATGGCGTTGTCGGCAGATAACGCCATAGCTATGGTTTGTCTACAGATACGGTTTTACAAAGTCCTGGCGGGAAGTATTGCGCAAATGTTTGCCATAGTGGTTGCGAGATAACGTCGATTTCTACGGGTAAGTGTTTCACTTTCATCGCCCGGCGATCTACGCCGACCTGGCTATACAAAGCATCAATTGCTACCGGATATTGTTACAGTGTTCACTCATCAACGTTTTTTGCTTTCTCGGAGTGGAATTCATAATCACATAATCCAGACACTCCAGAATTTAGCAACCAAAAAACGAATTCAGACCATCCTCTTCGCCTAACTTTAGCATTGCCGAACGGGTATTTTGGCTTCAGGTGCCAGAACGATCATCGACTCTCCATTTTCAATAAGCACCACCCCAACCGCCTCACTACCCCCGCCATTTTTAACGCCTGACTGGCTACTGTCTGAAATATTTATTTTCTGAATCACACCAAAACAACGAAACAATAATTAAAAAAGGATTCTGTTGTTGTTACCGGGAATACGACTTGCCCCCCCCCCCCCCCCCCCCCCCCCCCCCCCCCCCCCCCCCCCCCCCCCCCCCCCCCCCCCCCCCCCCCCCCCCCCCCCCCCCCCCCCCCCCCCCCCCCCCCCCCCCCCCCCCCCCCCCCCCCCCCCCCCCCCCCCCCCCCCCCCCCCCCCCCCCCCCCCCCCCCCCCCCCCCCCCCCCCCCCCCCCCCCCCCCCCCCCCCCCCCCCCCCCCCCCCCCCCCCCCCCCCCCCCCCCCCCCCCCCCCCCCCCCCCCCCCCCCCCCCCCCCCCCCCCCCCCCCCCCCCCCCCCCCCCCCCCCCCCCCCCCCCCCCCCCCCCCCCCCCCCCCCCCCCCCCCCCCCCCCCCCCCCCCCCCCCCCCCCCCCCCCCCCCCCCCCCCCCCCCCCCCCCCCCCCCCCCCCCCCCCCCCCCCCCCCCCCCCCCCCCCCCCCCCCCCCCCCCCCCCCCCCCCCCCCCCCCCCCCCCCCCCCCCCCCCCCCCCCCCCCCCCCCCCCCCCCCCCCCCCCCCCCCCCCCCCCCCCCCCCCCCCCCCCCCCCCCCCCCCCCCCCCCCCCCCCCCCCCCCCCCCCCCCCCCCCCCCCCCCCCCCCCCCCCCCCCCCCCCCCCCCCCCCCCCCCCCCCCCCCCCCCCCCCCCCCCCCCCCCCCCCCCCCCCCCCCCCCCCCCCCCCCCCCCCCCCCCCCCCCCCCCCCCCCCCCCCCCCCCCCCCCCCCCCCCCCCCCCCCCCCCCCCCCCCCCCCCCCCCCCCCCCCCCCCCCCCCCCCCCCCCCCCCCCCCCCCCCCCCCCCCCCCCCCCCCCCCCCCCCCCCCCCCCCCCCCCCCCCCCCCCCCCCCCCCCCCCCCCCCCCCCCCCCCCCCCCCCCCCCCCCCCCCCTTTTATCGGATATCGAAGTGCTATATTGATTTTTTTTTTCACCCGTAAAAGCAGGTCTCGGTCTGGCCTGATGTTGAAAGCGGTAAGCGGCATCTGTCTCGCTATCCGCCTTATGAAAATCTTATTCTCTTTCGCAGGTGGCGGGAATATGCCCAGAACGAGGATCACTTCCCGCCGCCGCCACCAGGAAGCTGTGCAGATTAAAAACCACTGATGGAGCCGCCAATGCCAGAAGCTTGACCAGCCACAGCCGACCACCGCACCGACTATCCCGAGTCCGGGGTCGGAAAAATCCACCACCATCACGCGGCATCATTAGCTGGGGATCATGCCGGCTATCCAGCCAGAAGAATCATCGGCAATAATTCCCATGTTCAGGCCCTCGTTTCGATGAATCGGACACAAGAAATGCTACGTCAACGCTCTAAGTATAGGCAAGGGCGGGATCGATGCTGGGGGTGTGGGCTGATTTAAGAACAACATGTTAAAAAATATTCCGCATTTGTATTAGTTTTGTTAACTGTGACCGATAAACCAAAGACAGTTTATCAGTCAGGAGTTTTCCGCGTGAGTCATTACCATGAGCGAGTCCTGAAACAAAATCCGTTAGCCGTCCTGGGCATGTTACGCGATTTGCACAAAGCCGCAATTCCTTTGCGTCTCAGTTGGAATGGCGGGCAGCTGATCAGCAAAATACTGGCAATAACCCGGATGACTCGTATGGATTTCGGCAGTCAGCCAAAGCAGCATACCGACCATGCTAGAGGGCAGAGCACATTACCATTAGCCGAAACTCAGGGTGCGAAAGTCGAGTTTACTGTTGAACAACTACAGCAGAGTGAATACTTGCAGCTTCCGGCATCATCACCGTACCGCCTCCCACCTTATGGTTTGTACAACGACGCCGATATATCCGCATCTCCGCCCCACTCCATCCGCCTTATTCTTGCCAGACCAAACTGGCGGATAACAGTACGTTACGTTTCCGCCTGTATGATTTGTCGTTAGGCGGCATGGGCGCATTACTGGAAACAGCAAAGCCTGCCGAATTACAAGAAGGCATGCGCTTCGCTCAGATTGAAGTCAACATGAGGCAATGGGGTGTTTTTCACTTTGACGCCCAGTTAATCTCCATCAGCGAGCGCAAAGTGATTGATGGCAAGAATGAAACCATCACCACTCCCCGTCTGAGCTTCCGTTTTCTTAACGTCAGCCCGACGGTGGAGCGGCAATTACAGCGGATTATTTTCTCTCTCGAGCGAGAAGCCCGGAAAAAGCGGACAAAGTGCGCGACTCATTTACATCGCGTCCAGTGCCTGCTCAAGTTTGTAGATATAGCGCGGAGCCTGCGGCGCAGGGTGATTTCGCGCTACGTGTTTGAGGAACTCGTCAGCATCCAAATCGTTGATTTTGCTGATCGCCTTTTTCCGATCTGACGAGAAAGTCCGTAGCAGCGCACCTGCCCCGTTAGCGTATGACACCACCAGCGCATATTGCAGTACCTTCGGATCTTCAACGCCTGCCAGCGGGCCGGTTTCCAGAATATTCAGGTAAGCCGCCCCCATTGAAAGATTACGCTCTGGATTTTTCAGCTCGCTGGTCGTCGGCTCACCACTCCAGCCCATACGGCGATAAACATCACGTCCGGAGGTCGAAGCTTTTAACTGCATCAAACCAATGGCATTCGATTTACTCACCGCGTTCGGATTACCACCCGATTCGATAGCGATAATCGCCGTGATCAATTGCGGATTGACGCCCCAGGCTGCACCGGCTTTCTGGCTCATCGGCATCGACTGCATCGCACGTTGCACCGGAACTTTCGCGTTCCACGGCGGGTTCGTATAGTCATGCTTTGATGAACAACCCGCTAATAACAATCAAAAAGGCAAACCATCTCAATTTCACTTCTTCATCCCTATAGCCTGGAATCGCCGTCTAGGTGACAACGGACACCGAAGCGGCATGATATACATTTCGTTTCTGTTGTCAGCAAGGAATTGCCATGTCTCTGTTTCACTTAATTGCCCCATCGGGTTACTGCATTAAACAGCACGCCGCGCTGCGTGGTATCCAGCGCCTTACCGACGCGGGGCATCAAGTCAATAACGTCGAGGTTATTGCCCGTCGTTGTGAGCGTTTTGCGGGTACGGAAACAGAGCGTCTGGAAGATTTCATCCCTTGCCAGACTGACTACCCCCAACACCATCGTGCTGGCTGTACGCGGCGGTTACGGTGCCAGCCGTTTACTGGCAGATATTGACTGGCAGGCACCGGTGGCTCGCCAACAACATGACCCGTTGCTCATTTGCGGACATAGCGATTTTACCGCCATTCAGTGCGGTCTTCTGGCGCATGGCAATGTCATCACCTTTAGCGGCCCCATGCTGGTAGCAAACTTTGGCGCGGATGAACTGAACGCCTTTACCGAGCACCATTTCTGGCTGGCGTTACGCAATGAAACCTTCACCATTGAATGGCAAGGGAAGGCCCGACATGTCGGGCCGAAGGCACGTTGTGGGGAGGCAATCTTGCGATGCTGATTTCACTGATCGGTACACCGTGGATGCCAAAATTTGAGAACGGTATTCTGGCGCTGGAAGATATTAACGAGCACCCTTTCCGGGTCGAACGATGCTGTTGCAGCTCATCATGCGGAATTTTGCCACGTCAGAAGGCGATTATTCTCGGTAGCTTTAGCCGCAGCACGCCCAATGATTATGACGCAGGTTACAACCTGGAGTCAGTGTACGCGTTTTTGCGTTCCCGCCTGTCGATTCCACTCATTACCGGCCTCGATTTTGGTCATGAACAACGCACGGTTACGCTGCCGTTGGGCGCACATGCCATTCTAATAACACCCGGGAAGGCACTCAGTTGACGATTAGCGGTCATCCTGTTCTTAAAATGTAAAAAAATCACGCTTCAGGGCTAAGTAAAACGCTGTCTCTGCCGCTAATATGGTAGGGTTTATATAGAGACAGCGTAATCAGGAGTAACCGACCGTTGGATGCCACAACAATAATTAGCCTTTTCATCTTAGGATCCATCCTTGTCACCAGCAGTATATTACTTAGTTCATTTTTTCCGTCTTGGCATTCCTATTCTGGTTATTTTTCTGGCGATTGGCATGCTGGCAGGAGTCGATGGCGTCGGCGGTATCCCGTTGATAATTACCCCTTCGCCTACATGGTAAGTAACCTGGCACTGGCGATTATTTTGTCGACGGCGGGATGCGCACTCAGGCCAGTTCCTTTCGTGTGGCGTTAGGACCGGCACTGTCGCTGGCGACGCTGGGCGTGCTCATCACCTCTGGTTTAACCGGCATGATGGCGGCGTGGCTGTTTAATCTTGATTTGATTGAAGGCTTATTAATGGCGCTATCGTCGGCTCTACCGATGCTGCAGCGGTCTTTTCTCTGCTGGGTGGTAAGGGGCTTAACGAACGTGTTGGCTGACGCTGGAAATTGAATCCGGCAGTAATGATCAATGGCGGTCTTTCTGACGATTACCCTGATTGCGATGATCCAGCATCATGAGAGCAATATTAGCTGGATGTTCATTGTCGATATTCTGCAACAATTTGGTCTGGGCATTGTAATAGGTCTTGGCGGCGGTTATTTACTACTGCAAATGATTAACCGCATCGCCCTGCCCGCCGGATTATACCCATTGCTGGCATTAAGTGGCGGTATTCGAATTTTCTCATTAACTACTGCGCTGGAAGGTAGCGGTATTCTGGCGGTGTATCTGTGCGGTTTTCTGCTGGGTAATTGCCGATTCGCAACCGCTACGGCATCCTGCAAAATTTCGACGGCCTCGCCTGGCTGGCGCAAATCGCCATGTTCCTGGTGCTGGGGCTGTTGGTTAACCCAAGCGATTTGCTGCCTATTGCCATTCCGGCGCTCATTTTGTCCGCATGGATGATATTCTTCGCCCGTCCCCTTTCGGTATTTGCTGGATTGCTCCCTTCCGCGGTTTCAATCTGCGTGAGCGCGTGTTTATCAGCTGGACGGGATTACGCGGCGCGTGCCAATCATCCTGGCCGTGTTCCCGATGATGGCGGGGCTGGAGAATGCACGTCTGTTCTTTAATGTCGCCTTCTTTGTGGTTCTGGTTTCACTGCTCTTGCAGGGAACATCACTCTCGTGGGCGGCTAAAAAAGCCAAAGTGGTGGTTCCGCCAGTGGGACGTCCGGTGTCACGCGTTGGCCTGGATATTCATCCGGAAAATCCGTGGGAGCAGTTTGTTTATCAATTGAGTGCCGATAAATGGTGCGTGGGCGCGGCACTGCGCGATTTGCATATGCCAAAAGAGACGCGTATTGCGGCACTGTTCGTAATAACCAGTTGCTTCATCCTACCGGCAGCACCCGACTGCGCGAAGGCGATGTGTTGTGTGTAATTGGTCGGGAACGCGATCTTCCGGCGCTCGGTAAACTGTTCGCCAGTCGCCGCCGGTCGCGCTGGATCAACGCTTCTTGGTGACTTCATTCTCGAAGCCAGCGCCAAATATGCTGATGTTGCGCTGATATATGGCCTGGAAGACGGGCGAGAGTATCGTGATAAGCAGCAAACGCTGCGGTGAAATTGTCCAGCAGTTGTTAGGCGCGGCACCGGTTGTCGGTGACCAGGTAGAGTTTGCCGGGATGATCTGGACGGTGGCCGAGAAAGAAGATAATGAAGTGTTGAAGATTGGCGTACGGGTGGCTGAAGAGGAAGCTGAATCTTAAATTTAATGAAGCATCTATCGCCGGTTGCGATGCTTTGCTGAACGCAGCCTGAGCCTGCAATTAACCTGTCATTTGATGTTGAATTGAACATATCAAAAATCAGGCAATTACACAAATCTATGTACAGGCTCTTGTCGTCCATAAATTAACCTTCATTTGATGTTGAATTGAACATATCAAAATCAGGCAATTACACAAATCTATGTACAGGCTCCATCAAGGGTAAAGCGTGATTTATCTGAAGTTGAGTCGAGTCAACAATGAAGCGTAAGCGTTTTACGTAGAACGCCTGTGCGGTGAGTTCAGGTTCCGCGGAAATAGTGTCCATCCTTTTAATGGACACTATCATGGGCAATGGCTCTGTCACATTAACAACTACAGTTGCTGACCAGCCGGATGGATGATTTTTTGCACCCAGAAGACGTTGCCTCCGATCCGGCTTACAACAAGTTACACCGTCACAACCGGGACGCGTAGCGCCAGCGCGCACATCAACTCATAGCCCACCGTTCCGGCAGCGGCGGCGACATCATCAATTTTGATTCCCTTGCCCCACAGCTCAACCGGCGTACCAATACCCGCCTGCGGGCAAGGCGTTAAATCGACCGCTAGCATATCCATCGAGACCGCCCCACCGTCATGGTGCGCACTCCGTCCACTAAAACAGGGGTACCCGGTAGGCGCGTGGCGCGGATAACCGTCGGCGTACCGCGGCGACAATGCCGATTCGCTGTTCATCGCGCGCAGTATAGCGACCGCCGTAGCCACACGCTCGCCCGCTTTTAGCGTCTGGACACCAATAATCTCACTGCTTAGCGTCATCACCGGACGTAATCCGGTATCGGCGATATCACGCCACTGACCGGACGGCGAGCGCTATACCAAATAATGCAGGCCAACCCAGTCAAAATGCGCTTCCGGCTGCCACAGAGTCGCCGCCGAATTGGACAACGAACGCCGACACTCCAGCCCTCCGCCGCCTGCTCAATACGCCATCGCGCCGGAAATTCCATCAGGATGTTCCGCTTCGGCAAAATGCGACATCAGGGTCATTTCGCCAACATTCGCCATTGCCCCAACCGCCGCCAGACGGTAAGCACGCGATCGGGCTGAAGCCCAACCCATTATCCCACTGTTCACTTTAAGATAAATCTCCAACGGTGCTTTTAGCCGCGCATTTTGCAGTGCTTTGAGCTGCCAGTTGCTGTGTACGCAGGTGGTCAGGCGGTGCTGGTCATAAATCTCCAGATCCTGAGCATGGAAGTCGTTCCAGCATCAGGATCGGTCCTTTCCAGCCGCGCTCACGTAACGTTATTGCCTCTTCCAGGTTAAGCAATGCAAAGCCATCGGTGGCCCCGAGCGCGCTCCGATACGCTCAATACCATGCCCGTAAGCGTTCGCTTTTACCACCGACCAGACGCGCGCGTCGTCCGGCTGGCGGACAATGGACAGATTCGTTTTAATGCCTGAGATTGAGCTGGCCTGTATGGACGGGTCATCTCGTTCCTAGCCGTGTGCGCCATGTAAATGGCCCGGACGTGATGGCGTAAATCCACGGCTGTAGCGCGCTACGCTTAGATCCTCATATGGGATCGCTGGCGTGCGACGAGAGAGCAGATCGCTTAACAACTGACCGAAACCGCAAGCCATCGTCAGCCGAGCGTGCCGTGACCGGTATTCAGCCGCAGATTTCTAAAGCGTCTACGCCCGACAACCGGCGTGCCGTCTGGCGTCATCGGCGCAGACCAGTCCAGAAGTCGCCTGCTCGACATGACCGCCGCGTGGATAGAGTCGCGAACCACCATCTCCAGCGTTTCACGACACGGTCAACAGCTCGGTATTAAAACCAACAATTTCCGCCATTCCGCCAACACGAATGCGGTTATCGAAACGGGTAATGGCGATTTGTAGGTTTCATCAAGATGGTGGATACCGGCGCACCATCTTCCTGCGCAATTGGAATGGTCAGCGAGTAGCCTTTCAGCGGATACACCGGAATATCAACAATGCCTTTGAGCATCGCCGTCGAGTAAGACCAAACGCCATCACATACGCATTGGCCTTAATCACTTCATCGCCACACTTCACGCCGTAATTTGCTCGCCGTCGCAAAGCAGTTGGTCAACGGGCGTATTAAAGCGGAATTTAACCCCGCCTGCTCCGCCATCCGCGCCAGATTCTGGTAAATAGCTGACAGTCTCCGGTTTCATCATCGGGTAACTGCAGGCCGCCCGTCAGTTTGTGCGCCACTTCTGCCAGCGCGGGCTCCACTTCCGCCAGGCGGCTGGATTCCAGCAGCTGATACGGTACGCCGGCATCTTCCAGCACGGCGATATCGCGGTTGCATTTCATACTGTTGTTCGGTACGGAACAGTTGCAGTATCCCACCTGACGCCCTTCATACCGAATATCGGTTTCGGCGCGCAATGCTTTCAGGCAATCACGGCTGTACTCCGCCAGACGCACCATCCGCCCTTTGTTTTCCACGTAGTGGCTGGTGTCGAGTTACGTAACATTTGCCACATCCATTTCAACTGGAACTGCGACCGTCGAGACGAACCGCCAGCGGCGCATGGCGCTGGAACATCCATTTAATCGCTTTTAAAAGCAGACCGCGTGCCGCCCACGGTGCAGCATATCCGGGAAATCTGCCCGGCATTCGCGGCACTGGTTTCCAGGGCGGCCCCCGGCTCCCGATTAATGACGGTGACCTCATGTCCTGCCTGATTTAAGTACCAGGCGCTGGCAACGCCTACCACACCACTTCCCAGTATGACAATCGCATAGCCACTCCGATAACGGTAGATACAGTAAAAGAATAATAATCTAATCACATCTTGATAACTCAGTTGAAAATATTATTCAACATACGGCTTTTTATGGTGAGCGGGCTCACATCTCCCTGACTCTGCGGCAATATGGCGTCTTAGTATCTCCTGCTGAACGCCCTTTTATCCAGCATAAATTCCGTTCAGAAGCGGATTAGTGGCACTCTGATAATAAGAAATCGCAAAGAAAAAAATTCTCCGGCGACGCGGTTTTTAACAGGTGTTCTATGCTTGAAATGAGGTGCTCCACACAAGAGTGCCAACAACAATGAGGTGCGCGTATGGCGACGATTGATTCTATGAATAAGGACACCACACGTTTGAGCGATGGACCGACTGGACGTTCGACCTGCTGGATGTTTATCTGGCAGAGATAGACCGGGTGGCGAAACTCTACCTGCTGAACCTACCCGCACCAGATTGAAGTGATAACCTCAGAACAGATGATGGATGCCTACTCCAGCGTCGGCATGCCAATTAACTATCCGCACTGGTCATTCGGTAAAAAGTTTATCGAGACTGAACGGCCGTATAAGCACGGTCAGCAAGGACTGGCCTATGAAATCGTCATTAACTCTAACCCGTGTATCGCTTACCTGATGGAAGAGAACACCATTACCATGCAGCGCTGGTGATGGCTCATGCCTGCTATGGGCATAACTCTTTCTTCAAAAACAATTACTTTATTCCGTAGCTGGACCGACGCCAGTTCGATTGTCGATTATCTGATTTTCGCCCGTAAATATATTACCGAGTGCGAAGAGCGTTATGGCGTTGATAAAGTAGAAACGGCTCTGGAATCGTGCCACGCGCTGATGAACTACGGCGTGGACCGGTACAAACGCCGCAAAAAATCTCGCTGCAGAGAGAAAGCCCGGCAGAAAAGTCGCGAAGAATATCTGCAAAGTCAGGTCAATATGCTCTGGCGTACCCTGCCGAAGCGCGAGGAAGAGAAAACGGTTGCTGAAGCGCGCCGCTATCCGTCCGAACCACAAGAAACCTGCTCATATTTTATCGAGAACAAATGCGCCACTGCTGGAATCATGCGTAACGTGAATTCTTGCGTATTGTGCGTAAGGTGAGCCAGTATTCTTATCCGCACACAGACTCAGGTGATGAACGAAGGCTGGCGACCTTCTGGCACTACACCATCCTTAACCATCTGTATGATGAAGGGAAAGTAACGGAACGTTTATGCTGGAGTTTTTGCACAGCCACACCAATGTGGTCTTCCGCCCCCCTATAACAGCCTCGTACACCGGCATCAACCCGTACGCCCTCGGCTTCGCCATGTTCCAGGATATTAAACGACTTGTCAGTCGCCAACGGAAGAAGACAAATCTGAGTTCCCGGATATCGCCGGTTCCGACTGGCTGGAAACGCTGCATTTCGCGATGCGTGATTTCAAAGATGAGAGTTTTATCAGCCAGTTCCTGTCACCGAAAGTGATAGCGTGATTTCCGCTTCTTCACCGTGCTCGATGACGATCGGCATAATGATCTGGAGATTTCCGCTACTCATAATGAAGAAGGTTATACGGGAGATTCGTAACCGGTTATCGTCGCAATATAACTTAAGTAATCTGGAGCCGAATATTCAGATCTGGAACGTGGATTTGCGCGGCGACCGTTGTTGACGCTGCGTTATATCCACATAATCGCGCACCGCTGCGATTGGGGGCGCAAAGAAGATCCTGAAGCATGTGCATCGCCTGTGGGGAATTGATGTGATGCTCGAACACAAAACGAAGACGCAGCATCGAGTTGCTGGAACGTTGCCCGCCAAGAATGGGAAATCTGTAAAAACAACAAAAAACCCCTCGTTGAGGGGTGCTCTTTAAACGGAAGGGATTATCGCCCCTGAATGGCACAATCACCCGGCAGATTTTTGTGCATCCGGTGCCAAATCTCGCCACTCTCATGCCATAGCGACGCACTGGTACGTACACCTGGATCGTGCGCGCCTTCACTGCACAACGCCGACAGTTTGTGGTCAGAAGCCCAGCGCCAGACTGCGCGCTTCCGGATTGGCGAAATAGTGACGACCAATACGCGTATACAGCCCTTTCATCCCGTTAAGAATCAGACCGTAAATCGGGTTGCCGGAAGAGAAACGCCAGGCCGCGGAATACGTTGTAATCCAGCTCGGCAAAGGCATCGGCGTGATTGGCCACTTCATTAGCGGTAGCCAGCACTTCCTGCGCTTTATCGGGATGCGAGAAACGCGGTGCGAATAAAATAATGGAAATGTCGTACCGCACCACAGCAATTCTCATAAGCTGCGGCACACTTTCGTGATCCAGTCGCGCCAGTGTTTCAGCATATTTAAACCGGAAAGTTTCCCCCAAAATACTTCACCTTCGTCGGCTTGCCATGTGAATGGTCAACCAGCCATCGTGCCAGACGCTGTAACACTTCACGTAACGTAGTACGCGTTACGCCAATTAATTCTGAAAGTTCACGTTCTGCGGGCAAAATAGTCCCGGGAGGGAAGCGGTTACTCCAGATACTTTCAATAATCTACTCTTCCGCGAAACCCGCCGGGCTTTGCGCCTTAATGACCATAGTGAGATTTCCATAACACAGCAAAACAAAGTTGGACTCATCATACCAGAGGGCTAACTACGCTGATAGCAGACAAAAAGAAGAAAAAGGGATTAAGGCTTCATTTCCACATCCCTTCCCTTGACTATCAAGACTTGCCTCACTCCTGCCTGACCGTTAAGCTTTGCGTTTAAACATAAAAACATCATTGATTATTTGTAAGGTAAGGGAAACCATCATGGAGATCTCCTGGGCCTGGCGCTATGGCGCAGTGTGGCCAGTCCCCGACTGGTACAAACTCGCCCTCATCATTTTCTTAATCGTAAACCCGTTAATTTTCCTCATCAGCCCTTTCATCGCGGGCTGGTTGTGGTAGCGAAATTCACTTCACTCTGGCGATGGCCCTGAAATGCTACCCGCTGCTCCCCGTGATCTGTTGGCTATCGAAGCGGTATTCATCGGCATGACCAGCGCGGAACATGTCCGTGAAGAGGTGGCGGAAATCTGAAGTCTTGCTGTTACTGATGTTTATGGTGGCGGGTATCTATTTTATGAAACAGCTGTTGCTGTTCATATTTACCCGTTTGCTGTTAAGCATTCGCTCCAAAATGCTGCTGTCGCTTTCTTTTTGCGTGGCGGCTGCGTTCCTCTCCGCGTTCCTCGATGCCTTAACCGTCGTGGCGGTGGTGATCAGCGTTGCAGTCGGTTTTTATGGTATTTATCACCGCGTAGCCTCTTCCCCTACCGAAGACACCGACCTGCAAGACGATAGTCATATCGACAAGCATTACAAAGTGGTTCTGGAACAGTTCCGTGGCTTTCTGCGTAGCCTGATGATGAGTCCCGGTGTCGGCACCGCATTAGGCGGCGTATGACCATCGTGGCGAACCAGAACCTGATCATCGCTAAAGCGGCTGGCCGCATTTTGCGATTTATTCCTGCGCATGTCGCCGGTGACCGTTCCGGTTCTGATCGTGGCCTGTTAACCTGCCTGCTGGTAGAGCTGCGTTGGTTCGGCTACGGTGAAACGCTGCCGGAGAAAGTCCGCGAAGTGTTGAAACAGTTGACGATCAAAGCCGCCACCAGCGTACCCGTCAGGATAAAATCCGTCTGATTGTCCAGGCGATTATTGGCGTCTGGCTGGTGACTGCGCTGGCGTTGCATCTGGCGGAAGTCGGCTTGATTCGTTTGTCAGTCATTATTCTGGCAACATCATTACCGGTGTCGCAATGACATGCTATCGGTAAAGCCTTCACCAATCTCGCCATTCACCGCACTGTTGACGGTGTTTTTCTCGGTAGTCGCGGTGATTATCGACCAACAACTGTTTTCGCCAATTATTCAGTTTGTGTTGCAGGCATCGGAACATGCTGAGCTGTCGCTGTCCTATATTTTCAACGGTCTGCTGTCATCCATTTGGATACGTCTTCGTGGGGACGATTTATATCAACGAAGCGAAAACGGCAATGGAAAGTGGCGCTATCACGTTGAAGCAATACGAGCTGCCGCGGTCGCCATTAATACCCTACCAATTGCCCTCCGTCGCTACGCCGAACGGTCAGGCTGCGTTCCTGTTCCTGCTGACCTCTGCACTCGCGCCATTGATTCGCCTCTCTTCTGGACGCTGGTGTCGATGGCCCTGCCTTACACCCTCGTCCTGACACTCGTCGGCTTGCTCTGCGTCGAGTTTACGCTTGCCCCTGTAACCGAATGGTTTATGCAAATGGGCTGGATAGCAACGCTTTGATAACAACTTACCGGGCAGAGCAACGGCTGGTTTGCCTTCTCGCCCGATAATTGTCCAATTGCGTCCTATTTTTGCTGCCTCCTGGTGGCGCAGCGAATGAATTGGTTTAAACTGCGCACTCTATGCATATTGCAGGGAAATCATTATGTTGCGATTTTTGAACCAATGTTCACAAGGCCGGGGCGCGTGGCTGTTGATCGCGTTTACTGCTCTGGCACTGGAACTGACGGCGCTGTGGTTCCAGCATGTGATGTACTGAAACCTTGCGTGCTCTGCAATTTTACGAACGCTGCGCGTTATTCGGCGTTCTGGTGCTGCGCTGATTGGCGGATCGCCCCAAAACTCCGCTGCGTTATGTAGCGATGGTTATCCGTTTTATAGTGCGTTCCGCGGTGTGCAGTGGGGTCACGAGCACACCATGCTTCAGCTCTACCCCTTCCGCCGTTTGCCACCTGTGATTTTATGGTTCGTTTCCCGGAACGGCTGCCGCTGGATAATGGGTGCCGCAAGTGTTTGTCGCCTCTGGCGATTGCGCCGAGCGTCAGTGGGATTTTTAGGTATGGAAATGCCGCAGTGGCTGCTCGGTATTTTTATCGCTTATGATCGTCGCGGTGCGGTGGTGATTTCCCAGCCGTTTTAAAGCGAAAAAACGTGACCTGTTCGGTCGCTAATCCATTCGGCGCTCCTGCGGGAGCGCTTTTTCCTGCCGCTATATTTATTTGAACGCAGTAAATCAGAACTTCGCGTGTGTATAACGTCGTGAAGCATCGCACGCTTCATCTGCCATTGTCTCCGGATCCCCTGCCCGGCAAAATAAAGTGTTCCTCTGCCCTCTTTAGCATTCAGTGTATCCATTACCGTCATCAATTGCTCACTCCCGGGGCGCGGTGCGTTGTCATCAATAAATTGAGCTGCGCGACTCCCTGACTGAAGAAATCCCCCAGCATCACGCCCTGCTTTTTGGTAGCGATGGCCCGCTTGCCAGATGGCATTCAGCGATCGCGTAGCAGCGTCATGATTATCCCTGCTGTCCTGAGTGGGCGTCAGCAGTTTTACCGACGCGCTATTGCCGTAATAAGGTTCATCGAGCGCAAATGGTGACGTCTTAATAAATGTGGAGATAAACCGACAGATCGATGTCGGCTGCGAAGTTTTGCGCCGCCCGGGCCACGTAACTACAAATGGCCTGCCGCATCGATGGATAATCCGTGACGCGTTCACCAAACGAGCGGAACAGATAACTTCCTGCTTCGTCGTGCAAACTCTTCCAGTTGCAAACGGGTGCGCCGCGGAGTTCACGCACCGTTCTTTCGAGCACGACATTAAAATGTTTACGGATAAACCGGATATCTGTCTCCGCCAATCGAGAACGGTTTTGATCCCCATCGCGTCCAGTTTTTTCGCTGATCCGCCGTCCAATCCCCCAGACTTCATCCACGGCGAGAGCAGACATTAATTTACGCTGGCGTTCCAGATTTGATAAATCCACCACCCCACCCGTCTGCCGCTGCCATTTTTTTGCCGCATGATCGGCAAGCTTAGCCAACGTTTTGGTCTGGGCGATCCACACCAACAGTAAGATGGGTACGTTGTAGCACCGTTGCGCGAATTTCTCTGCCAAAATCAGTCAGATCACGACGATGCGCACACCTGTCAAATCGCAGAATGCCTAATAAATACTGTAAATCTCGACACGGGGCGATCGTCTTCCAGCATCGACGTACCCAATTGCTCATGCTGCATAAAGCTCATAACTTGCTGCAAAGCAAACCACACCCCAGCGACGAAACAGATCCTTTTGTTGAACAGGGATCGCCCATTTAACGCCCAGCGCCTTTGCCTCAGCGTTTGGCGATAACAGACCGTCATCATGCGATAGCACAACCACCGGTTTACCCCATAATCAGGGCGAAACACCGTCTCACAGCTGGCATAAAACGCGTTTACATCACAGAGGGCAAACACTCAGCGCATCGCCTTAACGACGTGGATCACCACACCGAGACATCCAGCGTCTCTCGCTACTGATGGTAATGGGCGAGTACGCACTGTTCATGGGAATAAGCTGTACCGTCGGGCGTAGTTGAAATTTTTTCACCGTCAACTCGCCGTCAACAGCAGCGATGACAATATCACCATGGCTGGCGGTGATAGCACTATCGACAATCAGTAAATCACCATTACTAATTCCACCATCAATAATAGATCACCACTTGCTTTGACGAAGTAAGCGCGCTGGGATGCTGGATCAACAGTTGGTTCAAATCGATGCGCTGTAGACGTAATATGCTGCCGGTGAAGGAAAACCACACTGAACAAAATCACTAAATAGCGGAAAAGTCACAATTTCGGAGATGCAGGCTTGATAAACAACGTAATAATCTGCCTGAAGTTATACTGTTTTTATATACAGTAGTATCTTCTTGCCAGCAAATCAATACTGATCAGGCTATAAATATTGTCGCTGTATAGACTGCTGATTTTTCGTCTCTTATCCTGTGCTCACGTGGCCTTCTGGCGAGAGACGCTCATCCAGCAGAAATGAAAAATATCACCCGGCAAAAAAATAGAATAGAAGCATTGGCCATAATGACATTAAACATTGTTTGATATTTATCGTATTAATAGAAATAAAGACATGACACATCCCGCCCGGCTAACTATGAATTAAATGAAGTAAAATTTACTAATCGTTGTAAAACAGGAGATTCATTACAATTTATATATTTAAAGAGGCAAATGATATAACTGAAAATAGTTACAGATAAAACGGTAGAAGTACTTAAAACCGGAATAGAAACCGCGGATGAGCATTAAATCTTTATAATAAATCTCTGGATCAGGTCATCCCCTGGCAGACCTTGATGAAACCATAAAAGAGTTAAGTCGCTTTAAACAGGAGTATTCACAGGCAGCCTCCGTTTTAGTCGGCGATATTAAAACCTTACTTATGGATAGCCAGGATAAGTATTTTGAAGCAACCCAAACAGTGTATGAATGGTGTGGTGTTGCGACGCAATTGCTCGCAGCGTATATTTTGCTATTTGATGAGTACAATGAGAAGAAAGCATCCGCCGAGAAAGACATCTCATTAAGGTACTGGATGACGGCATCACGAAGCTGAATGAAGCACAAAAATCCCTGCTGGTAAGCTCACAAAGTTTCAACAACGCTTCCGGGAAACTGCTGGCGTTAGATAGCCAGTTAACCAATGATTTTTCAGAAAAAAACAGCTATTTCCAGTCACAGGTAGATAAAATCAGGAAGGAAGCGTATGCCGGTGTCGTCGCCGGTCATTTGGATTAATCATTTCCTATTCTATTGCTGCGGGCGTAGTTGAAGGGAAACTGATTCCAGAATTGAAGAACAAGTTAAAATCTGTGCAGAATTTCTTTACCACCCTGTCAAACACGGTTAAACAAGCGAATAAGATATCGATGCCGCCAAATTGAAATTAACCACCGAAATAGCCGCCATCGGAGAGATAAAAACGGAAACTGAAACAACCAGATTCTACGTTGATTATGATGATTTAATGCTTTCTTTACTAAAAGAAGCGGCCAAAAAAATGATTAACACCTGTAATGAGTATCAGAAAAGACACGGTAAAAAGACACTCTTTGAGGTACCTGAAGTCTGATCAGCGATTATTCTCTCATGTACTCAAGGTATAAGATTTATCACATTTAAAAATACAGACGTTTTTTAAAGATTGAGAGCTACCTGTTGATAATAAGGTATCGGTAACTCTCATTATGACAGAGCGCTTTCAAAAACAGGGCTACCAAATGGCGAGCATCCAGACGTATATTAAAAAGCCCCATCAACATCTATAAATTTATCACTGCGCCCAGTCAGGTTTATTTAAGATATGATCCTGCCAGTCAATCACTTCTGATTCTTTCACTGCGATATGACGCACGAGATTCGTTCACCATGCATTGCCGCTTTCGAACCAGTAAGCAGCGGATGCCACGCAGGTAAATCTTTACCTTCCGCCAGCAAACGATAAGCGCAGGTCATTGGTAGCCATTCGAATGTTGGCAGATTTTCACCGGTTAATTTGATGCAGATCGGGTTCAAACTCGAAACGACGTTCGTAGTTCCGACATTGACAGGTTTAATCTGAGCTGGCGACAGGCGACGTTAGTGAAGTAGATTAGTCGGTGTCTTCATCCATCAGTTTATGCAGGCAACACTGGCCGCAACCATCACACAACGACTCCCATTCCGCATCGCTCATTTCGTCAGGGTTTTACTTTGCCAGAAAGGTACATCGCTCATCAGGTGTTCCGCCATTACGTTAAAACGCACCTTATAACCAGTCTGGCGCAACGATGCAAGTTTTGCCGCCGCTTTCAGGCAGCAAAAATTATTACAAAACGCGAGTTGTCAAAGAATGCCCATCGAAAGTGACTGTCGGCTCATCACCGCTTTGCAACGGGCCGACGCCATCGGCGTGCTGTCAGCACAACGTCACCGGCTTTGAGGGTAAAAAACTTACTCATATAAGCGATCAGCGGAACGATTTTATGGATAATCTCCGCAGTCGAACCTTGCTGGCGTTGCTCGCCATTACGCTCGGCCCAGCGTTGTATTTTGCGGGTCGCCGGTGAATTCCACGCGGAAATAAAACCCGGAAAGCGGACAAGA
This sequence comes from Shigella flexneri, assembly GCA_048288465.1. Classification (GTDB taxonomy): domain Bacteria; phylum Pseudomonadota; class Gammaproteobacteria; order Enterobacterales; family Enterobacteriaceae; genus Enterobacter; species Enterobacter flexneri_B. The sequence goes on along the minus strand of CP182556.1, from coordinate 1,186,110 downwards.
GTTATCAAACGCTTTAGCCTTTTCCACGGCTGCCCGGCTTTCTCATTTCCCTGAACATCACGCAATGTCAAATAAGCGCCACGCCATAACCGGCAATGGCTCTGCGGACGTGCTCTTCCGTCACCTGACGCAGCGTCACGCCAATAGACACCGGCAGTTCGACTCATGATGAACTAAACCGAAATCAGATGGGATCACCAATCGCTGCCGCAGATCGGCGGGCCATATAGTTTAATCAACAGCACTGGCTCTTAGGGCACTGCGCTGCCCATCTCTTTAATATGTTTGGCATAGTTACTGCCAACACAGACTACTTACTCACCGGACAATCCAGCAGCGCACCTTGCCAGTTGTGATGTTGATACATAACGTTCCCCTCACCTTATCGTGGATATGAAAACCCACGCCGACAGAAGATAATGCCACCGCCGGATATCGGTTATTTGTTAGTGTCATCTTTGTGCCCCATGACGGAAGATTGTTGCTTCAGGCGCAAAATCTCGGGTGGTGGCGGTAACTGCAAATAGTAACCTTGCTGGGTTAATGCCTGTTTAACCTTTCAATATCGGCATTGACCAGTTTCTTTGCCGCCCATCCAGCGGCAGAATCATCGCTAACTGAGGCTGACCAAAACCTTTCATCAATTCCTGGGAACACGCAAAAATCGTCTTTTTTTTCGACATATAAATAGGTCTGGTCACGCTTGCTGCTTCGATAAAATCACACAAAACATACTTTTATTCTTAAGATCCAAGGTTTTGGCATAAGCTAACATCAATGAAACCACACCACAAGCCGGCCGCTGTAGATTTCTACGGTTTGTTGGTCCATGCCTTTATCGTTGATCCCCCCGGCAGAAAATGCCGCGAGACGAGATTCCCCGAACGCAGGAAAGCCGCTGGAATTCCCCGTAAGGGATTGTTATATTATGACGACCATCGTACTCATTCTGGAACAGGAACTACCGAATGAAAATCAAGAGCATCAGTAAGGCTGTATTGCTGCTTGCACTGCTAACCTCCACGAGCTTTGCTGGGGTAAGAATGTCAATGTTAGTTCAGAAAAGGCCATAGCGAAGCGCTAGTACTCCGGCGAAATAAAGGGATACGGTACGATAAGTATACCTTCTATGCCAAAAAGGGGCCAGAGAGTCCGTGTGAGTATCTTTAATGAAGGCGCTGATACTTTACCTCTTTCGGCCAAATCGATGATTCTGTTGATTTTTATAAATCCCCAGAACTGGATAGTCACGGACAATACTCACTCCCTGCTCCTGGCAAATATGAGCTGCGAGTGCTGCAAACCCGAGAACGACGCCCGTAAAAACAAAACTAAAAAATATAACCTCGATATTCAAATTAAGTGATATGTAGACCGACGGGGACTCTCCCGTCATAAACGTTGACGCCCCACTCCTCTTGTCGCTAGAAAGGTTAATGACGAATAGGAAAAAACATAATGTTAAACGAGACATCACTCACGACACATAAATAACATCTTTGTGGTGAGTATAATACAATTTTCCACTCCGCTTACCATCCACACCGGAATTAACAATCATCACGACATAATTTTTCTTTAACATCGCCAAAATACACCGTTAGCGAATATTAATTCGCTGGGATCGTAGCCTTGTAATGATTGTGGAAGTTTAAGCGGCTTCGGCGGTCCTTGTTAACGCTAGGGGAAATGAAATCTGAGTTCACACAAATATACGGTCGCAAACAACGGCGCACGCCGGAGATTGAAGTCCGCCAGGCGTCATTTCCAGACGCCATTGATGAGAACATCATCCCACACCTGACAATCCGATAAAAAATACGCATCATATTCATAGCACTCCTGATAATCCAACCTAACACTTATGCTCATTTCATCATCAATCCGTAATCAAAACCGCTCACCTGGACGAGTTACCATGACCTGACAGAAGTATCAGACGTCTTCTGCGGTTTCTATGATAGAGCAATTCTGTGGCGGATATTAAGATAACGGGTATCTGTTCTTTAATGATGCCAAAAAATGGAAAGTTAAGAAAGCCTGGCGTGGTGAAAAAATACACTTGCCTCAATACTGGATATTTAAACAGGTCTGGAGATGCTGTCACGATTAGGGTGCGGAAAAGGAAGCGTAAATAAGAACAATCAAAAGTACGACGGCAATGGGTTGATTGACAAGGGTATTTTTAAGCTATGAATCAGCGCCATTTATCACAGAATAGACTTTTACTCTAATAAATGGGAGGGTGACTTGCCTCAATATAATCCAGACTATAACATGCCTTATAGTCTTCGGAACATCATCGCGCCTGGCGATGATTAATAGCTAATTGAGTAAGGCCAATGTCAAACACGCCAATCGAGCTTAAAGGCAGTAGCTTCACTTACTGTGGTTCATCTGCATGAGGCAGAACCTAAGGTTATCCATCAGGCGCTGGAAGACAAAATCGCTCAGGCCCCCACATTTCTAAAACATGCCCCCGTTGTACTCAACGTCAGTGCACTGGAAGACCCGTTAAACTGGTCAGCGATGCATAAGGCGGTTTCGGCAACCGGTTTGCGGGTTATTGGCGTAAGTGGCTGCAAAGATGCGCAACTTAAAGCCGAAATTGAAAAGATGGGGCTGCCCATCCTGACGGAAGGAAAGGAAAAGCGCCACGTCCAGCTCCACACCGCAGGCTCCAGCGCAAAATACAACGCCGGTCACAAAAACGCGTTTAAAGATACCCCGGTGCGTTCCGGTGCAGCGAATCTACGCTCCACAATGTGATCTGATTGTTACAAGCCACGTTAGCGCTGGGCCGACTTGATCGCCGATGGGAACATTCATGTCTATGGCATGATGCGCGGTCGTGCGCTGGCAGGGGCAAGTGGTGACCGGGAAACGCAAATATTTTTGTACGAACCTGATGGCGGAACTGGTGTCCATCGCAGGTGAATACTGGCTGAGTGATCAAATCCCAGCAGAATTTTATGGCAAAGCGGCGCGACCGGAGTTAGTCGAAAACGCTTTGACCGTTCAACCGTTAAATCGATCCCTTTTTAACAAGGAATTTCTATGGCACGCATTATTGTCGTTACTTCGGGCAAAGGGGGTGTTGGTAAGTACAACCTCCAGCGCGGCCATCGCCACCTGGTTGGCCGAGAAGGAAAAGGAACCTGTCGTGATAGATTTGATATCGGCCTGCTTGTCTGACCTGATGATGGGTTGTGAACGCCGAGTCGTTTACGATTTCGTCAACGTCATTCAGGGCGATGCAACGCTAAATCAGGCGTTAATTTAAGATAAGCGTACTGAAAATATCTATATTCTGCCGGCATCGCAAACACGCGATAAAGATGCCCTCACCCGTGAAGGATCGCCAAGCTTCTTGATCATCTGAAAGCGATGGATTTTGATCTACGTTTGTGACTCCCCGGCAGGGATCACCGGTGCGTTAATGGCACTCTGATCTTGCAAGCGAAGCCATTATTACCACCAACCGGGAAGTCTCCTCAGTACGCGACTCTGACCGTATTTAGGCATTCTGGCGTCGAAATCACGCCGCGCAGAAAATGGCGAAGAGCCTATCAACAGTACCTGCTCGTCAACGTGCTATAACCCAGGCCCAGAAGGTGACATGCCGAGCATGGAAGATGTGCTGGAGATCGTGCTCATTAACCTCGTCGCGTGATCCCTAGAGGATTCAATCAGTATTGCGCGCCTCTAACCAGGGTGAACCGCCAACTTGACATTAACGCCGATGCGGGTAAAGCCTACGCAGATACCGTAGAACGTCTGTCGGGAGAACAACGTCCTTTCCGCTTCATCCAAAGAAGAGAGAAGAAGGCTTCCTCAAACGCTTGTTCGGAGGATGGCATTACTCCATTTCTTCTCGCGGAAGAAAAACACAGCCAACATTGCAAAAGAACGGCTGCAGATTATCGTCGTCGCTGAACGCCGTCGCAGCGATGCAGACCGCATTATCTGCCGCAGTTGCGTAACAGATCTCTGAAGGTCATTTGTAAAATACGTACAAATTGATCCTGAGATGGTAACCGTACAGCTTGAGCAAAAAGATGGCGATATTTCTATTCTCCAGCCTGAACGTGACCTTACCTAAGCAGAAGAGCTGAAAATAAGCCCGCCGTAAAGTGCATTATCTTCAAGGCAGAGTCATCCTCTGCCTTGAAGTTTTCATCCCTCCATCCACGTCTCGTGGTAAAGCGGCGAGGATCTCTGGCTATAATCCTCATTGCTATTTCCACCTCCCCCTTTACACCTTAAGGCTGTTCCCACGCAAAAGAGCGTCCATGCCTTGGTCAGTAAATAACCCTTATCGTCATATATATATACTGGGAGATGATAACCCTGCAGATTCATTATTCATTGTCTTCCTATAGGATGAGGTTTCCGCCCAATGGCGGGCTTTTTTCTGCCTGATAATTTTCCCTTCACATTCCTGTAAACGAAAACTGCGCCGAAGCGCAGTTTAATCGTTGATGGTCAGAACGACCAGTTCACACCAGCCCACCGCGTTCCACGGGGATCGACTCGGCACCATGGCGACACCCCACCCCCAGACGTCCGCTAAACCAGATCTGCTGAATGAGGCTTTGCAATAGCTGCCTGTACATCCCACGTCTGCCCGACAAATCATTCAACGGAACTACCGTCATTATTCACCTTCACCCGGTTATCATCGACAAATTCTTTGCGCACAGCCGCCTTCAGCCAGGGTTTTATTTCCAAATCGTTCCCCAGGTGCACGTCTAAACTCAGCGTTTGACCCAGTTCACGATATATACTGCGGGTATCGACTTATTTCGATTCCATGCTATTTATAAATGATAGTAGCGTCTAAGTGACCTAAGCTCTGCTAACATCAGCCCGCAGGGCACCAGACGGGTGGCATTTTCATCCTGAAGAGACAGCGCAGGTGTATTTGTGTTCACTGCTCACCAAAGACATCATGATGAAATGATGATATCCCGCATAAGAAAAGAGGCATCTTGACAGTGCGCTGAAGTGTAGTTGAATAAAAATTACTCTTTCTGATAAACACCTGTTGTACGCTTATCTTTCGACAACGAGGCCGTCGGCAAAATAAAATGACTAATGTACCGTTGCTGATGAATATCTTCTGCTCACATAAAAATCACACAATAATATTGATAAATCAGATTATCTTACCTTTAACAACATTGCGTTAACAGTCAATGACACTCTCCCAATAAAAATATTGTCAATCAATGAGTTATTCCTCATTTAAGATTATTCTCATTCACGTAAAAAAAAACATAATCCCATCATCACAGCCACGCTCATTTTGAATTATCTGAATAATAGCGAGCGTTCTTTAGTTAAGCAGATCTTAATTGAAGACGAAATTATTGTGTGTGCAACTTACTTAATACCGGACATCTAAGTTGAAGAAAAAAATACTTGCCTTCGGGCTTATCTCAGCATTGTTCTGCTCCACGCCAGCGATGGCGGATATGAACCGCACCACGAAAGGTGCATTGCTAGGCGCAGGCGTTGGTTTACTTACTGGCAATGGTGTTAATGGCGTACTGAAAGGTGCAGCTGTTGGCGCTGGTGTTGGTGCAGTAACAGAAAAAGGCCGCGACGGTAAAAATGCGCGTAAAGGTGCAAAAGTGGGTGCCGCCGTTGGTGCTGTCACTGGCGTTCTGACCGGCAATGGCCTCGAAGGGGCGATTAAAGGTGCCGTGATTGGCGGTACGGGTGGTGCAATTCTGGGTAAAATGAAATAAGGAATGATGATGAAAAAATTTGCTTTACTGGCGGGCCTGTTTGTTTTCGCACCAATGACCTGGGCGCAGGACTACAATATTAAAACGGTTTGCATCAGAAACCTATATTACTTACGCAGAGCCAACGAAATGGCAAAAACTGACAGCGCACAGGTTTGCAGAAATTGTTGCGGTAATGGGTAATGCCAGCATTGCCGCGTGATTTGAACCGAGCGATCTTCCGGAACTGACGCCAAAGTGATAAAAAACTGGAATCAGGTTGCGCTAAAGACCGCAAATGCTGTTGATCACGGCAATTGATGACACCATGCGTGCTATCGGCAAAAAATAATATTTCATATGTACCGCGTAGATGAATCGACGCGGTTTTTAGCTAACGAGCGGGATCAGAACTTATATTTCAGGCCCACCATCACTGCGGTGTCATTGTTAGCCATTATCACCCAGCTGCACCACGTTCCCAGACGCTGGCCGCTGGATCAGGTTGCCATTTACACCAAGTTTAATTTCCCCCGAATTTCTCACCATCTTGTTCGACTTTCACACCGTTCATTGAGACAGCAAAATCTTTACTGTTATGAATCCAGTTCATTTCAACAAAAGGTCAAAGTCGTCACCGTGTGGACCGCTGTTTTTCTCCCTGAGTAGAATAAAGGTGCGGAGCCGGAGTGGGGTCTGGATGTTGTTATTTGCGTCATTCTCAATACGTGAGCCATTGGCTTGGTTTTGCATTATGATCGACGCCCATCCAGATAAGCCTGTGCCTGTGGCTGGAAGATCCACGTATATTTCGCCGCTTCCGGACCAAAGGGGTTAGTTTAGGCAAACCGTAACCCGCTTCCAGCGAGACGGTTGCACCTTCGCGCTATCGATTCATCGGCTAATTCATCCCCTTTCACCGAGTTTTAAACCGGCTATTATTCACCAAGTAGAAAATACTCGCCTTTTTTTACTGATGTCATCAGGCAAAGCAGGTGGCATACAGCCCTGCGCTATAGCCTCTGACACTCCCTTTTCGAACGATAATCCGACACGCTGGAATAGGTTAAGTTGTAGTCGCGGCATAACCAGCCATCACTCCAAACGCCAGCTGTCACTATCGGTAAAACCACCGGTTAACGAATCGCCCCCTAACTGCGAGACGTAGGATGAAGGTCGTTCTGACTGTCCGTTGCTGTACACGCCAGGCGTTGTGCCGGCCAGAATTGACGTAGCCAAAGTCAGCTGAACACTACTGTTCAGTTACAGGATCGATGTAGCGCGTTTCACCCGCACGGTCGTCAGAACACGCATAACAAAAAGAGTGTTCACCAGCTCCCAAGGTCACAACGCTGACTTCCAGCTTCGGGGCGCAGGACGGGGGTAGGCGCAACAGTAGGCGCTGAACTTCCTCCGGAGTTTGTTTCACCGCCGCTCGTTGCCTGGAAGTTAGTCAGATACCAGTTTTTATTGGTCGCTTCGGTATTACCTCGGGTTAATGAATATTCGTAGGCACCGGCGAAAATCCTCGAATCCTTAATAAATTCCCCATTTGATTCCCCCTCAACGCTGATAATCTCTATCCCATTTAACGTGTAAGCTCCGCTGCCTCCTGCATTGGTAACTTTAACTCGGGTTGTTCCAGAGGTATTTCCATTAATAACGACTTTATCCGTAGCTGAATTATCATCATCCAATTCAGTTCTGAGATGCAATACGCCATTATTACCAACGTAATTTTCAGTTATTGTTAATCTTGTTGGTTCGACATCCCGTCCATCTGCCCGGGAAATATAGACCGTACTATTATCAACCGTGAGGTTGCTCACCGTTGAGTCAGCTTTAATATCCCAGGTACTATTATCTGAAAGCGACAGATAGGTATGAGTGTTATCATCTGTTGAAATATTAGCTGAACCCGTTATTTTTGAATTAGTTGCATCGACGGTCAAATGACCTTTAATATTATTGATAAAAACATCTGCAGCCGATGATACCTCACTATCCGTAATGGTCACGTTACTCGTCTCATCTTTATGGTAGAGGATTTCATTTGCTGACCGTAGTGAGCTACCAGATAAAATATCTACCGTTGCTTCCTGACCATTTATGGAAGACTCCAGCACAATTCCAGACCCCTGATGCGCGACTGCAGATGTATTTTTCAGCGTCACCGTGCCGCCATTATAAATTTTAGCAATCGCGGCGTCAGGACCCGTTGTATAAATTTCTCCCTGGTTAAATGAAACTGTCCCCTGGCGGGCAGCGATGGCATGAGCATTGTCCCCATGCGTGGTGATATCAACATCGGTTAATGTAACGCTGGCATTGGTATAATCAAGCGTGTCACCAGCCTTGACGACAGTGCCATTAGCGTACGCGGCATAACTTTCTGTTCCGTGGGTTGTGATCTCCCCTTTTGCCATATCCAGTTTTGCTATGGCATTATTTTCATTACTTCCTGTATCGGCAGTACTTTCTTCATCAAGAGAAGATACACACGCACACGCGCTTCCGGGAGATGCACACGCAAGAACGCCGACTGCGTGATTACCCGCAGTAACAATAAATGTATCATCTCCGTCAGAAAAAGAGGGGGTAACCGAACCGTCAGAGTTGACTCTTATTATGGTGTCAGTATTCAGGTTTCCACTCGTTTGACTTAGCAAACCAATTGAGTAATCCCCCGTTGTGACAATCGTGTTTTTACCCTGCAAAATAACAGCACCGCCAAATTCACTTACGATTGCGCTAGCTGTTAATGCTGGGCTTAGAGGACTATTGTCAGAAGGATATAAACCGCCCGTTGTTACAATGACGCCATTGTTAATGGTTAACTTACTACCCTCTCCTGCAACGGATACCCGTAACTTCCATTACCCGTTGTTATAACTAGCGCATTATCAATATCTTTTACTTTTCCATCTTTTATTGCCACAGCATGTTTATATTCATCGTGCTGAATAAACTGTTCAGCATATGCATTACCCACCGCCAGAGCAATAAGTCCCAAACTAAACCCGGGGAGTTTTTTCAGTTTCATAGATTAACTATCCATTCATTGGATTAACAAACATTCCTGGTCAAATAACCTATGAGCTCAGATTACCAAAACGGAGGGTAAAGACAAAAACAAAAGCACAAAAAATTTAAATAGATAAACAGCGACAATATATAAATGATAAATAAGTCGGCATTATCATTTTTCACCTTATTTTCATGACATTGATCACTTTGGGGTGACTATTTTGTTTAACAAATAACTCTTCGACATCAAAATTATTAATAGTTGCCATGGTAATTATTTCGGTGATATATAAAAACAACTGTGATAACACCAAGGTTGACAACTATTTGCGCAATAATTCCTTTCCTTCAATGATCCAGGCGTTCACTGCCAGCAACCCATTCAGCCGCATACTGACAGTGAGAAACTGAAAGATTATTGCTGATCCCTGTGGCTAACGAGTCTTTCTCTTAAATCGATTAACCAGATTGATCGCCAGCCAAACAAGGGCATTAAGCAAATTTATCGTCACAAGCACTTCTCCCAGCCCGGTACTGGGTTTTGCAATAAGGATGACCAGGAGGGTGATCAGCATAAATGCAATGGAAAAGATGATATAGAGAGTGAAATAATCCAGATTATTACTATTATTCATGCTACTAATGGCAATCCTGTCAAAACTTTCAAACAATTATAGCAAACAAAATAATGAACAATAGTAACAAGAGGCAACGAGCTAATTAGCTGTCTATAATTACACCGCACTATGGCCTTACTGATCAATTTTCACTCAACCACAACCTTCACCTTCGGTTTAGAAAGGATAATTTTGACCAGGTCGATGTATGTAACAGGTTTATAGAAATAATAACCCTGCTGAAATGTGATATTATTTTGGTTCAGATAGCCAAGTTGTTCTTTCGTTTCGACACCTTCAGCGACGATACTGATCGAAAGTTTACGCGCCAGATCCAATACACAATCCAGAATTCGGGTTGATTCTGGGTCTGCGTTTACGCGGCCAACGAAACTGTGATCAATTTTGATATAATCAATATGCAGGTCATGAAGATAAGAAAGCCCTGAGTAGCCAGTACCGAAATCATCCAGCGCGATGACAAAACCATTTTCATGCAGAATGTTCAACCGCTGAACCAGACTTTCATCAACATTCAATGGCTCACGCTCGGTGACTTCCAGAACAAGGTTTAAATCGCGGCGGGTAAAACTGTCACGGAAATTTAAACACTCGTCGACAAACGTCGGCGAAATAATATGCGAAGCGCTAAAATTAATTCCAATATGAAAACCTTCCGGCAGTTTACTCGCGATAGCGTTCATCTGTCTGGCAACCTGATTCATCAGGCTTTGTGTAAGCGGAACGATTAATCCGGATTTTTCAGCAAGTGGAATAAATGCCGCGGGTGAAATATATCCACCGTGAGGTTGTTTCCAGCGGGCTAACACCTCAACTCCCCGCAATGTCCCTTCCCGACCATTTACCACAGGTTGGTAAAAAGGGACGATCTCCCCATTATTTATTGCCCGTCGCAGGATCTCTTCAGGCGTTGCGCTTTTATTGAAATATCTATCAAGCAGGAAGGCAGCGGCGCTGGCGATTAACAGAATAAATATTAAAATCCCAAAGCCTTTATCGATAAGTCTGTAGAAGCTAAAGAGTGGCGGCGGGTTAAAGATAATAGTGAAATGATATTTTGTGGAGTGAACCTTCTCGGTATAGGGATAATGTCCATTAAGCGTCATCACATCAGCCGTTGGTCCAATAATGTCATCCGCCACGCGTAATACATACCTTACCCCTTTCAAGGGTACATTAAGCGCCCCGCGAATATGTTGATCACTTATCGTAACCAAAATGCGCGTATCTGCAAATTGGCTCTGATAGAGCAGGATAGGTAATCTATTAACGGTGTCGATTGCCGGAGCCAACAGTAAATTACTGTCCGGGACAACAGGAATACGAGACAGCAGGACCCGATTCCCAGGCAGGGATGTACACCAGACTATTCCCTGTTTGAGAATGATGATTGTGCGCAGGTGAGGTTTCAGAGCTGCTTCAGTGCCAAGCTGATATTGCTCCTCGAGGTCGCATTCCTTCCCGGCAATGTTAACCGCTGTTTGAGTCGCCTGTGACGCTTCTTCAAGTATATGATTGATATTGTTGGCGGCATATCTTGCTCCCGCCAGGTACTCTGCTTTTGCGGAATACCAGAGCTGGATGTTCAAAATAGCGACACCGGTAATAAACAAGCATATCGCAACGAGGATGGGTATGAGTGTATTGCGCATTTGCTTGTCCCGGCCAAAGGGTTTAATACATGAAAATGGGTAATGCTGCCAACTTACTGATTTAGTGTATGATGGTGATTTTAAGGTGCTTGCGTGGCTTCCATTTCCATCAGATGTCCTTCCTGCTCCGCTACTGAAGGCGTGGTGCGTAACGGCAAAAGCACTGCCGGACATCAGCGCTATCTCTGCTCTCATTGCCGTAAAACATGGCAACTACAGTTCACTTACACCGCCTCTCAGCCCGGTACGCACCAGAAAATCATTGATATGGCCATGAATGGCGTCGGATGTCGCGCCAGCGCACGCATTATGGGCGTTGGCCTCAACACGGTTTTACGTCACTTAAAAAACTCAGGCCGCAGTCGGTAACCTCGCGCATACAACCGGGCAGTGATGTGATTGTCTGCGCTGAAATGGACGAACATTGGGGCTACGTCGGTGCTAAATCACGTCAGCGCTGGCTGTTTTACGCGTATGACAGGATACGGAGGACGGTTGTGGCGCACGTCTTCGGTGAACGCACTCTGGCCACACTGGAGCGTCTTCTGAGTTTGAGGTCGTGGTATGGATGACGGATGGCTGGCCGCTGTATGAATCACGCCTGAAGGGAAAGCTGCACGTTATCAGCAAGCGTTACACTCAGCGCATTGAGCGACATAATCTGAATCTGAGACAACATCTGGCAAGGCCGGTACGGAAGTCACTGTCGTTCTCAAAATCGGTGGAGCTGCATGACAAGGTCATCGGGCATTATCTGAACATAAAACACTATCAGTAAGTTGGAGTCATTACCTAAATATGCTCGATATGCTATTCTAATAATACCTACATAAAATAAACAACGAGCAGCTCTGAAAGTGAAATATTAAACCATTGTAGTGATTACATGTTATAGATAATCGCATAGCCAAATTCTTGAACATTTCCAGCGGTACATGGCTTTCCATCAGACGTTCGAAGTCATAGGTTACGGTCTTGGCGTTGATTGCACCTTCCATACCTTTAACAATCAGGCTCTACAGCTCCAGAAGCCCATATGGCGTAACATCATCTGGCGGAGGATTCGGTCGGCCAAGTTGTCCTGACCGGCGTATTTCAGCATGCCGTGGGTCACTCGAACGAGGCACATACGTCACGATACCTCCGAGGGGCGATGCGATCCGCCGACCTGCGCTGTCTGGCGGCTGGGATGGTGTGAGATAACGTATCTGAGCCGGACGCAGCAGATTCTGTTGCAGAATCATCAGCAATCACGTCTTCATCGCCAATCTCTTTGCCAGTGTGCGGGTTTGACTTGCGCCCCCGGCGAGGCGTAGATAATTCACCGCCAACTAGCGCGCCAGCTGGTAGCCCCAGTCTTCTAAACGCTCCTTCGGTGAACTTCATGATGTTGCCTTTGTGCACCAGGGTCACAGAGTCACGATCGTTAGCAATTGCGTATTCGATCGCTGCACGAACCAGACGTTTGGTGCCTTCTTCAGAACACGGCTTAATACCGATACCGCAATGTTCCGGGAAGCGAATTTTCTTCACGCCCATCTCTTCACGCAGGAATTTAATCACTTTCTCGGCGTCGGCAGAGTCAGCTTTCCATTCGATACCCGCATAAATGTCTTCCGAGTTTTCACGGAAGATAACCATATCGGTCAGTTCAGGGTGTTTAACCGGGCTTGGAGTGCCCTGATAGTAACGTACCGGACGCAGGCAGATGTAGAGATCCAGTTCCTGACGCAGGGCAACGTTGAGAGAACGAATACCGCCACCAACCGGAGTGGTCAGCGGGCCTTTAATGGCAACGCGATATTCACGAATCAGATCAAGGGTTTCAGCAGGCAGCCAGACATCCTGACCATAAACCTGTGTGGATTTTTCACCGGTGTAAATTTCCATCCAGGAGATTTTACGCTCGCCTTTATAGGCTTTCTCGACTGCAGCGTCGACCACTTTCAGCATGGCTGGGGTTACATCTACACCGATTCCATCACCTTCAATGTAAGGGATAATCGGATTTTCAGGAACGTTGAGTTTGCCGTTTTGCAGGGTGATCTTCTTGCCTTGTGCCGGAACAACTACTTTACTTTCCATTCACCTCTCCTTCGAGCGCTACTGGTTTGCTCGTCTGCCACCACGTTGCATATGCGTTTGCGTCCTGCGATACGGATGCTTTAGAGCAATTTTTTGTTAATGATTTGTAATTGACTTGTCAATACTACCCTATTGTTTGCCGTCATGAAAGATGCGCGTTATTAGGCTATAATGCGGCAATTCATAATCTCTGAAAATACCATGCAAAAAACTTCTTTTAGAAATCACCAGGTTAAGCGATTCAGCTCGCAACGTTCTACCAGGCGTAAACATGAAAACCAGCCCACGCGTGTGATCCTCTTCAATAAACCCTACGATGTTCTTCCGCAGTTCACCGATGAAACCGGACGCAAAACATTAAAAGAATTCATCCCGGTTCAGGGCGTTTATGCAGCAGGTCGCCTTGACCGCGATAGCGAAGGGTTGCTGGTGCTGACCAATAACGGCGCGTTGCAGGCGCGTTTAACCCAGCCGGGTAAACGCACCGGAAAAATCTATTATGTGCAGGTGGAAGGTATTCCCACACAAGACGCACTTGAAGCCTTGCGCAATGGCGTAACCTTAAATGATGGCCCTACCCTGCCCGCAGGCGCGGAGCTGGTTGACGAACCCGCGTGGTTATGGCCGCGGAATCCACCAATTCGTGAACGCAAAAGTATTCCCACCAGCTGGCTGAAGATCACCTTATATGAAGGACGTAATCGCCAGGTGCGCCGCATGACCGCCCATGTTGGTTTCCCCACGCTGCGACTGATTCGCTATGCGATGGGAGATTACTCTTTGGATAATCTTGCCAATGGCGAATGGCGAGAAGTGACAGATTAAGGATGCAAAATGTTTAAACCGCACGTTACCGTTGCTTGCGTGGTGCACGCAGAAGGCAAATTTTTAGTCGTTGAAGAGACGATTAATGGTAAAGCGTTATGGAACCAACCTGCCGGGCATCTGGAAGCCGATGAAACCTTAGTGGAAGCCGCCGCCCGTGAACTGTGGGAAGAAACCGGCATCAGCGCGCAGCCGCAACACTTTATTCGTATGCATCAGTGGATTGCGCCAGATAAAACGCCGTTTTTGCGTTTCCTCTTTGCCATTGAGCTTGAGCAAATATGCCCGACCCAGCCTCATGACAGCGATATCGACTGCTGCCGTTGGGTCAGCGCCGAAGAAATTTTACAGGCGTCAAATCTTCGTTCGCCGCTGGTGGCGGAAAGTATTCGTTGTTATCAAAGCGGGCAACGTTATCCGCTGGAGATGATTGGCGATTTTAACTGGCCTTTTACAAAGGGTGTCACTTGAAAAGGCTGCGTGATAGAATACGCCGCCTTGAAGTTCAATGTCGTGAGTGATCGAACTGTCCTAAACCGCAAGCAATCGTCGGCATGTCCGGCGGTGTCGATTCCTCCGTTTCTGCCTGGCTGTTGCAACAACAGGGATATCAGGTCGAAGGCCTGTTTATGAAGAACTGGGAAGAAGACGACGGTGAGGAATATTGCACAGCGAAGCGGATTTGGCTGATGCCCAGGCTGGTCCCGCGACAAGCTCGGCATTGACTTGCACACCGTTAACTTTGCTGCCGAGTACTGGGACAACGTCTTCGAACTGTTCCTTGCCCAATATAAGCCGGTCGCACGCCGAATCCGGATATTCTGTGCAACAAAGAGATTGGAATTTAAAGCCTTCCTCGAATTTGCCGCCGAAGATTTAGGTGCCGATTATATCGCTACCGGTCATTACGTAATGTTGGGCCGATGTCGATGGCAAGAGCCGCCTGCTGGCGTGGTCTGGACAGCAACAAAGACCAGAGCTACTTCCTTTATACGCCAGCCATGAGCAGATTCGAAAGCCTGTTCCCGGTCGGCGAACTAAAAAACTGCAGGCGGAAGATTGCTGAAGATTTCGTCCGGTCACCGCGAAGAAAAGATCTACCGGCATTTGCTTCATTGGCGAACGTAAAATTCCGCGAGTTCCTGGCCGCTCACTCCCGGCGCAACCTGTAAAACGATCACCGTCGATGGCGATGAATTGGTGAGCACCAGGGGCTGATGCATCACACTCTCGGTCAGCGTAAAGGTCTGGGTATCGGTGGCACCAAAGAAGGTACCGAAGAACCGTGGTATGTGGTGGGACAAGACGTCGAAAACAACATTCTGGTTGTCGCTCAGGGCCATGAACACCCGCGGCTGATGTCTGTTGGTTTGATCGCCCAGCAGTTGCACTGGTCGATCGCGAACCATTCACCGGCACTATGCGTTGCACGGTAAGTCCCGCCATCGCCAGACCGATATCCCTTGCACCGTCAAGGCGCTGGACGATGATTGCATTGAAGCGATTTTTCTATGAACCGGTTGCCGCCGTGACGCCGGCCAGCTTGCCGTCTTCTTATAACGGTGAAGTGTGCCTCGGCTGGCGGGATCATCGAGAGTGTCTGCCGCTGCCGGTCCTTATTCATCATCTTTACTAAAACAAGGAAGCAGTGAACGTGGCAAAGAATTACGATGACATCACCCTTGCCCGGCCGGTATTTGTCAGTCGGCACGCCTGGTGTACAACTCGCTCACCAGGGCATTGTGACGCCGATGCGCTACACGTCTCACTCAACAGTATTATTGATATCAACCCGCAGCTCGACGCTGGTGGTTTTTGGCGGTAGCGAAGCCAACCTGCGCGTCGGGCTGGAAACCCTGCTCGGCGTGCTCAATGCCAAGCAATGCGTGGTCAAACCACTAATTAACCCGCTACACACTCAGCTTGATGGCGCTTGAGCGCAAACTCTCCTCAGCGAAAGGCGCGCTCGACACTCTGGCAAACTGGATTAACGGCCTGCAACGCCAGCTCGAACACTTCGATTGACAGTCCGAAACGCTGATGAGCGCGATGGCTGCTATCTATGTTGATGCGATTAGCCCGCTTGGCCCGCGCATTCAGGTCACCGGTTCCCCCGCTGTATTGGACAAAGCCCACAAGTGCAGGCGAAAGTTCGCGCAACCCTGCTGGCAGGCATTCGCGCCGCAGCGCCGGGGACCAGGTCGGCGGCGGACGTCTGCAACCGGTTCTCGTAATCGCCTGACCACTCAAGGCAAAACAAATTCCTCCCATTTAACCCCGGAGTTGTGATTATGGAATTATCCTCACCGACCGCCGTTTCCCCTGTCGATGGACGCTACGGCGATAAGCTAGTGCGCCGCCGTGGGATTTTCAGCTAATATGGTTTGCTGAAATTCCGTGTACAAGTTGAAGGGACGTTGGCTGCAAAAACTGGCCGCGCACGCAGCGATCAAGGAGTTCCTGCTTTGCTGCTGATGCAATCGGTTACCTTGATGCGGTACTGTTGCCAGTTTCAGCGAAGAAGATGCGCGCGCATCAAAACTATCGAGCGTACCGAGGACGACTTACGTTAAAGCGGTTGAGTATTTCCTGAAAGAAAAAGTGGCGGATATTCCGGAATGCACGCCAGTTCTGAATTTATCGACTTTGCCTGTACTTCGGAAGATATCAATAACCTCTCCGACTAATTAACGCTGAAAACCGCGCGTGATGAAGTGATCCCTGCCTGTACTGGCGTCAGCTGATTGATGGCATTAGAGATCTTGCCGTTCAGTACCGCCATATCCCGCTGCTGTCCTGTACCACGGTCAGCCAGCCACGCCGTCAACCATCGGTAAAGAGATGGCAAACGTCGCCTACCGTATGGAGCGCCAGTACCGCCAAGCTTAACCAGGCGGAAGATCCTCGCAAAATCAACGGCGCGGTCGGCAACTATAACGCCACATCGCCGCTTACCCGGAAGTTGACTGGCATCAGTTCAGCGAAGAGCTTCTGTCACCTCGCTGGGTATTCAGTGGAACCCGTACACCACCCAGATTTGAACTGCATGATCAGATCGCCCTGGAACTGTTTGATTGCGTTGCGCGCTTCAACACGATCTTGATTTGACTTTGACCGTGACGCTCCTGGGTTATACCGCCCTTAACCACTTCAACCACAAAACCATTGCTGGTGAGATTGGTTCTTCCACCATGCCGCATAAAGTTAACCCGATTGACTTCGAAAACTCCGAAGGGAAACTGTGCCTTCCAACGCGGTATTGCAGCATCTGGCAAGCAAACTGCCGGTTTCCCGCTCGGCAGCGTGACCTGACCGACTCTACCGTGCTGCGTAACCTCGGCGCGGGTATCCGGTTATGCTCTTGATTGCATATCAACTGACCCTGAACGGCGCAAGCAAACTGGAAGTGAACCGTGACCATCTGCTGGATGAACTGGATCACAACTGGCAAGTGCTGGCTGAACGAATCCAGCAGTTATGCGTCGCTATGGCATCGAAAAACCGTACGAGAAGCTGAAAGAGCTGACTCGCGGTAAGCGCGTTGACGCCGAAGGCATGAAGCAGTTATCGATGGTCTGGCGTTGCCAGAAGAAGAGAAAGCCCGCCTGAAAGCGATGACGCCGGTGAACGAGATATTGGTCGAGCTATCACTATGGTTGATGAGCTGAAATAAACCTCGTATCAGTGCCGGATGGCGATGCTGTCCGCCTGCTTATTAAGACTATCCGCTTTTTATTTTTTCAATTCACCTCCCTCCCCGCTCGTTTATTTAGTGTTTACCCCCATAACCACATAATCGCGTTACACTATTTTAATAATTAAGACAGGGAAAAATAAAAATGCGCGTACTGGTTGTTGAAGACAATGCGTTGTTACGTCACCACCTTAAAGTTCAATATTCAGGACGCTGGTCATCAGGTCGATGACGCAGAAGATGCCAAAGAAGCCGATTATTATCTCAATGAACATATACCGGATATTGCGATCGTCGATCTGCATTGCCAAGACGAGGACGGCTTTGTTTACTCATTGCTGCTGGCGTAGCAACGATGTTTCACTGCCGATTCTGGTATTAACTGCCCGTGAAAGCTGGCAGGACAAAGTCGAAGTATTAAGTGCCGGTGCTGATGATTATGTGACTAAACCGTTTCAGATCCAAGAGGTGATGGCGCGAATGCAGGCATTAATGCGGCGTAATAGCGGTCTGGCTTTACAGGTCATTTCGCTCCCCGTTTCAGGTTGATCTCTCAGCCGTGAATTATCTATTAATGACGAAGTGATCAAACTGACCGCGTTCGAATACACCATTATGGGAAACGTTGATACGCAATAATGGCAAAGTGGTGAGCAAAGATTCGTTAATGCTACAACTCTATCCGGATGCGGAGCTGCGGGAAAGCCATACCATTGATGTACTGATGGGACGTCTGCGCAAAAAAATTCAGGCACAATATCCCAAGAGTGATTACCACCGTTCGCGGCCAGGGCTATCTGTTCGAATTGCGCTGACGAAAAAATTACTGCGCTTCTTTTTCCGCTCTCGCTGCGGTATGTTTTCTGTTGGCAACGGCAGCGGGAGTACTGGTGTCTTTGCTTGCCTACGGAATGGTCGCGCTGATTGGTTATAGCGTCAGTTTTGATAAAACGACGTTTCGGCTGTTACGTGGCGAAAGCAATCTGTCTATACCCTTGCGAAGTGGAAAACAATAAGTTGCATGTCGAGTTACCAGAAAATATCGACAAGCAAAGCCCCACCATGACGCTAATTTATGATGAGAACGGGGAGCTTTTATGGTGGAATGTGACGTGCCCTCGTCATTAAAGATGCAATTTATTTTACCGGCCGAAAATCCAATGGTTTTCATGAAATTGTAAGCGGATGTTAACGATACCAGCCTCTTGCCTGAGTGGAGATTATTCGATACAGCAACAGTTGCAGGAAGTGCGGGAGATGACGACGACGCGGAGATGACCCACTCGGTGGCGGTAAACGTTGACCCGGCAACATCGCCAATGCCAAAAGGAACCATTGTGGTGGTGGGTATGATTCCGGTGGAGCTAAAAAGTTCTGATATGGTCCTGGAGCTGGTTTATCTATGTGCTCTAGCCAATCTGCTGTTAGCTATTGGCTGCTGTGGGTCGCCGCCTTGGTGGAGTTTACGCCCCATCCAAGCCCTGGCAAAAGAAGTCCGCGAACTGGAAGAACATACCCGCGAATTGCTCAAATCAAGCCACAACGCGAGAACTGACCAGTCTGGCACGTAAACCTGAACCGATTGTTAAAAAGTGAGCGCGAGTCACTGAGCAAGACCCTGACGACGCTCACCGACCTGACCCATAGTCTGAAAACGCCACTGGCGGTGCTGCAAAGTAGATGCTGTGCTTCTTCTCGCGTAGTGAAAAGATGAGCGTCAGTGATGCTGAACCGGTAATGCTGGAGCAATCAGCGCATTTCACAGCAAATTGGCTACTACCTGCATCGTGCCAGTATGCGCGGCGGGACATTGCTCAGCCGCGAGCTGCATCCGGTCGCCCCACTGCTGGACAATCTCACCTCAGCGCTGAACAAAGTGTATCAACGCAAAGGGGTCAATATCTCTCTCGATATTTCGCCAGAGATCAGCTTTGTCGGTGAGCAGAACGATTTTGTCGAGGTGATGGGCAACGTGCTGGATAATGCCTGTAAATATTGCCTCGAGTTTGTCGAAATTTCTGCAAGGCAAACCGACGAGCATCTCTATATTGTGGTCGAGGATGATGGCCCCGGTATTCCATTAAGCAAGCGAGAGGTCATTTTCGACCGTGGTCAACGGGTTGATACTTTACGCCCTGGGCAAGGTGTAGGGCTGGCGGTAGCCCGCGAAATCACCGAGCAATATGAGGGTAAAATCGTCGCCGGAGAGAGCATGCTGGGCGGTGCGCGGATGGAGGTGATTTTTGGTCGCCAGCATTCTGCGCCGAAAGATGAATAAATATGTCCTTTTACCACTACATCAAGTCATTGATTCGATCAAACAATTTTCATTGAAAAAGTGCCAAAAATCGCAAATTGACTACACCATTAACTACACCGTTCGGTGCACTGTATGAAACAACGTGGAACAAATAGACACAAGAAATATACAGGCGGGTAATCTTTCCAGGGGGAAGCGCACCAATTCATGAGGGGCGTTAATGTCGATATGGGGATCCCCATAACGGAGCTACCGGATTTTTTTTCCGGTTAACCTTTAATCAGGCTGGTGGGTTTTACATACCCTTGATCACCGTAATGATGATCCAGATGTGCACCTTTTCCACCAATGGCGGAAAAGCTCCAACCGTAACGATGATCGCTATGGTTGCCTCGATGGTCTGCGTGGTCATTATGACCGTTCAGCCAGTGACCTTAATCAGAATTTTTCGCTAAAAAATGACGTTGGCCACGTCATCCGGAAAGCACAAAATCACGTCGATTTTTAATGAACGGTTAAACCGTCTTTTTGTCACGGTGTGTCACTGGTTGTCACTCTCCGTCACGATTGAGGTGGTGGTCATTCTGCCCGACCGCGCATCTTTGCGCTATCGGGAATATCAAACAGTTACCTCGCCGACTTCCTCAAATTGAGGTTTCCGAAAATATCAGAGCGGGTTAGCGATTAAGCTGACGAGTAATTAAACTGCGAAAATTTCGTAGTTTCTGAATATATTCCGGCCTGCTGGTTAACAGTCCTCAGATGTGAGGGATGTAGCCAGCGCAATTTTGCGCTTTGCTTTAATCTCAGTGAGTTACCGCCGTAACCGCTCCGGCTTCTTCCAGTGGTACGTGATTTTCTCCTTCTCCCGATACAGTTCAACGCGGCGATTGTAGGCCAGCATTTCCAGAACGCGGATCCGTATGTCGCGCATATCCGCATCATTAAGCTGGATACCATCACGGCGCATCACCTCAGCAACAACACGCGCATAATTTTCGGCTGTCACGCTGTCCGGCTGCGTGGTCTGTTCGTCAGCCTGCTGGCTGATTCCAGAGACGCGGCGGATTAATCGCAGTATTTCGGCTTCTGTCATGCTGCTGACCTCATTACACCCCGCTAAATTCTTCCAGTTTCTGGCGGTGGCTGTCGCTTATATCAAAAGCAAAATCCTCATGCTCTGCCTGGAATGTACCAAACGCCATCAGCGCCGCTACGCTCGGGTCTATCTTGTTCGGTGATTTTTTCTTGTTCGGCTTGATATTGGCGTTCGCGTCACTCTGCATCACGACGTTACTCATCGACCAGGACAACACCGGATCGCCACGATGCACAATCACCCTGCGGTTAACAAAAACTTCGAACGATTTCGCCGCCGGACTGAATCTGAGGTAGGTTTGCGGGAACGGCTCCACCTCAAAACCAGCCCCCTGTAATTGCGTCCTGAGATGCGTGGCGTTCCACGTATCAAAGCCCACCAGCCTGATATTAAATTTCTCCGCATCCTGCATGATGTCATCTCTGATCCGGTCGTAATCAATGCAGTCACCTGGCGTTGTGCGTATCCAGCCCGCTTTAGCCCACTGGCGATAGACAGCGCGGTTTTTATTGGCGGGGTTCTGTAGCTGGAACTCCGGCAGATAATGACGGGAAATCAGCATAATGGTTTTACCGACCGGAAAGGCATAGCATACGCTGGAAATATCGCTGGTTGATGATAAGTCCAGCCCCGCGTAACACTCCTGACCGTGTAAATCTTCCTCCGTGAACGTTCCGGCACACTCAGCCCATGCACCATTACCCATCCACGGGGTAGTCCCCTGACACCAGATATTAAATCGCTTTGTCATCATCTCCACCCACTGCGACGGAATACCCCGCGCTTTCTGGATGGTTGAGGCCAGTTTTTCACGATCCACGGAAACATCAATATTAGGGTTCGCCTTTATCCACATCGCCGGATCATCAACCTCGTTTTCGTCGTCCAGTTCGTAAATCAGTACAAAAATTGAATCGTTAACCTCTTCGCCGTCCAGGATCTGGCAGCAATAATCATAGTGCTGTTTACAGGCTGAAACGACGTTACTGCCCGATGTGGTAATGGCAAATAACAGCCCTTCGGGACGTGCGCCCATCCCCAGCTCAAGCGCGGAATAAACGCCGTTATCGGGGTGTAGGTGGTATTCGTCCACGATGGAAAGACTGGGGTTTGTCCCCTCGATGGTTGCCGCTTTTGCTGCCAGCGGCTTTAACAGGCTGTTGCTTTTCGGGTGTATCACCTTATGCGCCTGAATATTCACCCGCCTGCGTAACGGTCGGGATAAAAGGCACATCTGACGCGCATTATCAAACACGATCCGCGCCTGGTCACGGCTCACCGCTGCGGTGTAGATATCCTGCTGACCGTTCTCCATAATCAGAAACCAGTTAGCCAGAATCGCGGCGGTCGTGGATTTCGCATTTTTGCGCGGCACTTCGATAAAGGCGCTCGTGTATTTGCGCCGTCCGGTGGCCTTAACCTTAAAGCCGAGGATGCACGCAAAGGCGAACTGCTGCCACGGCTCCAGCTCAATGGGTCTGCCACGCATCGGTCCTTTTACGTGCGGGCACACCCTGGAAAAGGCAATAAACCGCTCCACAACCTCACGATCGAACGTGTAAAGGGGGCTTTTAAGGTCCGAAAAGTACCGTTTAACAGCCTGTTTTAACCGTTTACAGGCCGGAATTTTGCCCGTTTTTACGTCTTCTGCGTACTTATTCCAGGCGGTCAAGCTCGTCCTCTTCTTCTGTTTCCGGTGGATTTTTACGGCGGCTTATCGGGTCAAAACCGAGCAAGGAGGCCATTTTTATCATCACTCTTTCAGCGTCGGATTTTGCGCTTAATGCGGGGTTTCTGCTCTCGCCGCCCTGACTGTTAACAATGCTGAACCCGCGCGCCGCAAGGTCTGCAACGGCTTTCCGGTAAATGGAGTAGTTGACGCAATACAGTTCCAGATTGCTCCAGTCGGCGGGGGTCAGGTCTCCCCGTTCCGCAAGCTGCCGCGATTTTTCCCGCCACTGCTTCACGGCGATATCATCCAGGTAGGCGGGGTCGGGTTTGTCCTGAAAACGCCCCCCACCCCGTCATACAGCCTCATCAGCGATTGCGGAAACATTCCATAACCTCGCGGTCACGGTCGGTTAATCGCTTCGCTGTGATGCGTTCTGCGCGTCCTGACGCTTTATCTTTATGCCCTGTTTCCTGTGTCTTCCATGCGTCACGCTGCCTTATAAGTCCACGGATAAGGCGGTTTTGTTCCCGCTCATTCATCAGCGTCATACATCCAGTTATTGCGGTTAGCAGCCCGTTCTTCCTCTTCACGAAATCCACCTGCGGCACGCTTGCTTTTTGTTGCCGGATCAAGCCATTTCGTTTTCTGGTTATGACACGCCTGGCACAATGGTTGATGGTTCCATTCGGGCCAGAAGAGAACATCATCACCGCCATTAATCGGGATAATGTGATCCACCACCACGGCGGGCGTATATATCCCCTTCTCAAGGCATCGCACGCATAACGGGTTTTTACTCAGATACATGGCGCGGTATTTGTCCCACTGTCTGGAATATCCACGCGCGCGGCGGTGTCCTCGTCTGGCATCCTCTGCACGCCATGCCGCCCGCCTGTGCTCCTCACACTTGCCGGATTTAACGCGCCTGTTACAGCCTGGTTCTGTGCATCGTCTTAATGGTTGCCACGGCATCAGTACCCCCCCACATCACGGTAAGCCGTCCAGAGTGCGCCTATCGTCATGGGTACGCGTGTTTTTGCGTTATCCGCGACAATCTGGCGATTTTCATACAGGTGAGCGATAAACATCATGCAGCCAATCTTTATGGCTGGCGTGAACGCCAGCCCGTCATCAAAGCGCCTGCCTATGTGTATCTGGCACGCCTCAAGCGATGCGGCAATGTATCCGCTGATTAACTGGTCTTCATCGTCGCCATCGATGCGGCAATGGAGTTTCACTTCTTCCAGGGTGATAAGTTCTTCTGTCATTTTTCCGCGCCCTCACGACAAAGAATTTCAAGGCGTGTCCTGGCGGCATCCGGCAGCGGCTGCCCGATGATATTCAGTACACGCCCCGCCAGCGGCCCCGTACTGACCTTTATCCGGCTGGTGGCGTTGATGTCCTTCCGGTACCGTATCCAGATCCTTACGGTACCAATCGCCAGCTCTGCGCCCGATGAAATGGCCTCCTTGCTGCTGACCATGTTCACGCTTGCCCAGAGTGTGTGACCGTCCTCCCACGTTTCGAGTATTTCGCCGGTTATATCCCTGGTCTGTTTCAGGGTCTGAATCGTTATCCTGTCACGCAGTCGCCCTATGTTCATTCCGGTTTTTCTCCCTCGCTGATTTTTACTTCCTGTTTCCATGCCTGGCTGAACTCATCACCACCATCACGCGGTGACAGCCCTTCACGTTCGCGGGCTTCGTTCGGACACATAACGTCGGATTTTATGCCGCGCTCATAGGTGGCAAAGCGTTCGCCAGGTGTGGCCCGTAACAGGTCCGCGCTGTCAAACTCCACCTGATACCGGATACCAGGTACAGGCGAGGCCACCAGCAAGGCGTTTTTTATCTGCTGCTCAAAGTTCGCCAGCCACGGGCGCATCGTCATGGTGAGAAATGCGCGGCTTGCCTCGCTGAAGTTGCTGTAGGTGCTGTTGCTGTATTCCTGCAAAAAAATCGGCGAGACGTTGAACATTCGGGCGATGTCTTCAATGGTGAAGCGACGGGAGGCCAGCCATTCGGCATCCTGATTACTCATGCCCAGCTGCTGATAGCTCATCCCCCCTTCAAGGATGGGCGTTTTTCCGGCGTTTCTGGCCCCTTTGTAGCGTTCCAGTGCGGCTAATGCCTGTTTGCCCCTCACGCCGTCCAGCCATTCGCCTGACGTGATAACCCCTGCCGCCATCATGCCATCACGCATCACGCTCGCGCCGTGGCGTTGTTGGGCCAGCCCAAGCCCCAGCGATTCGCGGCAGATGGTTACAGGTGAGCGCCCCATAAAACCGTCATCCGTGGAGTAACGAAGGTGGAGAACCTCCCACGGTAAATAGTTGCGGATGTTTCCGGTGTAGGCGTCAGTGATGCAGTAGCGCCAGTTATGATCACCTGTCTGCTCCACGTTCACCGACTGCGGCGGGTAAGGATGTAAAGCCGCCGGAAAACCATCACGCCCCCACTGAATAACCGCATAAGCATTACCACTTAACAGGCAGTAGCGGATCATCATTCGCTTAAACTGGTAGGGTGTCTGCCACGCGTTCGGGCGCTCGTTGAGGATGTGATCGACCGGATGAGAATCAAGCCATTCGCGGGCCTCCTTCCCCTTCTCATTGCGTACCAGGTACAGGTAACACGGCATGGTAGCCACCGCGTCAGAGATGACCGTGACGGCGTTCATGACGGCGGGGAGTGATTCCGCTGTCCCAGATGATACGTACTCACCCGCCCCCGTGTTCGATGTGCCGGCCAGCGCCATAAATTCATCAAGCGTCATGCTGCGCTGCTCTTTTTTTCGTCTGAAAGGCCACATATCACACCCCCGCTAAATCCGCCCACCAGCGGCGATTATCCGCACGCGGCATTTTTTCGGGGTGCTGCTCATACAGGGAACGGCGGGCCAGCTCCACGCCGGAATCGGGGTAAGCCGGTACCGATGTAACGGTAATTTCGTACAGTTCCGCCACCAGCACGGTGCGCACGCATGGATCTGTTGTGGTATCCCATACATCCTTACGGGAGCGAAAGCCAAAGCTCATCCCCGAGATGTCCCCACGCTTAACCAGTTCGATAACGTCGCGCCCTGTACTGGTATCCGGTGGGGTCAGTTCAAAGCGTAACCCTGTTTCGTCCTCTTCCAGTTTCAGCGTGCCGGAACGGGTGCGCCCCAGTAACATGCTGTGGTCATGCTCATACAGGCCGCGAACGTCATTACCCGCCGCAAGCCATTCAGTAAACGCCCCCCGCTGGAATTTTTCGTAAAACTCACCCCATAACAGTTCTGAAAGCTTATCCCAGCGAACAACGTAGCCCGTCAGCGTACCGGCTCCGCTGGTGGTGATTTCCGATGACCGGATTTCCATACTCTTCATAATTTTTTCACCCATAAAACACTAAAGGGGCTTTTTAGCCCCTTCTGTATGCTGTTAATCGTCGTCTTCCGGCAGTGCCAGAATCTTGATCGCGTTCGAATCCACCACGCCACCGCCTAAATATTTTTGCGTGAAAATTTTGATGAATCCTGGTTCTGTCAGGTTGTCCGGTCTGGTGCGAACACCTGTTTCGTGATCAACAATGTAGTAACCGCGTTTGAAGTCACCCAGGGCAATAACGTTATCAGGCATAAACTCCAGATATTCGACCGGAAGGCCCAGCAACGTATCAGGATCACCCGCCTGTAAACGGTCGCGCCAGATATAATCACCGTTCGCGTTCTTCACCTTCTGAAGTTTTGCCGCCGTCGTGGAGTTAACCACTCAGACCGCGTTTTTGCGGTATTTTTTACGTAATGCAAATTTCAGGTCGATCAGCGGGTCCGCAGATGTCCACGCCAGAGATTCGGAAGGTTTAATTACCTGCAACGTACCAAAATCACGCTCTTTGTCGTTCTTCTCTGCACGGGGTACGGATAAAAAACCTTTTGCTTTTTTGTCACCGTCGCCCACAACCAGATCGCTTTCTTCGGTTTCCGTGAAGGTGTCGCCAATCTCACCCGTCAGCCATGAAAGGATGTCCACATCGGAAAAATCCACGATTTCCTGTGTGGTGCGCGGGTACGCATAGACCGGATACAGCTTAATGCTCACCTCGTTAATCTGCGGGGTGCTGGTCTGTTCGCGTGCCTTACCCTCTTCACCGTGGTTAACGGTCGCACCGCCAGCGGAAACAAGCTGCTTAAACTCGTTGCTGCTGATTTTCTTCACGGTACAGATGCGACGCATGGTGGATTCATCCGCCAGCATTCGCATGATTTCGGTGTTCAGTTCAGGGATAACGGTATAACCACCATCAGCGGGAACGCCTGTACTTAATGCGCGGGTTTCACCGGTCAGAATGTAGTTACGTAGTTCTGCGGGGTCAGTGGTCTGGCTGCTTTTACCTGGCTTGCTGCGCTCTTCGTCTGCAATGGCTTCAAGGCGGGAAATGTCTTTATCGAGGGATTCAGCTTTAGCGCGTAATTCGTCAAATTTTGCGCCCTCAGCATCGTTAAGACTGCGGTTTTCTTTTTCAGCGTTCTCCAGCATGTCGCGCATCTGATTTTTAATGGCGGTTTTCTGCTGGCGTAATTCGATTATTCTCTGCATAAAAAAAGTCCTGGGGTTAAGTAAGGAACTCCAGGACGCGGCAAACACTCAACCGTTTTTCATAAGGAAATCAGTAATCGCACCGATCGTTTTCCCGCCTGGTAATGAATATTGGCGAGCACATTAACAGGCGGGAAAGTGGCCCCAGCGTCCTGGCACCACGGGCGAGAATAATCATGATTCAGTTCGGGTAAAATATGCCGATCCGCTCAGTGAACAACGTGGAACAACCACGAACAAATAATTTACAAAAAATAACAAAAAGCCGGATTGCTCCGGCTGTATGTGCTGTATGGGTGCTCAGTCTCTGATCCCTTTCAGAAATTCTATCAATGCATCTGTCTGTTCAGGATTTACTGCCAGCATTTCACCGGATAGCGCGCAACGAACAAAACCATGATGATCCTTTTCAATCAGCGCCCCCGTTTCCAGAAATGCGCGGTAATCAGTGATATTCATCGTCTCCATGTTGTCAGCATGGTATTTATCACGCTGTTTAAGTATCTCATCAAATTTCATCGGCATTGCGTTTTCCTCTGTTGTGTCTGTTTGTTTCAGATAGTAACTATGCCGGACCGTGACGAAAAGCCAGTAGTGCTCCATACCGTTTCAAATGACGCAAAAAAAGCCGGATTGCTCCGGCTGCGTGGTGTGGTTCTGATATTCCTACTCTGCTAATTTGCTCAGCCCCATGTCTGCGTAAGTGCGATTTACTGCATTTCTCAGGTCTGCGTAGTTCTCCGTTGGCGGCTCCGGTGTGCCCTTGCTGCTCTGTTTTACCAGCGGGTCGCCCACCAGCTGCCCGTAAGCTGCAATTTGTGCTGTCATATTGCCACCTCAGTGAAGCGATCCGGCATTGTTCTTTTTCATCTCTTCCATCATTTTTTCAGTGAGCATTACGCACTGAAACCCCATGTTTTTGATGTCTACGGGTTTCATGCCTTTGTCAGTGGATATCACAGGCAGAATATCCTGATACACATCGCGGTCAGGGTAACTAAGCACACAAAGCTCCCATGATGCCACGGGTGAGGATCCTTCGTCTGTTTCAACCCACCAGCCTGGTGTAGCTGCGCTTATTTGCAGAATCGTGATCCGTCCGTTGTGCTTGTAAAATTTTTCACCAAATTTTGGTTCGCTCATGATTCCACCTCTCCGGTTTTAACGTTGATTGTTGTTACCTGTTCCGCTTCGGCAATCTCCCGCTCTGTCAGCGTGGCAAAATTTGCCGCCGTCGTGGTCATGAATGCGCTTATCAGTTCGGGATGTGCTTTCGCGTATCCTTCCCCCGCGTGGCGGTCTATCGTTCTGATTGCCACCTTTAAAGCGTGCTCTGTCATGTCTAACGCGCGATATTTCGGTTCTGTTCTGTCTCTGCGTTTTTTGAATGATTTATTAAATTTCCCTGAAGTGTGCATATTTATTTTTACCCCCTCGTTTAAAAAGTTTTGAGTTGTGCCTCCCCTTGTCTACCTTATCTACCTTAGTGGCCCTCATGCCAGTAATGGCGCTGCTTTCAGCGGGGTAGAGTGCTTTTATCCACTATCTACCCCGTGTCTACCTCCCTGTCTGATTCAGGTAAAATCAGGTAGAGAGGGTAGATAGTGGGTAGACAGTAAAAAAAGGCTATCTACCTAACTTAATGCACTGAATTAAATGTATTTTTCTTTACTCAGGTAGACAGGGTAGACAGCAATTACAAAAAATTATAAAAACGCGTCGCACTCGTCTGTTGTTATTGCGTTAGTCTGCGTTACTCCCTTAACTTTCCGCGTAATATATTCATGTCCGTAAACTTTCGCGGCTGGCTTCATAGCCTTGCCAAAGTCATTTACGTTTAGCGGTTTGCTCCTGCCTGCGTACGCCATAAACGCCAGATAGACGCGGTAAAGGCTGTTTCTGGTCGTGTACTTCACTGAATCGCCACCGCCGCCCATCATCAGGCCGCGTGCTTCCTCCAGAAAATTCAGGAACTGGCAAAACTCAATAACCGGATCCGTCTGTTGCTTTATTGCCAGAGCTTCATCACCGTCACGCTGTTCCAGTAGTAAAGCCCGTGCTTTCTCAGAGTCGGTAAAGTTCGCCAGCAATCGGCGGATAATGACAGGGATTTCAGCCGCAATCTTTTCCGGTAGCTCCCTGTCTTTTTCGGCCTCACTAACGATATTGTCGAAACGGAAAATCACGCGACGACGTGCCACACCTCCGGCCCGTTCGGTGAATATCATCGGGTTATTGTTGGTCGCCAGCACCACCGCCCTGATTACAGCCGTGAAACGCTTTTCGTATTTCGGGTTAATTTCCACGGGGTCACCGCCCGTGATTTTCTTGATGCCCGTTCCTTCGCCTGTATATTTCGGCTGGTCAGCCAGGACGATAAGACGACTCCCGACAACCTGCGCACGTCCACCAGCATCATCAAGCGATGTCATTTCAGCGCTTACCGTGTTCTGTTTCCCTGCCAGAAGGCTGGCTATGTGTGTGAATGTACTTTTACCGCTCCCGCCGTCTCCGGTGGCCTCAATAAACATCTGCCAGTCGTACCGGTTCGCCATAATCATGTACAGCGCGGCACATATACGCATCATCTTGCGCTGGTCTTTTCCGGCTGCGTGCTCAAGCCATTTATGAAAGTTTAGCGCGTTATCGCGGATGTTCTCCCCTGGTGCTGGTGGCGTGTACTCAATGCCGTTGTGCGTGGTGATCCAGTTCTCCGGCGTGTGCGGGGAAAATTCCCCCGTTTTCAGGTCAAGCGCACCATTGGCGAACGGCAGCAAATCGCCGGACGGCTCGCCCATTGGTTCGGCAATAACTTTTAACGCTTCCACGGCGTTATTGATTACGCGCTTGCTGAAAGTGGCCCTGTGCTCTGAATAGATCACCACCATTTCGCGGCTAAGTTCCATTGTGCTGACCGGACACCATACCCCGCCGCGCCATACGTGAACGATTTCACTTTCCTGATGCACACAAACGCCATCAAAGCGCTCGGCAAGCAGCTGCGCGCGCTCACTGTCTGCCATTTGTGCCAGTTGCGTATTTTTCTGCTCCGGCATGGTAAGCCCTGCGGCAATATTTTCACGCTCAGCATTCAGATAGCGCCGCCAGTTTTCACACTTCTGGACGTGCATTCCTTCGGGGTAAAAATTTGCGTCCTGAATATCTGCCGCCGCCAGCTTCTGACCAATCTTTTTGGTCTCCACCAAATCCAGTTCTCCGGCCTGGTACAGCCTTACGCGTTTTTTTCCATCCGGAACAATTTTCAGTGCATCAAGTTCGGCAAGCTGATTTGGCCCAAGCCACACAGGCGGCACATTATCGCCGGATGCGGGGCCATCCTGCTCCTGCCATTGTTTCGCGTGCGACCAGGCATCACTACCCGCAAAGATAATTACCTCTGTGTCTTTGTGTTTTATTCCGCGTGGCTGTTTTTTTACGTTCGGTGCCAGTTTCATTTTTTACCCCTGAATACGTTAAGCATCTTTTTTATTTCCTGAATATTGGCGCGTGCTTTCTCCCTGCTGGTTGGTTTACTGCGGGGCGCTGCCTGTACCAGCGTGAAATCACGCCGGAATTGATAAACAGGCATCACGCAATCATATTCGTAACCTTCACGGCGGTAGGTGATGCGCCGTTCTGCCACGCCTTTAATCGTTACCATGCCGCCGTACTGGTCGCGGTAAATATCACCGCGCGTAAATTTAGGGTGAGTGTTGCCACTGGCAGTTAAGCCAGAATATTTAAGTTTCATTATTTTTATTCTCCGGTGTGTTGTTCTTTATATCTGTCGTGCAATAGATCTATTTCTTGCAGTTCCATTATTACAGGCTCAAGAAGCGTTATTAATGCCGTGGCAATTCTTGATTTTTGTTTGTCGCGTTCATTGTCGCCAAGTGTTTCAAGCCATATGCGCAATATTTCCAGCATGTTTTCACTGTGAGAAAGTGCAAGAAATGCGCGGTCTATTGTTTCGTGGTAAATATCACGCATATTAATCCCCGTCCGTCGTTTTTCTTAAAATAACCTCTGTCACGAAATCAGCATAATCGGCGGCGATATTCAGTACATCAAGCCCGTTGATTTATATTCTCTCGTGGAAAGTAAGAAAAAAGCCGCTCTAATAAGTTCTGGCATTGACGAAAGCGCATCAGCCGCATCATCAGGAACGCCGGAAAATTCCTGTTTCAGGGAATTAAAACGATCATCACGCATAACCCCCCCCATTTTCACAATCGGCAACAAGAATATTTTTAGCGTCATTCAGTGACCGCGTTGCGATGTATCGGATACATTCCAGGGCGAACTGTGTCCGGTCTTTCTGTTCTTCTCCCTGCGCAAGCTCTGCCGTGCATTCAATATCAATAAGCGCGTGCATCAGCGTAGTGAGTGCGGCGGCTGCTGCGTTCGGTGTGGTTTTATTGTGCATAGGTTTCCCCCTGACGAATACGGGCGGCGAATACAGCAACACAACCGGACGGGCAACGGCTACGCGCTTCGCGTTCCGTCCAAGCGGTTACGTGGATGATTTGGGATTCTCCGGCACTCAGTGCCAGAAAACGCCACACAAAGGCCGTTTGTGTGTGTACAAGGTGTGGTATATGATTTACGGCAACCATAACGGCTCCTAGTTTACGTTGTTGGTTAGAAGCCCCGTTACTGCTCCTACAGTGCGGGGCTTTGCTTTTTGTGTTGATTGTGTGTAATGTGTCACTACACATAAATACATTACCTGAGGTGTAATTAACGTGTCAACACACAAAAACGAAAGGCGTGGTAATCCTCCGTTCCAGTTCCGTTTAGATCCTGACTTACGGGAAAAGATGGAAAAGGCACAACAACAGGACGGCGATGATTCTCTTGCTGCCTGGATAAAGCGAATAATCCGCAAAGAATTACAGCAACGCGGCATAGAACCCAAAGGATAAAAACTATCAGCGCCGTGGTGTGAGGTACTACGGCGCATTGCTTTACAGGCGCACACAATGACCAACGAAGAATCAACCGAAAAAACATCACCTGCACGAAAAAGACGACGCAGAAAGAAAGAGCATGAATCAGAACGATTCGCGCCGTGTTCTTTTGCCCTTGAGAAGTACCTTAAAGAATACTCATCAAAGGAGAGAACTTCGCAGTTATGGCAACGCACTGAACCAGACTGATTGCATTGCCCACCAGCCTGATAGCGGCTATCATCCCCGTGCTTATGTTTGGGATCACACACACAAACGGCGCAGCGGGTTATCTGTTCAGAAAGGCGGCTCCATTTCGGGGCCGCTTTTTTTATGCCTGAAAAACCCCAATTTTGTGGTTTTCCAGTTTCACCAGGGCGAACGAATCCCCGCCCACGTTCTGGCGTATATTCAATCTTCATGGTTATAGCTCTGTGTTCAGATGATTGATGTGTGGCGGCTGCGTGCCGCCAGCGTGATTAATGAACTGCCTTGCAGCTATCCTTCCAGGCCAGAACCTCGGATAAAGACCAGCCAACGGAACGACCGCCAAGTTTACGACGTGATGGGAATTGTCCGGCCTTTTCCAGGCGGTAGCGGCATGAGCGGCTAAGGCCTGTTAGCTTTTCGCATTCTTTTTCACGTATAAACCGATCAGTGCTTAACACTATTGCCCCCTTTCGTTTCTTAAAGAGTTATTTCGTGTTCTATTGCGTTGGGATGTGTCTGATTGTGTCAGGATGATTCAGAGTTGGCAAATGTTGAGGCCGTATGGTTTACAGAAAGAGGAATAATCAGGATAAAATCCTTTAAATTCATGTTAATACAAAGGCATAAAATATTGTTTCATGCCTTTTTTCTCGCTATTTAAAGAGTGATTCGCTAGTGTATAAAAAATCAGTAACACATTAAAAATCAGCTACTTATAAATCTGTACACTTTTTCACCTCTTGTTCGTAGTTGTTCCGCATTGTTGCTCATTGTTGCACGTTGTATCTGTTCGCATATCCAGTATGCGCATACTGAAAAAACACGAAAAAAATTATTTTCTTCTGGCTACTGGTAGCGTGGTTACGTTTTCATGTGTTCCCGCCAGTATCCCTAACCGCTCCGTCCACATATCCAGCGCATTGCGTTTAGCATCCAGATAACGGGAATGATTATAAACTCGCTGCATTCCTGGCATCTGGTGGCCTGTAAGCTGCTCCACGACGTGAGGATCCACGCCTAAATCGTTCAGCATCGTTGTAAAGGTGCGCCGGATGTCATGTAGTGACCAGTGAGGGTGATTTAGCCTCCTGTGCGCTAATCTGCCGTACTGCGACACGCTTGTTTCCTGTTTCACTTCCCCCAGCAATAAGCCCGTGTGCCTGTTCTGCTCCACCAGCTGCGTGACGAACGGCAGTATTGCTTCCGGTATGGGCCGGAATATTGCCACCTTCGTTTTGCTGTGTTCTTTCGGCACGGTCCAGAGCATTTCGGTAAAATCCCACTCGCTGATCTCCGATAACCTCAGTTCTACCGTCCGGCATCCGAACACAATCAGGAGGCGGATTAACGCGATGTAGTAGGGGGAGAATATTTTTTTGTCCAGTGCCTGCAATAATTCGCCCAGTTCTTTGGTGCTTAAGACACGCTCGCTTATATCCGGTTTTTTCCCAACGTCCGCCACACTCATATCATCAAGAACGTTGCTGATTGCATAGCGCCGCCTCCGGCAGAACTTAAGCGCCTGTTTGCACGTCTGTAGCAAGAATCCGGCAGTAACAGGCGTTCGCTTTGCCACCTGGTCAAAACAGGCCAGCCAGTGCCGTAGCTCGCATTTATCCAGCGGCATAGCACCAATGTGCTGTATTACGTGATTATTAAGGCGCTTTTTCAGGGCGGCATAATCCACGCGGTTTTCCTTTGCGTACGACTCAAGCTAGTAGGTGAGCGCATCGCCAACCGTTACCGGCTTTAACGCTTCCTGTACGGTGTAATTAAGCTCATGACGTGGATTTTTCCCCTCTGCCAGCCATGCGCGACACTGGGCGGCTTTTTCCCTGGCTGATTTCAGGCTCAGATCAGGATAATTTCCCAGCTTAATGCGTTCCGGTGGTGCCCCCCTTCCCGTTCCGGCCCTGTAAGTGAAATACCAGGTTAAAAGGCCACTGGTTGAATGCCTGACGCTCAGGTTTCCACCGTCATTAAGAAAGGCTGTTTTTTGGGCGGGTGTGCCGTTGATTTTCCTCAGCTGTGTATCGCTCAGTTTGTTAAGTGCTCTGCTCATAATTTTGATTCCGGTCATCACAATTAACTACACCATTAACTACACCGATCGTTGCACAAAGGGCTACAACGTGAAACAAGCTGGAACAAGGAAAATCACAAATCTGTTTATAATCAAAAACATAATGAACAATCTGAAACATTATGAAACGGCAAAAAACACTAATTGATAAAATATGTCCATACTTCACGCATTACGTTAAGCATCCGTTATAATCGGTTGCAGATACCAGCCTGTGGATGCTTAACATGGAATACCAACTCACTCTTAACTGGCCCGATTTTCTTGAACGTCACTGGCAGAAACGCCCGGTGGTGTTAAAACGCGGCTTTAATAATTTTATTGACCCGATCTCTCCAGACGAGTTGGCGGGTCTGGCGATGGAAAGCGAAGTTGACAGTCGACTGGTCAGTCACCAGGATGGCAAATGGCAGGTCAGCCACGGCCCGTTCGAAAGCTACGATCATCTCGGTGAAACCAACTGGTCATTACTGGTACAGGCAGTAAACCACTGGCATGAGCCGACCGCCGCGCTGATGCGACCGTTCCGTGAACTACCGGACTGGCGTATTGATGATCTGATGATTTCTTTTTCTGTACCTGGCGGCGGCGTCGGCCCGCATCTCGATCAGTACGACGTGTTTATCATTCAGGGTACCGGACGTCGTCGCTGGCGAGTGGGCGAAAAGCTGCAAATGAAACAGCACTGCCCACATCCGGATCTGTTACAGGTCGATCCGTTCGAAGCCATCATCGATGAAGAGCTGGAGCCTGGTGATATTCTTTATATTCCGCCAGGATTCCCGCATGAAGGCTACGCGCTGGAAAATGCGATGAACTATTCCGTGGGTTTTCGCGCGCCAAATACGCGGGAATTAATTAGCGGATTTGCCGATTATGTGCTGCAACGTGAACTGGGCGGCAACTACTACAGCGATCCGGATGTTCCACCTCGTGCTCATCCTGCGGATGTTCTGCCGCAAGAGATGGATAAACTGCGTGAGATGATGCTCGAATTGATCAACCAGCCGGAACACTTTAAGCAATGGTTTGGCGAGTTTATATCCCAGTCACGTCATGAACTGGATATCGCGCCGCCGGAACCGCCTTATCAGCCAGATGAAATCTACGATGCGCTGAAACAAGGTGATGTGCTGGTGCGCCTGGGTGGTCTGCGCGTATTGCGCATTGGCGACGACGTGTATGCCAATGGTGAGAAGATCGATTCCCCGCACCGTCCGGCACTGGATGCACTCGCCAGCAACATTGCGCTGACTGCGGAGAATTTTGGCGATGCGCTGGAAGATCCGTCATTCCTCGCGATGCTCGCGGCGCTGGTCAATAGCGGGTATTGGTTCTTCGAAGGGTAAGTTTGGATTTAAGCCGGATGCAGCATCACATGCCGCATCCCTTTTCGCTTACTTCCGTTGCGCCGTTAACTCGGCAATACGGACGATCACCTGCACCGCTTTTTCCATACCTTCCAGAATCACAAACTCATGCTTACCATGATAGTTGTAACCGCCAGTGAACAGGTTCGGGCAAGGTAATCCCATAAACGACAACTGCGCGCCGTCGGTACCGCCGCGGATCGGTTTCAGTTCCGGTTCAATATCGCAGTCACGCATCGCCTGCTGGGCGATATCGAGAATATGCGGATGCTCAACCACTTTCTCGCGCATATTGTAGTAACTGTCTTCAATCACCAATTCAATGTAGCAATCAGGATGTAACCCTTTGCCCACTTTTTTGGCGATCTCCATCATTTTACGTTTACGCGCTTCAAACTGTTTACGGTCGAAATCACGGATGATGTAGTGCATATCGGCCCGTTCAACGGTGCCTTTCATGCTCGCCAGGTGATAGAAACCTTCATAGCCTTCTGTCATTTCCGGGCTTTCATCCGCCGGAACTTCCGCATGAATACGTGCCGCCAGCGACAGCGCATTTACCATCACTCCTTTCGCCGTGCCCGGATGAACATTGTTACCGACAATTTTTATATTGACCGATGCGGCGTTGAAGTTTTCAAACTCCAGTTCGCCTACGCCACCACCGTCAACAGTGTAAGCCCAGCGGGCATCGAAGGCATCAACATCAAAATGTTTCGCCCCTTTGCCCACTTCTTCATCCGGGGTAAAGGCGACGCGAATATCACCATGCGGAATGTTTTTCTGTTGCAATACCGCCAGCGCGGTCATGATTTCTGCAATACCTGCTTTGTCATCAGCACCTAACAAGGTTTTACCATCGGTGGTAATCAACGTCTGACCCAGTAGCTGATGCAGCACCGGGAACATAACCGGTGATAAAACTTCATCGCCGATACCCAGCGCAATATCGCCACCGCGATAGTTTTCAACAATTTGCGGATTAACATTTTTGCCGCTGCAATCCGGTGAGGTATCCACATGAGAAATAAAGCCAATCGCCGGGATATCGCCAGGGACGTTAGCCGGTAACGTCGCCATCAAAGTGCCCTTCTCACTTAAGGTCACATTGATAAGCCCCATTTCTTCGAGCTGCTCTTTCAGCAGATGCAATAACTTCCATTGGCCTTCCGTGCTGGGAACCTGTCTCACCCCTGCTTTTGATTGGGTATCCAGAGACACGTAGTTCAAAAATCGCTCAAGTAGTTTATCCATGTAGTCACCCTCACTTTTTGTGACAACATTATTAAGAAGCAAGAAAAGACAAATATTGCGTCAGGTCACTTTTACCCCTGCAAGCGGGAATATTTATCAGCATTACCTTAATGAATATAAAGCTAAGCCAGTAATTCACAACAAAGATTGGCGATTCAAGCGGTTTGCCGTAGAATTACCGCCCTCATTAGGAGTCACCAAGGTGGTTAACCACAAACCCCGCATCGGTAAGCCATCCGTTGCGTTTACATGGGACAGAGTAAAAAATTGAATAAACAACCGAGTTCGCTTTCACCGCTGGTGCAATTGGCGGGAATTCGCAAATGCTTTGATGGTAAAGAGGTCATTCCCCAGCTGGATCTGACTATCAACAATGGCGAGTTCCTCACGCTGCTTGGCCCTTCTGGCTGCGGTAAAACAACCGTTCTTCGCCTGATTGCAGGTCTGGAAACTGTTGATTCCGGACGCATCATGCTGGATAACGAGGACATCACCCACGTTCCGGCGGAAAACCGCTATGTGAACACTGTTTTCCAAAGCTATGCACTTTTCCCCCACATGACCGTGTTCGAAAATGTGGCCTTTGGGTTGCGCATGCAAAAAACCCCCGCTGCTGAAATTACGCCCCGCGTGATGGAAGCCCTGCGGATGGTGCAGCTGGAAACCTTCGCTCAACGTAAACCGCATCAGCTCTCTGGTGGTCAACAGCAACGCGTCGCCATTGCTCGAGCGGTGGTTAACAAGCCTCGTCTGTTGTTGCTGGATGAGTCGCTCTCAGCGCTGGATTACAAACTGCGTAAGCAAATGCAGAACGAGCTGAAAGCGTTACAGCGTAAGCTTGGCATTACATTCGTTTTCGTGACTCACGACCAGGAAGAAGCACTCACCATGTCGGACAGGATTGTGGTGATGCGCGATGGTCGCATTGAGCAAGACGGCACGCCGCGTGAAATCTACGAAGAGCCGAAAAACCTGTTTGTTGCCGGGTTCATTGGCGAAATTAATATGTTTAACGCCACGGTGATCGAGCGACTCGACGAGCAGCGCGTACGCGCCAACGTTGAAGGCCGCGAATGTAATATCTACGTTAACTTCGCCGTTGAACCGGGGCAAAAACTGCATGTTCTGCTGCGCCCGGAAGACTTACGTGTTGAAGAGATTAACGACGACAACCACGCTGAAGGGCTGATTGGTTACGTTCGTGAGCGTAACTACAAAGGCATGACGCTGGAGTCGGTTGTTGAACTGGAAAATGGCAAGATGGTGATGGTCAGCGAATTCTTCAATGAAGACGATCCTGACTTTGACCACTCTCTCGACCAAAAAATGGCCATTAATTGGGTAGAAAGCTGGGAGGTCGTACTGGCTGATGAAGAACACAAGTAAGTTCCAGAATGTAGTGATTGTCACTATTGTCGGTTGGCTTGTGTTGTTTGTCTTTCTGCCCAACCTGATGATCATTGGCACCAGCTTTTTGACCCGCGACGACGCCAGTTTCGTCAAAATGGTCTTTACACTGGATAACTACACGCGTCTGCTCGATCCGCTCTATTTTGAAGTGCTATTGCACTCGCTGAATATGGCGCTGATCGCCACCCTCGCCTGCCTGGTGCTGGGCTATCCATTTGCCTGGTTTCTGGCGAAGCTGCCACACAAGGTGCGTCCGCTGCTGCTGTTTCTGCTGATTGTTCCGTTCTGGACCAACTCATTGATTCGTATCTACGGGCTGAAATTTTCCTCAGCACCAAAGGCTATCTCTCAACGAGTTTTTGCTCTGGCTGGGCGTTATCAGCACCAATTGGTATCATATTTCTCACGCCCAGTGCAGTGGTATTATAGGTCTGGTTGACTTCTGCTACCGTTTATGGTGATGCCGCTGTACTCCGGTCTCGAGAAAACTGGATAAGCCGTTGCTGAGGGCGGCACGCGGATCAGGAGTGCCGCGGCTTACAGCTTATCCGTATCATTATTCCACCTGACGATGCCGAAATCTTGCGGTGTGCTGGTGATGCTCTGCCCGCGATGGGCCTGTTATATTACCGACCTGATGGGCAGTGCGAAAACCTGCTGATCGGTAACGTCATCAAGGTCCAGTTCCTCAATATTCGTGACTGGCCGGTGGTGCCTGCACCACATACGCTGACTATCGTAATGGGCCTGATGTTGCTGGTTTCTGGCGCGCTTCTCGTCTGCTGATAAAAAGGTGGAACTCGAATGATCGGTCGACTGCTTCGCGGCGGTTTTATGACCGCTATCTACGCGTACCTGTCTGTGCCAATGATTATTTTGATTGTGAACTCCTTTAACAGCTCGCGCTTTGGCATCGACTGGCAGGGTTTTACCACCAAATGGTATAGCCTATGATGAACGACGACAGCCTGTTACAGGCAGCGCATTCACTAACGATGGCGGTGTTTTGGGCAACATTGCTACGCTTATCAAGTTCACTGACGGCAGTTGCGCTGTACCGTTATCGCTTTCGTCGTAGCTTCGTTCGTTAGTCGGAATGCTGTTTGTGGTGATGATGTCACCAGATATCGTGATGGCGATTTCGCTGCTGGTGCTGTGTACTGCTGGGTACTAGGCTTGGCTTCTGGTCGCTGCTGCTCGCATATCACCTTCTGCCTGCCATTTGTGGTGGTGACAGTGTATTCGCGCCTGAAAGGTTTTGACGTGCGGGAATGCTGGAAGCGGCGAAGGGTACGGTGCCACAGATTTCCATTCTGCGAAAAATCATTCTGCCACTGGCAATGCCAGCGGTGGCGGCGGGCTGCGGTGTCAGCTTACCTGTCGATGGACGATGTAGTAGTTTCTTCGTTCGTGCACCGGACGAGCTATGAAATTATCATTTAAAGACCTTAGATGGTCAAGTCGGCGTATCGCCGGAAGTTAACGCGCTGGCGACCATATTACTGGTGCTCAGGCTGGTGATGGTTATTGCCAGCAGGCTTCTGCTCGTGATAAAACGGAAAGGTAACGCGGGGACGTTGAAATGAAAAAATGGTCACGCCACCTGCTCGCGGCGGGTGCTCTGGCACTGGGCATGAGCGCCGCTCACGCCGATGACAACGACGCGTGTGTCTACAACTCAACCATAGTACCGCAGGACTGCTTGAACGAATTCACCGAAACGGTGTTAAGGTTATGTATTCGACTTACGAGTCGAACGAGACCAGTGTACGCCAAGCTGAAAACGTACAAAGACGGTGCCTACGACCTGGTGGTTGCCTTCGACCTACGTCGATAAATCCGTAAAGAAGGGATAATGCAGAAATGAGCAAGTCGAAGTTAAGCGATATTCAGCAACCTAAATACCAGACATGCTCAACAAGCCGTTTGACCCGAATCAACTCCATTCCGTATATCTGGGGGGCGACGGCAATTGGCGTTAACGGTGATGCGGTAGATCCGGAATCCGTTGCCCACTAGGCCAATTGTGGAAGCCTGGTACAAAGGCAGCCTGCTGCTGACCGAGCAGATGCCCGTGAAGTGTTCCAGATGGCACTGGTGAGCTCAGCTCCAGTAACGCGATCCAAAAGAGATTGAAGCTGCATATGACAAGAACTGAAAAAACTGATGCCAAACGTGGCAGCCTTTAACTCCGATAACCCGGCTGGTTAACCCGTACATGGAAGGCGAAGTTAGCCTCGGCATGATCTGGAACGGTTCTGCTTTCGTTCCGCGCGAGCGGGTACGCAATTGACGTGGTGTGGGCCGAAAGAAGGCGGCATTTCTGGATGGACAGCCTGGCAATCCCGGCAAATGCCGAAAAACAAAGAAGGCGCGCTGAATTGATTCGACTTCCTGCTGCGCCGGATGTGGCAAAACAGGTTGCTGAAACTATAGGTTATCCAACGCCAAACCTTAGGGCGCGTGACTGTTAAGTCCAGAAGTGGCGAACGATAAGACGGGATACCCGGATGCTGAACCGTTGCATTGGCAATTGGCAGATGACGTTGGCGCGGCCAGCAGCGTCATGAAGAGTATTATCAGAAGCTGAAAGCGACGTAAATTGGGCGAGCGGGCGGTGGTATTACCACCATTTAGTTAGCAAGGATGTGGCTAATTGAGTAGACAGTCAAAGTTTTATCCACACTTTCGGTATCGGTCTGATATTGCTCGTTATTTTGTCCAATCATCTTTTATTACCATTTTACTTTTACCAAAAGCGCGGTTCATACAGAAGGAATCATTGTTGAGTCCGTTTGGTAAGACAATCACTCAAACGACGTCAATGATGGTGGCCTGGTATCCAGTGGTTACCTTCGCCCTACGCCAGATTACACGCTAATTTTGGATTGTGAATATCGGTAGTGATTTTTATGAAGATAGCGAAGGTGTGACAGAGTAATATCTATCCACAAGGGCGTGAACAAGCCGAAATAAACGATGCCTGGGTTAATTTTTTTAATGGGGCTTTGTCGCATAGCAGGCATTATTTTGGTAGTATGAGTGTGATAATCACGCTCCCTCCGCCGAAAAATCTCACAGAAACGGAAGTCCCGCCCATGAAAGAATTCATTATACTGCTACGTTTACTGATACTCCTGCCTCTGGTAGCAACCAGTAAGCCATTGATTCCAATAATGAAGACACTTTTTTACGATGTTACCGGTACTGTCCCGGATGCTGAAGAGATCGCACGTAAAGCCGAGCTTTTCGCCAACAAACAGGAATTGTA
The DNA here is from genome assembly GCA_048288465.1 of Shigella flexneri. Classification (GTDB taxonomy): domain Bacteria; phylum Pseudomonadota; class Gammaproteobacteria; order Enterobacterales; family Enterobacteriaceae; genus Enterobacter; species Enterobacter flexneri_B. Next base: position 1,144,297 of record CP182556.1, on the reverse strand, counting down.
CTGTTTATTGTGATTTACCCGACATTAATAATGAAGCCAGTCTTAGACAAATGGTAAAGCGATGCTGGCGCATGCGTCATGCTCATTGAGTAATGTAAAGGAAGTGTTATCTTACTCTGCGCGAACCACGGTTAATTATGATCGCCAACGGCAAGGTTGAAAGTGGTCTGGACGATGAACATCTTCGGCCTTCTGATAGAAAATCACACGCTGGCTTATTTAAATGCAAGTATTACATATCAGGGAATCAATAATGCATTGGCTGTTCTACGAGCGGATATTAAAACAATCGACGCCGCCACTAACGTATTATCCGCATCAGGACAACGGCATGAAATGCTCCCCGGCAGCACCAACACATTAGGTTTTATCGCCGCCTGGGCTCAACATTATCTTATTTTCAGGAATCTTTACTACACGACTCGTTTGTTTCTGGTTGAAAATTTGCAGTGGCGATAACTATTGCCAATATGGGTTATGGGCTTATGTTTGTATATCGATAATAGCTTTGCGATTACCAGAATATCGCCACACTCTGGGCAGGGCTAATTGGTGTGTCTCATATTGCCGCGCATTGTTATTGACGAGTAAACGATAAAGAGGCCGGAAAGTTGCGCGTGTATTATGCCGGATGGGGCGCGAACGCCTTATCCAGCCACCAAAACCCGCGAATTGGATTAATTGCGTCCCTTGCAGGCCTGATGGCGTAGTGTATCCGGCAATGCTTCCCGCTTTTAATCCCTTCAGCAACTTTTCAACAAACTCAGGCACCACCTGGCTTGCCGGGCATAGTCTGCTCAGGCAAATTCATTACCAACCTGACTCGGTTCAAGATTCAGTTCCACGGTGTCGCGCCATGCAGTTTCGCTTCGTCGAACAAACCAGCCGCCGGATGAACATCTGCCGGATGTGCCGATGGCAATGAAATATTGGCCATCGACAACGCCATATAAATTTCATCCATGCCGAGTGGCATTTCGCCAAACCACACTACATGCGGGCGCAAGGGTCGGAACTGGCAATGGCGTTCTCTCTGGGGTAACGTCTCCTGTCCAGTCGAGAACCTGACCCACTTTGTGAACAACGAACTTTAGCAGTTCCCCATGCATATGAATCACATTGGTATTACCTGCATCATGCAGGTTGTCGATCTTCTGCGTCACCAGCAAAAAGCGATCGCCGAGGGCGTGTGCCCGTCCGCCGGCGCGAGGATCCGCGGCGTCCAGCTGGGGCTCTGGCTGTCAGCTGTCGACGACGGCGTTCTGGACGGCTGCACCAGTTGCAGAATCGCGATCGAAACCTTCCGGCGTTGCCACATCTCCAACCATGTTCTTCCCACAGGCCATCTGCGGCGCGAAAGGTACGAATACCTGATTCCGCAGAAATTCCTGCCCCTGTCGTGCGGGTACTTCTGGTTTTTTCCATTGCTCCGGCACCACTTTATCTCTGAAAAAAATACGCTGACGCAAACGCTCGCGCAGGCGGCGTTTATTTTTCGAAAACGACTTAACCGATGACCCGACGCAACAGCATAAGCAACCTCTGTTGTTTAATCGGTTCGTAGGAAAGGCCGCACCACGCATTCCTCCCGCATCACCGTGGCGCGCGCGTTCGAATGCGCAGGAACACGAGCTACAGTAAGGATGACGAGGCGGCCTGTCCGCCAGTTGCGCTGTGATTGCCGGGAAATTGGATAAGCCACCACCAATGATGGGTCAGGGTCAACAATGGCGCAGGATATTTCCAGACAAACCGCTAATAAATCCAGATAACGCTCAACGTGCGCCCTTGCCTGCTCATCGCCTTTGAATCATAAAGCGCAATGATTTCGGGAGCCTGCAACGGTTGATGATAATAGTGTTGATACAGCCACGCAAAACCGCCAACCGGACGCAGATAATTTTCAATGCAGCCATGCTGACCACAGCCGCAGCGGCGTAACGGGAAATCCAACCCCATCATGGTTAACGCATCACCGGCAGACGCATATGGCCAAACTCGCCGGTAATGTAGCTTTACCGGTAATCGGTTTGCCGTTGAAAATGAGCGGCCGCCAACGCCGGTGCGCGAATTAACCCCCATCACCAGTGGATATTGAGTAAATTCATCATCCAGGCTTCTGAAGGGCAAAACAGTTGGCATCGTCATCAAGGCGTACATCGCGATCAAGACGTGCGCTCAGGTCGGCACGTAGTGGTTACCCGCTGGCGGCGGGGACATTGGCGCATACAGCGTACCATCTTCTGTTTCCGCATTCCGGATACCGATGTTGACAGAACCTTTACAGCCAAAACGTTGGTCAGCTTCAGCTACCAGCTCACACACTGCATCTAAAAATGCGTCATAGCTGTCACGCGGTGTCGGCACCCGCTTTTCCCACTGCAACTGCCGACCGCTATCAAACACGCCAAGCGCAATTTTCTTCCACCAATATCAAACCCGTAATACATCGCCGCTCCTTGTTTTAATGTACTGCCCTTACCGGCCGGTAAGGACTCGCGCAGGGTCAAATTACTGGGCGCCGCGCCGGATACCAACTTGCCAAAAGAGCCAGCAACAATGCTGTGACCAGTACGTAGAAGACGTCCAGCGAGTGCAATTCCGATGGCAAGAAATCAATAAAATAGATATCGCTGGAGAGGAACTGATGACCGATGGCTTTTCAATCCACTCAATAATCGGGGTAAGTTGCAGTGAAACCACTACGCCAATAATCACACCACACGGCTGTCAACAGCCCTGCCAGCAATCCATACCAGACAAAGATGGCGCGAATTAAACCATCTTTCGCCCCCAGCGTTTTAATCTGCGATATCGCCACTTTTGTCTTTCACCGCCATCACTAAGGTGGAGACGATGTTGAAACAGGCCACGCCAATCACCAGTACCATCGCCAGATACATAATGGCGCGGATCATTTGGATATCGCGATACATATTGGCGTAAGTACCAATCAGCTTTTACATATAAACATAGCTGTTGGTTACTTCACCCGCATCGCGTACCAGCTTATTGGCGTTGAAACATCCGTCATTTTAAGGGCAACACCTGACACGCTGGAACCCATATCAAGATATTGTTGGGCATCCGCCAGCGGGATGATGGCAAAACCGCGATCGAGTTGACCACTCAACTGCAAAATACCGGCAACGTGCAAATGCACACGTTTTGGCTGCATCAGTTTATGTCTCGGATTCGAGTTGGGGATCATAATGGACACCAATCCCCCTGCTTCAGCGCATCCGCCACGCCTTGCCGATGATAATTTGCTGTTCGCCCGCTTTAAAATTGCGCCACGCATCACATGACAGACAGGGTAATGCGCTTAGGACGCTGTTCCTGTTGCGGGTTAACGCCCTTCACCTGGATTGCGCGAAGATTCGCGCCACTTTCACCACCCGGTGAAATTGATATACGGCGCGGCAGCGGCAATGCCGGCACTTTTTAGCGTGATCCAGTACTTTTCCCTGCCAGTTAGTCCACGGCTCAATCCACCGCCTCGATTTCGCCATCCGGCGCCGCCGCCAAATACATTATACAGTTCGCGTTCAAAGCCGTTCATCGCGCTTAAGCCGACGATCGATACCGCCACGCCGAGGGCCATGCCAATGGTCGAGATGACGGAGATCAGCGACACCATGCGCCGCGCCGCCATCCACGACTGGAACGGCCAATTAATAACGATAAAGCGGTCCCGCCAATTCTTCCGCCCCCATCAGGCTCATTAGCCGTCAACGACCATCACGCGCATTTCTAACTGGCGGCTGATACGTTTCGCCAGTTGCAGGTCGTCAGTAACCGCCAGGAAGGCGGTGCCCTGCAAGCGGTACGATTGCCAAGCAACTGGGAGATGCTGTCGGCGTTACGCGCATCGAGAAGTTCTACGGTAGGTTCATCCGCCATACCAGGCGCCGGTTATGCGCCAGCACACGGGCAATCGCCACACGCTGGCGTTCGCCGCCCAGAAAGTTCAGATGGGCGGTGATCGCACCGATGATCCAGCCCCACCGCTTTTAACATCTCAAGTGCACGGCTGTTGATTTCAGCGGGCTTTTTCTTTTGCCGATCAGCAGCGGCATCACCCACGGTTTCAGGGCGGTAAAATCCGGCAGCAGGTGGTGAAACTGATGATAAAACCCCAGGCTTCTCGTTCGCAGTTCAGCTTTCGCTGCGACGACAGTTTGCTCATTCGCTAACCATAAAAATCACATCGCCGGGAGGATGGCGTTATCCAGCCCGCCCAGCAGGTGCAGCAAGGTACCTTTACCGGAACCAGAGCTACCGACAATCGCCATCATTTCACCTTCGCCGACGCTGAAACTGACATTGTGCAGCACATAGGATTACACACTGCCTTCCTGATAGCATTTTCACAGGTTGTCGCATTGCAACAGGATCTTATTCATAACGTAAAGCCTAGCGGGTTGAGTGGCGGCAGCGCGCCATGAAGGGTAAAGCGTAGACAGCAGCGATAGCCATCGCCACCAGCGCAATAACAATGACCTGTAAAGGTACGATGACCACCGGCAGCGCCGCGCCATCGAGCAGGACGCCGATTATCGGCATCAGATTATTAACTGGCTGGCAAGCAGGGCGCCAAGCGCCGCTCCGATCGCGCCGATCATCCAGGCGCTGGCCCCCTTCGCCGTAAAGACCATCATGATTGTCGCGGATAAGCCTTGCGTTTGCAATCACTACTTCGCCTGTTCTCCATTACCATCGCCCTAGTGGTGATAATGTTAAACGCCGCAACGGCGACAATCAGGCTCAGCAGTAAAACCCATCATACTTTTTCCATGCGTTCACCTGGAACAACTCGCCCTTACAATCGCGCCAGTCCTGCCATTTGCTGCCTTCGGCAGTTTTTGCTGACTTAATGAGTCGACTTTCAGCGGCTCATCCAGCCGCAAACGCCAGCCGGTAATATTGCCTGCGGATGACGCACATCGACGCGAGGCATCCTCAATATTCACCAGCATTTCATTGCCATCGACTTCACTGTTGGCGTAAAGTGCCATCACATGAACAGGCGCTGACTAGGAATGCGCCGTCGGCGTGAACTGGCTGGCAGATGGTTGCCAGTCATGCGGATTTTGATCACCGCGATTAACGCCTAGCTGTGAGGCAGCTTGTTCACCGATGACATTATATTTCCCGCTCGAGGTGACTTTCTTTCGCATTTGACCAGAATACGGCGTTAGTGGATCTTTTTGCGCCGGTCGATGCCGAGCATCACCCGACCGCCACGCTGCGCGCGCTTTGCAGTACCACATCACCGGTAGTAATTGGTGCGACGCGATTAACGCCGTCCAGTTTGACTGCCGTTTCCGGGAGTTGCTGCGGTTCGAGCCATGCTCAGGAAAGAAAGTGCCTGTGGCATCAGGCCAAGGATGTGTTTTGCAGCTCGCCGCTCAAAGCCGTTCATCACTGACAATACTGTGACCAGCGCCATCACTTGAGGGTAATGTAATGGTGGAAGGGAACGAAACGACCAAGAAGCGATCCGCTGCACGCGCGCATCTGACGCAGGCCAATAAATAGAGCGACAGGTTGGTACATGAAATCCGTCTGGTTGCTGTAGCGAAGACCAGTATCAAGCGAAAGCAGGATCGGTAAACGTTTGAACTGTAAGTAATAGTAGGGCTAATATTAAAAGCCCCGTTGTAAATCAATCGGCTAAATTGCCATGTTTTATCATAAGAATCTTGCCACCTAAAATATAATCTGAAAAATCATCCAATACAGACAGATCCCATTACACGCCTGGGTCATAACCAGATGACCGCATGTAAATTAAAAAAGAGCGTGTTGTCCTGATGAAACAAAAGAGCTATGGATTAACCAGATGGAAGGGTTATGTATTTGTCTGGTGGTGATTTATCACTCGGTAGATTACCTTTTATCCGCATCTGACCACTTTTCAGCATCCGTTATCGGAAGTCCTGAGCAAATGCTCAAATATATTTCAATCTTTATTTGCCCCCTTCGTATGCCATTTTTCTTTATATGCCGCTATTTGATTCGCCGCTATATCGACAGCGTACCGTGGGGAGATTGCTCGATAAACGATCTGGAACATCTTCTGGGTGCTGGCGCTTTGGGGCGTGGTGCAGTGGCTGGCGTAAGTGCACTGAACCAGGTGGCTGGCGCCTGTGACGCGATCCAGCAATGCCTGCAATCCCGCTTATGCCGATTCCACCGTTATCCTGCACGGATAATCACGGCCAGGCACCAGCTTGTGGTATCTGTATGCGTTAATTGTCTATTTCGTTGGTATGTAAAATTTTTAGCCGTCTGGCGCTGCTACTATTCGCCTTGTTTGTACTGCTGAGTGTGGCGGTTAATTTCGTTCCCACGCCGTGGTGGGAATGAACAAGTGTAATCCGCCATTTGCCTTACCAGCCTTGGCGCATGGTTTGGCGCAACAATAATGACCTGTGTTAAAGAGGTGCCGTTGCGCCGCCATCCTGATGGCTTCTTGCTTTTACCGTTCTGGCGGTCAGTGCCTGGTTGTTTTACTATCTCGCTGCTGTTGTCGCTGTATAAGGATTGTGGTGATCGTAGAGCTGTCTTTATCAATACGAGCAACGATTCGGTATACGCTCCCACCACCTGCTGAATATGATCCGGACACCATTGCTATCTACACCACCCATCGCATTCTCGTTGAATATTTCAGCTTAACTCTGCTTGCGCAAATGAACACAGCACGCCGCTGGTCGCCGCAAGTCGAACTGACACTCCTGCTGGTTTATTAGCTCGTCCGTTTGTTACGTGTGCTGCCGGCTTTGCTGGTAAGAAACTTCAGCAGCGTGCATTCGGCGATCTGTTGTTCTCCCGCCTTCACTGCCGCTGCCGTCGTCTCCCGCTAGCCATAGCGCGCGCCAGCCGGGCAATTGGAACCCTAGACCATATGATTACGGATAATGAACAGCATTGCTTATCAGATATGCCCCCATATGTTGAGGCATATCCTAACGAGAATACGACAACTCATACCTTGAACAATATCGTTATACGCTGCCCGTCAAAGCGGGTGAGCAGCGTCTGCTGGGCGAGTTAACCACCAGGCGGCCAGCCTCTGCAACGCTGGTAGCGGAAATGCCGAACGTCGCCGGTCCGGTGGTCTCATTGCACCGGTGTCCGAAAATGCTCTGCGTTGCATGATGAAATCAGCAGCTCGCCGATCAGATGGTGATGAATCTGACGAACTGGGGAAACTCTCCCAAGAGCAGTTTTTCGCCTCATCAGGACATATCTCCTACGTCCACCCTTTACCAGCTACCGACGATGCAGCGTGGCGTCTGATTGTTCCGGTGAATACCCTTATGCAGCGCGTTGCCGCCGCGGTTTCTCCACGGTCATGCGCTGGTGATGAACCGCGCCTGTCACAATGCGTTCAAACCCAACTGGACAGCGCCGGTTATCGCCATGTTGACCAGGTGATGGAGCACGGCGAATACGCCACGCGCGGCGCGTTGCTGGAATCTTCCCGATGGGGAGTGAGCTGCCTTATCGTCTTTGATTTCTTTGATGATGAAATGGACGGCCTGGGATGCATTAACATCGACCGCCAGCGCACGCTGGAGGAAGTAAAGCGAAATGATCTGCTGCCCGCGCACGAATTGTCCGACCGATGAAGCGGCAATTGAACTGTTCAGCCAGTCGCGCCGATGCTCCTCGAGAAGTGAAGCGCGATGCGGAACATATTTCCGGCAAGTAGTAAAGGCACATTACCTGCCGGGATCAGTACTGGCAGCCATTGTTCTTCAGCGAACCGCTCCGCCGCTGTTCAGTTATTTCCCTGCCAATACCTTGCTGGTGAATACTGGCAATGTCGAAACACAGTAAGAACGTTTCCAGCTGACGCGCTGGCGCGTTTTGAGAATCGCCGGCGTGGATCCGATGCGCCGCTGTTGCCACCACAATCACTATGGCTGCGGTGACGAGCTTCTCTCAAGCTGAACTAACGGTAGCAAACTGAACATTTGGCAGGCAAAGCCACGAAGTGCCGATAAAGGTTCCAGGAAAACTGCCAAGCCTGGCCGTTCAGGCGCAACGAAAAGCGCCGCTGGATGCGCTGCGTAAGTTCCTCAGAACTTCGACGGTCCAGTGGTCTTCTCGGTAGAAAGTGAAGGTCGCCGTGAAGCGCTGGGTGAACTGCTTCGCACAAATTGAACCCCTTCCGCAACGCATTATGCGTCTTGATGAAGCGACCGTGGCATCTGATGATTGGCGCTGCCGAACATGGTTTTGTCGATACGGTGCGTAATCTGGCGCTGATCTCCGAAAGCGATCTGCTGGTGAACGTCTTGCCCGCCGTCGTCAGGTCTCGCGCCGCACCATCAAGCCCGATACACTAATACATAACCTTCCGGAACTGCGTCTGGTCAGCCGGTCGTCCATCTGGAGCACGGTGTCAGGCGCTGTGCCGAATGGGCGCGCGCTCGAAGCGGGCGGCATTACTGGCGAGTATTTGATGCTCGCCTATGCCAACGACGCCAAACTGTTGTGCTTCCAGTGTCGTCACTGGTATCTGATTAGCCGTTTCGCAGGTGGCGCGAAGAACACCGCTGCATAAACTTGGCGGCGATGCGTGGTCACGCGCACGGCAGAAAGCGGCGGAAAAAGTGCGTGATGTGGCGGCGAATTGCTGATATCTACGCGCAACGCGCCGCCGAAGAGGGCTTCGCGTTTAAACACAATCGTGAGCGGTATCAGTTGTTCTGCGACAGCTTCCGTTGGAACCACCGGGATGGGCGCAGGCCGTAATTGGGTGCTTCGCCGGACATGTTAGCTGCTGGCAATGGATCGTTGGTGTGCGGCGATGTTGGCTTTGGTAAAACGATGGCGATGCGCACCGCTTTCCTAACAGTGGTTGACCACAAGCAGGTAGCGGTGTTGGTGCCTACCACCCTTCTTGCGCAGCAGCATACGACAACTCCAGCGACCGTTTCGCCAACTGGCGGCGTCTCGAAATAATACCCGTTTCCGCAGCGCCAAAGAGCAGACGCAAATCCTTGCGGAAGTGGCGGAAGGGAAAATCGATATTCTTGATCGGTACGCACAAACTGCTGAGAAAGTGACGTCAGGTGCAAAGATTTCAGCCTCTGATCTCGATGAAGAACACCGCTTCGGGTGCGTCATAAAGAGCGCATTAAAGCGATGCGCGCAACGTGGATATTCTGACGCTTACTGCAACGCCGATCCACGCACGCTGAATATGGCAATGAGCGGAATGCGTGACCTGTCGATTATCGCCACGCAACCCGCACCGTCATCTGGCAGTTGAAAACCTTTCTGCCATGGTCTGTGACGGCCTGGTGGTCCGGGAGGCGATCCTCGTGAAATTTTGCGCGGGGGCAGGCTTATTATCTCTGATGATGTGAAAAACATCCAGAAAGCTGCCGAACGGCTGGCAGAACTCGTGCCTGAAAGCACGGATTGCCATCGGTCACGGGCAGATGCGCGAGCGCGAACTGGAACGGTGATGAATGATTTTCCATCATCAACATTTCAACGTGCTGGTTTGTACCACCATTATCGAAACCGGAATGACGTCAGACAGCCAACACCATTATCATTGAACGTGCGGATCGCTTCAGTATGGCGCAGCTGCGCCGCTACGCGGTCGCGTCGACGTCACATCATCAGGCATATGCATGGCTGCTGACGCCGCATGCAAAAGCAATAACTTGCCGATCTCACAAAACGTCTTGAAGGGATTGCCTCGCTGGAAGGAGGTGGTGCAGCTTCGCACTGGCGACGCAGATCTGGAAATGCGCGGCGCAGGTGACTTGCTTGGCGAAGACAAAGTGGCTCAATCGGAAACCATCGGTTTCTCGCTGTATATGGAGTTGAAGAAAAGTGGTGTTGTGACGATGCGCTGAAAGCCGGACGCGAGCCAGTCGCTGAAAATATCACCAGCCACGAACAGAAGTCGAGCTGCGGTGCATTTGCTACTGCCAGATGATTTCATTCCTCTAACGTCTGAACTGGCTTTTGTATTATAAACGCCTTGCCAGCGCCAAACGAAAACTGAACTGGAAGAGATGAAAGTAGCGAGCTTATGAATCACTCGGCCTATGCCGATCCGGCGCGTACCCTGCTGGATGTATCACTCTGTTAGCCACCAGCGCCCAAGCTGGGAATGAGGAAGCTGGAAGGTAGTAGGAAAGGCGAGGTAATAGAATTACCGAGAAAATCACGTTAATCCAGCCTGGTTGATTGGTTTGCTGCAAAAACAGCCGCAGCATTACCGCCTTGATGGTCCGACGCGCCTGAAATTTATTCAGGATTTGAGTGAGCGGAAAACGCGTATCGAATGGGTACGCCAGTTTATGCGTGAACTGGAAGAGAACGCGATCGCTTAATGTAAATCGGGGGCGTTTCTGCGCCCCCATCTGCAACATTTACAAATTCTTTGCACTTTCCTGCACTATCCGACACTGTCACCATCCATAATTCAGGCTTATCTGTTTATTACAATAACCTTATATTTATTATGTATTTTTGGTGATGATCAAAACGCGTTTTTCTCGCTGGCTAACGTTTTTTACGTTCGCCGCTGCCGTGGCGCTGGCGCTACCGGCAAAAGCCAACACCTGGCCGCTGCCGCCAGCGAGCAGTCGTCTGGTTGGCGAAAACAAATTTCATGTGGTGGAAAATGACGGTGGTTCTCTGGAAGCCATCGCCAAAAAATATAACGTCGGCTTTCTCGCTCTGTTACAAGCTAACCCCGGCGTTGATCCTTACGTACCGCGCGCGGGCAGCGTGTTAACGATCCCGTTGCAAACCCTACTTCCAGACGCGCCGCGCGAAGGCATTGTGATCAACATTGCGGAGCTGCGTCTCTATTACTACCCGCCGGGTAAAAATTCGGTAACCGTGTATCCAATAGGTATTGGTCAGTTAGGTGGTGACACGCTGACACCGACAATGGTGACCACCGTTTCAGACAAACGTGCAAACCCAACCTGGACGCCAACGGCAAACATCCGCGCCCGTTATAAAGCACAGGGAATTGAGTTGCCTGCGGTAGTGCCGGCTGGACCGGATAACCCAATGGGCCATCATGCGATTCGTCTGGCGGCCTATGGCGGCGTTTATTTGCTTCACGGTACGAACGCCGATTTCGGCATTGGCATGCGGGTAAGTTCTGGCTGTATTCGTCTGCGGGATGACGATATCAAAACACTCTTTAGCCAGGTCACCCCAGGCACCAAAGTGAATATCATCAACACTCCGATAAAAGTCTCTGCCGAACCAAACGGTGCGCGTCTGGTTGAAGTACATCAGCCGCTGTCAGAGAAGATTGATGACGATCTCGAGCTGAGCCGCCAATTACGCTGAATAGCATGCGAAACCATTTAAAGATGCAGCACAAAATGTACGCTGAAGTGATGCAACATGTGATGGATGTCCGTTCCGGGATGCCGGTGGATGTCCGCCGTCATCAAGTGAGCCCAAATCTGTAAAATCCTCGATAAAAACAATCCAAGCGACACGGCATGTCGCGGGGAAAAAATCAGCAGTAGCAGGCATTAATGAAGGTTAATGCTTATTTATAAATTACTGCTGTTCCATGGAAGGGTATTCGGAACCGGTTAAAAACAAATACGGAAGATTTTGCGCCGATCTCATCCGCTTTTTGGCGCCAGCTGCTCTTCCAGCTATTCGACGGTTGGGCGCCTTAACACCCATCACCACCGACTTTTGTCGGCCTTCTGGCGTTGACTGAACTTCGACAGCTCGTAAAGCACTAACCACATGGAGCTTAAAATCGCCGCAGCGATGAGGGTTTTTACGTTTTTCATAATAGTGGCCTTATGCAGACTAATTACGTCGCAAGAAATTACTTAACGATTGATAACTAAATGATAGATGTGATTTGGATCAACATACAAGATATTTTTTATAACAATCATTAATTAATTTAAAAATCTTTAAATTTCAGTTAAATAGAAAGCAATTATTTTTATGGGATTTGGACTGGTGAACGGAGGTGATTATTTTTATAATAACCTTTCATTCACAGTCACCAGGTGTACATAGCATTATGGCAACTGTACTCAACACACAATGTGTAAAAAAAAGCCGTGGCCGCCCAAAGTGTTCGAAAGGGACGCCGCGTTGATAAGGCCGTGAAATTGTTCTGGCAACACGGTTATGAAGCGACTTCTCTTGCGGGACCTCGTCCAAGCTGACCGGAGCCAAAGCGCCCACGCTATACGCGGAATTTACCGAACAAGAGGGGTTATTTTGTGCCGTTCTCGACCGCGATATCGATTCGTTTTGCCGCTAAGCATGAAGCACAGCCGTTTGTGAAGAAGAAAGCGTGGAGCTTGCGCTGGCTCATGATTTGCTGCCATCGCCAACTGCTTTACCAGCAAAGACACCCCGGCAGGCTGCTTCATGATCAACCTGCACCACCCCTTCCCCCCAGATTCAGGAGATATCGCCAATACGTTGAAATCACGCCATGCGATGCAAGAGCGCACTTTGCAGGAGTTTTATGTCAACTCACAAGCGCGCGGGGAAATCCCTGACCCACTGTGACGAACTACATCTGGGAGAGTCCCTAATCGTATTATTCAGGGGATGTCGATCAGCGCACGCGGAAGGTGCATCGCTGGAAAAAAACTATGAAGATTGCCGGAACGACTTTGCGTTTCATGGCCGACCTGAAGAACAAGTCGCAGAAGCCCTCAGCCTGAGCGAATGAGGGGCCAAATCTGCAGAGATAGCCTCGTCAATACGTTTCGTTATTCAAAATCAGTTGCCCATTACGATCAGCGGATTTTCTTGCGTACCCGGATCATCGCGGTCCATGCGCATTTTGCCCTGCCGATCGCCAACCTATATAGGTCACATCATAACCGAGCATTTTTTCTGACTTGTCATACACCGTTTTACAATGCTGTTGCGTAGTCGTGTAAGTATCGCTTTCCTGGAGAGAGCCCTGGATCTGGTTACCGGCATATCCACCACCCAGCGCCCCCACAACAGTGGCGACATCTTTACCGCGACCACCACCAAACTGATGCCCTATCACGCCACCAGCAACAGCGCCGAGCACCGACCCGGTAATGCGATTTTCATCCTGCACCGGTCGACGATGGGTCACTGTGACGTTGCGACACTCCTGACGCGGTGTTTTAACCGTTTCCTTGATTGGGGTTGCAGAAACAACCTGAGCGTATTGCGGGCCCCGTTCAAACACGTTCAGACTGGCCACTGCCGCTACGCCCAACGCAGCTGCGACACCAATCCCGATACCCGCCAACATTGATTTATTCACGGGAACACCTCCTTCTTTGCAGTTATGCCAATCATGCAAGCGAAGGAGAAAAGCAGCTATCAGACAGAAGATGAAAAGCGCGGGAATGACTGGAAATACTTAAGGATTCGGAGGAGTCTGAAGGAATGCCTGATGCGACGCTTAACGCGTCTTATCAGGCCTACCGCTCGTACCATTTGTCCAGGGCGGATAAGGCGTTTATACCACATCCGCCAGTGTACGTCGATTAATGCAACTTCAAACGCGGACGGATAACGCGGTTAATACTCCCCACCAGCATCATTAATCCGGTTTTAAAGTAACCATGCAGCGCAATCTGATGCATTCGGTATAGCGAGATATATACAAAGCGCGCAATTCGTCCTTCAATCATCATTGAGCCGCGCGTCAGGTTACCCATCAGGCTACCAACGGTGGAGAAGTTCGACAGCGATACCAGCGAACCATGATCTTTATACTGATAATTTTTCAGCGGCTTACCGTTCATCTGCGCCAGAATGTTGTTCATTGCGCAAGTCGCCATCTGGTGTGCAGCCTGAGCACGCGGCGGAACAAAGCCCCCTTCCGGACGCGGGCATGACGCGCAGTCGCCAATAGCGTAAATGTCTGGATCGCGAGTGGTTTGCAGCGTCGGTTCCACCACCAGCTGGTTGATACGGTTAGTTTCAAGACCACCGATATCTTTCAGGAAGTCTGGCGCTTTGATCCCGGCTGCCCATACCATCAGATCAGCCTCAATATATTCGCCATCTTTAGTGTGCAGGCCGCCTTCATCAGCACTGGTGACCATGGTTTGCGTCAGCACGCGAACGCCAAGTTTCGTTAGCTCGTTGTGGGCCGCAGCAGAGATACGTGGCGGTAATGCAGGCAAAATACGTTCTCCCGCTTCTACCAGCGTTACGTTCAGGGCTTCGTTGGTCAGGCCTTTGTAACCGTAGCTGTGCAGTTGCTTGATCGCGTTGTGCAATTCAGCGGAGAGTTCTACACCCGTCGCGCCGCCGCCGACAATCGCAATGTTCACTTTGCCATTTGCGCCCAGGTTGGCAGAGTATTTCAGGAACAGATTCAGCATCTCCTGGTGGAAGCGACGCGCCTGGTGCGGGTTATCGAGGAAAATGCAGTTCTCTTTGACGCCTGGCGTATTGAAATCGTTAGAGGTGCTACCCAGCGCCATGACCAGGGTGTCATAGGCGATTTTACGTTCCGGAACCAACAGTTCACCTTTCTCGTCGCGTAGTTCTGCAATAGTGATTGTTTTCGCTTCACGATCAATATCAATGACGGAACCCAACTGGAACTGGAAACCATGATTGCGCGCATGGGCCAGATAGCTCAACGCATCGACGCCTTCATCAAGCGAGCCAGTCGCCACTTCGTGCAGCAGTGGTTTCCACAGGTGGCTGTGGTTACGATCGACCAGCGTAATTTTGGCTTTTTTCTTACGTCCCAGCTTATGCCCCAGCTGTGTTGCCATTTCCAGCCCACCAGCACCGCCGCCGACAATCACAATCTTTTTCAATGGCGTAGTCAACGTGCCCCCCTTAAATTTATTAACCAATTGTTAATTAATGGTTATTAACATAGCTCTTAATTAACAACAGGTTACAGCAATGAAAATGTTCTTCGCTATTGAGAATAACATGAATGGTGCATTGGTCATACCAAAATTGATGTTAATCAAGTTTTGTTGCTTAAAAGATAGGCAACTTTACCGGGGGAGATCAAAAAATAGAGTTTATTGTTTATTATTTGAGCAAATTCGGAAGGGTAATATAGGGTGAAGCGTATATCGAGGGCGTTTGGTCGTCCTGATAAGATGCGCAGCATCGCATCAGGCATTGATGCTCGACTGTCGGATGCGGCGTGGACGCCTTATCCGACTTACAGAATTCGGAGCGCATCAGGTACCGGCAAGGTTACCTGATGCGACGAGGGCATTTACCCGAGGGTTTTGAACGCTTTAATGCGCTGTAAATGCGGGGAGATATTCTTGAATTTGTGCGTCTGCTCTTCGTCCCAGACAATCTCGTAATAATGATGCAACTCTTCAGATGTCCGCTGGCTGTTAAGTGCTTCATCATTACGCGACAAAATAACCAGACAACGATCGCGATTCTTCTCGCGGAAGTTGGTCACACACTTAGTGGCAATATCGGCATACTCTTCCGGGCGATCAATCTTGCCTTCCATGTTCTCATAAGGGAACAAATTAGGGTTGAAGATCACCTGGCGGATATCGCAAAGAAAACCAATCCGTTCCGCCCAGTATCCGCCCAGGCCAACGCCGCAAATTAGCGGACGCTCGTCAACGTTCAGTTGCAACATTTTGTCCACTTCTTTAAGCAGATGCTGCATATCATGTTTCGGATGCCGCGTACTGTAGCTTATCAAGCGTACATCCGGGTCAATAAACTGCAATTGTAAGACTTTCTCGTGGTTACCCGGACTGTTAGAGTCAAAACCGTGTAAATAGATAATCATCGCTTCCTCACATAAGCCAGGGTTAGTGACCTGCTTTCTCTTCCTGCCAGCGTTCATGTAACTGATTCAGACGGGTGCTGATCGCTTTCCAGCGAGCCGAGTCCATCAGTTCCTGTCGCGAAAATGAACCTTTATGATACAAACGTGTAACACGTTCTGCCTTGATCGGTGACAGATTATCTAACACGCTGACGGCCCCTTTACGATTATTGCAGACCAGGATCATATCGCAACCCGCATCCAGTGATGCCTGCCCGCGTTCGGCATAACTGCCCATAATCGCGGCACCTTCCATCGATAGATCGTCAGAATAAATTATGCCGTCAAAACACAGTTCCTACGCAAAACGGTTTTCAGCCAGTAGGAAGAACCGCTCGCCGGACGCGGATCACATCACTGGAGATCAACATGCAAGGCATAATGGCGTCGAGTTTATTTTCGCGGATTAACGTGCTGAAAACCGACATATCTTTGGCACGAATCTCCGCTTGCGGGCGTGGGTCGCACGGCGTCTCTTTGTGCGGATCGGCAGTCACTGCACCGTCCTGGTAGTGTTTTCCTGGTCGTTTGACTCCCGGCTTCATGCATCCCTGATCAATAAACCGCACCTGCCATTGCCAGGGTTTTTCTGGGCTTGGCATGATAAGAAACGCTCGCCAATCGCCGCGCTGATATGTCCGACATCCAGCACTGGCGCAAAGCTGATATCAATATCCATAGCGATTCATTTCGCTGGCCATCAGCCAACCCGCCTCTTGCCAGTTTGCCGCCCTGTTCCATTCCCAACAGCGCAGCAAAGGATTGTGCTGCCGGTAAGCGGGTAAAACCTTCGCGAAAACGCTGGACGTCTTGACCTTCCTGATGTCACCACCGCCACCACCAGATGATTGCGCGATGCGGCGGATCCGGCGCACCAGTTCACGCAACTGGCAGGATCATGATAGTTACGCGTAAAGAGAATCAGCCCTCCCACCAGCGGATGCGCAACATTTTACGCTCTTCCGCGTCCAGTTCGTAACGCCTTCCACATCCAGATTACTGTACTGACACCGCTCTCCTTATTGTTTTATTAATAATGCCGCCAGGTGTCATCGGCCAGCCTGATAAATCGTCGATTGCCGGTTTGTCGCCAACCTGTACCAAACCACCCTGCTTTGAGCATCAGCAGCCGTGGAAACCATCGCCTGACCCTACGCCATAATTGCGCCGGATAAAACTTCGCGCGAGTGGCATAGTCATTGACCAATTGCCGGCGCCGTTCAGCAATTCTCACCCACACCGCCGCCAGTTCCAGCGCGATATCACCATCTCCTGCATACTCCCAGTCGATGAGTTTTAAACCCTCTATGCGCTATGCACGGCACTTCGGCGTGGACATCCATATGCAATGGACTTAAGCGTAAAGGCCGGTGGTTCCCGCGCTTCGCGGAGATGTTTTACCATTCCCAGGAACCCACTGCTCCGCTGCTCATTGCTTTGCTGCCAGTACAGTTCCAGAACGGCAACAGCGTTATTCGCCAGCCAAAACGTGGTTGTTGATGTAGATAGAGCAGCAAGCCTGCCAGTTCGTCGGTATCCGGCAATCGTTGTTCACCGCGCCGGCAGATAGTCCATGACCATCCAGTCACGGAGATATAAATGCGGCTTCGTGTAAATGCACTGCGGGTAGTTGTGACAAAGCCCGATACCGGCCAAGAACGCGGACTGCGGCGCATCAGGATTGTGTGGCTGACCGACAACAAAACGCTGGCCCTGGTGTTCAATCAGAAAACTCCCGCCACTAAGCCCACTATTAAACGTCGTGACGGGATGAAACTGCGGGAAAAAGCGCGACAGCAATTCGTCGCGCTATGGGATTATTGCTGCGAAACGGCACCTTTACCTGACCAGATAATTTCGCCCGCTGCACCAGCATCAGCTGCATTTGTAGGGTCGAGTGTCAACGTTGCCAGAGGCGCTGAAAACATACACGCCATGAGTGCCCAACATCGCGGGCAATGCCTATGGCTTTACTACGGGTGCCTAAACTGTCTTGCGGCGACAAACATAACTGTTGATATAGCATCGACAGTTGCTGGGCGGAAACCAGGGTAAATTTCCCGTTATTAGCCAGCGCATTTCGCAGCGTTTCGGTCGCTTCTGCGGCATTCAGCGAACCGTTAGTACGGTTGTTAACGCTATCAACCAGCAGGACGCTACCCGCAGTCACCCCGTCAGCCCCAAGCATCTTACTGACCATCGGCTGCATTGCGCCATTCCAGTCATAATGGCGAATATGCGGCGCAGGCGGTGCCGTTCGATCTTCGTGCTCAATTGGGCCTGGCTGCTGCGGGATCGTCGGCACCGAGGGCACTGTGGGGACAGGCTGTTGTGGCTCGGCTGGTTGTTCCGGCGCTGGTTTCACTTCTTCTACCGGTGCAGGTTCACGTTGCCCCACACACCCGGCGAGAAACATCGCCAGCGCGGTAATCAAGGCGTAGCGACTCATTTTTGTCATCAAGATTCACCCCTTTACAAATATAGATAAAGTCTGACTTTGTGCGCCCCCAGAAAATTGGCGCTGCCGTACAGCGTTACCGCCGAATGTGCGGGAATGGTAACGCTGCGTGGCCTTTCCAGAGGATGCATCTCCAGCCCTCTGGCGTCATACCAGTAAAAACGATAATGAACGGTAACGGGTTCTTGCCTTTCGTTATAAATCGTTGAGGATGCTGAAGGTTGAATATCAGACGTCGAAAGGACGGGCTTTTCTGCACTGATGCCCGCAGCCAATAAAGATGACTCCATCACCAGCGATTGCTCATCATTCACCGGAATTTCCGGATGTGAACGACAGCCCACCAGCAGTAACAACACCAGAGACACCAGCCCAAAGCATCCTTTTCTCATCGTTACAGACCTTTATGCGCCAGCATTGGTCCCAGCGGACGGCCACCCAACAAGTGCATATGGATGTGGTAAACCTCTTGTCCGCCATGGCGGTTGGTATTCATGATCAGACGATAGCCATCTTCGGCAATACCTTCTTGCTCAGCAATTTTTGCCGCTACGGTGATCATGCGTCCCAGCGCCTGCTCATGCTCAGCTGACACGTCGTTCACAGTCGGAATGAGAATATTCGGAATGATCAGAATATGCGTTGGCGCTTGCGGCGAAATATCGCGAAACGCCGTTACCAGATCATCCTGGTAGACGATATCGGAGGGGATCTCACGACGAATAATTTTGCTGAATATAGTTTCTTCTGCCACGACATTTTCCTTTTTCAAATAGCCATGCGTTGCGCCATGCTACGCCGCGCCACACTGCGAGTATAGAGTATGGTCGAGTTAAACCTGCTCTTTCAATCTTAACTCACGATTTCTTAAGCAAAAAATCGTTTTGCTGCCGTATATATCGCCATTATTCCCATTTCTGCCTGCGAATGCGCTGAAAAGACATTCTCTGTTTGGTTTACACGACAAATATGAATGCGTATATTTCTCATTTGCATTTGCATTTGCAGCAAAATTATTCGCACACTAAATATAACCGCTCATCACCCTCCTCCGGCATGAGCCTGACGACAACATAAACCAAGAGATTTCAAATGCTTTCAACACAATTTAACAGGGATAATCAATATCAAGTCATCACCAAACCGTCACTACTTGCCGGTTGCATAGCACTGGCACTATTACCTTCTGCCGCTTTTGCTGCACCAGCCACTGAAGAAACGGTGATTGTTGAGGGTTCAGCCACAGCTCCAGATGATGGCGAAAATGATTACAGCGTAACGTCTACCTCTGCGGGTACCAAAATGCAGATGACTCAACATGATATTCCTCAGTCGGTCACTATTGTTAGCCAGCAGCGGATGGAAGATCAGCAGTTACAAACGCTGGGCGAAGTGATGGAAAACACGCTGGGGATCAGCAAAAGTCAGGCGGATTCCGATCGTGCTCTTTATTATTCCCGCGGATTCCAGATCGATAACTATATGGTTGATGGTATCCCCACCTATTTTGAATCGCGCTGGAATCTGGGCGACGCACTTTCTGATATGGCACTGTTTGAACGCGTAGAAGTAGTGCGTGGCGCGACAGGACTCATGACCGGGACGGGTAATCCATCTGCGGCAATTAATATGGTTCGAAAACACGCGACCTGTCGTGAATTTAAAGGCGATGTCTCGGCGGAATACGGTAGCTGGAACAAAGAACGGTATGTGGCGGATTTACAAAGCCCACTCACCGAAGACGGTAAAATCCGCGCGCGAATTGTCGGCGGCTACCAGAATAACGACTCATGGCTGGACCGCTACAATAGTGAAAAGACCTTCTTCTCGGGCATTGTCGATGCTGATTTAGGCGATCTTACGACGCTTTCAGCCGGTTACGAATATCAGCGCATTGATGTTAATAGCCCAACCTGGGGCGGTTTACCGCGCTGGAATACTGATGGCAGCAGCAACAGTTACGATCGCGCACGCAGTACCGCACCTGACTGGGCGTACAACGATAAAGAGATCAACAAGGTCTTTATGACCCTGAAGCAGCGGTTTGCTGATACCTGGCAAGCGACACTGAATGCCACCCACTCTGAAGTCGAATTTGACAGCAAAATGATGTATGTCGATGCCTATGTAAACAAAGCGGATGGTATGCTGGTTGGGCCATACAGTAATTATGGACCTGGCTTTGATCATGTCGGCGGCACCGGTTGGAACAGTGGCAAACGTAAAGTTGATGCGCTGGATTTGTTCGCTGACGGTAGTTATGAATTGTTTGGTCGTCAGCACAATCTAATGTTTGGTGGCAGTTACAGCAAACAAAACAATCGTTCAGTTCATGGGCCAACATCTTCCCGGATGAAATTGGCAGTTTCTACAACTTTAATGGCAATTTCCCACAAGCCGACTGGTCATCACAGAGCCTGGCGCAGGACGATACCACACATATGAAATCGTTATATGCTGCCACTCGTGTCACCCTTGCCGATCCGCTGCATCTGATCCTCGGCGCACGTTATACCAACTGGCGGGTTGATACGCTGACTTACAGCATGGAGAAAAACCACACCACGCCTTACGCTGGTCTGGTGTTTGACATCAATGACAACTGGTCGACCTACGCCAGCTATACCTCTATTTTCCAGCCGCAAAATGATCGTGACAGTTCAGGCAAATATCTGGCTCCAATCACCGGTAACAACTACGAGCTGGGTCTGAAATCGGACTGGATGAATAGCCGTCTGACCACCACGTTAGCCATCTTCCGTATTGAGCAGGATAATGTCGCTCAGTCCACCGGTACACCTATCCCCGGCAGCAACGGCGAAACCGCCTATAAAGCGGTGGATGGGACAGTCAGTAAAGGGGTGGAATTTGAACTCAACGGCGCAATTACCGACAACTGGCAGCTGACATTTGGCGCAACGCGCTATCTTGCAGAGGATAACGAAGGAAACGCCGTTAATCCTAATCTGCCACGCACCACGGTTAAAATGTTCACCAGCTATCGGTTGCCTGTCATGCCAGAGTTGACAGTCGGCGGTGGTGTTAACTGGCAAAATCGCGTGTATACCGACACCGTGACACCGTATGGCACCTTCCGCGCCGAGCAAGGTAGCTACGCGCTGGTGGATCTCTTCACCCGCTACCAGGTGACGAAAAACTTCTCGTTACAGGGGAACGTCAATAACCTGTTCGACAAAACCTACGATACCAACATGGAAGGTTCTATCGTCTACGGCGCACCGCGTAATTTCAGCATTACCGGCACGTATCAATTCTGAATAACACCTGTAAAAAAGGCAGCCATCTGGCTGCCTTAGTCTCCCCAACGTCTTACGGATTAGTGGTTACGGATGTACTCATCCATCTCGGTTTTCAGGTTATCGGATTTAGTACCGAAAATAGCCTGAACACCAGAACCAGCAACCACTACGCCCGCTGCGCCCAGTTTCTTCAGGCCAGCCTGATCCACTTTAGACACATCAGCAACGCTGACGCGCAGACGGGTAATACATGCGTCGAGGTTAGTAATGTTTTCTTTACCACCAAATGCAGCAACCAGAGCCGGTGCCATTTCGCTGGTACCTGTTGCTTTTGCATCTTCAGTCGCGTCTTCACGACCCGGCGTTTTCAGATCCAGTGCTTTAATCAGCACGCGGAAGATGGTGTAGTAAACAATCGCATAACCGATACCGACGATCGGTAACAGCCACAGTTTGCTGCTGTTACCAGACAGAACGATGAAGTCGATCAGACCGTGCGAGAACGACGTACCGTCACGCATCCCCAGAAGAATACAGATTGGGAATGCCAGGCCTGCCAGAATCGCGTGGATGATGTACAGGATCGGCGCAACGAACATGAAGAAGAACTCGATCGGCTCGGTGATACCGGTCAGGAACGAGGTCAGCGCCGCGGAGATCATAATACCGCCCACTTTCGCGCGGTTTTCTGGTTTAGCAGAGTGCCAGATAGCAATTGCGGCAGCTGGCAGACCGTACATTTTGAACAGGAAGCCACCAGACAGTTTACCCGCAGTCGGGTCACCCGCCATATAACGCGGAATGTCGCCGTGGAAAACCTGACCTGCTGCGTTGGTGTATTCACCAATCTGCATCTGGAAAGGTACGTTCCAGATGTGGTGCAGACCAAACGGTACCAGGCAACGTTCGATGAAACCGTAAATGCCAAACGCAACTACCGGGTTCTGGTAAGCAGCCCACTGAGAGAAGGTCTGGATTGCAGAACCAATCGGCGGCCAAATGAAGGACAGCACAACGCCAGTAAAGATGGCAGCCAGGCCAGAAATGATCGGCACAAAGCGTTTACCGGCAAAGAAGCCAAGATACTCAGGCAGCTTAATACGGTAGAAACGGTTAAACATGTACGCTGCAATCGCACCGGAGATAATCCCTCCGAGTACGCCAGTATCCGCCAAGTGTTTAGAGGCGATTTCTTCAGCAGGTAAATGCAGTACCAGTGGCGCAACCACGGCCATGGTTTTAACCATGATGCCATAGGCAACAACTGCGGCCAGCGCGGATACGCCATCGTTATTGGTAAAGCCGAGGGCGACACCGATCGCAAAAATCAGTGGCATGTTTGCAAAGACGGAACCGCCTGCTTCTGCCATAACATGCGATACAACGGCGGGCAGCCAGCTGAAATTCGCGGAACCGACGCCCAGCAGAATACCTGCGATAGGTAGTACGGATACCGGCAGCATCAGCGATTTACCGACCTTTTGCAGGTTAGCAAATGCATTCTTAAACATAATTGAGAGTGCTCCTGAGTATGGGTGCTTTTTTTACGTTCTCACGCGTGGCAAGGGGGGAGAGCCTCCCCGTGTTCAGGGCATCTAAGCGCCCTTGTATTTATTACACAGAGTAAAATAATTCAGTGCCAATTTGTTTGACGGCTATCACGTTTCAACTTCAGATCATTGGAGAAGTTGCACATTTTGACAAAACATATGTCACAATATTTCAAACGCGGTTATTCACCGCCCAATTTTCGGCGGTGAACTTTACTCGTTTTAGCCATTAATTACGAGCTTTAAAAAAACTCATTCAACGGATGGATTGAAGGCGGGAAGCGTCGATGTGAAACAGACGGGCGAAGTTATCGGTGGTTACCTGCGCCAGTTCTTCAACGGCAACACCTTTCAACACAGCCATGTATTCTGCAACGTCACGAACCATCGCAGGTTGATTCTCTTTTCCTCGATGCGGTACCGGCGCAAGGTAAGGTGAGTCAGTTTCCACCAGTAATCGATCCAGGGGGACATAACGCGCAGCATCGCGCAGTTGCTCCGCATTACGGAAGGTCACAATGCCGGAAAAGGAGATGTAAAATCCGAGATCCAGTAATTTACCCGCCGTTTCTCTGTCCTCTGTAAAACAGTGTAGTACGCCACCGCAATCCGTCACTTTTTCTTCGCGCAGAATTGCCAGTGTATCGGCACGGGCGTCACGGGTATGGACGATAACCGGCTTGTTCAGTTCACGAGCGATCTGGATATGATGGATGAAGGACTCTCGCTGAAGTACTTTAGTTTCCGGTGTGTAATAATAATCCAGCCCGGTTTCACACAGCGGTTCAACACCCTCTTCTGCCGCCAGACGGCGTAAATCTTCTACATCGTAGGGATCATTCTGGTTGAGTGGATGCACGCCACAAGAAAATACGACGTTGTCACGTTCGCCTACCAGATCCCGCATATGTAAATAACCCGGTAATGTTGTGGCGACTGCCAGACAAAATTTCACATCGCGTGCGGCGGCTTTCGCCAGAACGTCATCCACGTCCTTATGCAAAGATTCATAATCCAGACCATCGAGATGGCAGTGTGAGTCGACTAAAAACATGATGTCTCTCTTAAAGATGAGGAACCGGTAACACAACGCCCGGTTGCAGGTAATGCTCAATACGCAGTAAAAGATCGGTGATGAGAAGCTCGCGGTTGATGCCTGTGACAGACATTAACTGTTCACGAATGTGGCAAACATCCCCCAGTATAGCCTGCAGGCGCGAGGGAGAAAGATGGTTTGCCAGTTCGGCGACCAGGCCCGGCACATCAACATTGGTCACCTGCGCAGCGCCATGATGGCGTTTTAGCGCATCCATCAGCAACGTTGCCAGCCAGTGTAAACGCGCCGGAGCTTGTTCATGATTAAGGGCCGCCAGCAGCGAATACCAGTCGCCCGATGGCACGCTATATGCCAACGCCTGACACAATGTTTCACGAGCCTGCCAGTTATCTCCCTGAAACAACGCCAGTGCCGCGCCAGGCGAACCGGCGCTTAAGCGCAATGCGGCAAGTAATGCATCCTGTGACATTGTCACTTCGCGTGAAAGCCAAGTCACGGCGTACTGTTCTGGAGGCGGCGCAAGGTAATGTAACCGACAACGACTACGTAATGTTGCCAGTAAACGTTCAGGCTCGCGGGTAGCCAGGAAAAACCAGGTTTCTGCTGGTGGCTCTTCAAGCGTTTTCAGCAATGCGTTAGCCGCGGCGTCGGTCAGTAAGGCAGCATCGGTTACCCAGACAACTTTCGCACCACCTAGGCGTGCGTGCTCATTCAGCTTTTCGGTGACCTCACGTACCGCATCAATGCCCAGCGTATTTTTCCCTTTTTCGGGAGCCAGGGTGTAGTAATCGGGATGCGTGCCGGCCTGCATCAACTGACATCCACGACAGTGACCGCAACTTTTGTGGCCCTGCGGTTGTTGGCAGAGTAAATAACGGCTCAGGGCGTAGATTAAAGCATCATCGCCCATGCCCGGTAACGCCTGAATGAGTAGCGCATGGTGACCTCTTCCGGCCTGATAGCTGGCTACCAGTTTTTCGAAATCAGGTCGTAACCATGGATACCATCTCATGCGTCCAACTCCTTCACCCAGTGGGTCACGGTAGTGCGGATTGCATCCATCACGGCCTCCAGCGGCTGGGTGGCATCAATGGTATGAATACTTTTATCTTGTGCAGCCAGTTCCAGATAGCGGGCGCGGGTGCGATTAAAGAAATCGAAAGACTCTTGCTCAATACGATCCAGCTCGCCGCGCGCACGCGCGCGTTTTAAGCCAACTTCCGGGGTAACATCGAGATAGAGCGTTAAGTCTGGGCGAAAATCCCCGAGAACAGCATCACGCAGTGTTGCCAGCATATGTTGGTCAATACCACGTCCTCCGCCCTGATACGCCTGAGTGGAAAGATCGTGGCGATCGCCAATCACCCAGGTGCCGTTAGCCAGCGCAGGTTTGATGACCGTTTCTACCAGTTGAACGCGCGCGGCATAAAACATCAGAACTTCGGCTTTATCGGTAATGACTTCATCGCCTACCGATTTGATATCCAGCACCAGGCTTCTTAACTTTTCGGCAAGTTGCGTACCGCCAGGTTCCCGAGTGAAAACCATGTCGCGGATACCCAGTTGCTCGAGCGTCTCAACCACCACATTACGCGCGGTAGTTTTGCCTGCGCCTTCCAGCCCCTCAATGACGATATACTTACTGCGCATTTTTTTCCTTAAGCACTTTCAGATAATCCTGCACAGACTTGTTATGACTGGCAAGATTGGTATTAAACGTGTGACCACCTTTACCATCGGCCACAAAATAGAGATACGGCGTTTTTGCCGGATGCGCAGCAGCCTTCAGCGAATCCGCCCCCGGCGTAGCTATCGCACCCGGCGGCAAACCGGTAATGGTATAGGTGTTATACGCTGTCGGCGTTTCCAGGTCTGCACGAGAAAGTTTGCCATTATAACGCTCTCCCATCCCGTAAATCACGGTTGGGTCGGTCTGCAGGCGCATACCAATGCGTAAACGGTTGATAAATACCGAGGCAACCTGATCGCGTTCACTGGCAACGGCGGTTTCTTTTTCGATAATTGATGCCATCGTCACCAGCTGATTTTTATCTTTATAAGGCAGACCGTCCGCACGCCCTTCCCAGGCGCTATCGACCGCTTTCACCATTTTCTTGTGAACTCGCTTGAGTAACGCGACATCGGTGGTATTGGCGGTATACATCAAGGTGTCTGGCCAGAACCAACCTTCAATCCACTCCGGGTTTTCCAGTTCAAGTGCCTGCGCTACGGTGGCGTACTTATCGTCACTCAGCGTGTGCTTGATATACGGAGCCTCACGCAATTGCTTGAGGTAGTCGCTCAGACGCATCCCTTCTACCAGTCGCAGCGGGAACTGTGCTTCTTTACCGCTTTCCAACAATTTCAGCATCTCGCGCACGGTCATCTGCGGTGTAAAGCGGTAAGTCCCGGCTTTAAAGTGAGAAAGATCCGGTTCGATACGCAGCAGCCATTGAAAAACCCGTGGGCGATTGATGATCTTATCAGCATAAAGCTGTTCACCGAGCGCCAGACGTCCGGTCCCTGGCTTCAGGGTAAATATCGTCTCTTCTTTGATAAGCAATTTGCTGTCGGCAAGATGGCGAACCTTCCAGACGCCCACACCAGCGGCGATACCCAGTACCACCAGCAATAACAAGATAATCAATAACACTTTTTTCATGACTAATTCGGGCGCTCACAAAGTGGGGCTAAATATTCATATAACGTTGCTGACGAAAAGGTGACATCGCCACAGGCACGTACGGGCATCACTGGCATTAACGCATTACAAATAACCATCTCATCTGCCTGCAACGCCTCCTCCAGCGAGGCTTGCACTTCGACAAGCTGATAAGAGGATTGTGCCAGTAAACGGATACAGAATTGTCGCATAATGCCGTTAACACCTGCCTGATCCAGTCGCGGCGTATAAACTACATTGCCCTTCCGCCAGAACAAATTAGCCGCACAGCATTCCGTAACCCACCCTTCGCTGTCAAGGACCAGCGCCTCATCAGCGTTTGTCTGCTCAAGATGAGAGCGAATCAATACTTGCTCAAGCCGATTAAGATGTTTAATACCTGCAAGATGAGGATTGCGCCCCAGCCGCACCGGGCTTAGCGCCAACGTCATCCCTTCGTTACGCAAACGGTCGTAATGTGCAGGATAAGCCGTAACGGAGAGAATCCGCGTTGCTGGTCCGCTGTTCAATGTGCTGTACCCTCGCCCGCCACTACCGCGACTGATCACGACTTTCAGCACACCATTTTGCTGTTCTGCTGCCAGCGTTTTCATCTCTTGTTCAAGCTGAGGCCAGAAGTCACAGGAAATCATCAACCGCTGACAAGCATCCTGTAGTCGCAGGATATGCGCCGATAACAAACTGACTTTACCGTCGATAACTCTGGCGGTGGTAAAACAACCATCACCAAACTGCGTTGCCCGATCGCTTACTGCCAGCGATTCCTGCTTATAACCGTTAATTAAGAACATACCGGCTCCTTATCAGAGAATTATGCGTGGGCAGCATGTTCACTACAAACAAGTCGGAATAAAAGCTAAGAAAAGAGGCCCAAAGCGGACCTTTATAAGGGTGGAAAATGACGACTAAATCTTTTTAAAAATCAAAGAACCATTAGTAAAAGCCGAAGCCGAAGGAGTTACACAGCGTGTATTCCATTCGCCTTAACCTGACGTGCTTCATGCGGTACGAAAATCCAAATCGCAACCTTCATCCGGGTTATCCAGGTTGATGGTTGGCGGGAACAGCCTGATGGCGAGGAGCAGGGATGGAGTAGATCAAGTTCTACTGCACCCGCCGCACCTAACAGGTAACGGTCATAGATTTCGTGGAGCTTACCAACACACGGCTTTAAGCTCGCCGAAGATGGTTTTCACCGCCTGCGCTTCAGCTTTATCGCCAGCCGGCATAGAAGTACGTGCGCGTTAACGTCACCGAATCTGACTCGCTTAGGAATGCCTGCGTCGCGCAGAGCATTTCCCGTGCCAGAGCTGCGCCTGCGCCATTTTCTGGCGGTGACATGCCATATGATAAGCATCGCTGCTCATTCCAAAGCCGACGAGTTCAGCGTAAATTTTCGCACCGCGTTTTTTCGCGTGTTCGTACTGTTCAAGTACCAGCATACCGGCACCATCCACCAGTACGAAGCCATCACGCTCTTTATCCACGGGCAGCTAGCCGCTTGCGGGTTATCGTTGGTGGTCATCCGCGTGCCGCGCCAAAACCACCAACGCCCAGCGGCGTACTGGCTTTCTCTGCGCCACCTGCAACCATCACGTCACATCGCCATCGCGATAATACGCGCAGCATGGCCAATGTTGTGCACGCCGGAAGTACAGGCGGTCGCGATCGAGATGCTTGGGCCACGCCAGGCCATACATGATAGTCAGATGACCTCCACCATGTTCACAATCGTTGACGGAACGAAGAATGGGCTGATCTTACGTGGACCACCGTTCATCAGAGATGTGTGGTTTTCTTCGATCAGTCCGAGGCCGCCAATCCCGGAGCCAATTGCGGCACCAATGCGGGTTGCGTTCTCTTCCGTTATTTCAAGGCCAGAATCCTGCATGGCCTGAACGCCAGCGACAATTCCATATTGAATGAAGGCATCCATCTTGCGCTGTTCTTTGCGCGAGATAATGTCCTCACAGTTAAAATCCTTTACTAAGCCAGCAAATTTCGTTGCATAGGCGCTAGTATCGAAATGGTCGATTAGGCTGATGCCACTCTGACCGGCAAGCAGAGCTTTCCAGGTAGACTCTACGGTATTGCCGACAGGAGACAACATGCCCAGTCCGGTCACAACTACACGACGCTTAGACACGTTTGTCCTCCAAGGAGGGAAAAATGATTCTAGTGGGACAAAAAGATAAACTCAGGCGGTCGAACGACCGCCTGGAGATGTTCACTTACGCCTGGTGGCCGTTGATGTAATCAATGGCAGCCTGAACGGTGGTGATTTTCTCAGCTTCTTCGTCCGGAATCTCAGTATCAAACTCTTCTTCCAGAGCCATTACCAGCTCAACGGTGTCAAGAGAATCCGCGCCCAGGTCTTCAACGAAAGAAGCATTGTTGGTAACTTCTTCCTGCTTAACGCCCAGCTGTTCGCCGATAATTTTCTTAACGCGTTCTTCGATAGTGCTCATACTCTTAAATTTCCTATCAAAACTCGCTTTCGCGATGGTTTTCGTAGTGTATAAAATGTTGAAAAATTTGCAACTAAATCCCGGCAGGTCTTACCACGATTTTACGTTATTTTGAGGCCTTACCCCCCAATAACGCAAATCATTTTGCACTAATTATTACTCATAACCACGCAGACTGCGCGCAACATGAGCATTTTGTGCAAATCGCGGTCAGACCATGTACATCCCGCCGTTCACATGCAAAGTTTCACCCGTGATGTAAGCTGCTTCGTCGGATGCCAGGAATGCAACCGCGTTGGCGATTTCCTGTGCGCCGCCGAGGCGACCCGCAGGAACCTGCGCCAGGATACCCGCACGCTGGTCATCGCTCAGCGCACGTGTCATGTCCGTTTCAATAAAGCCCGGAGCAACAACGTTTACAGTAATACCGCGTGACGCAACTTCGCGCGCCAGTGATTTACTGAAGCCGATCAAGCCCGCTTTCGCCGCAGCGTAGTTGGCCTGACCGCCATTTCCCATGGTACCAACCACAGAACCGATAGTGATAATACGACCATGACGCTTTTTCATCATAGCGCGCATTACCGCTTTTGACAGACGGAAAACAGATGAAAGGTTAGTTTCGATAATATCGTTCCACTCTTCATCTTTCATTCGCATTAACAGGTTATCACGAGTGATACCGGCATTATTGACCAGGATATCCACTTCACCAAATTCTGCGCGAATTTTTTCCAGAACAGATTCGATAGATGCCGGGTCGGTCACATTCAACATCAGACCTTTGCCGTTGGCACCTAAATAATCACTGATCGCCTGAGCGCCATTTTCACTGGTCGCAGTGCCAATAACTTTCGCGCCACGGGCTGCGAGCGTTTCAGCAATTGCGCGGCCAATTCCGCGGCTTGCACCGGTTACCAGTGCGATTTTTCCTTCAAAATTCATGATTTTCCTCTTTTAAAGCTCGAGCGCCGCTGCCATCGCTGAAGGTTCGTTCAGCGCCGAGGCGGTCAGGGTGTCGACAATGCGTTTCGTCAGGCCAGTAAGCACCTTGCCCGGGCCGACTTCATAGAGATGTTCTACGCCTTGCGCTGCCATGTACTCAACAGACTTCGTCCACTGAACCGGGTTATACAACTGACGTACCAGTGCGTCACGGATGGCATCACCATTGGTTTCGCATTTCACATCAACGTTATTCACAACAGAAACTGTTGGTGCGTTAAAGGTGATTTTCGCTAATTCTACTGCCAGTTTGTCGGCTGCTGGTTTCATCAGCGCACAGTGAGACGGTACGCTCACTGGTAACGGCAGCGCGCGTTTTGCGCCAGCAGCTTTACAGGCAGCGCCAGCACGCTCAACCGCTTCTTTATGACCGGCAATAACCACCTGTCCCGGAGAGTTAAAGTTTACCGGAGAAACGACCTGACCTTCTGCAGCTTCTTCACACGCTTTCGCAATAGGCGCATCATCCAGACCGATGATTGCCGCCATAGCGCCCGTGCCTTCCGGTACGGCTTCTTGCATGAACTTACCGCGCATCTCAACCAGACGCACCGCATCAGCGAAATCAATCACGCCAGCGCAAACCAGCGCGGAGTATTCCCCCAGGCTGTGACCGGCCATCATTGCCGGTGCTTTACCGCCCTGCTGCTGCCATACGCGATACAGCGCAACAGATGCAGTCAACAGCGCTGGCTGGGTTTGCCAGGTTTTATTCAGTTCTTCAGCTGACCCCTGCTGGGTCAGCGCCCACAGGTCGTAGCCCAGCGCCGCAGAAGCTTCAGCAAACGTTTCTTCGACAATTGGATAGCTCGCCGCCATATCAGCCAGCATTCCAACGGTTTGAGAACCCTGTCCAGGGAACACAAATGCAAATTGCGTCATGTTTTAATCCTTATCCTAGAAACGAACCAGCGCAGAGCCCCAAGTGAATCCACCGCCAAAGGCTTCAAGCAGAACCAACTGCCCCGGCTTAATGCGCCCGTCGCGTACAGCTTCATCCAGCGCGCACGGGACAGAGGCCGCAGAGGTATTACCGTGGCGATCCAGCGTCACCACGACATTGTCCATCGACATACCGAGTTTTTTCGCCGTTGCACTGATAATACGCAGGTTAGCCTGATGCGGAACCAGCCAGTCCAGTTGAGAACGGTCAAGATTATTCGCCGCCAGCGTCTCATCAACGATGTGCGCCAGTTCCGTTACCGCAACCTTGAAGACTTCGTTGCCCGCCATCGTCAGATGAATTGAATTCTCTGGATTCACGCGGTCGGCGTTTGGCAGCGTCAGCAATTCACCATAACTACCGTCGGCATGCAGATGGGTGGAAATGATTCCCGGCTCTTCAGAGGCAGCCAGCACCGCAGCGCCCGCGCCATCGCCAAAAATAATAATAGTCCCACGATCTGTTGGATCGCAGGTGCGCGCCAGTACATCGGAACCGACGACCAGAGCATACTTCACCGCCCCAGATTTCACGTATTGATCGGCTACGCTTAATGCATAGGTGAAACCTGCACAGGCTGCTGCAACGTCAAATGCCGGGCAACCTTTAATGTCCAACATGCTTTGAATCTGACAAGCTGCGCTCGGGAAAGCGTGCGTAGCAGAAGTCGTTGCCACAACGATCAGGCCAATCTGGTCTTTCTCAATGCCCGCCATCTCAATTGCGCGTGTCGCCGCTTCAAAGCCCATGGTTGAAACGGTTTCGTTTGGCGCGGCAATGTGGCGTTCGCGGATACCGGTACGAGTGACAATCCACTCGTCAGAGGTGTCCACCATTTTTTCCAAATCGGCGTTTGTCCGCACTTGTTCGGGCAGATAGCTGCCAGTACCAATAATCTTCGTATACATGTACGCTCAGTCACTTTTCGGTTATATACCGTCACTTGCAAACTGCGAGTTCGCTGGCAGCGTCCTGCTACCGCAGAGTTCCGCTTTTGCCACCGTCCAGCAGCTCAAAACCAGCTGGGTATACAGATTCCAGGCGAGCGGCAATTCGCTGAGGAACTTGTCGCTGCACCGCCTGCACTGCCTGTTCAATCGCGACCGCAAAAGCTCGCTGATTGGCTGCACCATGACTTTTTATCACCGTGCCGCGCAATCCTAACAGACAGGCGCCGTTATACTGGTCGGGGTTGAGGTGACTGAATCGCCTCGTCAGGCTCTTTTGTAGCCAACGCTTTAATAACAGTAGCCACCACGACCGTTTTTTCCCTTCACCCTGAGATTTCAGCAGAGAAAGGAACATCCTGACAACACCTTCCATCGTCTTTAACGTGACATTTCCTGTAAAGCCGTCACAAACCAGCACATCTGTCTTGCCAGTTAACAACTCATTGGCTTCAAGATAGCCGATATAATTGATAGAAGGGATTGTTTTAAGCACCGCTGAGGCATCCCGAATACTGTCAAGACCCTTTACTTCTTCTTCACCAATATTGAGCAACGCCACGCGAGGATTGGGAATTTCCACCACCTCTTCAGCCAGAACTGAGCCCATAATGGCAAATTGCACCAACATTGTGCTGTCACAATCGACGTTGGCCCCTAAATCGAGGACCACCGTTTTGCCCTTTTGCTGATGTGGTAATACCGTCACCAGCGCCGGACGCTCAATCCCCTCCAGGGGCTTGAGTAATAATTTTGCCAGCCCCATCAGTGCACCGGTATTACCGGCACTGACACAGGCTTGCGCTCGACCTTCTTTCACCAGCTCCAGGGCCATACGCATTGAACTCCCACGACTGGCGCGGATAGCTTGCGAAGGCCGGGCATCACTGGCGATAACTGACTGCGCAGGAATAATCTGCAGACGCGAACGTTGTTCAGAGTCAGCTTTAGCCAGTAATGGCGTGATGGCGTCGGGATTGCCGACTAAAAGAAGAGTGAGTTGCGAATTAGAATTCAGTGCCTGCAATGCTGCAGGCACTGTCACGGAAGGGCCAAAATCCCCTCCCATGACATCTAACGCCAGGGTTAGACGTGTCAAGGTATCGTCGCCGCCCGGTTTGGTCTTTCCCCAGTTGCCTGGGGAAAATCCTCACTAAGCTTCATCACGCAGACGCGTGATTACTTAGCGATGACCTTGCGGCCGCGGTAGTAACCGTCGGCAGTGATGTGGTGACGCAGGTGTTTTTCACCAGAAGTTTTGTCTACAGACAGGCTGGTGACTGCGGTCAGCGCGTCATGGGAACGACGCATGCCACGTTTGGAACGGGTTGGTTTATTCTGTTGTACGGCCATGGACCTTACTCCTCAATTACGGTTTATCCCCGATCCAACGGGGAGCACCAATTACTTACGCTTTAAGCTGGCTAATACGGCAAATGGGTTTGGCTTTTGCACTTCTTCAGGCAGTTCACCAAAGACCATGTCCGCTTCGGACACTTCACAGTGTTCAGAATCATGCACCGGAACTACCGGCAAGGCGAGGATGATTTCATCTTCAACCATTGCAAGCAGATCGATTTCACCGAATTCGTTAACCTCAATCGGTTCATACGCTTCCGGCAGTGCTTCAGCCTGTTCGTCTGAACGCACAGGACTAAAACAATACGTTGTGTAGACCTGATGAGTAAACGGCTTCCCGCAACGCTGACACTCGAGCGTTACCGTCACCTTCGCATCGCCGTTTAACACTGCGAGACGTTGGTTATCGATAGCGAACGACATGGAGCATTCCACATCACTGTCCACACTGACTACGGATTCGGCGACGCGCTCAACCTGATCAGGGGTATAGATACCCTGGTAATCAAGGCGTTTTTGAGCCGTACGAACCGGATCGAGAGTCAGGGGTAATTTTACCTTTTGCATAGGGCGCGCATATTAACTTTGTAACGTCATAGAGTCAAAGAAAAAGGCAGCCTGTGGTTGCCTTTTGCCAATAATTCGCACACATTGCGGGTTACTGCTTTATTTTCGTTCAGTGCTGATAACGAACATCAACCTGCAAAACGAAGCGCATAGTTTAAAATGGCTATCATCAATACGCTATATCTGATGGAAAAAAATATGCCTAAACTTATTTTAGCCTCCACCTCGCCATGGCGTCGCGCTCTTCTGGAAAAACTGCAAATCTCTTTTGAATGTGCAGCACCTGAGGTCGACGAAACCCCACGCAGCGACGAATCACCGCGACAGTTGGTGCTTCGACTGGCACAAGAAAAAGCGCAATCTCTGGCGTCACGTTATCCGGATCATTTAATTATTGGTTCAGACCAGGTATGTGTTCTTGATGGCGAAATCACCGGTAAACCGTTAACGGAAGAAAATGCCCGTCTGCAATTACGCAAAGCCAGCGGCAATATCGTCACCTTCTATACTGGACTGGCGTTGTTTAATTCGGCGAATGGGCATCTACAAACAGAAGTGGAGCCTTTTGACGTCCATTTCCGTCACCTAAGCGAGGCGGAGATTGATAATTACGTGCGTAAGGAGCATCCCCTGCACTGCGCGGGTAGCTTTAAGAGTGAAGGATTTGGCATTACGCTGTTTGAGCGTTTAGAGGGACGTGACCCTAACACGCTGGTTGGTTTACCGCTAATCGCGCTGTGTCAGATGTTACGTCGGGAAGGGAAAAACCCGCTGATGGGATAGTTGTTTGCGCCGGATGCGGTTACGTCGCATCCGGCAATCGGTGCAGGCGGCCTGATGCGGCGTAAACGCCTTATCAGGCCAACCGCCCATTATCAGGCTTATATGCTTGTATTAGCGCGCGTTACGCAGCTTTTGCAAACAACGCTTCAAACCTTCATCCATCGGCGCTTCGATACGCATCACCTCACCGGTCCCCGGATGGGTAAACTTCAACGCTGCGGCGTGCAGGAACAGACGATTTAATCCCGTGCCTGCTTCAGTGAGCTGTCTGTCAAATTCACGGTCACCGTAGCGATCGTCAAAGGCAATCGGATGACCCGCATACTGTGTATGCACACGGATCTGATGAGTACGTCCGGTTACCGGGCTACAACGCACCAGGGTGGCAAATGCATAGCGTTCTTCCACTTTAAAGCGTGTTTCCGACGGTTTGCCTTCCTGACTGACACGCACGATACGTTCGCCGCTTTGCAGAATATTTTTCAATAACGGCGCTTGAACGCTCTTCACATGCGACTGCCACTGACCGCGCACCAGCGCCAGGTAATCTTTTTGCATTCCTTTTTCACGTAATTGCTCATGCAGAGAACGCAACGCCGAGCGTTTTTTCGCTACCAGCAACACACCTGAAGTGTCCCGGTCGAGACGATGAACCAGTTCAAGGAACCGCGCTTCCGGGCGCAACGCCCGCAAACCTTCGATAACGCCGAAGCTTAAACCACTGCCGCCATGTACCGCCGTACCGGAAGGTTTATTCAGCACCAGGATATGATCATCTTCATATAAGATGACGTCCGCCAGCGCCGCCACCTTTTGCAGATGTGGCGAAACCGCCTCTTCTTCCCGCTCAGCAACGCGAACCGGTGGGATACGCACCTCATCACCCGCTTCGAGTTTATATTCAGGCTTAATACGTTTTTTGTTCACCCGCACTTCACCTTTACGCAAAATACGGTAAATCATACTTTTTGGTACGCCTTTCAATTGGGTACGCAAAAAGTTATCGATACGTTGCCCCGCTTCGTCAGCGGTGATAGCAACAATTTTTACGGATGGAGTCTCTGTTTTCATGGTGGGCGATTCTAATTAGCCAACAGGATTCGCGCCACTCATTTTTCTATGCTTATATTTAGTTTTGCACCTTATTACTTCACTACGTGATCACTTTATTGATGGTTATTAAACCAATCACCAGCAAGAAGTGAAAAAACTGTGAGTAAGCGGGTGATAAATGGTAAAAGTCATCTTGCTATAACAAGGCTTGCAGTGGAATAATGAGGCCGTTTCCGTGTCCATCCTTGTTAAAACAAGAAATTTTACGGAATAACCCATTTTGCCCGACCGATCATCCACGCAGCAATGGCGTAAGACGTATTGATCTTTCAGGCAGTTAGCGGGCTGCGGGTTGCAGTCCTTACCGGTAGATGGAAATATTTCTGGAGAGTAATACCCAGTCTGTTTCTTTGATAATTGCGCTGTTTTTCCGCATGAAAAACGGGCAACCGACACTCTGCGCCTCTTTGAGCTGACGATAACCGTGAGGTTGGCGACGCGACTAGACACGAGGCCATCGGTTCACACCCGGAAAGGCGTTACTTTGCCCGCAGCTTAGTCGTCAATGTAAGAATAATGAGTAAGTTACGATGAAAAGAATGTTAATCAACGCAACTCAGCAGGAAGAGTTGCGCGTTGCCCTTGTAGATGGGCAGCGTCTGTATGACCTGGATATCGAAAGTCCAGGGCACGAGCAGAAAAAGGCAAACATCTACAAAGGTAAAATCACCCGCATTGAACCGAGTCTGGAAGCTGCTTTTGTTGATTACGGCGCTGAACGTCACGGTTTCCTCCCACTAAAAGAAATTGCCCGCGAATATTTCCCTGCTAACTACAGTGCTCATGGTCGTCCCAACATTAAAGATGTGTTGCGTGAAGGTCAGGAAGTCATTGTTCAGATCGATAAAGAAGAGCGCGGCAACAAAGGCGCGGCATTAACCACCTTTATCAGTCTGGCGGGTAGCTATCTGGTTCTGATGCCAAATAACCCGCGCGCAGGTGGCATTTCTCGCCGTATCGAAGGCGATGACCGTACCGAATTAAAAGAAGCACTGGCAAGCCTTGAACTGCCGGAAGGCATGGGGCTTATCGTGCGCACCGCTGGCGTAGGCAAATCTGCTGAGGCGCTGCAATGGGATTTAAGCTTCCGCCTGAAACACTGGGAAGCCATCAAAAAAGCCGCTGAAAGCCGCCCGGCTCCGTTCCTGATTCATCAGGAGAGCAACGTAATCGTTCGCGCCTTCCGCGATTATTTACGTCAGGATATCGGCGAAATCCTTATCGATAACCCGAAAGTCCTCGAACTGGCACGTCAGCATATCGCTGCATTAGGTCGCCCGGATTTCAGCAGCAAAATCAAACTGTACACCGGCGAGATCCCGCTGTTCAGCCACTACCAGATCGAGTCGCAGATCGAGTCCGCCTTCCAGCGTGAAGTCCGTCTGCCATCCGGTGGTTCCATTGTTATCGACAGCACCGAAGCGTTAACAGCCATCGACATCAACTCCGCACGCGCGACCCGCGGCGGCGATATCGAAGAAACTGCGTTTAACACCAACCTCGAAGCCGCCGATGAGATTGCTCGTCAGCTGCGCCTGCGTGACCTCGGCGGCCTGATTGTTATCGACTTCATCGACATGACGCCAGTACGCCACCAGCGTGCGGTAGAAAACCGTCTGCGTGAAGCGGTGCGTCAGGACCGTGCGCGTATTCAAATCAGCCATATTTCTCGCTTTGGCCTGCTGGAAATGTCCCGCCAGCGCCTGAGCCCATCACTGGGTGAATCCAGCCATCACGTCTGCCCGCGCTGCTCCGGTACCGGTACCGTGCGTGACAACGAATCGCTGTCGCTCTCTATTCTGCGTTTGATCGAAGAAGAAGCGCTGAAAGAGAACACCCAGGAAGTTCACGCCATTGTTCCTGTGCCAATCGCTTCTTATCTGCTGAATGAAAAACGTTCTGCGGTGAATGCGATTGAAACGCGTCAGGACGGTGTTCGCTGCGTGATTGTGCCAAACGATCAGATGGAAACCCCGCACTACCACGTGTTGCGCGTGCGCAAAGGGGAAGAAACGCCGACCTTAAGCTACATGCTGCCGAAGCTGCATGAAGAAGCGATGGCGCTGCCGTCTGAAGAAGAGTTCGCTGAACGTAAGCGTCCTGAACAACCTGCACTGGCAACCTTTGCCATGCCGGATGTACCGCCAGCGCCAACCCCAGCTGAACCTGCCGCGACTGTCGTAGCCCCAGCACCGAAAGCTGCAACGGCAACACCAGCAGCTCCTGCACAACCTGGGCTGTTAAGCCGCTTCTTCGGCGCACTGAAAGCGCTGTTCAGCGGTGGTGAAGAAGCCAAACCGACCGAGCAACCAACACCGAAAGCAGAAGCGAAACCGGAACGTCAACAGGATCGTCGCAAACCTCGTCAGAGCAACCGCCGTGACCGTAATGAGCGCCGCGACACCCGTAGTGAACGTACTGAAGGCAGCGATAATCGCGAAGAAAACCGTCGTAATCGTCGCCAGGCACAGCAGCAAACTGCCGAGACGCGTGAGAGCCGTCAGCAGGCTGAGGTAACGGAAAAAGCACGTACCACCGACGAGCAGCAAGCGCCGCGTCGTGAACGTAGCCGCCGCCGTAACGATGATAAACGTCAGGCGCAACAAGAAGCGAAGGCGCTGAATGTTGAAGAGCAATCTGTTCAGGAAACCGAACAGGAAGAACGTGTACGTCCGGTTCAGCCGCGTCGTAAACAGCGTCAGCTCAATCAGAAAGTGCGTTACGAGCAAAGCGTAGCCGAAGAAGCGGTAGTCGCACCGGTGGTTGAAGAAACTGCCGCTGCCGAACCAATTGTTCAGGAAGCTCCAGCTCCACGCACAGAACTGGTGAAAGTCCCGCTGCCAGTCGTAGCGCAAACTGCACCAGAACAGCAAGAAGAGAACAATGCTGATAACCGTGACAACGGTGGCATGCCGCGTCGTTCTCGCCGCTCGCCTCGTCACCTGCGCGTGAGTGGTCAGCGTCGTCGTCGCTATCGTGACGAGCGTTATCCAACCCAGTCGCCAATGCCGTTGACCGTAGCGTGCGCGTCTCCGGAACTGGCCTCTGGCAAAGTCTGGATCCGCTATCCAATTGTACGTCCGCAAGATGTACAAGTTGAAGAGCAGCGCGAACAGGAAGAAGTACAAGTGCAGCCGATGGTGACTGAGGTCCCTGTCGCCGCCGCTGTCGAACCTGTTGTTAGCGCGCCAGTTGTTGAAGAAATGGCTGAAGTCGTAGAAGCCCCCGTACCGGTTGCCGAACCGCAACCGGAAGTGGTTGAAACGACGCATCCTGAAGTGATTGCCGCCGCGGTAACTGAACAGCCGCAGGTGATTACCGAGTCTGATGTTGCCGTAGCCCAGGAAGTCGCAGAACACGCAGAACCGATGGTTGAACCGCAGGAAGAGACGGCAGATGCAGATATTGAAGAAGTTGCCGAAACTGCTGAGGTTGTGGTTGCTGAACCTGAAGTTGTTGCTCAACCTGCCGCGCCAGTCGTCGCTGAAGTCGCAGCAGAAGTTGAAACGGTGGCCGCGGTTGAACCAGAGATCACCGTTGAGCATAACCACGCTACCGCGCCAATGACGCGCGCTCCGGCACCGGAATATGTTCCGGAGGCACCGCGTCACAGTGACTGGCAGCGCCCTACTTTTGCCTTCGAAGGTAAAGGTGCCGCAGGTGGTCATACGGCAACGCATCATGCCTCTGCCGCTCCTGCGCGTCCGCAACCTGTTGAGTAATAATTAGCTCAAAGTAATCAAGCCCTGGTAACTGCCAGGGCTTTTTTATTTCATGTTTGAATCAACATATTAAAATTCATCAAATGGCATCCTTGCTAACCAACAATGCAAAATAGGCAAAAAAAATGCCCGCCCCGGCGATCCCAGAGCGGGCAGACAAAAC
Source organism: Shigella flexneri (assembly GCA_048288465.1). Taxonomy (GTDB): domain Bacteria; phylum Pseudomonadota; class Gammaproteobacteria; order Enterobacterales; family Enterobacteriaceae; genus Enterobacter; species Enterobacter flexneri_B. The sequence continues at coordinate 1,104,399 of CP182556.1, read as the reverse complement.
ATACCCAGTTTCATGATATGTTTTAAAGCGAGCTTATTTGTTGAGCTGGAAGAGCGACAATCCCTGCATATCGGTAAATGCTTTATACGATGCCTGCAATGCCGTTTGCTGCATGATGTAAGATGAAATAGTTGCATTCCAGTCCACATCAACCAGATCGCTCATCTGCTGCGTTTGCCCTAAAGCGCGATCGCTACCTAAGGAATCCAGCGACTCCAGTTTGTTCAGCTGCGTGCCTAATTCCGCGCGAACGGTAAGGACATTATTCAGCGAGTTTTTCAGTCCACGGTTGGTTTTATCCAATGCCGCAGCGGCGATTTCTTTATCCGCTTCGCTATCCGCGACCGGCGTTTTCAGGGCTGCGATGGCGCTATCCAGCATGGCAAAAAGATTGGTTTCAGAAGCGCTACCGTCTGGTTCCGCTACCGCGTTACTGGTAATACTGTCGAAAATTTTGTCGCCCGTATGTCCTATCACCATCGAACGCGAAGCATCGACCTGTTGCTTAATACTTTCTGTTCCGCCAACATAATCACCGTTAGCCTCACTAAACGGCGCAGTCTCTGTTTTATATGTAGCGCCCATTACCGTCAGTGGTGTTCGCCAGATTCAGCAACTGGTCACGAAGCCCCTGAATATCCGTAGCCAGCGAGGCCCGGTCATCGTCACTCAAGGTGCCATTGCTGGCGTAGACAATTTTTTCCTGAGCATTCTGGATAGCAGTGGTGACCTGGCTAAGTACACTCTCTTCCAGTGACACTTTTTGAGTGGCGAAAGTACGTGCCAGCGTGTACTGGCTGTTTTGCGCCTGTGCCTGGGAGAGAACAACAGCTTGTGATGCAGCAATGGGATCGTCTGAAGGGTTAACGACTCGCTTACCCGTCGACATCTGCTCGCCGTACTTCATCCATTCTGCCTGAGAATTGGTGATGCCGCGCATGTTTTGCTGGTACATCATCTGGGTACTGAAACGCATTTTATCTCCCCTTAGCGAATGTTAATCAGCGCATCAAAAATCGCGTTTGCCGTCTGCAGAACCTGCGCATTCGCCAGGTAATACTGCTGAAAACGTTGCAGATTTCCGTACTCCTCATCGAGATTGACACCGGAAATCGACTGCTGCTGATTGGAAAGCTGCGTCACCACATTACCTTGCGTGGTGCTACTGGTTTTCAACGTCGCGGTTTTATTACCGATATCACTCACTAACGAGGCATAAGCGTCGTTAAAGGATTTCGCACCGCCCACCGTTTTACTGTTGCTTTGCAGATCCAGCAGGGCCTGACCGTTGCGGTTGTCGCTATCACCCGCATCTTCTTCGCTCGCCATCGCGATTTTCGCTTCGTCGGTGATTAATACATCCATGTTGACGATGGCGTCACTTACTGGTTTCAGCGTGAAGCTGTCGTTAACGGCAGGCGTTCCTGTAAACGTCAACTCCAGACCATCAAATGCCACTTTACCGTTGGCATCTGGTGTCGCCGTAAAAGTGGTATTGCTGGCAAGGCGGGTGACCTGCCACTGATTATTATCGAACGAGATTTTGTAATCTGTCGCCAGTACCACGGAGGCATCAGTTACCGTGGCACCGATCGCAACGTCACCTTTGTTTTTCGTGTTTTGCAGAACCGCGGGCTTACCGATAGTAAAGAAATCTTCACCAGCATCGCCGTTAGCATCAAATCCGGCTTTGTGTTGGCTGTTGAAAGCCTCGGCAAATGCCAGCGCCAGTTGTCCAAGCGTATTACGCGTCTGGTCCAGATCCTGAGAACGGAATGTCAGAATGCCGCCCAGCGACCCGGTATTCAGTAATTTCTCCGGGATCTCAATATTGCCTGCCGTCCCATCAACGTAAGCGACAGTCGTACGAGAAGGGTCGGCGCTGGAAGGAACTGCCGCCAGTTGCCGCGCCGTACTTCCCTGAACCAGTGAGTAACCATTGGCATCGTGATGTTATAAGTACCGCCATCCTGAACGCTGACTTCTACGCCAACAATCTGGTTTAATTCGCTCACCAGTTGATCGCGTTGATCCAGCAGATTGTTAGGTGACGCCCCTGCCCCCACGCCTGTCAGGCGCGAGATTTGATCGTTCAGGCTGGCAATTTGTTTAGCGTAATTGTTGATCTGATCAACGCTGGCACCTATCGCGATATTGACCTGTTTGTCCTGGTCGCGCAGATATTGATCGGTGGTTTTAAACTGATTCACCAACCCTTCTGATTTCCCAATCAGCGCCTGGCGCGCCGCCGGGTCTTCCGCGTTACTCACCAGCGTTTGCAGGCTGGTGAAGAAATCCTGCATCTGTGTTGCCAGCGAAGAGGTACTGGTGGAGAGCATATTGTCGATTTTCGACATCTGCTCATAGCGGGCGGTCAGCCCGCTACTTTGCGTCTGCGCAGCACGTAACTGGTTGGTAATAAACGTATCATACTCACGCTGCACACCAGAAACGTAGACGCCATGCCCAACCCAGCCGCCAGCGCCAACGGTGCTATTGGCCTGCGCCATAATAGTGGTTTGGCGGGTATATCCGGCAACGTTATAGCTGGAGATATTATTACTTGCCGTATTTAACGCCGCCTGGGCCGCGTTCAGTCCGCTCATGGCGTTATTGATCAAGCTGGACATGGAGGTTCCTTATAAGCCTTCAATTACAGAGTATTATCGGCAGCGACCCGCCGGACTTGAGTTATTCAGAACAGATTATCAATGTTCATGCTGTAGGTTTTGCTCACCTTGTCGCTTATCGATTTCATCTGCTGGATCATGTTGGTGAGTTTACGGGCATAGTGAGGATCGGTAGCATAGCCCGCGTCCTGTAGGACCTGCGCCCCCTGTTCCGCACTCGCGGCGGTCGTCACGGCGGCGTAGCGCGGGTTACGTGTTAACAGCCCAACGTAATCCGACAATGCTTCCAGATACGAGCTGTAGACCCGAAACTTCGCTTTTACTTTCTTCGCTTCGCCGTTTTCATATTCAGTCGTGGTGATTTCAGTGACTTGCCCTTTCCAGTTGCCAGAGGCTTTGACACCAAACAGGTTATAGCTTGGCTCGCCGTTTTCGCGGCGGATTTGCCGTTGCCCCCAACCAGATTCAAGCGCAGCCTGAGCGAGGATCAAATGATGTGGCACACCGCTTTGCTGGCTTGCCAGTTGGGCGGGCAGCGAGAGTTGCGCGAGGAATGCTCTACTGTCACCCGGCAGCGAATCATCGTAGTTACGTGGTACGGCCTTTTGCACCAGCTGCGAAAGCGTCTGGTTTTGATAACGCACCACGGTTTCGAGCGGGAATTTCATCGGTGCTGCTGGCGTGGACTCCTCTGGCAATGGTTGTTCTGGCGTCATCTGTTTAACCATCATCTCTGCAAGCCCCAGACCTTTGCCCGCCGTCATCTGTTGGGCAATTTGCTGGTCATACATACTGGTATACAGACGAGTGTGCTCGCTGCTGAACAGGCCATCTTTTGGTAAAGCGTCGCGCATGCTTTTCAACATCATCTGCACGAACATCCCTTCCACCTGACGGGCCACCGGACGGATATTTGCCGCCGGATCTTCGCTCGCTTTCGCCTTTAGTTCGTTGAGTGATTGCGCATCCCAGGCCGCACTTGCCAGTAGTTTGCTGTCGCTGATCATCAGATGATTTCCAGTTTTGCCCGCAGACATCCCGCACTTTGCATTGATTGCAAAATAGACATCAGATCCATCGGCGTAGCGCCCAGCGCATTGAGCGCACGCACCACGTTATTGAGGCTGGCGCTGGAACGTACGCTTTGCAGCGAACCGCCGCTCTGGCGTAAATCGATCTGCGTTTGTGGAGTAACAACAGTCTGTCCACCACCAAACGGTGTATCTGGCTGGCTGACATTGGCCTGACGATTAACTGTTACTGAGAGATTTCCCTGCGCTACCGCGCAGCTGTCGAGGGTCACTTCGCGATTCATCACCACCGAACCGGTGCGCGAGTTAATCACTACTTTAGCGTCCTGCGGGGTGACATTAACCTGCATATTCTGGATATCGGCAAGGAAACGGACCTGGGAACTGTTGCCACTTGGTACGCGCACCTGAATAGTCCGCGCATCTAACGCGGTGGCGCTGCCATATCCACGCACGCGGTTGATGGTGTCAGCGATTTGCTGCGCCATGCTGAAATCTTCGTCGTTAAGTTGCAAATTAAGGGTATTCCCGACGCCAAACTGGCTGGGCAATTCACGTTCAATAACCGCACCATTGGTGATCCGTCCACCGTTCAGTTGGTTAACCTGAACACTGCTACCGCCTGCGGAGGCTCCTGCGCCGCCAACCAGAATATTGCCCTGCGCCAGCGCATACACCTGACTGTCAACGCCCTTAAGCGGTGTCATCAACAACGTACCTCCACGCAAGCTTTTGGCATTACCCATGGAAGAAACCACCACATCGATGGTTTGCCCCTGACGTCCAAACGGAGGAAGTGACGCTGTCACCATTACCGCAGCGACGTTTTTTAGCTGCATATTGGTGCCCGTCGGAACGGTAATTCCCAGCTGTGAGAGCATGTTATTAAGCGTTTGTGTGGTAAACGGCGTCTGGGTTGTCTGGTCACCAGTGCCATCCAGCCCCACTACCAAGCCATAGCCAATCAGTGAGTTTTGCCTTACCCCCTGAACACTGGTGAGATCGCGAATACGCTCAGCCTGAGCCGCCGTCGTAACCAGTAGAAGAATTAATGCAGAGAGAAATTTAATCACCACAGCCTCACTTACATTGGCGACAGGTTAAGGAAGAAACGCTGCAACCAGCCCATATTTTGCGCTTCGTTAATGTAGCCATTGCCTACGTATTCAATACGCGCATCCGCCACCTGAGTAGACGGTACGGTATTGCTGCCGCTGATAGTGCGTGGATTAACCACGCCCGAGAAGCGAATAAATTCGGTACCCTGATTAATGGCAATCTGTTTTTCACCCACCACATGCAGGTTGCCGTTGACCAGTACCTGGTCAACCGTCACCGTCAACGTGCCGCTAAAGGTATTGCTGGCATTGGCCCCGCCCTTTCCGTTGAACGTGTTACCACCGGAGGCTTCGACATCGGCACGAGCGTTACCAAACAGCCCCTGCAAATAGCGCGGCACAGTATCAAAGCCAAAATTAGTTTTACCGTCACGGCTGGCATTCGCAGAGGAGCTTTTGCTGGCGCTGACGTTCTCCTGCAACACGATGGTCAGCGTATCGCCAATATTGCGTGGTCGACGATCTTCAAACAGCGGTTGATAGCCATAGTTAATCGGCTGAGCAGACTGGAAAATAGAACCGTTGGCGACGGGCGTCGGACCGGGAACCGGTTGTGCACTGGTCGCCCCCTGCACCAGCGGCGTGGAGGGTATCCAGGCGCAGCCGGTTAGTGAAAGCACCAACAAGCTGGAAATGGCATAAGTATGCGCAGCGTTTTTTTGCATGGCTATCATCTTCAAAAATCAGTAAACCGGTGAACCTGCCACCGGTTATGCCTTAGAGTTGCGTCAGTTTTTGCAGCATCTGATCGGTGGTGGACACCGCTTTACTGTTGATTTCGTAAGCGCGTTGCACCTGAATCATATTGACCAGTTCTTCCGCCACGTTGACGTTAGACGTTTCAACATACCCTTGATACAGCAGTCCCGCGCCGTTCAGGCCCGGCGTGCTTTCGTTCGGTGCACCGGAGGATTGCGTTTCGGTGTAGAGGTTTTCGCCAATGCTCTCCAGTCCGGTATCATTCATAAAGGTGGTGAGATTGAGCTGCCCAACCTGAACCGGAGCTGCCTGGCCTTGTTGGGTTACGCTGACCACGCCATCACGACCGATGGTGATACTTAACGCATTCGCCGGAATGGTGATCGCTGGCTGCACCTGAAAACCACCAGCCGTCACCAGCTGCCCGTTCTGATCCACCTGGAAAGAGCCGTCACGGATATAGGCTGATGAGCCATCTGGCAACATTACCTGGAAAAAGCCCTGCCCTTTAATCGCGACATCTTTGCTGTTATTGGTCTGCGACAGATTGCCCTGGCTGTGTAAGCGTTCAGTGGCGACCGGGCGTACCCCCGTGCCGATTTGTAATCCGGAGGGTAAGGTGGTTTGTTCGGAAGACTGTGCCCCCGGCTGGCGAATGGTTTGATAAAGCAGATCTTCAAACACCGCGCGCTGACGCTTAAAACCGTTAGTACTGACGTTTGCCAGGTTGTTGGCAATGACGTCCATATTGGTTTGCTGGGCGTCAAGGCCCGTTTTGGCGATCCATAATGAACTGATCATATAATGTCCTGTAGTGGATTGCTGACAAGCAGAGCAGAAGCACGCGACAGTGTGAATTTCCCCTCACCCTAACCCTCTCCCCAAAGGGGCGAGGGAATAGTCCGCGCGCTTTTATTGCAATGTCATCAATCGTTCAATTAACTCATCGACAGCAGTTGGTTGGCACGGCCTGCGTTATCATCGACGCTGCTGATCACCTTCATCTGCATTTCAAAACGCCGCGCGCTGGCAATCATGTCGCTCATTGCCGCAACGGCATTGACGTTACTGCCTTCCAGAACCCCCGACATCACACGCAAGGTTGGATCTGCCTGCAGTACCGGCCCTCGCGTGGCCTGGGTTTCTGCGCTTAAACGAAAAATGCCGTCGTCACCGCGCTGCACTTCGCTGCCCGTGGCTTTCACCAGTTTCAGACGCCCTACTGGCGCAACTGTATTTGCCGGATCGCCCGGATTGAGCGCCGAGATTGTGCCATCGGCAGCAATCGTGATTTCCGCCCCTTCCGGCACAGCAATTGGCCCCGCCTCGCCTATCACCGGATGCCCCTGAATTGTCAGTTGCCCGGTGGGATCAACCTGAATGCTGCCATTACGCGTATACCCTTCGCTGCCGTCAGCGGTCTGCACGGCCAGCCATCCTGCTGCAACGCAACGTCCAGCGGGCGAGAGGTGTAATCCATCTTGCCGGGCGTCATGTCTGCACCCGGTGTTGACGCCGTTACCAGCGTGCGCGTGGGCAGTGAAAGCCCTTCCACCGGCACTGCGCGCAAGGCGTTTAACTGCGCGCGAAAACCGGGCGTAGAGGCATTGGCCAGATTACTGGCGGTTACCGCCTGTTGATTCAGCGTCTGGCTGGCTGCTCCCATCGCAGTATAAATTGCGTGATCCATTGAGCTATCCCGTCAGCGATTAGCGTAAGTTAACCCGCGTGTTGAGGATCTGGTCCTGGGTTTTGATGGTCTGGGCGTTAGACTTATAGTTACGCTGGGCAACGATCATATTGACCAGTTCTTTACTGAGATCGACGTTGGACGCTTCCAGCGCACCGTTGGTCAGAGTGCCAAAGTTTCCCGTCCCGGCTGTCCCCAACAGCGCCACGCCAGAAGATTGCGTCGCAGACCAGACGTTGTCGCCTTCGGATGCCAGACCTTCGTTGTTGGCAAAGTTCGCCAGTACAATCTGCCCCAGCAGTTGGGTTTGTTCGTTGGAATTGTTGCCGACAACCGTACCGTCATCATTGATTTGATAACTCACCAGATCGCCCGGTTTGTAGCCATTCTGGGTGGTTGCCACAATGTTGTTAGCGCCGGTATTTTGCTGCATGGAGTTGAGGAAGCTCAGACTAAACGTGGCGGGTTCTGCACCGTTAATTGCGCCGGTTGCGATATTATTCGCCATCGCACCATCCACTAATGTGCCATTAGCATTAAATTCCAGTGTTGTCGCTGTCTTCGCAATGCTGTTTGGATCACTGCTATCCTGGGTGTAGACCTGCCAGTTATTATCCCCGGTCTTCACAAAATAGACGCTCATGTCATGAGCATTACCCTGACTGTCGAAAACAGTCACCGAACCTTTTTTGTTATAGCTATCCGCATTGCTGGCGCTGAATGGCGTAACAGTAGGAAGCGGATCACTGGAATTCAGGTTGATCTGCATCGACGCCGTGGTGGTAGTTTTCGCTGCCATCAGGGTATTCGGGATCGAAATATTGGTCGGATTCGCCCCTTGCTGAATAGTCGGCGGCGTACCGGTTACCGGGTAACCCGTCAGCTGTAAACCTTGCGTATTCAACAGGTTACGGTTTTCATCCAGCTTAAATTGTCCGTTACGGCTGTAGAACACCGAACCGTTGCTGTCTACCAGACGGAAAAAACCGTTCTGGCTGATAGCAACGTCCAGACCTCGCCCGGTGTTGGTGGTCGTGCCATCGGTAAAGTCCTGAGTGATACCGGCAACTTTTACCCCCAGTCCCACTTTCGAACCGGCAAACATATCGGCAAAAGAGGCCGTGCCTGATTTAAAGCCGTAGGTGGCGGAGTTGGCGATATTGTTGCCAATAACATCGAGGTTGGTGGCGGCAGCGTTTAATCCGCTAACCGCTTGAGAAAAGGCCATGACTGACTCCTGAAATGTGAAGGCTTTAATTATCTGCCGTACTTCGTCGAGGGTGGTGGTGCCGTAAGTGCCGAGATCCAGCGTATTACCGCTGTTGCCGCGGATCACACCCTGCACCAGAGCAAACTGCAGCGGCTGGGCAACCAGTTGTGTACCACCGTTACTGGCGCTAATCGCTACATTGTAAGAACCGTTCGGCGCAGTGCTGCCATCAGTCAACGAACCGTCCCAGGTGAAACTGTGAACTCCGGCGGTCAGTTCACCAATATCAATGGTGCGCACAACCGCGCCATTTTTATCGGTGATGGTGGCCGTAACTTTGTCTGCCGCCTGTTGCAGCTCAACACCAAACGGCGTGGTCGTGGTCACAGCCCCTTCTTCACTGCCGGTTCCCGCAAGAACAGTTGTGCCGGGGATCATCACGCCGTGACCGATCAGGTTACTGGCCTGTAACGACTGGCTGTTATCAATCTGTCCGGAAATAGATCCGAGCGTGGTATTGAGTTTTTCAATCCCGCTGACCGTGCTGATTTGTGCCAATTGCGACGTCAGCTCGTTGTTTTCCATTGGATTGGTCGGGTCCTGGTTTTTCAGCTGCGCCACCAGCAAAGTCAGAAAACTGCTTTGTAAATCTGCGGCGTTGCTGCCCGTGAGCGAACTACTGCTGGTGGTACTGACGCCGGTATTTGTCGGATCGGTGGTGGTTACCGCAATGGACATAGCTTTCTCCTTTATTGACCGAGCGTAAGGGTTTTCAGCATCATGCTTTTCACCGTGTTGAGCACTTCAACATTGGCCTGATAGCTGCGTGACGCCGACATGGTGTTAACCATCTCCCCGACGACATCAACGTTCGGCATTTTTATGTAGCCCTTTGCATCTGCCAGCGGATTACCTGGTTCATAAACCAGTTTGTCCGGGGCCTGACTTTCTTAACATCGGCAACCTTTACGCCGCCTGTCGCAGCACCTGGTGCAGCGTTAACCTGGAATACCACCTGTTTTGCCCGATATGGCTGTCCATCAGGACCGGTCACGCTATCAGCATTTGCCAGATTACTGGCCGCCACGTTCAGGCGCTGGGACTGGGCAGTTAACGCCGACCCGGCGATATCAAAAATATTCAGCAGTGCCATCCGTTAATTTCCGCTCTGTAAAACGTTCATCATGCCTTTGATTTGCCCGCTCAACGCGCTAAGGCTCATCTGGTATTGCAGGCTGTTATCGGCAAACTGGGTGCGTTCGCGATCCATATCGACGGTATTACCGTCAAGCGAAGGCTGGTCCGGAATACGGTATTGCAGTTCTGCGGTAGGAGGCGTCAGCGCCTGCGCCGGGATGTGCTGCGTTGAGGTCATCGTCAGTGCAACCACACTGGTTGCATCCCGTCCACGTTGCATGACTTTTTTAAGTTCACTGGCAAAATCGATATCGCGCGCCTGATAACCAGGGGTATCGGCATTGGCGATGTTTGCTGCCAGCACTTCCTGACGCTGGGCGCGCAGATTGAGCGCCTCTTGTTGAAAACGTAAGGCGGCGTCGAGCTTATCGAGCATATCTCCTCCGCAGGTATCAAAATTCTGCCATCAGCTTAAATGCCTTTACGCGCGCGTTATCGGCGGAATAAACGCAAAATGGGTCGCTATTTATGCCGTTGATGGTCATTGCGGACAGGTACAATTCACGTTGTAGAAATGGCTGGGGGCGAAAATGCTGACAATAAAACGTAGCGTGGCGATCATCGCGATACTGTTCAGTCCGTTAAGTACGGCGAGCAATCTCACATCGCAATTGCACAACTTTTTTAGCGCCCAACTCGCGGGGGTAAGTGATGAGGTTCGTGTTTCTATTCGTACAGCGCCCAATCTACTACCGCCATGCGAGCAGCCATTGCTTTCGATGAGCAATAATTCCCGCCTGTGGGGCAATGTGAATGTGTTGGCACGCTGCGGTAACGACAAACGATATTTACAGGTTAATGTGCAGGCCACAGGAAATTATGTGGTTGCCGCGATGCCTATTGTGCGGGGAGGAAAGCTGGAAGCTGGCAATGTCAAACTGAAACGTGGACGCCTGGATACCCTGCCACCGCGTACGGTGCTGGATATCAATCAACTTGTTGATGCCGTTAGCCTGCGCGATCTATCACCCGATCAACCTATCCAGTTAACCCAGTTTCGCCAGGCATGGCGGGTAAAAGCGGGACAACGCGTCAATGTGATCGCCAGCGGTGATGGGTTTAGCGCCAACGCAGAAGGTCAGGCGCTGAACAATGCAGCCGTCGCACAGAATGCGCGGGTGCGCATGGTATCGGAACAGGTAGTCAGCGGCGTTGTTGATGCAGATGGGAATATTCTTATAAACCTGTAAGCTGTTAAAGATTACCCGTCCCTTGCCGATAAATAAGCAACACATGATAAAAGCGCCCTCAATGAGGAATAAACCATGAGTATTGATCGCACTTCGCCTCTGAAGCCTGTAAGCACCGTTCAACCGCGCGAAACCACCGACGCGCCGGTAACGAACAGCCGGGCGGCAAAAACAACCGCCTCCACCAGCACCAGTGTGACGTTAAGCGACGCGCAAGCAAAACTGATGCAACCCGGCAGCAGTGATATCAATCTTGAACGTGTCGAAGCGTTAAAACTGGCGATTCGTAACGGTGAACTAAAAATGGACACCGGCAAAATTGCCGATGCGCTGATCAACGAAGCGCAGCAAGACTTGCAGAGTAACTGATCGTATGACACGTCTTGCAGAGATCCTCGACCAGATGTCCGCTGTGCTTAACGATCTCAAAACGGTAATGGATCAAGAGCAGCAACATCTCTCTATGGGGCAGATCAACGGCAGCCAGTTGCAATGGATTACAGAACAAAAAAGCTCACTGCTGGCGACGCTGGATTACCTCGAACAGTTACGCAAGAAAGAACCCAATACAGCAAATAGCGTTGATATTAGTCAACGCTGGCAGGAAATTACTGTGAAAACGCAGCAACTACGCCAAATGAATCAACATAACGGCTGGTTACTGGAAGGACAGATTGAGCGCAATCAACAGGCGCTGGAAATGTTGAAACCGCATCAGGAACCGACGCTATATGGGGCGAACGGTCAGACCTCAACACCCCATCGCGGCAGTAAAAAGATTTCGATCTGAATATTATCTCCGGCCTGCACTGCAGGCCGGAATGCATTGTTACACCGTCCGGCGGGCAAATTCTTTAACTTTGAAGCCCAGTACCGCCAGTGCAGCGAAGTACGCGGCAATCCCCGCCAGCACGACCGCCATTAAACGCAGTAAGCGCCAGGGCATGGTACCCAATGACCACTCCGGCATGATATGTAACATACCTAAAAGCACGCCAGACATCACCAGTACCGCCACCACCAGACGCAACAGAAACGCCATCCAGCCGGGTTGCGGAGTAAAGATTTTCTGCTTACGCAACTGCCAGTAAAGCAGCGAAGCATTCAGACACGCCGCCAGACCAATAGAAAGTGACAGCCCGGCATGTTTCAACGGACCAATAAACGCCAGGTTCATCAATTGCGTTAAAATCAGCGTAACGATGGCAATTTTCACTGGCGTTTTAATGTCCTGGCGGGAATAAAAGCCAGGAGCCAACACTTTCACTACAATCAGGCCAATCAAACCCACCGAGTAGGCAATTAACGCCCGCTGGGTCATCAGCGCATCAAACGCGGTAAATTTACCGTACTGGAACAGCGAAACGGTTAACGGACCTGAAAGAATGCCCAACGCAACCGCACTCGGCAGTGCCAACAGGAAACAAAGACGCAACCCCCAGTCCATCAAACGGTTGTATTCATCATGATTGCCACTGGCAAAACTTTTCGACAGCGACGGCAGCAAAATGGTGCCAAGCGCCACGCCCAGCACACCGGAGGGAAACTCCATTAAGCGGTCGGCGTAATACATCCAAGACACCGAACCGGAAGCAAGAAACGAGGCAAAAATGGTGTTGATGATTAAGGAGATCTGGCTCACAGAGACGCCAAGGATCGCCGGTCCCATCTGTTTCACCACGCGCATTGCTCCAGCATCGTGGAAGTTAATGCGCGGCAGGACCAGCATGCCGATCTTCTTCAGGTGCGGTAGCTGATACACCAGCTGCAGGATGCCGCCGACCGTAACAGCCCACGCCAGCGCCAGCACCGGTGGGTTAAAGTACGGTGCGGCAAACAGCGCGAAACCAATCATGCTGATGTTAAGCAGTGTTGGCGCAAACGCCGGAATCGAGAAGCGGTTCCACGTATTCAGAATCGCTCCCACCAGCGACGCCAGGGAGATCAGCAAGATATAGGGAAAGGTAATCTTTAGTAGCTGGCTGGTCAGGGCAAATTTGTCAGCTGTGTCAGCGAAGCCTGGCGCGGTCACCATGATCACCCACGGTGCGGCGAGCATGCCAGCGACCGTCACAACCGCCAGCGCAAGTGTCAGCAGGCCAGAAACATAAGAGACAAAGACCCGCGTGGCGTCTTCACCCTGCTTACTTTTATATTCCGCCAGAATCGGTACAAATGCCTGGGAAAATGCCCCTTCGGCAAAGATACGGCGTAACAAGTTAGGAAGTTTAAAAGCGACGAAAAAGGCGTCGGTTGCCATCCCTGCGCCAAAGATTCTGGCGACAATTGCGTCTCGTGCGAAGCCAAGCACACGCGAAAACATGGTCATCGAGCTGACGGCGGCCAGCGATTTTAATAAATTCATCGGTGTTCTAATCCGGACCCACGGGCAAAACGCCTGCAAGGCAGGCGCTGAAAGAGGCGAATAGTCTACCTAGATTATGGTGAATTGCTACCGCCAGATGTTACAGGGTTTATTCACTCATCGCATCGCGCCAGATCTTGTCAACGATACGTTGCGCCAGCACTGCCTATTCGCCGGCGGTTTGCGGAACTGTCTGATTTTACACGCATTCAATGAAGTGCCGCGCACAGCCGACAAATCCACGTTGCTCAAGAGTGCTCTGCCAACCAGGAATCGGTTTATTCACTACACCCTGCCCGCGCTCCTCACGCCATTCGCGCATATCCGTAATGTCGATGAGCGCACCGTCAGTCACGGCCTGCACGGTTTCACGCTGACTTCCGGCACGGCGATGCATACAAGTGGTGATCTGCAAAGGACCGGCCGAAAAATGGTGCTCGGCAAACAGCATTTCGCCAGCGTCGTTAGTCAGTAGCGTACCGCCATCCAGAGAGGCTTTGCCGCCCGACAACCACAGCGCGGTATCCACCACATGCAGATAATCATCCAGCAACGTGAAATAAAGATCGTGTGGCCCGACGCTATTGCTACGATGTTTATCCATTCTTAGCGAGGCTGCGGTGGCGAGTTGCGTTTTTAACTCACCGTAGAGTGGTGCGAAACGACGGTTAAAACCGACCATCAACGTCAGTTTTTTCCGCGCCGCCAGTTCCACCAGCCTTTCAGCATCGCGCAGATTTTCTGCCAGCGGTTTATCGACACAGACATGTACCCCCGCATTGAGTAACGTACTGACCACGTCAAAGTGGCTGGCGGTGCTGGAGTGCACAAAAACCGCATCACAACTGGCGGCAAGGCTGGATAACGAATCGGCATAAGGAATGCGCCAGCTGTCACAAATTGGCAGGGCTTTGGCGCGCGTAGGCGACCAGGCTCCTTGTAACGTCCAGTCAGACGCTGCCGCCAGCACCGGTAACCACGCTTTTTGCGCAATGCCGCCTAATCCCACTACGCCGATACGTAATTTTTTCACTTTAATCTCCCAGATGGGCCAGCAACGAATCAAGACGTTGTTTCAGTTCTGCCACTTCGATTTCCAGGGCTTCGACGCGGGTCTGTAAATCACCGTCAACCATGTTCGACATAGCCGTTACCGCCGGCTGATCTTCAACCTCACCACTGAAAAGATGCATGTAGCGGCTTTCGCGTTTACCCGGTTCGCGGGCCAGACGCACCACAAAAGGACCATCTTCGCGATTCGCCAGTTGTTCCAGCGTCGACTCCACTTCCGCCATATCGCTGAATTCATACATTCGCGCGGCGCGGCTGCGCAGTTCACCCGGCGTCTGGGCACCACGCAATAACAACGTGGTGATTAACGCCACTTCTGCGGCGCTCAGTTTCAGATCGCCAAATTCTGAATTACAAAAACGTTGCTCATATTTGGTGACCCGATTACCAAAACCGCTCACTGTGCGTAGATAATGACGTTTGACCAGATTATCCAGCTGTTCCTGCACTTCGGATTCACTCAGATTCATGACCGGTTCACGGTTCGTTTTCTGATTACAGGCCGTGACTACACCATTGACTGAGAGCGGGTATTGCTCCGGCGTGGTCACCTGCTTTTCCAGCAAGCAACCAATTACGCGAGCTTCCAGGGCAGTAAGTTGATATTTCATGAGATTCTCCTTAGCGGCCGGGCGTCCAGTCTGGGGTAGTTAATGCCGTCAGTACGTGATCGCGCCATTGTCCATCAATCAACAGATAGTCTTTCGCATAGCCTTCTTTTTCAAAACCCAGTCGCGCCAGTAAATCACCGCTGCGTTTATTGTGCGGCATATAATTAGCCATAATGCGATGAATATGTTGGGTGCGCTGCATATAACGAATGGCTGCGGTCAGGGCTTCAAACATGAGTCCTTTGCCCTGCCATTTTTGCCCAATCGAATAACCGAGATAGCAGGCATGAAAAGAGCCGCGAACAACATTGGAAAAATTGGCAACGCCAATAATCTCTTTTTCGTCCGGGTCGAATAAGCCAAAGTAGAAAGCTGAACCTTGTTTATGAAATTCGTTAATCATCCCTAGCCTGGCCTGCCAGCCTGATGGATAACAGTGGCTTTCGTCGCGCACTGGCTCCCAGGGCTTGAGGAAATGGCGATTCTCTGCGTAATAATCCGCCAGACGCCAGGCATCACGATCATGCACCAGACGCACGACCAGTCGGTCTGTGGTTAAGCGCACTTTTGGCACGTTACTGCGATAGCCAAACATTCTATACCTACTCCTTCCCGTAACGTCTTTAATACGCTGTAAGTATTACTATACCTGCGCAACCAGACCCTGTGAAAAGTCCAAAATGCCATTTTCTGCATTATTCACATATTTGATAAAAACTCTCTATCAAAGCGACGTTTTGATAAAAAAATACTGTCCCCGAAGTGATGGGAAAAGTCTTAGCGGCAATGCAGAATAGAAAGTGCTCATCTTTTATTTCCCGGGAGGGGAAATGTCCCGCGTATCGCAGGCGAGGAACCTGGGTAAATATTTCCTGCTCATCGATAATATGCTGGTCGTGCTGGGGTTCTTTGTTGTCTTCCCGCTGATCTCTATCCGCTTCGTTGATCAAATGGGCTGGGCCGCCGTCATGGTCGGTATTGCTCTCGGTCTACGCCAGTTTATTCAGCAAGGTCTGGGTATTTTCGGCGGCGCAATTGCCGACCGCTTTGGTGCCAAACCGATGATTGTTACCGGTATGCTGATGCGCGCCGCCGGATTCGCCACAATGGGTATCGCCCACGAACCGTGGCTATTGTGGTTTTCATGCCTGCTCTCGGGACTCGGCGGCACGTTGTTTGATCCGCCGCGTTCGGCGCTGGTGGTGAAACTAATCCGTCCACAACAACGTGGTCGTTTTTTCTCGCTGTTGATGATGCAGGACAGTGCCAGTGCGGTCATTGGCGCATTGTTGGGGAGCTGGCTGTTGCAATACGACTTTCGCCTGGTCTGCGCCACAGGGGCCGTTTTGTTTGTGCTATGTGCGGCGTTCAATGCGTGGTTGTTACCGGCATGGAAACTCTCCACCGTACGCACGCCCGTTCGCGAAGGCATGACCCGCGTGATGCGCGACAAGCATTGTCACCTATGTCCTGACGCTGGCGGCTCTACATGCTGGCTGTTCAAGTGATGCTGATGCTCCGATTCTGGTGAACAACGTGGCGGGCACGCCCTGCCGTTAAATGGATGTATGCCGTTGAAGCGTGTCTGTCGTTAACATTTATTATACCCTATCGCCCGCTGGAGTGAAAAGCATTTTCGTCTGGAACACCGGTTGATGGCTGGGCTGTTGATAATGTCATTAAGCATGATGCCGGTGGGCATGGTCAGCGGCCTGCAACGACTTTTCACCCTGATTTGTCTGTTTTATATCGGGTCGATCATTGCCGAGCCTGCGCGTGAAACCTTAAGTGCTTCGCTGGCGGACGCAAGAGCTCGCGGCAGCTATATGGGGTTTAGCCGTCTGGGTCTGGCGATTGGCGGCGCTATTGGTTATATCGGTGGTGGCTGGCTGTTTGACCTGGGCAAATCGGCGCACCAGCCAGAGCTTCCGTGGATGATGCTGGGAATTATTGGCATCTTCACTTTCCTTGCGCTGGGTTGGCAGTTTAGTCAGAAACGCGCCGCGCGTCGTTTGCTGGAACGCGACGCCTGATTTGATACTCCCCCCTGACTCCTCCATACTGAAAGTGAACTGACAGCCAAATGGAGGAGTCACGTGAAGCTATACATTTACGATCACTGCCCTTACTGCCTCAAAGCCCGCATGATTTTCGGCCTGAAAAATATCCCCGTCGAATTACATGTTCTGCTCAACGACGACGCAGAAACACCCACCCGGATGGTCGGTCAAAAACAGGTTCCCATTCTGCAAAAAGATGACAGCCGCTATATGCCAGAAAGCATGGATATCGTTCACTATGTCGATAAACTCGACGGCAAACCGTTACTGACCGGCAAACGTTCCCCTGCCATTGAAGAGTGGCTGCGCAAGGTCAATGGCTACGTCAACAAACTGCTGTTGCCGCGTTTTGCCAAATCGGCATTTGATGAGTTTTCTACTCCCGCCGCGCGCAAATATTTCGTCGACAAGAAAGAGGCCAGCGCGGGTAATTTTGCCGACCTGCTGGCCCACTCTGACGGTCTGATTAAGAATATCAGCGATGATTTGCGTGCGCTGGACAAACTGATCGTCAAACCGAACGCCGTGAATGGCGAACTTTCGGAAGATGATATTCAGCTATTTCCGCTACTGCGTAATCTGACGCTGGTAGCCGGAATCAACTGGCCAAGCCGCGTTGCTAATTACCGCGATAATATGGCGAAACAGACACAAATCAATTTGTTATCATCAATGGCGATTTAATCCTGACCCGCCGCGGCAGCCTGTATTCGCGGGTTGCCGCCGTTTTCAGTTTTTTCTGCTGGCGAGTTTATCGCTGGTGACACATGCTGCGTTGTGTCAGGATATTGACGCAGATTTCATGTCGAGGACTACCATGAACAAGTTTTTATTTGCCGCTGCATTGATCGTCAGTGGCCTGCTCGTTGGCTGTAATCAACTCACCCAATACACCATCACCGAACAAGAAATTAACCAGTCGCTTGCGAAACATAATAATTTCTCAAAAGATATCGGTTTACCCGGCGTGGCTGACGCCCATATTGTTCTGACAAACTTGACCAGCCAAATTGGTCGCGAAGAGCCGAATAAGGTTACCCTAACCGGAGACGCCAATCTGGACATGAACTCCCTGTTCGGTAGTCAGAAAGCGACCATGAAACTGAAGCTGAAAGCGCTGCCCGTGTTTGATAAAGAAAAAGGTGCGATCTTCCTGAAAGAGATGGAAGTGGTCGATGCGACGGTACAACCGGAAAAAATGCAAACGGTGATGCAAACGTTGCTTCCCTATTTGAACCAGGCATTACGCAATTACTTTAACCAGCAACCTGCTTACGTCCTGCGCGAAGATGGCAGTCAGGGCGAAGCAATGGCGAAAAAACTGGCGAAAGGCATTGAAGTGAAGCCAGGCGAAATTGTCATTCCGTTTACGGATTAATGACGAGGGCGCATTCGCGCCCTTTATTTTTCGTGCAAAGGAAAACGTTTCCGCTTATCCTTTGTGTCCGGCAAAAACATCCCTTCAGCCGGAGCATAGAGATTAATGACTGCACCATCCCAGGTATTAAAGATCCGCCGCCCAGACGACTGGCACCTTCACCTCCGCGATGGCGACATGTTAAAAACTGTCGTGCCGTATACCAGCGAAATTTATGGACGGGCTATCGTAATGCCCAATCTGGCTCCGCCCGTGACCACAGTTGAGGCTGCCGTGGCGTATCGCCAACGTATTCTTGACGCCGTACCTGCCGGGCACGATTTCACCCCATTGATGACCTGTTATTTAACAGATTCGCTGGATCCTAATGAGCTGGAGCGCGGATTTAATGAAGCCGTGTTCACCGCTGCAAAACTTTACCCGGCAAACGCAACCACTAACTCCAGCCACGGCGTGACGTCAATTGACGCAATCATGCCGGTACTTGAGCGCATGGAAAAAATCGGTATGCCGCTACTGGTGCATGGTGAAGTGACACATGCAGATATCGACATTTTTGATCGTGAAGCGCGCTTTATAGAAAGCGTGATGGAACCTCTGCGCCAGCGCCTGACTGCGCTGAAAGTCGTTTTTGAGCACATCACCACCAAAGATGCTGCCGACTATGTCCGTGACGGAAATGAACGGCTGGCTGCCACCATCACTCCGCAGCATCTGATGTTTAACCGCAACCATATGCTGGTTGGTGGCGTGCGTCCGCACCTGTATTGTTTACCCATCCTCAAACGCAATATTCACCAACAGGCATTGCGTGAACTGGTCGCCAGCGGTTTTAATCAGTATTCCTCGGTACGGATTCTGCGCCACATGCACGTCATCGCAAAGAGAGCAGTTGCGGCTGCGCGGTCGGCTCCACCGCCCCAACCGCGCTGGGCAGTTACGCTACCGTCTTTGAAGAGATGAATGCTCTGCAGCACTCTCGGAGCATTCCGTCCGTAAACGGCCTGCAGTTCTATGGGTTGCCGGTCAACGACACATTCATCAACTGGTACGTGAAGCAACAGGTTGCTGAAAGCATCGCACTGACTGATGACACGCTGGCGCCATTCCTCGCCGGGGAAACGGTACGCTGGTCCGTTAAACAATAAAAATCGTAGCTTGCTGTTGTCATTAGGTTATTTTACCTGTATAAATAACCAGCATATTCACAGGGGCCATTATGCCAATTGAAGTCACCATAGCGAAAACTTCTCCCATTGCCAGCGGCCATCCACGCCCCGGCCTGCCAACTTTCCCGCCGTATTCAGATGCGTTTCCTGATAATGAAGGCCACGTATCGGTACGTTATGCCGTAGTGAAGTAATCGATCGGTTATTGGCGCAACAAAAGAAGATAAAAACAGCGCATTAGCGAAATTCTCCAGGAAACGTGGGAAAGCGCCGATGACCTGGTTCGTCAGCGAATAATATGCAGTGATTTTTGTTTTTGCCGGGTCGCCCCGGCTTTTTTATTTTACTATAATTTTGAGTACAAAAATTGGACACTTCCTCAAAATAATTGCACAGAATATGCTAAAAAATAATCAATGACATGCCGTTTTATTGTTCATATAAATCTTAAAAGCAGAAATTTATCTGTTCCCCCTTTAAAATTTGCGTGATAACTTACTTATTGGTATACTGAAGTTGCTCTCCAGATAAAAACGCATTCAACCTCGAATAACGTTGTCGTAGTAACACGAATTCAGCAGGATGAAATAAATAATGAAGTTATTTCAGACCATCCGCTCGTAGGGTGGGACATTAGCACCGTTGATAGCTATGATGCGCTGATGTTGCGTTTGCACTACCAGACCCCAAATTAGTCCGAGCAGGAAGGGACTGAAGTTGGTCAAGACGCTCTGGTTAACCACTGATGTTGCCAGACAATTTATTTCGATATTAGAAGCAGGAATCGCCAAAATTGAATCCGTGATTTCCCCAAACAGATCGGCGTCATTAACATGACATGACCATCACCCGCAAGGCACCTCACCGGCGCCTTTACCATTTCTGGGTCGGACACCGCATTCAGTTAATTACTCTGCTTAAACCATGAGAGCAGAGAGAAAAAAATGAAGATCATCTCATCATTATTGGTAGTGGTTCCGTAGGCGCTGCCGCCGGGCAATCACGTAAACCTGTGCCGGTTTAAACGTGCTAATGACCGACGCCCATATGCCACCGCATCAACACGGCAGCTACGGATGGCGATACGCGATTAATTCGCCATGCTTATGGTGAAGGCGAAAAGTATGTCCCACTGGTACTCGCGCGCAAACACTGTGGGACGAAGCCTCCCGCCACAACGAAGATGATCCCATTTTTGTACGAGTTCTGGTGTCATTAACCTCGGCCCGGCTGACTTCTGCATTTCTCGCCAACGTCGCCCACAGCGCCGAACAGCTAACTAACGTCGAAAAAGCTCGACGCGCAAGGGATCATGGCCCGCTGGCCAGAAATACGCGTCCCGGACAACGACATCGGCTTATCTTGAGACTGATTCCGGTTTTTTTGCGCAGCGAACTGGCGATTAACTCCTATCCCAACTGGCGAAGGAAGTGGGCTGCGCGCAGCGGTTCAACTGCCCGTACACTGCAATTCGTCATGACGATGATGGCGTACTATTGAAACGGCTACGGTGAGTATCAGGCGAAAAAAGCGATTGTCTGCGCGGGAACATGGGTAAAAGAGATGCTTAGGAGCTGCCTGTCCAAGCCCGTACGCAAAGTATTTGCCTGGTATCAGGCCGATGGTCGCTATAGCGTGAACAAAAATTCCCGGCGTTTACCGGTGAACTGCCCATTGGCGATTAATATTATGGTTTTCCGGCAGAAAACGACGCGTTGAAGATTGGCAAACATAACGGTAGGCCAGGTTATCCATTCAGCGGATGAACGTGTTCCGTTTGCGGAAGTGGTCAGCGATGGTTTCTTCTCGGAGCCTTCCCGTTCTTGCGCAATGTCTTGCCGGGTATCGGTTGCTGCCTGTACGGCGCCGCCTGCACCTATGATAATTCGCCTGACGAAGATTTTATCATCCATACCCTACCCGGTCACGATAAGACACCTCGCATTACCGGCCTAGCTACGGTTTTAAAATTTCGTCGTTTTTAGGGAAAATAGCCGCCCATTTATGAGAAGAGAAGCTTTATTTTGATTTAATGGGATTGGTGCTTTTGTTTGGGTGCCGTTATTACGGCCTCCAGAATGAGGCCGTTTTTACAGGAGTATTTTAATGCGTCGGCTGTTGCACTATCTCATCAATAATATTCGCTGAGCATCTGATGCTTTATCTTTTTCTCTGGGGATTGTTGGCAATTATGATTCTATTCTCATGTGTTTTATTTTTAGTTTTCCGCACTGACATAAACTTATAAATATTTAATCTCCCTTTCATTAGCGTGAAAAATTGAATGAGATTATTCCTGCTTCTACAGCACTCACCAGACATCTCTGATGCTGAACCCACTAAACTTATGAAGATTCTTTCATTATTAATTCAAAATTATTGAAATAAAAATAAATATCATTCAATTTGTTATTTTTGTGTTGCAATTCATTCTCCGACACGCCATTTTCTTTCTCTCGCAAATTCGTATTGGATGCACTTATGTCATTCACAAATACCCCTGAACGCTATGGTGTTATATCTGCGGCCTTCCATTGGCTAAGCGCAATTATTGTCTACGGCATGTTTGCTTTAGGTCTGTGGATGGTCACGCTCAGTTATTACGATGGCTGGTATCACAAAGCACCAAACTGCATAAAGCGTCGGTATTTTGTTAATGATGGGGCTGGTTATTCGCGTTCTGTGGCGTGTCATCTGTCCACCAGGGTCCGCTGCGGGTTCTTCGCCCATGACTGGTCTTGCCGCAGAAGCTGGACATCTCGCATTGTACCTATTGCTGTTCGCCATCGGCATCAGCGGCTATCTGATCTTCAACTGCCGAGATGGTAAACCGATCAGCGTTTTTTGGCTGGTTTAACGTGCCCGCGACCCTTGCCGACGCTGGCGCGCACGGCAAGCTTGCCGGTGCCCTGCATTTTGGCTCACGTGGAGCGTAGTAGTACTGTCCGTTATGCACGGATTTATGGCCCTGAAGCATGAATACATAGATAAAGACGACACTCTGAAGCGCATGCTGGGAAAGTCGTCGTGACTATGGAGTATAAAAAATGAAAAAAAAGCCTACTTGGTTAACCTTCGCGTCCCTGATGTTCTCTGCCGGTTCAGCGGTTGCCGCCGATTACAAAATTGACAAAGAAGGTCAGCACGCCTTTGTTAACTTCCGCATACAGCATCTTGGCTATAGCTGGTTATATGGCACCTTTAAAGATTTCGACGGTACTTTTACCTTTGATGAAAAAAATCCGGCTGCCGATAAAGTGAATGTGACAATTAACACCACCAGCGTCGATACTAACCACGCCGAACGCGATAAACATCTTCGCAGTGCGGATTTTCTCAATACCACAAAATATCCACAGGCAACATTCACCTCCACCAGCGTGAAGAAAGACGGTGACGAACTGGATATTACCGGCGATCTGACGCTGAATGGCGTAACCAAACCCGTCACGCTGGAAGCGAAATTAATTGGTCAGGGCGACGACCCATGGGGCGGTAAACGTGCAGGCTTTGAGGCCGAAGGCAAAATTAAGCTCAAAGACTTCAATATCAAGACAGATTTAGGTCCAGCTTCTCAGGAAGTGGATCTGATTATTTCAGTGGAAGGCGTACAGCAGAAGTAAGAGTGAAATGTTGCCGGATGGCACGCATCCGGCAATGATATTTATTCTGTTGGATCAGGAATACCCAGTGTTGTATTCAGACGTCCACGAGACTTATTAAAGATCTTATTGCCATTTTCACGTCCTGCCCGACGGCGTCGCTGTTCTTCTGGCGGTAACGCGCTTTCTTCGCAGCAAATCTCACTACAACAACCTTTGTATTTTTCCGCGCATACTGGACACTGAATAAACAGCAGGTGGCAGCCATCATTTTTACAGTTGGTATGGCTGTCGCACGGCGCGCCGCACTGGTGGCAATGCGCGATAATCTCATCCGATATACGTTCGCCCATCCGCTCGTCAAAAACAAAATTTTTGCCAATAAAACGCACCGGCAAGCCCTGCTCGCGCGCCTTACGGGCGTATTCAATAATTCCGCCCTCGATATGCCAGACTTTGTTGAATCCGTTATGTTTCATCCAGGCACTGGCCTTTTCACAACGAATGCCGCCGGTGCAGTACATGACGATTTTTTTATCTTTATGTGCCTGCATCATCTCGACTGCTTTTGGCAGCTGCTCACGGAAGGTATCTGCCGGAATTTCGAGCGCGTTTTCAAAGTGCCCCACTTCATACTCATAGTGGTTACGCATGTCGATAAATAGTGCATCGGGATCGTCAAGCATGGCGTTCACTTCCGCCGCTTGCAGATACTCACCAACATTGCTGGCATCAAAGTGAGGATCGTCAATACCGTCGGCAACAATGCGATCGCGTACCTTCATGCGCAGTACCCAGAAGGATTTCCCGTCATCATCCAACGCGATATTCAGGCGTAAACCCTCTAAAGCCGGGTCGAAGGCATAGAGCTGCGCGCGAAATGTTTCAACATTGCTCGCAGGTACGCTGATTTGCGCGTTAATGCCCTCATGCGCCAGATACACTCGCCCAAAAACATTCAGCGCGGTAAACAGCTGATATAAAGCGTCACGGGTCGCCTTAGGATCGGCGATGTGGAAATACTTGTAAAACGAAATGGTGGTTCGCGGTTCGCTCTCAGCCAACATTTTGGCTTTTAACGCGTCGTTGGAAATGCGGTTGTGTAACACTGGCATGGTGTACGGTTCCTGCGAGATGGGAAAGTAAAAATCCGCGGCATGATATAGCAATTATCGATAATTAACATCCACACATTTTACGCTACATTTGCGCATTAAAAATTATTTGTTATTTACAAGCGCGGCAATTTCGCCCAGTCTTCAGCCACAAATTTTGGTTGCGGGCGAAAAAATGCGACAATACATACAATTGCCCGTATAGGTTGAAAAACAGGATTGATATGACGAATCTACCCAAGTTCTCCACCGCACTGCTTCATCCGCGTTATTGGTTAACCTGGTTGGGTATTGGCGTACTTTGGTTGGTCGTGCAATTGCCCTACCCGATTATCTACCGCCTCGGTTGTGGATTAGGAAAACTGGCGTTACGTTTTATGAAACGACGCGCAAAAATTGTGCATCGCAACCTGGAACTGTGCTTCCCGGAAATGAGCGAACAAGAACGCCGTAAAATGGTGGTGAAGAATTTCGAATCCGTTGGCATGGGCCTGATGGAAACCGGTATGGCGTGGTTCTGGCCGGACCGCCGAATCGCCCGCTGGACGGAAGTGATCGGCATGGAACACATTCGTGACGTGCAGGCGCAAAAACGCGGCATCCTGTTAGTTGGCATCCATTTTCTGACACTGGAGCTGGGCGCGCGGCAGTTTGGTATGCAGGAACCGGGGATTGGCGTTTACCGCCCGAACGATAATCCACTGATTGACTGGCTACAAACCTGGGGCCGTTTGCGCTCAAATAAATCGATGCTCGACCGCAAAGATTTAAAAGGCATGATTAAAGCCCTGAAAAAAGGCGAAGTGGTCTGGTACGCACCAGATCATGATTACGGCCCGCGCTCAAGCGTTTTCGTCCCGTTATTTGCCGTTGAGCAGGCTGCGACCACGACCGGAACCTGGATGCTGGCACGGATGTCCGGCGCATGTCTGGTGCCCTTCGTTCCACGCCGTAAGCCAGATGGCAAAGGGTATCAATTGATTATGCTGCCACCAGAGTGTTCTCCGCCACTGGATGATGCCGAAACTACCGCCGCGTGGATGAACAAAGTGGTCGAAAAATGCATCATGATGGCACCAGAGCAGTATATGTGGTTACACCGTCGCTTTAAAACACGCCCGGAAGGCGTTCCTTCACGCTATTAAATCTCCCATGCCGGATGCTTCAGAATGGCATCCGGCATTACCACAGCAAATCCCCCTGATTTAGCGATAAAAGCTCTCTGGATTGCGCCCCCTGGAAGTCGGGCGCATAATTAGTGTGTTTATCTTTTCTTCTTATGTTCACCGCGCCTGGCGCACCAACAGCGGATTGCTATGTCACCCTGTGAAAATGACACCCCTATAAACTGGAAACGAAACCTGATCGTCGCCTGGCTAGGCTGTTTTCTTACCGGGGCCGCCTTCAGTCTGGTAATGCCCTTCTTACCCCTCTACGTTGAGCAGCTTGGTGTTACCGGCCACTCCGCCCTGAATATGTGGTCCGGTATTGTCTTCAGTATAATGGGTTCCTAAACACATCATTTTAGGTATTGAATATGAGACGGGCAATCAGCTACATCAGATTTTCAAGTGAACGACAACTGAAAGGGGACTCTGTACGCCGACAATCTAAGCTGGTTACTGACTGGCTTGATAAGAACCCTGAGTTTTACTTGGATTCATCCTTGAGCTTTAAAGATTTGGGGAAAAGTGCTTTTAGTGGTAAGCACCTGAAAGGTGGTCTAGGTGACTTTTTAACCGCTATCGAGAAAGGGCTTGTTAAAGCTGGTGATACGCTACTAATCGAGAGTTTAGACCGTCTGTCACGTCAGGATATTGATATTGCTTCTGAGCTATTACGCCGTATCTTAAGGGCTGGTGTAGATGTAGTCACACTGAGCGATGGAGAACATTACACACGAGAAAGTTTAAAAGACCCGTTAGCCCTGATTAAAAGCATTCTGATAATGCAGCGGGCGCATGAGGAAAGTTTGAGAAAGTCTGAGCGTGTCCAAGCTGCATGGAACCGTAAAAAAGAACTCATCTCCGAAGGTATCAAGGTATCTAGGCGTTGTCCTGCATGGTTAAGGCTGAATGATGACCGTCGAACATTCACAATCATTCCTGATAAAGTGGAAGTTGTTAAACGAGCATTTGACCTGAGATTACAGGGTTTAAGCTTTTGGGCTATCACCAGAACTTTAAACGATGAAGGTCACTTGTCATTGAATCAATACACACCCAAACAAAAGGGGTGGTCTGATACTGCTGTAAAGAAACTGCTCAGAAATCGTGCTGTGATTGGATGTTTCACACCTGCTGGACGTGAAGAAGTTCAGGGTTACTACCCCGCAATAATCAGTGAGTCACTATTCTATCGAGTACAGCAACTGAACACAGGGCAATATGGTAGGGCTTCTGTATCAAGTAATCCGCTATCAGTCAACTTGTTCAGGGGTATCATCAAATGTGAGGTGTACTGGCAATAGCGGACACTACCATTTGTTCTTTTTTTAAGCAGTCATCTGATGATATTTTTCCCTGAAGGCTGCCGGGGAGATATTCCCCAGACGAGAGTGACGACGCTGACGATTGTAGAAAATCTCAATGTATTCCCGTATTACTGAGATGGCTTCATCCCGGTTATTAAAACGATAGTGGCTCAGGCTCTCATTTTTCAGCGTTCCCCAGAAGCTTTCCATCGGAGCGTTGTCGTAACAGTTACCTTTACGCGACATTGATGTTTTCAGACCAGACTGCTCCTGTATGACCCGGTAATCGTATGCGCAGTACTGTGAACCTCGATCAGAGTGGTGGATTAGCCCGGCAGGTGGGCGCTGGCTCCTGAGCGCCATAAACAGGGCTTTACCTGTCAGCTCTTTTGTCATGCGCTCTCCCATGGCGTAGCCGACAATTTCACACGTATAAACATCTTTGATGCCAGCGAGGTACAACCATCCCTCCTGTGTGGCAACATACGTCAGGTCCGCCACCCAGACCTGATTTGGTGCTGTAGGAGCGAACGTCTGGTTCAGCAGATTTGGCGCAACTGGCAGATTGTGGTTCGGGTTCGTAGTTGCTCTGAACTTGCGTTTCTGCTTACAGCGTAGCCTCAGCTCCTTACGAAGACGTGCCAGTCGGTCACGACCAACGATGATGCCATTCTCTGCCAGCTCCGTCTGGAGCCGCCGGGTTCCATATGTTTCGCGAGTGCGGATATGTGCCACCTTAATCTCCAGTTTTAGCCGCTCATCACTTTGTTTTCTGTCTGAGGGTTCATGCTGTACCCAGTTGTAATAACCGCTCCTGGATACACCAAATACCTGACACATCGCTTCAATGGGAAATTGTTGTCGCCATTGTTCGATTAACGCGTATTTTTCAGCGACTCCTGTGCAAAATACGCTGTTGCTTTTTTTAATATATCGCGCTCAAGGCGAGCTTCATTTAACGCCTTACGCAGTTGCAGAATTTCAGATTCCAGTTCAGCCACCGTGCGGGAACCAGGAGTACCGAGCCCTTTTCTGGCGGCGGTAACCCATTGTCCTAAAGTGCCTTCAGGAAGAGATAATCGGGAAGCGCCTTCACTGATCGAAAGTTGATTTTCAAGAACCGTTCTGACAGCTTCGGCTTTGAACTCTTTAGAGTAACGTTGGGTTTTTCTGCTCATTATTAGCTCCTTCTGATGCCATTCTATTTCAGGAAGGAGTGTCCGTTAAACTCAGGCTACCTCAAATGTTCTGAGTGTGGGGCTACTATTGTTCTTGGTGGATATGCCTTAAAACGTTTTGGAATGTACAGATGCCCTAATCGTTCAGCTAACAGGTGTAGTGCAAAGGCTATCAGTCGTAAGCAAACGGATGCAACTATCCTTTACATGCTCGCATTATGCGACCGTTTTGAAACTGAAAATAGTGAACCGCCCCGGGTTTCCTGGAGAGTGTTTTATCTGTGAACTCAGGCTGCCAGATCATCGTTTCCGATGGAAGCATAATAAGCTTTTTCTGCTTCTGCCGGAGGGATGTGGCCCAGCCTTTCCAGCAATCGTCGATTGTTATACCAGTCCACCCACGTGAGTGTGGCCAGTTCCACTTCTGCACGGTTTTTCCAGCTCTTACGGTGTATTACCTCCGATTTGTAAAGACCATTGATGCTCTCCGCCATCGCGTTGTCATACGAGTCGCCTGTACTTCCTGTTGATGCCAGTAATCCGGCTTCCTTAAGCCGCTGTGTGTAGGCCAGCGATACATACTGAGAACCTTTATCACTGTGATGGACCGTGCCGGACGGTCGACGGGCCCATAACGCCTGCTCCAGTGCATCCAGCACGAATGTCGTTTCCATGGACGATGAGACCCGCCACCCCACGATGTATCCGGCAAACACATCAATGATGAACGCCACATAGACGAAGCCCCGCCATGTGCTGACGTAAGTAAAATCAGCCACCCACAGCTGGTCAGGTCGTTCTGCCACGAACTGACGGTTTACGCGGTCGCCTGCGGCAACGGCTTTCCGGCCGATGGTCGTACGGACCTTTTTACCCCGGAGAACACCGGCAAGTCCCATAACCGCCATGAGACGTGCCACAGTGCATCTGGCCACTCTGATACCTTCCCGTAACAACTGACGCCAGACTTTACACCGTATACCTTGTGATTTTCATCGTATACGCGCTGTATCTCTTTCTTCTGCCAGTCATCGCGCTGCGCACGGGCACTGCGTTTATCCGGATGATGTCGCTGTTGCTGACAGTGGTAATACGTTGACGGGGCAATATGCAGTTCGCTGCATAGCGGT
The DNA here is from genome assembly GCA_048288465.1 of Shigella flexneri. Classification (GTDB taxonomy): domain Bacteria; phylum Pseudomonadota; class Gammaproteobacteria; order Enterobacterales; family Enterobacteriaceae; genus Enterobacter; species Enterobacter flexneri_B. The sequence goes on along the minus strand of CP182556.1, from coordinate 1,075,482 downwards.
CCGACCCCGTACTGCTCACGCAGCTTATCCAGCAGTGGCATCATTTTTTCCAGAGGCGGTCGAACTCCGCCTTCGCAAAATAAGCGGAAGCCTGGCGAAGGATATCGTTACTGCGGCGCAGTTCACGATTTTCACGCTCCGGCTCTTTCAGACGCTGACGTTCAGCGGTGGTGAGCCCTCCATCACCGCCCCCGGTATCCCGCTCATGCTGGCGAACCCAGACACGCAGAGTCTCCGGCGTACAGCCAATCTTTGGAGCAATGGAACAAATTGTCGCCCATTGTGAGTCATATTCGCCCTGACTTTCCAGAACCATACGGACTGCCCGTTGACGGACTTCGGGGGAAAAACGAGTATTTTTAGTCATCCTGTTTACCTCTTTCTCAGGAAGTTTAGTCTCCAGGATTCCCGGGGCGGTTCATAGAATTTACGTAGCTCACGCTTAACAGAGAAAATACTTATATATCAAAGGCTTGGTTAAAAATGATTAAAATGCGCTAAGTCTTTGAAATCAAAAGAGAATTTAATGATTTACTCTAATCAGCTTCGTTACACTGGCAAAGATGGTGTTTACTTCCATCTACAAGGCCAACCAGATAATTTCTTGTCACTATCAGCAACTGAAAACATGGAATTTGATAGCCCTATGATGGTTACCACTCAAAATATGCAATCAGGGCAGACTGTAACAGATAATGTAATGCGTTCACCTAGAACTATTTCAATCAGTGGTGTGGTTGTGGTTGGTGAATGGATTTGCCCCTATATTTCCAGACATCTGTTATCACTTAACCCATTACAAGCCCGCTGCCGCAGATATTCCCGTGGCGAGCGATAACCCAGCGCACTATGCGGATGCCATTCGTTATAATGCTCGAACGCCTCTGCAAGGTTCTTTGCTGCCGTTAACCCGTCTGGTTTGGGCATGATACTGATGTAGTCACGCTTTATCGTTTTCACGAAGCTCTCTGCTATTCCGTTACTCTCCGGACTACGCACCGCCGTGTTCTTCGGTTCAAGTCCCAACATCCGGGCGAACTGGCGTGTTTCATTAGCCCGGTAGCATGAACCATTATCCGTCAGCCACTCCACTGGAGACGACGGAAGATCGTTGCCGAAGCGGCGTTCCACCGCTCCCAGCATGACGTCCTGTACTGTTTCACTGTTGAAGCCGCCGGTAGTCACCGCCCAGTGCAGTGCCTCACGATCACAGCAGTCCAGCGCGAACGTGACACGCAGTCTCTCTCCGTTATCACAGCAGAACTCGAACCCGTCAGAGCACCATCGCTGATTGCTTTCTTTCACGGCCACTCTGCCTGTATGTGCCCGTTTCGATGGCGGTACAGCAGGTTTTCGCTCAAGCAACAGCGCATTCTGGCGCATGAGCCGGTAAACACGTTTGGCATTGATCGCAGGCATACCATCAAGTTCTGCCTGTCTGCGAAGCAGCGCCCATACCCGACGATAACCATACGTGGGCAGCTCTCCGATAACATGGTGTATACGGAGAAGCACATCCGTATCATCAGTGTGACGACTGCGGCGGCCATCCATCCAGTCATCGGTTCGTCTGAGAATGACGTGCACGTGCGCACGCGACACCCGGAGACAACGGCTGACTAAGCTTACTCCCCATCCCCGGGCAATAAGGGCGCGTGCGCTATCCACTTTTTTGCCCGTCCATATTCAACGGCTTCTTTGAGGAGTTCATTTTCCATCGTTTTCTTGCCGAGCAGGCGCTGGAGTTCTTTAATCTGCTTCATGGCGGCAGCAAGTTCAGAGGCAGGAACAACCTGTTCTCCGGCGGCCACAGCAGTAAGACTTCCTTCCTGGTATTGCTTACGCCAGAGAAATAACTGGCTGGCTGCTACACCATGTTGCCGGGCAACGAGGGAGACCGTCATCCCCGGTTCAAAGCTCTGCTGAACAATTGCGATCTTTTCCTGTGTGGTACGCCGTCTGCGTTTCTCCGGCCCTAAGACATCAATCATCTGTTCTCCAATGACTAGTCTAAAAACTAGTATTAAGACTATCACTTAAATAAGTGATACTGGTTGTCTGGAGATTCAGGGGGCCAGTCTAGTGAATCCGGTAGTACCCTTATCTCACGAGATAATAAGCTGGTGGAGAACTTCATCGACACTCTTGAAAACTGGCGTGACCAGAAGCAGATTATTTCAGTTATCTGTAAAGATGGTATTAAGATTGACGACTCCATTATTACAAGCTTTAAAGCCTCTAAAGATGTTGGAATTTCAAACGGACTGAGAATCCAGCTAACTTTTCAGGAAATTAACTTCAAAGCTATTGTAGGGCAAACTGATGTTTCAGCAGCCACTGGACGGACTTCTACCACGAATGATGGCGGTGCTACCAGTAAAAAGAACACTGGCAACACTACGACAAGTCTTGGAAGCCCTATGCTGACCTGTAAAGAGCTTTTTAGCTATTCGGCAAGTGAGTTATCAGATGAAGCGTTAAAAGCCCGTGTAACGTGCTCTAAGAGCGTTAGCGTTAAAAATGGTGAGAGCACCTTCACAGCCTCAGCTAATGAGTGAAGTGGTCAACAAAAACTGGCCACCGAGTTAGAGTTTTTCCAGTATCGATTTTCCGATTCGTTTGGGGGTAACCCACCGTTATATTCGTGCGGTCTTAGTGCACTGTAATATCCAACGATATAGTCCGTTATGGCGTGAGCTGCCTCGCTGAAGCTTACGTAACCCACCACCGGCATCCATTCGTTCTTCAGACTCCTGAAGAAGCGTTCCATTGGGCTGTTATCCCAGCAGTTTCCGCGCCGGCTCATACTCTGTCTGATCTGGTATCGCCACAATAACTGCCGGAACTGCCTGCTCGTATAATGACTGCCCTGCTCGCTGTGGAACATCACCCCGCCGGGCTTACCACGGGTTTCCCATGCCATTTCCAGCGCTTTCATGGTGAGCCTGCTGTCCGGCGAGAACGACATGGCCCAGCCCACTGGTTTTCTTGCGAACAGGTCGAGAACAACGGCGAGGTACGCCCAGCGCTTACCCGTCCAGATATAGGTCACATCACCGCACCACACCTGATTTGGCTCGGTCACGGCGAACTGCCTTTCAAGGTAGTTAGGGATAGCAACATGTTCATGACCACCACGTTTATACCGGTGAGTCGGCTGCTGACAGCTGACCAGCCCCAGCTCTTTCATGAGCCTGCCAGCAAGCCAGCGTCCCATCTGGTAGCCTCTCCGGGTTGCCATTGTGGCGATGCTTCTTGCTCCGGCCGAACCGTGGCTGATGCCATGTAGCTCAAGTACCTGACTGCGTAATACAGCCCGTCTGCCGTCTGGTTTTTCAGGACGGTTTTTCCAGTATCTGTAGCTGCTGCGATGAACCCCGAACACATGGCAGAGTGTGACCACAGGATAATGCGCTCTGAGTTTCCCGATTATCGAGAACTGTTCAGGGAGTCTGACATCAAGAGCGCGGTAGCCTTTTTTAATATTTCATTCTCCATTTCAATGCGTTGTAGCTTTTTCCTGAGCTCACGGATTTCAATTTGTTCCGGGGTAATGGGGGAGGCTTTTGGTGTTTTGCCCTGACGCTCATCACGCAGTTGTTTGACCCATCTTGTCATTGTGGAAAGGCCAACATCCATAGCTTTGGCGGCATCTGCCACCGTGTATTTCTGGTCAACAACCAGTTGAGCGGATTCGCGTTTAAACTCTGCGCTAAAATTTCTTTTTTTCATTGGAGCACCTGTGTTGTTCTGAGGTGAGCATATCACCTCTGTTCAGGTGGCCAAATTCAGTGTGCCACTTCAACATCGACGTTTAGCGGCATCTATAACTATTTCTTTGAGTACGCCCTTGATAAGTAGCTGTGTCTCTACCATCCCTTCCTTTGTTGTCCTGTCAATATCTTTGAGGCTTCCAGTTGTGATGGCCTTTATCCGCTTTGTATCCTCTTCGATATCATGATTGAGTTTTGAAAGCGCATTCTTCATGTCGCGTAATTTCTCTGTGATAATTGTCATATCATCGAGTTCAATAGCAAGTTCTGCCATTTTTGAGATTTTACGCTGCAAATCTTCACGCTGTAATTTAAGGCTATCAATAGTGTCAGTATTGAACCGCCCCGGGAATCCTGGAGACTAAACTTCCTGAGAAAGAGGTAAACAGGATGACTAAAAATACTCGTTTTTCCCCCGAAGTCCGTCAACGGGCAGTCCGTATGGTTCTGGAAAGTCAGGGCGAATATGACTCACAATGGGCGACAATTTGTTCCATTGCCCCAAAGATTGGCTGTACGCCGGAGACTCTGCGTGTCTGGGGTCGCCAGCATGAGCGGGATACCGGGGGCGGTGATGGAGGGCTCACCACCGCTGAACGTCAGCGTCTGAAAGAGCTGGAGCGTGAAAATCGTGAACTGCGCCGCAGTAACGATATCCTTCGCCAGGCTTCCGCTTATTTTGCGAAGGCGGAGTTCGACCGCCTCTGGAAAAAATGATGCCACTGCTGGATAAGCTGCGTGAGCAGTACGGGGGCGGACCGCTATGCAGCGAACTGCATATTGCCCCGTCAACGTATTACCACTGTCAGCAACAGCGACATCATCCGGATAAACGCAGTGCCCGTGCGCAGCGCGATGACTGGCTGAAGAAAGAGATACAGCGCGTATACGATGAAAATCACAAGGTATACGGTGTAAAGTCTGGCGTCAGTTGTTACGGGAAGGTATCAGAGTGGCCAGATGCACTGTGGCACGTCTCATGGCGGTTATGGGACTTGCCGGTGTTCTCCGGGGTAAAAAAGTCCGTACGACCATCAGCCGGAAAGCCGTTGCCGCAGGCGACCGCGTAAACCGTCAGTTCGTGGCAGAACGACCTGACCAGCTGTGGGTGGCTGATTTTACTTACGTCAGCACATGGCGGGGCTTCGTCTATGTGGCGTTCATCATTGATGTGTTTGCCGGATACATCGTGGGGTGGCGGGTCTCATCGTCCATGGAAACGACATTCGTGCTGGATGCACTGGAGCAGGCGTTATGGGCCCGTCGACCGTCCGGCACGGTCCATCACAGTGATAAAGGTTCTCAGTATGTATCGCTGGCCTACACACAGCGGCTTAAGGAAGCCGGATTACTGGCATCAACAGGAAGTACAGGCGACTCGTATGACAACGCGATGGCGGAGAGCATCAATGGTCTTTACAAAGCGGAGGTAATACACCGTAAGAGCTGGAAAAACCGTGCAGAAGTGGAACTGGCCACACTCACGTGGGTGGACTGGTATAACAATCGACGATTGCTGGAAAGGCTGGGCCACATCCCTCCGGCAGAAGCAGAAAAAGCTTATTATGCTTCCATCGGAAACGATGATCTGGCAGCCTGAGTTCACAGATAAAACACTCTCCAGGAAACCCGGGGCGGTTCACTATTTTTCAGTGGGTATATCTGTTCAGAATATTTCACGTAGCACACGGATATATAAGAAATCATTCTTCCTCTGGATAGCTTGAACTTAAGAGCATATCCTGCGTGAATTGGTCATTAGCTGATTGATTGAAGCTAAAGAAAGATGGTGCATCCGGTCTAACAGTTGCTTCACCAGTGATATTAACTGATAAAGGCTTCTTAGTTTCTGCTGTTAAAGCGTCTACCTTTCTTCCTAACTCTGATACAGCCATAGCTAATTGAGCATTGCTATTAACCATGTCACCTGTGATAGCTGATGGAGTTGATTGTGTGTTATTTACGAAGTTATTCATCGGTTCTTGGAAGTTAGCAATTTTATTAGTTGCACCATTAAACCAGTCAGCGATAGAACTATTGGCTTAGATGAATCACCTTTGTATTCAGGGTTGAAGTTTGTTTCTGTGCCAATACCTGATTGATGTAAGTTCGGATTCTTAGCTGCTTCAGGGTTTAAATTATCAAGAGCAAAATTTACCAACTCAGCATAAAGGACAACTCTACCGACTTTATTTAGCGCACCACCTGAAGAACCAGCCTTGCCAGCTTTAGCTTTATTAACAGCGTCACCGAATGAAGTAACAGCGTTTGCAAGGTTTAACAAGCCTCCTGCTACATTTGCAGCCTTTTGAGCAGTAACAGCCACAGCAAGCATCTTCAGACCATCAATTAACCCATCAGATAAACCATCAACAATTTTCCTCTGAGTGTCATTTAGTGGACGGTAAGCTAATGTCACCTCATCAAAGAACGCCCTTACCCTGTAACTAATATCGGTCAATGAATCGACACCATGTGACATAGAAGTCATGAGACTACCAAGAGATTCACCAAGACTCTTACCACTTCCACCAAGAGCGTTTAAAAGATTGGTTAAGCTTCTTGTAAAATCTTGCAGACCATTTTCAGAACCTCTGAAGATACTATCAAGCGTGGTATTCCAAGAGTTTTTCAAGTTCCCTAGTTGTGCCTGTGTACTTTCTGAAATAGCTTTCCAGCCACCTTTAGCGGTGATTTGTTTATTCAGTTCCTGAGTGACCTTCTGAAGAGTATCGGCAGATTTTAAAGCCCCCTTCTTCATAGCATCAAATAATTCCTGTTCAGTCTTTCCGGTTGCTTTAGCGAATACCTGAACCATACCAGGAACAGCTTCAGCTAGTTGCCCCTTAAGCTCTTCAGCCATAATCTGACCCTTACCAGCCATCTGTGATAATGCTGTCAGTGCTCGCTTAATCTCTTCTTCACTTCGCCCCATCAGACGAGAATAGCCAATCATATTTCTAAAAAGTTCTTCAGAACCTTGAATGCCTAGAGACTCTCTAGCTGAAGCACCGAAACCAGCAAACTGTGATTGCAGTTCAGCGATATCTAAACCCGTTGTTTGAGCTAATGACTTTGTGAAATCTTTTACTTGATTTGCATCTTTAGAAAATACGAAATCAATTGAACGTTCAGCACTTGCACGTTGAAGGCCAACTTCCATTACTCGCTGATAAGCGGATAGTACAGCCTGAAAGCTGATAAGTACACCTGCTGTTTTAACTGCTGCTGAACTTAAATTATCGAGTAGGCAGCCTGACGGCTGCGGCTTGTCATGGTCTGCAATTACCGTTATAAAAACAGGCAATGTCATTGTCTTTCAGGTGGTTATATGGCCCGTTCAGCTAAACCCCGTAAACGTAAACCCGCCTCTCAAAGAAGCAAACTTCCCCGCTATGTCGTGAAGCTTCACGAAGATGATTTTTTTGACGAAGAAGACGCAGAAGTTCTGCGCTTTGATAGTTTTGACGATGCCGTTGAATGCTGCGCAGACCTGAATATTCCGTTCTTTGTGGATGCGGGAAACAAAAAGCTGGTCTTCTGGTTTGTACGTGTTGATGACGAAGGATATCCGGAAATCGCCCGCTGCACGGAGCGGGAATTTGCGACCATTCTTGCCGGTATCAGCGCCGGCGGTATGTACTGCCCGGAGTGTGGCACGGTTCACTGGCCGGACGGAGTCGCCCCGCCCTTCTGATGCTCCCCCGTTTTGCCGATATTTTTCAGCAGGGAAACCGCTGGCTTAACTGGCTGGAGAAACAACCGGAAGGGGCAGTCCGTCCGGTGGTAATTGAATCAGTGACAAAAATCATGGCCTGCGGGACCACACTGATGGGCTACACGCAGTGGTGTTGTTCATCACCGGACTGTTGCCATACAAAAAAGGTCTGCTTCCGGTGTAAAAGCCGCTCCTGCCCGCACTGCGGGGTGAAGGCTGGCGCACAGTGGATACAGTATCTGCTGAGCCTGGTCCCCTACTGCCCGTGGCAGCATATTGTGTTCACACTTCCCTGCCAGTACTGGTCCCTGGTGTTCCACAACCGGTGGTTACTGGCAGAGATGAGCCGCATTGCAGCGGATGTGATACTGGAAATCTGCCATCAGGCAGATGTGGAGCCGGGGATATTCACGGTGATCCACACATGGGGGCGTGACCAGCAGTGGCATCCGCATATCCATTTATCGACAACTGCCGGTGGTGTGACGTCGGGCCACACCTGGAAAAATCTTCATTTTTACGCCCGTAAGGTGATGAGCATGTGGCGCTACCGGATAACACGGTTGCTGTCACGGAAATACCCTTACCTGGTGATGCCGGATGCGCTGGCAGCAGAAGGAAGCAGTAAACGGGAATGGAATCGCTTCCTGGACACGCATTACCGCCGTGGCTGGAATGTCAACGTATCCCGGGTAATGGATAATGCCACCCATGTGGCGGTGTACTTTGGCTCTTACCTGAAAAAGCCACCGGTGCCGATGAGTCGTCTGGAGCATTATGCCGGTCAGGATGAAATCGGTCTGCGTTACAACAGTCACCGAACAAAACGGGAAGAATACCTGTTGATGAGTGGAGATGAGTCCATGGAAAGGTTCTCCTGGCATGTGGCGGATAAGGGGTTCCGTATGGTGAGGTACTACGTTTTTTTAAGTCCGGCGAAACGGCGGTTACTGGAAGAAGTGGTGTACATCATAACGGAGACAGTGAGAAAAACGGCGATGCAAATCACCTGGAGAGGGATGTATCAGAGGTTACTGAAGGTTGACCCGCTGAAGTGCGTGCTGTGCGGGAGTCAGATGCGTTTTACGGGGCTGAAGCGGGGCTACCGTCTGGCAGAGCAGGTCCTGATGCATGAGCCGCTGGCCCGGATGCGGTGGTGCGGCTGAGAGCCGCAGAGGGGAAGTTGCGTCCATTTTGAGGGAAACGGAGCAAAAAACCGCCATTCATACCCTGAATCAATCAGAGCCATCCAGTTTAATCGTCGGTTCCGTTCATATGGAGCAAAAGTGGTGTTGAAGAAACATCCGTTTTGTGGTGTTTTTTTAATCTTTTTGGGGTTTTAATTCCTATCGATCGAGAGTGGTAAAGGAGAGGCCCTGGAAATACCCCACAGCCCCGAAAAAGAGCCAGTCAGTTGCTTAACTGACTGGCATTACGGCATAACGCCGGTATTTTTATTGGCTCGTTGTTTTTGCCGGATGCGCGCTAATGCCTCACCCAACCTACAAAATCTTGCAAAATCAATAAATTGCAGGAACTATGTAGGCCTGATAAGCGTAGCGCATCAGGCAACTACGTTTTATTGCGAAGCCGCATCCGGTTTACGCAATGCCAGTGGATTGAGCTTTATCCCTTCGTAAAAGCTCACCCATGAAAAATCTCTCCGGGGAATTCCAGACGCGGAAATGCAGACGGGCCATCGTCACCGGATCGCTTAGCAGCACCAGGCGACGATCGCGATTCAGCTTCTCTGGCGTCTCGTTAAGCGCCTGTTCAACGTGGCGGTCACGGGCGATTTCCAGCACCTTACTGGCGCGGTGACGCGCTGTCGCCATTGCGGTTGCCAGAGCGTTAAATGACGGGTTAAACACTGCGTGCATAAAGCCATCGTCAAGGGAGCGTTGGCGATTCATCTCAAGGAACCGATCGGTATCAACCAGCACCTGCGGCGGTGAATACTCTTCCGGGATCAGGAACAGTTTCCAGCGTTTGGTGCGCAGACCAACGGTGGCACGGCTGGAAATCACCGAAACAAACGGTGACAGGATCAACGAGAAGACAATCGGTGCCAGCCAGAACAGGAAACGCAGATCCAGCCACGCCATCCCAACAGCCCACACTAACCCCAACAGCAGCTGTGAGCCGTGGCGTTTGAACGCTTCGCCCCATGAAGTGGAGTCATCATCACGCTGCGGTGAATTCCACACCACTTCCCAGCCAAGGAACGCGCTGACAACGAAGACCGTATGGAACAGCATGCGTACCGGAGCCAGCAGCACGGAAAACAGCACTTCCAGCAGCAACGATAATGTAACGCGCCAGAAGCCGCCGTATTCTTTCGTTCCTTTGCACCAGATAAGCAAAATGCTCAATAACTTCGGCAGGAACAACAGCACCATGGTCGAAGCAAAAAGTGCAATCGCCAGCTCAGGACGCCACTGCGGCCACACCGGGAACAACTGCCGTGGTTGCAGGAAGTATTGCGGTTCGGTCAACGCATGCACTACCTGCAATGCAGTAGAGAGCGCGAGGAACATAAACCACAGCGGAGCGGAGAGATAAGACATCACGCCCGTCAGGAACACCGCACGGTGAACCGGGTGCATACCCTTAACCAGGAACAGACGGAAGTTCATCAGGTTACCGTGGCACCAGCGGCGGTCACGTTTTAGCTCATCAAGCAAGTTAGGCGGCAATTCTTCATAAGAACCCGGGAGATCGTAAGCAATCCAGACCCCCCAACCTGCACGGCGCATCAACGCCGCTTCTACGAAGTCATGTGACAGGATTGAACCGGCAAAGGAACCTTCGCCCGGCAGCGGAGCCAGTGCGCAGTGCTCGATAAACGGTTTCACGCGGATAATCGCGTTATGTCCCCAGTAGTGCGACTCGCCAGTTGCCAGAAGTGCAAACCGGCTGTAAACAGCGGCCCATACACGCGGGTCGCGAACTGCTGACAGCGCGCATACAGCGTATCCATACCGGACGCTTTCGGCGACTACTTAATGATCCCTGGCGTCTCGGGTTGTTTTGGATCCAGGCGCACCAGCCCGCACAACAATCACCGGTCATTACCGAGTCAGCATCCAGCACCACCACGTAGCCGTACTGGCTGCCCCGAGCGACGGCAGAAGTCATCGATATTACCGCTTTTACGCTTCACGCGGCGACGGCGGCGATGATAAAAATCCGACCTTCGCCACCGACCTCAGCGATAAGCTCCCATCGGCTGCTTTTGCTCTGCGACGCACATATCCGGGTTATAACTGTCACTAAGAAATGTAGACATCAAAGTGTTTGGCATTCCCGGTGGCTTTTACTGATCTCCCACGTTGCACGCAGGCCAGCAAAAACACGGTTCACGTCTTCGTTACAGATAGGCATGATCAACGCCTGCGATGCTCCGGGTTTAATGGTTCATCGCCGACTGTTGACGCAGATATACTGTATTTAGCGAGACCAATAAGCAGTTGCAGGAAGACCCATTAACGCCGTCCAGAATCCGGTGGACACCCAACAGAACAGTACCGCAAAGAGAATAGGATACCGGGTTTGCAGCATATAAGGCAGAAGCTGCATAAAGGAAACCCACAAATCCTGACCAACCATATCCATAGGATTAATCAGCGCCCAACCCTGGATAAGGAAGAATGGTCTTCATATACCAGGTCGCGACGACAGGTTGCGCGAGCGTCAGGATCAACAGAATGTAACGGCGGATGGTACCGACGGTACGCCACTTTTGCTCGTCCTCCTGCTCTTCTTTGGTCAAACAGCCAAATAGCGCGGCGTGACATCGCGTCGCACGAGGCGATCCCAGACGGCCACCGGGTCGGTACGCAGGGTCGGGAAACATCGACGATGGTTTGCTTCTGGCATCGCCTTCAGCTGATCGCGCCTTCGTCGTCTTTAATTAACTGTCCATCAGCAAGTGAATTTGGCGAGGCTTGTTCCAGACGCGCCTTTACCCAGCCTTGCGGGAATCATCCTCCCGCTCCCAGGTGCGGTGTTCGGCATCCAGCGCCTGATGAACGGCGCGGATATCAGTCTCGGCAATGCCGCTTCTCGCCGCGGCGATGGGCATTGCGTCAATGTACTCAGTTGTCTTATTCATTGGCAGGTAACTGGTAGCTCACGTTTCACTCAACGTCTGATCGGCATTCACCAGCGCAGCTCGCATTTCAGTGGTTTTCTTGGCAGTCTTTCACTTTCCACGCATCACAGACGCCAGCCTTTCGTAACCGGGTTATAGCGCACGTGTTCAACTATCTCACCATTATCACCAATGCTGGTTTGCGCTGTGACCGGGGTATCCTGGCAGTTTTTTCATCTCTGCGCCGTAAAATCGACCACAAAGGCGATAGTACCGTCCAGGCTGGCGAATCAGGTTCGACTGCTTCACATCCCCCGTTGAACGACGCGTTTGTTGCACCCATGCGTTATCTGGCGCATGCAGTTTGTCTTCATCACGGCTGAAGGTGATGGTGTATTTAAACTTCATCTCTTTACCCGGCTCCGGCAGCTGATCCGGCGTCCAGTAAGCGACGATGTTATCGTTGGTTTCATCGTTGGATGGAATTTCCACCAGCCCAACGCTGCCTTTGCCCCACTCCCCTTTCGGAGTCACCCATGCGCTTGGACGGAGATCGTTAACCATCATCCAGATCTTCAAAGCGGAGAAATCACGACCGCGCTGGAACAGACCGAAAGCCTTGCGGGTTTTCCATGGAGAAGCTGCTGACCGCTGAATGTTTCGGGTTATTCACCGGACGCGAGATCCATTCGCCATTACCGGCATGGACAACAAACCGTTAGATCGTGCAACTCCGGGACGATAACATTTGCAGGCGACGGTGGTTGGGCCCAAACAGGAACATACTGGTTAACGTTGCAACCCCCAGTTTGCCGACTTTATCGCGCAGATAGATTCTTCGACTGCACATCCACAACCGTGTCACGCCTGGCATAACTACGAATTTGTAAGCACCTGTCGCGCGCGGGCGAGTCAAGCAATGCATAAATGGTGAAACGTTTATCAGCCTGGTTTTGGACGCTCAATCCAGAACTCTTTGAAGCGTGGAAATTCTTCACCGATGGCAAGGCGGTATCAATTGCCAAGCCCCGGCAGAAGGCCATAAACCTACCTGCACCATCACGCGGAAATAGCTGGCCCCGAGCATGCTGATGATTTCATCGTTTTTATCTTTGCTGTTGATTGGGTAAAGCACTTTAAAACCGGCAAAACCAAGGTCTTTTACTCTGTGTCTTTGTCATGCTGAACATCGCCGAAGTGAAATCCGGGCTGTATTTTATTTCGTTGATCTGCGGTGGCAGTTACTTCATTTATTTTCTACTGGGCACTCCAAGTACATACCCTGATGGTAGACTGAGTTTGAAATGGGGTCTTCAGATCGTTCCACTAAACGTTTGTCATGATTAAACTGGATTCTGCTGATAGTCCCGCGCATTCATATCGCGGAAAACGGAGGGCAAGTCGCTTTTGGGTGCCTCATAGCCTTTCCCGGCTAAGGATTGAGCTTGCTTTGCGACATCATCAATACTGAAAGCCCAGCTTGAAGATGTATACAGGCATGGCATTACTGGAGCACTCAACCTAATGCATTTTCATCATTTGTAGTTTATGTTTCATAATTAGTAAGCACTTCCCCCTTTGTGTGCTTATTCCATCCGATTTATTTTAATGGATAACCAGCCATTCCGACAACAGGTCCCCGGTACCGTTCAGCACGCCGGCTCATGGATTAAGCACCTGATTGGAACCAGTTTTCACTTTCCCCTTTCTCCCACAGACAGAAGCAATGGACTTCGTGTGTGTTTTGCCAGGTAATTTATTTATTACTTGTTCTACACACGTTTCCATTCTGGTTAGTGGTAGCGATGATGCTATGCATAAAAACCTTGGAAGCCTGCGCCTTGCGCGGTCAGGTCGGTGTCGGGATGGCAATAAAAGCCTAAAGGCATAACCCGACAGGGATAAGACGAAAAATCTGAGATTAGTTAACCATATATGAATCCAGTACCCGTGCAACGTGAATATTTCCTCTATCCATCTGCGCCCTGCTGATGTTGTTAGGGATCCCTTTTCATATTTCTTTAATCTTATTCGAACCATAAATGCACTGTGAACAGCGCTATTCGTCATTATGGCTATCTTTTTTAATTACTTCATCCACTCGTTCCGCATGCAGGTATTTTTCGTTATATCCGGCTACTTTTCCTACATGCTTTTTTACGCTATCCCTTGAAAAAATGGTGGAAAGTACTGTGTCGAACGTGTAGGTATCCCTATGTTAACAGCCATCCCCTACTGACATTGCCGCAATTTATTATGCTGCAATACGTCAAAGGGAAAGCGGAAGGTTGGCCCTGGCTGTCATTGTATGACAAGATAATACGTTGGCCTTGTAATCAATATCACACCTGGTTTTTACTGGTGTTAGTGGTCATGACGACGCTGTGCGTATGGATATTTAACTAATTTAGAAATAATTTAGAAAATTCTGATAAAACCAATAAAAAATTCTGATGGTAAAACTATCGGTGATTTTTTTGTGCCTCGGCATCGGTTATGCGGGGTAGAAAGAAGAACTATTTTTATTGTGTATCTGCCCAATTCCTAGTAATGGCATGTTCAATTTTATTGTCATGCAACGCTATTTTATTTACCGTTCTTTATCCTCGGCGCACTGGCTTTGATTTTCCCTCATCTTAAAGCCTTGTTTACCATGCTCGTCCCGTGGGCTGTACCCTCGCTGCAGCATTGGCGTTTGTCGCTTATTTACTCAACCAGCGCTATGGCAGTGGCGATGCCTGGATGTACGAAACCGAGTCGGTGATCACCATGGTCCTCGGCCTGTGGATGGTGAATGTGGTCTTCTCCTTTGGCCACCGTTTGCTTAACTTCCAGTCAGCGCGGGTGACTTATTTTGTTAACGCATCGCTGTTTATCTATCTGGTTCACCACCCGTTAACGCTGTTTTTCGGCGCATACATTACACCGCACATCACCTCCAACTGGCTTGGTTTTCTCTGTGGCCTGATATTCGTAGTAGGGATTGCGATAATTCTGTATGAAATTCATTTACGCATCCCGTTACTGAAGTTTTTGTTCTCTGGTAAACCGGTTGTTAAGCGTGAGAACGATAAAGCACCAGCCCGTTAAGCCACATTTACAATAACCATTCCACGGGCAATATCGACGCCAGTCTGACCATAACCCGCTTCCAGAAACTGGTGGCGGGTTCTTTTTTGAGAATAACCTCTTTCTTTGCATGACGATCAACCCAGTTGATCCGTCCCCACCTGTCCAGACGGAGCTGCCAGGCCGCATCGTACTGGCTCTGAATAAAGCGTTTATCAATTAACTGTGCCAGCGTTTCGCTCTCTATCACGAAGCCCATTTCAGTATTGAGCAATGTTGAACGCGGATCGAAATTGAAAGAGCCGATAAACACCGTTTTACCATCGATGCTAAAAGTTTTAGCATGCAGGCTGGCACCGGAATTACCGGTTATGCCGCGATCGTGTAACGTACTGCTTTGTTCACGCGTCGGCTTGAGTTCATATAATTCCACGCCATAGCGGAGCAATTTTTTGCGCCAGCGCGCGTATCCGGCATGGACGACAGCAACATCGTTAGCGGCAAGAGAATTGGTTAGGATCGCAATCTTTACCCCTTTTCTCACCATCCGTAAGAGTTGCGCCACACCTGCGCGTGTCGGTACAAAATAGGAAGAGATAATATCGATGCGTTCACTGGGTGAGCCCATGATATCGAACAGGCGCTGCGGTAACAGTGAATGCCGTTTTGCCTTGCCCTCCCCTTTCGCCGGATCATCACTTAATAAACGTGTCTTCGCCCAGATAAGCGGCAACGTTCCATCAACCAGATGATTTATAAATGGACTGGATTCCATTTTGCGTAAATAACGATGCGTCATGGCATCGTTATGCCAGGAGGCGGGTAACTCGATGCGATCCGCCATTTCACCTTCCGGGACATCCAGCACCTGCTGTAAGGGTGAAACCGATTTGCAATACCAGTAGCGGGCGAAATCATCGGCAACATCCTCTACCACGGGGCCTATTGCCATGACATCTAAATCCGAAAAAAGTGGCTCTTCCCCTGCACCAAAATAGGCATCACCAATATTTCGTCCTCCCACTAGGGTAACCACGCCATCGACAGTGAAACTTTTATTGTGCATCCGGCGATTGAGACGGGAAAAGTCGGTGATATATCCAAGCGGACGTAGCAAGCGAAACGAGAAAGGATTAAAAAGCCGGACTTCAATGCGTGGATGACTGTCAAGCAAGCGCAAAATGTCGTCAAGTCCGGGCGTATTGTTGTCGTCCAGCAACAAACGGACGCGAACGCCACGCTTTGCTGCGGCTAACAGGGCGGAAAACAGTAACCGCCCCGACATATCGTCCTGCCAGATGTAATACTGAACATCCAGCGTATGCTCTGCCATTTCGGCCAGACGATACCGGGCGGCAAACGCATCCAGACTTTTCTCCAGAGGGAAAAGACCACACTGACCGGGATGTTGCGAACACAGTGGCAGCACCGCGCTCGCCAGCCGGGGCAAATCATTCATCTCCTTGTTGGGTAAGGAGTCTTTCGTAGAGGTGGGCGTTTTCTTCATCATAACAGACAAAGTATACCTGTTCGGGTAAAGCGTGACGGGTAATAAATTCTGAAACGGTTTTAACTGCGATTTCAGCCGCTGCCGCACGAGGGTAACTATAAACCCCAGTACTGATTGCAGGAAAAGCCACTGACGTATAGCTGTTTGCCGCCACCAGTCGTAGGCTATTCAGATAGGCATCCTGCAAAAGCTGGTCTTCGTTTTGTTCCCCACCACGCCAGACTGGCCCGACGGTGTGTACTACGGCTTTAGCGGGAAGATCGCCTGCAAGCGTAATAACGGCATGCCCCGTAGGGCAATCGCCCTGCTGTTGCCTGACTTTTAAACAGGCATCCAGCAGGGCCGGACCCGCTGCGCGATGAATGGCCCCATCGACGCCGCCGCCTCCCATTAATGACGGATTAGCCGCATTCACAATCACATCAACGGCCAGTTTGGTAATATCACCCTGCACAACATGAATACGCGTTTTCATAACGCCTCCTTACACCTTCTTGTTTCTTAAGTGTACAGCAGGCTTTTTGGTTAAATCGCATTTTTCTGCTCAGCAACGTGAGTTGTTCAGAAACTTAGTTATATTCGATGTTCATTACAGCCAGCTTTTTCTGTTTATCAAGATACTGCACTTTTACTGAGGCTATTTGCGCGTTTTTGACATTGCCGCTCATTAACGCTTTGCTGGAGTAGGTTTTGCCCGGAATAGAACCATTCTGTGGGCAGTTCATTTCTACGGGTGATGACTGGGTGCTGACGTCACATGCCGGTTCCACAATTTGGCCATAAAAATGGATCACGCCCCCTTGCGCGGTGCTTCCTGCAATGGCAATAAAAGGAAAAAACAAACTGCCGAGCATAAGAGAGTCTAAAAAAGGTCTGAACATTTATTCTATTTCCTCAATGATTAGTCATCCTTGAGGGTTGTGTTATCCATACTTTCAGGTTGGCTGATTCGCAGCAGACCATTCTCTCCAGATTCATCTTATGCTCGATATTTCAACAAATTAAGACTTTTCTGAAGAGGGCGTCCATTGTTGTGATAAATGAAGTGCCTGTCCATCAGAAACAGTAACAACTATTTTCACCCGATCTTCCGGGGAAATATTTAAACTCAACTTCGTCAAAGCAATGGGTTGATTAGCAGGCAATGAGAGGGTCTTTTCTTGCTTCGTCTGACTTTGCCCTGAACTGCCTTCGCGCAGGGACAATATTTGTACTCTGCACAGACAAGATTGAGTAAGAGTAACTTCAGGAATAATGGTGTACATATCCCCTTGCTGGGTCGTATTAAAGGTTATCTGGCTGGAAAGTGCCGCAAGGAGTAATAACGCATTCATATTCTTCTCCCGAAAAAAAACAGGGCTTGCGCCCTGTTTCTGTAATACAAATGATGTATTAATACTGATGAGCGGTCGCGTTGTTACCAAAGCCAACCTGAGTCACGTTGACGGAGGAGTTCGATGCAGTCTGGTCAACTGCAGCACCGTTGCCACCACCGAACTGTTGACCGTCATTTCAGAATTTTTGCCGTTCCACTTATTCAGAGTGCTGTTACCCAAGCCACGTTGGGTCAGATCGATTGAACCGTCATCCGAGCCCTGACGAACATCTGGACCATCACCGCCGCCATGCTGGTATAGTCAAGTTGTGAGAGTTACGGGCATCAGTTTGCAGAGCAAGTGCAAAGTTATCCGCCACCGTACTGGTAAATGTTCAGCTCAGAATTCGGCCGCTATTATTACTGAGGTGTACTGGCAATAGCGGACACTACCATTTGTTCTTTTTTAAGCAGCCATCTGATGATATTTTTCCCTGAAGGCTGCCGGGGAGATATTCCCCAGAAGCTTTCCATCGGAGCGTTGTCGTAACAGTTACCTTTACGCGACATTGATGTTTTCAGACCAGACTGCTCCTGTATGACCCGGTAATCGTATGCGCAGTACTGTGAACCTCGATCAGAGTGGTGGATTAGCCCGGCAGGTGGGCGCTGGCTCCTGAGCGCCATAAACAGGGCTTTACCTGTCAGCTCTTTTGTCATGCGCTCTCCCATGGCGTAGCCGACAATTTCGCACGTATAAACATCTTTGATGCCAGCGAGGTACAACCATCCCTCCTGTGTGGCAACATACGTCAGGTCCGCCACCCAGACCTGATTTGGTGCTGTAGGAGCGAACGTCTGGTTCAGCAGATTTGGCGCAACTGGCAGATTGTGGTTCGGGTTCGTAGTCGCTCTGAACTTGCGTTTCTGCTTACAGCGTAGCCTCAGCTCCTTACGAAGACGTGCCAGTCGGTCACGACCAACGATGATGCCATTCTCTGCCAGCTCCGTCTGGAGCCGCCGGGTTCCATATGTTTCGCGAGTGCGGATATGTGCCACCTTAATCTCCAGTTTTAGCCGCTCATCACTTTGTTTTCTGTCTGAGGGTTCATGCTGTACCCAGTTGTAATAACCGCTCCTGGATACACCAAATACCTGACACATCGCTTCAATGGGAAATTGTTGTCGCCATTGTTCGATTAACGCGTATTTTTCAGCGACTCCTGTGCAAAATACACTGTTGCTTTTTTTAATATATCTCGCTCAAGGCGAGCTTCATTTAACGCCTTACGCAGTTGCAGAATTTCAGATTCCAGTTCAGCCACCGTGCGGGAACCAGGAGTACCGAGCCCTTTTCTGGCGGCGGTAACCCATTGTCCTAAAGTGCCTTCAGGAAGAGATAATCGGGAAGCGCCTTCACTGATCGAAAGTTGATTTTCAAGAACCGTTCTGACAGCTTCGGCTTTGAACTCTTTAGAGTAACGTTGGGTTTTTCTGCTCATTATTAGCTCCTTCTGATGCCATTCTATTTCAGGAAGGAGTGTCCGTTAAACTCAGGCTACCTCATACCGCCACCACCGTGGTTACCGCCGCCGCCGTACTGAGGAACAACACCTGCCAGAGCGCTACCGGAGAATACGATTGCTGCAATTGCTGCTACTTTTAAAAGTTTCATGTAAAACCCCCATCGGATTGATTTAAAAGTCGAATGGTAATTAACGTTGTGTCACGCGAATTGCCATTTGCGACTGTCTCTGCACTACAACTGCCGTTTTTTGAGTACCATACTGTGTAATATTTGCTTTATTACCAGAACCTTTCTGGATAATCATCGCAGTATTACCATAAGCACCTTGCGAAATACTGGCATCGTTGGCACTGCCCGCCTGATCAATATATGCAAGGTTATAATCTCCTGTCTGGTCAATCTTTGCCCGATTGCTACTACCTTCTTGCGCAACAACCGCCAAAAGTTTTGAGCCTCCCTGCCGTAACTGAGCACTATTATTAGTCCCAGCTTGACCAATTATGGCTGCCTGATTAAATGAAGACTTACTCAATTCATTTACCGCGAAGTTATATTCTGAATTAGCTAAATCATAACCTGCTGCGGCTGCAATCCCAGGCGCACCCAGTATTGTTAACATCATAAATAACAATTTGTTTTTCATGTTGTCACCCTGGACCTGGTCGTACATTTAAGAAATTAAATCATTTCAACTTGGTTGTTAACGCAACCTGTATTTTGTTAACGCTGCGTTACGATGGAAAGTATGTCTGCGGAAATATTTTTAATAACTCACCCGCGCGTTGTATTTTTCTTTTTTTGTTCATACCAAAGTATTAAAACCCGCGTAAATACGCTGTTATCTACGCAAAAAATATTTTGTTTTCTCTTAAATCTCCGTTTTCCGCTATCAAAAATCACCAGACAGTCATTCTTCTTGCCCGTCGCTGATTGCTGCGATATGTCTTGCGCACAAGCCGTGACAAACCTCGTCTTTTTGCAGTAAAAAAATTGTCCACGGAGGTGTGGAGAAAAAACAAAAACGTTTTACATGACGAAAGGACTACACCGAAATATTTTTTATATGTATTATTAGTAAGTTAGCACCATTTGTATGATTTTTTAAAATTGTGCAATAAAAACCAAATGTACAACTTTTCTATCATTTCTAAACTTAATAAAACCTTAATGTTAACATTTTAATATAATGAGTTACATTTTGTTACATGTTTAACACTTGATTTAAGATTTGTAATGGCTAGATTGAAATCAGATGTAATCCATTAGTTTTATATTTTACCCATTTAGGGCTGATTTATTACTACACACAGCAGTGCAACATCTGTCAGTACTTCTGGTGCTTCTATTTTAGAGGCAGCTGTCAGGTGTGCGATCAATAAAAAAGTGGGGTTTCATCATGTTTAATGAAGTCCATAGTATTCATGGTCATACATTATTGTTGATCACTAAACCTTCTTTGCAGGCGACAGCTCTCTTGCAGCACCTTAAACAATCGCTAGCAATTACAGGAAAATTACATAATATTCAACGTTCTCTGGACGATATCTCTTCAGGCTCTATTATTCTTCTGGATATGATGGAAGCGGATAAAAAGCTTATCCATTATTGGCAGGATACTTTGAGCAGGAAAAACAACAATATCAAAATATTGTTGCTAAATACGCCTGAAGATTACCCGTACCGCGACATTGAAAACTGGCCTCATATCAACGGCGTTTTTTATGCCATGGAGGATCAAGAACGTGTTGTCAATGGGTTGCAAGGCGTCCTGCGTGGCGAATGCTACTTTACGCAAAAGCTTGCCAGTTACCTGATTACACATTCTGGTAACTATCGTTATAACAGCACGGAATCAGCCCTCCTTACTCATCGGGAAAAAGAGATCCTGAATAAGCTGCGTATCGGCGCGTCTAATAACGAGATCGCTCGTTCGTTGTTCATCAGCGAAAATACGGTTAAAACGCATCTTTATAATCTTTTCAAGAAGATAGCCGTAAAAAACCGGACACAAGCGGTTTCCTGGGCAAACGATAACCTCAGGCGATAAAGCCATGAAACGTTATTTACGCTGGATTGTGGCGGCAGAATTTCTGTTCGCCGCAGGGAATCTTCACGCCGTTGAGGTAGAAGTCCCGGGATTGTTAACTGACCATACTGTTTCATCTATTGGCCATGATTTTTACCGAGCCTTTAGTGATAAATGGGAAAGTGACTATACGGGTAACTTAACGATTAATGAAAGGCCCAGTGCACGATGGGGAAGCTGGATCACAATAACGGTCAATCAGGATGTTATTTTCCAGACTTTTTTATTCCCGTTGAAAAGAGACTCCGAGAAAACTGTCGTCTTTGCACTGATTCAAACTGAAGAAGCACTAAATCGTCGCCAGATAAATCAGGCGTTATTAAGTACGGACGATTTGGCGCATGATGAATTCTAAATAAAAAATTGTTCGGAGGCTGCAATGCGTGTCAAACATGCAGTAGTTCTACTCATGCTTATTTCGCCATTAAGTTGGGCTGGAACCATGACTTTCCAGTTCCGTAATCCAAACTTTGGTGGTAACCCAAATAATGGCGCTTTTTTATTAAATAGCGCTCAGGCCCAAAACTCTTATAAAGATCCGAGCTATAACGATGACTTTGGTATTGAAACACCCTCAGCGCTGATGAATCCCCTAATGATTTTTATCAAAATCATTAAGTTAAGGTAGATACACATCTTGTCATATGATCAAATGGTTTCGCCAAAAATCAATAATCAGACAACAAAATGTGCGAACTCGATATTTTACACGACTCTCTTTACCAATTCTGCCCCGAATTACACTTAAAACGACTCAACAGCTTAACGTTGGCTTGCCACGCCTTACTTGACTGTAAAACTCTCACTCTTACCGAACTTGGCCGTAACCTGCCAACCAAAGCGAGAACAAAACATAACATCAAACGAATCGACCGATTGTTAGGTAATCGTCACCTCCACAAAGAGCGACTCGCTGTATACCGTTGGCATGCTAGCTTTATCTGTTCGGGCAATACGATGCCCATTGTACTTGTTGACTGGTCTGATATCCGTGAGCAAAAACGGCTTATGGTATTGCGAGCTTCAGTCGCACTACACGGTCGTTCTGTTACTCTTTATGAGAAAGCGTTCCCGCTTTCAGAGCAATGTTCAAAGAAAGCTCATGACCAATTTCTAGCCGACCTTGCGAGCATTCTACCGAGTAACACCACACCGCTCATTGTCAGTGATGCTGGCTTTAAAGTGCCATGGTATAAATCCGTTGAGAAGCTGGGTTGGTACTGGTTAAGTCGAGTAAGAGGAAAAGTACAATATGCAGACCTAGGAGCGGAAAACTGGAAACCTATCAGCAACTTACATGATATGTCATCTAGTCACTCAAAGACTTTAGGCTATAAGAGGCTGACTAAAAGCAATCCAATCTCATGCCAAATTCTATTGTATAAATCTCGCTCTAAAGGCCGAAAAAATCAGCGCTCGACACGGACTCATTGTCACCACCCGTCACCTAAAATCTACTCAGCGTCGGCAAAGGAGCCATGGATTCTAGCAACTAACTTACCTGTTGAAATTCGAACACCCAAACAACTTGTTAATATCTATTCGAAGCGAATGCAGATTGAAGAAACCTTCCGAGACTTGAAAAGTCCTGCCTACGGACTAGGCCTACGCCATAGCCGAACGAGCAGCTCAGAGCGTTTTGATATCATGCTGCTAATCGCCCTGATGCTTCAACTAACATGTTGGCTTGCGGGCGTTCATGCTCAGAAACAAGGTTGGGACAAGCACTTCCAGGCTAACACAGTCAGAAATCGAAACGTACTCTCAACAGTTCGCTTAGGCATGGAAGTTTTGCGGCATTCTGGCTACACAATAACAAGGGAAGACTCACTCGTGGCTGCAACCCTGCTTACTCAAAATCTATTCACACATGGTTACGTTTTGGGGAAATTATGAGGGGATCTCTCAGCCCTCAGCGTTAGATAACTTTACTCAGGCCATCCAGTCACAAATTTTAGGTGGGCTACTGTCGAATATTAATACCGGTAAACCGGGCCGCATGGTGACCAACGATTATATTGTTGATATTGCTAACCGCGATGGTCAATTGCAGTTGAACGTGACAGATCGTAAAACCGGACAAACCTCGACCATCCAGGTTTCGGGTTTACAGAATAACTCAACCGATTTTTAAGCCCCAGCTTCATAAGGAAAATAATCATGCAGCGCTTATTTCTTTTGGTTGCCGTCATGTTACTGAGCGGATGCTTAACCGCCCCGCCTAAAGAAGCCGCCAGACCGACATTAATGCCTCGTGCTCAGAGCTACAAAGATTTGACCCATCTGCCAGCGCCGACGGGTAAGATCTTTGTTTCGGTATACAACATTCAGGACGAAACCGGGCAATTTAAACCCTACCCGGCAAGTAACTTCTCCACTGCTGTTCCGCAAAGCGCCAGGGCTTACAAAACCTGCTTAACGAGCGCAAGGTTATTCGTGCGGCACAAGAAAACGGCACGGTTGCCATTAATAACCGAATCCCGCTGCAATCTTTAACGGCGGCAAATATTATGGTTGAAGGTTCGATTATCGGTTATGAAAGCAACGTTAAATCGGGCGGTGTTGGGGCAAGATATTTTGGGATCGGTGCAGACACGCAATACCAGCTCGATCAGATTGCCGTGAACCTGCGTGTCGTCAATGTGAGTACCGGTGAGATCCTCTCCTCGGTGAACACCAGTAAGACGATACTTTCCTATGAAGTTCAGGCCGGGGTTTTCCGCTTTATTGACTACCAGCGCTTGCTGGAAGGGGAAGTGGGTTACACCTCAAACGAACCCGTTATGCTGTGTCTGATGTCGGCTATCGAAACAGGGGTCATTTTCCTGATTAATGATGGTATCGACCGTGGTCTGTGGGATTTGTAAAATAAAGCAGAACGGCAGAATGACATTCTGGTGAAATACCGCCATATGTCGGTTCCACCGGAATCCTGACAGATAAAAATGCCGGAATTAATAATCCGGCATTTACTGTTTAAGCGAAAGCGTGAGTGCCCCTCACGCTTTATTTTTGATTTCCTGCTCACGGTGAGCCGTCTTTGCACTACGCGCCGCCAGCCACAGGCCGCTGTTTTTCATTGCGTAACCAAATACCAGCCCAAGCGCCAGCGAAGGTAACACCAGTTTCCAGTCACCCTGCCCGGCAAACGTCGCGCATGCGCCTATAAACGTCCCCGGAACAAATGAAAGCAGCAGCTGTTTGGCCTGAATACACATCAGAAACGCGACAATACCGGTTATGACATAACCGAGAATTTCCAGATGTGGTGCCAGTGCACTACCGTAAATAATGACCATCGCCCACACCACGCCACTAAGCAGGGTTGCAGCGGAGATCGCCAGCCCTTTCAGCCCACCTTGCGGGCAAGCAAAGTAGGCCGTACAGCCCAGGAAGCCCGCCCAGCTTAGTAAGCCCAGGGAAACAGCCACCCATCCCCAGATACCGGAGAGAATGCCTGTTGTGATTGCAATAGAGAGAAGTATGTTCATGCCGCGCATGATAGCAGAAAACGCGGCCATGAATGAGATCGAGCACACATTTTATGCAACAACAAATTATCTGTTGCAGTTATGAGTGACGATGATCACATTTACTCTTCAGAATCTTCTTCCAGCTCGTCCCACATTGCACTAATGGCATCACGGGTTAGCGGTGCCATGGTGCGCCAGAAAGGCGTGGTTGCATGGGCCTCCACTTTGCCGAGGAACGCACCACACCAGGGTAACAGATACTCACTGAACAGTGTTTGCCGTGCTTCGCTCTCATCTTCCGTTGACTTATAATTTCCAGGCCAAACCGCAAGCAGCGATGTGCCGATGTGATCGGCTGGCGTATCCGCCCAGTGGCATCCCTCGTTCGGAAAGAAAAGCGCGCACTTCCGCTTCCGTTGCGTCCTCAACCCATGCGCTGAGTACTGGCGGCACGGCACATTCATCGCCGATAAACAACGCATTGTAATCGGCAGAGACTCGCCATATCACAGCTTTCTGTAAACGCGTCAGTAACTCATCCTGCTCCAGTGGCCACTCGCCGCCGGTTTCCCCTCACGATCAGGGTAAACAGCGGCACCGGTAAAGGGTTGCTTTCCGGTTGGCGGTGATCGGCGAACCCAGCACACGACAGAGGATGAGAAAACTCATTCATTCATATCTTTCCATTACTAAGTAATTAAAGGTCTGCAAATTCCGCAATGAGTACCATGCCGCGAGATTCAAGTCAGTAAGCGGCGCGAGAAACGTCGATCCCGCTCTGGCGGAAAATCTACCGCGTCGAGGATTGACGTCTCAAATTCCCCCATGGTAAACGCGGTGTGAGATCCGAGGCCTAATGCCACCCAACCTCCACGTCACATTACACTAGGCTGCCTCGCGACAGGTATCTTCACTACGTGGTGTCAAAGTAGAATTATTGATTTCCAGCGCCACCTAAATATTCGCCGCAGGCTGCTTCAGCAACGGCTTTCACATCTATTTCATATTTGGGATTTCCGGGATGGCTTCTCTGTCCGCATCCCGCTGGCGATAGTGGCAATCATCGCTTGTGTATTGGTCGCTTTGTAGTGTAGCAGAAAAACCGGCTCATGAAACCGGCAATAATTAAATCCGGCGAGTAGAACGTTTTACCGCTGCAGTCAATTTCACCATCAACGTTTTTAATGTTAGCTCGATGCCGCGCAGGATCCCTACCCCATCAACCACTCGCGGCCAGATACACATGTAATGAAGTGCCAGTGATGCGGCGCATCTTCCATATCCGGGCCATAATAGAGTGAGATCGCAAAAAGTTTAATGCCCTTTTGTTTGGCCTGGGCAATGTGATGGCTTAATGTGCTATATGCATGTGTGCTGGCAACAAGGTATGCATATGAAGGTCGACGGGATGCGTTGAGCTTCTCTCCTGTATTCAATTCCCGCCAAGGATAGCAGGAATCCTGATGCTTTATTAGTAGCCGCGTGCGCGGTGAGCTTACCGCAGACCCTCTCCCCTTTTTCCAGCTGGGCAATGGTGCGAGAAATGTACTGGCCGGCTCAGCGGGACGGGTAATCGCGGCGACGTGGTGCTATCGTTGGCGCGTGGATGTTGCCAGAGCGGACTTTCAGGCGGTAAGGGTTCACGATTAAAAACGTCCGACATTGCGCCCTTAACTTTGCCGCTATCCAGCGCGAGCGGTCATCTCCACAACATGAACGCCACGCGCCAGGTTGAGGAGATACGCGCCATCCGGTAATTTTTGAGTAATTGTCGTTAATAATGCCGACAGTTTCGGGGTATTCGGTAACAAATTAATCGATGCCCAAGGACATTTGGCTCAGAAATGCAGACAGTTCTTCCCGTCCGGCAAAGCTTGCCGCAGAGCCACGATTTACGGGTTCGACTCCGGCGACGCAGCGGAAAGCGCCAGGTTTGCGACTTTGTGAGCAACTTTATTGCCCAGTACGCCTGCGCCCAAAATGCCGATGGTAAAATCTTCCGAATGATGTCGGCAGCGGTTGCCAATGCGAACTATTTTGCTGGATGCGATGATCGTCAAAACGTCGAAACCAATGCAGCACCTGACTGACGGCGTCTCCTGCATTTGCTCGCCCATACCGGTATCTTCCGAGGCGAAAAAGTGGAACGAAGGGTTCAGCATTTCAGGGTGTGCCTGTAGCTTGTACGAATGGAATCGACACCGGCCCGTGCGACACCGCTTTAAGATCGCGCCCTGCCAGCATTTCAACGGAGGTGCCAGACTAAAGCATAATCAGCCGATCATTATCTCCGCTTTCCATGCTCTGACTCTGCCTGAGGAATAGCTTTGCGCAGTGCCTCAATCCACCATTGGGTATCGAACGTTGGGTGATGAAGATGATATCCATACTGACTCCCGAAAAGCGTTGTGCGAAGATAAATTCGCACTTATCGTTATAAATCTGCAAAGGCCACCGGCATTAACAAATCCGTGGTCGGTGGCAAAAAAAGCAGATTCACTTATTAAAACTGCATATTGATTGAAGTTTGAATAAACGCGCGATTTTTTAAAAAGTTTGTTGACCTTAGGTCATGATTTCCCTAAATTAGCGCCCGTTCCACGACCAGGAACGACAATTTGGTGAGGTGTCCGAGTGGCTGAAGGAGCGCGCGAAAATGTGTATACGGCAACGTATAGGGGGTTCGATCCCCCCCCTCACCGCCATATTTAAAGAAGAAGCTGGTACAAAAGTGCGGCTTTTTTTTGGTATCTGCACACACCGGGGGGATGAGAGCCCCGACCGGGGATCAAGCAACTGGCGACGGCCAGTTGGACAACCGTGAACGCGGTGAGCAGGTACCGCAGGCGGAGCGAAGCGAGTCGATCCCCCCTCACCGCCATATTTAAAGAAGAGCTCGTACGAAAGTACGGGCTTTTTTTTCGTATATTGCACACACCAGGGGGGGATCGAGAGGCCCGACCGGGATCGAACAACTGGCGACAGCCGAGTTGGACGAGACCGGTGAACGCGGTGAGCGGGCTGCCGCAGGGCGAGCGAAGCGAGTCGATCCCCCCCTCACCGCCATATTTAAAGAAGAGCTCGTACGAAAGTCCCCGGGCTTTTTTTTCGTATATTGCACACACCGGGGGGGATGGGAGAGGCCCGACCGGGGATCGACAACTGGCGACAGCCAGTTGGACGACCGTGAACGCAGTGAGCAGGCTGCCCGCAGGGCGAGCGAAGCGAGCCGATCCCCCTCACCGCCATATATCCGAAGAAAGCTGGTACGAAGAGTCCGGCTTTTTTTTCGTATATTGCACGCACCGGGGGGGATGAGAAGCCCCGACCGGGAATGACAACTGGCGACAGCCAGTTGGACAGCCCGTGAACGCAGTGAGCGGGCTGCCGCAGGGCGAGCGAGAGCGAGTGATCCTGCACCGCCATATTTAAAGAAGAGCTCGTACAAAAGTACGGCTTTTTTTCGTATATTGCACACACCGGGGGGATGAGAGGCCCGACCGGGGGTCGACAACTGGCGACGCGCCGGTTGGACGACCGTGAACGCAGTGAGCGGGCTGCCGCAGGCGAGCGGAAGCGAGACGATCCCCCCTCACCGCCATCTTCCGAGAGCTGGTACGAAAGTCTGGGCTTTTTTTTTCGTATATTGCACACACCGGGTGCCCCGCCGCGTCTATTAGGGCGAGGGGAAATGATCACATCGAACTGTCTGGTTACTGGATCAACAATCAAAATGCACAAGAGTACAGAAGACGTCTGTGTATTATCTGGTCACTTCCTATCACTTCCTCACTTCTTAAAATGCCCCGACGGAAATACATCACATGCAGTCGTGAATGGTACTGCCAGAGGAATCGACAATCCAAAAAATAGTAAATTAAGCACGGTACATAGCAGAGTAAAAAATAGGCTTCAAACCAAATCCGCCATTCCACAAGCATATTCAATACCGACACCAGCGTAATCCACATCACTTCAATAACCAGCGATCTGAATAACCGAAGCCAGAGCGGCTTGGCAAAAAAGGTCGACAACGCATTTCACTGGAGAAGAAGAAATCGATTTCCTGCAAAAAAGCCTGCAAAAAAGCATACACGTTAGAAGCGCAGAAAAAACAGATTAATCGCCAACACTACGCCACAAAGAATGAGCAATGCAATTATGACGTTTAAAACGTTAACCACTGCCCCTCTATCACAAAAGAATCACTGCTACGCAACGGGCTGATAGTAAGCAGGTTAACAACCGTTGAGATGCACACCGAAAGCGGCACAACTGGCGAGTCAGACTTTTATATTTTACTTTTTTCGCTACTGAAATAGCCACCTGCTTGACATAACTGGTGCGGATCATCCGAAACAGCAGAAAGATAACCAACAGCCGAGTAACGAAATCAGGAACAGCGCATATAACAAGGGTCAAGCTCGTATAGCCCCCAACTCATTTGCACTCAACATGATTAACAGACAGAAATCCTGCCACCAGAGGTTGCATAAGAAATAATTCTTATTTGTGGTTCTGCTTTTTTTCTTAAACCACGAAAAATCGATATTCTTCGTGACGCATTTATAGCCCAGTACGCCTTGAGATCAAAAATAAAATTATACAGCACCAGGGCCAGAATCCCACTAACGACACCAATATCCTCTGCTGGAAAAGTAAAACCCTCATTTTTCCAATAAAGCCTATAAGAAATAACCGTCCAATAGCATAAATGTATATCAGATTTCGTTTATCCTGAAAGCGAATAAAAGTTAAATAATCAGGAATAAATTTGAATACCTTGCATCACTAAATGTCTTTTAGACAATGCGTTAACTCATTCTAATCCACGCCAGCAAAATCATTTAACATATTCCCCAAATAGGGCTTATTACTTATTTTCAAGGAAAGCTTGCCAGAGATAGCATATTCAGAAATGTATCGAGAGATTCAGTCCATTTCACCGTATGAGTTAAGTGTAATCAGAGATTTTCTTTGATAATTGACGGAGCGACCTCGCTTTTGCTGTTCGTTCATCAGAACCTGATGCTCTGGCGAAAGCGATATCCAGTCCGGCAAGATAATCGCGCATTGCCTGAACGCCGTCTTCCATCAAACGCATGTGCCAAGGCACTGATCTACCCAGCGATAGTGGACACGCGGCTAAGTCGTAAACTCTCAGTCAGAGGTGACTCACATCACCAAACCAGTATCAACCGTAAAAACCCCCGTAAACAGCCTTCGCCTGAATTTCGCAGTGAAGCCCTGAAGCTTGCTGAACGCATAGGTGTTACTGCCGCAGCCGTGAACTCAGCCTGTCATGAATCAAGCTCTACAACTGGCGCAGTAAACAGCAAAATCAGCAGACGTCTTCTGAACGTGAACTGGAGATGTCTACCGAGATTGCACGTCTCAAACGCCAGCTGGCAGAACGGGATGAAGAGCTGGCTATCCTCCAAAAGGCCGCGACATACTTCGCGAAGCGCCTGAAATGAAGTATGTCTTTATTGAAAAACATCAGGCTGAGTTCAGCATCAAAGCAATGTGCCGCGTGCTCCGGGTGGCCCGCAGCGGCTGGTATACGTGGTGTCAGCGGCGGACAAGGATAAGCGCGCGTCAGCAGTACCGCCGACACTGCGACAGCGTTGTCCTCGCGGCTTTTACCCGGTCAAAACAGCGTTAAGGTGCCCCACGCCTGACGGATGAACTGCGTGCTCAGGGTTACCCCTTTAACGTAAAAACCGTGGCGGCAAGCCTGCGCCGTCAGGACTGAGGGCAAAGGCCTCCGGAAGTTCAGCCCGGTCAGCTACCGCGCACACGGCCTGCCTGTGTCGGAAAATCTGTTGGAGCAGGATTTTTACGCCAGTGGCCCGAACCAGAAGTGGGCAGGAGACATCACGTATTTACGTACAGATGAAGGCTGGCTGTATCTGGCAGTGGTCATTGACCTGTGGTCACGTGCCGTTATTGGCTGGTCAATGTCGCCACGCATGACGGCGCAACTGGCCTGCGATGCCCTGCAGATGGCGCTGTGGCGGCGTAAGAGGCCCCGGAACGTTATCGTTCACACGGACCGTGGAGGCCAGTACTGTTCAGCGGATTATCAGGCGCAACTGAAGCGGCATAATCTGCGTGGAAGTATAAGCGCGAAAAGGTTGCTGCTACGATAATGCCTGCGTGGAAAGCTTCTTCATTCGCTGAAAGTGGAATGTATCCATGGAGAACACTGTATCAGCCGGGAAATAATGCGGGCAACGGTATTTAATTATATCGAATGTGATTACGATCGGTGGCGGCGGCACAGTTGGTGTGGCGGCCTCAGTCCGGAACAATTTGAAAACCAGAACCTCGCTTAGGCCTGTGTCCATATTACGTGGGTAGGATCAGTTTCAGAAAAAGCGCTAGTCCGGGCATAAACACCAAAACAAAGCCAGGTTTGGCCCGGGCTCTGCACCGATAACACACTTAACTGTAGGCATTGCAGCATTTCGTTGGCAAAGTGCCGAACGTACGCGATCCTCTTACCGAATCGGATGATCCCGACCATTTCATCTTCTTCGAAACGTTCCAGCGCGTCACTTAATCCGGAGCGCACACCGCGAGGTAAATCACATTGCGTGATATCACCGTTGACGATAACCGTCACGTTCTCCCCGAGGCGGGTTAAAAACATTTTCATTTGCGCGGCAGTCACATTCTGCGCCTCGTCAAGAATGACAACTGCATTTTCAAAGGTACGTCCACGCATATAGGCGAACGGCGCGGTTTCCACCTTCCCTATTTCCGGTCGCAGGCAGTACTGCATAAAGGAAGCCCCTAAGCGCCGGACCAGCAAGTCGTAGACCGGGCGAAAATAGGGAGCAAACTTTTCTGCGATATCACCAGGTAAGAAGCCAAGATCTTCATCGGCTTGCAGAACTGGACGGGTGACGATAATCCTGTCGACATCCTTATGTATCAGGGCCTCTGCCGCTTTTGCTGCGCTGATC
The DNA here is from genome assembly GCA_048288465.1 of Shigella flexneri. Taxonomy (GTDB): domain Bacteria; phylum Pseudomonadota; class Gammaproteobacteria; order Enterobacterales; family Enterobacteriaceae; genus Enterobacter; species Enterobacter flexneri_B. The sequence goes on along the minus strand of CP182556.1, from coordinate 1,043,946 downwards.
CAGGTTTTTCCGCACCCGGCTTCGCCCGTGGCGAATATCAGCTGCTTACTCTCAATAGCCTGCAGATAGTGCAATTGCGCTTCATTTCGCGCAAGGATGGGCGAGGTATCGCGACTGTCGCGGGCCATACCAATGGCTTCTACGCCGCTCATCTGCACAAGCGAGGTGACCGATTCTTCTTCACGCTGCTTATGGCTGCGCGAATCCCGTCTCAGCACACGTTTTGCCTCGCGACGAGCTTTGATCACTGCTTTTTGTCTTCCCATGGAGAGCACCTTGAGTTGTTTGTATTCATCACACGCGCCGTTGGCAGCGCGATTATGCGCACGAACATCAGAGGGTTGGCTTCCTTGTAAGCCATAGTTTGCTTTTGGATAAAATGCCGAAAAACGGCTACGCACACCGTTTGCGGCGTCGGTAACACGAGTAAAGAAAGGAAGTGAGAAAAATACAGAGTGACGAAGTTGCTACCGGAGGAGAAATCTCCGCGAGTGGTGGAGCGTTGCTTAACAAAACATTGTCCAGAACAGGACGTTACCATCCGCGATCTCCATAGTGACTGACTATCACTGCCGGGAACTTCCGCTGCTACTTAATAAGTACAACAGAACTCGCATTCATTGCAACAATATATTCACTTATATTTAACGATAACACCCATTTCGGTGACATTAATTTCTACTGGAAAGATGACAGAGTGATGACAGTGATGGAAAAAGCTGTGTGCTTTCCGCAGGATTCGCAGGGCTGGTAAAATGTGCCTCGTGTTTGCCGGATTCGGCGCGAACGCCTTACCCGACCTACAAGTGATTAATAATTTGTGCACAAAACTCATGCCCGATAAACCTGCGCATCGGGCATATTTGCGTCGTTCAAACCTGCAATAGCGCCCTTCCCAGATAATCGTTCGCGTCCTTCACTCCCGGCAGCGAAAAAAAATAACCGCCGCCGATAGGTTTAACGTATTCCTCCAGCGCTTCGCCATTGAGCCTTTTTTGTACTGTCAGGAAGCCTTTTTCCAGATCGTGTTGGTAGCAGACAAACAGCAACCCCATATCCAGTTGTCCGGAGTTGGTGACCCCCAACGAATAACTGTAGCCGCGACGCAGCATCAGGCTGGACTCACTCTCCGCCGTGCGGGGATTCGCCAGCCGGATATGGCTGTCCAGCGCGATCACCTTCCCTTCCGGGTCGCTGGCGTAATCAGGCACATCATGCTCATGCTGCATTCCCAGCGGCGCACCGGTTTGCTTATCACGGCCAAAAATCGTCTGCTGTTCTTTCAGCGGCGTTCTGTCCCAAAATTCCACTCGAAACTGAATCAAGCGTACTGCCTGATAGCTGCCACCGATTGTCCACGCAGGCTCCTGCTGATCTGCCGTTACCCACACCACTTTTTGCATCAACTTATCATTCTGGCTATCGGGATTGGCAGTGCCGTCTTTGAAACCCAGCAAATTAATCGGCGTCTCTTTGCCTTTACTACGCGCCGCGTGATCGGAAATAAACCCTTCCCGCTTCCAGCGCACACTGAGCAAATCCGGCGTGTGTTTGATGATATCGCGCAGCGCATGGTTCACCGTGTCCTGGGTGTTGGCGCAAATCTGTAGCAACACATCACCATGACATAACGCCGCATCCAGCGAGTCGTTGGGGAAACGCGTCATCTTCTGCAGCTTTTTTGGCATCTGTGGCGCAAGGCCAAAGCGCTCATCAAACAATGAGTGACCCACCGATAACGTGATGGTGAGATTATCGGGCGCAATGTAGCCGCCAAGAATGCCGGAATCGAGTGGTGGCAGGCGCGGATTTGGCGTTTCTGGTGCTGCTCCGCCCTGACTCAGAAAAGCAAAACGCTGAGTCAACAAGCGAAACAACCGCTCAAGATCGGCTTTATCGCTGGCAAGCACATCAAACGCCACCAGCATCATTGCGGCCTGTTGTGGCGTCAGGATCCCTGCCTGATGCTCACCATAAAACGGCTGTTTCTCATTGCGTGCATCCGGTGAAAGCGTGCCCGGTGCACTTTGCGTTTTTTGTGCATGAGCGACCGGACAACTTCCCGCCAGCGCACCAATCCCTTTCAGTAAACGTCGGCGTGACGGTTCATTCACGCCGTTTTCATCTTTATACTGCATAACGCTTAATCCAGTCCCAGCACACCGCGAAGTTGCGCCAGATCTTCCGCCAGCGCAGTAATCGGCCCTTTCAGCGCATTCCGGTCGGCATCGGTCAATTTGTCGTAGGTTTCAAAACCGTCTTTAGTACGGTATTTCGCCAGAATGGTATCGACCTTTTTAAAGTTGGCATCGACTTTTGCCAACAGTTCCGGGTTGGCTTTTTGCAGTTGTGGACGCAGCAGATCGACAATTTTCTGCGAGCCTTCAACGTTAGCCTGGAAATCCCACAGATCGGTGTGGCTGTAGCGATCTTCTTCACCGCTGATTTTGCTGGCTGCCACTTCCTCAATCAGTCCGGCTGCGCCGCCGACCACTTTTGAAGGTGGGAAAGCCAGTTCACTGATGCGTTTTTGCAAATCGACCACATCGGTATAAAGCTGCTCAGCGTACTGATCCATCCCTTTGGTGGTGTTGTCGCCAAACAATGCTTTTTCCAGACGGTGGAAACCAGTGAATTTTGGGTCGGCGGCTTTTTGCTCGTAATCATCTTCACGGGCGTCAATGCTGCCATCCAGATCGGAGAACAGTTCAGCAATCGGTTCAATACGCTCATAGTGCTGGCGCGTCGGCGCATACAGTGCTTTCGCTTTTTCGATATCGCCTGCTTTAATCGCGTCGGTAAAGGCTTTGGTGTCGGTCACCAGCTGCGTGGTTTCCGCCATGACATACGCTTTATATGCAGTAATTGCACCACCAAGACTTAACAGCGCATCACTTTGCGCCGCATCCGCCGTTGCCTCACCTTTGACGATCAACTTCCCTTTCGGGTTAGTCAGCAGACCGCAGGTCATATCGTATTCGCCAGGCTGTAAATTCGCCGTCATTTTCTGGCTAAAACCAGGGGCGATATTTTCCCGCTCTTCCACCACCATCACGCCTTTGAGGATCTCCCACTCCAGCGCCTTCTGGCTATGGTTCTGAATAATGAACTGTGTTTTCCCGGCGTTAACCGTAATGGTCATCGGTTCGCACTGCTTATCCGTCACGGTCACTTTGACCTGCGGCACATCAGCGGCGTTAGCCATAAAAGCAGAAGAAAACAGCGCAGCCACGCTCAACTGCAATGCGTTACGGCGGAAGTTAATGGTCATGACGAGACTATCCCTTTAAAGTATGTTGTAACTAAGCAAGAGTTTGCGTCGTATTTGTTACGCGGAGCGAGACGCTGTCGCCCCTGCGCGTGGTGGCAGAGCAAATGCCACCAGCGCCGGGATGAGATAAATAAACCAGACGGCGACTTCGCTGACGCTCGGTGCTTCCTGATAGCCAAAAATCCCTTCCATCAGCGTGCCAAACAGCGAGTGAGTTGAGAGGACCGCGCTCATATCGAAGGCGATTTCCTGAAAGTGGTTCCACAATCCGGCTTCATGAAATGCGCGAATGGCACCAGCCGCCAGCCCTGCGGCGACGAAGAGAATAAACAGGCTGGTCCATTTAAAAAATGCACCAAGATTGAGGCGAATACCGCCCCAGTAGAGCAGGAAGCCGAGCACCACGGCAGTAGCAAGACCGAGCATTGCACCCAGCGGCGGCCAGATCCCGACATCTTGTTGAAATGCCGCCAGCAGGAAAAAGACCGACTCCAGCCCTTCCCTTGCAACGGCAAAAAAGACCATCATCACCAGCGCCCAGCCATGATGATTTCCACGCTGCAATGCGCTATCGACTGCCTGTTCCAGTTGCACTTTGACGTTGCGCGACACTTTGCGCATCCAGAAAACCATCCAGGTAAGGATCACCACGGCGATCACCGCCACGATACCTTCAAACAGTTCCTGCTCTTTTTGCGGAAATTCGCCGGTGGTTTCGTTAATGAAGATTCCCCGAGTAGGCAGCCTGACGGCTGCGGCTTGTCATGGTCTGCAATTACCGTTATAAAAACAGGCAATGTCATTGTCTTTCAGGTGGTTATATGGCCCGTTCAGCTAAACCCCGTAAACGTAAACCCGCCTCTCAAAGAAGCAAACTTCCCCGCTATGTCGTGAAGCTTCACGAAGATGATTTTTTTGACGAAGAAGACGCAGAAGTTCTGCGCTTTGATAGTTTTGACGATGCCGTTGAATGCTGCGCAGACCTGAATATTCCGTTCTTTGTGGATGCGGGAAACAAAAAGCTGGTCTTCTGGTTTGTACGTGTTGATGACGAAGGATATCCGGAAATCGCCCGCTGCACGGAGCGGGAATTTGCGACCATTCTTGCCGGTATCAGCGCCGGCGGTATGTACTGCCCGGAGTGTGGCACGGTTCACTGGCCGGACGGAGTCGCCCCGCCCTTCTGATGCTCCCCCGTTTTGCCGATATTTTTCAGCAGGGAAACCGCTGGCTTAACTGGCTGGAGAAACAACCGGAAGGGGCAGTCCGTCCGGTGGTAATTGAATCAGTGACAAAAATCATGGCCTGCGGGACCACACTGATGGGCTACACGCAGTGGTGTTGTTCATCACCGGACTGTTGCCATACAAAAAAGGTCTGCTTCCGGTGTAAAAGCCGCTCCTGCCCGCACTGCGGGGTGAAGGCTGGCGCACAGTGGATACAGTATCTGCTGAGCCTGGTCCCCTACTGCCCGTGGCAGCATATTGTGTTCACACTTCCCTGCCAGTACTGGTCCCTGGTGTTCCACAACCGGTGGTTACTGGCAGAGATGAGCCGCATTGCAGCGGATGTGATACTGGAAATCTGCCATCAGGCAGATGTGGAGCCGGGGATATTCACGGTGATCCACACATGGGGGCGTGACCAGCAGTGGCATCCGCATATCCATTTATCGACAACTGCCGGTGGTGTGACGTCGGGCCACACCTGGAAAAATCTGTATTTTTACGCCCGTAAGGTGATGAGCATGTGGCGCTACCGGATAACACGGTTGCTGTCACGGAAATACCCTTACCTGGTGATGCCGGATGCGCTGGCAGCAGAAGGAAGCAGTAAACGGGAATGGAATCGCTTCCTGGACACGCATTACCGCCGTGGCTGGAATGTCAACGTATCCCGGGTAATGGATAATGCCACCCATGTGGCGGTGTACTTTGGCTCTTACCTGAAAAAGCCACCGGTGCCGATGAGTCGTCTGGAGCATTATGCCGGTCAGGATGAAATCGGTCTGCGTTACAACAGTCACCGAACAAAACGGGAAGAATACCTGTTGATGAGTGGAGATGAGTCCATGGAAAGGTTCTCCTGGCATGTGGCGGATAAGGGGTTCCGTATGGTGAGGTACTACGTTTTTTTAAGTCCGGCGAAACGGCGGTTACTGGAAGAAGTGGTGTACATCATAACGGAGACAGTGAGAAAAACGGCGATGCAAATCACCTGGAGAGGGATGTATCAGAGGTTACTGAAGGTTGACCCGCTGAAGTGCGTGCTGTGCGGGAGTCAGATGCGTTTTACGGGGCTGAAGCGGGGCTACCGTCTGGCAGAGCAGGTCCTGATGCATGAGCCGCTGGCCCGGATGCGGTGGTGCGGCTGAGAGCCGCAGAGGGGAAGTTGCGTCCATTTTGAGGGAAACGGAGCAAAAAACCGCCATTCATACCCTGAATCAATCAGAGCCATCCAGTTTAATCGTCGGTTCCGTTCATATGGAGCAAAAGTGGTGTTGAAGAAACATCCGTTTTGTGGTGTTTTTTTAATCTTTTTGGGGTTTTAATTCCTATCGATGAACCGTTCGCTGAGTGTGAATACCGCTGCCGCTGGCGGTAACGCCAGTTTAATGACGATCGGTTAAACAGGTAGCCGGAGGATGTTACAACCTCCTCCGTCATCTTTAACGTGGTCGAATCCCCTCAATAATAATCCGCTGCACGTTTTCAACCGTTTGATTGAAAAATACCTCATCGCGCAACGTCGCGCCTGTCACCGCCTCCACCTGAGGGGCGAAATCGGCGTAATGTTGAGTGGAAGCCCAAATCATAAAAATCAAATGCTGCGGATCAATCGGCGCGAGTTTGCCGCTTTTGACCCAACCGGCAATCAGCGCCGATTTCTCATCAATTAATGCCTTCAAATCGCCCGTCAGTTCATCCATTAACAACGGCGCGCCTGCCAGCATCTCCATACAGAACAGGCGCGAAGCCTGCGGATAATCGCGTGAGACTTCCAGCTTCAGACGGATGTACTCTTTTATCGCCGCCAGCGGGGCGAAATCTTCACGAAACGCTTTTAACGGTGCCAGCCAGATATCGAGAATCTGCCGCAGCACGGCAATATACAGCGCCTCTTTTGACGGGAAGTAATACAGCAGATTGGTTTTTGAAACACCCGCCAACTCTGCGATCTGCTCCAGCCTTGTGCCGTGAAAACCGAATTGTGAAAAAGTGTCCAGTGCTGCGCTAAGAATCGCTTTTTTCTTCGCGCTTACTGCGCGCGAACGTTTACCCGTTGTTTTCACTGCGCCTTGCGTCATGCGCTCTCCCCTCTTGTAGATTGGTAACAGGATAGCAAAACCCCCGCCCGGCCTCGACCTTCTGCACTCTCATCGCGCACGGATGCATGTTTTATGTGCAACTGTTTTGACCGTTTAGTCCACTTTTTACCAGATATTTTAGATAACACAATGCTAACACATTAATAATATTCACTTTTTAAAAACTGGCATCCGCTTTGCGAACAAGCCAATACGCGGCTGAAAAGGATATGCAGGATGCAGCGCCCCGTCTGACTTTCACTTTACGAGACGAAGAGAGGTTGATGATGAAAATTGGCGTATTCGTACCTATTGGCAACAACGGCTGGCTCATTTCGACCCACGCGCCGCAGTACATGCCGACCTTTGAACTGAATAAAGCCATTGCGCAAAAAGCGGAGCATTACCATTTCGATTTCGCCCTGTCGATGATCAAACTGCGTGGCTTTGGCGGCAAAACTGAGTTCTGGGATCACAACCTTGAGTCGTTCACCTTGATGGCGGGTCTGGCAGCCGTGACCTCGCGCATTCAGATTTACGCCACTGCTGCCACCTTAACGTTACCTCCGGCAATCGTCGCCCGTATGGCCGCAACCATCGACTCCATCTCTGGCGGGCGTTTTGGCGTCAACCTCGTGACTGGCTGGCAAAAGCCCGAGTATGAGCAGATGGGTATCTGGCCTGGCGATGACTATTTCTCCCGTCGTTACGACTATCTCACCGAATATGTTCAGGTGCTGCGCGACCTGTGGGGCACGGGGAAAAGCGATTTTAAAGGCGATTTTTTCACCATGAATGATTGTCGCGTCAGTCCGCAACCGAGTATCCCCATGAAAGTGATCTGCGCCGGGCAAAGCGACGCTGGCATGGCGTTCTCCGCCCAGTATGCCGATTTCAACTTCTGTTTCGGCAAAGGCGTAAATACACCCACGGCTTTCGCCCCGACCGCTGCGCGGATGAAACAGGCCACAGAGCAAACCGGACGCGACGTTGGCTCTTATGTGTTGTTTATGGTGATTGCCGATGAAACCGACGATGCCACTCGCGCCAAATGGGAACACTACAAAGCGGGCGCGGATGAAGAGGCGTTAAGCTGGCTAACCGAACAAAGTCAGAAAGATACCCGCTCCGGTACTGACACCAACGTTCGTCAGATGGCCGATCCCACTTCGGCGGTAAACATCAATATGGGGACGTTAGTCGGTTCTTACGCCAGTGTCGCGCGCATGTTAGATGAAGTCGCAAGCGTGCCTGGTGCAGAAGGCGTGCTGTTGACCTTCGATGATTTTCTGTCGGGAATCGAAACCTTCGGCGAGCGCATTCAACCACTGATGCAGTGCCGCGCCCATCTCTCTGCGCTGACTCAGGAGGTGGCATGATGACAACCTTAACCGCTCGACCGGAAGCCATTACCTTCGATCCGCAGCAAAGTGCGCAGATCGTGGTGGATATGCAAAACGCTTATGCCACGCCAGGCGGCTACTTAGATCTCGCCGGGTTTGATGTCTCAACCACTCGCCCGGTCATTGCCAACATTCAAACCGCTGTGACCGCAGCGCGAGCGGCAGGGATGTTGATCATCTGGTTTCAAAATGGCTGGGATGAACAGTATGTCGAGGCTGGCGGCCCCGGCTCACCGAATTTTCATAAATCGAACGCCCTGAAAACCATGCGTAAGCAGCCGCAGCTGCAGGGGAAATTGCTGGCGAAAGGCTCCTGGGATTATCAACTGGTGGATGAACTGGTGCCGCAGCCTGGCGATATTGTGCTGCCGAAGCCGCGCTACAGCGGTTTCTTCAATACGCCGCTGGACAGCATTTTACGCAGCCGTGGAATACGCCATCTGGTTTTCACCGGTATCGCTACCAACGTCTGCGTCGAATCGACGCTACGCGATGGCTTTTTTCTGGAGCATTTCGGCGTGGTGCTGGAAGACGCAACACACCAGGCGGGGCCGGAATTTGCACAGAAAGCCGCGTTGTTCAATATCGAAACCTTTTTTGGCTGGGTCAGCGACGTCGAAACGTTCTGCGACGCGCTTTCTCCCACGTCCTTTGCTCGTATCGCTTAAGGAGTTTAGCGATGCCAAAATCCGTAATTATTCCCGCTGGCAGCAGCGCACCGCTGGCCCCCTTCGTTCCCGGCACGCTGGCTGATGGCGTGGTGTATGTCTCCGGTACGCTGGCTTTTGATCAACATAATAACGTGCTGTTTGCCGATGACCCAAAGGCGCAAACCCGCCACGTTCTGGAAACTATCCGCAAGGTGATCGAGACGGCGGGTGGCACGATGGCGGATGTGACCTTCAACAGCATCTTTATTACCGACTGGAAAAATTACGCCGCGATTAACGAAATCTACGCCGAGTTTTTTCCGGGTGATAAACCGGCGCGATTCTACATTCAGTGCGGACTGGTAAAACCTGACGCGCTGGTGGAAATCGCCACAATTGCGCATATCGCCAAGTGAGGCCGCGATGAAACTTTCACTCTCATCTCCCCCTTATGCTGATGCACCCGTAGTGGTGTTGATTTCGGGTCTTGGCGGTAGCGGCAGTTACTGGTTACCGCAACTGGCGGTGCTGGAGCAGGAGTATCAGGTAGTCTGTTACGACCAGCGCGGCACCGGCAATAATCCCGACACACTGGCAGAAGATTACAGTATCGCCCAGATGGCAGCGGAACTGCATCAGGCGCTGGTAGCCGCAGGGATTGAGCGTTACGCGGTGGTCGGCCATGCGCTCGGTGCGCTGGTGGGGATGCAGCTGGCGCTGGATTATCCCGCGTCGGTAACTATGCTGGTCAGCGTTAACGGCTGGCTACGAATAAACGCCCATACGCGCCGCTGTTTTCAGGTTCGCGAACGATTACTGTATAGCGGCGGCGCGCAAGCATGGGTGGAAGCGCAGCCGTTGTTCCTCTATCCCGCCGACTGGATGGCGGCCCGCGCACCTCGCCTGGAGGCAGAAGACGCGCTGGCACTGGCGCATTTTCAGGGCAAAAATAATTTACTACGTCGACTTAACGCCCTCAAACGCGCTGACTTTAGTCACCATGCGGATCGCATCCGCTGCCCGGTGCAAATCATCTGCGCCAGTGATGATCTGCTGGTGCCAACAGCATGTTCCAGTGAACTTCATGCCGCCCTGCCCGATAGCCAGAAAATGGTGATGCCCTATGGCGGACACGCCTGCAACGTGACCGATCCCGAAACGTTTAATGCTCTGTTACTCAACGGGCTTGCCAGCCTGTTACATCACCGTGAAGCCGCCCTGTAAGGAATTGCTATGAACGAAGCCGTTAGCCCAGGTGCGCTTAGCACCCTGTTCACCGATGCCCGCACTCACAACGGCTGGCGGGAGACACCCGTCAGCGATGAGACGTTACAGGAGCTTTATGCCCTGATGAAATGGGGGCCGACATCAGCTAACTGTTCTCCGGCACGGATCGTGTTTATCCGCACTGCAGAAGGAAAAGAACGTCTGCGCCCGGCGCTTTCCAGCGGCAATCTGCAAAAAACCCTGACCGCGCCCGTCACCGCTATCGTCGCCTGGGACAGTGAATTTTATGAACGGTTACCACTACTGTTTCCCCACGGTGATGCCCGCAGTTGGTTTACCTCCAGCCCACAACTTGCCGAAGAAACAGCGTTTCGCAACAGTTCCATGCAGGCGGCTTATCTGATCGTCGCTTGCCGTGCGCTGGGACTGGATACCGGCCCGATGTCGGGTTTTGACCGTCAACACGTTGACGACGCCTTTTTTGCGGGCAGCACGCTGAAGAGCAATCTGCTGATTAATATCGGCTATGGCGATAGCAGCAAACTTTTTGCGCGCCTGCCACGTCTGTCCTTTGAAGAAGCCTGCGGGCTGTTGTAAGGAGCAAACTATGAACATAGTTGATCAACAAACCTTTCGCGATGCGATGTCCTGTATGGGCGCGGCGGTCAATATCATCACCACGGACGGTCCAGCCGGGCGCGCCGGGTTCACCGCCAGCGCCGTCTGCAGCGTGACCGACACGCCGCCCACATTACTGGTGTGCCTGAATCGTGGGGCGTCCGTCTGGCCGGTATTCAATGAAAATCGAACGCTGTGTGTAAATACACTGAGCGCCGGGCAGGAGCCGCTTTCAAATCTTTTTGGCGGCAAAACGCCCATGGAACACCGCTTTGCCGCCGCCCGCTGGCAGACGGGTGTGACCGGATGCCCGCAACTGGAAGAGGCTCTGGTTTCGTTTGACTGCCGTATCAGCCAGGTGGTGAGCGTCGGCACCCACGACATTCTGTTTTGCGCCATCGAAGCGATTCATCGTCACACCACACCCTACGGGCTGGTGTGGTTCGATCGCAGTTATCACGCGCTGATGCGCCCTGCTTGTTAACCTCCTTAAGGAGACAGCTGATGGCAATGTTCGGTTTTCCTCACTGGCAGTTAAAATCGACCTCTACAGAGAGCGGCGTGGTCGCGCCGGATGAACGATTGCCGTTTGCTCAGACGGCAGTAATGGGCGTTCAACACGCGGTGGCGATGTTTGGCGCGACGGTGTTAATGCCGATTCTGATGGGGCTGGATCCCAATCTTTCCATTTTAATGTCGGGGATCGGCACGTTACTGTTTTTCTTTATTACCGGCGGGCGCGTCCCCAGTTATCTCGGCTCCAGCGCGGCTTTTGTCGGCGTGGTGATTGCCGCGACGGGCTTTAACGGTCAGGGCATTAACCCGAATATCAGCATCGCGCTGGGCGGGATTATCGCCTGTGGGCTGGTTTATACCGTCATTGGCCTGGTGGTGATGAAAATTGGTACACGCTGGATTGAACGACTAATGCCGCCGGTGGTGACGGGTGCGGTGGTGATGGCGATTGGCCTGAACTTAGCGCCTATCGCAGTGAAAAGTGTATCGGCTTCGGCCTTTGATAGCTGGATGGCGGTAATGACGGTGCTGTGTATTGGGCTGGTGGCGGTGTTTACCCGTGGCATGATCCAGCGGTTATTGATTCTCGTAGGATTAATTGTCGCCTGTCTGCTGTATGGCGTGATGACCAACGTTTTAGGGCTGGGAAAAGCCGTCGATTTTACTCTCGTCAGCTATGCTGCCTGGTTCGGTCTGCCGCATTTTTCCACTCCTGGTTTTAATGGCCAGGCGATGATGTTGATTGCGCCCGTGGCGGTGATTCTGGTGGCGGAAAACTTAGGTCATCTCAAGGCGGTCGCCGGGATGACCGGACGCAATATGGACCCGTATATGGGGCGAGCATTCGTCGGTGATGGTCTGGCAACGATGCTTTCCGGCTCTGTCGGCGGTAGCGGCGTCACCACCTATGCTGAAAATATCGGTGTAATGGCCGTGACAAAGTCTACTCGACGCCGGCGTTTGTCGCTGCTGCCGTCATCGCCATGCTGTTGGGCTTTTCACCCAAATTCGGCGTGCTGATTCAGACCATTCCGGCCGCGGCGATCGGCGGCGTATTAATTGTTGTGTTCGGGCTGATCGCCGTCGCAGGCGCAAGGATATGGGTACAAAACCGTGTCGATTTAAGCCAGAACGATAATTTGATTAGGTCACATAACCTTAGTGCTGGGCGCGGGTGATTTTGCTCTCACGCTGGGCGGTCTCGTGGGAGGAAATGGGCACAGCAACCTTTGGCGCGATCTACTCAATGCGTTATTAAGCAGAAGGTTGGTTAACGTCCGCCGGCCAGAAGTTGTTCATCAGAGCCATAAAAAGAAAACCGCCGGGATTACCCGGCGGTGCAGATCTGTTGACAACATACGCATTGTTCATGCCGGATGCGGCGTAAACGCCCTATCCGGCCTACAAAACAGTGCAAATTGAATATTGCAATCTTCTGGTAGGCCTGATAAGCATCGCGCATCAGGCAAGCCTGGTCATCAGTATCAACCACCGGTAACCGGCGGTGATGACTTTGACGAGCTACAGACAAAAATGCATTCGTCTCACTGATTAGTCCGCTAGTTGTCGCTTTTGCCGTGACTGTTCTTGCCACCTTTTACCTGCTTCAGAATGCGCGCTGCGGGTCATTCTGAAATTACCCCCGCTGTGCTGTCCACCTTTTTACCTGCCTTCTGATGCTCTTTCGCGGTCTTGTCCAGAAATTACCCAAACGCCTGGATGAGTTTGCCATTACTGACCTCCGTCTGGGTATAGACGTCATATTGCATAGAATTAACGCGGCGTATGGCGGCTGCCATATTTCGCTACGTGGGACTAAGCTTCAGTGAACTGACGCGGGCAAGCCCGCATTTGGTGATGTCCTGCAACAGCTTCTTAGCGAGAATAGATATACATCTCCAATAATTATCCATAAGCCGCTCTTATGATTATAAAAACGCGATGAGATAAAAAATGTGTCATTTTCCGACAAAATTGCATGCTGTGAAAGTTGTTATAAATCAAATAAGTGGTTGTGAAATTTGCACTCTGTGAAAAGGACGTCTTATCTTTAATAAGTGGTAGCGAATCGCTAGGAATGAGATAACACGAGGAGTAGTTGGAATTGGCTAAAGTTCTGGTGCTTTATTATTCCATCACAGGACATCTAGAAACGATGCGCACGCGCAGTCGCTGAGGGTGCAAGCAAAGTGGAAAGCGCAGAAGTGATCGTCTAGAGCGTATTCCGGAAACCATGCCGGTGCAATTATTCGAAAAAGCAGGCGGTAAAACGCGACTTGCCCCCGGTCAACCCCGCGACAACTCGCCGATTACGACGCCATTATTTTGGTACACCTACCCGCTTTGGCGACATGTCCGGTCAAATGCGTACCTCCTCGACCAGACGGGCGGCCTGTGGGCTTCCGGCGCACTAACGGAAAACTGGCGACCGTCTTCATTTCCACCGGTACTGGCGGCGGTCAGGAACGAACTATTACTTACAACCTGGACGACCCTTGCGCATCACGGCATGGTAATTGCCCCCATGGCTACGCAGCGCAGGAATTATTTGACGTTTCACGGTTCGCGGCGGTCGCCGTTCGGCGCAACCACCATCGCAGGCGGTGACGGCTCACGCCAGCCAAGCAGGAAGAACTGTCTATTGCTCGTTATCAAGGGGAATGTGTCGCAGGTCTGGCAGTTGAACTTCAACGGCTAATCTTCAACAGGAGGATACGCATACCAACTCAAGAAGCGAAAGCTCATCGCGTCGGTGAATGGGCATCTCTGCGCAATACGTCACCGGAAATAGCCGAGGCCATTTCGAAGTCGCGGGTACGACAAAAAATGGCAGAAGATTTGGGAAGAAGGTAGCGATGAAGTGTTAGTCAAAGCCTTTGCTAGACCGATAAAGATTCGCTTTTTTGGGGCGAACAAGCCATCGAAGCGTAAAAGCGTTAACCAGCGACTCCCCGCTTCTCGCGGGGGAGTATTCTGTTATTTCACCGCTTCATTCAACACGCTATCAAACTTATCCATCGGGCAGAAACCGTTGGCATCTATCGGGCAACCGCTTAATTCCAGCGTCACACGCTCGCAGGTGCCTGCAGGGTTAACGCATCGGCATTACGTAACTGCTCCGCACTCTGGTACACATATTCAATTTTCATCAAATCGCGATTGGCTTTGCTGTCATGCCAACGCTGGAAAACGATTTTGCCGCCAATCGGCATGCGTTCGTTCTGGTCATGCAACTGATACGGTTTGAAATCCAGCGCCGTTAACAGAGAGGCTATGTTGGAGTCGTGCCCAACTAACGCCGTGATTTTCGGAGCACTGGCGCGATCAGTGACCAGGGCTTTGTCGATATAACTGACCAGCGGTTTCGCAACATTGCGCGCCACTTCCGGTGAGGTAAACGGGCTGTAGCGTAACCGTTTTTCAGCTTCGACAACACCTTCCACTGCTGGTCAGATTTGATTTCTCCCCAGGCCACCTGATCCATAGGAAAACCTTCGTAGTATTGCAAAGTAAACGCATCTGCCGGCGAGTTGCCGACTTTCAGCGGCCCGGAAACACCTGGTTCTTGTTGATACTCACGCTAAAGGTTATTTGCCATCCACCAGCGAACACTGTTGTTTCTCTTTACAGGCAGGGAATCTTTATAGTTAACGATTTTTCCCAGTCGCTGGTAGCTGTCGGTCAGCTGGAGTTTGCTGAGCTCTTTCTCCATTGCCGCCACCGCCTTTCACTGAATGCGGCGGAATCATAGGTGATCACCGGGTTAAAGGTAGGGTCCATGGTGCCCATTTTTTCCTGGTGATGCAGGAATATCACACCCGGGAATGCGCCGGTCATCAAGAACTGTGCAGTCGCAACGGTACGTTCCAGACTATTGGCATAGGCATATACGGTGTCCAGCGGCGGGCCTTCCCGATTTCACCATCCCCTGCTCTGCCGCCATTCGCGCATGTAATGGCCATATCGCTTCGAGCACGCCACCTTTGGTGGTGAGCTGCCCACCGGGGACGTCCCATCTGGCCATTTATTCGGCGTCGACTGCTCCAGCACACTGCCATTGTTCGCCAGCGGCGCGCGTAAGTTATGGCGGCTCATCATGAGCACTTGCTGTAGCTGATAGCCTTCCGGTACGGTTTGTGCCTGAGCATTTGAAGCGAGTAAAACTATCCCTGCCACAGTTGCGGTGATTAGCGTTTTGTTCATTCCTGGCACCTCTTTTGTTATCAATCACTAAAGAGTGTGACAGAAATATGACATTTTCCGGGAACAGGTTCGCAAAATGGCTTGTTGAATGCCTGTTTTTCTATCTACATCTTTAAAAACAGGCAAAAACTATGCCTGAATAGCCCCTGCCTCGCATACGCCGCTGATGATTACACCAGTGGGCTAAACGGAATATCAGCGGCGTTACCAATACAGAGGCAATATTTACCAATAAAAAAAGTGTGAGACTAATAACAATGGTTTATAGCACATGCATTTGTCATTAAATTGCATAACGATTTAAATAGTCAAGTTGCGCATTCATTTCCTTATTGTTTAACTTGTAAGCCTGAGCAAAAAGTTCAGGAGGGAGGTAAACGTCATAATGATTGCCAGTGTTTATTAAATAACCATACTCAGGATCTTCATCTGTTGAAAAGAATTCATTCCCTAAGGAGATTGATGCCACATTACTATTAACAATAAATAATGAGCAAATGCTATCTGAAAGAACAGAAGAAAATTCTTCACCGCTTTAATCCTATCCGACGTGTCGGTAACTAAAGAAGCAAATTCTTGTTATCATTAAATCTAAACTCGGGTAAATGCAGGATACATTTTTCTTTATTCAAGCAACTATCAATAAATTGTTTTTAAAAAAAAAGAAAGCTCCATGACATTGGACTACCCACACCCTGAATTTTGTTGTCAGATTGCAAATAAACACCAAATAATGTCTCAACATCTTCCCTAAATCATAGAATCCCACATGAACAAGAGCCTCAATCGTTTGTTCATCAACAATTTTAATAAACTCTTCGTATACTTCCTTTTGTGTCTTATGACTGCCCAGCGCCCATGAATAATCATGTTGTTTTAAAACCAGTATAGCTCTTAACAGACAATATCCATCGCCATCTACAGGAGCATATTTTAATCCTAATGCCTGGTTAGTTTCACTCTGAATAAAAGATATACCAGACAAATCAATGTCAGAATCCAAATCAGATATTCCGGCGTATTTATCCGCTCTGGCTGGATCTCATATTTTCATTATCATCTAAACAATACTCAGAAAAAACATCATCACACGCAGTAATGTTTTCAATATATTCCATAAAGCCATACCAATAATAACCTTTAAAATCTGTGATAGACTCTGACCCTCTGCCCGGAAAGGACACTCTAACAATATCAATATCTCGAACATATTGTATAGTATATGTAATACCTCCTGAAACCCCTGAATAATTTGTTTATCATTAGTACGCAATGTTTTCATAAATAATGATAAATCATTATCATTCTGTATTTCCTCAAATTCTTTTTCTAGTGAATCACATTCCAGCATGGAATTAGTCTTAGCTTGTTGACGTCTGATTTCTTTATACAACCGCATAAAACACACCAGTGTGTTTTGAAAAGCGTGAATGAATATGTTTGATTTTTTCGTACTCATTTTTTATATCGTTCCAGGCTTGCTTCAAATAATTATTTGCAGTGCAACTAATTCCATGTATATTACCCATATATAGCGCCTATAAAATTTAATAAATAATGACGCCCCAGTTAACTTAAAGTGCCTGGTTCACTATCAAAAATCGCTCACCCTTTTTCACCTGTTTAAAATATGTTCAGCACCCCACCTTGAGGCGACCTCCTCTCCGCGATGATTTCAATAACATATTCTGTGTTGGCATATGAAATTTTGAGGATTACCCTACACTTATAGGAGTTACCTTACAGGGTTCCTTCAATTGTGTTGATTTACGCGAGATAACGCTATGGAATTAAAGGATGATTACGCCATCATGGGCGTGAACCGACGGACAATCTCAAGACAATCAAGACCGCCTATCGTCGACTTGCCGCAAATACCATCCTGATGTCAGCAAAGAACCGGATGCCGAAGCCCGCTTCAAAGAGGTCGCTGAAGCCTGGGAAGTGTTAGTGATGAACAACGTCGCGCTGAGTCTGATCAGATGTGGCAACATCGCAACGATCCGCAATTTAACCGTCAGTTCCATCATGGCGACGGTCAGAGTTTTAATGCCGAAGATTTTGACGATATCTTCTCGTCAATTTTCGGTCAGCATGCCCGCCAGAGCCGTCAACGCCCGCCGCACGCGGCCACGATATTGAAATCGAAGTGGCGGTATTCCTCGAAGAAACGCTGACTGAGCATAAGCGTACCATCAGCTATAACCTGCCGGTTTATAACGCCTTTGGCGTAATCGAACAGGAAATCCCGAAAACGCTGAATGTGAAAATACCGGCGGGCGTCGGCAATGGTCAACGCATCCGTCTGAAAGGCCAGGGGACGCCGGGCGAAAACGGTGGTCCAAATGGCGATTTGTGGCTGGTGATTCATATTGCGCCACATCCGCTGTTCGATCTTGTCGGCCAAGTCGGAAATTGTGGTGCCGGTTAGCCCGTGGAAGCGGCGCTGGGTGCTAAAGTCACCGTTCCGACGCTGAAAGAAAGCATTTTGCTGACTATCCCGCCAGCAGCCAGGCCGGGCAACGATTGCGCGTTAAAGGCAAAGGTCTGGTGAGCAAAAAACCAACCGGCGATCTGTATGCGGTACTGAAAATCGTGATGCCGCCGAAACCGGATGAAAACACTGCCGCGCTGTGGCAGCAACTGGCAGACGCCCAGTCGTCTTTTAATCCACGTAAAGATTGGGGGAAAGCTGATGGCTAATGTTACGGTGACTTCTACTATACCGAATTTTGCCTGCATACCGGCATCTCTGAAGAGGAGTTGAATGAAATTGTCGGTTTGGGGGTGGTTGAACCGCGTGAGATCGGAAACAACCTGGGTATTTGACGACCATGCCGCCATTGTGGTGCAACGCGCGGTACGCCTGCGTCATGAACTGGCTCTGGACTGGCCGGGATCGCGGTGGTGCTGACGTTAATGATGATATTGCACACCTGAAGCAGGAAAACCGCCTGCTGCGCGAGCGACTTTCCCGGTTTGTAGCTCATCCGTGATGTGTGTTTGCCGGATGTGATGACGCATCCGGCAACTGCCCGTAATGCCTGATGCGACGCTAAACGCATCTTTCAGGCGCACAAACCACGTTATCTGTTTGGTGGTCGCCCTCCACTAACACCAGCAATAACTGGCTGAGTGCCGCGTAAAAACCAAAGCTGTCATACTGTCGACAACGCGCAGCAAACTCTGGTAACCATTGCCGCAGCGCCGTCAGTGTTTTTTCGCCGTAAAAATGTCGATTCTTCGCGCAGGAACCGTCCCCTCTCCCAGCGAAAAATCCAGATGACTCAACAACTCCAGATACATCGACGAAGATCTGCCGGTTCGTCCAAAATTGCCGCTGGTTTCCATCCCTGCCTCAACTAAACAAGCGTTTAATCTCTTGCTCGTCCTGTTTGTAGGCCGATGCATACGGCAGCGCCGCTCTGTTTGTCGGTCATCAGAAACAGGCCGCAAAGTCCGCGGCCAGTTCCGACGGGCATCGTCACGTACTGTCAGCGTGGCAATGCATGATACGGTTTTCCAGCTCGTTCACCGCCGCAGTGAGCGGCGGTTCGCTTTTCAGCAACGAAAACCATTTCAGCCATCTGCGCACTGGCGATTCGCGTCAGTTGTTCATCGTCCAGTTCACCGGAGAACAACTGCGCCAGCCAGGCGTAAACACAGGCAATCTGTTGTGCTGTCAGCGTGGTCATGATTTCACCTGCGACGCGGGAACATCCTCGCACTGCGCCACCATCTCCACGGGGCCGTGCAACGCCGTCACCTGCTCCACTGTTCCGTTGCACTCTACAATTTCCACCAGCGTAGTGTGCGCACTGGTCGCCTGCGCCAGCTGCGAAGTACCGATGTCGATGGTCAGCACGGTTGGGGTTACCGATCTTCCACAGCGCACCAGGCTCGCCGCCTTTATCTGGAGTCGTTCCGTGCCCCTTCGTGAATTCGCCACCCGCCTGGCGCATAGCCGGTCAGAAACTACTGCTCCTGCCAACACCTGACCGCGAGCGTTAAATACGCGTACCACATCACCGTTACGAATACCGCGCGCGCTGGCATCCTGCGGGTTAATGAACACTGGCTCTTTACCCGCTACCGTATATTGCTGACGCAGCGTTTCCGACTCACATAACTGCGAGTGAAGTCGGAAATCCGATGCACAGATTGCAGATGCAACGGATACGTCTGCGAGCCAGGCCCACCGTGGGAGCGTTCGATTTTCTCAAACCACATCGGATGCCCCTGACAATCGTCGTAGTTCATATCAGCGATGGTTTTCGACTAGATCTCAATCAGGCCACTCGGCGTGCCCAGCGGTTCGAGATCCGATCTTCGCGGATGCCTGGTGGCGAACAAACATCTGCGGATGGTCACACTTGACGTACTCTTTGTTATTCCAGAAGTCATCAAACGCTGGCAGATGAACGCCGCGTCCTTTGCCTTGTTGTACACCTTCCTGCCAGATGCGTTTCAGCCAGCCCATTGGTCCAGCCCTTCGGTAAAGGCTTCTTCGCGATTAAAGCGGCGGCACAGCTCGCGGAAAATATCAAAGTCGTTGCGCGCCTCGAACTGCAGCAGCACCACCTTGTTTCATGGCGATAATGCCACAGTTGGAGTCGTTGCCGTACTGGTCGATGCGTTACGCTCAAACTGCCGTAGTCGCCGGCAGCACGATATCGGCAAAGCGGCAGGTTGAGGTCCACTGGTTATCTATGGCGATAACCGTTTCCAGCTTGCGCCAGCCTTCAATAATGCGGTTGATCTGCTGATGGCGATGGAATGGGTTAGTTCCGGCAAAAATACACATTTTCAGCGGCGGCAGTTTTACCGATTTACCGTTCCAGTTGATCACTTTCCCCGGTTCGAGGATCGCATCGATAAAACGGGCAATCGGAATAGTGCTGCTGTAGCCTTTGTAGTCACTGTTGTCGTGAACAGGCGGAATCGACGTAGAGCCGGAGAAACCACTCAGAATAACGCCTTTACGCCCCGGCGTGCCTGCGCCGTTGTAGTGCCAGCCAAAACCACCACCTGGCAGGCCAATTTGCCCCAGCATCGCCGCCAGAACCACAATCATCCACGCCCACTGTTCACCGTGCTGCATACGCTGCACGCACCAGCCAGCAATAATTTGCGTTCTGTTCGCCGCCATCTGCCGCGCCAGCCCACGAATGGTTTCGGCATCAATGCCGGTCAGTTTTTCAGCCCATGCGGCATCTTTCGGCTGACCGTCTTTCTCACCCAGCAGATACGGCAGGAACTGCTCAAAACCCACACAGTAGTTAGCGAGGAAGTTTTTGTCGTACAGGTTTTCACTGTACAGCGTATGTGCCAGCGCCAGTTGCAGCGGCACGTCAGTTTGCGGGTTAACCGCAATGTGCTTCACATGCTCGCGCCCCAGATACTCATGGGTGGATGTGACAACCGGATCGATGCTGATGACCTCAACTTCACCGGCGGCGACTTTCGCTTTTAGCTGCTCGTAATATTCATAAACATCGTGATCCGGGCACCACCAGTTCGCTTGCTGGTTTTTCAGCAAATCGGAGCCCCACAGCACAATGGTTTTGCTGTTCTGCAATACCAGCGGCCAGGAGGTTTGCTGTTCATACACTTCCATTGAACCGACTACGCGCGGCAGGATCACCTGCGCAGCACCGGTAGAGTAATCTCCGCCCGTACCAACGCTATTACCATGCAAGGCAATAGCTTTCGCCAGCATCCCCGAAGCGTTATGGAACATCCCCGTCGATTGCCAACCACTGGCGGTCAGCAAGGCACTCGGCCCGTGAGTTTTCTGTACGCGTTCCAGTTCTTCATAGAACATGTCGAGGGCTTCATCCCAGCTCACGCGCACAAAACGGTTATCACCGCGCTGGGAGGTGTCGCTCAGATGGCGCTTACGCAGCCAGTCCACGCGTACCATCGGATAACGAATACGTGCCGCGTTGTGTACGTGATCCGGCAATCCGGCGATCATTTTCGACGGATATTTATCCAGTTCGAACGGTTTTGCCGCCACAAAGCGACCATCCTTCACCATCGCGCGGATAGCCCCCCAGTGCGACCCGGTAAGAATGCCCTCTTTCGAGATGACAGCCTCAGTCGCCGCTTGCGCCGCAGTTGCACGGCGCGGCGTTAACAATGACGGCCCCAGCATCCCGGCGACGGTTAAGCCGCCGAGTTGTGCCAGAAAACGCCGACGTGATGCCTGAAAGAGATCGTTATTGTTCATTATTTTTCTTCCTTCTTATCGCCGTGAGCCTTACCTGCGGTGTCAGACGCATTCATTTGCAGATATTTCAACAAAGTGCGTTCTTCACGTTTATCGAGACTGGTAAAGCCAATCATGCCGTTGAGCGTGCCGATCCAACCGTTAGCGTCAAAGTGGGCGATTTCCGGTGCGCCGTGGCACTCGTTACAGGTGCCGTTGTACAACGAATCCGCATAGGCCCAGATCGGTTTGATATCGTTCACCATGTCGCCTTTCTTCATCCACGCGGTGGCCTGCAACTTGCTCCACTCGGTATTGGTGTCGGCAACGGTGGTTTTCTCCAGCGTTTTCACCTGCTGCTGCACATCACCACGAATCGAGGCAACAAAGATGCGTTTACCTGGGAATTGGGTGAGTACACGCTGACGTCCGGCGCTTTCCGTCCAGCCGGTAATTTCAATTTGCAGCCAGTCGCCGTCACGTTTAAGGACTTTCACTTCCGAAGCAGGCAGCAGAGAACCAGAGGCTTCTTTATCGCCTTTCGCCGCATAAATTGGCTTAATATCAATAGAGTACAGCGTGTCACCACTGTCATTAGCACTGGCGCGCAGCTCATCGAACTGCTTACGGAAGCCGCTACTCATATCCGGTAACTGGTGGGCAATACCTTTATGACAGTCGATGCAGGATTGATTATCTTTCGCTGCCACCTTCATCTGACGTGCCGCTTCAGGATGCTGCCTGGCATGATCCATCGCATCGTAGTTATGGCAGGAGCGACAGGTTGCCGAGTTGTTTTCTTTCATTCGCGCCCATTCACGCTCGGCAAGTTCCGCGCGTTTGGCTTCGAATTTTTCAGGTGTATCAATGGAGTGGGCAATAAAGGTCTGGTAAATGTCGTTGCTCGCTTCCAGTTTGCGCTTCACCATGCCTGGAATATCCGGCGGGATATGACAGTCATGGCATTCAGCTCGCACGCCGGAGGCGTTCTGGAAATGCACCGACTGTTTATATTCTTCATACACCGGTTGCATACTGTGGCAACTGACACAAAATTCGGTTGTGCTGGTGACTTTGATCCCAACGTGTGGCAATACAATCAGCGCAATGCCAATCACAATCCCAATTGCGACCAGCGCCAGTACCGACCAACGAGCACTGGGTCGGCGTAGCGCGTTCCAGAGTTTCCGCATAATAACCCCTGTAGAATTATGGTTTAGTGAAGCGATCTTAATGAGCAAATATGAACAGATATGAACAGAATGAGTAAAACCCTCTGATGCCACATCACATTGTTATTGTTGAAGATAAGCCGGTTACCCAGGCGCGATTACAATCCTACTTCACTCAGGAGGGGTATACCGTTTCCGTTACGGCGAGCGGTGCCGGGCTACGGGAAATTATGCAGAATCAGCCGGTAGATTTAATTCTGCTGGATATCAACTTACCCGATGAAAATGGCCTGATGTTAACCCGCGCCCTGCGAGAACGCTCAACGGTGGGGATTATTCTGGTTACCGGACGCAGCGATCGGATTGACCGTATTGTTGGGCTGGAAATGGGCGCAGACGATTACGTCACCAAACCGCTGGAACTGCGCGAACTGGTAGTACGGGTGAAAAATCTGCTCTGGCGAATCGACCTCGCGCGACAAGCTCAACCGCACACTCAGGACTACTGCTATCGCTTTGCGGGTTATTGCCTGAATGTGTCGCGCCATACGCTGGAGCGGGATGGCGAGCCGATTAAACTGACCCGCGCAGAGTATGAAATGTTGGTGGCATTTGTGACTAATCCGGGCGAAATTCTCAGCCGTGAGCGTCTGCTGCGTATGCTTTCTGCGCGTCGGGTGGAAAACCCTGACCTGCGCACCGTCGATGTGTTAATTCGTCGTTTACGTCATAAACTCAGCGCGGATTTACTGGTGACGCAACATGGTGAAGGTTATTTCTTAGCCGCTGATGTGTGCTGATAAAAATAGACCGGACGAAATCCCCCCGGTGACAGCGAGCGGCGGATATGTTCTCGGTCGGCATTTTTCGGCGTCAGAACTAAAATCGGTGGGCTGACATTATCAGACACCGATTGCCCCTGTAATTGCCTGATGGCCTGCTCAACTGCCAGTTCCCCCTGCCAGACCATTTGATCGCTGGCAGCCATAATCACTCTTCCCCGCTTCAGCCCGCGATACACCTGATGTGAAAGATAAAACGACACCACGGTAAGCGGCGTTTTCAGGTTACGCCCTTCACCCATTGCCGCCTCTGCCGCAATGGCCGTTCCGGCAACGACGTCGATTTCTGGGTGGCGTTCCAGCATCTCCTGCAACAGGTTGCGCTGGATTTCAATATCGTTATCACCAAGCGCAATATCAACAATACGCACCGGGCTTCCGGCAATGGCTGCGCGAAAACCCTCGACCATCTCCTTACTGCCCCCGGCGTTATCGGGTCCGGGCATCAGCAGCACGTTCAGTGGTTTACCGTGCGCCCATTGCACCAAATATCGCCCAGGTTGATAGCCCATCTGAAACCAGGGTACACCAACGCGGCTTTTCACCTGGGGATCATCAAGAGCATTTACCAGTTCGATCACCGGCAGATTTGCTACCTGCTTTTGCAGGTCGGGAAATGACGTCGTGCTACTACCGAGCAAAATGGCCTCTGCGCCCCACTGTTTACACTGGTCGATTTGTGCTTGCTGGGTAGCCAACTGGCTGTAGCCGCCTGCCTCCAGCACTTTTAAATCCACACCGTAGCGGCGAGCAGCCTCCTGCATACCATAGTTCAACGATAACCAGTATGAATCTTTCAGGCTGGGATAAAGCGCGCACAGTTTCCATACGCGTTTGGCTTTAAGCGGCATAGAGGCTTGCACCGTGAAATGCTGCGCATCATGCCAGCGCAACAGGTTATCAGCCGAAAATGCCGACAACATGAAAAGGGAAAGAAGTAAAAATAGCAGTACGCGCATGATAGCCTCATCAATAATAAGGCTTTATGCTAGATGCATTCCACTTTGCGACTCAACCTTTTTCACCTTAAGTGCACCGACCGTGAATTTAACCCTGACCCGAAGACTCTGGATGGGCTTTGCCCTGATGGCGCTGTTAACCCTGACCAGTACCCTGGTGGGATGGTACAACCTGCGCTTTATCAGCCAGGTGGAAAAAGACAATACTCAGGCATTGATTCCTACCATGAATATGGCGCGCCAGTTGAGCGAAGCCAGCGCCTGGGAACTTTTCGCCGCGCAGAACCTGACCAGTGCCGATAACGAAAAGATGTGGCAGGCGCAGGGGCGAATGCTCACCGCATAAAGCCTGAAGATTAATGCGTTGCTGCAAGCGTTACGGGAACAAGGTTTTGATACCACCGCTATTGAACAACAGGAGCAGGAGATCTCCCGTTCATTACGTCAGCAAGGGGAACTGGTGGGGCGGCGTCTGCAACTACGCCAGCAACAACGGCAACTCAGTCAGCAGATAGCTGCCGCCGATGAGATCGCACGCCTGGAGCAAGGTCAGGCGAATAATGCGACAACTTCCGCTGGAGCGACCCAGGCCGGGATTTACGATTTGATCGAACAAGATCAGCGTCAGGCTGCTGAAAGTGCACTCGATCGGCTGATTGATATCGATCTTGAGTATGTTAACCAGATGAATGAACTGCGCCTTAGCGCTCTGCGGGTGCAGCAAATGGTGATGAATCTGGGGCTGGAGCAGATCCAGAAAAATGCACCAACGCTGGAAAAGCAGCTCAATAATGCGGTGAAAATTCTGCAACGTCGGCAAATACGCATTGAAGATCCGGGAGTTCGTGCGCAGGTCGCAACAACGTTAACTACCGTTAGCCAATATAGCGATCTGTTGGCGCTGTTCCAGCAGGACAGTGAAATCAGCAATCACCTGCAAACTCTCGCCCAAAATAATATCGCCCAGTTCGCGCAGTTTAGTAGCGAAGTCAGTCAGCTGGTCGACACCATTGAGCTGCACAATCAGCATGGACTGGCACATCTGGAAAAAGCCAGTGCACGCGGGCAATACAGCCTGTTATTGCTGGGGATGGTTTCACTTTGCGCACTGATTATGATCCTCTGGCGCGTGGTTTATCGCTCATTCACGCGTCCACTTGCCGAACAAACGCAGGCGCTGCAACGGCTGCTGGACGGTGATATTGACTCCCCTTTCCCGGAAACCGCTGGCGTACGGGAGCTGGATACCATCGGGCGGCTGATGGATGCGTTTCGCAGCAGTGTTCATGCACTGAATCGCCACCGCGAACAGCTGGCGGCGCAGGTCAAAGCGCGTACAGCTGAATTGCAGGAACTGGTGATAGAACACCGACAGGCACGGGCGGAAGCAGAAAAAGCCAGCCAGGCAAAATCGGCGTTTCTGACGGCGATGAGCCATGAGATCCGCACACCGCTGTACGGTATTCTCGGCACTGCTCAACTGCTGGCAGATAACCCCGCACTTAACGCCCAGCGTGATGATTTGCAGGCGATTACCGACTCTGGCGAATCGTTGCTGACCATCCTCAACGATATTCTCGATTATTCGGCTATCGAAGCAGGTGGCAAAAATGTTTCAGTCAGCGATGAGCCCTTTGAACCGCGCCCGCTGCTGGAAAGTACCCTGCAATTAATGAGCGGACGGGTGAAAGGTCGCCCGATTCGCCTGGCAACGGCAATTGCCGATGATGTACCGAGCGCGTTAATGGGCGATCCACGACGTATTGGTCAGGTTATGACCAACCTGTTGAGCGACGCCCTGCGTTTGCTGACGAAGGGTACATTATCCTGCGTAGTCGCACTGATGGCGAGCAATGGCTGGTCGAAGTGGAAGACAGCGGCTGCGGTCTGATCCCGCGAAACTGGCAGAATGTTCCAGCCATTTGTGCAGGTAAGCGGCAAACGCGGCGGCACCGGGCTGGGGCTGACTATCAGTAGCCGTCTGGCCCAGGCGATGGGCGGCGAACTGAGCGCCACCAGCACGCCGGAGGTTGGAAGCTGTTTTTGTTTACGCTTGCCGTTACGTGTTGCCACTGCACCCGTGCCAAAAACAGCCAATCAGGCGGTGCGTCTTGACGGTTTACGTTTGCTGTTAATTGAAGATAACCCGCTAACCCAGCGAATTACCGTTGAGATGCTGAACACCAGTGGTGCGCAGGTTGTTGCTATTGGCAATGCCGCGCAGGCTTTAGAGACACTGCAAAATAGCGAACCGTTTGCTGCCGCACTGGTGGATTTTGATCTGCCGGATATCGACGGCATTACCCTTGCCCGGCAACTGGCACAGCAATATCCGTCGCTGGTTTTGATTGGCTTTAGCGCCCATGTCATTGA
Organism: Shigella flexneri; assembly: GCA_048288465.1. Classification (GTDB taxonomy): domain Bacteria; phylum Pseudomonadota; class Gammaproteobacteria; order Enterobacterales; family Enterobacteriaceae; genus Enterobacter; species Enterobacter flexneri_B. Next base: position 1,017,194 of record CP182556.1, on the reverse strand, counting down.
CGAAACGCTGCGCCAGCGTACCAGTTCACTATTTCGCGGGATTATCCCTAAACCGGTGCCGCGTGAAGTGCTCGGTCAGTTACTGGCGCACTATCTCCAACTGCAAGCCAATAACGATCTACCACTGGATGTCTCGCAACTCAATGAAGACGCTCAGTTAATGGGGACGGAGAAGATCCACGAATGGCTGGCATTATTTAAACAACATGCCCTGCCGCTTCTCGATGAAATCGACATTGCCCGCGCCAGCCAGGACAGCGAGAAAATAAAGCGTGCCGCGCATCAGCTAAAAAGCAGTTGCTCGAGTCTGGGAATGCGTAGCGCCAGTCAGCTATGCGCACAACTGGAGCAGCAGCCATTATCTGCCCCCCTTCCACACGAAGAAATTACACGCAGTGTTGCCGCTCTGGAAGCATGATTGAATAAGAAAGACCTGAACGCGATTTGAATCAATATCAGCCAGTTAAGAATAACTAGAATAGTGGCATTTGGTATGCAACTTAACGGACTGGCAAAATCATGGCAGAGAAAAAAAGAACCCGCTGGCAGCGGCGGCCAGGCACGACGGGCGGCAAATTACCGTGGAATGACTGGCGCAATGCCACGACCTGGCGTAAAGCGACGCAATTCTTACTATTGGCAATGAATATTTATATTGCCATCACGTTCTGGTATTGGGTGCGCTATTACGAAACGGCAGGTAGTACGACATTTGTCGCCAGACCGGGAGGTATCGAAGGCTGGCTACCGATTGCCGGTCTGATGAATCTGAAATATAGCCTTGCAACAGGTCAGTTACCGTCCGTCCACGCCGCCGCGATGCTGTTATTGGTCGCTTTTATCGTCATCAGTCTATTACTCAAAAAGGCCTTTTGCTCATGGTTATGCCCGGTTGGTACGCTTTCTGAATTAATCGGCGATCTCGGTAACAAACTGTTTGGTCGGCAATGTGTCCTTCCCCGCTGGCTGGATATTCCTCTGCGCGGCGTGAAGTATTTGCTGTTGAGTTTATTTCTCTATATCGCGTTATTGATGCCCGCTCAGGCGATTCACTATTTTATGTTGTCGCCCTATAGCGTGGTGATGGACGTTAAAATGCTCGATTTCTTTCGTCATATGGGGACCGCGACATTAATCAGCGTGACCGTTTTGCTGATTGCCAGCCTGTTTATTCGCCATGCCTGGTGTCGTTATCTTTGCCCATATGGCGCGCTGATGGGCGTGGTTTCGCTATTGTCGCCGTTTAAGATTCGTCGCAATGCCGAAAGTTGTATCGATTGTGGCAAATGCGCAAAAAAGTGCCCATCACGGATCCCGGTAGATAAATTAATTCAGGTACGAACAGTGGAATGTACCGGCTGTATGACTTGCGTAGAGTCATGTCCGGTAGCCTCAACATTGACCTTTTCACTGCAAAAACCTGCAGCAAATAAAAAAGCCTTTGCGTTGTCTGGCTGGTTAATGACGCTACTGGTTCTGGGGATTATGTTTGCGGTGATTGGTTACGCAATGTATGCGGGAGTATGGCAAAGCCCGGTGCCGGAGGAATTGTACCGACGCTTAATTCCACAAGCGCCAATGATTGGTCACTAAATTAGCAACAAGCGGAACATCACCTCGCACGGGGTGATGTTCACAAAATCACATTATTTTGATTTTGACATCATAACTTTCAAGCCCGGTCATTTTTTCTCGTGCGATGAAGCGAATTTCAGAGACTTCTTTCCCTGTATTCTTGTTCAGCTCGGCGATTTTTTGCGCGATAAAGTCGGCGATTTCCGTTTCGGCTTGTTTTTTTAACTCTTCAATATTCACTGTTAACCTCGTCTGGTCTTGAAAGACAGCAACACGCCAGTAAGGTGTTGGTTCCCGGTACCCTGGTCAGGTAAGAAATGTTATAAGCCATCTTCCCGAAAGATTCAATAATCAACAGGTTATCGCTTACTATACATACAGCGTTGAAGAAAAATAAGGCAGATATAAAAAAGGCTCCACGAGGGAGCCTGATATTATTTTGTGAAATCCAGCGGCGCATGGTCAGTGCGTATTTGCAGCGCGACGTTATCAAAGGTGATCATAGTCGATTTACAAAAAATACACTTAGCGCCCAAAGGGTTTCGCTCCGTCACATCGAATGCCGATGTGCGGTACTGTGAACCATGACAACATGGACAGCGGAAATGGAGATGTTGAGTAATAATGGCAACCTTAGAGCGTAACAACGTTCGCTGCCGCGGGGCCACGTTGCCCCTGCTCAATAGAAAATTCAACTTTCTGATTTTCGTTCAGCGTGCGGAATTCATTGCTCTGGATGGCGGTGAAATGGACGAAAACGTCTTTGCTGCCATCATCAGGAGTGATAAAGCCAAAACCTTTATCTGCGTTAAACCATTTTACTAAACCAGTCATTTTATTAGACATATTTTACTTCCTTCATTTTGGGCCTTTCGGCAAACAGGGCTTTAATACAGAAACCACTTAGTGTTCAGGAGAGAGACTCAAAAGAAGGGGATAATGCCTGATAATGAGAACTGCTTTAGTAAACTACTTTGTATGCTGTCTGTCTTTCAAACCGACGCAGCTATTAAGGCATGATAATTGAGATTAAGCAAATTTTATTTTAGCCGTCCGGCGGTCTTAAATATCGCTGGCTTTATTTTATTAACCCCGTATAGTGCAGCGCAGTATTTTCAGTAAGGAATTTGTTTGTCCCGTAAAATGACAGGAATTGTCAAAACCTTTGATCGCAAAAGCGGCAAAGGATTCATTATCCCCTCCGACGGTCGTAAAGAAGTCCAGGTCCATATTTCCGCATTCACTCCCCGCGACGCAGAAGTGCTTATACCAGGATTACGCGTGGAATTTTGCCGCGTAAATGGCCTGCGAGGACCAACAGCGGCAAATGTTTATCTCTCTTAATATGACGCTGCTTGTTTAAAGCTGACTGGTTTTATTGGAATAGTTCAATAGTCAACACCATACATTATAACATCAGTTACTTTTCCACTAAGAAACTAATCCATTTAAGCGAATATCTCTGCACCTAATAGTTATAAATGCCATTTAACAGCCAGTTATAGTACCACTTGAAACTATATTACCAACAATAATTAATAGCTTTCGTAACAATTTTCTTATCTTTAATTCGTATTTTTCTAAGATTTATCTTATGCTCACAAGTCGTATTTCCAGAGGGAAATCGTTAACAATCTTATATTTCCCTCTGCGCGCCTTTCCCACCCGCAGTATATAGTGCTAGCGGTATGAGGAAAGGGAGATTTCACAAGGATGTTATACTCAAAGTAGACAATCCTGATCTCAAGCGTACGTATTGTCCATGCGATGAATAAAGGAAAAGTTATGAAACACAAGCTTTCTGCAATCCTTATGGCCTTCATGTTGACGACGCCAGCTGCGTTTGCTGCCCCTGAAGCAGCAAACGGGACCGAGGCAACGACGGGTACTACTGGCACCACAACGACCACTACAGGTGCAACCACGACTGCGGCTACCACTAGTGGCGTGGCTGCTGGCGCTGTCGGCACGGCGACAGTTGTCGGTGTGGCAACGGCTGTTGGTGTGGCGACGTTGGCAGTAGTTGCAGCAAATGACAGTGGCGATGGCGGTTCTCATAACACCTCAACCACCACGTCCACTACGCGCTAATTCTGCTTAAACGCGTCGAAATTCAAGTTAAATAATACCCGGTTGCGATATTCGTACCGGGCTTTAGAGATTTGCATTTTTTTAATTAACCTTTCAAGGATTAAAGGTGCGCCCTCTTATTTTATCGATTTTCGCACTATTTCTTGCGGGATGTACGCACAGCCAGCAAAGTATGGTCGATACATTTCGCGCCAGCCTTTTCGATAATCAGGATATCACTGTAGCGGCTCAGCAGATCCAGGCGTTGCCTTATTCCACGATGTATTTACGCCTTAATGAAGGGCAACGAATCTTTGTGGTACTGGGATATATAGAACAAGAACAAAGCAAATGGTTATCCCAGGATAACGCCATGCTGGTTACCCACAATGGACGTCTTTTAAAGACCGTCAAACTTAATAATAATCTGCTGGAAGTGACAAATCCCGGGCGGGCCCCTCTGCGTAACGCGCTGGCAATAAAAGATGGCAGCCGCTGGACGCGCGATATTCTCTGGAGTGAAGACAACCATTTTCGCTCTGCGACCCTAAGTTCTACTTTTTCCTTTGCTGGATTAGAGACGCTGAATATTGCGGGTCACAATGTGCTGTGTAATGTCTGGCAGGAAGAGGTGACTTCCACGCTGCCAGAAAAACAGTGGCAAAACACATTCTGGGTCGATTCGGCTACTGGCCAGGTTCGTCAAAGTCGGCAAATGTTAGGCGCAGGGGTTATTCCCGTAGAAATGACGTTTCTTAAACCCGCACCATGAATAAATTACAGTCGTATTTCATTGCCAGCGTACTTTACGTAATGACACCCCATGCCTTTGCGCAAGGAACGGTGACTATTTATCTGCCTAGCGAACAACAGACACTTTCCGTTGGCCCCGTGGAAAATGTTGTCCAGTTGGTGACACAACCGCAACTGCGCGATCGCCTCTGGTGGCCTGGTGCCTTGCTGACCGACTCTGCGGCGAAAGCTAAAGCGCTTAAAGACTACCAACATGTCATGGCACAGCTTGCTTCCTGGGAAGCAGAAGCTGACGACGATGTGGCGGCAACGATTAAATCCGTGCGCCAGCAGTTACTCAATCTCAATATCACTGGTCGCTTACCGGTCAAACTGGACCCTGATTTTGTACGAGTGGATGAGAACAGCAATCCCCCGTTGGTCGGGGACTATACGCTCTATACCGTACAGCGTCCGGTGACTATTACTCTGCTGGGTGCGGTTTCTGGGGCTGGGCAATTGCCCTGGCAGGCAGGCCGTAGCGTTACCGATTATCTGCAAGATCACCCCCGCCTTGCAGGCGCAGACAAGAATAACGTTATGGTGATTACGCCTGAGGGTGAGACTGTCGTCGCCCCTGTTGCCCTGTGGAATAAAAGACATGTGGAACCACCGCCTGGCAGCCAGCTTTGGTTGGGCTTTTCTGCGCATGTACTGCCCGAAAAATATGCTGATTTAAATGACCAGATTGTGTCTGTTTTAACGCAACGTGTTCCTGACTGATGAAGAAGAATTCTTATCTTTTAAGCTGCCTGGCCATTGCCGTCTCCAGTGCCTGTCATGCTGAAGTATTAACCTACCCGGATCCGCTGGGTTCGTCGCAATCAGACTTTGGCGGCACAGGATTGTTGCAGATGCCAAATGCGCGCATCGCACCGGAAGGTGAATTCAGCGTCAACTACCGGGATAACGATCAATACCGGTTCTACTCCACCTCCGTGGCGCTGTTCCCATGGCTGGAAGGCACCATTCGTTATACGGATGTGCGCACACGCAAATATAGCCAGTGGGAAGATTTCAGCGGCGATCAGTCATACAAAGACAAATCATTCGATTTTAAACTTCGCCTGTGGGAAGAAGGTTACTGGCTACCGCAAGTGGCGTTTGGTAAACGTGATATTGCTGGTACGGGTTTGTTTGACGGTGAATATCTGGTGGCCAGCAAGCAAGCGGGGCCATTTGATTTCACCCTCGGGATGGCATGGGGCTACGCCGGTAATGCGGGCAATATTACCAACCCGTTTTGCCGGGTGAGCGATAAATATTGTCATCGCGCAGAGTCTCACGATGCGGGCGATATCAGCTTTAGCGATATCTTTCGTGGCCCGGCTTCCATCTTTGGCGGCATTGAGTATCAAACGCCGTGGAATCCCCTGCGTCTGAAACTCGAATACGACGGCAACAATTACCAGAATGATTTCGCTGGCAAACTGCCTCAGGCAAGCCATTTCAACGTCGGTGCAGTTTATCGCGCTGCCAGCTGGGCAGACCTCAACCTCAGTTATGAACGCGGAAACACGTTGATGTTTGGTTTCACTTTACGGACCAATTTCAACGATCTGCGCCCTGCCCTACGCGATACGCCAAAACCGGCCTGGCAGCCTGCGCCAGAGTCTGAAGGTTTGCAGTACACCACGGTAGCAAACCAACTTACCGCCCTGAAGTATAACGCGGGCTTTGACGCGCCAGAAATTCAGCTACGCGATAAGACGCTGTATATGTCTGGTCAGCAATACAAATACCGTGACTCTCGCGAAGCGGTCGATCGTGCCAACCGGATTCTGGTGAATAACCTGCCGCAAGGCGTTGAGAAGATTAGCGTGACGCAAAAGCGCGAGCATATGGCGATGGTGACTACCGAAACCGACGTAGCCAGCCTGCGCAAACAGCTGGCCGGCACAGCGCCTGGTAAATCAGAGCAACTGCAACAACAACGTGTTGAAGCAGAAGATCTTTCTGCCTTTGGTCGGTGCTACCGTATTCGTGAAGATCGCTTTAGCTACTCTTTCAACCCAACACTTTCACAGTCGCTGGGCGGCCCGGAAGATTTCTATATGTTCCAGCTGGGGCTGATGTCCAGCGCCCGCTACTGGTTTACCGACCACCTGCTGCTTGATGACGGTATTTTCACCAATATTTACAACAACTACGACAAGTTTAAGTCTTCACTGTTACCCGCGGACTCTACCCTGCCCCGCGTGCGCACGCATATCCGTGATTACGTTCGCAATGACGTTTATCTCAACCCTTGCAGGCGACTTACTTTGCCGACTTAGGGAATGGTTCTATGGCCAGGTGTATGGCGGTTATCTGGAAACGATGTATGCCGGTGTCGGTTCCGAGCTGCTTGATCGCCCTAGATGCCAGCTGGGCGCTGGGGTGTGGACGTTAACTACGTGAATGATAGTGACCTGGAACAACACTAAACGCTTCACCGATTATTCCACGCCCACAGGTTTCGTGACGGGGTGCTGGGCAGCTGCCGACGCTCACCCGCGGACTGATGGACAGAGGATGTTGGGCAGACATCGGCAACAAACAAAGGCGAACGATTGACGTCGCCAAACGCTTTGACAGCGGCGTGGCGGTAGGGGTAAAGGCGGCAATCAGTAACTGATCTAAAGATGACTACGGCGAAGGTGGCTTTAGGAAAGGTTTTTCAGCACCCCGATTTTGTTCGACTTGATGACCATTGGACCTAACCGTAACCGCGCCGGCGGTTTTGTGGACACCATCAGACGCGGATGGTGGAACAAACGCTGTCACGCAAATACCAGCTGATCCAATGACGGCAGCGAGAAGTACCGGTTTAAACAGAACCTACTAGTCACAACATTAATATTGACCGATAAGATAAACCAATGAAAAAGAATATTTTAAGTTTTCGGTACTGACATTGGCTGTTCTGTCTTTGACAGCATGTACCCTTGTTCCTGGTTAAATTTATCCACCAGTAACAAGGATGTCATTGAACGACCTGACAACGAGTATGACCTGGACAAATGGTCAGATCTATCCCGTCACGCCAGGATTGATCGATCAGTTGCGCGCCAACCGATCATGTCGCAGGCTAACCCGGAGCTGGAGAGCAAATCGCTAACTATGATATCGTATCGGCATCGGTGATGTGTTGATGGTTACGGTCCGGATTACCTGAATACCACCCCCGCAGGGCAATGCCCAGCGCGAGTGAGACTGGTAACTGGGTTAACGCCGATGGTGGGATCTCCACCCCTAGATCGGTCGCCTGAAGTGGCGGGGAAAGCACTTACCCGGGTACCAACCAGATCAGCGCATTGGATTCAGTCATTGAAAGCCCGCAAGTCGATGTCAGCGTCGCGGTGTTCCGCTCGCAAAAAGCATACGTCACCGGGAAGTCAGCAAATCGGTTAAGCAGCCGATTACCAATATTCCTCGACCATCATGGATGCGATTAACGCCCGGGTGGTCTGACCGCAGACGAAGACCGCGCAACGTGGTGCTGACCGAGAATGGCGGAAAGACCAAGTGAACCTCTAGCGCTGATGCAGCGTGGCGACTTGCGCCAGAACAAACTGCTGCACCCGGGCGATACTTTATTATTCCGCTAACCATGATCCCGAGTCTTCGTGAAGGGTGAAGTGGGTAAACAGACACGCTAAAATGGACCCGCAGCGGTATGACCCTGGCGGAAGCGCTGGGTAACGCTGAGGCAATGAATCAGGATGTCGCGACGCGACGGGGACTTTGTTATTCGTGCAACGCAAAACAAGCAGAATGGAACATCGCCAATATTATCAGCTGATGCGAAGGACGCATCGGCAATGATACTCAACGGATTCCAGCTCGAACCTGACCCATCGTTTATGTCACTACCGCGCTGCGGCCGTTGGACCCGTGTGATTCCTCTGCTGGTACCGACGATTTCCGGTGCATGACCTGACAGAGACTTCACGGTGGATTCAAACATGGCCCAACTAAAATTTAACTGGATCCTTGTGGTTTGACCGGCATCATGCCCTTCGCCCATTGGCGAGCGCTTGCCGCGTAACGTCTGCCGGGCGAAGTCAATCGGCAGATGTTCATGGTCTGGTAAAACACCCTGCAGATGCGACAGCGGCAGATTTGCCGCCATCATGGCGATCTCTAAGGACATGCCGGACCTAAGCTGACTGCTGAGACGGCACGAAATTACGATCTGATCTGGCAACGGAGTCGGAACACATCGCCAGGTTACCGTAATTCTCCCGAGGTCCGCCGGAAGACAACGCTGTTCGGCAATGGCTGGAACAGAAAGAGATTCCGGATCCCGATCGTAAAAGTCAGGACGCATTTGAACATGTGACGGGGATGCCGGAGCGCGCCAGTCAGGAATGGGCGAAGCGCCTCAGCGGTAATTTGAGTCAGAAAGACGACGACAACTAAAAATATGAACACGCCACCAGCCAGCACTCGAAAACCAGATCGATCCGCTTCGTCTGGTCGGCGAGGGACGGGATCACCGACAGTTTTTATCAAGTGCTACTACGTTATTGACGCTTCTCGCTGTTAAGCACACCAATCATCAGGCAGATACTCTGGTCCAGGTCGAGCAAAAACAGGGCAACGCCATTCTCAGCGGCCGGAGCGAGATGATCCCGAGCTCATCGCCCTGGTCTGCACCGCAGATTCAACTGCCGCATCGCGCACGATTCTCGGTAAAGCCATTGCTGAACCGAATCTGCGCGACTGGTCGAGCAGAAGTATTTTCCGATTGTGGGTCGCGGCGGGCGAGATTAACCAAAGAGAACCCAGGCGAGCTGGGATCAGCCGGATGCATATCCACAACGAACGGTGAGGATCGCAACTGACACTCACGGTTGGGAAAAACGGCCACTATACGCTGGAAGGTGAAGAGTTCACCGTCAACGGTAAGGTCGGCGAGCGTTGGAAAAAGATGGCGTTGCGCCGACTATCGCGGAAATTAAGGCCAACCAGCAACACAGTCGTCCCAGCCAGCGCACCAGTGGAAGCGATTAACGCGTTGCAGGAAACCTTTACCGTTAGCGAACGCAGTAAAGAAAGCGGGATGCTGGAACTACCATGACTGTGATGATCCCCAGTTGATCACCCGACTTCCGAACAGCATCGCTAACAACTATTTGCAACAGAATATCGCTGCCAGGCGGTGCAGGATTCACAAGCCTCGATCCTACAGCGCCAGTTGCCTGAAGTGCGCAGCGAGCTGGACCAGGCGGAAGAAAACCTCAACGTTTATCGCCAGCAGCGCGATTCGGTTGACCTTAACCTGAAGCCAAAGCCGTTCTAGCAGATCGTGAACGTTGATAATCAACTCACCTAGCTGACTTTCCGCGAGGCAGAGATTTCCCAGCTGTATAAGAAAGATTACCCAACTTATCGTGCGCTGCTGGAAAAACGCCAGACGCTGGAGCAAGAACGCAAACGCCTGAATAAGCGGGATCGGCTACGCCTTCCACCGACAGGAAGCGTTGCGTTTAGTCGTGACGTAGAAGCGGGCTGTGCGGTATATCTGCAATTACTGAACCGCCAGCAGGAGTTGAGTATTTCGAAATCCAGTGCCATTGGTAACGTGCGGATTATCGACCCGGCAGTCACTAGCCGCAGCCAGTGAAACCGAAAAAAGCGTTGAACGTGGTGCTTGGTTTTATTCTTGGCCTGTTTATTTCGGTGGGTGCCGTGCTGGCGCGAGCGATGTTGCGTCGTGGTGTAGAAGCACCGTAAAGACTGGAAGAGCACGGCATCAACGTTTATGCCACTATCCCAATGTCCGAGTGGCCGGATAAACGCAACCGTTGCGAAGAAAAATTCATTCTCGAATCAGCAGCGCCATCGTACTAAAATATCCCCTTCCTGCGGTGGATAACCCGGCGGATTCTGCTGTGAAGCCGTACGCGCGTGACCAACCAGTCTGCATTTCGCCATGATGGAGACTGAGACTAAGATCCGACCATGACCGTGCGACGCCAGACAGTGGTAAAACATTTGCCAGTTCAACTCTGGCAGCGGTGATTGCCCAGTCCGATCAAAAGTGTTAATTATTGATGCCGACTTACGCGATGGTCATCCGCATAACCTGTTTACCGTGAGTAATGCACATGGCTTGTCGAATATCTGGCAGGTAAAGATGAGCTCAACAAAGTGATCCAGCATTTTGGCAGAGGGCTTTGATGTGATTACTCGTGGTCAGATGCCACCCCACCCGTCTGAACTGCTGACGCGCGATGGATGCGTCAATTACTGGAATGGGCGAACGACCATTACGTATTGGTGATTGTCGACACGCCGCCGACGTGGCGGTGAGCGATGCTGCGGTCGTGGGGCGCTCTGTCGGCACCAGCCTGCTGGTTGCGTGTTTGGCCGAACACCGCCAAGAGGTGAGCTTGTCAATGAGCGTCTGGAACAGGCAGGCGTCAGATCAAAGGCTCTATCCTCAACGGCGTGATTAAACGCGCCAACAACCTGACAGTTACGGCTATAACTATTACGGTTAGAGTTACTCTGAGAAAGAGTAAAACTGAAGCTGGCCGGATGCGGCGTGAGCGCCTTTTCCGTGGTCTACGCATCTAAACAGTTCTTCGTTCGTCATCAGCCTCAGAGCATTCAGGTAACTGAATGCTCTTTTTATGCATTACAAATCTGCACGCCGGTATGGGTGCTTCATTCACTATTTGCGTAGTGCCAACCAAAACACATGCCCGGCATTCGCTCTTCACATCCTGCCAGGGTCAGTTTACCTCTCCGGCGGTGTATTAATCTACAGCGGCGTTTTTCATCACGCATCTGCCGTAAAGTTGGAAGACCAGCGAGGCTGCGAACCCACTGGCTGTTATCGCTTAGCCGACGCCAGCGTTCAAGACGAGTTCATGATCCTGCGGCGTGTTATCCGGCTCACCGGAAGCGTCCAAGTCCAGCTCCAGTGTGCTGAGATTTGCCAGATCAGTATCGTGTCCCGGCGATAAACAGCACTGAAAGTGGTAAATGTCACACCATACGCCTGTTTTTGCGGTGGATGGGCGCTCAACGCTGTCCTGATCAACGTAAATAACGGGGCGGCGCGGCTGCGGGTAACCTCTTGGCGTGTGTCGTAGCAAGCAAATTGGCGCGTTATGCAAACTTAGCAAGGTGTTCCACTGGTGCGGTCGGCGAACCTCTCCCACCCCGGCTCCGGCATTCCCTGTGCTGTTGCAGGAGCAGATCTCCGTCAGCATTGATGCGAGGCTTACCGCACCGGTTAATGAGACATTGCTGGCGCTCACCTTGAGTTCCGATGGGGACGCCTGCGCTAATGAGCAGGGATCGTGATGGCTTTATGGGAGTTCAGCAGAGTTCGATTGCGGAAAATTAAACACCCGTTCCAGTTCGCGAATGCTGTTTGCCGATGCCCGGTAAAGTCAGCAATTCACCTCCTGCCCTGCTGAGGATTGCGTCGATCACGTTCGTGTTATCCAGTTGGCAATGCAGGCTTTAGAGGATTAAATAACGGATTGGGACTGGACGTATCTGCCTTGGTATGCAACGGTGACTGCACAGTCAGGTGCGAGCCCGGCCGCGAGGTTTGCCCGTTTTACAGATGCCCGTCGACATCAGCAGAGAACGGCGACCTGACCAGACCGCGGGCAGCCCTTTTCGCCAGCAATCCGTCGGCTACCAGACGCTGGCGTTGGTAATGTCCCAGATAGGCGATTAGCTCACCACCGCGCGGGCGTCAGCCACCCAAGTCAGCCGCCAGGTCTGCCATGCGTCTCGGGTGACATCCTGCATCAGTTGCGTGGCCTTGGTTGGAGCACGCACACCATGACGACTGACAATCACCATACTTTCCAGCTTCAGCTCCGGCTCACTCTGAGCGAATGCAGATTGCGGGGTTAACGGAATCAGAAGAGATAAAAATGGGATTAAGATCGCTTTCATCGATATGTTTCCGCTTTTCATATCTAACATTATTGATTGCCTGATGCGATGCTAATGCGCCGCATCAGGCCTACGTTCGTTAACTTTTCAGACGCGGGTCCAGCCATACCAACACAAGGGTGGAGAGCGAACACATCAACAAAATGCCGACGAACCAAAGTAAATACCACATGTTCCTGCTCCTTAGTACAACTCGTTTTTGTTACGGCGGAGAGTTTCTGTTGTCATGCGTCCCCACATTTTGTAGTAGCTCCAGAGAGTGTAGAGCAACACAATGGGCAAAAATATCAGCACGATTACCAACATAATGCTCAGCGTCAGCTGACTGGAAGTGCTGTCCCACAACGTCAGGCTGGAGATTGGACTCACACTTGACGGCATGACAAAGGGGAACAGCGTGATGCCTGCCGTGAAAATCACGCCAAATTGCATCAATGATGCCATCAAAAATCCCCAACCCGGGCGACCACGATAAATCGCCATCACCGTCAGCAATGGGCAGAAGAACCCCAGCAGCGGGAAGATCCACAAAACGGGCGATTCGACGAAATTATTCATCCAGGCACCAGGTAGCACTGCCACCAGTTTCATTAACGGATGGGAAGGACCGTTAGCATCCTGGGCGAGCAGTACAAAGCCATCAATACCGACCCACAGCCAGTAACCTGCCAGCAAAAAGCACAGCATCACCAACAGTGCAGCGCGTTTAGTCGCCAGCTGTGAACGCAGATGAATCACACCAACAGTTTTCAGTTGTAACCAGACGCCACCTTGCAAAATCACCATCCCAAGGCTGAGCAAACCACACAATAAAGGGAATGGCGTCAGCAGTTGCCAGAAGCTGCCGAGATACTCCACGCGTAATTGCGGTGTGAAGGCAAACGGCACGCCGAGCAACAAGTTGCCGAAGGCGATACCGAAGACTACCGGCGGCACCAGACTGCCGATGACCAGACCGGCATCCCACATTTTACGCCAGCGTGCATCGGCAATTTTTCCGCGATAATCAAAGGCCAGCGGACGGAAGAACAGCGAGCACAGCACCAGGATCATCGCCACATAAAAGCCGGAAAACGCCGCTGCATACACTCTGGGCCAGGCTGCAAATAATGCCCCACCTGCGAGGATCAACCAGACCTGATTGCCTTCCCAGTGCGCACCAACGCTATTAATCACTATCCGGCGTTCATCATCATTACGCGCCACCAGCGGCAGCAAACAGCCGATCCCCATGTCAAATCCGTCGGAGATCATAAAGACCACCAGGATCACGCCAATCAGCAGCCACCAGATGAAGCGCAATGTTTCATAATCAAACATGATTTTCTCCTTTACCCCTGTTGCTGCGTCGGTTGTTCACTCTGCATCGCGCTCGGCCCCAGACGGGCATATTTCTGCATCAGGTAGACTTCGGCGATTAAGAACAGGGTGTAAAGCCCTACGATCATGATCAGTGAGAAAGCCAGTTGTCCTGTGGTTAAAGCGGAGTGCGCGGAGTATGTCGGTAAGATGTCCTGTATCGCCCACGGCTGACGACCAAACTCGGTCATAAACCACCCGGCTTCAATCGCAATCCACGGCAACGGCAAACTCCAGAGCGCCATTTTCAGCACCCAGCGATGCTGGTCGATTTTGCCACGCAGCGTCTGGACAAGCGCAATCAGCATCACCAGTAGCAGCAGGGAACCACAGCCCACCATGATGCGGAAACTCCAGAATACCGGCGCAACCTGAGGTATCGCGCCACGCATCGCCGCCTGGTACTGTGCGGCTGTGACATGATTCATATCCGGCGCATAGCGGGAGAGCAACATGCCGTAACCAAGGTCGCCTTCCAGCTCCCGGAATGCCTGCAACACATGCGGCTCACGATTGCCTTGAGATATTTCCTGCATTAACGCACAGGCCATACGTCCACATTGCAAGCGTGGGTAAGTTTCAGCCATCAAATTCTACGACTACCCGGCACGGGTTTATCTTAATGAGTGAGTGGCGAGGGATACCTAGCAGCGCGGGAATTTTGAGGGCAAAGGCGTTACACTCTTGATCCTGTTTGCCGGCCAGGCAACCACATGGAACGGTGCAGGTGCAGGTTCCGTTTTTGCCACTCCCCTTCCATCGCCGCCAGGCCCCCGGTTTATCTTGCACAACTAATCGCAGAACTGTCTCCGAGTTGCAGGGTACCGATAATCGCCAGAGTACCAAAGACGGAACCGATGGCAAACGGCGTAATGTGACATCGCGCTCCCGTCCGCGCAGTAAATACCAGGCGCTGATCGCCATAATGAACGTCGCCCCGGTACACATCGCCCCGCCATTACGGGTGTACAAATTCCGCCCTGGCTAACGGATTAAAGACCACTCGCTGAAGCTGGTCATCTCCATACGCAGGGTGTCGATATCGAAAATGCGCACCGGTTGGGTATTGCATCCAACCGTTGGCATTCAATATCCACAACGCAGAGAGATTTGAACCGAACGCCACCAGCCACGTGGCCAGAGTGTGCTGGTGTTTATTTGGCCGTTGCCGCCGAAGAAGAACAGCCCGACAAAGGTGGATTCGAGGAAGAAGGCCATTAATGCTTCCATCGCCAGCGGTGCGCCAAAGTACGCCCACATAGTTGGAATAGAATGACCAGTTAGTACCAAACTGAAACTCCATGGTCCGCCGTAGCCACGCCAAGAGCAAAATTAATTGCAAAAGCTAACCCCAGAAGCGCGTCATATCGCGGTAGATTGTTTTGCCGGTGACCACGTAAATCGTTTCCATGATAGCCAGCAGAAAAAAATCAGCCCCAGGGTAAGGGGTACAAATAAAAAGTGATACAGCGCGGGTCAGAGCAAACTGCCAGCGCGATAAATAAATAACATCCACATGCGCACTCCTGTAGGCGAAGAGAGAAAAATAACCCGATAATGGTAGAATTTCCCTCTTTATCCTGAAACTCTTGACCAGAGGTATTCGCCGATTGCGATATTCATAAGACTGAAAGCGATCTTACCGTCTTTTTACGTGGTGCAGCCGCCAGCCACTGACATACCTCGCTAAGCCGCTGCGCAGAGTCGACCAAATCTTGGCGCTGCCAGCACCACTTGCCGGTACTGGGCAGATTTCATAACTTCCAGTAACAGGGCCTCGCAGGTGTCCGTACAGCGTAAATGCCAGACGTCGCGTAAGCCGTGGCGTGGTATAAGCTCTCGCCGAGATAGCCAATGGTACGAATCTGAATATTTCCCGGCCCACGAGACGTGAGAGAAAAGCCGATCAGCCTCGCTGATGGGTAATTGCGTTCAGATTAATGCTGTGCGGCTGCGCGTCGGGTCTGGTACCATCTGCCAGTAACTAAGTGCGCCAGAACGGTCGGCCATTCATCAGGCCATCAATGGGCGGCGGTGACGAGCGAATCTGTCGGCAAGAGATTTGCGTTGCCGCCTGCCGCAACGCCAGCAGCGCGCGGCCAGCCTCCAGTTTGTCCTCCAGCGACTCGCCGCGACGTCTGCGCACCGCCATAATCCGCGGAGACATCGCCTCCTGTATTTCACTTTCACTGTCGTCAGCCTGCTGAATGCGCACTGACACTTCCCCTTCCCCGAGAAGCGTATTGATAAAGTGACAATCAGTCGGCGTTGAGGATCTAACAAATCGACTGCAGCACCTCGCCCAACAGCAGTTGGCGTTCGCTTAGTTGATGTTGTAACTGGTTTAACAGCGCAATCACCTGCGGGCTGTGACGCATTGCTGGGCCGCCGATCTCCGGTTCATCATTCACCTGACAGGTGATCGGCAGTGGATTCATGCTGAAACTGTCATCGTTGGGTTGGTTGGCCGGCCCCAGCAGATGAAAGAGTCGCTCATGAGCACGCTCCTGCTGAGTCGACAAGCCCGCGCATCAGGTTAATCAGGTTCCGCCCACGGTGAATACCAACTGGGCAGCGCCGCGATAGTTCCGCAGGTAAACACTAAAGTGGCAGGAGAGCAAAGACGCCAGAAAGCAATCGCCGATGGCTGGCTCTACTAAGGCAAGCAATCGCCACCTGCCATGTATAGTCGGGAAACTGGCGCAGTAATTCGCCAATCATTACCGGATTATCGCTGACCTTCTGGCGTGAGTCGGGTGACTGCTTAATAACACCACGCCGTCTGGCGCACTGCGTAAGCCAGTCGTCAACAGATCACTGACTGGCGTCCAGCCGCGCGCCAGCATTCGTTGCCACAACGCATCAAATCACATGATTGCTCATCCCTGCTCCTCCTGTGTCATCCGGTACTGGCGCAAGCGAACACCTTCGTAATTTCCATCGACGAGACAGTCATAATTGAGACAGCGCGATTCATTAGCCGGTTTCAGCACAATTGCCAGCACAGCAAGCTGCGCCAGCGCCGCCTGTTCCGCAGCGGGCAGTTGCTCCGTGCCAGTTGGCTGAGGCTCCCGCCGTGGTCCTGAGCATTGCATTACAAGCCGACGAGGGCGATCTGTGCTGGCGGATGTCCGCGGATATCCGCCACGCCGACGCTTGGAGAAACTGTTCTGATGCAGGCTCATTTTCTTCGCGCTGAGATAGGCAAAATGTGACTTTTATCCGGCATAGGTCCGCATCCTTCCGGGTCAAGCCCGTAGTCAATGGCATAGGAATCAACAGATGGCTGGCGCTTTCAACATACCCCAGCAAGTTCAGTCCCTGAGTACCGCCATCGACGATCTTCGCATACTAGGGCCAGTAGGTAATGGGGGCCTACAGCCGTTCCCGCCACCCGCACGCCGAAGCCTTCATCGGCCACAGCAGGTTGCCCAGCCCCAGTGACCACCACGCGTTCTTCGCTCATGAACGCTCCTTGTTACTTATTTTGCCAAATTTGTGGCTACAGTCCTCATTTGACCATGGTGGAGATCACCGTGTCGTCGGACATGATGTCTTCACGCAGCGCCATGTCAACATGACCAATCACAAACGCGCCGATCAGCCACGTCCCCAGCCGACGCCAGCTGTGAATGTCCATTGAGTTGCCACCCATCCAGTAGAAAATTCCACCACATAACGGAACGGCCAAAAATAGCGTACTGGCTGTGTTCACTGTACAGCGCAAAACCAGTGATGATCGTAAAGACCGACATCAGGGAATGGCCGAACGTCGCCGCCTGGGCGATAGGATTATGGCCTGTGTATCGGCACTCGGACGTTTTGCCGAAACGGATGCCGGCAACTCATACCACACGCCCTGCCACCAGCTTACGCCATACCGGCACGATAAACAGCTGGCGGATGTTCGATTGCCAACAAAAGCCCAGTGCCAATCCGCATCAGCAAAACCACGGTAAAAACCATCCCGGCGCTGAAGTGAATTAACCTGATGTAGCCCATATAGAACGAATACGTCGCCTCGCCGCTGACGGAAGGTAGCAGCTTGCCGATAAAGTATCCGGTGACCATCGACGCCGCCATGCATCCCGTCAACCAGTGCCAGATGCGGACTGGCGCTTAGAAGAGCATAGTGGCTGACAACGTTGTCGCTTTTTCTGTTGCATGATGATTCTCCTTCGCTGTTAACGCACCTGCACGGAGATCAGCTAGCCGTCGTCGCCCAGCACGTGTGTTGAACAGGCGAGGCACAGGTGAGAAAGCTCTGCAGGCCGCAGGGATTCTTCCAGCAGTTGCTGGGGATCGCCATTTTCGTGTTCATCAGCGCCGCTTCATAAGCGCCGATCTGCCTTTGGGATCGCGCGGGCTGGCGTTAGGTGGTCGGCACCGCGCACTGGTGAGGATCGATTGCCATCGCGAATGGCGGCCCGAGTGGCCTAACGCCCCGCGCGGCGCTTCGGTGAAACCAACACCACGGCACTTGGCCAAGGTTGCAGAACCCATTTTTCCGTGGAAGCGGTGGGCGAGATTGCCATTTTTCAGGTTGGTCATCAGCTCTAGAAGAATGCTTGAACTTACCTGCGGCCCACTGCGCTTCGTGCGCGCGGCGCAAAATGCGGCCTAACGTTGACTGGATACCGGGAAAGCGGCAGGTTCAACGCCGACGATCATGCGATCGACCGACTCAACGGTCGCAGCATCGCCTTTGTGATAAGCGATTAACGTGCGCGCCAGCGGCCCCGCTTCCATCGCGTTACCGCGCCAGCGTGGCGCTTGAATCCACGAGTCAGCGTTCCTGTTACATTCAGCTGCTGAATGTTGGTATCGCTGCCTTTGACATCGCCGGGGTTGTACCACGGTAGGTGATGCCATCGAACGGATGACGCCCGACCTAATGGTTTGGGATATCAAATTTCCGGCGTGGTGACGAACTCCTGCACCTGCTGCGATCAACCAAATCCACTGGCAGCACATTGTTGAAGTCGCCGTTAATCACCGCGCCAGGCATCGGCGAACTTTGCTCGCCAAAGTCGTTGGCAATATCCGGGAATGCGCCGTAGCTGAGAACGCGTTTATCAGAAAGACCAGTGCCGATTTCGCTCCACGGTTTGTTGAACTGACCGATGGCTAAGGCGTCGGGGATCATCACGTTGTTAATGAAGTCCGCCGTGCGGGTGATAATTGACTGCACGGGTTCAGGCGTCCATCTGACTGCCCGACCGCGCCGCTTTCGTCAATGTTGATGGCGCAAGGCATCCGCCGACGATCCGGGTTGGAATGCGGGTTTTACCGCCAAAGACCACGTGGATTGACAATTTCACGCTGGGAAATCAGAGCTTTCGAGATAGTGGGCGAAGCCCATCAGGGTTGACTTCGGCGGCAGTTTCTTCTGCGGGGTGCCCCCAGTAGCCATTGCGGAAAATCCCCAACTACCACCTTCAACAAATTTTTTCAGCGGTTTTTGTACATCAAGGGATCGCAGAGGAGATAATTTCGGCCAAGAGGAGAGACTTTGCGCCAGTTCGGAGGTTTCCCGCAGTTAAGGCTTTCGCGCATCTAACCATGGATAAGATCCATCCCGGCAAGCTGATAGAAGTGCACCAGATGAATCGTGGCACCAGAGCGTTGCCAGCATAATGTTGCGGATGATATTGGCGTTGTCCGGCGCTTATACAATACCGATAGCATCTTCGATGGCGTAACCGGAAAGCAGGGCGTGTACGCCAGTACAGACGCCGCAGATACGTTCAACGAACGCCCACGCATCGCGCAGGTAGCGCCCTTGTGGGTTGATCTTCCAAGACCGCGAAACATGGTGCCGCAGAAGACGGCATTGGTGATCACATTCTAATCGTCAGATATTCACTTCGCAGCGCATGTGGCCTTCGATGCGCGTAATCAGGTCGACCAGGCGGCGTCCGGCATTATTGATGGTGTATCCCCTGAGTTTTCGTACTGAGTGCTCATGCCTGTTTATCCTCATTGGCCGGCTGATGTCGGTTCTGTCGGCTCTGGTTATGACGTCTGCGCTGGTCAACGGCGCTGGCGACTGCGTGCACACCAACAGCCGCTGCCACCACGCCAAGCGCGGTTAAACCGACGGTATCGGCGGTGGAATGAGTTACCCATTTGCGGAATATCGACCACGCGGCTGTAGAACGACCGCAATCCCAGAACCCATTTTCCGCGCAGCCAAGGCAGCCGTGACCAGACTGGATTGGGAAAGAAACGCCATCATTCCAGCGTGTGGAGGAACAGGCGTTATCGGTGGTAGGCCCTTTGCAGCCCATTTTGTACAGGCAGTAGACCTTGCGCAGCGTAGTCATCCCAACTCTGGACGAACTCTCCGGCGTCGAAGTGGGCGCGGCGATGGCGTTTATTGGCGACTCGCTGACCATAGAACATCAGCGGACAGCCCATTCTGTCAACATCTGGCAAGCGATCAAAGGTCACCATGTAAGTAATGATGGCGCTCATCACATCCGGGATCGGCGGGCGGCAGGATCTTGATAATCGGTTTGTCGGTGATGACTTTGTCGATAGGCGTTGCCTGCGTCGGATTGGGTCGCGCGGCCTGCACGCAGCCCAGGACGCGCAGCCCCAGGCGATAATGGCGGCCGGCTCCGGCAGCGGCACGTTTGAGTTTCTCAATAAACGGTCGACCGCTGCTGATACAGACATTTCCCTGCTCGCCCAGCAGCGGATTACCTTCTACTGCGAGGATCTGTTCCCATTGTATTGCGTGATGATGTCTTCAAAGACTTCTTCCGCCTGGGTTCAGCGGCAGCCATCGAACTATCGTCGTAATCGAGGGAAATCAGGAAAGGATGACGTCCTTCGCCAGTGGGTGAGCAGAGCGGATAAAAGATTCGGTACAGCAGGTGCGTTCCAGACCGTTGGATCCATACCACCAGAAATCATGCCTCTCCAGCGCCCAGGCAATCTTTGGTGCCATTCCGCGCCTGATCCCAGCGACGTGGC
Source organism: Shigella flexneri (assembly GCA_048288465.1). Taxonomy (GTDB): domain Bacteria; phylum Pseudomonadota; class Gammaproteobacteria; order Enterobacterales; family Enterobacteriaceae; genus Enterobacter; species Enterobacter flexneri_B. Next base: position 996,506 of record CP182556.1, on the reverse strand, counting down.
AGCCAACTCACAATATTTGAGAAAGCTGCCACCGGTAACGCCCTTAACGCCGCATCGCCTGGTAAATGTTGCCCTCGTTATTCATATCGCACGTCTCTCCTCCTTGCGACACCGGCAGGACGCCGGGGCTGCTGGTCGGCGAGCGACAGTCCCTGTAGCAAGGCAAACCATCGCTTCACGTAGATGCTGAAAACGAGAAGCTCATCCTTCTGCACTGGCGCACATTCGCCAGAAAGTGCTTGTTCCGATAAAGCGTAGTGAAACTTTGCACAAACGAATACAAACTGTGTGGATTGTCTAGCGATAAAAATGGACCTATTTTTCTTGGCCGGGCGGTGGGGGATATGTTCACCGGTTGCTAAACGAGTAAAAGAGAAGGAATTCATGGTGATGAAATGATCGATCTCCCTGCTCTTTCACGCTATCGATCCGCTTGGCTGTTTTTCGGCAAACAAACAAATTAGGGGTTTACACGCCGCATCGGGATGTTTATAGTGCGCGTCATTGCAAATGTGGCCGAGCGGTTGAAGGCACCGGTCTTGAAAACCGGCGACCCAAAGGGTTCCAGAGTTGAATCTCTCGCTCCCGCCCAAATAAGATAAGGGGTTGTTCAAATGCTAACCCCTTTTTCTTTTGCCTGTCGAAATTCTTCAGGCGTTATATTTCTTAATGACCTGATAATCCGCTGTTAAACCTATTCCAATCAAATGCGTAAAGATGGGTAAAACTTCTGGGTGCCCTACATTATCATTATGCTGCTTAATTAATTACATCTGTCATAAAGTGACATTCAATACGATGGTCTTGTTAGTTCTTCACATGACCGTACATCACTGCTAGCACCCATAAGGTATGCGTAATACCTATTTTCTGCTGAGCCTGACGCTGCTTTTTCGGCGATTACCGCAACTGCCAGTACGGTGCTGATGCTGCCATCTCCCGGGTCTGATTCTGACGCTGGTGGGTATGTATGGTTTGATGTTCCTAACCTATAAACGGCGAATAAGCCGACCGGATTATCTCCCGCATTCGCCTACCGGTTTTCTGGGTTATATCCTCGGACCTATTCTGAACACCTATCTGTTCTGCCGGAATGGGTGACGTAATCGCTATGGCACTGGGCGGAACGGCGTATAGTGTCTGCTGCTGCTCTGCATATGTGCTGACCACCCGCAAAGATATGTCGTTCCTCGGCGGTATGCTGATGGCGGGTATTGTGGTGGTGCTGATTGGTATGGTCGAAAATCTATCCTGCAGCTGCCTGCTCTGCATCTGGCGATCAGCGCGGTCTTCATTCTGATCTCCTCTGGCGCTATCTTGTTTTGAAACCAGCAACATCATTCATGGCGGTGAGACAACTATATTGGTGCCACAGTTCCTTCTGTATGTTTCGCTGTACAACATCTTCGTCAGCCTGCTGAGCATTCTGGGCTTCGCTAGCCGCGATTAATCTCACCCGCTAACACTTTCATAGCCTCGCTTTATGCGGGGCTTTGTTTTTGTTTACACTGCCGCCAGTCTCATAAAGGTAGTAATAATTATGCTGATCTTCGAAGGTAAAAGAGATAGAAACGGATACCGAAGGCTATCTCAAAGAAAGCAGCCAGTGGAGTGAGCCGCTGGCTGTGGTGGGGCTGCCAAGAACGAAGGGGACTTCGCTGTCACCGGAACACTGGGAAGTGGTGCGTTTTGTGCGTGATTTCTATCTGGAATTCAATACTTCTCCGGCGATTAGTATGCTGGTAAAAGCGATGGCGAATAAATTTGGCGAAGAAAAAGGTAACGGCCGCTATTTTCCTACCGACTGTTTCCGAAAGGTCCGGCTAGCAAGCCAGCCAAAAATTGCTGGCCTGCCAAAACCGGTAAAATGTATTTAACAAATAAGGAATTCGGTTAATTCCCCCGAGGGATGATGCGGCTCGCTGAGCACCCGTTCTACACGCGCAGAACGCGGGCCGCCACTTGTTTAACCACTGCATTAATTTTCCGCCTGCCCTTCTTCACCGCAAGCAACCACTTCCACGCTGCCATCATCAAGATTGGCGTACCGGTAAACCCAGCGTCTTCGCTTCGTACTGTGTGGTGTAGCGAAATCCTACGCCCTGAACTCGCCCCGTAAACCCAGGCAATTATGCAGACGACATTGCTGCTCTCCTTATCCTTAATGGACGCATTTGCAAAATCCATGGAAAACTCCGGACAATGACGCCCATTTCTTTGCATCGACAGAAAAGTAAATTATGAGTGTACGTTTAGTGTTAGCCAAAGGGCGCGAAAAATAATTTCTTCGTCGCCATCCGTGGGTCTTTTCCGGGGCCGTTGCCCGCATGGAAGGTAAAGCCAGCCTCGGTGAAACCATCGATCTGTCATCATCAGGGAAAATGGTTAGCACGCCAGCACTTATTCGCCAGCTTCGCAAATCCGGGCGCGCGTCTGGACGTTTGACCCATCTGGTCTATCGACATTGCTTTTTTTTCCCGCCGTTTGCAACAAGCACGAAAAATGGCGTGACTGGCTGGCGCAAAAAGATGGCCTCGACAGCTATCGTTTAATCGCCGGAGAATCTGATGGCCTGCGCGGGTATTACTATCAATCGTTTCGGTAATTTTCTGGTGCTGCAACTGCTTAGTGCTGGCGCAGAATCTGGCGCGGCATTAATTAGTGCCCTGCAAACGCTGTACCCGGGAATGTGCCGTCCGATCGCAGCGATGTTGCGGTCGCATAAAGAAAGGGATGCGGGCTGACCCAGGGCCTCGTCACCGGCGAGTTGCCACCTGCCCTGCTGCCGATTGAAGAACACGGCATGAAACTGCTGGTGGATATTCGGCACGGGACACAAAAAAACGGGACTGCCTGGACCAGCGTGATAGCCGCCTGGCTCTACCGCCGCTACGTTGAATAAACGTGTGCTGAACTGTTTCTCCTATACCGGTGGTTTCGCCGGTATCGGCACTGATGGGCGGTTGCCGGCCAGGTTGTCAGCGTTTATACCTCCCAGGAAGCGCTGGATCTGCACGGCAGAACGTTGAGCTCGAACAAACTGAATATGAGCAAGGCTCAGTTTGTCCGTGATGATGTCTTTAAATTGCTGCGTACTTATCGCGATCGCGGTGAAAGAGTAGCGTTATCGTGATGGAGCCCGCCGAAGTTTGTTGAGAATAAAAAGCCAGTTGATGGGCGCGTGTAGTGGCTATAGAGTATCAACATGCTGGCGATTCAGTTGCTGAATGAAGGCGGTGTCTCCTGACTTATCTTCCGGTCTGATGACCAGCGATTTATTTCAGAAAATCATCGCGGATGCCGCAATTGATGCCGGCCGTGATGTACAATTTATGAGCAGTTCCGTCAGGCCACCGATGATCCGGTCATCGCTCCTACCAGGAAGGGCTATATCCCCAAGGGTTTGCCTGTCGCGTCATGTAACTTGAAATGTGGAATTTTACCCTTATATCAAAGGTAAAGATTTCCCGGGAGGTGACTATAGTTGCCACGAATTCGGTATCGGCCAGCAGGCCCGCCGTTCCCTCTCAGGTTATCTAGGAGTAGGTCGTGGATATCGACCCGGTTTCTCGCTCTCTGAACCGTCGCCTGATGAGCTGGCGGTGAATGACGAGCTTCGCGCCGCTCCGTGGTATAGCGTGGTGATGGAGGACAATCTGGCCTACCGGTCATACCTGCCTCGCTGAAGCCCAGCTCGTCACGGAGTTTGCAGGATGAACATCCTGAACGGCCGTCCATGGATGAGCTCGCGCGAGCCATTTGGCGAACGACTCCAGGCCCCGCGTTGCGTAACTAATCCCTGAACAATTCCCCGGAAGGTTTTTGCCTTCCGGGGTTTGGCCAGGCCCAGGCAGAGGAATCTCGATAGCAGGGCAGCAATCCATCACCACGTTTAACCGGCATCCCGTGCCAGTACTGCCGCTTGCTCATTAATCGCCCAGTTGCATCCAGAGGGTTTTCGCGCCAATGGCGATAGCTTCCTGTGCCACGCCCACGCCGCTTCTGAATTACGGAAAACATCGACCATATCGACCTTTTCCGGAACGTCTGCCAGCGTGCCATACCCCTGCTGGCCCAGCAGCGTTTTGCGGGCAACTTTTGGCGAAACCGGAGTGACATAATACCCCTGGTCGAGTAGATATTTCATCACGCGATAGCTGGGACAATCGGGTTTGTCGCTTGCCCCACAGCGCAATGGTGTGAGTGGACGTGAAAATGCCTGCAATATCAGTTTCTTTCATTATTTCCTCCAACTGTTTAACAAAGTGTACGACAAAGCCGACATGCCAACCATGCAGCTAATAAGAATGATGAGAGCAAAAGCGGGAAATATGTCTATATGTTAGTAAGTATGATTAAAGAAAAATTTTGACACATTATTATTCGGGCGGTATTGACAGGAGCTACCTATGAAAACCGGCATCGTGACCACCTTGATTGCATTATGTTTTGCCGGTATTCGTTTTGCCACCACGCTGCGGCTTTCAACCGATGTCAATCCCTGGTACTCGACGGCAAGAAGGTCTCAGCTCTCTGCTGCGCGGTGCGAACAGCATTGAACTGGATAATGGACCGCATCGTAGTCTTCGCGTTCAAAGACGATTCATCTTTCCAATAGTGAAGAACGGCTGTATATCTCCCCACCGCTGGTGGTCAGTTTTAATACCCAGCTCATCAACAAGGTCAATTTTCGCCTGCCTCGCCTGGAGATGGCGGGAAGCTAACCATTTTGATGCCGCGCCGCGCCTTGAATTGTTGGATGGCGATGCAACGCCGATTCCGGTAAAGCTGGACATCCCGCCATTACCTCAACGGCAAAAACGATTGATTATGAGGTCGAGGTTGAACGCTATAACAAAATCCGCGAAACGCGCTTCACTACCGCAATTTGCCACGATGATGGCAGATGACAGTACGCTGCTTTCGGGTGTTTCCGAGCTGGATGCTATTCCACCGCAGTCTCAGGTGCTCACAGAACAACGGCTGAAGTATTGGTTTAAACTGGCTGACCCACAAACGCGAAATACTTTCCTGCAATGGGCGGAAAAACAACCATCTTCCTGAGATTTTTGTGCCTGTGCGCAGGCTTTTTCGGTCTTTATCTTGCAGCGATAAGTGCTTACAGTAATCTGTAGGAAAGTTAACTACGGATGTACATTATGGAACTGACGACTCGCACTTTACCTGCGCGGAAACATATTGCGCTGGTCACACGATCACTGCAAACAAATGCTGATGGCTGGGTGAACGGCATCAACCGTTACTGGAACAACCCGTACTGTATGCAACAGGCACTACCGGTAACCTAATTTCCCGCGCGACCAGCATGAACGTAACGCAATGTTGGGTGGCCGGAGGGGGGTGACCAGCAGGTTGGCGCATTAATCCGGAAGGGAAAATTGATCTATTCATTTTCTTCTCGGATCCACTAATTGCCATCACACAATCCTGACGTGAAAGCCTTGCTGCGTCTGGCGACGGTGTGGAACATCCGTCGCCACCGACGTGGCGACGGCGACTTCATAATCCAGTCGCCGCATTTCAACGACGCGGTCAATATTCTAATCCCCATTATCAGCGTTATCTCGCGAACCGTGAAGTAATATTGGACGGTCGGCAAACGGCACCTGCTCTTACGGTTTTCTCGCCACCGGCACGTCCAGAGTTGTCAGTCTGTCCACAAAGGGAGAGGGATTCTCTTTGTTAAAAATACCCATGCCCGATGGCGTGCCCGGGTCCGCGTCACGTTCATTAACCACCGTCTCCGCGTCCGGGAAATGCTGAACCGTGGCGGTAGCGCCTCTTCCATAATCGATTCCCGCGCCGCAGCCGGAAAGCCATCACTTCCCTCCTGCAAGCCAACGATGATGACGTAATCCGCCTGTTGCCCTTTGCTGGCATGAATGGTCATAAAGTGGATTGCAACTTCGGCCGGCGTGTGCCCCTTTTTCCAGGCTGGCAGGCCTCATGTGATGGTAACGCGCAGGATCAGAAATGCGCTCTTGCCCAGTTTGGCATAACCGAGAGCTTATCCGCGAACGTCAGTTAACTCTCATCCAATAACGTGACAGCTTTTGTCTCCATTGGTTAAGCTCTTTCACGGCTTTTTCAACTGGCCTGCATTCTGCTGAATAAACCGGTTTGCCACCTCACCGATACGACTGTTAAAACGGTAAGTCATGTCTAAATCACAGCAATCGCCTTCACCAAAGTTTTCATGGAAGGCGGTGGTGAGCGACGTGCACACCGCTGAATAGGTAAATCGCTGCCAGTCATCACCGACGGCAACAACGTCGTCTGACTGTTTTGCTTGCGTAATGCCGCTGACGACGCTGCCGCTGCGGCGGGGTGTCCTGAATTCATCAACCAGAATATGCTTCCACGGGCTGATAAGCCACCTTTCCCAGAATCACAATCGCCTGATGAATAAGGCCGAAAAATCGACAGCGTTTGGTCCTTCAGCGCACCTTTCCAGGCTTGAATCACGGGGCCATCAACTGATACGTTACTGAACAGATCGCGAATCTCTGGGGTGCACTGGCAATAATTTCTGCCTGTGCACCGCCGTGCATCCGCATCAGACTACCCGACGATGAGGCGTGAGGCAAGACGACGTTGTAATTTTTCATCGTGCCAGAAGTACCTTCTGGCACTGACCACTGCATTTCTTCCTCAGCCATTGCCGCAGCCCTTCGCCTGCGCTTTCTTTCACTGCATTGCTTGCGCCACTCAGCAATAAAAGATCATGACGGGCAGCGGTGTTCATCTCCAGTTTACTGACTATCGGAACTTTTTTGCTGCCCTGCTGAATAAGATGCAGCGCCAGGCATGAAACGTGCGTGCGGTAATCCTCTCGGTCTGTAACCGTTCGCGAATACGCTCGTCCATCTCTTAAGCGGCTTTGCGACCAAACGCCAGCAATAAAGAATTTGCCCCTAAGGACGCTGCGCCACGCGCCAGCAACCAGCCTGCACGGGCCACCTGCACCGACGTTTTTCGGCTTCCTGCACCTGCCAGCGCTGACGAGAATGCTCGCCATTAACGACTGCCCGGGCCTACGCCGGATTCGCGGTGAAGACTGGACCTGGCGAAAAATCCGCATACTCGGTAAGCATGGCTTCGGTATACGCCTGGTTATGCTGCAACCGAGCACTTTCAATATCTTTTACCAGGGCCTGACATTTACGCCACGCCTCACCGGCAGTTCTCGAATTCTTCCCGTGGGGCGCCCGGCAACGGCGACGCCGACAAAGCCTGGCGGATTTGTTGCTGAACGCAGAGGTTTGCTAGCGCGTCAGCCATTTATTTTCTCCATGCGCGTGGGAATCAAATCCAGTTGCTGGCGTAAAACACCGACGCAATTTCGCTCATCTCGCCACTCCACCGCCGCCAGATGACGTCAGGATGATGGAAAAACGCTGCGTCTCGCCCATTCGTGCCGTGCAGACGCACCACTTTATCCCGGCAGTACAAATTCCAGCTCGCCCCATACCAGACCGCGCTTACAGTTGAACTCGCCAGTAATTGATTGAAAGGAATAAGGTATTCGTGGCAATCGCGGAGACTTTAATCCCGGCATTGAGGATCACCGCCCAATCGTAAGGGTGCTGTGCCAGACGTTTTCCAAGCGTTGTCGCTTTCAGTTCCATGACTCTGTAAATCCACACGAAATTATTTCTTATCAGTGTAACCGTCAGAGAAAACGTGCTCCAGCCCAAAAAAACGTTACAATTGCCGCCCATTACTGAAAACCACAGTAAAGCGAGGTTTTATGCGTACCGTTTTGAACATTCTGAACTTTGTGCTTGGCGGATTTGCCACCACTCTGGGCTGGCTGTTGGCGACTTGGTCAGTATTGTGCTGATTTTTACCTTACCGCTGACACGATCCTGCTGGGAGATCGCTAAACTGTCTCTGGTGCCTTCTGGCAATGAAGCTATTCATGTCGATGAACTGAACCCGGCTGGCAAAAATGTGCTGCTGAATACTGGCGGTACGGTATTGAATATTTTCTGGCTGATTTTCTTTTTGGCTGGTGGTTATGCCTGATGCACATTGCAACGGGCATCGCACAATGTATTTCAATCATTGGCATTCCTGTCGGCATTGCGAACTTTAAAATTGCCGCTATTGCACTATGGCCGGTTGGTCGTCGCGTGGTATCGGTAGAAACAGCGCAAGCTGCGCGTGAAGCCAATGCACGTCGTCGTTTTGAATAATCCACTAATATGGCCTTTATGCTAAGTCCTTTGCTCAAACGCTATACCTGGAACAGCGCCTGGCTGTATTACGCGCGTATTTTATTGCACTTTGTGGAACCACAGCGTTTCCGTGGTGGCTGGGTGATGTAAAACTGACGATTCCGCTAACGCTGGGGATGGTGGCAGCGGCGCTGACGGATCTCGATGACCGACTGGCGGGACGTTTGCGTAACCTCATCATTACGCTGTTCTGCTTTTTTATCGCCTCGGCCTCAGTGAATTGCTTTTCCCTGGCCCTGGCTATTTGCGATTGGCTTAACGCTCTCTACCAGCGGCTTCATTTTGCTCGGCGGTCTGGGTCAACGCTATGCAACAATTGCCTTCGGTGCATTGCTGATCGCCATTTACACTATGTTGGGAACATCACTGTATGAGCACTGGTATCAGCAGCCGATGTATCTGCTGGCCGGTGCCGTCTGGTACAACGTCCTGACACTTATTGGTCATCTGCTGTTCCCGGTCCGCCCGCTGCAGGACGACCTGGCGCGTTGCTATGAACAACTGGCGCGTTATCTGAGCTCAAGTCGCGCATGTTTATCCTGATATTGAAGATGAAAGCCAGGCACCGCTGTACGATTTGGCTCTCGCCAACGGTCTGCTGATGGCGACATTGAATCAGACGAAACTCTCGCTGCTGACCCGCTTACGTGGCGATACGTGGTCAACGGGGAACGCGTCGCACGCTGCATTATTACTTTGTCGCACAGGATATTCACGAGCGTGCCAGCTCTTCTCATATTCAGTATCGAACATTTCGTGAACATTTTCGCCACAGCGACGTGCTGTTCCGTTTTCAGCGGCTGATGTCGATGCAGGGCCAGGCGTGCCAGCAACTGTCACGCTGTATTTTGTTGCGTCAGCCTTATCAACATGATCCGCATTTTGAGCGCGCTTTTACGCATATTGATGCTGCGCTGGAGCGGATGCGCGATAACGGCGCACCCGCCATTTACTGGAAACACTGGGATTTTTTCTGAACAATTTACGCGCCATTGATGCCCAACTGGCAACAATTAAATCAGAACAGGCCCAGGCACTACCCCTAATAATGACGAAAATGAGCTCGCTGATGACAGCCCGCACGGGTTGAGTGATATCTGGCTGCGTCTTAGCCGTCACTTCACGCCGGAATCCGCCTCTTCCGTCATGCGGTAAGAATGTCACTGGTGTTGTGCTTCGGCTACGCCATCATTCAGATAACCGGAATGCATCACGGGTATTGATCTTGCTGACAAGTTTGTTGTCTGCCAGCCAAACTATAACGCCACGCGCCACCGCCTGAAGTTAAGGATTATTGGTACGCTGGTAGGTATCGCCATTGGCATTCCTGTGCTGTGGTTTGTGCCATCACTGGAAGGGCAGCTGGTGCTGCTGGTTATTACCGGCGTGCTCTTTTTTGCCTTCCGTAACGTGCAATACGCTCATGCAACGATGTTCATCACACTTTTGGTGCTACTGTGTTTTAACTTACTGGGTGAAGGTTTTGAAGTAGCGTTACCTCGCGTAATCGATACGCTGATTGGTTGTGCCATTGCGTGGGCGGCAGTCAGCTACATCTGGCCTGACTGGCAGTTTCGCAATCTGCCGCGCGTGCTCGAACGCGCCACAGAGGCCAACTGTCGGTATCTCGATGCCATACTGGAGCAATACCGTAGGGGCGTGATAACCGTCTGGCGTATCGTATTGCCCGCCGCGATGCACACAACCGTGATGCTGGCTGGCGTCGGTGGTATCAAATATCTCCAGCGAGCAACCTTCCCCGCAAATTCGCGAAGCCGCGTTTCGGTTGCTGTGCCTTAACCATACGTTTACCAGCTATGTCTCAGCCCTCGGTGCTCACCGGGAGCAGTTAACTAATCCTGAAATTCTGGCGTTACTTGATGACGCAGTTTGCTATGTTGATGACGCGTTACATCATCAACCTGCTGATGAAGAACACGTCGATGAGGCATTAGCTAGCCTGAAACAGCGGATGCAGCAACTTGAACCACGGGCAGACAGCAAAGAACCTCTGGTCGTACAACAAGTTGGATTATTGATTGCATTACTGCCTGAGATTGGTCGTCTGAAACGCCAGATCTTTCATTCCGACACCGGGAACTCCTGTTTCGTAAGAGGCAGTTGAGCCCATTCTGCAAGCCTGGCGCGACGTGCCACCGGCGAGCGCACGCTTCATGACGGCGTAAGTAGCCCATTGTGCAGCTCGCTGGCAGCATGCGCGCGCGGGAACGCAGCTTGCCGTGAGATGCCGATAATGGGCGCTTCAAGCATAAACGAATCTTCTGTCACCAGACTGTTGTACCATGCCGATAATCAGGTCGCGTCAACCAACAGATCTTTCTGTCACCAGGACTGTTTTGCTGCGCGCAGTCGCAACCAACACATTTCCCCAGTCTACGTAACGCCCGTACATCCTTATACCAAGTATACGTAACGCCCGTACATCCTTGAATCCCCACCTCCCCGAGAATCGCTTCCAGATGAAAAGACATATTGGGCAAATCGTTCAGTCTTACCGGGTATTGCGCGTGCTTTTCTCTTTCAGCGCTGCATCGGAGAACTCTCGACAGACACACCAGCTTCAGTTGATTTCGCCATAGACTTCATCAACCGATAGTAATTGAGGGTAACGAATAGGCCACACTTTTTATATGTCAGCCAACAGGCGGATGTTTACACAGTACTGTGCACTTTGCTAGGCCCGAAGATCCAACTCACCATCAAAACCATCGCAAACACCGTGTAGTAGACGATCGGCTGTAACTGCCAAACGATAATGGGTCCTCAATTGTACCAACATGCCCAAGGTATTCTTGTGATTTATAAATCCGCTTATAGGCGAGGCTTTTCATAAAATATTTTAAAATCATAACATAAAAGAATGATTAGCATAACAAAAGCATAACTACGAAAATGACAATTTCTTCTTAAGGGCAGGGTTGATGCATGTTTTTCCGTCACCAACGACAAAATTTAGAGGCTCTTTCGAAAATAAGTAAAGTTTTTGTCACTGGATGTACTGTACATCCATACAGTAACTGGCGGGGCTAAATCCATTTTGTACACTTAGGCTATGCACATCGTTCTTCGTCGTTCTCATCGCAGCAAGTAAAATTGCGCGTGTCTCTACGGAAAACACTACAGCCGGGCTTATCAGTGAAGTTGTCTATCGCGAAGATCAGCCCATGATAACGCAACTTCTACTGTTGCCATCGTACGCAACTCGGTCAGCAATCGCGCTGGCAACTCTGGTTAACACCGCAACAAAAACTGAGTCGGGAATAGGTTCAGGCATCTGGGCTACCCTTAACGAAAGTAATGCAGATCCGCCAGCTCTCCCCTTGCCACACCGTGGAGTCAATGGTTCACGCTTTACATACGGGCAATTACAGTGTGGTAATAGGTTGGTTGGCAGATGATTTAACTGAAGAGAGCATGCTGAACTTGTTGATGCGGCAAATGAAGGTAACGCTATGGGATTTCTTATGCGTCCGGTAAGTGCATCCTCTCACGCCACGAGACAACTTTCCGGGCTAAAAATTCACTCTAATTTGTATCATTACGTAAATTCCCTTAATCCTGGAACTTTTTTTGTCGTCCAGCCAATGCTTTCAGTCGTGATTAATTTTCCTTGCGGAGGCTTGTCTGAAGCGGTTTGCACAATTTATTTCTGTAAATTGTCGCTGACAAAAAGATTAAACATACCTTATACAAGACTTTTTTTTTCATATGCCTGACGGAGTTCACACTTGTAGTTTCAACTACGTTGTGGACTTTACATCGCCAGGGGTGCTCAGCATAAGCCGAAGATATCGGTAGAGTTAATATTGAGCAGATCCCCCGGTGAAGGATTTAACCGTGTTATCTGTTGGAGATATTCATCGCGTATTTTGGATGATAACGAGGCGCAAAAATGAAAAAGACAGCTATCGCGATTGCAGTGGCACTGGCTGGTTTCGCCACCGTAGCGCAGGCCGCTCCGAAAGATAACACCTGGTACACTGGTATGAACTGGGCTGGTCCCATACCATGACACTGGTTTTATTCCTGAATGGTCCGACCCACGAAAACCAACTGGGTGCAGGTGCTTTGGTGGTTACCAGGTTAACCCGTATGTTGGCTTTGAAATGGGTTACGACTGGTTAGGTCGTATGCCTAACAAGGCCACGGCATCAACGGCGCATACAAAGCTCAGGGCGTTCAGCTGACCGCTAAACTCGGTTACCCAATCACTGACAATCTGGACATCTCACTCGTCTGGGTGGTATGGTATGGCGTGCAGACACCAAGGCTAACGTCCTGGTGGCGCATCCTTTAAAGACCACGACACTGGCGTTTCTCCGGTTTTCGCAGGTGGTGTTGAGTACGCGATCACTCCTGAAATCGCTACCCGTCTGGAATACCAGTGGACCAACAACATCGGTGACGCAAACACCATTGGTACTTGTCCGGACAACGGTTTGCTGACCCCGGTTCCTACCGTTTCGGCAGGGCGAAGCAGCTCCGGTAGTTGCTCCAGCTCCGGCACCCGGAAGTACAGACCAAGCACTTCACTCTGAAGTCTGACGTTCTGTTCAACTTTAACAAAGCAACCCTGAAACCGGAAGGTCAGGCTGCTCTGAATTTTAGCTGTACAGCCAGCTGAAAATCACTCGTCCCAAAGACGGTTCCGTAGTTGCTCTGGGTTACACTGACCGCATCGGTTCTCGCGCTCAACCAGGGTCTGTCCGAGCGCCGTGTTTAGTCTGTTGTTGATTACCTGATCTCCAAAGGTATCCCGGCAAACAAAATCTCCGCACGTGGTATGGCGAATCCAACCCGGTTACTGGCAACACCTGTGACAACGTGAAACAGCGTGTGCACTGATCACTGCCGGCTCAGATCGTGGCGTGAACATGAAGTTAAAGGCCTCAAAGACGTTGTAACTCAGCCGCAGGCTTAAGTTCTCGTCTCGGATAAAACCCCCGCAGCTGCGGTTTTTTCACCTTTAGTAATTGAACTGACTTCGTCAGTTATTCCTTACCCAGCAATGCCTGCAGATCATGCTTTAACAGAAGAACATTTCATTCGCGTATTCTCTTTGTTTTCCGCATCTTCAATGAGCTGAACAAGCGATTCAGAAAGCGTTTACCGCGACGCTGCGCAAGACGAGTGAGACGTTGCCAGACAATAAATTCCATCAATCGATTTTTTGCGCGTATGCTGGTGTTCCGCATTAAAATGGCGCTTCCGTCTTGGCCCGAACGTTTTGCTTCATGCGATTGACCAGTTCCGGATTCATATGCTTGTCAATCCAGCGATTTACCAGCACGGTTCATTTTCCAGGCGAGAGCAACACATCGACGGCTTCCTGGGCGGCACTGGCTTCTATGTAACGGGTGATTAACTCCCCTTTCGCGATGCTTCTTCACCAGATACTTCCATTTCCAACCGCTTTCAAGATTTTCAAGTCGTTGATATTTCATAGCGATCTCAATGTTACCGTGTAACTCATTACACAATATCAGCTTTTTAGGCCCGTGAAGAAAAGAATCTCCATCCTGTGAGCTTTAACGCCCAGGCAGGAGTATTGTCGGTCTTTCTACGTGTGCTGTAGTGCCGGTTACGGTATAATCGCGGCTTCAACAGACTAAAAAACATCAACTGACCATTACGCAACTTGCATGGCGTGACCTGGTTCCTGATACCGATAGCTATCCGGAGTATTTGCTCAGCCACATTTGATCCGACGAAAACAATCCTTCATTCAGTGATACTGACCGCAACTACAATTCGCACTGGAGCAGTTGCTGCATACGCGAGCATCCTCCTCTTTTATGCTGGCGAAGGCCCCGGAAAAGTCTGAGTATCTGAATCTTATTGCCAATGCCGCGCGTACGCACAGCGATGCAGGCCAACTGGTGGCCGGTCACTATGAGGTTTCCGGCCACTCCATTCGCAACGTCACGCAGTGAGTGCAGATGATAATTTTGCGACTTAAACGCAAGTTGTCGCTGCCCACTGGGTAAAAGCGAAGCAACATTTTGGGCTGCCTGCGCCAGTTAATGGCGACATTACCCTCAGCCTGGACTGGTGCATCAGGCAAATGGCGGTATCTCATCATCTCTTTGCGTACACTGCTGGCGCGTCCTCTGCTGTGGATGCGGCTGAAAATATCGTTAACCGCGAACGTTTTGACTGGGTTGCGTTTCATGAGTCGCGCCCTCTCCCCGTCTCTGTGCCTTCGATGCCATTGAAGCTGAAAGTCATTCTGGTAGGCGAACGCGAATCATTCTCTGATTTCCAGAGATGGAGCCAGAGCTTTCAGAGCAGGCTATTCACAGCGAATTTGAAGATACTCTGCAGATTGCTCGATGCGGAGTCAGTACCCAGTCGTGTCGCTGGGTGACATTTCCCGCCACATAATCACTGACCTGCCCCTGAAACTGATGCCTCGCCGGTATTCTCCGCGAACGACACGCTACACCGGTGAACAAGAACACTTCGCTAAGCCCGCAGTCGATCCTCCGCCAGTGTAGAGGATGCCTCCCTGTGTGATGGCAACACCTCTCCGGCCAGCAGCTAAACTTAATGCTGCAGCAGCGTGAATGGCGCGAAGGTTTCCTCGCTGAACGTATGCAGGATGAGAAATCCTTCAGGAGCAAATCCTCATTGAAACCGAAGGCGAACACATCGGCAACTTAATGCCCTTTCGGTCATTGAATTTCCGGGTCATCCACGCGCTTTTGGCGAACCTTCTCGCATTAGCTGCGTTGTGCATATTGGCGATGGTGAATTCACCGACATCGAACGCAAAGCGGAGCTTGGCGGCAATATCCATTCGAAAGGGATGATGATCATGCAAGATCCTGATGTCGGAACTACAGCTTGAGCAACAGATTCCCTTCTCAGCATCGCTGACATTTGAGCAGTCATACAGTGAAGTTGATGGAGATAGTGCCCTCGATGGCTGAACTCTGCGCCCCGATAAGCGCCCTCCCCGCCGATGTGCCGGTGAATCAGAGTATCGCTATCACAGGTTCAGTCGATCAGTTCGGTCGCGCCCAGCCGGTTGGTGGTCCAATGAAGAAAATCGACAGGCTTCTTTGCCTATTCGCCAGCAACTAGTAACCGGAAACAAGGTGTCATTATCCCCACAGCTAACGTTCGCCATTTAAGTCTTCACCGTGAACTGGTGAAAGCGGTAGAAGAAGGCAAATTCACCATCTGGGCAGTAGACGATGTGACTGACGTACTGCCGTTATTATTAAATCTGGTGTGGGATGGCGAAGGCCAAACGACGCTGATGCAAACCATCCAGGAACGTATTGCGCAAGCATCGCAACGGAAGGACGTCACCGTTTTCCATGGCCATTAGTTGGCTGAACTGGTTTATTCCGAACTGATCGGACTTGTTCAGCTACACGTGTCGGCTATCCTGTGTGCTTCAATAAAATAAGGCTTACAGAGAACATGGTACATAAACGAGAATCCTATACCAAACAAGGCCTCCTTGCCTCTCGTCGCGGTGAACTGTTTGGCGCTAAAAGCCTGAGTGCCAGCACCGAACATGCTGATGATGGACCGTGTGGTCAAAATGACCGAAACGGTGGCAACTTCGACAAAGGGTATGTTGAAAGCAGAACTGGATATCAATCCGGATCTGTGGTTCTTCGGATGCCACTTTATTGGCGACCCGGTTATGCCGGGAATGCCTGGGCCTGGACGCAATGTGGCAGCCGGTCGCTTTCTACCTCGGCTGGCTGGGCGGCGAAGGTAAAGGCCGCGCGCTGGGCGTTGGCGAAGTGAAGTCCACTGGTCAGGTACTGCCGACAGCGAAAAAAGTGACCTACCCTCTTCAGCTTTAAACGCATTGTTAATCGTCGTCTGATTATGGGTTATGGCAATGGCGAAGTGCTGGTTGATGGTCGTCTGATTTTACCGCCAGCGACCTGAAAGTCGGTCTGTTCCAGGATACGTCTGCCTTATTGATTGTGACGAACGAGTATCAAAAGGCAGAAGCCTCCGCAATGCGGAGGGCTCTTTAAAGAACGAGAATCAGGCCATTGCTCCCTGTCGCCATGGCTTCTCGCCAGCCTCCCAGCCGTCTGACCTTGATTCAGCATTGATAGGGACACATTTCTTTTGAGCGTCCGCGATGCGGCCTGGATGACCGCGTAGATGTGCCGTTCAGGGCGATCTCGTTTTTGTCTCATACCTAGTTTTCCCTCATACTGGTTTCTGGTGGAAAAAGAAAAACAGTAGTTCTAAATGTGCAATCACAGTTAAGCAATACGCGAATCATAACTGCCGTGATGCGCAAGATCACGCACTGTCATATTTTGAGCTACACGGGTATGTCGGTTGTACAAAAAATGTGAAGAGGAACAACTTGCACACGTTAGAGCAGAAAAAAACCGCCTCAGCAACATCCGGAGGCGGTACTGTCCGAATCTTTATAATTAAGGTAGACGCTTTATCTCTTGCGCGATCAAAGCAGCTTCCTGGACTTCCAGACACTGGCCAGTACTTGACCGCATCTCATCGTAACCATCCTGAGTTTGCACTCCTTGCAGACGGAACGGACGTTGATCGGTTTATTCCCTGGTGGTTCAACGGCCACTTCACCACTGACAATGACCTTGCCGTCGTCGCAACCATTGACTCCATACGGTAACGTTGAGCGTGCTCCTGGGCGCTTCCCAGAGGCTGGGAGGCAACCGCCGCGCAGTGCGTGCTGGGTCAACGGGGTATTGCGCGACTGTGATCCGGCACGGGCTGGCCCACGAGTTCTTGTTGGCAATCACATACTTCACATCACTCGTTTGATCAACCGCACCGTACCACCAGATAAGTCAGGAACAGTGACCTGCTCTACCCATAACGGAGCAGATGCCCTGGCTGGCGATCTGTCTGCACCCTGCGCCACAGGTAACTGGTGATGAGTTTAATTAATTTCGCGGAGCTGGTCGCCACCGCCATGCTGATCGTCACTGGCCACTTTTTCATTGTTTCGCCCTCTTCGGCTCTGACAATATTTTTGTCCTTCGCTTCAAATACCAGCGCGTTACTCTTCTCATCTGAGCGTTTTCAGCACCGGTTGCAGTTCTCGCAACACCTAAATGAAGGCGCTGCATATCCGCCGCCATTATCTTGTTGTAGGCTGCGGAGCCAAGGCTGAACCCTGCGTGCTGCGATTCAATTCACGCAACGTTGACTGCGTATATCCGTCGGCAACTGCTGATCGACTGGCTGGCAGAATCTGTCATGCTATCCAGCGTCGTTTGCAGGTTTTTCATTGTGCGCTGACTTCAGAAGCGTACTGGTTCCTGTTCAATCATCAGATTGAATGGCAGTTTCTTAAATATTGTATCCAACACTTCCATCAGTCGTTGCTGACTGGATTTGCGCCAAGGCCGCCGCTAACGGTCGGTATAATCTGATAACCATTAAATTCACGAATACCGGTTGTCCAGGCGTATTTGGATAGAAGTGGGAATGAACATATAGTGCGCCAGTGACCAGGTTTCCGGGTTTCAGGCGATCCGCGTAAACCACGTCGACGATTGGCCAAGGTGCTCAACAACATCCGCAGTTTTCGCCAGCTGCCGTTTCAGCCGCTCTGGCTGAATAGAATCAGTACCGGAATACGGTAATCATAGTCGTTAAATGTTTGACGCGCGTATTCGGCGCAAAGAATGGCACTTTGCTTACGGTACGAGGCAATACCCCGGAGTTCTGCCGGAGCTCCGGTTGCGACCGCGTACGAATGCTTAAAGAACATCAGATAATCAATGTGATCGGTGTACAACGAATCCTGAATGCTCTTGTCGATCATCATACAAAACGAAAGCTGTTTTGGGTGCCACTGGCTGCCCTCAATCAGACCTTCCGGCACATGAAAGCTGACACCGCCACTCAGCAGCGTTGTGGTTGAGCCAATCTCCACACGCATCCCTGCTGACGTCAAATCAACCGCAATGCCACTCTCTTTCCAGAAGCAACATTGTTGGTCACCAGTCGGTCATAAGGTGCATTGATGAACAGTTGATAGCTAATATGAGTTTTTGTTATCGAAGGTGCTGGTTTCGACCGAACCTACCCGATAGCCACGGAACAGCACCGGATCTCCTGCGCGAGAGCTGCCCGGCTTTTTTGCTATCGAGAATCACACGGATACCTTTCGCATCGGCGGGGCCAACGGTGGCGAGTCCAGCAAATCGTACCTATCCATTTTGCTGCCTTTCACGCCTCGCCGCACGTCGATATAAACTCAGACGGCGGCTTCCAGGCCGCTAATCCCTTCGCGACCAATCTGCGGTTTCACCACCCAAAAGACGGTGTCTCTATGCAGCAATCTTTCCATACAAAACAGCCGCGCTTTGATTTCAACGTGCGTCAAATCATCACCAGTGTGGCGCTTTCAACCACGCCGACGTCAACGCTACGGCTTTTAATGGTGGTTTTGCCACCTTCAATTCCTTCGCATTCGCCGGTGATGGGGCGCTTTCGGTCCCTGATGGCTGTAATGATAAAAAAAACCCAAGCCCCGAATGAGCGCCGTGACGATAGGAAATATCCACACGGGAGATCAGTTCTTCACTTTCTGGATTTTCGCTGCCCCATCCGATTCCGTTCTCCCGGACTCCTCATGCTCTGATTCAGGTTACAATCCCCCGACGAACGCGGGTCAACGCCATAGCGAAAACATTGTCATTATACGACTAAAGCAAACATTAATGCACCCATTGCCGGATAAATACTCATTAAACCTCCCATACGCGCCGGCGCCGCGAGCACCGCGATAACGAAAACGTCAATCATCGACCAGCGGCCTACAAACTCAACAACTTCATAAATCAAATGCATTCTTTCGCTGTCACGCTGCCATGCCCTTTGGCATCCCGACACGGCCACGCGATGGCGATAATCTTAACGTTCGCACCATAATACTGGCCAGAAGATCACCGCGGCGACGGGATCAGGCCTTCGCTCCATAACAGGATGACCCCAGCGCGAATCGTGATCGCATCTTCGAGCCTAATAAATCCGTCACCATAATGGCAAAATCTAGCCGGAAGATACAGCATGATGGACGTAACGAGCAGCGCGAGTGTCCATGCAGGCTGTTTCTACGCCGAACGTACCTGGTACTACGACGCGGGCACACGGGTTCATCAGCAGAAGGATTGCCGTACAACAGGAGCATGAACGCCGCCCTGACGTGTCAACGGGACGCCTGGTCTTGGCGGCTGGCGCAAGTTCTGGCGTGGGGCGATATCGTCCATAACCAGCGACGATCAACGCACTGAAAAGCGCGCAGTGCAGGACACGGAATAAACACGGGAGAAGCGCTGCCTACGCCAATGCTGCCGTAAGCCATCAGTTTAACGAAACTGACCAGCACCGCCGCGAAAACCCGCCATTCCCCAGGTTTTCAGTTGAAAAAGCACCGTGCAGTTGCTCTTTAAACGAACGGTAATTCCGCGCAATTCACCAGTAACAGAATGGTTATCAGACGAAAACGCTGGAACCAGTACAAACAACAGAAAAAGGTACGGCTGGCGTAGTCCTCGGAGAAAAAAGCACGCGGGAATTTGCGTAATGTTATTTCACTGGTAACTCCTGCAACGTTCATATTCGCGAAAAAGGAAACAAGTTGGACAGCAACAGCATGAACAGTGCAGCCAACCGTAGGCGGTCAGGACGCTGCCGGGGCATCCCACGCCGCGGCGTTCTGGCGCCGGGACATGCCGCTTTCTGACCATGCTCAAGGCGCGGTAACGCCACCAGCATGTCACACTGCGAGCACGCGGTGTGCTGGGCGTGATGATGTTCGCACATTGGTACTGCTTAATGATACGCTATTTTACAGATGACTAACGAAGTGTTGGTTTTCATGCCTGATGAACCCAGTTCATGGCAATTTTACCGTTGTCAGCTGTCTCTGTTTAAATCGACTGCAATCAGCCACCATTTTTTAACGCTCAAGATACTGCCAGCGTTGGAAGGGCTTGCTCCAGCTCCTGCTCTGCAGCAGCCATATCGGCGAGCACTTTTTGTGTCTGCTCATGCGGCTGACTGAAGAAGGAAGCATCCGCCACCTGCGTCTGCTTGGCTTCCAGCTTCGCCTGCAGATCTTCGAGCAATTGCGGTAGCTGCTCCAGTTCGCACTGCAATTTATAGCTTAGTTTGCTATTGCTGCGTTTTCAGTTTCTGCTTTTGGCACGGCGGCTTCTTCGGTTCCGCCGCAGGCTGTTTGAGCGCCACATACTGTTCTTGCTGACCACGGGCATCATGATAACCGCCAACATAACGACCAATTTTACCGCCGCCTTCGAAGATCCAGCATTCTGTAACGGTGTTATCGACAAACTGACAATCGTGGCTAACCAGCAATACCGTGCCCTGATAGCTCTGGAATCAGTTGCTCCGGCATTTTGCAGCGTTCGACGTCGAATCATTCGTCGGTTCATTAGGATCAATAAGTTGCTTGGTTTGAGGAACAAACGCGCCAACAACAGGCGTACGCTCACCGCCAAAGCGCACGTACGGCGTCATCGCCGGTTTGGATGGAACAGGAAGATCCTGCAAATAGCCAAATAGTGGCGTGGCTTGCCGTTAACCATCACCCTCTTTTCTTTACCTTCGGCAAGGTTATCCATCACCGTTTTATGGGATCCAGTACCGCGCGGTGCTCATCGAAATAAGCCGCTTACCAGTTTGGTGCCAACGTGAATACGCCGCTGTCTGCTTGAAGCTGACCGAGCATTAGTTTTAGCAGCGTGGTTTTGCCGCACCCATTCGGACCAATCAGGCAATTTTGGCCAGCGTAAAGCCTGGGCCAAAATCTTTCACGAGTTGCTTACCGTAGACCTGATAGCAAACGTCTTCCATTTTCAAAACAATCTTACCGGACGGCGCCTCTCCACCTGCATCTTTGCGGTACCATTGACTGCGCGACGTCCCCCCGCTCGCGACGCATCGCTTTCAGGCGCGTACACGGCCTTCATTTACGGGTACAGCGTACTTTAATCCCTGGCGAATCCGCACTTCTTCCTGCGCCAGTTTGCGATCGAACTCGGCATTTTGTAATTCTTCCACGCGCAGGCTCTTTCTTTTTCCAGCAAGTACTAAACGTAATTGCCGGATAGGTCACCAGCTTGCCGCGATCGAGATCGACAATGCGCGTCGCCATAGTGCGGATAAACGAACGGTCGTGGGAGATGAAAATAATCGTACCATTGAAGGTGTTGAGGAACCCTTCCAGCCAGTCGATGGTTGCGATTTTCAGGTGGTTAGTCGGTCGTCCAGCAGCGATACGCCCATTGCTCACCAGCGCGCGTCCTAATGCCGCTTTACGCAACCCGCCGCCGGAAAGCGACGACAGCGCAACGTGAGGATCTAACCCCAGCTGCGCCAGCACTTCGTTGATGTGGTTTTCCAGCTGCCACAGGTTGTGGTAATCCAGCTGTTCCTGAACCTTTGCCAGTTGGTTGAGATTTTTCTCGCTCGGTCGTTCATCACCAGGCGAGAGATCTCGTGATAGCGTTTCAGATATTCCGCTTGTTCTTCAATGCCTTCGGCAACGAAATCATAAACACTACCCTCAACGTTACGCGGCGGATCCTGTTGCAGACGCGCTACAATCAAATCCTCCTCGTAAATAATGCGACCGTCATCCAGCCCTTGTTCACGATTAAGGATTTTAATTAACGTCGATTTGCCTGCGCCGTTGCGGCCCACCGGACAAACACGTTCATTATCTCGATATGTAGATTATGCGTTATGGGAGGCGGCATCGTAAACGACCGCAGCCATGCGCCATGCATCTGATTAATAGCATCTCTATTCCTTTTCAGGCTGCGGTAATAGGCCGGCAGTTATGATATGGCGGATACGGCAAGATGGCGGGAGAGCGTTTTTTGCGTAATTTCTTGTGCTTTCAGTCCCGTTTTGCCAGGCCGTCGGGATCCAATAGGAAGCCACGTTTGTTGTCGAGAGCATGATGGTCCCACCAGCACGCAGCAAGCATCAAATCTTCAGTCGGCGCCAGATAATCGCGCTGAACGTCGAACGCGTCTTTGCCCATTCGTTTTGCCGGTTAGAAGTTGGCGAATGGATAAAGATCAAATCGAACTGTTCGTTTGCCTCACGCAGCCACGCCAGGCAAATCGGCCTGAATCAGGCAATGTGGCACGGCCGGTTAGGCCGATGTGGGACTGGCGGCTCGTCTGCCCACTCCAGATAAGTACGCGACATATCCACGGTGGTGGTGTGCGTGCACCGCTAATCCCGCGTGCACGGTGGCGCTGCCGGTATAAGAACGGTTGAGGAAATCTTTGCCTTTGCTCATCTGACCGACATACGACGGCGATACGGTGATCGAGGAACAGACCGGTATCGAGGTGATCCGTCAGGTTCACCCACAAGTAAGCGTTATGCTGGGTGACTTCGAGAAACTGGCCTTTCTCGCCCAGTTTCTGGTACTGATTTGCCCTCTCGGCGTTCACGGGTTTTCAGCACCAGTTTGTTTGGCGCCATATGCCAGTACCGGAATGGTTGCAGCGATAATATCGAACAGACGCTGACGCGCTTTGTGCGCATCAATAGTTTTTGGCGGCGCATACTCCTGCACCGCCGCCCAGTCGGCATAACGGTCAACGGCAACGTTATATTCCGGCAGATCGGCGTCATACGGCGGTAACATTGATCCCTTCCTGGCGAGCCCACTTCTGGGATTTTTTGAGGTTCTTACGCAGGCGGTTAGCGTAGTCTTCCGCTACCATCGCCGGTTTGTCTGTCTGGAGTGCTTTCGGCAACGTGGTAATTTTTCTGTACGCGGTCCAGCGGGCCATTTTCGCCTTGTACTGTTTGTCTGCACGCAGCTGCAGGCAGCTGAGCAAATCCGGCGAGGCGCTGAACGAAGAGAGATTCCAGGCCACCGAACTGGTTTTTCATGATTCAGCCACAAGCTGTGCAGCGTTGTCGGCGCCGGTTGGCTGTCCAGACGTTCACCGTATGGCGGGTTGCTGGACGACGCTTGCCGTACAGGCCCTTCGGGCAGCGGATTGGTCAGTTGCGCGACATCTTCACCTCAAAGGTAATCAGTTCACCGATCCCCGCAGCGGGCGTTAGTCGCGCACGTTGAATCACCGTACGTCGCTTGTCCGAACCGTAGAATTGAGAGCTATACTCGCCAGGCCTTTACGGGCGCGAGTTTGCGCTTCGCTTGCACTTGCCTGCCAGATACGCTTCATCATGCTGCGCCCAGCCGCTCAAGCCCAGACGCCCACGGTGCCGGCAGGTGCGCGATCGGTCGCCAGCATCGCTGCTGGATCGGCGACCCGGAACCACGCATCGGATGGAGCAGCGGTGTTCGCGCTCCAGCGATCGCATAGCAATAGCAGCTGCCAGGGTTTGCTTAATCGGCGATCCCGGCACAATCGCGATAGCCACGCAGATGTAAACCATCACCAGCTGAGATCAAGGGCGATACTGGCGACTCTTATACAGCCAGACGTTAACGCGGATATCCGGCACATCGCAATCAACATTTGGACGCGGCAAGTTTTCCGCGTGAAAGCGTCGACAATCGCGTCTTTCACTTTCATCGCCGTACTGACTGTTGCGGATGGTGTCATTCAAACCACTGAAGTGGACGGCGGAAGGTAGCGCCAAGATTAAACATCTTGTCCAGTTGATTGCCTGAACACCGAGATAAAGGTCTAAATCTGGTATAAACCTTACACTCGCCCAGCAGCAACATAATACGCGAGCAAGGCGGCTCCACATCAGGCTCTGGTAAACAAGCGGTGTCGCCCTTGAAATGGACCCCCGCCCTGAAGACCACCTGGCATTCAACAGGCCCCAGGTTTTCCAGTAGATTTTAACAGCTCTTCCAGCCCACGGGCCGTACTGGCAAACAAGAATTCATATCGTCACTTTTCTCTAAGGCCTACCGCAGTAGGCGTAATTGTAGTCGGTCTGGACATGGACAGCGCGGAGAACCGGAGCATACGCAGATTACGTGAGGATTTCGGCGTAACGCGGGCCAACTGACAATTAAAATGGCCTAATGGGACAGGCGCTACCAGAGAATTGTTGCGCATTATGGCTGATAAGCGCGTCATGTCGTAAACGCGGGCTTATTTTAATTGAGGACGGCACCGTGGCGACATTAATTGGCTTTTCGTCCTGTTAATCGATGCGCGGCATTGGTCTTACACATGCTCTGGCAGATGTGAGTGGTCTGGCCTTCAAATCGCATCTTTATGATCGCGGAAACTTCTGACGGTACGTTTCTTACCAGCTGGCCAGTTGCCCCAGATGGTACAGTTTTTACTCCTTCACCTGTCATGATGGCTTGCATCTCACCGCACCAGATGGCAGTAGCGCGCATATGTTCGAGTTTTGCTGATTTCGCCACGCAGAGCGCACCAACCGAAGTTTGGCACGCGTTTACCGCGCAAATTGCGCCAGACGCAATGACAAATGGCTAAGTGAATTTTTCTCCCGCGAAGTGCAATTAGCTGCGGGTGGGGCCACAAAATGACCCGGCGCGTGAAACGCCACGACACTCTATCTGTCATTTGCTGATGGCTATCCTTACCTTTCTGCTAACGAAGCCTCGTTACGTAATATCCAACAACGTTGTCCGGCCAGTGTAAAAGTGGAGCAATTCCGCCCAATCTGGTGGTTTGCGGGCGCGTTGTCAGGCGAAGAAGATCGCTGGAAAGTGATTCGCATTGGTGATGTGGTGTTTGATGTGGTTAAACCTTGTAGCCGCTGTATTTTCACCACCGTAAGCCAGAAAGGGCAAGAACATCCGGCAGGCGAACCGTTAAAAACATTGCAAATATACCGCACTGCCCAGGATAACAGCGATGTCGATTTTGGTCAGAATTTAATTGCCCGTAATAGCGGCATAATTCGCGTTGGCGATGATGAAAATCTGGCAACGGCTCCGGCAAAAATTTACGGCGCAGCTTCCGCTGATGATACCGCCAACATCACGCAACAACCGGACGCAAATGTAGATCTGACTGGCAGGGACAGGCATTCGTTGGAAATAACCAACAGGTGTTGCTGGAGCAATTGAGAAAATCAGGGAATTCGTATCCCTTATTCTTGCCGCGCGGGCATTTGTGGAAGTTGCCGTGTTCGCTTGAGAAGGCGAAGTCACGCCGCTGAAAAAATCAGCAATGGGCGATGATGGCACCATTCTTTGCTGTAGCTGTGTACCGAAGCTCCGCTTAAGTTGGCGCGTTAGACTGCCTGTTCAAGGCTGAAGCTGTCAACATTAACCTGCGGTTTCAGCCTGTCGTTCATGATTTTAATGGCGTCGCCCAACTGCATCGCGCAACCCGCAATAACAACGCAGGGTTGTGCCAGCAGGCGTAAGTGCAGGCGTCCGCCAGATTCAACGACCAGCAAATTGACCTGCTCGTGGTCTGGCTCGAACCAAACGCAGGCCGCATCGCCCGGCATTCCAGCCTAGTTCACCATGGGAAACGAAATGCCCAGCTTTTCCGGCATTTGCGGTTTGAGATAGCGAATTGCTACCAGTGCATTCAGCACCAGTTCGGCTTTTGTCTTTAGATAAATTAAAATCGCGGCACTTTTCTTTCAAAAGAGAAATAGAGCGCGGCATCATGACGCAAAAGCCTGCGGGAGAAAAGGCATCTGGATCAACATCTTGCGCGCAAAACGTGAGCGAAATAGCATACCATTGGCTTAATAGAGCATCATTCAATAGTGCTCTCATCGTAATACCAACGCCATTATCGTCTGGTTAATTGGCTTTTGCCTCTCCCCTACCCTATAAACCGCAGCAACGCAATCCATTGTCGCTTCGCTTAATAACCTCGACGATCTGGAGACCCCAGAAAATGTCTAAATAAGCGACAGAGATGAATATAAAACGACCAGGGCTGAAAATAAAGCCCTGATTATCTTGTAAGAAAAATCGAAGAAATAATTAGATATGGGTAACGATTTCTTAATGGCGGCGGACCTTTAAAAATAAAAACCAGAATAATTTACCGCCGGTCGAGGCGCCGCGGTGCCGCGCGCAGCGATGACCGAGTCGATGCCGCCAACACCGATGATCGGTAAGCGACCGTTTAATTCCAGTGACAAGCGGCGAATAATTTGGGGTCTTTAACTGAAGCGGACGACCACTTAAGCCACGGGTTTAATCGCAATTTTTCATTCCCTGAACAAGAGAACAATCGAGTGTGGTATTGGTTGCAATAACGCCATCAATATTATGGCGAACTAAACTATGGGCAACCTGGATCAATTCTTCTTCAGGAAAAATTAGCACAATGTTCGCTGCAATCGGCACATATTTATGGTGCATCGCTTGCAAAATCATTTTGCTTATTTTTAATGGCGGAACCAGATCATCCAGCGCTTCACCATATTGCAGCGTGCGTAATCACGGGTATTCGGCGATGAAATATTGATGGCGATATATCCGCATAGGCATAGATTTTTCCATACAGATCAGATAGTCATCTTTGCCCTGCTCCACTGGCGTATCTTTATTTTTGCCGATATTAATACCCAAGACGCCGTCATAATGGGCCTTTTTTACGTTCTCTACGAGGTTATCAACGCCAAGATTATTAAAGCCCATACGGTTGATCAAACCTTCGGCATCTACCAGACGAAAGAGACGCGGCTTGTCATTACCAGGCTGTGGACGTGGCGTGACGGTACCGATCTCGATCGATCCAAATCCCATCGCGCCTAACGCATCAATGCACTCCCCGTCTTTATCAAGACCGGCTGCCAGACCAAGCGGATTTTTAAACGTCAGGCCCATGCAGTTAACAGGTTTCGCAGGCACTTTCTGCCGCACCAGTGCTTCAAACGGTGTTCCGGTAATGCGGCGTAATTGCTGAAAAGTAAACTCATGAGCGCGCTCTGGATCGAGCTGGAAAAGGGCTTTACGAACGAAGGGGTAGTACATGAACTCTCCTGGATTCCCGGTGTGCAAACCGGGGGCGTATTATGTGCGAGTTCGGACCAAAAGGGAATTGACCTGCGGCAAAAAAAACGCAAACGTTTTCAGAACCTGTTTCAGGGCAGATTTTGCTCCTTCTTTGCACTCAACCCGCCGTAATCATTTATCGTCCGCCAGGCGACATGACACGGTGCTATTACCTGACACCAGTTTGTCTGACGCTGGCTTTTAGGCGGCACAACTCCCGCATTACTTAACGCTTTGCCATTTACGCTCACCTGAATCAGGTTAATGAAGGCTCTTGGGTTAGTGAGTTGTACACCCTGCGAATTCCGTGTCCAGCGTAATTGTTGATAAGCTTCCAGCGGGTCGCCCTGGAAACCTTCGGGTCGCCAGAACAGTTTAAGTACCCAGCGCATCGCCACTTTTACGCTCTGATTTTCAACTTTGCCGGATGGCACGCTGGCAATGCTTAACTCAAATAGCGTTTCGCGATCGACAGGAAAGATGTCGCTTTCCGTTCTAGCAGGTGGCCGTGCCGGTAGTACCGGGCTTCAGGAGAATAAGTGGCGGAGCGGCCAGGAATGGTGCTGGCCCCGTCGACGCTCCCCCCGCCCGAACGTGTTGGGGGGTTGAATTTACTGTTAATAAGCGAGATTCCTGACGGTATCAGTCAGTAAAATAGATATCGATTCTTGTCTCGCCGGAAGTATAAATCGCGTCCGCCGACCACCACCCCGCCGCAATCCACCCGCCACCAGCAGCGAAAAACGGCGAAAATCAAGAGCGCCAATCTGTTCCACGTATTAGTCGATAATGAAGTACAAATGTCGCGCTGGCATTCACTTTACCCCACTGCACATCGCTATCTACAGGTCGGATCTGCGCATAAAAAGTTAATGGCGCATTACCGCTATGTAGGCTGTAGGCTTACTCGCCCTGTTAAGCGAATCAATATCTTCGCATCATCCAGAAACGCAATCGCCAGCCCTGGCTGCATCCGTACCACTTTCAATTAATAGCATTTCGCTCTGCACTCTCGTTGGGGGTTCCTGAAAAGGTGACGTCAACCGTGCTGACATCTGTTCCGCAATCCTGCAAATTAATGATGAAAGATTTCTCCTGGGCCATAATTCCGATGAAAAAAACGTGTCAGCGAGACATCGCCTAACTGCACATTTATTTGCTCGCTATCCTGTGCCATACCATGATTATGGCGAAACGATTCCGCTACCGTTGACCGTGCCATCATGGGCAAATAGCTCACAGCTCCCGTCACTCTCAGTAAGAACATAATCCAGATTATCCGTTTCACATCACTCCTTCACTGGTAAACCAGATTGGAAAGTACAGCACTCGCTGTCGCATTACCGCCCGTCGCCCCGCCTTCGTGGACTTATAACGAAGTCGAGATTGAGTGCGTTATCCCCGGCTTTTAAGGGCGTAAGAGGCTGGACCTGATTGAGCGGGATTTCTTCCCACTTTTCCAAAGCAATTCGGACCGGCAGGCTCCGTTGCCATACCACCGCTTCCGCCTGTGTCAGTTAGTTTGAGCAGTGTCGGCGCAAGGGTGTCAGCCTCGCCGCTAAAAAGGATGGCCGCGCCAGAATACTCCAGCGGCACAACCGGTGATATCGATATTCAAATCAGCAGCAGTGCTTACGGTATTCGCAGCCAAAATCACTGATATTAAAATCACCAATATGAATATTTTCTGTAATGCACTTTTGGTGGCGATATCACAGCCCTGATTTCCACCATATTCCCAGAAATATGCATACTAACTTGTTCAGGCCCTAGCCATCCCGACATGGATGTTAAGAACGTGAAGAACAAGATAACGCACTGAATATCGTTTTTTTCTTCATACGTTCACGCGTTAATCAAAATTTATCTGCACCGTTGCCGTGGTTCAAATCGCCGAATTTCTGGTGGTACACCTGTCGGTGCTGACTCGGATAGACATTCATTCGCGCCATAATGCTTGCATCATCAGGAATAGAGAGCGGTATGTTCGACCAGCAGGGAAATAATGTTGTCTGCATCGGTCACCACCACGCCCACGCCAGGACGTGACGTCTTAATCGCCTGGGGATAGCTGGGGTTCTTGTGGTTGCCGTCAGACTCAGGTCGACGTTAACTGACCCCTGCGTTTCCCGTGTTACACCTGATCTTGGAATTGCAAGTCTGCCGTTCTGGCCCCAAAGCAGGCTTATGCCCTACAACGAAAGTTAGCCGCAAATACGTCGCCCATATTTCTCACCTCGATCGTTTTCCGGCATTGACGGAACATGAGCCAAGTGAATCGATTGTACCATAAAGGTAATACACTAAAACCGGTGTACCTGTAGTCGTGCAGGCAATCACCTGCGGTATGTCTTGTAGCATTCATATAATCGCCAGCGCCATAGGAGGAATGACGACCGAGCCAACGAACGGCTGCAACAAATTCCCAGGGCAAAGCTACCCGCGACTACCGCTTGCCCGCCCACCTGCAACGTTTGCGACCGCCAGGGTCGCAAATATGCCATCGGGTATCTCCCTGTGCCCACGTTTTCAAAGGAACCGCAGTAGGAGAACTGCCTTTAACCTACAAAACTTTGGCGGCAAGATAGTCATTAATTTGTACCAGTTGTCGCCTAAATAGACTAACGGTGAAATCCGCGGCGAATGCCCATCGGCCACTTCTGACATTGCTTTATCGCAATCACAGGAAACATAATAATCATTCGATTGTTCCACGATAAAATTTGTCTTTAACTACCCTGGCCGTATTCGCTTCTCGCCTGTCTCCAACGCCAAAAATCGACGCCAATATACGGATTCCCCTGAGTAGGATGACACTGCCCGCTATAAGCAGCGGTTTGAGCGCACCATAGCATTAATACGTGCAAAAAATAGTCGTAGTAATGACACCAAATTTCTCTCCAACAATTATCTGCATATGGCATCCATTCGCGTAATCGTAGTTAATTTGTTGTTCGGTAAGCTCGTAATTGATATGGCAGAATTTGATTGGGAGCTTCGCCCAGTGTACGCTTATCGTTCCCTTTGCCAAGCTGCCCATAAGAGCCAGCCATCATCATCAATTATGCCGCTATTAGCCTGTACGCCGTCCAGCGTCGCTATCGCGCCAAAAACGCAGCGGTATACCCTGCTTTGATGTTTTCGATCTTTATACCCTTGCACCCGCATGGCATTCAACTCCGCCAGAACCAATACCCTTTGGTGGAATGATGTTGACTACTGCATTTTAATATCGACGTTACGTTTTAAACGACGCCGCATCAAGCGCGATTTCATTTTCCCGATAAGAAGTGGCATAAGAGGTATGGCATATCCGCGCCAGTCAGTTTTCAGCCCGGTGCTGTTCGCCATACGAGTATCTGCGCCGGCGCTGCAATCAGCACGTCAGTTTCCCCCAGCCATTGCCCCAGGGTAATGCCCGTGAATGGGCAATGAAACTGCCTGAAAGAGCGTAGTTCAGTTGTTGTTGACTGCCGTTATCGCTGTAGTCGTAGCCCACTCGGGCATCCTGCAAACGCCCCTTTAGTCCATGCTGGCGCTACCATTAGCCGTTTTCCCCTCGCCTGTTATATCCCTGTTGCACGCTGTAGCTCAGGTTACCGTCATCGAAGCAGCGTTCCGCGTTAATGCGAGCTCCTTCGTGTAATGTGCCCTTCGTTATCGATACTGGTGTTAGAGGTCATCCAGGCGTAATTTTTTTTCCTGTATAGCTATCATTACTTCTGGCAGATACATTGAGCGGCAGGGAAAAATTTAGTGCAAACACCTGATCAGCATTAGGTTCACCATGGGACTGACTGCAGCTTCGAGAAACCCCCAGCGAGATATTTTTAATCTGCGTGTTGTAGCCAAAATTAATAGCTGATCCCGTTGATTGGTATGCGATAAGTTTGCCTGGCTACCACTTAAATAAAACGAACCGTACTCGCCTAATTGCTGGGAGATATTGACCTGCAGTTTGCCACGTTTGGTGTAAAACAAATTGTAATAACGCGACCACATCGGCGGATCTTCATCATCACCGTCATGAAATCGTAGCCATCCATATGTTTATACATGGTGTCGGAAAAGGTGTAGAAACCCGACGTCGAATAGCGATAGCCCTATCAATTGAAAATTAGTGCCCAATTGGTTGAGCGTTTTGGCATACAGAAAACGATATGACTGACCTTTATGTTCGCTCTGGAGTTGCCAGCGTCTTTGCTCGGGTCGCATCGAACGAAATTGCTCCGAAATTGCCAGGGTTAAATCCCAGACCAAACATGGCGGCACGGTATATTCAGCATATCGCTCTCCACCACCATACCAGATCGTCTCCTTATGGTCCGCCCCACTGCAACGTGGCCTTGGTAACTTGCTCTTCCTGCTGTTCATTACTATTGGTTCTGCATGACGGCCAGTGGACCGCGTATTTATTTGCCCCTACGCTGGAAGTACCGGCACGCTGGAAAACTATGCTGTAGCTATTGACGCCGCCTGCTGCTCTTCTATTTCAACTAACAAATCACCGCTCGACTACGTGGAATAGAGATTACTAATTTCAACAGCACCAGGCCATACATAAGTTTGGTAAATGGTGTAACCATTTTGCTTAATCGTTATCTGGGCATTGCTTTTGGCGATACCACGGACCACAGGCGCAAACCTCTTCAGGCTGTCTGGCAGCATGTTGACTGACGCCAGCTGCACACCACGAAAGCTGACACTATCCAAAAAATCGCCTGCAGGTATAATCATCACCTACGGTCAGTTCGCCTTTTAGCGGAATAACCGCCCGCTGCAAATAGCTGCTGAAGATTCTTCCATCTGCGGTTTGGCCACTACTGCGACTCCACTGTCGAATTGTTGCGCAATCTCCATGGTCAAAATTAACGCCACCGTTCAAATTTAGTAATAGCTGTCGCCAGAATCACTGTGCCCGCGCTGCTATGAATACTGTTAGCCCCGCTAAATGAATATCCCAGTAATAGCGCGTTATTCCTCTTCACCCCAACGTTCAGGGGGGACATAACCACGGGCATTACTTTCTTGATGGCGATTTGTGCACGTATTTCTCAATACGGAGTTTATTCAGATTAAACGTTACGCTGGCATCCGGAATAATCTCCTACAGAACACACGCTTGTTGTTCAGTTGTTTAAAAGCCGGAAAAACGCATCAGTATTAACACCCATTGCATCCAGGCTTTCAAGTCGTCAAACAGGTGGTATCCCCTTCTCCTGGCGTTATCTCAACAAAATTGACGTTGCGCGTATCTACAATTGTCTGATTCAGAACAGATTGACACCATAAACCCCTGGCGTTATTTTTTGTCCTTTTTCGAAACGAGACAAATCGGCCACCATTGAGGATTATCTTTGAAAAAAGCAGGATCGAACCATGTTTCAGCTTGTGCATTGAACGCTGCCGACACAAACACCACCAGCCCACCAATAAACGATGGCACTCCACCAGAGCTTAACAGGCTGTGTTGTCGATGAAGTTGGAGACACCGCCCCTTAACTGAAGACGGTTATCATTTACAGTTGAGTCTCGCGGCGTTTCGCCCCGTAGTCATTGATGGTTCGATACGTGGGTAATGCTGCCAACTTACTGATTTAGTGTATGATGGTGATTTTAAGGTGCTTGCGTGGCTTCCATTTCCATCAGATGTCCTTCCTGCTCCGCTACTGAAGGCGTGGTGCGTAACGGCAAAAGCACTGCCGGACATCAGCGCTATCTCTGCTCTCATTGCCGTAAAACATGGCAACTACAGTTCACTTACACCGCCTCTCAGCCCGGTACGCACCAGAAAATCATTGATATGGCCATGAATGGCGTCGGATGTCGCGCCAGTGCACGCATTATGGGCGTTGGCCTCAACACGGTTTTACGTCACTTAAAAAACTCAGGCCGCAGTCGGTAACCTCGCGCATACAACCGGGCAGTGATGTGATTGTCTGCGCTGAAATGGACGAACATTGGGGCTACGTCGGTGCTAAATCACGTCAGCGCTGGCTGTTTTACGCGTATGACAGGATACGGAGGACGGTTGTGGCGCACGTCTTCGGTGAACGCACTCTGGCCACACTGGAGCGTCTTCTGAGCCTGCTGTCGGCCTTTGAGGTCGTGGTATGGATGACGGATGGCTGGCCGCTGTATGAATCACGCCTGAAGGGAAAGCTGCACGTTATCAGCAAGCGTTACACTCAGCGCATTGAGCGACATAATCTGAATCTGAGACAACATCTGGCAAGGCTGGGACGGAAGTCACTGTCGTTCTCAAAATCGGTGGAGCTGCATGACAAGGCCATCGGGCATTATCTGAACATAAAACACTATCAGTAAGTTGGAGTCATTACCGAATCCGCTAACTGAATATTCGACGTTTCGGTACCGGGAGTTACCGATGTAGAACCATCTGGCAGATACATTTGTAGAGCAACATTCGTCGCTGCTTATGTTCAGATAATGCCCGATGACCTTGTCATGCAGCTCCACCGATTTTGAGAACGACAGTGACTTCCGTCCCAGCCTTGCCAGATGTTGTCTCAGATTCAGATTATGTCGCTCAATGCGCTGAGTGTAACGCTTGCTGATAACGTGCAGCTTTCCCTTCAGGCGTGATTCATACAGCGGCCAGCCATCCGTCATCCATACCACGACCTCAAAGGCCGACAGCAGGCTCAGAAGACGCTCCAGTGTGGCCAGAGTGCGTTCACCGAAGACGTGCGGCACAACCGTCCTCCGTATCCTGTCATACGCGTAAAACAGCCAGCGCTGACGTGATTTAGCACCCGACGTAGCCCCAATGTTCGTCCATTTCAGCGCAGACAATCACATCACTGCCCGGTTGTATGCGCGAGGTTACCGACTGCGGCCTGAGTTTTTTAAGTGACGTAAAACCGTGTTGAGGCCAACGCCCATAATGCGTGCACTGGCGCGACATCCGACGCCATTCATGGCCATATCAATGATTTTCTGGTGCGTACCGGGCTGAGAGGCGGTGTAAGTGAACTGTAGTTGCCATGTTTTACGGCAATGAGAGCAGAGATAGCGCTGATGTCCGGCAGTGCTTTTGCCGTTACGCACCACGCCTTCAGTAGCGGAGCAGGAAGGACATCTGATGGAAATGGAAGCCACGCAAGCACCTTAAAATCACCATCATACACTAAATCAGTAAGTTGGCAGCATTACCCTGATGGTGATTTTAAGGTGCTTGCGTGGCATCGGTGGTAGCCTGGTTGGCAAATGCTGTAGGTTGCACGCCGTCAGCCGTACCACTAAAGGTAAACGTCGCATTTTTAGTTACAGTAACATCACAGCCTTCTAAGGCAATTGGTACATCAGTTTTAACGCCAGAGACTGCTCCATTAGTTTGCAACTTGGTGGCGCTGACATTTGGCAATGTGACTACTGAATCTTTCGTCGCAGCTACCAGGGTACAAGCTGGAGCAATAACTTTACCATTAACATTTTCTTGTCTCTCCGACAGACTGACCGAATTGTTATCAATGTTAACAAAAAAAAGAACAATTGGTTATAAGGAGAGAGTATGCGTGTCATCACCCTGGCGGGTAGTCCTCGCTTTCCTTCTCGCTCCAGCTCCTTGCTGGAATATGCGCGGGAAAAACTAAATGGCCTAGATGTAGAGGTTTATCACTGGAATCTGCAAAACTTCGCCCCGGAAGATCTGCTTTATGCTCGTTTCGATAGTCCGGCACTCAAGACCTTCACCGAACAGCTGCAACAGGCTGATGGGCTGATTGTCGCCACGCCTGTGTATAAAGCCGCCTATTCCGGCGCGCTGAAAACCCTGCTCGACCTGCTGCCAGAGCGCGCTTTGCAAGGCAAAGTGGTGCTACCGCTGGCGACGGGCGGTACCGTGGCCCATCTGCTGGCGGTCGATTATGCCCTTAAACCAGTTTTAAGCGCACTGAAAGCTCAGGAGATCCTGCACGGCGTGTTTGCCGATGACTCACAATTAATTGATTACCATCACAGACCCCAGTTCACGCCAAATCTGCAAACCCATCTTGATACCGCGCTAGAAACTTTCTGGCAGGCATTGCACCGCCGCGATGTTCAGGTTCCTGACCTTCTGTCTCTGCGAGGTAATGCCCATGCGTAACATCATTAAACTGGCGCTGGCGGGATTGCTTAGCGTCTCTACTTTTGCGGTTGCTGCAGAATCCTCGCCTGAAGCGTTACGTATAGGCTATCAGAAAGGCAGTATTGGTATGGTGCTGGCAAAAAGCCACCAGTTACTGGAAAAACGCTATCCGCAATCAAAAATCTCCTGGGTGGAGTTCCCCGCGGGTCCGCAAATGTTGGAAGCGTTAAACGTTGGCAGTATTGATCTCGGCAGTACCGGGGATATTCCGCCAATCTTTGCCCAGGCTGCCGGGGCTGATTTGGTATATGTGGGCGTCGAGCCACCGAAGCCCAAAGCCGAAGTGATTCTGGTGGCAGAAAACAGCCCGATCAAAACCGTAGCCGATCTTAAAGGTCACAAAGTTGCCTTTCAGAAAGGTTCCAGTTCACACAACCTTTTACTGCGTGCACTGCGTCAGGCCGGACTTAAATTCACCGATATCCAGCCCACTTACCTGACGCCTGCCGATGCCCGCGCCGCGTTCCAGCAAGGTAACGTTGACGCCTGGGCTATCTGGGATCCCTACTACTCCGCTGCGTTATTACAGGGCGGCGTGCGGGTGCTGAAAGACGGCACCGATCTCAATCAAACTGGATCGTTTTATCTGGCAGCTCGTCCCTATGCAGAAAAAAACGGCGCTTTTATTCAGGGCGTACTGGCAACCTTTAGTGAGGCCGATGCGTTAACCCGCAGCCAGCGCGAACAAAGCATCGCTTTACTGGCAAAAACGATGGGCTTACCGGCACCGGTGATTGCCTCTTACTTAGATCATCGCCCTCCTACCACCATCAAACCGGTTAACGCCGAGGTTGCCGCCTTACAGCAGCAAACGGCAGATCTGTTTTATGAAAACCGTCTGGTGCCGAAAAAAGTCGATATTCGCCAGCGCATCTGGCAGCCCACTCAACTGGAAGGAAAACA
The DNA here is from genome assembly GCA_048288465.1 of Shigella flexneri. Taxonomy (GTDB): domain Bacteria; phylum Pseudomonadota; class Gammaproteobacteria; order Enterobacterales; family Enterobacteriaceae; genus Enterobacter; species Enterobacter flexneri_B. The sequence continues at coordinate 960,211 of CP182556.1, read as the reverse complement.
ATTATGAGTCTGAATATGTTCTGGTTTTTACCGACCCACGGTGACGGGCACTATCTGGGAACGGAAGAAGGTTCACGCCCGGTTGATCACGGTTATCTGCAACAAATTGCGCAAGCGGCGGATCGTCTGGGCTATACCGGTGTGCTGATCCCAACGGGGCGATCGTGTGAAGATGCGTGGCTGGTTGCAGCGTCGATGATCCCGGTGACGCAGCGGCTGAAGTTTCTTGTCGCCCTGCGTCCCAGCGTAACCTCACCTACTGTTGCCGCCCGCCAGGCCGCCACGCTTGACCGTCTCTCAAATGGTCGTGCGTTGTTTAATCTGGTCACAGGCAGCGATCCACAAGAGCTGGCAGGCGACGGCGTGTTCCTTGATCATAGCGAGCGCTACGAAGCCTCGGCGGAATTTACCCAGGTCTGGCGGCGCTTATTGCTGGGGGAAACCGTCAATTTCAACGGTAAACATATTCATGTGCGCGGAGCAAAACTGCTCTTCCCGCCGATTCAACAGCCTTATCCTCCGCTTTACTTTGGCGGATCGTCAGATGTCGCCCAGGAGCTGGCGGCAGAACAAGTTGATCTCTACCTCACCTGGGGCGAACCGCCGGAACTTGTTAAAGAGAAAATCGAACAAGTGCGGGCGAAAGCTGCCGCGTATGGGCGCAAAATTCGTTTCGGTATTCGTCTGCATGTGATTGTTCGTGAAACTAACGACGAAGCGTGGCAGGCCGCCGAGCGGTTAATCTCGCATCTTGATGATGAGACTATCGCCAAAGCACAAGCCGCATTCGCCCGGACGGATTCCGTAGGACAACAGCGAATGGCGGCGCTACATAACGGCAAGCGCGACAATCTGGAGATCAGCCCCAATTTATGGGCGGGCGTTGGCTTAGTGCGCGGCGGTGCCGGAACGGCGCTGGTGGGCGATGGTCCTACGGTCGCCGCGCGAATCAACGAATACGCCGCGCTTGGCATCGACAGCTTTGTGCTTTCGGGCTACCCGCATCTGGAAGAAGCGTATCGGGTTGGCGAGTTGCTGTTCCCACATCTGGATGTCGCCATTCCGGAAATTCCCCAGCCGCAGCCGCTGAATCCGCAAGGCGAAGCGGTGGCAAATGATTTTATCCCCCGTAAAGTCGCGCAAAGCTAAGGAACACGATGATGGCAACGCCAGTGAAGAAGTGGTTATTGCGCGTTGCCCCCTGGTTTTTACCGGTGGGCATCGTGGCGGTGTGGCAACTGGCCTCCTCGGTTGGCTGGCTGTCGACGCGTATTTTGCCTTCACCGGAAGGAGTGGTGACGGCGTTCTGGACGCTCTCCGCCAGCGGCGAACTGTGGCAGTAGACTGGCCCCCTGAATCTCCAGACAACCAGTATCACTTATTTAAGTGATAGTCTTAATACTAGTTTTTAGACTAGTCATTGGAGAACAGATGATTGATGTCTTAGGGCCGGAGAAACGCAGACGGCGTACCACACAGGAAAAGATCGCAATTGTTCAGCAGAGCTTTGAACCGGGGATGACGGTCTCCCTCGTTGCCCGGCAACATGGTGTAGCAGCCAGCCAGTTATTTCTCTGGCGTAAGCAATACCAGGAAGGAAGTCTTACTGCTGTGGCCGCCGGAGAACAGGTTGTTCCTGCCTCTGAACTTGCTGCCGCCATGAAGCAGATTAAAGAACTCCAGCGCCTGCTCGGCAAGAAAACGATGGAAAATGAACTCCTCAAAGAAGCCGTTGAATATGGACGGGCAAAAAAGTGGATAGCGCACGCGCCCTTATTGCCCGGGGATGGGGAGTAAGCTTAGTCAGCCGTTGTCTCCGGGTGTCGCGTGCGCAGTTGCACGTCATTCTCAGACGAACCGATGACTGGATGGATGGCCCCCGCAGTCGTCACACTGATGATACGGATGTGCTTCTCCGTATACACCATGTTATCGGAGAGCTGCCCACGTATGGTTATCGTCGGGTATGGGCGCTGCTTCGCAGACAGGCAGAACTTGATGGTATGCCTGCGATCAATGCCAAACGTGTTTACCGGCTCATGCGCCAGAATGCGCTGTTGCTTGAGCGAAAACCTGCTGTACCGCCATCGAAACGGGCACATACAGGCAGAGTAGCCGTGAAAGAAAGCAATCAGCGATGGTGCTCTGACGGGTTCGAGTTCTGCTGTGATAACGGAGAGAGACTGCGTGTCACGTTCGCGCTGGACTGCTGTGATCGTGAGGCACTGCACTGGGCGGTGACTACCGGCGGCTTCAACAGTGAAACAGTACAGGACGTCATGCTGGGAGCGGTGGAACGCCGCTTCGGCAACGATCTTCCGTCGTCTCCAGTGGAGTGGCTGACGGATAATGGTTCATGCTACCGGGCTAATGAAACACGCCAGTTCGCCCGGATGTTGGGACTTGAACCGAAGAACACGGCGGTGCGGAGTCCGGAGAGTAACGGAATAGCAGAGAGCTTCGTGAAAACGATAAAGCGTGACTACATCAGTATCATGCCCAAACCAGACGGGTTAACGGCAGCAAAGAACCTTGCAGAGGCGTTCGAGCATTATAACGAATGGCATCCGCATAGTGCGCTGGGTTATCGCTCGCCACGGGAATATCTGCGGCAGCGGGCTTGTAATGGGTTAAGTGATAACAGATGTCTGGAAATATAGGGGCAAATCCAGGCAGCATCTGGCGATCAGTTCCTGGCGGGCGCTGATTGGCTTTTCAATTGGCGGATCGCTGGGCCTGATTCTGGGACTGATTAGCGGACTGTCGCGCTGGGGAGAAAGGCTGCTGGATACCTCAATTCAGATGTTGCGCAACGTGCCGCATCTGGCGCTGATCCCGCTGGTGATTTTGTGGTTTGGCATTGATGAATCCGCGAAAATCTTTCTGGTGGCGCTCGGTACGCTGTTCCCCATTTATATCAACACCTGGCATGGCATCCGTAATATCGATCGCGGGCTGGTGGAGATGGCGCGTAGCTATGGATTATCCGGCATACCGCTGTTTATCCATGTGATCCTGCCCGATGCCCTGCCCTCAATTATGGTCGGCGTGCGTTTTGCGTTGGGCCTGATGTGGCTGACGCTGATTGTTGCCGAAACCATTTCTGCCAATTCAGGCATTGGTTATGTGGCGATGAATGCGCGGGAGTTTTTGCAAACGGACGTGGTGGTAGTCGCTATTATTTACGCCCTGCTCGGCAAACTGGCTGACGTCAGCGCGCAGCTGTAGAGCGCCTCTGGTTGCGCTGGAACCCGGCTTATCATTGAAGGAGGCCACGAGTATGATCTGCTCGTCTGAACCAGGGCGCGCCATTGTTGCTCAATGCAGTAAGCAAACATTACGCGGAGAATATCGTCCTGAACCAACTGGACTTACATATTCCGGCAGGTCAGTTTGTGGCGGTGGTGGGCCGCAGCGGTGGTGGCAAAAGTACCCTGCCTGCGCCTGCTGGCCGGGCTGGAACGCCAACCGCTGGCGATGTGTCGGGGCAGCCACACCGCTGGCTGAAATTAGGAAGACGCGCGAATGATGTCAGATCACGTCTGCTGCCGTGAAATCGGTGATTGATAACGTTGGGTTAGGCCTTAAAGGTCAGTGGCGCGATGCCGCGCGTCGGGCGTTGGCTGCGGTAGGACTGGAGAATCGCACCGGGAATGGCCTGCCGCACTTTCTGGCGGGCAGAACAGCGAGTGGCGCTGGCAAGAGCGTTGATTCATCGACCGGGATTATTGTACTTGATGAACCGCTCGGGCGCTGGACACCTTAACGCGACTCGAGATGCAGGATTTGATCTGTTGGCTTTTGGCAGGAGCACGGCTTTACCGTACTGTTGGTGACGCATGATGTGAGCGAAGCGGTAGCGATGGCTGACCGGGTGCTGTTAATTGGAGAGAGAAAAGGTGGTCTGGATTTGACAGTGGATATCCCCGTCCGCGTCGATCGGTCGGTGCGATTAGCGGAGCTGGAAGCGGGAGGTGTTGCGAGGAACGGGTGATGCAACGTGGTGACGTTGAAACTCACCTGAGAACGAGGGGTAAGTCCCGAATGGCGGCGCTATTAGCCGCCGTTGGGTTTAATTTATCAAGCCAGTGCTTTAGTTATCTTCTCGTACAATCGCCCCAGAGATTTTCCAGCCCCTTTCAACTGTTCCAGCGCCGCGCACATTTTCTCCTGACGTTTGGCATCGTAACGTTTCGGCGAATCAGCAGTTCAATCAGACGTGAAGCCGCCCTGCGGGTTACGGCTGCTGTGAGGTCGGTAAGCATTTCCACCAGGAACTGGTAACCGCTCCATCTTCGGCATCGAACGCTGCCGGGTTGCTGCCCGCAAACGCACCGATCAACGAACGAATACGGTTCGGGTTGCTCATGGTAAATGAGCGATGCTGAACAGACCGCACACCGTCTCCAGCACGTTCGCCAGCCGGGCTGGTGGGCTTGCAGAATAAACCGTTTATTCCATCACCAGACCGTCCTGATGCCGCTTGTTGGTGGTTCTCCTGCATCAGCGCGTCACGGCATGGCAGCTGTGCAGGAACCGCCGCGAACGCTGCCAGCGCATCGGTCATCTAGTTTCTTCATGGTATTGCTTGCTCACCAGCACGTCAGCCGATGCATTTCACCAAAAGCAAGGAAGCGCAGGCAGGCATCACGCAGAGTGCGTTTTGCAATATCTTCATGCTCAACGCGGTACTCGCTCTGGTAATTCGCGTTGTAAAATAGCCAGCAGCTCATTCACCAGTTCAGTCGCCGAGTCCGCGAGTGATCTCTCGCGTACTTCGGCAATAGCAATCGGGTCGATGATATCGAACAGTTCAGCCATTTCATTGACAGAAGGGCGGCGTACCGGGTCTGCCGCCAGCGCGCGATCAAATCTACTCATCGAGCAGGCACCGCGCGAAAGCGTCAGCCACATGTACCGGCAGAGACAGCGGCTGCCCTTGCTGATGACGGGCGACGTTCAGCTGATGTAGGGTTGCCAGCAAACTTGCGCCGCATCCCAACCGGGAGAAATCATTACGCGCATGACGCATCAGGAAGGTCATTGCTGATCGCTCACTTATCTCCAGTTTCACAGGCGCAGAAATTCACCGCGGCAGGACGCGCCAGCACCGCTGGAATGGAGCATTATCAAAGACAAAGGTCTGTTCCGCCTGAGTGACGTTCAGCACAGAATCACCGGATGACCACCTTTCTGCAACGGAATCACTTGCCTTCGTTATCATACAGTTCGATGGCAAACGGAATATGCAGCGGCTGTTTTTTCTGCCTGATCCGGCGTGGCTGGCGTGCGCTGGCTGATGGTACAGGTGTACTGCTCGGTTTCCGGATTGTCTAGTCGTCTTTGACGGTCACGACCGGCGTACCGGACTGGCTGCCAACGGCGGAAATGGGAGGAGATCGACATCGACGCATTCTCCATCGCCTGCAAAAATCGTCACAGGTCGCTGCGCTACCATCATGACGCTCGAAATAGAGCTGCATAGCTCCTGGAAATTTTCTTCGCCAAGCAGGTATGATACATGCGATCACCTCCACGCCCTCTCGTAAACGGTCAGGGTGTAGAAGTTCTTCATCTCAATGACCATATCCGGGCGAATAGGGTGCGCCATCGGGCTGGCGTCTTCCGCAAACTGCAATCCGCGCAGTGGTGCGCACATTAAAGATACGGTTTACCGCGCCAGAAGTAAGGAGTAGAGCTGAATTCCTAATCTAGGAAGACGGTTAAACCTTCTTTCAGGCTGAGCTGGAACCAGTCGCGGCAGGTCACTCGGTTACCGGTCCAGTTATGGAAATATTCATGGCCGATAACGCGTTGAATATCGAGGTAATCTTTGTCGGTGGCGGTGTGGGTGCGGGCCAGCGCGTGTATTTCAAAATAAGAGATTCAGACCCTTATTCTCCATTCACCCATCTGAAGAAATCCACCGCGACGATCATTGTGATCTGAGAGGTCATACTCAGAGGCAAAACGTTGCTTCATCCCATTCATGGAGTTTTTAGCGAGGTCATCGCCCACGGCGCGCCGCGATCAAGGTTGCCGCAATCGACGTACAGCTCCAGTGCTACTTCGCGACCAGAACACGTGGTAAAGGTTACGCGCAGTACATCAAAGTCGCCTGCCACCAGCGCAAACAGGTAGCACGGTTTCGGGAACGGGTCCTGCCACTGTACCAATGGCGTCCGTTTCCCAGTTCACCTTGCGCAACGCAGTTACCGTTGGAAAGCAGGGAAGGGATATTTGATTTTTATCGGCAATAATTTTGGTGGTAAAACGCGCGCGCGTCCGGGCGGTAGAATAATGCGTAATATGGGGGCGCCGGCTCCGCACTGGGTGCAAAGCGCATCAGCCTGACTGATAAAGCCCTTCCAGCGCCGTATTCGCCGCCGGGCTTATTTCATTAATAATCTTAAGTAAACGCTCCGGCAAATTACTGATGACCATGCGCCCTCTTCTTCTGGCGGTCCACGGCTCATCATTCATCTGAACAGAAACCAGTTGAGGTCTTCGCCGTTGAGACGAAGGGAACATCTGATGCACCGTGACGGACGGCCTGGCTGACCGCGGTAACGACCAGTCTTTGCGCGTGACGAGGTCAAAGGTCAAGTCAATATCAGTAATCTGGTAATGCGGCGCACGATAATCGTGACGGTATTTGGCTTGTGGCTGTTGAGTCATAAAATGACCTAGCATCTTTTATAGAGTCTGGTGTTCAGTCTATTCCTGTTGCGTAAATGGCGCATGCCAAATCTTCATCTTTTCAGGTACAAACGCCTTTATTGCTACATTTTTATAACATACACCGCGTAATGTCATCGACCAGAAAGGTGGCATATGGTGTAATGGGGTTCAATAAATTGCCGAACAAGGATTATCCAGCAGTTCCTGAAGATGTTTATTGTATAAAACGCTCCTGTACGAGGACGCTACTGCGCACCTATGACACAATTCGCTTCTCCTGTTTCTGCACTCGTTGCTGGATACAGATGCTTATAAGTTGCATATGCAGCAAGCCATGTTCATCATTATTACGATGTGCATGTCGCGGCGAGTTTCGGTTGCCGAAGGTGACGATATCCTGGGTCTATTATGCCGATGTGTATTCGTGAACAGATTCAGGCGATCCGAGCACCTGCGCCTGCAGTAGAGATGAATATCAGTGGCTTTCTGCCCTGCCTTTCTTTAAGGCCGACTATCTTAACTGGTTACGCGGGTTCCAGGCTTAACCCGGAACGTAAGGTGTCCAACGATAATGGCAAGCTGGATATTCGTTTAAGCGGCCGTGGCGTGAAGTCATCCTCTGGGAAGTTCCTTGCTGGCGGTTATCAGTGAAATGGTACATCGCTATCGCTCACCGCAGGCCGACGTCGCAAGCCCTCGACACGCTGGAAAGCAAATTAGTCGACTTTCTCGTAACCGCCAGTCTCTTGATATGTCGCGCTTCCATCTGATCGATTTGGCACCCGCCGCCGTTTATCACAATACAAGAAACCATCGTTAAGCGTCTGCAACAGGAATCTCCTGGTTCGTGGGCACCAGCAAACTACGATCTGGCGCGTCGGCTTTCCCTCACGCCGATGGGAACACAGGCACACGAATGGTTCCAGGCACATCAGCAAATCAGCCCGGATCTAGCCAACAGCCAGCGAGCTGCACTTGCTGCCTGGCTGGAAGAGTATCCCGACCAACTTGGCATTGCATTAACCGACTGCATCACTATGGATGCTTTCCTGCGTGATTTCGGTGTCGAGTTCGCTAGTCGGTATCAGGGCCTGCGTCATGACTCTGGCGACCCGGTTGAATGGGGTGAAAAAGCCATTGCACATTATGAAAAGCTGGGAATTGATCCACAGAGTAAAACGCTGGTTTTCTCTGACAATCTGGATTTACGCAAAGCGGTTGAGCTATACCGCCACTTCTCTTCCCGCGTGCAATTAAGTTTTGGTATTGGGACTCGCCTGACCTGCGATATCCCCCAGGTAAAACCCCTGAATATTGTGATTAAGTTGGTAGAGTGTAACGGTAAACCGGTGGCGAAACTTTCTGACAGCCCTGGCAAAACTATCTGCCATGATAAAGCGTTTGTTCGGGCACTGCGCAAAGCGTTCGACCTTCCGCATATTAAAAAAGCCAGTTAATATCATCAGGGAGCTAATCGGCTCCCTTTTTTACCTTTAATTCCGAAATCTTTCGCTGCATTTGCGAATTCTGCTTGTCTGATTGCAGATGCCAGGTAACATAGGTATCCCCCCCATTTACGGGTGGACAAGTGTTTATTTTTTCCGACTATTAACAGAGAGAATATTATGAGCGTTGTGCCTGTAGCCGACGTACTCCAGGGCCGCGTAGCCGTTGACAGCGAAGTCACCGTACGCGGATGGGTACGTACCCGCCGAGATTCAAAAGCTGGCATCTCCTTCCTCGCCGTTTATGACGGTTCCTGCTTTGATCCTGTACAGGCTGTCATCAATAATTCTCTGCCCAATTACAATGAAGACGTCCTGCGTCTGACCACCGGCTGCTCGGTCATTGTGACGGGTAAAGTCGTGGCATCGCCGGGCCAGGGGCAACAATTTGAAATTCAGGCCAGCAAGGTTGAAGTTGCTGGTTGGGTTGAAGATCCAGACACTTACCCGATGGCGGCAAAACGCCACAGCATTGAGTATCTGCGTGAAGTCGCTCACCTGCGTCCGCGCACAAACCTGATTGGTGCCGTCGCGCGCGTTCGCCATACGCTGGCGCAGGCGCTGCATCGCTTCTTTAACGAGCAGGGATTCTTCTGGGTTTCAACGCCACTGATTACCGCATCTGATACCGAAGGTGCAGGCGAAATGTTCCGCGTTTCTACGCTGGATCTGGAAAACCTGCCGCGTAACGATCAGGGCAAAGTGGATTTCGACAAAGACTTCTTTGGTAAAGAGTCTTTCCTGACCGTATCTGGCCAGTTGAACGGCGAAACCTACGCTTGCGCATTATCCAAAATTTATACCTTCGGCCCGACTTTCCGTGCTGAAAACTCCAACACCAGCCGTCACCTGGCGGAATTCTGGATGCTGGAGCCGGAAGTGGCGTTTGCTAACCTGAACGATATCGCGGGTCTGGCTGAAGCCATGCTGAAATATGTCTTCAAAGCGGTTCTCGAAGAACGCGCAGACGACATGAAATTCTTCGCTGAACGCGTAGATAAAGATGCCGTTTCACGTCTGGAACGCTTCATTGAAGCCGATTTCGCGCAGGTGGATTACACCGACGCAGTGACCATTCTCGAAAACTGCGGCAGGAAGTTTGAAAACCCGGTTTACTGGGGCGTCGATCTCTCTTCTGAGCATGAGCGTTATCTGGCGGAAGAACACTTTAAAGCACCGGTAGTGGTTAAAAACTATCCGAAAGATATTAAAGCGTTCTATATGCGCCTCAACGAAGACGGTAAAACCGTTGCGGCTATGGACGTTCTGGCTCCGGGCATCGGTGAGATCATTGGTGGCTCCCAGCGTGAAGAACGTCTGGACGTTCTGGACGAGCGTATGCTGAAGAAATGGGCCTGAACATAAGAAGATTTACTCGGATCGTGATCTACAGTCGCTACGGGTCTGTTCCGCATTCAGGTTTCGGTCTTGGTTTTGAACGTCTGATTGCTTACGTAACTGGCGTGCAAAACGTACGTGATATGATCCCGTTCCCACGTACTCCGCGTAACGCCAGCTTCTAATTAGCGTCTTCAAGAGCCAGCGCCCGCTGGCTCTTTTTTTATCTTTTCTGTCAAGTTCTGTACTCTAGTCAAGCAATCTGCTTGCAACCCCGCCATAACGATCATCCTGTTTCAGAATCTGCATTCCAACATTTGCGCGCAAAAAATAATCCGCATTCTTATTGGGTGACTTTGCTAGCTTGATAGCACAATTTTGAGGTATTTTTTGGCATTCTGGATGTCTGAACGAGGATTTAGTGCAGGTCGATAAAGTTTCCATCAGAAAACAAAATTTCCGTTTAAGTTAAGTTAAAATATAAGGAAATAGTATAAAATAGATAAAAATTGCTGTAAATATTCATCACGCTTCTATGGAAATATGACGGTGTTCACAAAGTTCCTTAAATTTTACTTTTGGTTACATATTTTTTCTTTTTGAAACCAAATTTTTATCTTTTGTAGCACTTTCACGGTAGCGAAACATTTTTAAAATGGAAAGATGCCTGCAGACACATAAAGACACCGAACTCTCATCAATAGTTCCGTAAATTTTTATTGACAGAACTTTCTTGACGGCAGTGGCAGGTGTCATAAAAAAAAACCATGAGGGTAATAAATAATGATGAAGCGCAATATTCTGGCAGTAATAGTCCTTGCTACTGTTCGTAGCAGGTACTGCAAACGCTGCAGAAATCGAAAAAAGATGGCAACAAAGTAAATCTGTTACGGTAAAGCTGTCGGTCTGCATTATTTTTCTAAAGACAATGGTGTAAACAGTTACGGCGGAAACAGCAACAAAACTTATGCCCGTCTTGGTTTTAAAGGGGAAACACAAATCAATTCCAATCTGACCGGTTATGGTCAGTGGGAATATAACTTCCAGGGTAACGACTTCTGAAGGCGCTGACGCTCAAACTGGTAACAAAACACATATGGCATTCGCGGGTCTTAAATACGCTGACATTCGTTCTTTCGATTACGGCCGTAACTACCGGTGTGGTTTATGATGCACTGGGCTACACCGATATGCTGCCAGAATTTGGTGGTGATACTGCATACAGCGATGACTTCTTCGTTGGTCGTGTTGGCGGCGTTGCTGCCTCTCGTAAACTCCAACTTCTTTGGTCTGGTTGATGGCCTGAACTTCGCTGTTCGGTGCCGCTGGGATTAAAGCAAGTGACACTGCACGCCGCTCTAACGGCGACGGTGTTGGCGGTTGCTGTGGCTCACGAATACGAAGGCTTTGGTATCGTTGGTGCTTATGGTGCAGCTGACCGTACCAACCTGCAAGAAGCTCAACCTCTTGGCAACGGTAAAAAGCTTGAACGTGGGCTACTGGTCTGAAGTACGACGCGACAGCCTCCTGGCAGCGAACTACGGTGAAACCCGTAACGCTACGCCAATCACTAATAAATTTACAAACACCAGCGGCTTCGCCAACAAAACGCAAGACGTTCTGTTAGTCGCGCAATACCAGTTCGATTTCGGTCTGCGTCCGTCGATCGCTTACACCAAATCTAAAGCAAAGACGTAGAAGGTATGGGTGATGTTGATCCGGTGAACGGTACTTCGAAGTGGGCGCAACCTACTACTTCAACAAAAAACATGTCCACCTATGTTGACTACATCATCAACCAAATCGATTCTGACAACAAACTGGGCGTCAGGTTCAGACGACACCGTCGCTGTGGGAATCGTTCACCAGTTCTAATAGCACACCTCTTCGTTAAATGCCGAAAAAACAGGACTTTGGTCCTGTTTTTTTTATACTTTCCAAAGAAATCTCACGTCTTGCAAAAACAGCCTGCGTTTTTCATCAGTAATAGTTGGAATTTTGTAAATCCCCCGTTACCCCTGATAGCGGACTTCCCTTCTGTAACCGTAATGAACCTCGTCATGTTTGACATCACCGCCGCTCCTGCCAACCCGATCTGGCCTGGCCATCTGTTTCGTGCCGATGAACGTCCCGGCAAATACAGCCTCAAAATTGGCGTCTATAAAGATGAGACGGGCAAAACCCCGGTACTGACCAGCGTGAAAAAGGCTGAACAGTATCTGCTCGAAACTGAGACCACCAAAAATTACCTCGGCATTGACGGCATCCCTGAATTTGGTCGCTGCACTCAGGAACCTGCCGTTGGAAGGTAGCGCCCTGATCAATGGCAAACGTGCTCGCACGGCACAGACTCCGGGGGGCGCTGGCGCACTACGCGTAGCTGCCGATTTCCTGGCAAAAAATACCAGCGTTAAGCGAGTGTGGGTGAGCAACCCAAGCTGGCCGACCCATAAGAGCGTCTTTAACTCTGCAGGTCTGGAAGTTCGTGAATACGCTTATTATGATGCGGAAAATCACACTCTTGACTTCGATCACTGATTAACAGCCTGAACGAAGCTCAGGCTGGCGACGTAGTGCTGTTCCATGGCTGCTGCCATAACCCAACCGGTATCGACCCTACGCTGAACAATGGCAGACACTGGCACAACTCTCCGTTGAGAAAGGCTGGTTACCGCTGTTCACTTCGCTTACGCGGGTTTTGCCCGTGGTCTGAAGAGATGCTGAAGGACTGCGCCTTTCGGGCTATGCATAAAGAGCTGATTGTTGCCAGCTTCCTACTCTAAAAACTTTGGCCAACAACGAGCGTGTTGGCGCTCGTACTCTGGTCGCTGCCGACAGTGAAACCGTTGATCGCGCATTCAGCCAAATAAAGCGGCGATCGCGCTAACTCATCTAACCCACCAGCACACCGCGCTTCTGTTGTTGCCACCATCCTAGCAACGATGCGTTACGTGCGATTTGGGAACAAGAGCTGACTGATATGCGCCAGCGTATTCAGCGTACGCGTCAGTTGTTCGTCAATACGCTGCAGGAAAAAGGCGCAAACCGCGACTTCAGCTTTATCATCAAACGAACGGCATGTTCTCCTTCAGTGGCCTGACAAAAGAACAAGTGACTCCGTCTGCGCGAAGAGTTCGGCGTATATGCGGTTGCTTCTGGTCGCGTAAATGTGGCCGGGATGACACCAGATAACATGGCTCCGCCTGTGCGAAGCGATTGTGGCAGTGCTGTAAGCATTAAAAACGATGAAGCCCGCTGAAAAGCGGGCTCAGACTGATGACAAACGCAACATTGCCTAACGCGCTACGCTTATCAGGCGTACGCGTCCCCTGCAATATTTTGAAATTGCACGATTTTGTAGGCCGGATAAGGCGCTCGTGCCGCATCCGGCATAAACAAAGCGCACTTTGCCAGACATCCAGGCCCGCATCAAAAGCGGGCTCTTCTATGTGCCTTACCACACGGGCATTTTCGTCTCGCAGGAAGGGATTATGCAGGCGTTCATAACCAAGTGTGGATAATGGTCCGTGACCCGGAATAAATGTCACGTCATCCCCCAGTGGCAGCAATCATCTTTGATTGAAGGAATGAGTTGATTATAATCGCCACGCGGGAAATCACTGCGCCCTACTCCGCCTTTGAAAATAACATCGCCAGAAATCAGCAGCTTTGCCCAATCATCAAAAAACACTACATGACCCGGCGTATGCCAGGGCAATGTAACACCTGTAAAGTCACATTCCCTATGCTGATGGTATCGCCTTCGTTCAGCCAACGATTTGGCGTCAGCGGCTGGCACTCTTCCAGACCAAACATACGACTTTGCGCAGGCAAGCCTTGCAGCCAGAACTCATCTTCTTTTTCCGGGCCAAAAACTGGCACGCCGTAATGTTGCGCCAGTTCCGCCGCTGCGCCAACGTGGTCCAGATGACCATGCGTCAGCAGGAATCTGGATCAGTGTCAGGCCGCTGTCATCAACTTCCTGTTTGATTTTTTCCGCATCGCCGCCAGGATCGACCAGTGCGGCCAGACGGGTTTGTTCACACCAGATTAATGAACAGTTCTGGGAGAATGCGGTGACCGGAATAATACGATAGTTCATACTGCCCCTGTTTCGTTAAGCGATTGCTACCAGTGCCGTGCTGGCCCGGTATCAATATGCACAAAGTTACTACGTGGGTAATATCCTACACCACCTGCGCGCATAGATAACGCGGCTTTGCGAATATTGCTTAACGCGATACCTTCAATATGGAAATCCATCGCCTGGCCTTTAGTGTGATAGCTTTTCTTCGCTACTCCACGGCTGCGGGCGCGTAATTCATTGTTGGTATCAATAGAACGATAACCGGAAATGAGTTGCACCGGTTTGCGCGTGCCTAACAACCCTTGCAGGCGATACAACTGGTCGAATAATCCTGGGTCGATCGACTTTGTTTTGTTCGCGCGGTAATCACGGAAGAAAATGGTTAAGTTCTGCCAATTCTTCCTGAATATAGCCTCTGCCATCGAAAAACTCCGCTTTGATTGACTCTCCGGTATGAAGATTATTAGTATCGAAAATGCGCGGGCGTGGGATGGAGTTGTTGCAAACGCAGGGGTCGGCGGATGGCGGCGCCGAGGCAACGCCACCAAGCGCCAGCAATTTGCGGCGATTAGCGTCGAATTTGTCCATGATAATCAAGTCTACAGGTCAATGTTATCGTTTATATGCGCTTCTGGCGCAAGAGGCACCTTAACCGCCCGTAAAGCAGACGTCGAGTCAACTTCAACCCCCAGCAGTGACGGGGGCTGCAGAAGATCACCCCAATCATGCTAATTATTCGACAACTGATTTCCCGAACTACTTCATTTACCTGATTAATTGTTCCGCTTTCGATACGATTTTGCAGCTGGATGGCGCAGGCAAATCATAATTGTAAATATATGCCAATACTGATAGACCAGGTCTGCACCAACAAAGGCCGTCAGGTGAGGTCGAGATCCGCCGGAATCGACTGCCGATATTGACGTAACGTGTATCACCCTGCTTCAGCGCATCAGAAATACGTTTGTCATTCCATCCTGCATCCTGCAACAGCATATTCGCCAGATCGGAAGCTTTATTCACTCGTACACAGCCTGAGCTCAATGCGCGTGTATCACGCTTGAACAGATTGTGGTTCGGCGTGTCATGCAAATAAATGGCCTCTGAACTCGGCATATTGAATTTATAGCGCCCCAGCGAGTTCCGTGGGCCTGGAGCCTGCTGGAAGCGAAACGGTAAATTCGAGGCCGTGATTGTAGACCAGTCAACCTCCCATGGGTCAATCGCTTCTCTGCTGTTCCAGCCGCGCATCACCGTATAGCCATGGCTTTCGAGATATCCCGGATCGTTGCGCACTTTCGGCAGAATATCTTTGCGTGCCAGAGTTGGTGGTACGTTCCACGGCGGGTTTACCACTACGTTGTTAAGTGCACTGCTCATCATCGGCGTTTTGCGATCGGGGCGACCGACAATGACTCGCGAATCCAGCACCTGATTGCCGTTCTGATAGTAGAGCAGCGAATAGGCTGGAATGTTAACCATGATCCCGGTAGAAAGCTCTGTTGGCAGCAAGCGCAATCGCTGGATGTTGAGTGCCAACACGCCAGCACGCTGGGCGGGCGTTACGTTTAACCAGTCACGCGTTGCCGGGCCAATAGCACCATCTGCTCCCAATCCTTGCCATGCCTGAAAACGTTTAACGGCTTCCACCAGTTCATTATCGTAGGCGGCACGAACGGCAGGCGCAGGTTTACTACGAGACGTCGTTTGCTTGTCCATCGGCTTAGTTTCTGCTGTTTCAACAGTAACAGCGGATGGGCTGACTACCGCGTCAGTTGGCGTGTCATCGCCAGGTAGAGTAATTTTCGGCCCCCCGTCCAACATGCCTGTGCGTTGCAATATTTCGCGCAACGCCGGTACGTCGTTACTCCACTGCCCTGGGCGCAACGTTGCTTTGCCGGTCAGTTGGGGCCACGGTTTGGTGTCACTGAGTAAGGCCAGTAACGATTCATGCATCGCCGCATATTGCGGATGCTGCGGTGCCAGTCCTGCAACAAACGTAGGCAATTGACCTTTATCCAGCGCTAGCTGCCATTGGTTAATCACCGAAAGCGGCGGCGTTGAAAGCGCATAAGGTTTACTGCTATATAGCCAGCGAGTGCCTTTGATCGGAATATTTGCAATGAAATGGAGATAGCCCATCATCGCATCAGAGAGCACCACGTCACGTGCCATCCCGTTAACACCAGGATCGGTCAGTAACTCTACCCATTTATTAAACTGCGGCTGGAAACCAGCAATCGCCACCTCTGCCAGCTGTTGCTGGAAGGCTTTAACAGCATCACGGTTTTCCCACATGGGTTGCATATCGCGTGCGGCATACAACAGTTGAAGCTGGTTAAGATAAACCGGCTTGTAACCTGCGGGTAATTGAGATTCGATTTGCGTGCGGGCTTTTTCTGCCGCACCTTCAGGCAATGGCTGGATCCCCGCCATTATTGCCGTGGCTTGCGCCTGCGGCAGTGCCTCGCCCTGTTCACTGACAGCCACCGGGCTGTCGCCAGGGATTACTTCAGGCTCATCGGCCTGCGCATTGAACAGTGGAGCGAATGTTACGGCCAGGCACAAACTGATTGCCGACAGCCGACGACCACACATCATATTAAGCAACATCCCTTGCCCCCTGTTTTTATCATACTCTGAATAGCCAGGCTGTTATTTTACGACTTGCCTGTACAACGCCAATACTCACGAAAGTATGACGAGCAAGCCTGTTACTCATCAGGCTTATCTTCAGTATATAAACGCCGATACGTTTTTACATAACCTAATGTAAAGAAGTTTAAAGAAAAGCGCGCCGTTATGTGTAATGCCAGTCAGTTAAGCAACTGACTGGCTCTTTTTCGGGGCTGTGGGGTATTTCCAGGGCCTCTCCTTTACCACTCTCGGGAAGGCCCTTCCCCTTCTCGTCGGTAATTTCACAAGTTGTCCCATACTTGCAAGATCGCGCATCAGCTCCGGTATACGTCCCGGTGAAGCGCCCTGCAATGTCATCAGCATTCTCATCACCATTCCGCATGATTCTGAGAAACTCAGTTGATTCGGCCAGTAACCTTTCAGATGTTCCGCCATTTTAATCATCTGATATCTCACCAGATTATAAGCCAGTAAGACACCCCACAGCTCTTGCTCCACAAGCTCCGGCTTTTTACTTCTCAGCGTCAGCCTGCTCAGTTGCATCGTCTGTTTTATCTCCCTGTATCCCAGTTCGATTTCCCAGCGATGACTGTACAGATCCGCCATTTCTCCTCCGGGGAAGCGCATGGCGTCCGTCATCGACGTCAGCAGATGGCAGACTTTTCCTTTGCGCGTCACGGTCAGCAGGCGGGCTGTCACTTCATTTCCCAGTCCCGGCCACTTTTTTCGTGCCTGCGGGCTGGTTTTCAGCTTCACCAGATGATCGCCTTTACCCAGTTTTCTGAGCTCTTCATATTGCGCTCCCTTTCTGAGAGGTATCATCCAGTGGCGGTGTTCTCCCGCCAGGCTCCAGCCATTTAACAGTCCCAGTGAGTAATAACCTTTATCCATTAACGTCAGAGTGTTATCGCCGGTTTGTTCTATAAGTTGCTCAGCAAGCTCATTTTCGCTGTTCTTCATCGTGCCGAAGGCTGCAGCCGTCAGCAGATGGCTGGTCAGTTCCATCTGGCAGACCATTTTGACCTGCGGGTAGAGCGCCGGGTTCCCGGCATGTGTCTGGCGGGGGAAGGCTGCATCGTTCTCTGGTGTATCCGGTGTGCGCCAGAACACACCATCGATGGCCAGCAGGGTCAGGCCGCACCAGTGCGGATGCGGCGTGGCGTTATGCCAGAGCTGCGCTGTTTTCGTGAACACGCGGCGGACAGCCTCACTTCCCAGGCGCTGGCGGGCCTGAATAACGGCACTGGGGGCAACGAAGGGGCGATTGCCCGGCAGCATGATGTCCAGGCGATTCACAATCTGGTGAAGAGGTTCTTTACGCTCAAGCGCCATGCCAACAATACACCAGACCATCATTTCGAGGGGAAGACGGCGCTTGCGTAGCGTTACAGTACCTGATTCGGCAAGGCAACGAGAGATGAGTTCGGGGTCGAGGTAATCTCCCAGAGAAGTCAGTGGGTTACGCAGAGAATCGTAACGGGATACCAGATCAAGAGCCTGTCCAATGTGCATAAAAAAATCCGGAAACAAGTGAGCGTTTCCGGATTCTTACACAGCCACTGGATCGGTCAACTGATCCTTAACTGATCGGTATTACGCCGTTATGTGCCATTTTTTTAGTGCAGAAACGGAGTTTTCGGAAAAAGAAAAGGCGGCATTGCTGCCGCCTTAATTTTAACTCGCCTGGGAAGGCGCTTCGTCTCTTCCTAGAAGCGTTTCAGGGAGTTGCGGCGCAAATCCTCGCAGGCCGACGACGTGAACATGTTCGGTATTCTGGAAGACTTTACGTACCAGTTTATAGGTGGTGCCTTTTTCCGGACTGATATTTTCCGGCGCTGCGATGATGAGCTGCATTTGCAAACGTTCACACAATTCAAACAGCGTGGCGATAGAACGAGCATCCAGTCGCGCTGCTTCATCGAGGAACAGCAGGCGGCAAGGAGAGATATCTTTACCGCGCAGGCGGCGAGATTCATCTTCCCAGCTTTGTACCACCATCACCAGAATCGACATACCGGTACCAATCGCCTCACCGGTCGACAATGCACCAGACTCTGCGCGCAACCAACCATCGGAACCACGGTTAACCTCAACTTCCATTTCCAGATAGTTGCGGTAATCCAGCAGTTCTTCGCCAATGGTCTGCGGCGTGCGCTGCCCCATATCAATCTGCGGATTAAGACGCTGATACAATTTCGCCAACGCTTCCGAGAAGGTCAGACGGTTGCTGTTAAACAGATCCTGATGCTGCTCGTGCTGTTCAGAGAGCACATCCAGCAGCATGGCGTGCGTTTCACGCACGTTCACGTTGAGACGCACGCTGTTCACCTGACCAAACGATACGTTCTGCAACCCCTGGTTGAGCATACGGATACGGTTCTGCTCGCGCTGAATGGTTTTGCGAATGATGTTCGCCACGCTGCGGGAACTGATCGCCAGTTTCTGTTCACGGGAGGTTAATTCTTCGGTCAGACGGCTAAGTTCAATCTCCATCTGTTCGATAGCTTCCACCGGATCATCGGTACGAATAATATCCTGACGAATACGTTCACGCAGATGCTGATAAACCGCCACGAAGAACTGAATTTTACGCTCCGGACGTTTCGGATCTTCCGACATGCGCAGCACGTCGCGCAGATGTTCGTTATCCGCCACCGCCAGACGCAGCGCACCTAACGCCTTATCCGACATGGAACGCAAATCATCAGCGGAGAGATAAGCCAGCTCACGACGGTGTAAGCGGCGCTCAACGCCGTTATCTTTCACCATGCGCATCACCGCACACCAGCCCGCTTTGGCGGTCACTACCTGCTCGCGCATCTCAAAGTAATCCCGCTCCAGCTTGCGCAGTTTGCGGGTCAGGTTGTCCATCTCCGCTTCGCAGAAGGTAAGCGCTTTTTCCAGTTGATTGCGGCGTGAACGGTTATTGCTCAGTTGCGCATGCAGCTCGTCACGGCGAATACGCGCCCGCTCTTCTGCCCCGCTATCAGCACGCACGCCGATATCCTGCAATTCACGTTGCAGATCGTTGAGTAGCTCTTTTTTGGTGTCGTAAGAACTTTTCAGCGAAGCCAGCACCTGGTTGTACTGACTCAACTGCGCTGCGTGACCGCGCAACGCTTCGCGAGCGCGGGTACGCTCCGCTTCCGCCTGTTCCAGACGTTCACGCAGTTTTTCGTTGAGATCGCTGTTACCGCTAAGCATTTCTGCCGAGTCAGAATAGCTAAAGTGCGCACGACGCTGCACCACTTCCGTCAGGGCAAACGCTTGCTGACGGGCATCGCGCTGCATCTGCTGAGAGTACGCGTAATCTTCTTTTAACTGTTCGAACTGTTCCGGGTCGCTCTGCAATACCGAAACGATCGGTTCCAGTTTCGCCAGTTGATTGCCAAACTGCTGAACAAAACGCGCGGCTTCCTGGGCTTCATCCAGACGTTCGCGGATTTCATCGACGCGATCCGCCAGGCTGTCATCAGCCAACAGGTTGAGACGCGGCAGAATGCGGTTCAGCGCCGTAACGCCTTCTTTCGCCTGCTCAAACTGAATACGCTGCTGCTGGTTATCATTTTCATGATTACTCAACGCCCGCTCCAGTTCGACTCGACGGCTGTTCAGTTGACGGATTTCTGCTTCCGGGTCAGACTCAAACGCCACCGCCAGATGACTGCCGATAAAGCGGCTGAACGCCTGATGCAGACGCTGGGTTTTCTGTACATCAAAGGAGAGCGTGGCGAAGCGTTCGGAAAGCACTTCACGCTCGGCATGGAGGCTTTCAATACGGCTTTCACGCGCAGCACGACCAAACAGCGGCACTTCCGGGAAACGTGAATAACGCCACTGTCGATCGGCGATTTTCACCACCACCGCTTTTTCCAGCTCATCAACGCTGAACACGCTATCATCGAATGACTGCGGATCCCCTTCGATCAAATAGAGATCTTCCGGGCAATCGGTCAAGCCTTCCAGGTGTTCGGTTACCTGTGACAGATCTGGCACCACGATGGCGTGGCGTGACGGGCCATACAGAGCCGAGAAGTACGGCGCATCTTCCAGGCTAACGTCGTCATAAATTTCTGACAGCAGCACACCACCAAAACGCTCCGCCAGCGCGTTCAGACGCTGATCTTCAGAGCCGCCAGGCTGGCTTAAACGTTCGATCTCTTCATCGACGGCGTTTTTGCGCGCGCCTACTTCATCGCGTTCAACAATCGCCTCGCGCTCACGCTCCAGCAACTGTTGCAGATATTCAGTGACGTCCTGGCTGGAGGAGAACTCTTCGCCGCACTGTTCACTCAACTGGTTGAGACTGTTTTGCGCTGCCAGCCAAACCGGTGCACGCTGCATCAAACTCTGAATGCGAGACTGCAGCTGTTCCTGTTCCTGCCGCAGTGCCATCCGCTCTTCACGGGCGTTCGACGCGCTATCGGAAAAGAGGGCCATGCGTACTTCCAGCCTGATGCAGGGCTTCCAGTCGTCGATATCGAAAATTCTTGCCCTGACGTTAGCAGAAATCTGCCAGCAGACGCTTAGCTTCTTGCTGCTCGCGTAGACGCTGTTCCAGTTCGCTTAATCACATCCGCAGCGGCTGAACCTGCTCTGCCAGGTGACGCTGATCGACCCCTTTTTCGCGCAATCGTTCAAGCGACATCCCACGCCTCGTTACGCGCCAGTCGGCCATTGATCCGCCCGCCAGCTGATAAGCCTGCTCAAACTGGCTGTGCGCGGTTTGCGCCATGCTCATTTTCTGCTCAGAGGAGCATTTTTCAGTCGCTTCCCAGCTCTTTCGCCTGGAAGGTGCCCCGCGATTCGGCGGCGCTGTCGGCGGTTAAGATGCGGCAGATGGCACAGTTCTTTGGCACGATTAAGCGCAGCAATCGCCTGGTTATACTGGATCGCGCGCGTTTGCTGGACGTCCAGCGCCTGCTGGTAGTCAGCAAGCTGGCTTTTCAGCTCGTCCACTTCCAGTTCGGCAGCTTCCGCGCGAGCCTCATTCTCTTCCTGGCGTTCGATGGCTTCTGCCACCACTTCATTTTGCTCTTCCAGACGGATCTGCAGCTCATCGAGATCCACTTCGTAGCGTTCGATCTTCTCCTGCTGACGCAATGCGGTTTGCACCAGGTTCAGGTGATCGCTGGCCGCCTGATAATCCGCTTCCAGATCACCTTCGGCACCGTTGTGCTCTGCCAGCTCACGCGCCATATCGACGTGTTTGTACTGCTCAGCCGCCAGTTGCTGACGCGAAGTATGTAGCTCGCGACGAAACTCCAGGGCTTTGTCGAGATGGACACGGCGCTCGTTGGCGTGACGCATGTAGTCCGCCGCCACGTAGTTGGTAGCTTCGCTGATCAGATGCTTAAACAGGTCACGGTCCGACTGGGTGACACGAATCGCTTCCAGCGTCATGCGGTTTTCACGCAGCGCCGCTTCCATGTCCTGGAACGCTTTACGCACGCCGCTGTTTTCCGGCAACAGGTAGTCGCGCAGAGAACGGGTAATGGCACTGGAGATCCCGCCATACAGCGAAGCTTCGATCAGACGATAGAATTTGCTACGGTCAGATGCGGAGCGCAGACGACGCGCGATGATGCCCAGATCGAACATCAGCGAGTGGTAATCGGTAATGGAGTTGAACTGTTTAAACTGCACGCCTTCCATCGCCTCGAGCTTGTCTTTCAGCTCGTTAAGCGGCAGCACGCGCGCCTGGCGTTCGTTCAGGGTTTCGGTCACCAGCTGTGTCGGCTGCACCGACATCGGCAGTCCCTGAATGGCAAATGGTTTGATATCCACTTTACGATCGCGTCCGGCAACCTGTTGCAGACGCACACCGACCACCACGCGCTGGTGGCGCGAGTTAATGGTGTCGAGCATCGAATAACAGACACCCGCTTTCAGCTTACCGTGCAGACCTTTATCGCGCGAACCGCTGGTGGCCCCGGCTTCCGTAGTGTTACGGAAATGCAGCAGGGTCAGGTCGGGGATCAGCGCCGTAACGAACGCCGCCATCGTGGTGGATTTACCCGCCCCGTTACCGCCGGAAAGCGTCGTGACCAGCTCGTCAAGGTCAAAAGTTCGGGCAAAAAAGCCGTTCCAGTTAATCAGCGTCAGTGAGCGAAATTTACCGCGTTCAATCATTATTCTTCCTCTCCGCTATCTGGCTGACTCTCTTCGGTTTCATCGTTGAGTTGCAGATGATTTTCAATCGGCATTGCTTCGCCATCACGAATCAGGCGACGCTGTGCTTCACGGGGATCGTCGCCAGCACGCACATCGGCTCCGAAGCGGAACACCGATTCGGTAATGCGGAACTTGCTGCTGTCGTGGCCCATAAACCACACCATGCCTAAACGACGCAGACGGTTGAGCGAAGAACGTACTTTCTCCTGCAACTTCTGGCGGTCAACGTCTGAACCGGTTGAACGGTTGTTCACCAGTTTCAGCAGTTTCGCTTCATCGGCCAGGGTGAGCAGTTCGTCGTACAGTTCCTGCTGGGTGAAAATCCCCTCATTCGCCAGCCGTTCCGGGCTGAGATAGAGATAACAGAGGATTTTCCCGACCATCATATCCAGTTCCGACAAGACGGAACGCGGGATAAGAGTGGTGGAACGTGGGCGTAAATAGAAGAACCCTTCCGGTGCGCGAATAAGCTCAACGTTATAACGCGCGTAAAACTCTTCCAGATATTCCTGAAAATCCATCAGGAATGCATGATTATCCAGTTCGTCGAGGCCAATATGGCGGCCTGAACGTAAGGCGCTGTCCAGCGCCGGAAATAACGGATTCGCCAGCGCCTGCGCCAGCTTAACCGGCATCACTTGTTCAATATTTGTCGATGACATGCGCCTGTACCTTGGCTCCGTAATCATTAATCGGCTGCCATTTCGCTGGCAGTCCGGTGAAATCTGCTTGCGCTACGCCAAGACGTACCGCCTGATCAATAACAATACGCGCAACGTCAAAGTGACGTGCACGCGGATACTGTGACAGATATTCGCGTACCACCAGACCAAGATCCAGCGGCACTTGTCTAGTTTTGTACACGGCAAGTTGTTCTTCGATGATCGCCGCCAGCTGTTCGCGGATCTCGTTAAACTCTTCGTATTCCAGATCCTCAGGAAGTTCCCCAGTCACTTCTTCATCGCGCAGTGCCATCTCTTCGTCACGCATATCCAGCAGACGATCGGCATTGGCATAAGTTAGCGCCCACGGCTCATCAAAATAGGTTTGTACCGACTGACGTAACCGCTGAGCAAAGACGCGGTTTTTATCCATATCGATCGCGGTACGAATAAATTTGTGTACGTGGCGGTCGTAGCCAATCCACAAGTCGATGGATTGCTGGCCCCAACTGATAATACGATCGAGTTTGCTCTGCAGATCGAACACCAGACGATCGACGAAATGCAGATCGTCATGGGTCATCGTCGCATCCTGAATGCGCAACAGATTAGCCTGCAATTTGTCGCCTGCCGCTTCCAGCGTATCCTGCAATTCACGCAGCGTTCCGGAAGTTTCCGAAAGCAACAATTCACAGCTGGAAATCGCCGCCCGCCAGTCTTTGTTCAGCAACTGGGCGATATCGTCCTTCACCTGCTGCTGCTGTTCGTCCATCAGACGTTGCGTCAGGTCGATACTGTCGAAAATTTCTGCTACCGAATATTTCAGTGGCGCATAGACATTACGGTGCCAGTGAAATTCATCACCGCCCTCTTCGGCGGCATCTGCTGCGCGTTTGAGCTCACCCGCCACAATCGACAACTGCATAGAAAGACGCAGCGTAGAAAACTCGCGCTGACGGATGTAGTAGTCAGTAATGCCGATGCCGAGCGGCGTCAGACGGTAAATTGCGTTCCCTTCCGCCTGCTCGCTGGTAAAGCGGTTCAGCAGACGTTGACGCACCATGTCGTTGATCGCGTTATTGGCGCGCACGCCGATGGTTTCGCTGGTTTGCTCAAACGCATCACTCACATGGCGGAATGCATCCACCAGCTCGCCTTCACTCATCTCACCATCCAGACGCTCGCCGTTCAGCGTGGCAACCGCCAGCAGAAAAGAGAGTCGGTCTACCGGCAGCGAGATGGAGAAGTCATTTTTTCTGGCCCAGGCAACCAGTTCGGGGACTGTCTGGGAAAATTCACTCATACTTTATCCTTGCTCTGCGGTTTGCGCGCGGTGACATGAATATAACGCCCTAGGGTAATATACGGTTCCTGACGGCAATAACGCGTTTCTAATTCAAGTAATGCTTCATAGCAGTCGCGCTGCTGGTACTTCTCGCGCAGATAATCATGAAACACGCGAACGCCTGTCTTACCCATAATTTGCCAACCAGCTTCTTCCAGCCACAGATAAACCTGCGCCGGGTCGCGTGGATAATCTGGCGAAAGCGTCCGTTTTTTCTTTTTCGGCATTCCCGCCTGCACGTAATCAAAATTCCCGGCGACCATGTTATGCATCAACAAACCATGCGCATTGTAGAACATTAACGACAACACTCCGCCTGGACGCAACACTGACCACAGGGTCTGCAATACACTGCGGGGATCGGCCACCCACTCGAGCACCGCATGGAACAATATCAGATCAACGGGCGTTTCCAAATGCGAAGCAACATCCTGAGCGGCGCAATGTATAAATTGCATGTTGTCGCTCACACCTTTTGCTTCTGCCGCCTGTTTTGCGCGGTCGATCATCTGCGCAGAAAGATCGCATAAAATAACCTGATGCCCGCGCTCGGCCATTTTGATTGCGGTCTGCCCTTCTCCGCCGCCAGCATCCAGCACACGCAGTTTTTGCGGGCCCATTTCCGCCAGCACGCGATCGAGATCCTGCCACAGAATAGCCTGTCGAAGCTGCCCTTTGGTGGTGCCGTAAATGTTACGGGAAAACTTTTCCGCAATATCATCAAAATTGCGATCCTGCATTGCTTTCTCCACCGGTTGGCTAAGACGTTTTCTGATAAAGACGCTATTTTGTCACAGCCACGGCGAGAATGAACCCGTCTGGTGTAATATCGCTAGCGATCCCTTGCTATATGGTTAAAAAAGGAACCAGAAAGGATGCTTTTTACACTGAAAAAAGTGATTGGCAATGTTGCTGCCACTTCCGCTGATGTTGTTGATTATTGGCGCTGCATGGCGCTGCTGTGGTTTAGCCGTTTCAAAAACCGGGGAAGATTTTTATTTAAGGCATGGGTGGCTGGCGCTCTTGTTATTGAGTTTGCAACCGGTAGCCGACCGCCTGCTGCGTCCCATCGAAGCACCTATCCGACATGGAATAATTAGGAAAAACTGGACTATATCGTGGTGCTAGGAGGTGGTTATACGTGGAACCCGCGGGGTGGACCTTCGGCTCTAATTTGATCAATAACAGTCTGCCGCGCCTAAAATGAAGGTATTCGCTTATAGCACGAGAATCCGGGATCAGAAAAAACTAATCTTCACGGGAGGCGTAGCAAAGACCAATACGGTGAGTACGGCGGAGGTCGGTGCCGAGTTGCGCAATCGCTGGGCGTGCCGCGCGAGCAGAATTATCACCCTGGATTTGCCAAAAGATACGAAAGAAGAAGCTGCAGCAGTGGAACAGGCGATTGGTGACGCCCCTTCCTGCTGGTGACCTCCGCATCACATCTGCCGGCGATAATCTTTTTTCAGCAGGAAGGGTTAAATCCGCTACCAGCCCCGGCGAATCGGTTGGCCATCGACTCGCCGCTTAACCGTGGGAACGGGCGATCCCTGGTCTGGTTGATGCATGGCGATCGTGTACGGCTATGAAAACGCTTGGCCGTATCTGGCAGTGGCTAAAAGGTTCGTCAGGGCGAGCCACGGCAAGAGTGATTTTGATGCCGAGATCGAAGTTGCGCCGACTAATCGTCCGGTATTAACCAGTTGCGCAACTTCATCCCATAACGCATACAACCAACGCCGCGGATCAACAGCTCCGCCACTGGCGCGCGTTGCAGGTA
The DNA here is from genome assembly GCA_048288465.1 of Shigella flexneri. Lineage (GTDB taxonomy): Bacteria > Pseudomonadota > Gammaproteobacteria > Enterobacterales > Enterobacteriaceae > Enterobacter > Enterobacter flexneri_B. The sequence continues at coordinate 934,002 of CP182556.1, read as the reverse complement.
ACTCCAGAGCGGAATCTTCCGCCGAGAATTATCCATTAGTCGGAACAGTTCGTATTCTCGCGGTGCCCGAGAAGCATTAGTCCGCCCGACCATGCGCCAGTAACTGGATCGCTGCGCGAATCTTTCAACATGCTGCGTAACAGAAGTTACCGTGAATCAGCACCACAATTGTCGTTAAAGCCTCAATAATGCCGGGAGACATTCGCAGAGAGAGTGCGAAACAGGAATCCGCTTATCCTCAGTCGTCAGACCGGGTGTTATTGAACTGATTGAGCGTGGTCCATAAGCACTTCAACATGTTGCCGTACCGTGGCCAGAATTTTTCCTGAGTATTGTCGACCGCGCCGACGCAACCGCGACTGTCCTGACGGTGCCAGGCCGGTCAAGGCTCAACGATTTGGTCTTTGAGTTGTTCCCAGCGTTCTGGTGTTCGGGCTGGTGCCTCCACCGAAACACCACGCATCCGCTCCAGTAGCAGGACATCGGGGCCGAGGTATCTTCATCGTCATCACACCATAAATCGTCGGCATACGGACAGTCCCACTTCTTGCCAGCATGGTGGTTTTCCATGCCAGTTGTCGGGCTTTTCCGGGCGTCTAAAGCTTCTTGCCATTAACGGCATTGGGTTTCCACGGCTGTCATACAAAGCCCACAACGCCGTATCCGCTTTTTCATAAACGCACTCGATACGACTAGGTTTCGCCCAGTAAATGGCTTAATTCGGCACGCAGCTGTTCCGTTCGATTTACCCTCATAAAGCTACTGCTTTCATAATGAGCGCCAATATAAAAGATGTCACCTGAATGAGATCAATTCTTAAAAGAAAAATTGAGGAAAATCATAACGGTACGACGCTAGTTTTCCCAAAATTCGCTAAAGTGTCGTGAAGTGAAATTAGCGCATTTCAGCGCGAACGCGCTCAAGAAAATCTTCAGGGGTATCCACCAGGCCAGGAACTTCCTGAGCAACAGCGACGTGGATTTTTTCGCCGTACCACAGAACACGAAGCTGCTCTAACATTTGGATGTCTGTAACGGACTTGGCTGCCAGTTGACGTAACGACGGATAAAGCCTCACGGTAGCCATGAATCCCAAGATGACGCAGGAAGTTATCGCCAACGGTTTCAAGGCCTTCTGCAAACAATCACGATCCCAGATGGTGGCGCCGAGAAATTTGAGTGCATACCCTTCAGCGTCCAGAACCACTTTCACCGCATTCGGGTTAAACGCTTCTTCCGCATTGTCGATTGGCCCCGCCAGAGTCGCCATACCCACCTGACGCTGAGCGAGGTTATCAGCAACCTGACGAATGATTGTGCGCGGGATCATCGGTTAATCACCCTGCACATTAACAATCACCGTGTCGTCGCTGAATGCGCATTTTTCGACAACTTCCGCCAGACGTTCTGTTCCTGACTGATAATCGGCGCGCGTCATCGTACCGCCAGCGGCTTCAACGGCGCGGGCAACGTCCTAGTGATCGGTTGCCACGATGATGCGCTCGGCACCTGATTCACGCGCGCGTTCGAGAACATGAACAAGATCGTGGGACTGCCGTTAATATCAACCAATGGTTTACCGGCAAGCGCGTGGACGCGTAGCGCGCGGGATCATGACCACAAAACTCATGATTTACTCTCATGAGCGGTCAGCACGCGGGGCCTCCGTTGCCAGCAACCTGGAATACCATAACGCGGCGGAAAGCGAGGTTATCCAGTTTCCCAATAAGCTCTTTTTTTTCCTGGTTATACCAAAGTATCCGTTGCAAACCGGGCAGGCAATAATCTCAAGCAGACGAGATCCATAGTTCCTCCAGATGAATGGGTTATGAATGCATAAATCTTATCATAATCATTTATGCGACGGGTGTATTTCCCAGCCGTGCGGAAATCAGTAAAGAGGCCTTGCGGGCAGCATCCTAATGTCACCCGCGTTGCCTGCTGCCAGTTAGCGAAATCAGTAATCGCCTGACGTAGCCCTTTTTGCAGCGTTGTCGTTGGTTCAATACCTTCCTGTAACCACAGAGAGATAACTTCAAGGATGCCTCTGGCGATGCATTTTGGCATCCATTCGCCCAACTAATTGCCCACGATGTAATAACGGCAGAACAAAATAGCCATACTAGCGTTTCGGCGCTGGGGTATAGCACTCCAGCCAGTAGCTAAATCAAAAAGCTGCTCTGCGCGTTTTCGATCCCAGACAACGGGATCAAAAGGCGAAAGTACCGCGCTGTGCGTTGCAGTGAGCTTTCCGGCCAGCGCTCGCTCGGTCGCGGCAGCAAATCATCATGTAGCCAAAGATTGCCCAATTTTTCAACATGCACAGCAATAATTTGCTCTGTTCAGCCCTCGCTTCGCGCCACGCCGCCAGTGCCGGACGTTTCAGCCGATAGTAATCTGCCAGCCACTGTTCGCGGAATATTCCCAGGCTACGCGCACTGTTATCCAGCATGATGATTTCTGCTTCTGTTTGCGAAACGAGATCGCGCTCATCATCCCAGTCAGGCATGACACGGTGGGTTAAATCATAAACGCGCTGGAAGTTGCGCCGTTCAATCACCATCACCTTTCCGGCAGTAAATAAACCTTCCAGATGCCGTTTATGCGGCTATCATTCCCACCAGCCGCTTGCACCTTTACGAGGATGCTCAAAATCGGCTGAACATTCCGCCCCTTATCATGAATATGCTGAATTAACTGTGCAATTTCCGCCTCATGTTCCTGCATCAGGCGTCTTGCATGCCAGCCCATTTTTTCAGGTGCCAGCATGCGGTGGCGAATAAGACGAAAGTCGCTACGCGGCATAAAGCAGGCTTCATGCGCCCAGTATTCCATTAATTCGCCACGCGCCAGAGACTCATCGCGCCACTGGGCAGGAAAATTTCCAGACGACCCAAAAGCACCAGATGGACTACGGGCAACAATATTGATGGTATCGATTGCACAAGGACATGCGGAGATCGATGCCGGAATATCCCCCGACGACGCTCGACGGCGGGGTTTGTTCAACAGGCCCTGTGCGGCAAGGTGAAGATTACGCGCATCAGCAGGGAGAGGTGCGGCAGCGACATTTCATGACTCCATCAATCCAACGCTGCCGCGGCGTAACTCGTTGCCAGGCCAGCGAGGTTAGTTGCGTAAGCAGTTTCGCTGGTTCATCACCTGAAAGCTGTGCGTCTACAGGCAAATACCACCAATTTTTCTTCTGCAAAGGCCCGGCATTTCACCGCATCTTTTCAGTCATTACCAGCGTTTGCCCGGCGCTTACCAACGCACTGACATCCGCATGGTTCAAAGACTGATGATTGGCCAGCGGTACACATTTGTCCGGTTGTACGCCACACATCTTCAGCGTCGGCAAAGAACCGCGGCGGATGCCCAATCCCCGCCATCGCCACTACATGTTCAAGCTGAGCAACGTCACAACGCGTACCGGTCGTAAATTCACCGCCTGACCCGGCAGCAGATGCATGGCGATTTCACCGCTGCGAGGGACACCGCCGTTGACGATTACCGCATCAACCGACTTCTAAGCGCCCCGCCCGCTCACGCATTGGCCCCGCCGGCAACCACCAGCCATCGCCAAAGCGACGCACACCATCAATAACGACAATTTCCACATCACGCGCCAGACGGTAATGCTGTAAACCGTCGTCGGTTACGAAGATCTGCACATCAGGGTGTTGCGCCAGAATCGCTTTTACCGCATCAGAACGAACGGGAAAACCGCAACAGGCGCATCAGTGCGTTGATAAATCAACACAGGTTCATCACCCGCCTGTGCTGTTGTGGTATCTGCCGACAATAACAGCGGATAAGATTCAGCCTTACCACCATATCCCCGCGATACGACCCCCACGCGAATACCGCGCTGTCGCAACTGTTCCACCAGCCAGACAACGACCGGGGTTTTTCCGTTGCCGCCTGCGGTGCGATACCAACCACGACAACCGCTACGGGGGCACGCCAGGGCGCGCTTCAGTTTTAGTTTATAGCAAAGACGATCGCGCCACTCACCAGGCGATACAACCAGCGAGAGTGGCAGCAATAGCCGCCACAAAGGGGATTCACCAGACCAGATTTTTTCGATCATTGGCCAACTTCATTTTGTGAAGTTGGCGTAAACGCCGCGGTGCTCAGCAAATCGTTATGCGTACCGCGTTCACAATGACACCATCCTCGACGACCACCATTCCGTCTGCCTTTTCAATGGTAGACAAGCGGTGGGCAATCACCAGAGAAGTACGGTTTTTCTGCAACTCATCCAGTGCCGCCTGAATCGCACGTTCGGATTCGTATCGAGAGCCAGGTAGCTTCGTCCAGAATCAGAATCGGGCTATCACGCAACAAGGCTCGAGCGATAGCAATACGCCACGTGACCGCCAGAGCAGCACGCCGTCTTCACCAATCACTGAATCGAGACCGTTATCCATCTGATCCATGAAGTCCATGGCGTAGGCCATACGCGCCGCTTCTTCAATTTGCTCACGGGTATACGGTTGAGTCCGTGCGTAACAATGTCGTTAGCAACCGTATCGTTAAACAGATGGACATGCTGCGACGCGAGCAACCTGGTTACGTAATGACGCCGCGGTATACTCGCGCAAATCGTGACCATCCATCAGGATTTCGCCTACATCAAATCGTAAAAACGCGTGATCCGGCTGGCGATGGTTGATTTACCCGAACCAGAGCGGTCCAACCAGAGCAACCGTCTTCCCTGCCGGAATTTTCAGGTTGATGTTACGCAATGCAGGTACGTCACGTCCCGGATAAGTAACGGTGACATCCCGGAATTCCACGTCGCCAGTCGCACGCTCAATCACGCGTTACCTTCATCTTTCTCCTGCTCACTGTCCAGAATGGTAAACAGCGTCTGACAAGCCGCCATCCCGCGCTGGAACTGGGCGTTAACGTTGGTCAGCGAATACAGCGGACGCATCAGTGCAATCATTGAAAAGAGAAACAACGGTAATCGTACCGGCAGTCAGGCTATCCATGACACTTGGGAAGCTCACCGCATACAGAACAAACGCCAGCGCCAAAGAGGCGATCGGCTGAATGATCGGATAGAAATGGAAGAGGCTGAAAACCATTTTCATCCCCTGAAGACGCATTCGGTTGTTGACTTATATCAAAGCGTTTCGTTTCCACTTCCTGACCACCGAAAATCAATACTTCTTTGTGGCCCTTCAGCATTTGTTCTGCGCTGGTGGTCACCTCTGCCATGGTGTTCTGCATGTTTTTACTGATGTTGCGAAAACACTGGATAAGAACGCGAATCGCAATCGAAAACGATGGGTCCAGCACAATCAAAATGATCGACAGTTGCCAACTGTAATAGAACATCATGATGAACGGCCGATAATCAGCGCACCTTCACGCACAACAGTGATCAGTACGCGGAAGAAGAAGACGACCTCCTTCGGAATCGTAGGTAATACGTGACAACAGCGTACCCGTTGACTGTTTGTCAAAGAATGAAACTGGCATTCCCGTCGTGACCAAACAGGCGGCGACGCATGGTCATTACCACCTTTCCTCAATACCCAGGAGATACAGTAGCTGGAGACATAGCTGGTGATACCACGTAAAATCATCAGCCCAATCACCAGCCAGCGGCATCCACACCGAGCACGGAGCAATCTGTTTACCAAAGCCGTCGTCAAGAAGTGGCTTAAGGAGCGATAACATGGAAGGAGGGTCTCGCTGGCTGCGTTGAGGATTAACGCTACGCCACCACGATCCAACCCGCTTTGAAAGGCGCAATGGTTGGCCACAGTCGGCGGAATGTCTGCCGCGTAGATCTGTCTGGTTATGCATTCAAAAAACCAGCATTTCTGAAATAGTGCATCTCTACCCGTTATCCACTGGCACGCCAAACCACTGATGATACCAACGAGGTAAAATTTGCTCCCTGAGGCTGCTAATCCGCCAGCCTTGCGCTGAAAAAATTGACCGTTGTTTTGACCTTGATGTGGAGTATATCAATCCATTGATATCCTTGCAGTTGATAGCGATGCTTCATTTCTTAGAGGGCAGTCGCGTCATGCGTTATGGCGATGCCGATGCGAGTGCCACTTTTTTCCATTCACTCGCTGAATTAATGGCAACGATGATGAGGTATTACTGCTGCCATGGTGAGGTACCTGAAGCGATGTTTGCCTGCACTTGCTGCAGTAACGGCTTAGCATCTTTCCTCAGCTGGGGCTTCAATTTCACCAGTTAGAAGAATGCTATCGTCCCCGTCATCAACCTTAACCACACAGGAATGGTTATTTCCTTTATGGTTGCTGGTGTAAAGGCCAGTGCGCGCTGAAACGCAATCCTTGCCATTGCCACGCTTCGCCACACACAGGGCTGATGATGTTTCCCAGTTTAACAACTTGGTATAGGTATAACATAGGCCATGTGTGGCATATTTCGTCCAGCCCTCCGGTGATCCAGATGTTCATGACTCGGTGACGCCTTCCGGTTCGAGGTTCTGCCAGTGAGAGCAGGGGATAATGAGTTGTTGCCCACTATCCCCTTCAGGCCGTCCTGTGTCATAGAGAATCGCTTTGCCGTTTCTGGCTATATCACCATTGCCAGCCCTTGCCCGACATGAGCATGTACAGCTGCCACTCGTCAGGTCGAGGTTTTTGCCACAGCGGCCGGCAGGCGCGCATCAGCAAGCCTCCAGCCAGCGCACATTGCTGGCAACGTTCGCCAGGCGTTTAATCGCCATACCACGAGTAAGACCATGGGGAAAATGATAGCCATTGCCAACATTCAGCAAGTGTCATCCGCCCTTCCGGCAAAGTCTTTAACCCCCAGAAAAGTAAAGCCAAAGACCGGTCGGCAAGAAACCATAACCCTTGCTAGGATTAACGGCCCAGCTAAAATGCCAGACCATCGCGGCGAGGATCAACGGAACCGTGATGATGCACCAAGGGAATTGCTAATAGATTTGCAATAAACGAGGTCGAGAGACTAATGCCATGAAATATGACGATTTGCACGGGCATAAGCAGAAGTGTGATTCCCATTGCAGATCGATGGGGAAACAACTGCACGCAATACCGGCAGCAGTTCCAGCTGCGGACAGGGAAACCGCTGGTGCCGAAGATACGATGCCGCGACCGCAGCGGCAGAGAGCGCCATAAACTTTGCGAGAGAATGGCAACAGGATCCATCAGCAAAATACAGCCAGACGACATATATCCATACGTCCCAGCCGCTCCACTGTCGCCCACTTAACTTAAGCATTCCCCACGTAGCAAGCGCCACCATGGTCCGCGATGCAGGAGGTTGAGTTCCCGTAAACAGGCATAAAAAGCAGCACGAGCAGTTTCCCGCCAATTAATGGTATTCCCGAGTGGATCCAGCGCCCAGGCAGAAAAATTTGTCCACTGCGAATGAGTCCCGGCGGCCGGCGACGCCAGAAAGCGATGTGCAATCCCGGATCTGGCCATTAAATGCGCCGTTCCAGTATCGCACCATGATATTTTGATTTCTTTGGGGACGGATAACCGTTCCCCCATCCTAAACCAAGAATAACCGCATTCCACGGATAGGGTTGAGCGTTGTTTGTCGTGACGCCAGATACTGTACAGCGCGCGGCTGAATTCGGTTCAATGACACTGCCTGCAGAAGCAGCGGGCAGGTGACAGGCTCATGCTCCAGCGGAAATGGCATAACGCTGGCTATCAAAGCCGCCATCATTAAGTTGGCCATGAACTCCGCCGAACTTGAGTTCATTGACCATTGCTCTGCAGCCAAACCGCTTGCGGAAGATATTCGCCATAAGTACGCGACCTGACGCAGGGATGTACATGCGACCTTGTAGATGAGTAATTTGACCGTAATGAGTGGTAATGCCGTCAGTTGCAGTGATCTCAACAATTGCATCCTGCGTCGCGCCAGTTAAGGTTTCTCCTGCCCACAAAATTTGCTTTGCTGATAATATGCCCCAAACGAAAAACAGCAACGTCAGCGCGATATAACGGACGGTTTTAACAGGGATAAATGCCAGTACGCAGGCGAAGAGAGTCAGAAACGCAAGGGTTAATGTCCCAGGCAATCGGACAAAATCAGAACGGAAAAATTCCGCTAATTATGCATACACGACTGTCGTTATTTCATGCACCCCTCCCTGTTTATGGAAAAGTGTGCAACTTTGTTGAGCGGTTGTCTGGTGGGAAATTTGCGTTCCCCGAGGCATATTCCAGAAGAATTTAACGAAAGGGTGAAAACTGTTCAAAACTCTGCGAGGCAGCTTCCAGTTCCAGATTAGAGAAATGAAGAAAAGCACCCGACAGGTGCTTTTCTCGCCTTCAAGTTCTAGTAAAAAACTTAACCGTAAACACCGCGCGATCGCGCAGTTCTTTACCAGGTTTTAAAGTGATAACGTATTTTCCTTCCAGTTCTACTTTATCGCCAGTCTTCGGATTACGTCCGGTACGTGGTGCGCGGTAGTGCAAAGAGAAACTGCTGAAAAGCGGATTTCAATACGCTCGCCCTGCGCAAGAGTCGAGGCCATATGCTCCAGCATCTCTTTTACTGCATCTTCAACCGTCTTGGCGGGAATGTGCGATTGCTGGGTGGCAAGTCTTTCTATCAATTCTGACTTGGTCATGATTCCTCCGGTTCCTTAAAGGCAAATTAAGCGGCTGCTGTTGCTGCATTGATTAAGGGCGGCCGTAGCCGCCCTTAGTGCTTGATTACAGGACGAAACCTGCAATCTGTCAAGTAAACTCAACAAACTTCGGAATAAAAATCCCGAAGAGTCAGAGAATTACTCGCCTTTAGCTGCTTTGAAAGCTTCAGCCATTGCGTTGTTGGAGAAGTTTGCATCTTCCTGTTTGTTAACAGTTGCGATTGCATCTTTCTCATCAGCCTCGTCCTTGGCACGTACAGAGATGATGTGTGGTTCTGCGATTATAGCCTGTATGAATTTGCTCACTCCGTCACCAACAGACAGCACCAGCGGAGCGTCTTGAACGCGGCGACCAGATGTTGCAGGAGCATGCAGGTAGCCTTCTACGCCGTCAGCCAGTTCGATCACGGTAGAACCTTGGCATTAACCGAAAAAACTTGTGCCCTTCACAATAGCACCTTTCTCGTTCGTCAGACAGGTACCCATATTTGAACGGTTTTTCTTATTTGCTTGATGCCCAGGACAGGTGCGCTCACGCTCTGGGTTAACTTGCATAATAACGGCTTCGATCTCGTCGCCCTCTGAATTCACGCACGGCTTCGCCTGGGTTGTTCCAGGAGATGTCAGACAGGTGAACCAGGTGGTCGATGCCGCCATCCAGACCGATGAAGATACCGAAGTCAGTGATGGACTTGATCTGGCCCTAAGCACGGTCGCCCTTGGCGGCTAGTTTCGGCAACAGCTGCCACGGGTTGGATTCGCACTGCTTCAGACCCAGGGAGATGCACGACCATCTTCGTTGATGTCCATAACGATCACGTTAACCACGTCGCCAACGTTGACAACCTTGGACGGGGTGGATGTTCTGTCGGTCAATCCATTGCCCACAGGATGCCGGAGGGCTTCGCGCCTTTTCGATTTCAACGAAGCAGCCGTAGTCGGTCAGGTTGGTCACGCGGCCAGCAGACGGGTGGTGGCTCCGGGGTACGCTTGGCCATAGCAACCGGCTATCTTCGCCCAGCTGCTTCAGGCCCAGGCATACACGGTACGCTCTGCGGTCGACTTTTAGAACCTTGACAGCGATCTCGTCGCCAACGTTGACGATTTCGGAAGGACGCTTAACGCGCTTCCACGCTTGATGTCGGTGATGTGCAGCAGGCTGTGACACCGCCCATATTTTACTGATTCGCACCGTAGTCGGTCCAGGTCCGGGACGATACCCTTACTCACTTGACCCTTCTTGCAGGTTGGCCAGCAGGCTGATTACGCTCGGAGGTGTGGCGGTCTCGATCACGGCACCACGGGAGAGGACTCGGTTTGTGCTTCTGGTCCAGCTTGATGACTTTGAACTCGAGTTCTTTGTTTTCCAGGTGGAGCGGTGTCACGGATTTGGACGCATGTCAACCAGAAACCCGGCAGGAAGGCACGGATGTGCCGTTCAGCTCAACGGTGAAACTACCCGACCTTGCCGTTGATGATACCGATAACGGTAGCTTGGCCTCTTCGTAAGCTTTTTCCAGCTGCAGCCAGGCTTCGTGGCGTCTGCTTTTTGCCGGGACAGCTTGGTTTCGCCTGAAACCACTCCTCCTACAAGAGTCCAGAGCCACGTCAACTTAGTTACCTGACGTTGATTTCCAGCTCGCCCATGGCGTTCTTGAATTCTTCAGCCGGGATAGTAGACTCGGATTTCAGACCTGCATTAACCAATACGAGGTCGCTCCTCGATAGCAACGACAGTGCCGCTTACGACCGAACCTTGACGGGTTTTACGGCGTTCAGGGAGTCTTCAAGAAGTCTGAGCAAAAGATTCGATCATCGTTTAATCTTCAGGTTTATATTTAACGTCCACCTGGCTCCATGCCGGATGGGGTTGTTTAACATACCCGCTGTCATTCCATTGCAACGGGGGTACTGCAAATTCGGTCGCTTATGCGAGAGCCAATTTCTGGCGCGCGTATTGTAGCGCTTTTTCAATCAATTGCTCAATGCTTAAGGTGGTGGAATCCAACACTAAAGCATCGGCTGCCGGAACCAGTGGCGCTACCGCTCGGTTACGATCGCGGTCGTCGCGTTCTTTGATCTCGGCCAAAAGGCGCTCGAAGTTAACACTAAAGCCCTTCTCCTGCAACTGTAGCATGCGGCGATGCGCACGTTCTTCCGAGGAGGCGTCAAGGAAAATTTTCACTGGTGCATCAGGGAATACCACCGTTCCCATGTCGCGGCCATCGGCAATCAGACCTGGTAATTCGCGAAACGCGCGTTGGCGACGCAATAATGCTTCACGAACGCGTGGGAATGCCGCGACTTGTGAAGCCGCATTCGCCACTTCCTGAGTACGAATTTCGCCGCTGACATCTTCCCCTTCGAGGATCACTTCCAGATTGCCATTGGTCGACACAAAACGTACATCCAGATGGGATGCCAGCGGTACCAGCGCATCTTCCGACGCAACATCAACATGGTGATGTAATGCCGCCAATGCCAGTACGCGATAAATTGCACCCGAGTCCAGCAGATGCCATTGCAACGCTTCCGCCATAGCCTTACACAAGGTGCCTTTCCCTGCACCGCTTGGGCCATCAATGGTAATAACCGGGGCAATTGCCGTCATCTTTATCTCCTTAAAACAGGCGTACCGTTAACATAACCGCGCGCATTATACGCGCCGACGCCACAAATCGTTAACGTTGTGTGCAAAAACCAGTTTTGTCTGTATTCAGATGGGGATTTATTGCGCAATTATAGCGGGCTGGCAGAAGACCAGCCCGAAAGATGACAATGATTTACTTACCAGAGGCGATACGATCACGGATGTGTTGCGCACGCTCTGTTGATGGTGGGTGAGAGTCAAACATGGACTGGGTGCGACCGCCATCCAGGCTAGCCAGTTTTTCAAAGCTGCCAACCAGCCCCTGGGTGCTGATGCCACGTTTCTTCAACAGATCAAAAGAGAAATCATCTGCTTCGGACTCTTTATCACGGGAGTATTTAGCATTAATAGCGCCTTCTGCGATATCACCCAATTGTGAGCGGGAAAGCTGGGAAGCCACACCGCTGGTAGCTGAAATGGCATCGCGTGCGGCAACGATCGCATAAGAAGCTTTCATTTCAGCCAGCGAGTGACCCAACGCGACGTGGCCCAGTTCATGGCCCAGAACACCTTCAATTTCGTTGTCATTCATCATGTCCATCAGGCCACTGTAGACACGAACACAGCCGTTCGCCATCGCCCATGCGTTGACGTCGCTGGTCATATAAACCTTATAGTTGACCGGCGTGCCATTAATATTGTTACCCAATGCTTTGGCGATTTTTGCCAGACGTTTACCGTACTTGCTGGATTTACTTGCGACTTGATTGCCGCTGTCCATTTCGGCACAGCCCTGATTGGCAATCGCTTTTGCATCGGCATCGCTTAATGTTGCTGCTTTATAGGCATTTAAACCGGAGCTGATAGCCATATTGGTATCAATACCGTGGGTATTTTGACACCCTGTCAGTAATGCTGCAGAGGTCGCAATCGCCAGCAGTAATTTAGTATTCTTCATGTGAATCATCCGTTGATTAATCATATATAAATATTATGTATCAACAACTTACATTGACAAGCGACGCTACCATTAATCAAAATGACTCACAAGGTCCGAAAAAAAACGCCGACAATGTGCCGTAATGCCAGTCAGTTAAGCAACTGACTGGCTCTTTTTCGGGGCTGTGGGGTATTTCCAGGGCCTCTCCTTTACCACTCTCGGGAAGGCCCTTCCCCTTCTCGTCGGTAATTTCACAAGTTGTCCCATACTTGCAAGATCGCTCATCAGCTCCGGTATACGTCCCGGTGAAGCGCCCTGCAATGTCATCAGCATTCTCATCACCATTCCGCATGATTCTGAGAAACTCAGTTGATTCGGCCAGTAACCTTTCAGATGTTCCGCCATTTTAATCATCTGATATCTCACCAGATTATAAGCCAGTAAGACACCCCACAGCTCTTGCTCCACAAGCTCCGGCTTTTTACTTCTCAGCGTCAGCCTGCTCAGTTGCATCGTCTGTTTTATCTCCCTGTATCCCAGTTCGATTTCCCAGCGATTACTGTACAGATCCGCCATTTCTCCTCCGGGGAAGCGCATGGCGTCCGTCATCGACGTCAGCAGATGGCAGACTTTTCCTTTGCGCGTCACGGTCAGCAGGCGGGCTGTCACTTCATTTCCCAGTCCCGGCCACTTTTTTCGTGCCTGCGGGCTGGTTTTCAGCTTCACCAGATGATCGCCTTTACCCAGTTTTCTGAGCTCTTCATATTGCGCTCCCTTTCTGAGAGGTATCATCCAGTGGCGGTGTTCTCCCGCCAGGCTCCAGCCATTTAACAGTCCCAGTGAGTAATAACCTTTATCCATTAACGTCAGAGTGTTATCGCCGGTTTGTCCTATAAGTTGCTCAGCAAGCTCATTTTCGCTGTTCTTCATCGTGCCGAAGGCTGCAGCCGTCAGCAGATGGCTGGTCAGTTCCATCTGGCAGACCATTTTGACCTGCGGGTAGAGCGCCGGGTTCCCGGCATGTGTCTGGCGGGGGAAGGCTGCATCGTTCTCTGGTGTATCCGGTGTGCGCCAGAACACACCATCGATGGCCAGCAGGGTCAGGCCGCACCAGTGCGGATGCGGCGTGGCGTTATGCCAGAGCTGCGCTGTTTTCGTGAACATGCGGCGGACAGCCTCACTTCCCAGGCGCTGGCGGGCCTGAATAACGGCACTGGGGGCAACGAAGGGGCGATTGCCCGGCAGCATGATGTCCAGGCGATTCACAATCTGGTGAAGAGGTTCTTTACGCTCAAGCACCATGCCAACAATACACCAGACCATCATTTCGAGGGGAAGACGGCGCTTGCGTAGCGTTACAGTACCTGATTCGGCAAGGCAACGAGAGATGAGTTCGGGGGCGAGGTAATCCCCCAGAGAAGTCAGTGGGTTACGCAGAGAATCGTAACGGGATACCAGATCAAGAGCCTGTCCAATGTGCATAAAAAAATCCGGAAACAAGTGAGCGTTTCCGGATTCTTACACAGCCACTGGATCGGTCAACTGATCCTTAACTGATCGGCATTACGACAATGTGCCGACGTTTTGATAAAGAAAGATTTGGCTATTTATTGCCCGTTGTTCATTCAGGCTGCCTGGCTAATCCGCGCCAGCTGCTCGAAATAATCCGGAAATGTTTTGGCCGTGCATTTGGGATCAAGAATCGTCACTGGTGTATCTGACAACGCCACCAGCGAGAAACACATCGCCATCCGGTGATCATTGTATGTCGCGATCTCGGCAAAGTTCAGTTTTTCCGGAGGAGTGATACGAATGTAATCGTGCCCCTCTTCCACTTCCGCGCCGACTTTACGCAGTTCTGTTGCCATCGCAAACAGGCGATCGGTCTCTTTAACACGCCAGTTATAGATATTGCGCAGCGTGGTGGTGCCTTTTGCAAATAACGCCGCCGTGGCAATGGTCATCGCCGCATCAGGAATATGGTTCATATCCATATCAATAGCGTTCAGTTCACCACGCGTGCAGGAAATATAATCATCGCCCCAGCAAATGGTCGCGCCCATTTTTTCCAGCACATCAGCAAAGCGAATATCACCCTGCATACTGTTACGTCCAATACCGGTCACTTTTACAGTGCCGCCTTTGATTGCTGCTGCTGCCAGGAAGTAAGAAGCCGAAGATGCATCGCCTTCGACCAAATAAGTACCCGGAGACTGATAAGACTGCCCGCCTTTTACGACAAATTGTTGATAGTGCTGATTTTCAATTTCAACACCAAACGTCTTCATCAGATTGAGTGTGATGTCGATATAAGGTTTAGAAACCAGATCGCCTTTAATACGAATCACCGTATCTTCCGGCGCAAGAGGCGCAGTCATTAACAGTGCGGTGAGGAATTGGCTGGAAACGGAGCCATCAACGTCAACGTTGCCGCCAGTAAAGCCGCCCTGTAAACGCAACGGCGGATAATTTTCTTGTTCCAGGTAAGTGATCTTCGCCCCGCCCAGGCGCAGCGCATCCACCAGATGACCAATCGGGCGCTCTTTCATACGCGGCTCACCGGTCAGCACAATATCATTGCTATCCAGACAAAGAGCTGCCGCCAGCGGACGCATTGCCGTTCCGGCGTTACCGAGGAACAACTCCAGGGCACCTTCTGCGTGTAATGGACCGCCGTTACCGATAATTTCGCAACGCGTACGATCGGCTGAAAGCGTATAGCTTAACCCTAACGCTGTTAATGCATTCAGCATATGGCGCACGTCGTCGCTATCCAGCAGATTGGTTAATACTGTTTTGCCGTGTGCTAATGCCGCAAGCAATAAAGCGCGGTTAGAAACGCTCTTGGAACCGGGCAGATTAATAGTGCCATCGACACGAGCGATGGGTTGTAACGTCAGGGATTCCATGAACTCAACTCTCTACAACAGAAATAAAAACCCCACAGGCTGGCTGTGGGGATTAAGCAAAATTTCGGCATTAACCGTGACGGCGTTCGAACTCAACCATGAAGTCTGTCAGCGCTTTAACGCCTTCCAGCGGCATGGCATTATAAATAGACGCGCGCATTCCGCCGACCACACGGTGTCCTTTCAGTGCATGAAGGCCTGCAGCAAAAGACTCTTCAAGGAACAATTTGTCAAGCGCACTGTCCGCCAACTGGAACGGCACGTTCATCCGCGAACGGTTAGCTTTCGCCACGTCATTGCGGTAGAAATCGCTGTTATCAATCACCCCATATAGCAGTTCTGCTTTTTGCTGATTGATTTTATCCATTTCAGCTACACCGCCGTTCGCTTTCAGCCATTTAAAGACCAGACCAGATAGATACCAGGCAAATGTCGGCGGCGTGTTAAACATGGAGCCGTTATCGTTGAGGATGGAATAATCCAGAATCGACGGACACGCGATATTCGCTTTACCCAGCAAATCTTCACGAACGATGACGATTGTCAGGCCAGCCGGGCCGATATTTTTCTGCGCGCCAGCGTAAATTACACCATAACGGCTGACGTCAATCGGACGGGAAAGAATGGTTGAAGAGAAGTCGGCGGCGACCACCACATCTTTGCCGAAGTCTGGCGTCTCGTCGATGGCGATACCGTCGATGGTTTCATTCGGGCAGTAATGCATATAAGCCGCATTATCAGAGAGTTGCCATTCACGCATTGGCTTAACCGCGCGCAGACCATCAACAGTCACTTTGGCGTCAAAGACATTAGGCGTGCAGTATTTTTTCGCTTCTTTAATGGCACTTGCCGCCCAGTAACCGGCATCAACATAATCTGCGGTGGTTTTATCACCGAGAATATTCAGCGGTACCGCAGCAAACTGACCGCGACCACCGCCATGGCAGAATAATACCTTGTAGTTGGAGGGGACATTAAGAAGATCGCGAAAATCCTTCTCGGCTTCCTCTGCAACCTGAATGAACTCTTTGCCACGGTGACTCACTTCCATCACCGACGTACCAAGACCGTTCCAGTCGCGCAGTTCCTGTTGAGCCTGTTTAAGCACCTCTGCCGGTAGCATTGCCGGACCAGAACTAAAATTGAAGATTTGAGCCATTTCCCCTCACCACGTTGCGTTGCTATTAACCCGCGGTCAATCGATTGCGACCACAGGTAATACATTATTCCTGTGGCTATCGGTTTTATCATTCAGTGACACACATCGCAATGAGTAAAACCGTTGAGGGCAAAAATGTGGCTTGCATCACACAAAAGAATCTCTCGGATTATTAGCAAAAAGCCGATGTTTTTACTGTCAGGTCACCCGTTTTGCCCGACTTGCCTTCGTCCATTCTGGATTTGCACAGCGCGGACATAATTGTTTTTCCCCCGCGTTCATATGAATGATTTCACTACAACGAATGCAGGCATAGTCCGCCGACTCCGGCACCACTTTGTAACGCTGCGTACAATCACTGGGTAAAATAAGTAAACCCGGTTTCACCTTGTCATCTTCAAAGAAATAGACACTGATTTGCCCGTTGGTTTCGAGAATCGCCAGACGTACCTGCCCCAGCTGCTCCACGCCACGCAATCGTAGCTCCATAAAGAACTCAAATTCCGTCATGTTGGAGTTATTGAGTTTCGACCAGGCCAGCTCGCCATCACATTACCAGGCGGTATAACAACGCCAGAGTGATAAAGACGATAAGTACCGGCACCATCGGCACATCATCATAAAACGCCACATCTCCCGCCGCTGAACCCAGCGTGAGAATGATTAACACTTCAAACAGCGACATCTGTCGCACACCGCGTCTTCCGGTCATTTTGAGGAACAAAAAACCAGTACAAAGGTATAAAGACTACGTAGTGCAACTTCGCCAAGGAAATCAAAAGGCACTTTATCAAATGCCATACGGTGGAGATCGAACGCCTTCATTTTTATGCTCTTAACGTGGTTTATCCGCTAAAAGCATAGTCAACAGTTCATCGGCATGGCGGCGGTGATAGCGCCTTTGAGATAAAACCCGTATTATTGCGCGCTTTCCGTACGACTAAAGTGATTTTCATGACGCAAACATTTATCCCCGGCAAAGATGCCGCTCTGGAAGATTCCATCGCTCGCTTCCAGCAAAAACTTTCAGACCTCGGCTTTCAGATTGAAGAGGCCTCCTGGCTGAATCCCGTGCCTAACGTCTGGTCTGTACATATTCGCGACAAAGAGTGCGCACTGTGTTTTACCAACGGTAAAGGCGCAACCAAGAAAGCGGCGCTGGCTTCTGCACTCGGTGAATATTTCGAGCGTCTCTCAACCAACTACTTTTTTGCTGATTTCTGGCTGGGCGAAACCATCGCCAACGGTCCATTTGTGCATTATCCCAACGAAAAATGGTTCCCACTGAGCGAAAATGACGATGTGCCAGAAGGGCTGCTCGATGACCGTCTGCGCGCATTTTACGATCCGGAGAATGAATTGACCGGCAGTATGCTGATTGACCTACAATCCGGTAACGAAGATCGTGGTATTTGCGGTCTGCCGTTTACGCGCCAGTCCGACAATCAGACCGTTTATATTCCGATGAATATCATTGGTAACCTGTACGTTTCTAACGGTATGTCCGCTGGCAATACCCGCAACGAAGCACGCGTTCAGGGGTTGTCCGAAGTTTTCGAACGCTACGTGAAAAACCGCATTATTGCTGAAAGCATCAGCTTGCCGGAAATCCCGGCAGACGTGCTGGCGCGTTACCCAGCGGTGGTTGAAGCGATCGAAACACTGGAAACAGAAGGTTTCCCGATCTTCGCATATGATGGTTCCCTTGGCGGCCAGTATCCGGTGATTTGCGTGGTACTGTTTAATCCTGCAAACGGCACCTGCTTTGCCTCTTTCGGTGCGCATCCTGATTTTGGCGTAGCACTGGAACGTACCGTGACCGAGCTGCTGCAAGGTCGTGGCCTGAAAGATTTGGATGTGTTTACTCCGCCAACCTTCGATGATGAAGAAGTCGCTGAACATACCAACCTCGAAACGCACTTTATCGATTCCAGCGGTTTAATCTCCTGGGACCTGTTCAAGCAGGATGCCGATTATCCGTTTGTGGACTGGAATTTCTCCGGCACCACGGAAGAAGAGTTTGCTACGCTGATGGCTATCTTCAACAAAGAAGATAAAGAAGTTTATATTGCCGATTACGAGCATCTGGGCGTTTATGCTTGCCGTATTATCGTGCCTGGCATGTCCGATATTTATCCGGCTGAAGATCTGTGGCTCGCGAATAACAGTATGGGCAGCCATTTACGTGAAACGATTCTTTCGCTACCAGGCAGCGAGTGGGAAAAAGAAGATTACCTGAACCTCATCGAGCAACTGGATGAAGAAGGTTTTGATGACTTTACCCGCGTGCGTGAGCTGTTGGGTCTGGCGACCGGGTCGGATAACGGTTGGTACACCCTGCGTATCGGTGAATTAAAAGCCATGCTGGCGCTGGCTGGTGGCGATCTGGAACAGGCTCTGGTCTGGACCGAATGGACGATGGAGTTTAACTCATCAGTATTTAGTCCGGAACGCGCCAACTATTATCGCTGCCTGCAAACGTTGTTATTACTGGCACAGGAAGAAGATCGCCAGCCGCTGCAATATCTGAATGCGTTTGTTCGCATGTACGGCGCAGATGCCGTAGAAGCCGCCAGTGCGGCAATGAGCGGCGAAGCGGCGTTTTACGGCCTGCAACCGGTAGATAGCGATCTGCACGCGTTTGCTGCACATCAGTCGTTGTTGAAGGCCTACGAAAAGCTGCAGCGCGCCAAAGCAGCATTCTGGGCAAAATAAAATCAAATAGCCTACGCAATGTAGGCTTAATGATTAGTCTGAGTTATATTACGGGGCGTTTTTTTAATGCCCCGCTTTACATATATTTGCATTAATAAAATAATTGTAATTATAAGGTTAAATATCGGTAATTTGTATTTAATAAATACGATCTATATTGTTACTTTATTCGCCTGATGCTCCCTTTTAATTAACTGTTTTAGCGGAGGATGCGGAAAAAATTCAACTCATTTGTTAATTTTTAAAATTTATTTTTATTTGGATAATCAAATAGTTACTCCGTATTTGCATAAAAACCATGCGAGTTACGGGCCTATAAGCCAGGCGAGATATGATCTATATCAATTTCTCATCTATAATGCTTTGTTAGTATCTCGTCGCCGACTTAATAAAGAGAGAGTTAGTGTGAAAGCTGACAACCCTTTTGATCTTTTACTTCCTGCTGCAATGGCCAAAGTGGCCGAAGAGGCGGGTGTCTATAAAGCAACGAAACATCCGCTTAAGACTTTCTATCTGGCGATTACCGCCGGTGTTTTCATCTCAATCGCATTCGTCTTCTATATCACAGCAACCACTGGCACAGGCACAATGCCCTTCGGCATGGCAAAACTGGTTGGCGGCATTTGCTTCTCTCTGGGGCTGATTCTTTGTGTTGTCTGCGGAGCCGATCTCTTTACTTCCACAGTGTTGATTGTTGTTGCTAAGGCGAGTGGGCGCATCACCTGGTGTCAGTTGGCTAAAAACTGGCTAAATGTCTATTTTGGCAACCTGGTCGGCGCACTGCTGTTTGTACTTTTAATGTGGCTTTCCGGCGAGTATATGACCGCAAATGGTCAATGGGGACTAAACGTCCTACAAACCGCCGACCACAAAGTGCACCATACTTTTATTGAGGCCGTCTGTCTTGGTATCCTGGCAAACCTGATGGTATGTCTGGCAGTATGGATGAGTTATTCTGGCCGCAGCCTGATGGACAAAGCGTTCATTATGGTGCTGCCGGTCGCGATGTTTGTTGCCAGCGGTTTTGAGCACAGTATCGCAAACATGTTTATGATCCCGATGGGTATTGTAATCCGCGACTTCGCATCTCCGGAATTCTGGACCGCTGTCGGTTCTGCACCGGAAAATTTTTCTCACCTGACCGTGATGAACTTCATCACTGATAACCTGATCCCGGTTACGATCGGTAATATTATCGGCGGTGGTTTGTTGGTTGGGTTGACATACTGGGTCATTTACCTGCGTGAAAACGATCACCATTAATGGTTGTCGAAGTACGCAGTAAATAAAAAATCCACTTAAGAAGGTAGGTGTTACATGTCCGAGCTTAATGAAAAGTTAGCCACAGCCTGGGAAGGTTTTACCAAAGGTGACTGGCAGAATGAAGTAAACGTCCGTGACTTCATCCAGAAAAACACACCCCGTATGAGGTGTGACGAGTCCTTCCTGGCCGGCGCGACCGAAGCCACCACCAAGCTGGGAAAGGTCATGGAAGGCATCAAGTATTTGAGAACCGCACTCACGCCGGTCAATTTGGATCCGCCTCCGCCACCACTGCCGATCACGGCAGGCTATATCGACCAGAGCCTGGAGCAAATCGTTGGTCTGCAGACCGACAAGCCGCTCAAGCGCCCCCTCATCGCCAACGGCGGTATCAGGATGATCAACCCCTCTTGCGAAGTGTACGGTCGTCAGCTGGCCCCCATGGTCGAGAAAATCTTCACCGAGAACCGCAAGACCACAACCAGGCGTGTTCGACGTCTACACCACAGACATCCTGAACTGCCGCAAGTCCGGCGTCATCACCGGTCTGCCGGACGCCTACGGCCGTGGCCGTATCATCGGTGACTACCGTCGTTTACCCTGTACGGTATTCATTTTCCTGATCAGCCAACACAGGCTCAGTTCAAGTCCCTGCAGGCTGACCTGGAAAACGGTGTCAACCTGGAAGCCCACCATCCGTCTGCGCGAAGAAGATCCCCGCAGCACCGTGCCCTGGCCAGATGAAGGTGATGGCTGCCAATATGGCTGCGACATCTCCGTACCAGCCAAGACCGCCCAGGAGCCGTCCAGTGGACCTACTTCGCCTACCTGGCGGCGGTCAAGTCCAGAACGGCGCGGCCATGTTCTTCGGTCGTACCTCCAGCTCCCTGGACATCTACATCGAGCGTGACCTGCAGAAAGGCCTGATCACCGGAGCAAGAAGCCCAGGAGATGGTGGACCACATGGTCATGAAGCTGCGTATCGTTCGCTTCCTGCGTACCCCGGAATACGATTCACTGCTCTCCGGCGACCCGATGTGGGCTACCGGGCCACGCCCGTATGGGCATTGACGGCCGTACCCTGGTCACCAAAACAGCTTCCGTAACGTCAACACCCTTACACCATGGGCCCGTCCCTGCCGAACCTGACCATCCTGTGGTCCGAGAAGCTGCCGCTCGGTTTCAGAAGTACTGCGCCAAGGTATCCATCGAGACCTCTCCGGTGCGTACGAGAACCAGACCTGATGCGTCCGGACTTGAACAACGATGACTACGCCATCGTCGGCCGTGTGTCCCCGATGATCGTCGGCAAACAGATGCAGTTCTTCGTGCCCGTGCGACCTTGGCGAAGACCATGCTGTATGCAATCAACGCGGTGTGGACGAGAAGCTCAAGATCCAGGTCGGTCCGAAGACCGAAACGATCACCTCCGACCTCGACTACAACGACGTGATGGACAGATGAATCGACTTCATGGACTGGCTGGCCAAGCAGTACGTCGCCGCCCTGAACATCATCCACTACATGCACGAAAAGTACAGCTTACGAGCCCTCCCTGATGGCGCTGCACGACCGTGACGTCTATCGCACCATGGCTTGCGGCATCGCGGGTCTGTCCGTAGCCGCTGATTCCCTGTCCGCCATCAGGTAGGCCCGGGTAAAGCCGGTACGTGATGCCGATGGCGTCTCCATCGACTTCGAAATCGAAGGCGAGTACCCGCAGTTCGGCAACAACGACGCTCGCGTCGATGACATCGCCCGCGCCACCTGGTCGAGCGCTTCATGAAGAAAATTCAAAGCTCAACACCTACCGTGGCGCGCTGCCCCAGTCCGTGCTGACCATCACCTCCAACGTGGTGTACGGCAAGAAGACCGGTAAACCCCGGATCGTCGTCGCGCCGGTGCGCGTTCGGCCGGCTGCCAACCCGATGCACGGTCGTGATCAGAAGGGCGCCGTTGCTTCCCTCACGTCCGTTGCCAAGCTGCCGTTCGCCTACGCGAAAGATGTTATCTCCTATACCTTCTCCATCGTGCCGAACGCGCTGGGTAAAGACAAGGAAGCCCAGAAAGCCAACCTCGCCGCCCTGATGGATGGTTACTTCCACCACGAGCCAACCCTGGAAGGTGGTCAACACCCCAACGTCAACGTGATCAACCGTGAAATGCTGCTGGACGCGATGGAAACCCGAGAAATATCCGCAGTCGACCATCCGCGTATCCCGGTTATGCGTTTTGCCTCCAACTCCCTGACCAAGGAGCAACAGCAAGACGTCATCACCCGTACCTTCACTCAATCTATGTAATTAGATTTGACTGAAATCGTACAGTAAAAAGCGTACAATAAAGGCTCCACGAAAGTGGGGCCTTTTTTAGCACGAGAGCCTTTTTTGTCAGCTATCTATACTTTAAGGTGACTGCCAAAACAGACTCGACGTAGCCTTCGAGCTGCGCACCAACACGGCCTCAGATGGGCCACATCTGGAGAAACACCGCAATGTCAGTTATTGGTCGCATTCACTCCTTTGAATCCTGTGGAACCGTAGACGGCCCAGGTATTCGCTTTATCACCTTTTTCCAGGGCTGCCTGATGCGCTGCCTGTATTGTCATAACCGCGACACCTGGGACACGCATGGCGGTAAAGAAGTTACCGTTGAAGATTTGATGAAGGAAGTGGTGACCTATCGCCACTTTATGAACGCTTCCGGCGGCGGCGTTACCGCATCCGGCGGTGAAGCAATCCTGCAAGCTGAGTTTGTTCGTGACTGGTTCCGCGCCTGTAAAAAAGAAGGCATTCATACCTGTCTGGATACCAACGGTTTTGTTCGTCGTTACGATCCGGTGATTGATGAACTGCTGGAAGTAACCGACCTGGTAATGCTCGATCTCAAACAGATGAACGACGAGATCCACCAAAATCTGGTTGGAGTTTCCAACCACCGCACGCTGGAGTTCGCTAAATATCTGGCGAACAAAAATGTGAAGGTGTGGATCCGCTACGTTGTTGTCCCAGGCTGGTCTGACGATGACGATTCGGCACATCGCCTCGGTGAATTTACCCGTGATATGGGTAACGTTGAGAAAATCGAACTTCTCCCCTACCACGAACTGGGCAAACACAAATGGGTGGCGATGGGTGAAGAATACAAACTCGATGGTGTTAAACCACCGAAGAAAGAGACCATGGAACGCGTGAAAGGCATTCTTGAGCAGTACGGTCATAAGGTAATGTTCTAATTTCCTCGTAAAGCGGCAACTTTATTGAGTTGCCGCTTTTTTATTCCGCGCTTCATTCTGCTACAGCGTTTTTAACACATCTTATAGTGCATCTACCATATCCCGTACCTGAGATAATAACGACTGATAATAGCTCGCGTGAAGTTCTTCCCCATCGAATACCGGTAATGCTGCCAACTTACTGATTTAGTGTATGATGGTGATTTTAAGGTGCTTGCGTGGCTTCCATTTCCATCAGATGTCCTTCCTGCTCCGCTACTGAAGGCGTGGTGCGTAACGGCAAAAGCACTGCCGGACATCAGCGCTATCTCTGCTCTCATTGCCGTAAAACATGGCAACTACAGTGAGGTAGCCTGAGTTTAACGGACACTCCTTCCTGAAATAGAATGGCATCAGAAGGAGCTAATAATGAGCAGAAAAACCCAACGTTACTCTAAAGAGTTCAAAGCCGAAGCTGTCAGAACGGTTCTTGAAAATCAACTTTCGATCAGTGAAGGCGCTTCCCGATTATCCCTTCCTGAAGGCACTTTAGGACAATGGGTTACCGCCGCCAGAAAAGGGCTCGGTACTCCTGGTTCCCGCACGGTGGCTGAACTGGAATCTGAAATTCTGCAACTGCGTAAGGCGTTAAATGAAGCTCGCCTTGAGCGAGATATATTAAAAAAAGCAACAGCGTATTTTGCACAGGAGTCGCTGAAAAATACGCGTTAATCGAACAATGGCGACAACAATTTCCCATTGAAGCGATGTGTCAGGTATTTGGTGTATCCAGGAGCGGTTATTACAACTGGGTACAGCATGAACCCTCAGACAGAAAACAAAGTGATGAGCGGCTAAAACTGGAGATTAAGGTGGCACATATCCGCACTCGCGAAACATATGGAACCCGGCGGCTCCAGACGGAGCTGGCAGAGAATGGCATCATCGTTGGTCGTGACCGACTGGCACGTCTTCGTAAGGAGCTGAGGCTACGCTGTAAGCAGAAACGCAAGTTCAGAGCGACTACGAACCCGAACCACAATCTGCCAGTTGCGCCAAATCTGCTGAACCAGACGTTCGCTCCTACAGCACCAAATCAGGTCTGGGTGGCGGACCTGACGTATGTTGCCACACAGGAGGGATGGTTGTACCTCGCTGGCATCAAAGATGTTTATACGTGCGAAATTGTCGGCTACGCCATGGGAGAGCGCATGACAAAAGAGCTGACAGGTAAAGCCCTGTTTATGGCGCTCAGGAGCCAGCGCCCACCTGCCGGGCTAATCCACCACTCTGATCGAGGTTCACAGTACTGCGCATACGATTACCGGGTCATACAGGAGCAGTCTGGTCTGAAAACATCAATGTCGCGTAAAGGTAACTGTTACGACAACGCTCCGATGGAAAGCTTCTGGGGAACGCTGAAAAATGAGAGCCTGAGCCACTATCGTTTTAATAACCGGGATGAAGCCATCTCAGTAATACGGGAATACATTGAGATTTTCTACAATCGTCAGCGTCGTCACTCTCGTCTGGGGAATATCTCCCCGGCAGCCTTCAGGGAAAAATATCATCAGATGACTGCTTAAAAAAAGAACAAATGGTAGTGTCCGCTATTGCCAGTACACCTCAATCACTGAAGCTATACAGGCCAACATTGAGTTATTTTCAGGACACAAACACAAGCCTCTGACAGCGAGAATCAACAGTGATAATTCCGTTACGTTACATTCAGGGGCTGATCGCTACGAAAAAATCCTGGCCAGCAGAGGAATCAAGCAGAAGACACTCATAAATTACATGAGCAAAATTAAAGCAATAAGGAGGGTCTGCCGATGCTCCACTTGAAGACATCACCACAAAAGAAATTGCGGCAATGCTCAATGGATACATAGACGAGGGCAAGGCGGCGTCAGCCAAGTTAATCAGATCACACTGAGCGAAGCATTCCGAGAGGCAATAGCCCAAGGCCATATAACAACAAACCCTGTCGCTGCCACTCGCGCAGCAAAATCAGAGGTAAGGAGATCAAGACTTACGGCTGACGAATACCTGAAAATTTATCAGCAGCAGAATCATCACCATGTCGGCTCAGACTTGCAATGGAACTGGCTGTTGTTACCGGCAACCAGTTGGCGAATTATGCGAAATGGAAGTGGTCTGATATCGTAGATGGATAAACTCACGTCGAGCAAAGCAAACAGGCGTAAAAATCGCCATCCCACAGTATCCGCATGTTGATGCCCTCGGAATATCAATGAAGGAAACACTTGATAAATGCAAAGAGATTCTTGGCGGAGAAACCATAATTGCATCTACTCGTCGCGAACCGCTTTCATCCGGCACAGTATCAAGGTATTTTTATGCGCGCACGAAAAGCATCAGGTCTTTCCTTCGAAGGGGATCCGCCTACCTTTCACGAGTTGCGCAGTTCGTCTGCAAGACTCTATGAGAAGCAGATAAGCGATAAGTTTGCTCAACATCTTCTCGGGCATAAGTCGGACACCATGGCATCACAGTATCGTGATGACAGAGGCAGGGAGTGGGACAAAATTGAAATCAAATAATGATTTTATTTTGACTGATAGTGACCTGTTCGTTGCAAAAAATTGATAAGCAATGCTTTTTTATAATGCCAACTTAGTATAAAAAGCAGGCTTCAACGGATTCATTTTTCTATTTCATAGCCCGGAGCAACCTGCGAACACATCTTCAGTTTCCCGTCTGGCGCTGGCATTGGCTTTTGGCGTGACGCTGACCGCCTGTAGCTGACCCCCGCCATCAACGTCCCTTCTGATCAAACCGCGCCTGGTACCTCTCTCGCCCGATTCTGTCGGCAAAGAAGCGCAGAATTTCGATGCTCAACACTATTTTGTCCCTGACACCAGGTGCTGCAGCGTGGAATACCTTCCCCATTACCCTGCCTGCGCAACCTGAATTTGTGTGTCGGCCGGCGGGCACTCCAGGTGTAACGCATACCACGATTCAGGCGGCGGTAGATGCGGCAATGATCAGCGAACCAACAAGCGCCAGTATATTGCCGTGATGCCTGGTGAGTATCAGGGAACGGTATATGTCCCTGCCGGCTCCGCGTGGAATTTCTCTGACGGTACAGGTGAAAAACCGATTGATGTGAATTGGGCTTTCCCTTGATGGTGGCATGAGCCCTGCCGACTGGCGTCACGACGTCAACCCGCGCGGCAAATATATGCCAGGTAAACCAGCGTGGTATATGTACGATAACCTGCCAGAGCAAACGCAGCGACAGTATCGGTGCTTCCCTGCTCTGCGGTCTTCTGGTCACAAAACAATGGCCTGCAACTGCAAAATCTGACCATCGAAAACACGCTGCGCGATAGCGTAGATGGCAGGTAACCATCCGGCGGTGGCACTGCGTACTGACGGTGCAACGTGCAGATTAACGACGTTAACATTCTCGGTCGTCAGAACACCTTCTTTGTCACCAACAGCGGTGTGCAGAACCGTCTGGAAACCCACCGTGAGCCGCGTGACGCTGGTGACCAACAGCGATATTGAAGGGACTGTGGATATCGTTTCTGGTCGCGGCGCAGTGGTGTTCGATAACACCGAATTCCGCGTGGTGAACTCACGTACTCAGCAAGAAGCGTAAGTGTTTGCACCGGCTACGCTGTCCAACATCTATTACGGTTTCCTCGCCGTAAACAGCCGTTTCAATGCTTCCCGGTGATGGCGTGGCACAACTCGGCCGCTCGCTGGACGTTGATGCCAATACCAACGGTCAGGTGGTGATCCGTGATAGCGCCATCAACGAAGGTTTTAACACGGTTAAACCGTGGGGCGATGCGGTGATTTCCAATCGTCCATTTGCGGGTAATACCGGCAGCGTTGACGATAGCGACGAAATACAGCGCAATCTGAATGACACTAACTACAACCGCATGTGGGAATACAATAAGCGCGGCGTGGGTAGCAAAGTGGTTGCAGAGGCGAAGAAGTAGAAGTGATTAACTATTTGCCGGATGCGGCGTAAAACGCCTCATCCGGCCTACGATTCGATGCAATTTGTAGGTCGGATAAGATGCGCCAGCATCGCATCCGACAATAAGTGCCGAATGCGACCTACATTCACATGGCGCTTTTTACATCTGACGGTTTTTATTGAAGTTAATCAAACTACCCGCCTTGATAATATCGCGCTCTTCAGCAGACACTTTCCATATAGAGCGTAATTTCCGTTACCGGCGCATCTTCATGGAATACATAACCCTTAAACGTCGTACCCGGATTATCCAGCGCCGCTCTTAATGCTAGGGATGTAAATGTAATCCCCCCGACTTCAAAGGTTGGCACTTCCGCCATCTGCAGCGGTGAACATCCCCCAGTTGATGACGTTAGAACGGTAGCGTTTAGTCGCGTACTCCTCGGCAATATTCGCCAGACCGCCAATCACACGCTGGCAGCTCGCCGCCTGTTCACGCGCAGAACCATCGCCTGGTTTTCACCGCATAGACCATGCTGCCAATTGAGTTTGCAGCGGATCAATATGCTCCTGACCAGCAATCTGCTTAATGCGCGCAAACACCTCTGTCAGCTCGCTGACATCCCCCCCCAGACCAATCGGATTCGAACGATAAGAAGAGGTTTCACCGGAAGGGATCAGTTCGTCGGTGGTGGTCACTTCGTCGAGGATCTTCGACCACACTTTGAGGACGATATTGTCAGTCAGCGCACCTAATTCCGGCCAGTCTTTAATGTTCGGTCCGTAAATCGGGCGGTTGCTGAGTTGCCCCTTTACAAAGCCCTGATAAACAAGGTTTTTTATACGGCGTTAGTCGAAGGCCTACTCCGGCACGTTGTCCCAGCAAATCCAGTTCGCTGGCAGAAGTTAAATAGCCACCGTTTGCCGCAGTCGCAGCGATGAACGAGCGTCCATCAACGCCACCGCTGACATCTGCCCATTGGCTGGCTTAGAGCCTTCGCGATTCGGCAAGTTACGCGTGGTGTGGCGAATACTCAAACCGTTGTTGATTGGCGTATCGCCCGCGCCAAAGCATGGGCCGCAGAACGCGGTTCTGATGATTGCGCCTGCGCCAATCAAATCTGCTACCACACCTTTTTTGGCGAGATCGATAAGCACGGCTGTGATGACGGTAAACCGCCAGCGAGAAGGTGCGTTACCACAGGATTACCGCGCAGCGCATTTGCTGCGGCGATAACGTTTTCCTAGTTACCGCCAGAACAGCCCGCGATAATCCCCTGCTGCACTTTCAGGCGACCATTTTCCACTTTATCCAGCAGCGAGAGTTTGGCTTTACCGTGTGCCACGCGCTCGGACTCAATTTCAATCTCACGAGAATGTCGGGTCAGGTTCTGGTTCAGCGTGTCGATTTCATACACGTTGCTCGGGTGGAACGGCAGCGCAATCATTGGTTTGATGGCGCTTAAATCAACGCTGATGCAGCCATCGTAGTACGCCATCGGTTGAGGGTTAAGCTGGCAGTAATCCTTGGCCGCGACCGTGCAGCGCCAGCCAGTTATGGACTTCTTCATCGGTTTGCCAGACAGAACTTAAACAGGTCGTTTCAGTGGTCATAACGTCACGCCGTTACGGAAATCGGTAGAGAGCGAAGAACGCCGGGACCTACGAATTCCATCACTTTGTTTTTGACGTAGCCGTTTTTGAACACGGCACCGATGATAGCCAGCGCCACATCCTGCGGCCCCACATACGGCGCTGGTTTTCCGTCAGATGCACCGCAACCACTCCCGGATAGTCGATATCCCAAGTGTCATTAAGCAATTGTTTTACCAACTCGCCGCCGCCCTCACCGACTGCCATTGTCCCTAATGCACCGTAACGGGTGTGACTGTCTACCGAGGATCATTTGCCGCCACCTGCCATCATCTCACGCATATATGATGGATGACCGCAATATGCGGAGGCACAAAAATACCGCCATAACGCTGAGCCGCCGATAAACCAAAAACATGGTCATCACCGTTAATGGTGCTGCTGACGGCGCAAAGTGAGTTATGGCAGTTGGTCAGCACATACGGCAGCGGGAAACGTTCGATACCGGACGCTTTAGCGGTCTGTACAATACCAACAAAGGTAATATCGTGAGAGGCTAATAAATCAAACTTAATTTTAAGTTATCCATATTTCCGGACGTATTATGAGAAGAGAGAATAGACCAGGCATAGTGCCTTTTTGGGCTTCTTCTTAATTTCGCCGGTGAAATGTTCTTCGGCAATTATTTCGTTATTACTGGCGAGAACACGCCTTTTCAGATAACTTGATCATCAAATGCTCCAGATATCTGCGCACCGTGAAGTGCGCAGAAGATAACAATGGATATACTCTAATAATTCGAGTTGCAGGAAGGCGACAAGCCAGTAAATCCCCAGGAACTTACATAAGTAAGTGACTCGGGTGAGCAACGCAGACGCAGCACATGCAACTTGAGTATGACGAGAATATTTACAGCATGTTCAGCCGATCAGCATATTCCACCACCATACGCCGAGGGTGATATGCACCAGGAGGTTAAATCGTCAGTACCGCACCGACCAACCACCAGGATCTATCGTCGTAACCCACGCCAAAGATGACCGGACCTGCCGCGCTGCCATAGTGAGTAACCATGCCGCCATAGGAGTTGGAGAACAACAGTGCCAGCGCGGTTAACATTAACGGTGCGCCAGACGTTCGCCAGCATGGCAAATACCGCAACATAGCAACGATATAGGCACTACCGGAAGCGAAGAAATAACGACGATGATGCTAAGGAAAATAATAACGAAGAAAGCAACGTTTCCGTGACCATCAATGACGGTTAATCTAAAGACTTCAGCTAACCATTCGAAGAATTTAACTTTCGATAAAAGGAGCTTAAGCCGACACACCGCCGTACCAGATTAGGATTCGAGCCGCCTTTATCCTTAACCATGCTTCCCACGTAACCATACCCAGCAGGAGTCGCCATAACAACGATTGCCATACAGTGGATTCATCATCTACCACACATTTACCCAACATGGAGCCCAGTAGCGCCAGCAGAAAGACACCGAGCAGCATTTTTTCGTGGATTTTCATCGGTCCCAGTTCGGCAAGGCCCGCTTTGCCATGGTTTTGTTATCCACCCTCTTAATTTCTCGGCGGATACATGGTATAAATCACCAGCGGGGTGACCAGCAGCAGAACGATGCCCGGCAATTCGTGGCCAGTGCCCATCCACCCGCTAATTTGCAGGTGCAGATGTCGTCGTATCACTTTCAGCGCCATACGTCGCCATTGCGGTAAAGAAGATAAAGCCGGTGGTTTTGGCGACCATGTAAATGGACATCATCAGGTAATGTCCGACATGCACGCGGATTTTTCGCGGTCGGACCCCAAAGCCACCGCCACGCTGTCGACTACATCGGTAACACAACGCCGCCTGCATGCGCGGCGTCAGACGGCGTCGCCGGAGCCAGTACCAGATCAGCAAGACCCAAACGTAACCCAGACCCAGCGTGGTGTTACCGATTTTACCAATCAGCAGATAGGCAATACGTTTACCTAAACCGGTGGTCACAACGCGGCGCTTAAGGTATGAGCTGAGAACACCAGCCAGGCAGGACCTGAAGATCCCGCATGAGACGGCGGTGGTCTTAAAACGCACCGTCGGAGAAGTTACGATACCACCATCGAGCAAATATGGCAATTAACAGTACGACAGGTTCCGGCAAAGGCTTGATAACCATGACTAATGGCCGCCAGGTAAATACCAAAAAGTACCCACGCCAGTTCGCTACCTGCTGGAGCTGGCATAAAACCATAATACATGGATTGCGAATATCAGAGTTAGCTTCCATAACGATTTTCTCTATTCATTTAAAATCCTGTTCTTTCTGTATGAACTGATACAGGAGTCCTTTATCCATTGGCCCAATCTGACAACTAATTTTTCAGGGAGAAGACAAACTTCACCGGAAAAGATTTTTCTGGTTGTCCGAGGAACAGATGCGCCTAACGCCGTCAAATCCTGACCTTCATTACTTAAATGAACGTCGAGCGCACCACTGGGGTGTTCAGTATTTATATTGCCATATCCTACAATAGGGTACGTATTCGTCGGGTGACGGTGCTTTTCCACCACAACTACTGGAAATAGCATAACACCGGTTATCGCCAGCGCGCGATGGCAAGATGTGGTACATAAACCAACCCACTGTATCGCCCCGCCTTTCTGCGCTGGAGAAATAAGCACAGGTTTAGGGATAACCAGATCACCTACATCACCTAAGCCCATTGCTTTACCCGCTCTAGCCGGATAGATTCAATGCGGGCTAATAATGCTTTGTCGGCATCCAGTTCGCCGGTAATTTATAACCTGTTTTTTCCCAGATATTCAGCCAGAATGACGACTGGCATCGCCATATCGATACAGGTCACCGGACATCGTCAAAATAATTATTTTTTTACCACCAGTCGGCAAAACTTTTCCGCGTTTCGTTCCAGCGGCATTCAGGAAAGTGTAGCGCAACCGGTGCGGCAGTACCCGGTACGCCGTCAATTCTGCAGGACCCTCGGACTCGACAACACCATTTGGCGTTTGCAGATCAGCTTCGATGAACGTACCCGTATCGACGTTGCGGATACGTACACGGTAACTGGCGAAGTTGCTGCAATCAAACCATTTTCAATGGCGAATGCCCCTACGCCAGAGCAGCACATTGCGCAGTTAGGCGTGGTATCGACACGTTGCTCATGGACGATAAACTTGAGCAAGATATAATCGACATCAGCACGCGGATTGCTGGAACGGCTAAGTACGGCGAGTTTCACCTGGTCAGTGGATTACCGCCGCCAATACCGTCAATTTCCAGATCGTTACCGGAACCCATAATTGCCATCAATATTTTATCGCGCTGCGTTTGATCTTCGGGTAAATGTTCCGCTAGGAGGAAACGCCTCCCCAGGTTCCACCTCTCATCATCACGCAGGGTATTTTTTTCAAACAACGCCCTCAATTTAAAAACATAACTTATTGCGATATGGTTGGCATTAAGGACAAAGCATCTCTTACTACTTTAGCTCAACCATTAATAAACTTTTTTCATTAATTTAAGTTTGGCTAAGTGCAGTTAGTTTTTAACGACCAGCCACCCAAAATCGTCGCTTCCATTTTCCGGAGTAATAATGAAGCATGAATTATCAAGTATGAAGGCATTTGTCATACTGGCAGAGTCCAGTTCATTTAACAATGCCGCTAAATTACTTAATATTACGCAACCTGCATTAACGCGAAGAATAAAAAAGATGGAGGAAGATTTACATATTCAACTATTTTCAGCGTACAACTCCCAAGGTTATGTTAACAAAAGCAGGAAAAAGGTTGCTCCCGGAGGCGCGAATCAACAAGAAATTCGATGAAAACGCTTTTAGATTCGTGATATGCATGCTTATCATCGTGGTATGGTGAGATGTTAGCGTGATATTCGACCGCAGTATTTTATTTTTTACCGCTGGACGGTAAATTAATGAGCTGTATCCCAATATTAAAGTGCGGATTCTGGAACAAGGCACGAATAATCGGCATGGAATCGGTGCTGTGTACGAATTCAGACTTTGGCATAAAGATTACAATGTCACAAATTATCTATTGATTTTACCCCGACTGGTCAACGAGCGATCGTGCTGGCCTGTCGGCGCGACCATCGATCGGCCAAAAAGTAGCCTGCAGAATGGCAGGAGTTAGTGGGTTACAAAATGATTGGCGTACGTTCCTCCAGCGGCAACCGATTGTTGATAGAGACAGCTAGCCGATAAGCCCTGGAAGCTGGACTGGTTTTACGAAGTGCGTCATCTTTCGACGTCATTAGGACTAGTGGAGGCAGGACTGGGGATTTTGGCGCTTCCTGCTTGGCAATGCCCATGTGCCTGATCTTCTGATTATTGGTATCCCACTGGTGGAACCCGTTATACGTCGACATTGGGGATTATTCGCCGCAAAGATGCCTGTGCTCTCTCCTGGCAGCCGAACGCTTTTTGCCTCCTACCCATTTGTGGACTGACGATAAAGAGAATTCGTGCAACCAGATCGTCGAACGCCAGAGACATGCGCTACAGGAGATAAGTTAATACACCGGCGCAGGAGAACTGCGCCGGTTAAACCAGCGGTTAGTGTGCGTTAACCACCACCCCACATTGGTCCCTGCCCGACCGCATAACGGCCTTTTCATGCAGTAGTCCCTGCTCGCCAGCATTCGTATACCCGAGATGTGGTGACCCTTTTGCCCGGCGGCAAATCAGATACTTGCCGCTGTGATCAACATTGAAGCCGGCGCGGCTGGGTTTCCTGTTGGCCGGAAGCTCTTCTCACCCAAGATGCTGCCATCTTCCGAAATGCTGAAAACGGTAATCAGAAGGCTGGCGGTACGGTTGTAGGCGTATAAATGGCGACCATCCGGTGAGATATGCAGTCAGCTGCCCAACGGGTGTCGGAGAGTTTTCCGGCATCATATCCAGCGTGTCCCGGACACATTCGATATTACCGTGTGAATTTTCAGTTCCCATATATCCACGAGCTGTTTAACTCATCAACGGGATATGCCTATTGTTCGTTTGGATGGAATACCATATGACGCGGGCCTGCCCCTCGAATGGTTAGCCACTTCCTAGGGTCCTGCGCCACGAGATGACCATCATCGCGACCGTAAACAGGTAAATGTGATTCCTGCTTTAACGCCGGAACCCACAGCGTACGGTTGTCCGGTGACATCGAACGGCAACTGTCAGCCCCTCGACGACATCGACGATGCCCACTGGCAGGCGAACTTCCAGATGTGTTACGCTCATGTTACCCGCATCTACGAACCTAGAAAGAGAAACTGCCCCCGTGATTTGGTGGAAATATGCGCTGGACTACCCGGCAGCGCAGACTCTGCCCGAAAGGTCAGTGCGCCATCGTCCGGCGCAACACCACACGCCAGGACGTGAACTAGGGCGCAACACCAACATAGATAACGTTTGTCCCGGCTCACCACCATCGGCTGCACCTGCCCCGGCACATTCGACAACCTGTGTCAGCGTCAGTGCGCCTTCATGATTCAGGTTCCAGACGTGAATTTGCTGGCTCTCAGGGCTGGCGATATAAACTGTTCGCTTCATGAACACACCTCAAAAATGATAAATCCCTTATCTTTCATACATATAACAACACTTACTGGATAAAAAACAGACAACAAAACACGATAAAATACAATATCGCACATCAATTAAATCAATAAGTTAGCACTCCATTTCGAATGGCATATTACTAAAATATTAGTCACCGACACGAATTTGACAATGCCACAGATATTTTCGCGACTATTCAGGGAGTATGACTCTCCCCGCTTTTGTTTACCTGTATCAACGACCGTAAACACTATGCCATAACAACTTCTGGCCAACTTCCCATTCGCGCAACAATCAACTCACTTCCGGCACAAATAAACGCATTACGTTGTAGATCGGTATTCTGGTCATTTGTTGATACGCGTACATAGCCAATAAGCATGGTCAATCCCCCTGTTAACAAGACACTGCGTCAAAAGTCGGGGGGGAGAATTGGGTGATCTCCTTCCATGGGAATACACAGTCATTATAAAATAGAATGTACTGTTTTTTTAAAGAAAAAAACAGTACATTGAGATATGATTTTGATCATTACTAAATCCTTTGCTGAAGTTACTATGTATATAAGCTTATTTTATACATGATTATTAGCAACAAATATTACCAAGTCAAGTAGTCAGGCTGGCTAAAATAGTTGGAGATGTTGTAGTATCTTACTCAAGACTAATGTCCTCTGGTATAAATCCTCTGCATTGTGAATATGTAAAACATCAAAAAAAGATGAACCAAATATACGAAAAAAGCAAATATACTTACTAGGGTAGAAAGCATGATATAACACTCATTCCCTTATGGCGAATATTCTGAAACACCCTCCTCATTAGGAGAGATACATTAAATACAATTTATTCACAATCTAATTCCATATCCATATGCGAGAAATTAATATGCTCAGAAACATTTCATCCTGTTTATTTCCACATATCAGCACAATTACATCCCCCAACCATTATTTGTCCGAATGGGATGATTGGGAGAAACAGGGGTTACCGGAAGAACAGCGTACTGAGGCGGTAAGAAGACTTCGTGCATGTCTTACCTCTAAGGGGCATAAACTGGACCTGCGAGCCTTGGCGCTTTCCTCGCTACCTGTACTCCCTGCTTGCATTAAAAAGCTTGATGTGAGCTGTAATAAATTAACCATCCTTACTGATTTACCTGAAAATATTAAAGAACTTATTGCAAGAGATAATTTCTTAACACATATATCTGCATTACCACATTATCTAATAACTTTGGATGTGTCCGAAAATCAATTAGAGAATCTGCCGTTATTACCAGACACCATCAAATCACTAAGCGCAGAGTATAATAGGTTATCCACACTGCCTTCATTACCCTTGAATTTAAAAAACTTGAGGTTAGGAACAACGAACTGCAAACTCTTCCATCTCTGCCTTCTAATCTTAAGATACTTAAGGTTGCGCACAACCATCTTACTGAACTGCCCCCTTTACCTAGGAGACTGCAACTTCTTTTTGCATATAGCAATAGATTAAGCAACTTACCAAACATCCAAGAAAATATTATCATGAGAAGATTTTTTTATTTTGAAAACAACCAAATAACTACAATCCCGACAAATCTTTTTCGTTTAGATCCTCATATAACTATTGAGATTGCAAATAACCCCTTATCAGATCAAACTCTGCTATTCTTAATACAGCAAACTTCGGTTCCAAATTTTAACGGGCCTCAGTTTCGTATTTCCCTGTCAGACCAAAACAGACTGTTTTTACGCCAGATGTTGCCGCAAAATTTACATTCGCGCCATATCAGAGTCATCACTGAAGGGGGGCAGAACTTTCAGATCCCCCCTCTTCCCGAAACTGTGGCAGCCTGGTTTCCTGAAGCAGATCGTCGGGAGGTTTCTACACAATGGACTTCTTTTTCCACCGAGGAGAATTCCCGGGCATTCTCCGCGTTCCTTGACCGCCTTTCCGATACCGTCTCTGCACGCAATACCTCCGGATTCCGTGAACAGGTCGCTGCATGGCTGGAAAAACTCAGTGCCTCTGCGGAGCTTCGACAGCAGTCTTTCGCTGTTGCTGCTGATGCCACTGAGAGCTGTGAGGACCGTGTCGCGCTCACATGGAACAATCTCCGGAAAACCCTCCTGGTCCATCAGGCATCTGAAGGCCTTTTCGATAATGATACCGGCGCTCTGCTCTCCCTGGGCAGGGAAATGTTCCGCCTCGAAATTCTGGAGGACATTGCCCGGGATAAAGTCAGAACTCTCCATTTTGTGGATGAGATAGAAGTCTACCTGGCCTTCCAGACCATGCTCGCAGAGAAACTTCAGCTCTCCACTGCCGTGAAGGAAATGCGTTTCTATGGCGTGTCGGGAGTGACAGCAAATGACCTCCGCACTGCCGAAGCCATGGTCAGAAGCCGTGAAGAGAATGAATTTACGGACTGGTTCTCCCTCTGGGGACCATGGCATGCTGTACTGAAGCGTACGGAAGCTGACCGCTGGGCGCAGGCAGAAGAGCAGAAGTATGAGATGCTGGAGAATGAGTACCCTCAGAGGGTGGCTGACCGGCTGAAAGCATCCGGTCTGAGCGATGATGCGGATGCGGAGAGGGAAGCAGGAGCACAGGTGATGCGTGAGACTGAACAGCAGATTTACCGTCAGCTGACTGACGAGGTACTGGCCCTGCGATTGTCTGAAAACGGCTCACAACTGCACCATTCATAATCACATCGCATAAACCACAGACCGGACTGACTCCGGAAAAACAGAGGCCCGCCCCCGGGCCTCCCCGGATTCATCCGTTTCCCTGTTCAGCCTGACAGCACGCCCCGGCGGCCGGATGACAGACTCCGCTTCGGTAAGCAAAGCGGTCTTCTGTGATTCCGCCAGTTGCGGCTTATTCATTACTCAACGTCAAACGCCCGAATTGAAGCCAAATCATCCAGACCGCTCAGCTCCTCTTTCATTTCACGCTGACGGCGATAAATCTCATCGTTGCGATCGACCTGCGCCTGCACCATTGCTGCCGCCAGTTCTTCCAGTTCCGGCATCGACAGTTTCACCTGCTGATTATCGGCATCACCCCACGTCATCACGTCCCGTACAATGTCGGATTTCGCAGCCATTACCACCGGATAAAGGCGGCCCAGTGAGTTGGGGCCAGCATTCCAGATACGACCGTTCCATTCAAACGTGAACGGCTTCGCCTCCTGTTCTGTGCGCCATGCTTCAATTTCCTGACGTCTGGCCTCTCTGGCCGCTTCCAGCATTTCTGGTGTCACAGTGAATGGGGCTATCTCACCCCATTTGCCACTTTGCAGTTCCTGCCAGATTCGCTGACCCGTCGGTGCGACATCATCAGCGGTGGCTGTGTAGGGGACTGCCTGGTCCCTGTCGTCAAAAAAAACGTCACAGTCTACTGCGCCACTTTCGGTATAACGGGGATTAATGATTTTTTTAATTTCCACGGTGCATTCCTCACGATGTGCGAATAAAAAGCCCGGGCATTGCGCCAGAGACATGTGAGGTAGCCTGAGTTTAACGGACACTCCTTCCTGAAATAGAATGGCATCAGAAGGAGCTAATAATGAGCAGAAAAACCCAACGTTACTCTAAAGAGTTCAAAGCCGAAGCTGTCAGAACGGTTCTTGAAAATCAACTTTCGATCAGTGAAGGCGCTTCCCGATTATCTCTTCCTGAAGGCACTTTAGGACAATGGGTTACCGCCGCCAGAAAAGGGCTCGGTACTCCTGGTTCCCGCACGCTGGCTGAACTGGAATCTGAAATTCTGCAACTGCGTAAGGCGTTAAATGAAGCTCGCCTTGAGCGAGATATATTAAAAAAAGCAACAGCGTATTTTGCACAGGAGTCGCTGAAAAATACGCGTTAATCGAACAATGGCGACAACAATTTCCCATTGAAGCGATGTGTCAGGTATTTGGTGTATCCAGGAGCGGTTATTACAACTGGGTACAGCATGAACCCTCAGACAGAAAACAAAGTGATGAGCGGCTAAAACCGGAGATTAAGGTGGCACATATCCGCACTCGCGAAACATATGGAACCCGGCGGCTCCAGACGGAGCTGGCAGAGAATGGCATCATCGTTGGTCGTGACCGACTGGCACGTCTTCGTAAGGAGCTGAGGCTACGCTGTAAGCAGAAACGCAAGTTCAGAGCGACTACGAACCCGAACCACAATCTGCCAGTTGCGCCAAATCTGCTGAACCAGACGTTCGCTCCTACAGCACCAAATCAGGTCTGGGTGGCGGACCTGACGTATGTTGCCACACAGGAGGGATGGTTGTACCTCGCTGGCATCAAAGATGTTTATACGTGTGAAATTGTCGGCTACGCCATGGGAGAGCGCATGACAAAAGAGCTGACAGGTAAAGCCCTGTTTATGGCGCTCAGGAGCCAGCGCCCACCTGCCGGGCTAATCCACCACTCTGATCGAGGTTCACAGTACTGCGCATACGATTACCGGGTCATACAGGAGCAGTCTGGTCTGCAAACATCAATGTCGCGTAAAGGTAACTGTTACGACAACGCTCCGATGGAAAGCTTATGGGGAACGCTGAAAAATGAGAGCCTGAGCCACTATCGTTTTAATAACCGGGATGAAGCCATCTTAGTAATACGGGAATACATTGAGATTTTCTACAATCGTCAGCGTCGTCACTCTCGTCTGGGGAATATCTCCCCGGCAGCCTTCAGGGAAAAATATCATCAGATGACTGCTTAAAAAAAGAACAAATGGTAGTGTCCGCTATTGCCAGTACACCTCATATTGGCTACGTAATTAAAACAGAAAATAAAGAAACCCCATTCACTGTAGTTGATATCGACGGTCTATCAGGAAACTTTAAAACTCTTGTTGAAGGTGCCACAAAAATGTGCCTAGTTTACATCGGAAATAATCTGCCCGCAGAAAAAAAGCCGAATTTCTGGCAAATCTGATTGCAATGAAATTAAAAGGTGAAATCTGAAAAAAAGAAAGCCTGCACAGTGTGCAGGCCTGAGTGAAGAACCTGGGACATTTATTCATCACTCGCAGTAATTTTAATCTGAGTTGAGGTTAAAAAACAATGAGCACAAAACCACTCTTCCTGTTACGGAAAGCGAAAAAATCATCCGGTGAACCTGACGTCGTCCTGTGGGCAAGCGACGATTTTGAATCGACCAGCACCACTCTGGACTATCTGCTCGTTAAGTCAGGTAAAAAACTGAGCAACTATTTTAAAGCTGTTGCCACAAATTTTCCTGTCGTTAATGACCTTCCCCCTGAAGGTGAGATCGATTTTACCTGGAGTGAACGCTATCAACTCAGCAAAGACTCCATGACATGGGAACTAAAACCGGGAGCAGCGCCAGACGACGTTCACCACCAGGATAATGCTCAAGAAACCAAAGAACTGGCGGGAGGCCAGGAAGAAAACGCGCAGGCAGACGCCCACGAGGATTGCCAGGATTGCGAAGTCTCTGTAGCCACTTTGCGGTTCACACAGCGTCTTCTGCACATTTTTACGTATGCTGCCGGGGATCTGAAATACCTGCATCATGCCACCCGTGAACAACGCAAACACATTACTGCTCTTGAGATGGATCAGGAAAACAGCTATGTCCAGAATCTGCTGTTGGCCATACGCGGCATGGCAGAACCGACAACTCTGGATAATGCCGCCCTGCTCCGCCTGACTGATGCAATTAAGGCTGAGGTGTACTGGCAATAGCGGACACTACCATTTGTTCTTTTTTTAAGCAGCTATCTGATGATATTTTTCCCTGAAGGCTGCCGGGGAGATATTCCCCAGACGAGAGTGACGACGCTGACGATTGTAGAAAATCTCAATGTATTCCCGTATTACTGAGATGGCTTCATCCCGGTTATTAAAACGATAGTGGCTCAGGCTCTCATTTTTCAGCGTTCCCCAGAAGCTTTCCATCGGAGCGTTGTCGTAACAGTTACCTTTACGCGACATTGATGTTTTCAGACCAGACTGCTCCTGTATGACCCGGTAATCGTATGCGCAGTACTGTGAACCTCGATCAGAGTGGTGGATTAGCCCGGCAGGTGGGCGCTGGCTCCTGAGCGCCATAAACAGGGCTTTACCTGTCAGCTCTTTTGTCATGCGCTCTCCCATGGCGTAGCCGACAATTTCGCACGTATAAACATCTTTGATGCCAGCGAGGTACAACCATCCCTCCTGTGTGGCAACATACGTCAGGTCCGCCACCCAGACCTGATTTGGTGCTGTAGGAGCGAACGTCTGGTTCAGCAGATTTGGCGCAACTGGCAGATTGTGGTTCGGGTTCGTAGTCGCTCTGAACTTGCGTTTCTGCTTACAGCGTAGCCTCAGCTCCTTACGAAGACGTGCCAGTCGGTCACGACCAACGATGATGCCATTCTCTGCCAGCTCCGTCTGGAGCCGCCGGGTTCCATATGTTTCGCGAGTGCGGATATGTGCCACCTTAATCTCCAGTTTTAGCCGCTCATCACTTTGTTTTCTGTCTGAGGGTTCATGCTGTACCCAGTTGCAATAACCGCTCCTGGATACACCAAATACCTGACACATCGCTTCAATGGGAAATTGTTGTCGCCATTGTTCGATTAACGCGTATTTTTCAGCGACTCCTGTGCAAAATACGCTGTTGCTTTTTTTAATATATCGCGCTCAAGGCGAGCTTCATTTAACGCCTTACGCAGTTGCAGAATTTCAGATTCCAGTTCAGCCACCGTGCGGGAACCAGGAGTACCGAGCCCTTTTCTGGCGGCGGTAACCCATTGTCCTAAAGTGCCTTCAGGAAGGGATAATCGGGAAGCGCCTTCACTGATCGAAAGTTGATTTTCAAGAACCGTTCTGACAGCTTCGGCTTTGAACTCTTTAGAGTAACGTTGGGTTTTTCTGCTCATTATTAGCTCCTTCTGATGCCATTCTATTTCAGGAAGGAGTGTCCGTTAAACTCAGGCTACCTCAATATGCTTTCCTTCCAGGTAAACCTCGTGAACAATGTTATCAGTAGTTGCAACAGTGGCTTCATAATTGGTGTTCATGTTTTTCTCCTTAATTAAGGTTGAGCGAATCCCTGCCATTGCTGGCATAAATTCAGTTTCGAATAGTCAGTTAATTAAAGTTCGTGTGCCATCTGGTCTTTTTCGGCGCAGATTTCACTACAATATTTGCGTTTCTTTTTCCTCATCATGGTTCCGTGCATGTAAATAAGTTCAGCAGTGTAAGCCTTATCAGGGCTTACTTGTCTGTCACACAGGCCATAAGCACAGGGAATTAAATCGGGATCACCTTTCTACTGGAGGTTTTTTTTGATTATCCATAACAAATTTTTGATTCCGGTGTGTGTTATGGTCTGCTGAGGTGCAGAGGTAAAACAATAATCAAGCATAGGGTTCATATCCGTAGCTCCATTTTTATTTTAAAGAAAGTAATTGTTCCACAGTCATATTTTTAATTGCGCCCCGGTTAACAAGAGTCCATCCCTGTTTTTCCAGATAAAACCGGAAAGTCTCCAGGGTACAGACCAGTGCGCCATCAGGAACGGTTTCGGTGAATTCGACATTGCCGAATTTGTCGAAGTGAACAACCAGAGTGCGACCATCACCCGGAATCATCTTGTCTGCAGGTGGGGTGTTATTCTGGCGCAGTTCGGCCTCCATGCGGTCGAACTCAGCAATGTAGGCTTCCTTGAATGCGGCGGCTTTTTTGCCAGTGAAGCCCATCACCAGGAAAACGAAGCCGTTTTTGGTGATTTGGTACATTGGGCGTTTTTCGCCTTTGGCGTCGGTATAGGTGACGGGCTTAAAATTAAGCCGGTTAAACTCCGGCGAGCATTCGAGAGTTTCGATCTTCTGAATAACGTTTTTGTGCATTTTCCGGAAGAACTCCGCAACCGCAACAGACGTAGTGACAGCGCGACCATTTTCGATGGTTGCGTCAGGGTGAGAAAGGGTAAGGATAGTAGCCATGATGGCAGCCTCGATAGTCAGTTTAAATGACTCACCACCAGAGGTAGCAATCTCATGGGTGGTGAGACGCACAGGGTTGCTACAACCGGTGACTACCGAAACCGGCCAGCCTTGCGGCTGCCCTGCACGCCCCACCATAAT
Source organism: Shigella flexneri (assembly GCA_048288465.1). Taxonomy (GTDB): domain Bacteria; phylum Pseudomonadota; class Gammaproteobacteria; order Enterobacterales; family Enterobacteriaceae; genus Enterobacter; species Enterobacter flexneri_B. The sequence goes on along the minus strand of CP182556.1, from coordinate 891,337 downwards.
CTGAATGTGGCTGTGCTTGACGCATAAAAAAACCGCCTGAGCGCGGTTATGCGCAGTAGTCATCGTCGGGGTAGCAATCCCGGCACCCGTTTTATGAGGTGCAGGTGCACTATAATTCCACCCGTTCTGGTTTTCAATAGCTACATTCAACATTTTCTCTTTCCTTTCATCACCGAAGTGAACTTTGTTGATGCGGTGCCTGGTGCCTCCAGGTGACGTTAACCAGTTAACAATTACAGTTGGCTTTCCCACCCAAACCAATAAGGACTAACATGACTTTTAACTGTGCCGCGTGCGCATAGCCGCATTCACCGCATCACAAAATTCACTTTAAAAAGGGCGGACATCAGCCAGCAATTAAACCGATGCCGCCAACTGGTACTTCACACAGCAATGTCGTTATTTACAACCGGAAGCGCACTCCCACCATTTAAATTTCACAGACAAGACCGACTCTTTATGGATACCGGAAATGCGCCTTCGTGTTGTGCCCGGTTTTATTTCACCACTTCCGGGCTTTGGTGGTATCTTTACTGAAGTTCTCACACAACCAGTAAGGAAATGAATATGCCAACGTATCTCGCCAGAGTAGAACTATATAATGCTGAGTAGACTGGCCCCCTGAATCTCCAGACAACCAGTATCACTTATTTAAGTGATAGTCTTAATACTAGTTTTTAGACTAGTCATTGGAGAACAGATGATTGATGTCTTAGGGCCGGAGAAACGCAGACGGCGTACCACACAGGAAAAGATCGCAATTGTTCAGCAGAGCTTTGAACCGGGGATGACGGTCTCCCTCGTTGCCCGGCAACATGGTGTAGCAGCCAGCCAGTTATTTCTCTGGCGTAAGCAATACCAGGAAGGAAGTCTTACTGCTGTGGCCGCCGGAGAACAGGTTGTTCCTGCCTCTGAACTTGCTGCCGCCATGAAGCAGATTAAAGAACTCCAGCGCCTGCTCGGCAAGAAAACGATGGAAAATGAACTCCTCAAAGAAGCCGTTGAATATGGACGGGCAAAAAAGTGGATAGCGCACGCGCCCTTATTGCCCGGGGATGGGGAGTAAGCTTAGTCAGCCGTTGTCTCCGGGTATCGCGTGCGCAGTTGCACGTCATTCTCAGACGAACCGATGACTGGATGGATGGCCGCCGCAGTCGTCACACTGATGATACGGATGTGCTTCTCCGTATACACCATGTTATCGGAGAGCTGCCCACGTATGGTTATCGTCGGGTATGGGCGCTGCTTCGCAGACAGGCAGAACTTGATGGTATGCCTGCGATCAATGCCAAACGTGTTTACCGGCTCATGCGCCAGAATGCGCTGTTGCTTGAGCGAAAACCTGCTGTACCGCCATCGAAACGGGCACATACAGGCAGAGTGGCCGTGAAAGAAAGCAATCAGCGATGGTGCTCTGACGGGTTCGAGTTCTGCTGTGATAACGGAGAGAGACTGCGTGTCACGTTCGCGCTGGACTGCTGTGATCGTGAGGCACTGCACTGGGCGGGGACTACCGGCGGCTTCAACAGTGAAACAGTACAGGACGTCATGCTGGGAGCGGTGGAACGCCGCTTCGGCAACGATCTTCCGTCGTCTCCAGTGGAGTGGCTGACGGATAATGGTTCATGCTACCGGGCTAATGAAACACGCCAGTTCGCCCGGATGTTGGGACTTGAACCGAAGAACACGGCGGTGCGGAGTCCGGAGAGTAACGGAATAGCAGAGAGCTTCGTGAAAACGATAAAGCGTGACTACATCAGTATCATGCCCAAACCAGACGGGTTAACGGCAGCAAAGAACCTTGCAGAGGCGTTCGAGCATTATAACGAATGGCATCCGCATAGTGCGCTGGGTTATCGCTCGCCACGGGAATATCTGCGGCAGCGGGCTTGTAATGGGTTAAGTGATAACAGATGTCTGGAAATATAGGGGCAAATCCACTGAGCCAGAGGATTACGAAGGGCTTCATAAATATATGCTCTCACTAGGATTCAGGAGAACGATCCCCCATGGAGATGGTTCGTATAATCAACTCCCGGACGGAACTTATGTTTCCGAAAAGGGCGGTGATATTTATCAAATTCGCAGCCAGATATCTGACTATGCAGACCGACTATCCGGGTATCGCGCGTCTGTTTTTGTTTGCGAATTCAGTCAATGCGCATGGTATTTATACCCCGCCAAGACCCGGTGAATATCCTGCACGGCCTTCTGCTTTGTAGAAGGCTTCTTCGCTATCATAATCGCCAGATTCCAGCGCTTCTTTAGCCAGCCAGATGCGTGCCCCAGTGCCTGCATTTGGCTCCAGTTGCTGGAGGCGTTTTGCATCTTCTAGGAGTAGAGCGATAACGTGTTTTAATTCTGTCTCGTTCATTTTACTCACCTGAGTTTCTTTCCAGCCAGCGACGGGCACCATTTTCGGTTTTAAACGTTTTGCTTTTGGTACACGTCATCGCGGTGAACGTGCGGTCCGGTTGGGAACACGCCACACTCCAGAAATTCGCGGATCCTGATCGATAGTATTCATGCTGACCTCATTTCCCCTTAACGCGGGGTAGCGAACTGTTTGCTGAGAACACCGTGCGGTGTCTTGATGGAAAGTATTTAGAATAACCTAATAGACGCAGTGATTAAGATTTTTGTTAGCAAGTGTTTTTTGGTTGAAAAAACAAAAGAGTGGGGCGCGAACTATAATCACTTGGAAGAAGGAGTCTATTTTATTGATTTATTTTTACGCGCTTTAAGCATTTCTTCGAAGAGTTTGTTGAAGTTTTGTCTCTTGCGCGCATTTCAGACAACAAGGCTTCCTGCTCAGAAGTGGAAGAGCATCGAATAAATTCAATAAATTTTTTTCGGTGGTTGGGAGGTAGCTCGCTGTTTCCACATGAAGTTCTTGTGCGCACTGGTGCCTTGTCTCATTACCCAAACGTAGCCATGTAGGTGAGCACTTCAGAATTCGCTAAAGCAAACAATCGTTTTCCATTCCGCTAGGTTTCGTCTCTTTCCCATTGTGAAATTGTGACGTGAGCAACCCCAGCGCGCGCGCGCCCGCTGTAGTGGTAACCTTTTTCCGCCCCAGAACTCGCTGGCCTAGGGTTCTTGTTTCATAGTTAGGTAATTCTAATTTTTCTTGACTTAGGTTTGTGCACAGAACGATAATGTTAGAAAAATCTAACAAGAGGAAGGCTTGTGATGCTTAAAGCGACGCAATAATTTGGCAGCAAAACAAAGCTTGCGAATGCCGCAGGAGTGAGACTGGCAAGTGTTGCTGCTTGGGGATACTGGTTCCTGAAGGTCCGCGATGCGTCTACAGGAGGCATCTGGCGGGGAGCTTCAGTATAATCCCAAGTTTATGACGAATATCGTAAGGCAAAACGACCTGGGAAGGTGATTCATGAAAATCAGGCATGAGCACATCGAATCAGTGCTGTTAGCCCTGGCAGCCGAAAAAGGGCAGGCGTGGGTCGCTAACGCAATTACTGAAGAATATCTGCGGCAGGGGGGCGGCGAATTGTCTCTGGTACCAGGCAAGGACTGGAACAATCAGCAGAATATCTATCACCGTTGGTTGAAAGGTGAAACGAAAGCGCAAAGGGAAAAAATTCAGAAACTGATCCCTGCGGTTCTGGCAATTCTTCCGCGTGAGCTGCGTCACCGACTCTGTATCTTCGATACCCTGGAACGCCGTGCATTACTGGCGGCGCAGGAAGCGTTGAGTACGGCAATTGATGCGCATGATGATGCTGTCCAGGCCGTTTACCGGAAAGCACATTTCAGCGGTGGTGGGTCGCCCGGCGATTCTGTCGTAGTGCATTGATTGAAATTAATCGTGCCGGATTGTTTTGTTCGGTATCAGTTAAATGTAACGCTGCGAGCGTTACAAGGTGAAAACAAATGGCTTCAAACTGGATAAAGCTCGAGGTTATTACGCCGGATAAGCCGGAAATATTCAGGCTTGCTGAGATTCTGAATATTGATCCAGATGCCGCATTAGGGAAGGTTATTCGCTTCTGGGCATGGGCGGATCAACAAATGATAGACGGTAATGCAGATTGTAACGCTCGCGGCGTTACAAAAAGTGCAATAGATCGCATCACTTTTATGTCTGGTTTTGCTGATGCGTTAATTCAGGTTGGATGGCTGGTCGAAAATGACGGTGGGCTTTCTCTACCTAACTTTGAACGTCATAACGGAAAAAGCTCTAAAAAACGGGCGGTTACAAACGAGCGAGTAACAAAAATACGCGAACTGAAACGAAAAGGTAACGCTGCCAGCGTTACACAAACGGATCAAAAAGCGTTACCAGTGGAAGAGGAAGATCTAAATACTGATCTCCCCCTAAATCCCCCTCGCCAAAAACGAGCGTCTAAAAAATTCGAGCCGGAGGCTATTGAGCTGCCCGATTGGTTGCCGGAAACACTCTGGCATGAGTGGGTCCGGTTCAGACAGGCATTGCGAAAACCGATTCGAACGGAGCAGGGCGATACGGGAACTGGAAAAATTCCGTCAGCAGGGTTTTACACCTGAGCAGGTGATTCGACACAGCATCGCCAATGAATACCAGGGCCTGTTCGCGCCGAAAGGTGTTCGGCCTGAGACGTTGCTCCGACAGGTTAACACCGTCTCGTTGCCGGACAGTGCGATCCCGCCAGGCTTCAGGGGGTAACGGACCATGAAAAATATTGCGACAGGCGGCGTTCTGGAACGCATCCGCCGACTGACCCCGCAACATGTAACCGCCCCATTCAGAACGGTAGCGGAGTGGCGCGAGTGGCAACTTGCTGAAGGCCAGAAACGTAGCGAGGAGATCAACCGCCTGAATCGCCAGTTGCGGGTGGAAAAAATTCTGAATCGCTCAGGCATCCAGCCGTTGCACCGTAAATGCTCGTTTGCGAATTACCAGGTGCAGAACGACGGCCAGCGATACGCGTTAAGCCAGGCGAAATCCATCGCCGATGAACTGATGACCGGGTGTACAAATTTTGCGTTCAGCGGAAAACCTGATACCGGGTAGAATCACTTAGCGGCAGCTATCGGGAATCGCCTGCTGAAAGACGGTCAGACAGTGATTGTGGTTACCGTGGCTGATGTTATGAGCGCCCTGCACGCCAGCTATGACGACGGGCAGTCAGGCGAAAAATTTTTGCGGGAGCTGTGCGAAGTGGATCTGCTGGTTCTTGATGAAATTGGCATTCAGCGCGAGACGAAAAACGAGCAGGTGGTGCTGCACCAGATTGTTGATCGCCGGACAGCGTCGATGCGCAGCGTGGGGATGCTGACAAACCTGAACTATGAGGTGATGAAAACATTGCTCGGCGAGCGGGTGATGGATCGCATGGTCATGAACGGCGGGCGCTGGGTTAATTTTAACTGGGAGAGCTGGCGTCCGAATGTTAGCCATTCGAGGGTTGTTAAGTAGTTTCAGGAGGATTTATGGCGAAACCTTTTACTCCCGAACAGCGGGAAGAACTGAAGACGCGAATTGTGGAACTCGTGCATCAGGACGGTCGGGTCACGATTCGGCAGTTGTCCGATGAAACAGGTATCAGTCGTGCGTCTGTCGGTCGCTTATGCATAGAACTGGTCGCAAGTGGTGATGTATATAATTCTGGCTACGGCTTATTCCCGTCTGAACAGGCTCGCAAGGACTGGCAAAGCGCCCGCAAAAAACTCTCGAGAGTAAAGGTGAGGAAACCGGTTGTTGTTGATCCGGACCTTATCTGGTCATTACCTGACGGAGAAATACGCCGCTACGACAGGCGCCTGAATATAATCTGTCGCGAGTGCCGGAAGAGCGAAGCTATGCAGCGTGTACTGGCTTTCTATCAGGGTAATTTTCAGGAGGCGATACTGTGAATGAAATTAGCTATCAGGCTTCAATTACCGCTGGCATTCGCATCAAAGGAGAGGAGCATGGAAATAAAACCAGAAGATGAGTTAAGCAATATCGTTTTATTTCCGATAAAAGAGGATGACCCTCGTAATCAGGTTAATTTTCTTTATAAGCCATCGGAAAGACCATATTGCCATCACGCCTCTGTACGGGTTGACGAAAAAGAGCGTCAGGTCCGCTGTAAAATCTGCGGTGCGGTTGTGGAGCCGTTTGACTGGATGCTCTCTGTGGCAAAAAGAGAAACCAGACTGGCAGATGATGTAAGGCTATTGCGCCAGGAGGAACAGGAAAGGCGGAGAAATATAGAAAAGCTGATACAGATTGAGCGTAACGCGAAAGCGCGGATACGCAGGGCGACAAAATCCAGAACTGAATAATTAAATTTAGCACTGTTAAAAATTTAATCCTTAACCGGAGGGATTTCTGCACCCTCAAATCATCAGGAGACCGCCCGAAAGGGCGGGGAGCAGTCACACATCTGTTTCCGATAGCCCCGTTCTAATGCTACACTCTTTGATATTTTTATGACCTCAATAAACATATTTATGACAGTTGCTGATTTCAAACGGCCCAAATTGGAGCTCCCAAACGGGGCAAACAAACTACTACTGCACTCTTGCTGTGCTCCATGTTCCGGTGAGGTGATGGAGGCGCTTCAGGCCTCGGAAATCGACTACACCATCTTTTTCTACAACCCGAACATTCATCCTCAGAAAGAGTATTTAATTCGTAAGGATGAGAATATTCGCTTTGCTGAACAACACGGCGTGCCGTTTATTGATGCTGATTACGACACAGACAACTGGTTTGAACGAGCCAAAGGAATGGAATGGGAGCCCGAACGAGGGATCCGTTGCACCATGTGTTTTGACATGCGTTTTGAGCGGACAGCGCTGTACGCCGCTGAAAATGGTTTCAGTGTGATCAGCAGTTCACTGGGCATTTCACGCTGGAAAAATATGCAGCAGGTTAACGACTGTGGGCGGCGAGCCGTCGCGCATTATCCGGGCATGGTGTACTGGGATTATAACTGGCGCAAGCAGGGCGGCTCGTCCCGTATGATTGAAATCAGCAAGCGCGAAAAATTCTATCAGCAGGAATATTGTGGCTGTGTGTATTCTCTGCGCGATACCAATCTACACCGCAAATCTCAGGGACGCCCTCTTATCAAAATTGGTCAACTCCACTACGGTAAAGAAGAGAAGGAGTGATTTTATGGGGCACCTTTCTGATTGATTTCATATTGGCGAGGTAAGTAGAATGACTGCGGGTGCTTGAGGCTATCTGCTTCAGGCATGAACACCAAAAGGCAGATAGAGAAAAGCCCCAGTTAACATTACGCGTCCGGCAAGACGCTTAACATTAATCTGAGGCCAATTTCATGCTTTGCACATGTAGGTTAGCCTCTTACATGCCGAAAGGCAAGGAGAAGCAGGCTATGAAGCAGCAAAAGGCGATGTTAATCGCCCTGATCGTCATCTGTTTAACCGTCATAGTGACGGCACTGGTAACGAGGAAAGACCTCTGTGAGGTACGAATCCGAACCGGCCAGACGGAGGTCGCTGTCTTCGTAGACTACGAATCCAGGAAGTAAGAGTGACCGGGTGGGGAGCTGATCCCATCCCCGCCCACCTCTGATGTGTCAGGCATCCTCAACGCACCCGCACTTAACCCGCCCATCGCCGTGATCTCTCAGCGTTTCGGCGGGTTTTTTGTTGTTTATTTCCGGTGAATTTGATTCGCGCACCTTCGCAGATAGAATCGACTCACTTAAGTAGCGCGCAGGGAGAAGAGGGATGGACCCCGAACAGGGGAGAGCTATTTATCTGGAAGGATTCTGAAGATGAAAATCGAAGAATTGCGTGAAATTTTTAGTGAAAATGGCCTCTATGCTGTGCGCGTTGAGAATGGAGCGATTGTCAGCCATTGCCGCATTAGATGTTTGCAATCTCAACAAAGGAAGAGCGGTGCTGTGTTATTTTATTTTTGTAATGGACTTCTGACGGACGGTTTTATTTTGCGTGAGGACGAATTTGTCACATCATTACGGGTTTTGAAAAAGATTGGTTTTAAGGCTGGTTTTCTGCTTTTGCTGAAGAATAAACTCATCTACAATCTTGAGCAGGATTGAACTCCTGCTGTGTAACACCGTGCCACCGGAGAAAGCCGATGGCACATATACAACTGGTCAAACAAACCTCTTCCGGATTACTTCTCCCGGCGACGCCGGAGAGTTGCGATTTTCTGCATCAAATCAAAATAGGTGAGTGGATACACGCAGACTTTAAGCGTGTGCGTAACTACGCATTCCACAAGCGTTTTTTCAAACTCCTGCAACTGGGTTTCGATTACTGGACTCCGGTCGGTGGGGCGATCACGCCTCGCGAACGAAAACTGGTGTCCGGTTTCGTTGATTACCTGTGTGAATCAGTAGGCCGGGAACATACGCCAGCTCTGAGCGAAGCCGCAGAGCAATATCTGAATACAGTTGCGACACGCAGAACCCGTGATACGGCATTGCTAAAGTCGTTTGAGGCTTGAGGTGTACTGGCAATAGCGGACACTACCATTTGTTCTTTTTTAAGCAGTCATCTGATGATATTTTTCCCTGAAGGCTGCCGGGGAGATATTCCCCAGACGAGAGTGACGACGCTGACGATTGTAGAAAATCTCAATGTATTCCCGTATTACTGAGATGGCTTCATCCCGGTTATTAAAACGATAGTGGCTCAGGCTCTCATTTTTCAGCGTTCCCCAGAAGCTTTCCATCGGAGCGTTGTCGTAACAGTTACCTTTACGCGACATTGATGTTTTCAGACCAGACTGCTCCTGTATGACCCGGTAATCGTATGCGCAGTACTGTGAACCTCGATCAGAGTGGTGGATTAGCCCGGCAGGTGGGCGCTGGCTCCTGAGCGCCATAAACAGGGCTTTACCTGTCAGCTCTTTTGTCATGCGCTCTCCCATGGCGTAGCCGACAATTTCGCACGTATAAACATGTTTGACGCCAGCGAGATACAGCCATCCTTCCCGGGTGGCAACATACGTTAAATCTGCGACCCAGACCTGATTAGGTGCTGTGGGCGTAAAGTTCTGATTCAGCAGATTCGGCGTACCCGGCAGATTGTGGTCAGAGCTTGTGGTCGCCCTGAACTTGCGTTTCTGCTTACAGTGCAGCCTCAGCTCCTTACGAAGACGTGCCAGTCTGTCACGACCGACGATAATTCCGTTATCTGCCAGCTCCGTCTGGAGCCGCCGGGTTCCATATGTTTCGCGAGTGCGGATATGTGCCACCTTAATCTCCAGCTTTAGCCGCTCATCACTTTGTTTTCTGTCTGAGGGTTCATGCTGTACCCAGTTGTAATAACCGCTCCTGGATACACCAAATACCTGACACATCGCTTCAATGGGAAATTGTTGTCGCCATTGTTCGATTAACGCGTATTTTTCAGCGACTCCTGTGCAAAATACGCTGTTGCTTTTTTTAATATATCTCGCTCAAGGCGAGCTTCATTTAACGCCTTACGCAGTTGCAGAATTTCAGATTCCAGTTCAGCCACCGTGCGGGAACCAGGAGTACCGAGCCCTTTTCTGGCGGCGGTAACCCATTGTCCTAAAGTGCCTTCAGGAAGGGATAATCGGGAAGCGCCTTCACTGATCGAAAGTTGATTTTCAAGAACCGTTCTGACAGCTTCGGCTTTGAACTCTTTAGAGTAACGTTGGGTTTTTCTGCTCATTATTAGCTCCTTCTGATGCCATTCTATTTCAGGAAGGAGTGTCCGTTAAACTCAGGCTACCTCAGCTTTCCGCGAGTGGGTAGCCATTCAGGCCGGATTTTACACCGAGCATTTTTATCCGGACGGTAGCCGTGGGTGTCGGGCGAAATCTATCGCGTTTGCGAATATGGACGAAACCGAGTTTCAGCAGGTTTATAAATCTGTACTGAATGTGCTGTGGAACTGGATTCTGTTCCGTAAATTTTCCTCTCCGGAACAAGTCGAAAATGTGGCCGCGCAGCTGCTGGAGTTTGCGTAATGGTGGATTTACTTAAAGCGGCGCGGGGGCAGATGTGCACCGTCAGAATTCCTGGCTACTGCAATCACGATCCGGAAACGTCTGTGCTGGCGCATTACCGACTGGCGGGAACGTGCGGAACAGCGATAAAGCCACACGATATGCAGGCAGCGATTGCCTGTAGCTCGTGCCACGATTTAATCGACGGGCGGGTAAAAACCAGCGATTACACCAAAGAAGAATTACGCCTGATGCATGCAGAAGGTGTTTTTCGCACACAAGAAATCTGGAGAAAGGAGGGATATTTATGATTTACCCAACGAATACAGGAAAAAGCGGAGAACACCTTCGTCTCACCACGCTGGAAAGTGTCTGGATTCAGGGAAAACTACGTATGTGGGGGCGCTGGTCGTATATTGGTGTGAAGTGGCACACTGAATTTGGCCACCTGAACAGAGGTGATATGCTCACCTCAGAACAACACAGGTGCTCCAATGAAAAAAAGAAATTTTAGCGCAGAGTTTAAACGCGAATCCGCTCAACTGGTTGTTGACCAGAAATACACGGTGGCAGATGCCGCCAAAGCTATGGATGTTGGCCTTTCCACAATGACAAGATGGGTCAAACAACTGCGTGATGAGCGTCAGGGCAAAACACCAAAAGCCTCCCCCATTACCCCGGAACAAATTGAAATCCGTGAGCTCAGGAAAAAGCTACAACGCATTGAAATGGAGAATGAAATATTAAAAAAGGCTACCGCGCTCTTGATGTCAGACTCCCTGAACAGTTCTCGATAATCGGGAAACTCAGAGCGCATTATCCTGTGGTCACACTCTGCCATGTGTTCGGGGTTCATCGCAGCAGCTACAGATACTGGAAAAACCGTCCTGAAAAACCAGACGGCAGACGGGCTGTATTACGCAGTCAGGTACTTGAGCTACATGGCATCAGCCACGGTTCGGCCGGAGCAAGAAGCATCGCCACAATGGCAACCCGGAGAGGCTACCAGATGGGACGCTGGCTTGCTGGCAGGCTCATGAAAGAGCTGGGGCTGGTCAGCTGTCAGCAGCCGACTCACCGGTATAAACGTGGTGGTCATGAACATGTTGCTATCCCTAACTACCTTGAAAGGCAGTTCGCCGTGACCGAGCCAAATCAGGTGTGGTGCGGTGATGTGACCTATATCTGGACGGGTAAGCGCTGGGCGTACCTCGCCGTTGTTCTCGACCTGTTCGCAAGAAAACCAGTGGGCTGGGCCATGTCGTTCTCGCCGGACAGCAGGCTCACCATGAAAGCGCTGGAAATGGCATGGGAAACCCGTGGTAAGCCCGGCGGGGTGATGTTCCACAGCGATCAGGGCAGTCATTATACGAGCAGGCAGTTCCGGCAGTTATTGTGGCGATACCAGATCAGACAGAGTATGAGCCGGCGCGGAAACTGCTGGGATAACAGCCCAATGGAACGCTTCTTCAGGAGTCTGAAGAACGAATGGATGCCGGTGGTGGGTTACGTAAGCTTCAGCGAGGCAGCTCACGCCATAACGGACTATATCGTTGGATATTACAGTGCACTAAGACCGCACGAATATAACGGTGGGTTACCCCCAAACGAATCGGAAAATCGATACTGGAAAAACTCTAACTCGGTGGCCAGTTTTTGTTGACCACTTCATTTCGCATTGGCTAACTCCGTCGTGTATTTAGCATCGAGTGCATCAGCAGCACGCTGGCGCTGCTGCATGTCAGTAATGGTTGCGTTCGCCAGCTTCAGTTCTCTTGCGTTTTTGTCGCGCTGCTCTTTGTAGGTAATGGCGTTATCACGGTAATGATTAACAGCCCATGACAGGCAGACGATGATGCAGATAACCAGAGCGGAGATAATCGCGGTGACTGGATTTGCCCCTATATTTCCAGACATCTGTTATCACTTAACCCATTACAAGCCCGCTGCCGCAGATATTCCCGTGGCGAGCGGTAACCCAGCGCACTATGCGGATGCCATTCGTTATAATGCTCGAACGCCTCTGCAAGGTTCTTTGCTGCCGTTAACCCGTCTGGTTTGGGCATGATACTGATGTAGTCACGCTTTATCGTTTTCACGAAGCTCTCTGCTATTCCGTTACTCTCCGGACTCCGCACCGCCGTGTTCTTCGGTTCAAGTCCCAACATCCGTAAGCGCCCCGAGAAGTACGTAGCGTAAGGATTATTTTACAGACGAGAAGTTCCAGGGCAGCAGTTCATGCACTTGGTTCGACGGCCAGTCATTGAGCTTCTCGATCACTTCGCGCAACCAGTCCTCCGGCTCCACTTCGTTCTGTTTGCAGGTGACCAGCAGACTGTAGATGATCGCCGCACTTTCTCCTCCCTTGTCTGAGCCGAAAAAGAGATAATTTTTTCTTCCAACCGCCACCGATCGTAACGCGTTTTCACCGATGTTGTTGTCTATTTCCACCCAGCCGTCACGACAGAACTCGTTCAGCGCATTCCAGTGATTCAGGATATAGTCGAACGCCTTCGCCATCTCCGCATGTTTCGACAGCGTTTTCCTCTGCAACTGTATCCAGTCGTACAACGACTGCATCAACTGGACGCTTCTGGCTTTTCTGACTGCAAGCCGTTCCTCTGCCGGACTGCCACGTATCTCCGCTTCTATGTCGTATAACTCTGCTATCCGTCTGAGCGCTTCCTGAGTCATTTCTGTCGGACGGCGCACATCCTCGTCATGGATTTTTCGGCGGGCGTGGGCCAGGCACCCGGCTTCCTTCACCCGGCCCGTTTCGTACAGTACGTTATAACCTGCATAGGCATCAGCCTGCAGTACGCCCTGATACTTTGCCAGGTGGAGCTGCGGATGTTCTCCTTTGCGATCTGCCGAATACGCGAACCAGACGGCTGCCGGCAGGGATGAACCCGCATTACGATCATCCCTGACGTATACCCACAGACGACCCGTTTTCGTCTTTCCGTTCCCCGGGGCCAGTACTTTCACCGGAGTGTCATCTGCGTGCACCTTTCCTGCCTCCAGAACATAGTCATTCAGCGCTATATACAGAGGACGGAGTTTGTCTGCCATTTCTGATACCCAGCGCACCATGGTATTACGGCTCAGCTCCACGCCCTGTCGCGCGTATATTTCTGACTGGCGATATAAAGGGATATGTTCCATATATTTGCTGACCAGGATCCGTGCAAGTAACCCTGCACTGGCATAACCGCGTTCGATCGGTTTAGGAGGAAGTGGTGCCTGAACGATGACATCACACCGGCTACAGGCCAGTTTGGGACGTATGGTTTCGATAACTTTAAAGGCGGTATTAATGATATCCAGTTGCTCTGAGATTGTTTCCCCCATTTCTTTCAGAACACCTCCACAGGCCGGGCAACTGGTTTCAGCAGGCAGAAGGCGATGTGTCTCCCGGGGAAGTTCTGCCGGCAGCGGTTTTCGTGAAGATTTTCGTCCCGGGGATTCAGGCTTACTGGCGATCGGGTTTTCTGACGGGGGACTGGTGTCAGGTGAATCTGTGACTGACGATGCATCTTCCAGAAGATTTCTGGCTGTGTTCAGCCGGTTTTCCAGTTCCGACAGTCGTTTTTCTGCCTGTCGGATCTGATTTTCAAGCTTATGACGCTTTTTCTCTGAACTCTGGCCGAACAACATACGACGCAACCTGTCGAGTTGCGCTTTCAGCCGTTCAATTTCCTGCTCATAGCCCGCGACCTGACAGGCATACTGTCGAAGCCGACTCTGTTGCTTACGCAACATGGCTTTAAGCAGCTCAATATCATCGGGGAGTTCATTGTTCATTCCCTTGTTTTATCACGGGTTATATCCGGATGCCAGGCCGTTCTGTCCGTTTGGGATGTTGCCACGCGATCCCCTCCAGTAGCATGGATAACTGAGCTGGCGTCAGGTGCACTTTCCCTTCCCGGGTCACCGGCCAGACGAAGCGGCCCCGTTTCAGACGTTTGGTGAACAGGCATAACCCGTCACGATCGGCCCACAGTATTTTCACCATTTTGCCACTGCGGCCCCGGAAGACGAAGATATGCCCGGAGAACGGGTCATCTTTCAGCGTGTTCTGCACCTTCGAAGCCAGGCCATTGAAGCCACAACGCATATCTGTGATGCCAGCGATGATCCAGATTTTGGTACCGGTCGGCAGCGTTATCATCGGATACCCCCTTTCATTTCGCGGATTAGCGCCCGTAACAGTTCCGGAGTGAGAGGGTCAAACAGTTTTACCACACCTGATTTAAGATGCAGCTCGCACCGTGGGACGTTTCCGGGAGCCCCCTCAGGGCGCTCATCATGCTTGTTACGCCAGAAGGGATTTGTAACTGGTCTGGTCGGCTCCGGCGTATCAGTCAGTGCCACCGGGACAGGCATGCATTCCTGTATGTCATCATCGCTCAGTAAGCCGTCCTCGTACTGGCTTTTCCATTTAAACAGCAGGTTATTATTGATATCGTGTTCTCTGGCGATCCGGGCAACAACAGCCCCAGGCTGTAACGCCTGCTTAGCCAGACGGACCTTAAATTCACGGCTATAGCTGGTTCGCCGTTCTTTTCGCCATGAGCCTTCTCTGATTTGAGGCTCTGTTAATTCCTTCTTTCTGTTGGCATAAAGGATGGCGTCAAGTTGAGCGAATGAAACTGAATCGGGCAATGGCCATGCGATACCGGATGCAAGAAATCGCTGAAAAAGCGTATGTATTGTGGAATGACTGAGACCCAGACGCTGAGCGATGGCCCGGATGGTCAGTTTATCTTCAAATCTTAAACGCAGGGCATCAGGCAAATAAGAACGGAAGCAGGGAATATCTTTTGTTGTCTGGGAATTCATCGTTCGTGTCCATCAATATAGATGGGCGCGATTGTTGCCAGACAGGACAATTTTCACAAGACGTCGCTGATGGGGCGCTTACTTCCTGGACATTCCCAGCCATAGACAAATCCTTCGCCAAAATTCAAAGGGGCATTTGTAAAAAGAGGATTATGCGCGGCAAATAAGAAGTGCGGAAATAACGAAATGTAAAATTATAACCTGCTGCACATTTTATTTTTAAACGAATAAAGTTTGGAATAAAGCAAGTCAGATAGAAGAAACAAAAAAGCAGAGTGTGAAACAGTAAGTTCACACTCTCGTCTAATTCATTTACACGTGAGCAACGGGTTTCGGCGTATGACCGGCGTTGCGCAGCAGCATCAGCAAATAGAATAAACCATACGCTGGCGATCATGATAAACAAGAAATTATCGGTAAATTCTCGCATTAGCATAGCGGTAAATGATGGGCGAAGAATTCCCACAGTATAGCTCAACACAAAGAGCTCGTTCATCGCCACCAGTCGACGACGTTCAAGTTTCTCGCAAGCTGATGCATCCACCCCGGATATAGCGTAAAGCCAGCGGCACCGAGGATGAATAACGCTGGGGCCATCGCCGCCTGGCTAAGCATCGCGAATACCGCCAGAACGACGACAAAGACCTGAACACGCAACACCAGCAGTCCACCAAAACTTATCCGCCGACAATGTCCATTGGTCATCGTCCAAGGATACCCGCACTGACCAGTACCGCCATCCAGAGCTCAATGCTGGCATTGCTCACCCCTTTGTGATTGAGGTACAGCGGCATCAGGCTGATACAAGAGTATCCCAGAACGATTCCTGAGATAATGCAGCCAACTCCCATGCTGAAGCTGCGCCTACGGAGTTTTAGCATTGACGTAATTGACGTCGAATCATGGTTTTAGTGCCCATTCAGCACACGCGTAAACAACAGCGGGAACATCCCCGCCAACGTCAAACCTGTAACCCACGGCAATACGCAGATCAGCTCGGTTGAAACTTTGCTGACCAGTAACTGGCCTAAAAACGTTCCCACGTAATAAACCATCATATACGCAGCAAGCAAACGCCACGGTTACGTGACCACCCACTGCACATCAGCGCGCTTTACAACCACCCAAATCATGGCACAGCCTATGCCCGCGACAAAACGCCAAGCCAACCAGCTCCAGAATCCAATCATCAGGCCAAGGCCGGCACAGCCAGCGGCAAAAACAGGGAGGCCAGATATAGCTGCGGTTAAAGCCAATGCGCTTAATGACATACCCTGTCAGCAATGTACCGACAAGGTCGCCGGTACAAAAGGATGAGCTGACAACGCCTACCTGCCGATGGCCATGTGTTCCTGGGCGAGCCAAAGCGGCACGAGTGGATCCAACACCGCAATCGCCAGAGTCAACAAAAGCAGGCCAGACAGCAAAAGCATGACAGGCCGGGTATACGTGGACATGAATTAAAACCGTGAGGAAGTTCAAATTTCATGCGCATCATGCCACCGCCAAAAACATTGTCAATGGTCGAAATACGCGATATCCCAGTGTGGGTAACATCGATTTATATTACGCATTCATAACGCTAATGCTGAAGAGATGATCAGTCTGATCTGATTGTTTTATTGAACTAACACAAATTCATAAGCTTCGTTCAGTCGAAAAATTTCATGGTCACAGCAACCGCACATTTCCCGTTATGCTTTCAGAGCATGCATCGCGTCTGATTCATTTCAGATGTACCACTCACTCTCGAAAGGAGAAGAGGATGACCAAACCGTATGTTCGTCTTGATAAATTTATGCTGCTGTTTTGCTTGTTGATCACCAGGTGGTTCACTTTCCCTTGTACGGATATCGAACCTGATAAGTTTAAAAATAACGTGCTGGCGCTGGTGACCTGGCGGGAATTTCAGCTTACCAACTATCCTTACCACCAGCTTTCAAACTGGTCCTAACCGCCGATTAGCTCCAGAACTGAAAGCACAATTCCCCGATACACCTTACATTGCTCGCCCGGGAACATTAACGCCTGGGATAACGAAGATTTTCGAGCCGTCCAAGCCAGATAAAAAACAGTTAATTATTGCCGGTGTGGTAACCGAAGTTTGCGTGGCATTCCCGGGCTTTCAGCCAGTGAAGAAGGTTTTGACGTCTTGTCGTGACGACGCGTCAGGGACCTTTAATGAATTACCCGGCATTCGGCACGGGATCGCCGTCGGCAAGCCGGCGCGCAATTGATGACATGGTTCGGCGTGGCGTGCGAGCTGCATCGCGACTGGCGTAACGAGATCGAAGGACTGGCGACGTTGTCTATAACCACATTCCTGATCATCGAAATTGATGACCAGTTATACACGTTAACGAAGCAGAAATAAAGACAACCGGGGCCGAACCCCGGTCGTTACTGATTAGCCGGCGATGGCTATCCCCACGGTCAGATGCAAACCACACCGCCGCGACCCATTAATTCCCGGCCAGAAGCAGAATGAATGAGACGGATAGAAGCGAAACCGCAGGCCATAGCCTTTTAGCTGTGGTGCAATCCACAAGCACAGGGCAATGGCGAAGGCACGATCCGCCGGACATCAGCGCACCATAGTCCGGCACCAGCGCTGCGGCCTGCTGCACAGCACTATGAATAGTCGCCAGCTCTGCGCCCTGCATCACTGACACCACGCCACGCACTACCAGTGCCAGTACAGAAATTGCTGCAGCAGACGCATCGCCCAGCCATCGACGCCAGCCAGACGAACACAGGTAACCCAGTAACGGGCTGCCACATCGTCAGGAAGAAGCCGATCGGCGTCCAGATGCTGTACCAGGTCGTACCAATCAATGCTGTTATACACATGCACCATCATCCAGACAAAGATGACGCCAGAACGATCGTCACCGACACCTCAGCCACAGCGTACGCAATGCCGGTGACAGCTTTTTCAGCATTGCCAGCAACCAGCCGATGCCGCCTACGGCAAAAAAGATTCAACCGCTGGCGATTTCGTCAACCTGAGGTGCCGAAGCCCTACCCGGTTGAGCGAGTTAAAGCGCGCATCGGTGAACCAAGATGGAGCATAGAGGCGATAAAGCCAATGCCCATCAGCACCCATAAACCAAACATGCAGGCCATAACACGCTGCTGGGCTTCTGCTCGGCAGGTCGCCTTTGAGCAGCGCCAAAGCCAGAACGATAAAACCAACCGTACATCGCCGAAGACCGTGAAGATCATCAGCTGGCCTATTCATGCCATCCACTTCCCATCTCACACCTCCTTCGGGTTTGCCCTAACATAACCAGTGGGATCCCGGTCGGGCGGCTATTGGCATTGGGTTGATCACAGATTCGGTTTTGGTAAAGTGAGCTCGCGGCAACGGCGCAACGGCCGCCAGATCGCCATGTTTTTTACGCAGCTCGTCGATAGGCCCGAAATCCAGCGCCCGCAACAGCGACAAGATTCAACACAGATCGGCTTTTAACCCTCCGCAACACGGTCATAACAACCATCGCATTTGGTCAGCACCGCCTTTCGTTTCGTTATATTGGCGGTGCGCCATACGGCAAGCCATATGGCAGTAGCGGGAGCCAATGCACACATCTTCATCGACCACAAAAACCATCTTCACGTTTATGCATCGCACCGCTTGGTAGACTTTAGTACAAGCCGGATTCTTCCGCAGTGGTTACATGAAATCGACAGATAGTAGGCAAACACGTTCGGCGCCAGACACCGTCATCTTCCTGCCAGTTGCCGCCAGCATATTCATAAATGCGGCGGGAGCTGACCTCCGGCGTCAAATCTTTGAGCCTTGACAGGCCAGCTCGGCAGGTTTCGGAACCGTGAACGGCTGGAATCAATAAAAAATCCATACTGGGTTGCTCATCGGTTATCCTTACACCTTTCAACCTGAACAAGGTTTGTATGTGACGGATCTCCCTTAGCGAGAGGAGACGGATGTTGAGTGGTCAGTACGTTGATACAACCGCCCTTATCGACACGTTTTGTATCCGGGTCATACCAGGGACCTTCACCCAGTGCGACCACACCCGCACATGATTCGTGGCGTCACTTTCGCCTCAAATACGACCTTACCACGATCGTTAAAGATTCTGGTCTTCATCGCCGTTGTCATATGCGTTTTTGCGCATCAAGCGGGTTCTATTCACATTTCCTGACGGCAAGCTGCTTTCAGCACATCAACGTTGCCGTAAGTTGAGTGAACGCGAAGATTTATAGTGGAAACCCGGTAAGCTGCAGCGGATACTGTTCGTTCATGGATCCTGAGCACCTTCAAAGCCCGGCGCGGGCACCGGCAGTGGATCGATCACATCGCCTTCTCGGAACTCCCAGGTAGCGGCAATACAGCCAGCGCCTGCGAAATAAATCTCACTTCTTGCCCGATGGCGTGGTCAGTGGATTTGCCTGAGGATCTTCACGGAAAGCTTTATAAGCAACGTGGTGCCCTTGTGGTTGCGCTTTTTAAGACTCCCCTGCTTGCGGAACTCTTCAAACGTTGGCAAGTTCAGGCAATCGCTTCCCGCGACTGGGCAGAGCAGACGCCGAATCGCACTCTTCCTGTGTACGGCCTTCAGTAAACTGTTGCTGAACGCCAAGACGTTTTGCCAGTTCGCTGGTCATTTCATAGATGGTCTTACATTCAAAGCGCGGTTTAATCACCTGATTGTCGAAATTACGTAAGACATATTCCCGCAGGATGCATCCAGTGCAAAGTCCATCTGTTCGGAAGCGGTGCAGGCAGCAGGATGTCAGCATATTTCGCCGATGAGGCTCATGTGGCAGTCGATAACCACAATCAGCTCGCACTTCCCATCATCCTAAGGATTTCATGGGTACGGTTGATTTACAGAATGCTGGTTAATCAGGCAGTTACCAGTTCCAGATTATTTTGATTGGCACATCCAAGCTTATCTTTCCCGCGTACACCATCACGCAGCGCTGTCATTTCCGGCTCATGTTCAATGGCATCGGTCCACATAAACATCGAAATGCTGGTCTGGATCCGGTTCTCCAAGGTCGGCATACGGACAAACCAAGCCGTAGATGAACCTTCACGCGTGCTGCTGTTGCCTCCGTTAATACCTAATGTTACCGATCATAATTTCGCCAAATCGAGATAGCAACGGGTTGCGATTTCACCGTTAGCGTGACGCTGCGGGCCCCATCCCTGGCTGATAAGCTGGTTTGGTACTGCCGATTTCACGTCAGTTTGATGATTTTGTCTGCCGCATCAGTGATTTTGTGAGGCCCATTCCGTGTTTTAGCTATGCGGGCTGCCCTTCACCCAGAATATAAGCTTTCAGCCGGCCATTTTTCGGCGCACTGGCTGGCAGGGTTTTCTCATCCTAGCCAACGCAATATTCATCGAGGAAATGCCTGATCCACCAGGTTTTCGTGATCATGAGACGCCAGACCGTTAACCAGTGCGGCATCTGTTTCCGGACGAATAGGCATCGACTCATCTTCGCGCTCGGCACCGGTGTCGGTATAGCGCGGATAGATGATGATCATGCGGCATCAGATTTCTGGCGTGCCTGTTCAAGTGGTCAGTCACCCCCACCGCCACTCATTCGCGTTTCGCCAGGTTATTACCAAACAGCACTACCAGCTACTGTTTCGACATCCGACGGCCTGTTCCATCTGCCCAGCCGCCGTAGGTATAGTTCAAACCTTCCGCAATTTGCGCGGAGGAGTAGTCGCCGTAATGGTTCAATCGCCGCCGCAGCAGTTCATCAGCCGCGCGACGGGTACTTCCCGGCGGCCAGGAGCGGGTCATCGTGCCGCCCAGCGTACCGGTGCCATAGTTCAGACAGACAACTCGTTGCCGTACTCTTTTGATCAGGCGCTGCATATTGGTCGCGATGATGTCGTAGGCTTCTTCCCAGCTAATGCGCTCGAATTTGCCTTCACCGCGCGCCCCGACTCGTTTCATCGGATATTTTCAGGCGGTCCGGATTGTAGACACGGCGACGATGAACGCCCACGCAGGCAGGCGCGAACCTGGTGTAGGCCGTCGAAATTGTCATCGCCGGTATTGTCCGTTTCGACATATTTGATTTCACCGTCCACGACGTGCATACTCCGGCAGCGACTACCACAGTTAACTGTACAGGCGCTCCAGATAACCTTTTCGTCTGATTTTGTTGGAATGGCGCTATCGACAGCGTGCGCAATCCGACTAAAAGGTAATGTTAATGCGCTGCTGGCCATTGCAGGCGGCCCATCGCTGTCGTTTTTACCAACCCACGGCGACTCACCTCAGCAGCAAATACCGCATCAGGGATTTTCGTTTTCATAATGGCTGACTCAAGCTTGCTCACGATTGATTCCAGTAACAAACCCGTATTCGTGAATTATTCGATAGCAGCTCGCTATATAGGCTTGTATACATCGAATAATTTGAAAATCAAAGAGATAGGTAGATTTTCACTCGAAAGTAGATTACGTGTAAGTGAGGAGTAATTATTGTTCGGTATCAAGGGAGACAAAAAGTGCCCGCAGGCGCTTTTTAGATTCAGAAAAATTGGGTATTAGCCAATATTTCCAGTCCGTTCATATACGGACACAGGGCTCCCGTACTCCAATACGACCATCTGCCTGCTGATAGTTTTCCATCTACTGCAACCAGCGTACGACCAACAGCCAGTCCAGAACCGTTCAGGGTATGAACCAGACGGGTTCTTGTCCGACTTGCTGCGGCAGCGTGCCTGCATACAACGTGCCTGGAAATCCCAAACGTTGGAGCAGGAGAGATCTCACGGTAGGTGTTCTGTGCCGGAATCCATGCTTCCAGGTCGTGAGCTTTGCAAGCGCCAAAGCCCATGTCGCCAGTGCAAAGGATGATTTTACGGTACGGCAGGCCCAACAACTGCAGGACTTTTTCTGCATGACCAGTCATCTCTTCCAGCGCCGCCAATGAGTCTTCCGGGCGCACGTCTCACCATTTCGACTTTGTCGAACTGGTGCATACGGATTAGACCACGGGTGTCACGACCATATGACCGGCTTCAGAACGGAAGCATGGGTGTGGGCGGTCATCTTAATTGGCAGATCATCTTCATCGATGATTTCACCGCGCACCAGGTTAGTCCAGCGGAACTTCTGCCGTTGGGATCAGCGCATAATTACTGGTGTCTGCTTCTTCTTCCAGCGGACGAGATGAACAAATCGCCACAAATTTCGGCAGCTGACCCATTACCTACAGCGTGTCCTGCTTAACCAGGTACGGAACATAGTCTCACTGTAGCCATGCTGTTCGGTATGCAAATCCAGCATAAACTGCGACAATGCGCGGTGCATGCGAGCAATCTGCCCTTTCATTACCACAAAGCGGGGAACCAGTCAGCTTAACTGCAGCTGCAAAGTCGAGGGCCAGAGTGCATTTCACCCAGCGTCACATGGTCACGAACTTCAAAGTCAAACTCACGCGGGGTCCCAGCCGCCGACTTCAACGTTGTCATTTTCGTCTTTACCTACCGGCACTCCATCTGCAGGCAAGTTAGGGATGGTTAGCGCGATATCGCGAATTTCAGCCTGTAAAGCATCCAGCTCGGCTTTTGCTGCATCCAGCTCTTCGCCCAGTTTGTTCACTTCCAGACGTAAAGGCTCGATATCTTCCCCGCGCGCTTTCGCCTGGCGAATGGATTTCGATCGGGAGTTACGCTCCGCTTGCAGGTTTTCCGTTTTGACCTGCAATACTTTACGACGCTCTTCAAGAGCGCCCAGCTATCTACATCCAGCTTAAAGCCCCGGCGTGCCAGTTTTCAGCGACTGCGTCGGCTCATTACGCAGCAGATTGGGATCGAGCATGCTTATCCCGTGTATCCAATTAAATGGGAGATGTGGCCACAGCCTGCGACCACAGGGATACAGTAACAACATTACCGCAACGATAACATTAACGGTAGCGTTTTATGGGGCTATTTTGATCCTGTTCAGCCAGCCAGGCGAGCTTTTCGCCAATCTTGCCTTCAAGGCCCCTGTTTGTCGGGAAATAATAGCGTGTTTGTGCTATTTCCGGCGGAAGAAACCTCACCGGCAGCATAAGCGTTTGCTTCATCATGAGCGTAACGATATCCTGCCCATAGCCCATTTCCTTCATTAATTTCGTCGGCGCATTACGCAAATGAACCGGTACGTCATAATCCGGGCGTTCGCGAGCATCGGCCAGCGCGGCTTTAAACGCAGTGTAGACAGCATTGCTTTTTGGCGCGCAGGCCAGGTAAACAATCGCCTGAGCAATGGCGCGTTCACCTTCCGCCGGGCCAACGCGAGTAAAGCAATCCCAGGCCGCAATTGCCACCTGCATCGCTCGTGGATCAGCATTACCCACATCTTCAGACGCTATCGCCAACAGCGACGCGCGACATATAACGGATCGCCACCAGCGGTAATAATTCGCGCATACCAGTACAGCGCCGCATCGGGTGCGCTACCACGTACCGACTTATGCAGTGCGGAAATCAGATCGTAAAAGCGATCGCCTTTGTTATCAAAGCGGGCGCTCGTTCACCGGCGATTTCGGTCAGTAATCAGGCTTCAGGACCCGCTTACCGCGATCATCGACTTCGGCCATATCCGCCATCATTTCCAGCGTATTTAACGCCCGCCGCGCGTCGCCATTCACCAGTTCTGCAATGGCACGTCGTGTTTCATCTGGCAGAACAATATCCTGACCACCATAGCCACGGGTTTTGTCTTCCATCGCCTGAGTTAGTACTTGCTCAATATCCTCTGTACTCAGGGATTTCAACAGATAAACACGGGCACGGGAAAGCAGTGCCGAATTAAGCTCAAACGACGGGTTTTCAGTGGTTGCGCCAATAAAAGTGATGGTGCCGTCTTCAATATGTGGCAGAAATGCATCCTGCTGGCTTTTGTTGAATCGGTGCACTTCGTCAACAAAAAGAATAGTGCGGCGACCTGCATTGCGGTTTTGCCGGGCGCGCTCGATCGCCTCGCGAATCTCTTTCACGCCAGAGGTGACGGCAGAAATACGTTCGACATCAGCGTTCGCATAGCGGGCAATCACTTCAGCGAGGGTTGTTTTGCCGGTACCCGGCGGCCCCCAGAGGATCATAGAATGTAAATGCCCGGCTTCGATAGCGCGCGGCAACGGCTTCCCCGCAGCCAGCAAATGTTGCTGGCCGATATACTGTGCTAAATTTTCTGGCCGCATACGCGCAGCCAGAGGTTGAAAAGTATTATCCGAAAAATCGAGCGACAGATTGCTCACTCAGGTGCCTCTACTTACGTTGATCATCTACCGTGACGCCTTGCGGCGGGTGAAGGTAAATTTCGCTGCATCCACAGCCCCATTTCGCTGGGATTTCAGTTGATAACTGCTGCGCTGATCGTCCTGCTCCACCGCGCTAAACTGATGGATTGTGCCATCACGTCCCACGTTAATGGTGAACTGCTTCAGATCGCCATGCTGGCTTTCGGCGTCAGGACAAAGTCATCGCCATTCTGTTTGATATTGTACTGCTGCCAGTCGCTGGACTGGTTGCGGGCAATGAGCATAAACGGCGTATTACCGGTGGCATCTTTCAGCCAGGTTGCCGTAGCTTGCTCAACGAACGGGTTATAGACCACAGTGTTTTACCGTCAGAAACCAGAATGCTTTCATCAGGTTGTGTCATATGCCAGTTGAATAAGTTTGGACTTTCACCCACGAATCGCCCTGACCTTCCTGCACCGCCGCGCCGCTACCGTCAGTCACTTTTTGTGTGAAGCTGGCGTGGAAGCTGCTGACTTTATCCAGGCGGCTTTTCAAATCGCTTGCGGCATCAGCCCAAACGCTGCTTGCTACTAAGCTTGAGAGTAATGCACAGGTGATGGCAATTTTTTTCATCATTATTCCTCAAATTACGTCACTCCCAATCGGGAGTTCCCTCTACTCTCTATTCAGGCTAATAATCAGCTTGAGGAAAGAAGAAAATACTGAATTTTCAGTTGATAGAGTGCCGGATGCGACGCTACCGCGCCTTATCCGGCAACGCACTAATTAGTCAAACGGCGGTGGGGCCAGCACTTCACGATTACCGTTGTGCCCCTGTTCGCTGACAATCCCCTGCGCTTCCATCTGTTCGATAATACGCGCTGCACGGTCATAACCAATGCGGAACTGACGCTGTACGCCAGAAAATGACGCTTTGCGTTTTCAGTGACAAACTGCACCGCCTCAACGAACAACGGATCCAGTTCTTCAGCGCCATCGAAACCACCCGCACCACCTTCGCTTTCGCTGTCGGAGGTGATGCCATCAACATACTGTGGGCGACCACGCGCTTTCCAGTCCTGCACCACGGCATGAACTTCCTGATCGCGAACAAAAGCACCATGGACACGTACCGGCAACGTGGAGTTCGGCCCGAGTAGAGCATATCCCCCATACCCAGCAGTGATCCGCGCCAGCCTGATCAAGAAATGGTACGTGAGTCAATCTTACTGGATACGGTAAAGGCGATACGGGTCGGAATATTCGCTTTAATCAGACCAGTAATAACATCAACCGATGGACGCTGGTTGCCAGTACGAGGTGGATACCCGCGGCACCGGCTTTTTGCGCCAGACGTGCTATCAGCTCTTCCACTTTTTTACCTACCGTCATCATCAGGTCGGCAAATTCGTCAACCAACACCACAATGTATGGTTCTTTTTTCAGCACCGGATGCTGGGCATCCATACTGTCACCCGGCTTCCAGTACGGGTCTGGAATCGGACGCGTCATGCAATCGGCTTCAGCAATTTTTTCGTTATAACCCGCCAGATTACGCGCACCCAGCGCAGACATCAGTTTATACCGACGCTCCATCTCGTTAACACACCAGCGCAGCGCGTTGGCGGCATCTTTCATATCAGTAACGACTTCCGTTAACAGGTGCGAAATGCCTTCATAAACCGAAAGCTCCAGCGTTTTCGGGTGGATCATGATGAAACGCACATCTTCTGGCTGTGCTTTATAAAGCATGCTCAGGATCATCGCGTTCACACCGACAGATTTACCGGAACCGGTAGTCCCCGCAACCAACAAGTGCGGCATTTTCGCCAGATCGGCAACCACCGGCTCACCGGCGATATCTTTACCCAGCACCACGGTTAATGGCGACGGATTATCGCGGAATTTGGCGTTATCCAAAACTTCGCGCAGATAAACGGTTTGTCGTTTTTTATTTGGTAATTCCAGACCTACATAGGGTTTGCAGGAATAACTTCAACGACACGCACCGCCACCGTCGAAAGTGAACGGGCAAGGTCCGTGACAAGTTAGAAATGCGCGCCGCTTTTACGCCAGGAGCCAGGTTAAGTTCAAAGCGAGTGATAACCGGCCGGAGAGTAATTGACGACATCGGCTTTAATACGGAAATCAGCCAGACGCGCTTCCACCAGACGAGCCATTTGTTCAAGCGCAAAGGTATCTACCGGCTCCACTTCGCTCGGCGGCGGTGTCGCAAATCCAGAGAAGGCAGCGGCGTCGTCGGTTTATGCAACGGACGGCTGTCGCCATTACGCATGACAGCGGATGAAGCAGGGTATCCTGCTGCTGTGCGGTGCAACCGGTTGCTGCGGCTGCTGATACTGCTGCTGCGGCGCAACTGGTTGTTGCGGCTGCTGATATTGCGGGCTGTGGCGCAACCGGTTGTTGCGGCTGCTGATATTGTGGCTGCGGCGCAACCTGCTGTTGTGGCTGCTGATACTGCCTGATATTGCTGCTGTGGCGCAACCGGCTGTTGTGGCTGCTGATACTGCTGCTGCGGTGCAACCGGTTGTTGCGGCTGCTGTACAGGTTCAACAATTGGCGTAAACAACGGTTCGTGTGGACCATCATCCAGCAACGCTTTCATTGGCGAAAATTCAAAATCATCCAGCGAGAACGGATTCGCCCAGCCGGTTGTTCGCCGGAATAACGTTGTTGTTGAGTTGCGCAAACTGACGAGCCAGTTCAGCCTCTGCCGCAGCATCTGCATCTTCTGCGTTTACGGGCACATCATGTTGATACTGTTCGCCATAGCGTTGCTGCTGTGTCTGGGCGAACTGACGTGCCAGTTCATCCTGCTGCATCGCATCGATTTTCATCATCGTTGTACTGATCGCCAGAATCGTACTGATTGCGCTGGGCTTCACGGGCTTTTTCTTCCGCCGCACGCTGTGAGGGAGCTTAATACCGTAAGACGCCAGTTCACGACGAGTTGGCACGCGGATACGTTTCGGTCGTGGCAACTGCGGGCCGATCCCCTCTTGACCTGCGGACGCGGTCCACCGCTATTTGCCAGACTGAAGACTGGCGCGGCAACGGTTCGGCAGCCCCGTCGCCAGTGTCGCTTTTTTCACGCCAGATGCCAGCGGAGAAACAGCGGCAGCGGTTTCTACTGGAGGTACTGCTGCAACAGAAGGTGCTTCAGCGAAGATTTGATCGGTTCTGGTTCTTTAACCGGTTCTGGAATAGGTTGATCCAGGCCGCAAGTTGTTCACGTTCACGGGCTCGCTTCTCTTCCACTTCTTCAAAGTAGTAAAGCGGCGGACGCGCGGGTTTTGTCTCTTCTACAACGGGTTCAGGCTCCACGAACAGGCTGCTGTTGGACAGGTTGCGGCTGTTGGTGCAACGGCTCCTGAGCGGCTGGCTGCTGATAAGTTTGCTCAGTCTGGTATGTAGACTGTGGAGCAAAAGTGGATTGTGCTCTTCGGCTTGCCAGGCGTTACCTGCCACCGGTTGTTCTGGCGCAGGGGCGTAAACGGCTGTTGCGCAGGCTGTTCGCTGCAGGTGCATAATACGGCTGCTGCGGCTGTACTGGTTGTCGCAGCGGCTCATTATATTGCACTGCAGGCTGCGCATATTGTGACTGCTGTGGGTAACCTTCCGGTGCAGGAGCAATAACCGGCTCTCCCGTTTGTGGACCGGTACAGGCTGCCAGGCTGCTGTAGGTTGCGAAGGTGGAACATCAACAGAGGCAACAGGCGGCGTCTCAGTCACAGGTTCAACCGGCGCAGCCCAGCTTTGTGTCGCCGTGGTAGCAGCAGCTGCTACAGCGACAGGTTCGGTAATTGGCGCACCGTTTAATAATCGATCGTATTCGTCATATTCTGGCTGCGTTGCACGATTGCCCGAAAATAGGACGTCGTCCGGGTCGGCAGCCACACCGCGTGCAGTGTAGGTAATCTCTTCGTCATCATCCATCCGCTTACCGGAGAACAACGCAGCGTCTGTTTGCCGCCCCATCGGATTAATGAATTTTTCCGCCAACCGTTTACGACGCGCTAGCGCGCCGCGAAGAATACGGGCACGGCGTGATTAATGCTGTTTGCCTGGTTTTCATCTTCATACTCTTCGTCATCTTATATTCGTCTTCATCCACCCGGGTATCATCGCAACGGGTACGATTACTGGCGAAGGTGAGAATGTTTAAATCCAGCCGCCGAGTTTTTCAGCAATGGTCACCCATGACCAACCGGTGAACAGCGTCAGGCCCGCAGCCCAAACGCAGAGCAGCGCAATCGTTCCCCCGCTACTGTGTAGCAGTGGTTGTAGCGTAGTGCTGAGTAAGCTGCCAATGACGCCACCGGAGGCAAAATACCAGATATCGTCAGCGTTGATTGCCGCCAGACCACAGGAGGTAAGGATCCGCGCCAAAACGCCAATGATGCGTAGCGAAACGGCAAAATAATCAATGTATTCGTCACTGGACTGATGACGCCAGGCAAACCAACAACCGCCAACAATAATGACGGGAATGGTGAAGCCATCACGCCAAAAATAAAGAACAGCGTATCTGCCAGCCACGCACCGGGCATCCCACCTAAATTATGGATAGGTTCATGCCAGGCCATTTGCGACCAGCTCGGTCCGAAGGGTTAAAGCTGTAAGGCAGCCATCAACCAGACGGCAAACAGGACAATAAGAATCGGCAACGCCTCCAGAAGGCGGCGGCCGCTACTTGACTTTGTCAATGTGACTTCTTTGTCTCAGTGTATTCCTGGCTCAAGAAAGGCTCTCCAGGTTACAGGCTTTTCCTGCCCGATGCTAAAACGGACAACAGTACCAGGTTACCCCAGTACTGTTGCTGTATGGATTAACAGGAGTGTAATCAAAATACGCCGATTTTGCACCTGTTCCGTGTTAGCGCGTCTTAATAACCAGACGATTACTCTGCTTGACTTCTTCCATAACAACGTATGTCCGTGTGTCATTGACGCCAGGCAGACGCAGCAGGGTTTCCCCCAGCAACTTACGGTAAGCTGACATATCCGGCACGCGTGTTTTCAACAGGTAGTCGAAATCACCGGATACTAAATGACACTCCTGAATTTCTTCAAGTTTTTGTACAGCGGTATTGAATTGTTCAAACACATCCGGTGCGCCACGATTCAGAGTAATCTCAACAAATACCAGAAGTGATGCATCCAGATAATGGGGGTTCAGCAGCGCCGTATAGCCCTGAATAAACCCTTGTCTTTCCAGCCGACGCACACGCTCAAGGCACGGCGTTGGGGAAGTTCCACACGTTTAGAAAGCTCGACGTTAGAAATGCGCCGATCCTTTTGCAACTCATTAAGAATGTTACAATCGATACGGTCAGATCTTGCCAGGGCGCTTCTTGCTATCTACCATTATTATTGTCTCTCTGTATTCCTTCCTACTCCTGTCTGACCCTGAAACATCACTGTTCAGAGTCGCTACCCGTCACGATAGACCGAAATCATGAAGATTCACGGCGCGCAATGCATGGGTCTACGGTGAGAAACCGTTGCCTTGTGGCAGCTATCGACATCACGAATGGCGTCTGTCCACGCCATACGTAGATTTCACTAGCACGGTAAACATGGTATTTACATGCATGGTTATGCGCATATAAGAATACTGTTTTTTTTCTTCCTCGAATGTTTTCGCAAAACACGGGGGATTGTCAAAGCAAAACATCGATTTTTAGTACAACATGCCAGATATTCATTAACGAGCGTTTATTCATCATTTAATCGGCTTATAAAGCGGGAAATTTAAGTAGCAGAGGTGATAATGACGGGAGAATTTGACCTGCTTATCGATGCTGCCGATTGCACAAATTGTTAACAAAATCGTCATACTCTTTTTTTACGTCTGTAAATTCCCTACAATCCTGCCCATTGTCTGCCAACAACTATGGGGATCTCATGGGCACGACCAAACACAGTAAACTGCTTATCGCGGTTCAGGCCGGCGGATACACCGCTGCTGTCTACGCGGCGCGCGCCAACCTGCAACCTGTGCTGATTACCGGCATGGAAAAGGCCAACTGACCACCACCCGGAAGTGGAAAACTGGCCTGGCGATCCAAACAATGTACCGGTCCGTTATTAATGGAGCGCATCACGACCATGCCACCAAGTTTGAAACTGAGATCATTTTTGATCATATCAACAAGGTCAATATGCAAAACCGTCCGTTCCGTCTGAATGGCGATAACGGCGAACACACTTGCGACGCGCTGATTCTGCCACCGGAGCTTCTGCACGCTATCTCGGCCTGCCCTCTGAAGAAGCCTTTAAAGGCCGTGGGGTTTCTGCTTGTGCAACCTGCGACGGTTTCTTCTATCGCAACCAGAAGTTGCGGTCATGGCGGCGGCAACCCGCGGTTGAAGAGGCGCTGTATCTGTCTAACATCGCTTCGGAAGTGCATCTGATTCACCGCCGTGACGGTTTCCGCGCGGAAAAAATCCTTATTAAGCGTCTGATGGATAAAGTGGAGAACGGCAACATCATTCTGCACACCAACCGTACGCTGGAAGAAGTGACCGGCGATCAAATGGGTGTCACTGGCGTTCGTCTGCGCGATACGCAAAACAGCGATAACATCGAGTCACTCGACGTTGCCGGTCTGTTTGTTGCTATCGGTCACAGCCCGAATACTGCCATTTTCGAAGGGCAGCTGGAACTGGAAAACGGCTACATCAAAGTGCAGTCGGGTATTCATGGTAATGCCACCCAGACCAGCATTCCTGGCGTCTTCGCCGCAGGCGACGTGATGGATTACATTTATCGCCAGGCCATTACATCTGCTGGTACAGGCTGCATGGCAGCACTTGATGCGGAACGCTACCTCGATGGTTTAGCTGACGCAAAATAATTTTACAAATCAGTAACAAAAGTAAAGAAGGCGACACCATGCGACTATGGGTGCCTTTATTTTTTCCCCGTTGTAACATTGCTCTGCAAATAATTCTGATAACTCACCTGCTAAGCGTGCAATGAATAAATCTCGTCAAAAAGAGTTAACCCGCTGGTTAAAACAGCAAAGCGTCATCTCCCAACGTTGGCTGAATATTTCTCGTCTGCTGGGCTTTGTGAGCGGCATATTGATCATTGCCAGGCCACGTTCATGGCGCGAATTCTGCAACATATGATTATGGAAATATTCCCCGTGAAGCCCTGCTGCTTCCCTTACGTTACTGGTTCTGACCTTTGTATGCGCGCATGGGTGGTCTGGTTACGCGAACGGTGGGTTATCACGCCGGGCGGCATATCCGCTTTGCCATCCGCCGGCAGGTTCTCGACCGTCTGCACAAGCAGGGCCAGCGTGGATTCAGGGTAAACCTGCGGGGAGCTGGGCGACGCTGGTACTCGAGCAAATCGACGATATGCATGATTACTATGCACGCTACCTGCCGCAAATGGCGCTGGCAGTGTCGGTGCCGTTGCTGATTGTGGTGGATCTTCCCTCAAACTGGGCTGCGGCGCTCATTCTGCTGGGCACTGCACCGTTAATTCCGTTGTTTATGGCGCTGGTTGGAATGGGGGCTGCCGATGCTAACCGACGTAACTTTCTCGCTCTTGCTCGCTTGAGTGGGCATTTCCTGAATCGCCTGCGCGGCATGGAAACATTGCGTATTTTTGGTCGTGGTGAAGCTGAAATTGAAAGTATTCGTTCTGCTTCGGAAGATTTCCGCCAACGGACAATGGAAGTGCTACGGCTGGCATTTTTATCCTCCGGCATTCTCGAATTTTTTACCTCGCTGTCAATTGCTCTGGTGGCGGTCTCCTTTCGTTTTCCTATCTCGGCGAGCTGGATTTGGTCACTACGATACTGGCGTGACGCTGGCTGCGGGTTTCTGGCCCTGATCCTTGCGCCAGAGTTTTTCCAGCCATTACGCGATCTGGGTACGTTTTATCATGCTAAAGCCCAGGCTGTTGGTGCAGCTGACAGTCTGAAAACGTTTATGGAAACCCCGCTCGCCCATCCGCAGCGCGGTGAGGCGGAATTGGCATTGACCAATCCGGTGACCATTGAGGCCGAGGATCTGTTTATCACGTCGCCGGAAGGTAAAACGCTGGCCGGACCGCTGAACTTTACTTTGCCAGCAGGCCAACGTGCCGTGTCGGTTGGTCGCAGCGGTTGAGCTAAAAGTCCACTGTTGAACGCGCTTTCTGGTTTTTCCTCATATCAGGGATCGCTACGAATCAACGGGATAGAATTACGCGATTTATCACCAGAATCATGGCGTAAACATCTCTCCTGCGTTGGGCAAAATCCACAATTACTGGCAACAACATTGCGGGATAACGTACTACGGCGCGACCTGAAGCCAGCGAACATGAATTTACAAGCAGCGCTGGATAACGCCACGGTCAGCGAGTTTCTACCGCCTCCTGCCACAAGGCGTTGACACGCCTGTTGGCGACCAGGCTGCCCGCCTTTCCGTGGGGCAGGCGCAGCGCGTGGCGGTGGCCCGTGCGTTACTAAATCCCTGTTCGCTATTACTGTTGGATGAACCCGCTGCCAGCCTCGACGCTCACAGTGAACAGCGCGTAATGGAGGCGCTGAATGCCGCCTCTGTGCGCCAGACAACGTTAATGGTCACCCACCAGTTAGAAGATACTGCCGACTGGGACGTCATTTGGGTTACGGCAGGATGGCCGGATTATTGAGCAAGGACGTTACGCGGAATCATGTGGGCTGGTGGCCCATTCGCCACATTACTGGCCGATCGTCAGGAGGAGATTTAAATGCGCGCTTTGCTACCCTCTATCTGGCACTATATAAACGTCATAAATGGATGTTAAAGTCTTGGCATTGTGCTGGCAATTGTGACGCTGCTCGCCAGTATCGGTCTGTTGACACTTTCCGGCTGGTTCCTCTCGGCCTCAGCGGTTGCGGGAGTTGCTGGACTGTACAGCTTCAACTATATGCTACCCGCTGCGGGCGTGCGTGGTGCCGCAATCACCGTACTGCCGGCGTTAATTCCAACGTCTCGTCAGTCACGACGCGACTTTCCGCGTGTGCAGCATCTGCGCATTTACACCTTCAGCAAATTGTTGCCCTCTCCCCCTGCCGGACTGGCGCGCTATCGTCAGGGCGAATTGCCAACCGCGTGGTGGCGGATGTTCATACGCTCGATCACTCTTTACCTGCCGTTATCTCGCCGCTGGTCGGCGCTTTTGTGGTGATTATGGTGGTGACAATCGGGTTAAAGTTTCCTTGATTTCACCCTCGCCTTTACGCTGGGCCGCATTTATGTTACTGACGCTTTTCCTGATGCCACCGCTGTTTTATCGTGCGGAAAAAGCACCGGGCAAAATCTGACTCATCTTCGGCGACAGTATCGCCAACAACTGACAGCCTGGCTGCAAGGGCAAGCTGAGCTGACCATTTTTGGTGCCAGCGATCGTTATTGCACGCAACTAGAGAAAACAGAATTCAATGGCTGGAAGCGCAACGCCGTCAATTTGAACTGACCGCATTGTCGCAAGCGATAATGCTGCTCATTGGCGCGTTAGCGGTGATCCTGATGCTGTGGATGGCGTCTGGCGGCGTTGGCGGCAATGCTCAACCCGGTGCGTTAATTGCCCTGTTTGTCTTCTGCGCGTTAGCCGCGTTTGAAGCACTGGCACCATAACGGGTGCATTTAAGCGTCTGGGCAAGTCATTGCCTTGCCGTTCGGATCACTGATTTAACGATCAAAACCAGGAAAACGCCTTCCCTGATACCCAAACTCGTGTCGCCGATCGCGTTTCGTTGACATTACGGGATGTTCAGTTCACTTATCCGGAGCAATCCCAACAGGCACTTAAAGGGATTTCTCTTCAGGTAAACGCCGGCGAACATATTGCGATTCTCGGGCGAACCGGATGCGGCAAATCAACACTGTTACAACTGCTGACCCGCGCTTGGGACCCGCAACAGGGCGAGATTTTGCTTAACGATAGCCCCATAGCCAGCCTGAATGAAGCGGCTCTACGACAGACCATCAGCGTTGTTCCTCAGCGAGTGCATCTGTTTAGCGCCACGCTGCGTGATAATCTCTTACTCGCCTCGCCTGGCAGTAGTGATGAGGCTCTGGCGGAGAAGGCTGCGTCGCGTAGGTCTGGAGAAGCTGCTCGAGGATGCAGGTCTCAACAGTTGGTTAGGTGAAGGCGGACGCCGGCTCTCCGGTGGTGAACTGCGCCGTCTGGCTATCACCCGTGCGCTGTTACATGATGCGCCACTGGTGTTGCTGGATGAACCTACGAAGGCTTAGATGCCACAACCGAAAGCCAGATCCTTGAATTGCTTGCAGAAATGATGCGTGAGAAAAGGTGTTAATGGTCACCGATCGACTTCGCGGACTCTCTCGTTTCCAACAAATAATAGTGATGGACAACGCAAATTATTGAGCAAGGTACTCACGCAGAGCTGCTTGCCAGACAGGCATCATTACCAGTTCAAGCAGGGTTTGAAGCTATTATTGAACAATCCGACTTGCGTGGAGTTTTGCGGTCATGCGCCTGGTTCAGCTTTCTCGCCATTCAATCGCCTTCCCTTCCCCGGAAGGCGCATTACGTGAGCCTAACGGCCTGCTGGCACTTGGGGGCGATCTTAGCCCTCGCGCCTGTTAATGGCTTACCAGCGTGGTATTTTTCCGTGGTTTTCTCCAGGCGACCCCATCCTCTGGTGGTCGCCCGATCCCCGCGCGGTGCTATGGCCAGAATCACTGCATATCAGCCGTAGTATGAAGCGATTTCATAAACGCTCGCCCTATCGTGTCACGATGAATTACGCTTTTGGTCAGGTCATTCGAAGGCTGTGCCAGCGATCGCGAAGAAGGAACCTGGATCAGCGTGGCGTGGTCGAAGCCTACCATCGCCTTCACGAACTCGGCCATGCCCACTCCATTGAAGTCTGGCGTGAAGATGAGCTTGTCGGCGGTATGTACGGCGTGGCCCAGGGAACGCTATTTGTGGCGAGTCCATGTTCAGCCGGATGGAAAATGCGTCTAAAACGGCGCTTCTGGTATTCGTGAGGAATTTATCGGTCATGGCGGTAAGCTTATCGACTGCCAGGTCCTTAACGATTACACAGCGTCGCTTGGTGCCTGCGAAATTCCCCGCCGGGATTACCTTAATTATCTCAATCAAATGCGCCTCGGACGATTGCCGAATAATTTCTGGTACCACGACGCTTGTTTTCACCACAAGAATGAATGTTTTCGGCACATTTCTCCCCAGAGCGTTATAATTGCGGTCGCAGAGTTGGTTACGCTCATTACCCCGCTGCCGATAAGGAATTTTTCGCGTCAGGTAACGCCCATCGTTTATCTCACCGCTCCCTTATACGTTGCGCTTTTCGGTGCGGCTTAGCCGTGTGTTTTCGGGTAATGTGCCGAACCTGTTTGTTGCGATTTAGCGCGCAAATCTTTACTATTTACAGAACTTCGGCATTATCTGCCGGTTCAATTACGGTAGTGATACCCCAGAGGATTAGATGGCCAAGAAGACAATATTGAAATGCAAGGTACCGTTCTTGAAACGTTGCCTAATACCATGTTCCGCGTAGAGTTAGAAAACGGTCACGTGGTTACTGCACACATCTCCGGTAAAATGCGCAAAAACTACATCCGCATCCTGACGGCCGACAAAGCGACTGTTGAACTCACCCCGTACGACCTGAGCAAAGGCCGCATTGTCTTCCGTAGTTGCTGATCGTTTTACCGCCTGATGGGCGAAGAGAAAGAACGAATAAAAGGTCGGTTTAGCCGGCCTTTTTATTTGTGATATGTATGAAGTACTTTGGAAGTATAAATCCATAACACGTCTCGATGTCGATATACTGCACAACTTGTTTACAGTATGAGCAAACAATAATTATCATTAAAATTCTTCTACCGTTTTACTCCAACTCCCTATGGTAGCGCCCGTCGCCCCCATGAGGTCAGGCGACAAAACAATTTGGTGAGGTGTCCGAGTGGCTGAAGGAGCACGCCTGGAAAGTGTGTATACGGCAACGTATTGGGGGTTCGAATCCCCCCCTCACCGCCATATTTAAAGAAGAGCTCGTACGAAAGTGCGAGCTTTTTTTCGCATTTTATCTGTCTGTACGGCAGTGAACATGGTGGGCGGGTGGAGTATGTTACCTGTGAATTTCTAAGCTGCCTGTACGGCAGTGAACGCGTTCGCAAAGGTTTTACCGCACCCGTCGATTTCTAAGCTGCCTGTACGGCAGTGAACTCAAATACTACACGTTTAGCCCGTTGTTAATAAAGCAAAACCATCCCATTCTCCTGCAGCACCCTTTTTTATCCTTACCTTCCAGCAGCACTAATTATCAACAACTTACCTTCACCTCCAAAAATAGGGTTTTCACCGTTCCACCCCATAAACAAAAAGTCCGTAACCTCTTTCGAGATTACGGACTTCACCAACCTACCTGACAATCAGATTAATGCGCTGCTTCCGCCTTGTGCTTTTGTGCACTCTGGAATCCGTAAGTCAGCTCATTTTTCTCTTTATCCAGCGCGACGGTGACCTGACCGCCGTCCACCAGCGAACCAAACAGCAGTTCGTTGGCGAGCGGTTTTTTCAGGTTGTCCTGGATGACACGCGCCATCGGACGTGCGCCCATTGCCCGGTCGTAACCTTTCTCGGCCAGCCAGTTACGCGCTTCCTGGCCCACTTCCAGAGAAACACCTTCTGATCCAGCTGAACCTGCAACTCACGATGAATTTATCCACCACCTAATGGATCACGTCGGTTACAGATGATCCAACCAGATAATGTTGTCGAGACGGTTACGGATTCCGGTGTAAAGATCTTCTTTAATCTCTTCCATCGCATCGGTGCTGTTATCCTGGTGGATAAGACCAATGGATTTACGCTCAGTTTCACGTACCCCGGCGTTGGTGGTCATCACCAGCACCACGTTACGGAAGTCCGCTTTGCGTCCGTTGTTATCGGTCAGCGTACCGTTGTCCATCACCTGCAACAGAATATTGAACACGTCCGGATGCGCTTTCTCGATTTCGTCCAGCAGCAGCACCGCATGTGGATGCTTAATTACCGCATCGGTCAGCAAACCGCCCTGATCAAAACCAACGTATCCCGGAGGCGCACCAATCAGACGGCTGACAAGTATGGCGTTCCATATACTCAGACATATCAAAGCGCAGAAGCTCAATGCCCAACGCTTTCGAAAGCTGTACCGTCACCTCTGTTTCCCGACCCCGGTAGGGCCGGCAAACAGGAACGAACCGACCGGTTTATGTTCGTGACCTAAACCTGCACGCGCCATCTTAATGGCTTCTGTCAGCGCCTCAATGGCTTTATCCTGGCCGAAGACCAGCATTTTCAGGCGATCGCCAAGGTTTTCAGGGTATCGCGGTCACTCTAGAACACTCTTCTCTGGAATGCGTGCAATACGGGCACCACGGACTCATATCCGCCACATTAACGGTTTTCTTGCGCTTGCTTACCGGCATCAGGCGTGCGCGAGCGCCCGCTTCGTCGATAACATCAATGGCTTTATCCGGCAGATGACGATCGTTAATGTATTTCACCGCCAGCTCTACCGCCGCACGCACCGCTTTGGCGGTATAACGCACGTCGTGGTGCGCTTCATACTTCGGTTTCAGGCCATTGATGATTCGAACAGTTTCTTCGATCGACGGTTCAGTAATATCAATTTTCTGGAAGCGACGCGCCAGAGCACGGTCTTTCTCGAAAATGTTGCTGAACTCCTGATAGGTTGTCGAACCAATTACGCGAATTTTACCGCTGGAGAGCAACGGTTTGATTAGGTTAGCCGCATCGACCTGACCACCAGACGCTGCACCCGCACCGATAATGGTGTGGATCTCATCAATAAATAGGATGCTGTTAGTGTCCTGCTCCAGCTGCTTGAGCAACGCTTTAAAACGTTTTTCAAAGTCGCCGCGATATTTTGTGCCCGCTAACAGAGAACCGATATCGAGAGAGTAAATCGTACAGTCAGCCATCACTTCCGGCACATCGCCCTGAACAATTCGCCAGGCAAGACCTTCTGCAATCGCGGTTTTACCGACACCAGATTCCCCGACCAGCAGCGGGTTGTTTTTACGGCGACGGCAGAGAACCTGAATAGCACGCTCAAGCTCCTTCTCACGACCAATCAGTGGGTCGATTCCGCCCACGCGCGCAAGCTGATTCAGGTTCGTCGTGAAATTCTCCATACGTTCCTCCCCACCAGCTTGTTCTTCGCTGTTTGGCTGGCTGCCAGGATCAGAAGACTGTGTCGGCTCATCTTTACGCGTGCCATGAGAGATAAATTCACCACATCGAGACGGCTGACTTCATGTTTACGCAACAGATATGCCGCCTGCGACTCCTGTTCGCTAAAGATAGCGACCAGAACGTTTGCACCGGTAACCTCATCGCGACCGGAGGACTGGACATGGAAGACCGCACGTTGCAGTACACGCTGAAAACTCAGCGTCGGCTGTGTGTCGCGCTCCTCTTCACTGGCAGGCAGAACGGGTGTGGTTTGTTCAATAAAGGCTTCCAGTTCCTGACGGAGCGCAACCAAATCCACAGAACACGCTTCCAGCGCCTCCCGGGCAGATGGGTTACTCAGCAGCGCCAGTAACAAGTGCTCGACGGTCATAAACTCATGACGGTGCTCGCGCGCTTGGCGAAAGCCATATTTAAACTGAGTTCCAGTTCTTGATTGAGCATAGGCACCTCCCCCAATTTTTATGCCTGCATTCAGGCTTTTTCTAGCGTACACAGCAATGGATGCCATTCTCCCTCGCGTACTTGTTCACCATCGCCACTTTGGTTTCTGCAACCTCGGCGGTAAAGACTCCGCAAATGGCCTTCCCCTGGTAGTGAACAGCGAGCATCAATTGCGTTGCACGTTCTACATCATAAGAAAAGAATTTTGTAACACGTCAATAACAAACTCCATCGGAGTGTAATCATCATTGACTAATATCACTTTATACATAGATGGCGGTTTTAGCGCGTCGCGAACTTTTTCTTCCGCCAGTTGATCAAAGTCCAGCCAGTCGTTCGTTTTACCCATTGTCAGTTATCATCTTCGGTTACGGTTATCGGCAGAACGCCCTGCCGCTGACAAGAGCTTATTTGCCTGACCAATCTACTCCACATGATAGATAACTATCATCTATCGTTGGCATCAGCGACATCTGTCACATTCCTGTCAATAGCGTTAACTGCTTCAAATTTTTGATTCATACCTGCCCCCTGTCCCCTGTCAAATGCTTGACGGCTCGCCCTAATTCTCTAAATTGTATTTCTAGAGTTGGCGAGGTTTTGAACAGCCCCCTCTCTGACCCCGGTTTATTCCATCTTACTTGTATAAGATTTGCGAAGGATGTCGAAGCATGGAAAAGGGTACTGTTAAGTGGTTCAACAATGCCAAAGGGTTTGGTTTCATCTGCCCTGAAGGCGGCGGCGAAGATATTTTCGCTCATTATTCCACCATTCAGATGGATGGTTACAGAACGCTAAAAGCTGGACAATCCGTTCAGTTTGATGTCCACCAGGGGCCAAAAGGCAATCACGCCAGTGTTATTGTGCCCGTCGAAGTAGAAGCGGCAGTCGCATAGCTCTTCTGTCTCATCGTGTACATCCTAAAGGCAAAATGCCAGCCCGATTGGCTGGCATTTTTATCTCAAAAATTACTTCGTGCCAGAGCATCTACTGGATCCAGTCGTGCCGCATTTCGTGCGGGTAACCAGCCAAATAAAATCCCGGTGACCGTCGAGCAGAGAAACGCCAGCAGCAGCGCCAACGGTGAAATGCAATCTCCCAGCCGGGTAAGAAAGCTGCAAGGTGAAAGCAATTAACAGTGACAGTGTTATTCCCAACGCGCCACCGACCAGGCAAACCAGTACGGCTTCGATCAGGAACTGTTGCAAAACATCGCTTGCTCGCGCACCTACAGCCATGCGAATGCCAATTTCCCGCGTCCGCTCGGTCACTGACACCAGCATAATATTCATTACACCAATACCGCCCACCACCAGCGAAATCACCGCCACCAGCGTCAGAAACAGTTGTAAAGTACGTGTGGTCTTTTCAACAGTTTTCAAGACGCTGTCCATGTTCCAGGAAAGAAATCCTTCTTCCGTGGCGCAGTGAAAGTAATGCGTGAGTTGCTGTTCCGCCTCGGCGCTGTCAAATCCTTCTTCACCCTGACAGTAATGGAGTTAAGCCACGACTGGCCCATAACTCGCCCGGACATCGTGCTGTAAGGTAGCCAGACACGCAGCACTTTACTGCTACCAAACATCGACTGTTTTTCTTCCGCCACACCAATGACTCTGGCGGGCATATTGCCGACCAGAATCACCTCGCCAACCACATCTGCTTTATGGGGGAAAAGCTGGCGGCGAGTATTACTGTCTAGAACCACGACCTGCGCACCACCGTTCAGCTGCTCCTGATTAAAGGTGTTCCCTTCACTGAAGGTCATGCCATAGACATTAAAATAATCGCCGCTCACGCCATTGGCACTGGCAGCAACATCAACATTGTTATAACGCAGGCGCAGGTTTTGCGAGACGGCAGGTGTGGCTGAGGCGACCCACGGTTGTTTTGGATGGCGATTAAGTCGTCGTACTTCAGCGCCTGTTGATATTGCGGATGTCATCGCCAAAATCTTTCCCGGGATAGACATCAATAGTATTCGTACCAA
Source organism: Shigella flexneri (assembly GCA_048288465.1). Classification (GTDB taxonomy): domain Bacteria; phylum Pseudomonadota; class Gammaproteobacteria; order Enterobacterales; family Enterobacteriaceae; genus Enterobacter; species Enterobacter flexneri_B. The sequence continues at coordinate 850,658 of CP182556.1, read as the reverse complement.
TAGAACGAATATCCGCCAGCACCATTTGTTTGGCGGCGTCACCCACCACGACAATGGAAACCACCGACGCAATACCGATAATAATCCCCAGCATGGTCAGTAAAGTACGCATTTTATTCGCTGCCAGCGCCCGCGATGCCATCGTCAGCGCCTCGTTAAAACCGCTGACAAACTGCCGCCAGCCAGACACCGTGTTGACAACAGGCTCCGTCCCGCGAGCAACATTCACTTTTTCAATGGCGGGAGGATTGCGCACAATTTCGCCGTCGCGAATTTCGATCACCCGCTCGGCCTGAGCAGCGACCTGCGGATTGTGGGTGACGATAATCACCGTATGCCCGCGATCGCGCAGCTGATGCAGGATCGCCATCACCTCTTCGCCAGAACGGCTGTCCAGTGCGCCGGTTGGTTCATCGGCAAGAATTACCTGACCGCCGTTCATCAATGCCCGCGCGATGCTGACGCGCTGTCGCTGACCACCCGAAAGCTGTGCCGGATAATACTCTGTACGGTCTTCCAGCCCCAGCCGTTGCAGCAACTCCTGGGCGGAAGCAGCCGCTGTTTCCGCTCAAGACCAGCATAGACGGCGGGAACTTCAACGTTCTGCTCGGCGGTTAAATGCGAAAGCAAATGGTAACGCTGGAAAACAAGCCGAAATGCTCGCGGCGCAGTTGCGCCAGCGCATCGGCGTCCAGCGTGGCAACATCCTGACCGGCGACGCGATAGGTGCCGCTGGTGGCCTTATCCAGACAGCCGAGAATCTTCATCAGGGTCGATTTACCGAAACCCGAAGCGCCAACAATCGCCACCATCTCACCAGCATAAATATTGAGGGTGATGCCCTTCAACACCTCAACCTGCTCATCACCGGCAGGATAGCTGCGACGAATATCCTTTAATTCGAGCAAAGGCGTCATTGTGCAGCTCCTGGTTCGGCCTCACCAATGACCACTTCATCGCCCGCTTCCAGCCCTTTGACAATCTCAACATCGGTACTCGTTACGTGCGCGAATCGTCACTTCACGCTCGCGTGTTTCACCATTACGCAACAATTTGACTTTATAACGATTATCGCCAACCGGATCGCCTAACGCCGACAGAGGGATTGTCAGCACTTTTCACATCGGTGAGCTGAATATGCACTTGCGCAGTCATATCCAGCCGCAGCAAACCATTCGGGTTGGGACTTCAAAACGGCGTAATAGAAAATAGCGTCGTTAACCTTTTCCGGCGTCGGTAGTACACTCCTTGATTTGCCCCTCGTAGCGCGTCAGTGGATCGCCAAGTACCGTAAAACGGGCTTTTTGCCCCGGCTTCAGGTGGATTACATCCGCTTCAGAAACCTGCGCTTTTACCAGCATGGTGCTCATATCTGCCAGCGTCAGAATGTTCGGTGCTTGTTGTGCGGCAATCACCGTCTGGCCTTGCAGAGTGGTGATTCCGTGACTTCCCCGGCCATCGGGGCAACGATGCGAGTGTAATCGAGATTGGTTTTAGCCGTATCGAGAGAGCCTGATTGCGCTTGATTTGCGCGTCAATGGTGCCAATTTGCGCCTGTTCACAGCCATCTCCGTCGCGGCGGTGTCGAGATCCTGCTGTGAACCGCCTGCGTTTGTGCCAGACGTTGCTGACGGGAATACGTCACCCGCGCCAGTTTCAGCTCCGCTTCCGCCTGCCGCCGCTGCGCGCGTAGCTCCATCAGCGTTGCTTCGACCTCCTTGATTTGGTTTTCAGCCTGTTCAGGATCAATGACCCCTCAAAGCTGGTCTTTTTTTACTTCATCGCCAATCGCCACCACAGCGTTTTCAACTGACCGCTCACCTGCGCGCCCACGTCAACCTTACGCAGCGCGTCCAGCTTTCCGGTCGCCAGCACGCTTTGCTGTAAATCACCGGGGCGCACAATCAGTGTCTGATAAGTCGGCACGGGTGCGTTAAGAATTCTCCATAACGTAATGAGTCCGGCGATGACTATCACCAGCGCAATAACGTAACGCTTCTTCACGGTTTTCCGCTTTTTCATAAATATTCTGAATACTCCATATGCCAATCCGGTCATTAACTTCAACGAAATATCAACAAACCCCTAAAATTTACGTTAGTAATCACACTATCATGTTTGGTTAAGATACGCAATGGTGAAATCGACGTCATGTATAACCATTGATTTCATGAATATGTCGCAGCTAACTGAACGGACCTTTACGCCATCTGAATCTCTCAGCAGCCTGTCACTTTTTCTTAGTCTGGCACGTGGACAGTGTCGGCCGGGTAAATTCTGGCATCGCCGTAGTTTTCGCCAGAAATTTTTGTGCGCTCGTTGATTATGCCGCGTTTAAGCGTTGAGTGGATGAACGAACTTTCCCACTGGCCTAATCTCAATGTATTTAACTCGCCAGCCGCGACTGCCTGTGCGTCTGCATCGCCCTTACCTTGCGGCGAATCTAGCCGTAAGCAATTGCTGGAGGCGTTACGTTACCATTATGCGTTACTCCGCGGATGTATGTCGGCGGAAGAATTCAGCTTATATTTGAATACCCCCGGGCTGCAACTGGCGAAGCTGGAAGGCAAAAACGGCGAGCAGTTCACGCTTGAGCTGACCATGATCATCCAATGGATAAAGAAGGTGACAGCACAATCCTGTCCCGCAACAGCGAAGGTATTCCTCTGGCAGAGATCACGTTTACCCTGTGTGAATATCAGGGGAAAAGAACGATGTTTATTGGCGGACTGCAAGGCGCAAAATGGGAAATTCACATCAGGAAATCCAGAATGCGACGAAAGCCTGCCACGGGCTATTTCCCAAACGCCTCGTGATGGAAGCGGCCTGTCTGTTTGCCCAACGTTTGCAGGTAGAGCAGATTATTGCCGTCAGCAATGAAACGCATATTTACCGCAGCCTGCGTTATCGCGATAAAGAAGGCAAGATCCACGCTGATTACAACGCTTTCTGGGAATCGGTTGGCGGCGTACGTGATGTGAACGCCATTACCGCCTTCCAGCACAGATAGCACGAAAAGAGATTGCCGAAATCGCCAGTAAAAAACGGGCTCAATACCGTCGGCGCTATGAGATGCTCGACGCTATCAGCCACAAATGGCCACGATGTTTCGCGGTTAATCCGCGCGACCGCGCGCCAGCCACAGCACGCGTGAGAACATTTTTTCAGCAGCGTCGGTACGGAGTCCACACCACGACGCCTGCCTCCATTGCCACTTCAATGGCAAGATCGGGTTTGGAAGAGCGATCGGATCGCTTTCGAGATAATTTTGCGTATATTCATCGGTACATTTTCCGGGATTTGCGCCACGCGGTGGAACACATCGGAAAATCCTGAGCAATACATAAAATGTTCCATATCCAGCGCCGGTAACGCCGTTAAATGTTCTCCTTCGGCTTCCCGATCGTTATTCAACAGGCTGCGTACCGTAGCGGCATATTTCTTCCCTGCTTCATCGCCATGACCAGTACATGCCATTCGATCCCCTTCGGCAGGCAAATTTAACCAGTGGCTTTAGCCCGGACTCGGGCGAACTCAATGACCTTGATCCCTTTCGGCATCAAAATGATGTCCGCACTGACACGCCAGTTCATTGATAACCCGAGGTTTCCGTTTCCCCTTCCACCAGCAACCAGCAGCGTGCAAACAGCGATGACGGACGGTTAAAACGAATGTGAAAGGATATGCGTCGGCTATCTTCGGTCTCAAGCCACTTCGCCCCAGACGCCAGGCGGCAACGCGCGAGGACGACGACCAGTCGGCAAGATGCTCTACCGGCGTTAACGAAAGCAACTCACCCCAGCTGGTGGTGGCAATGCGCTGCAATGGCAGAAGATTTAACAGATGCCAAGCAACCCAAAGCATAATGGGGTGTAAACGGATTTCTCGATTCTCGATCAGCAACAATCGACGTGCTCTTATCCAATCGCAATGTGCCTTTTGCCTGCAACAAAGTAGCAAACAGGCCGAGCAAAATAACCCGATGCAGCGCCCCCAGGTCGGTCAATCATCCGGTTGATGATATCCAGAAGCGCCAGCTTCGTTGCTCATTGCTGGCTCGCCGCCGCATTAAACGATATCGCGCCTGTCCGGCCCCCTGCTCAGAGAAATAATGCTCAAGCAGCTGTACCATTGCGGAAAGTCCCTGCCCAATCTGCCATCAGAGAGATTTTGCGGATGTGAGGAAACGACGGGCGAGGAAATCGAGCTGGCGCGCGGTGACTTCCACATTAGGGACATTTGGCACCGTGCCGTTACGAATACGGCGCATAAACGGGCATCACGCAAGCGCAGCACCGGCATTAAACGCACCAGATGGCGTGCCTGATCGTTAATATCCTCAACATCAATCGGATGTCCGTCTTTATCGAGAAAACTGCGCAGTGTCATCACGCTGCCGTCTTCCGCACTCTCCCCTTCCAGACGATAAAAAATACGGTGATAGCCATCGGTGCATGGCGTCCAGCACGCTTCCAGCGGCCGATAACGGCGAACCCGATGTCGGCCTGGCAGCGATTCGCGGAAGGTCAAAATAATATGCAGATGATGTTCTCGCCCGTTGATATCTCCCGGCGGGAACCAGAAATCGTCGCGCTCAAAATGGTAGAGATCTGATTCTGGCGATAGCAGCAGGGTTAAGGCGTCCAGCAAGCTGGATTTACCCCACGCGTTCTCCCCAATCAGGACGTTGTTTTGTTCGAGCATCAACGACAAACGGTTGATACCGCGAAAACCCACAATTTCAACGCGCTCAAGAATCATATCCCCTCCAGAAATATGTGACTTATCCTTTACGCTCGCAGTATAACGGGAAAGGCCTTGCTAATACGTGATGACATCACATTTAAGCATGGCAATTGTCTGAAAAATGAGCGAATAATCGCGTTATACTCCCTCTTGCTGATAAGCCCGCAAAAACAACAAAATCAAATAATTAGCATGATAAATTATTTTTTATTACGCCTAAAGGATTAAATCTTTTGCTTGCACTACACTGTCAATCAGACAAATGACTATATGGGGCAACCCGCTGTTGCCCTAAATCAAATTTACTGGATTTATTTATCTGGTGAATGACTCGCCTTCGTTTTTAAAATAGCCGCGCATTATTTCCGTCGTCATTTTTTACGACGACCCTATAAAACGACCATATTTTTCGGTAATGCTGCCAACTTACTGATTTAGTGTATGATGGTGATTTTAAGGTGCTTGCGTGGCTTCCATTTCCATCAGATGTCCTTCCTGCTCCGCTACTGAAGGCGTGGTGCGTAACGGCAAAAGCACTGCCGGACATCAGCGCTATCTCTGCTCTCATTGCCGTAAAACATGGCAACTACAGTTCACTTACATCGCCTCTCAGCCCGGTACGCACCAGAAAATCATTGATATGGCCATGAATGGCGTCGGATGTCGCGCCAGTGCACGCATTATGGGCGTTGGCCTCAACACGGTTTTACGTCACTTAAAAAACTCAGGCCGCAGTCGGTAACCTCGCGCATACAACCGGGCAGTGATGTGATTGTCTGCGCTGAAATGGACGAACATTGGGGCTACGTCGGTGCTAAATCACGTCAGCGCTGGCTGTTTTACGCGTGTGACAGGATACGGAGGACGGCTGTGGCGCACGTCTTCGGGGAACGCACTCTGGCCACACTGGAGCGTCTTCTGAGCCTGCTGTCGGCCTTTGAGGTCGTGGTATGGATGACGGATGGCTGGCCGCTGTATGAATCACGCCTGAAGGGAAAGCTGCACGTTATCAGCAAGCGTTACACTCAGCGCATTGAGCGACATAATCTGAATCTGAGACAACATCTGGCAAGGCTGGGACGGAAGTCACTGTCGTTCTCAAAATCGGTGGAGCTGCATGACAAGGTCATCGGGCATTATCTGAACATAAAACACTATCAGTAAGTTGGAGTCATTACCTATTTTTCACAGGGTCAATTTTTAATTGAGGTGGATATGTTCAGAAAATTAGCAGCTGAATGTTTTGGTACTTTCTGGCTTGTTTTTGGTGGCTGTGGTAGTGCTGTACTGGCCGCAGGCTTCCCGGAATTAGGCATTGGTTTTGCCGGCGTGGCGCTGGCATTTGGTTTGACCGTTCTGACGATGGCCTTCGCTGTTGGTCATATTTCTGGTGGTCATTTTAACCCGGCGGTCACTATTGGTTTATGGGCTGGCGGACGTTTTCCGGCAAAAGAAGTCGTTGGCTACGTAATTGCCCAGGTTGTCGGCGGTATTGTTGCAGCGGCGCTGCTGTATTTAATTGCCAGTGGTAAAACGGGTTTTGACGCGGCAGCCAGCGGTTTTGCTTCTAACGGTTATGGCGAGCATTCACCAGGCGGTTATTCCATGCTTTCCGCGCTGGTAGTTGAACTGGTATTGAGTGCGGGCTTCCTGTTAGTGATCCACGGTGCAACCGACAAATTCGCTCCGGCAGGTTTTGCGCCGATCGCTATTGGTCTGGCCTTAACCCTGATTCACTTAATCAGTATTCCGGTGACTAACACTTCTGTTAACCCGGCGCGCAGCACCGCGGTTGCTATCTTCCAGGGCGGCTGGGCATTAGAACAACTGTGGTTCTTCTGGGTGGTGCCAATTGTCGGCGGCATTATCGGTGGTCTGATTTACCGGACTCTGCTGGAAAAGCGTGATTAATTAGCATTGGCATTTTATCTGCCCTGGTTGTTTTATCTTCGACATTACAAACCGCACGGGTATTGGTGGCGTCAAAATCGCTGAAGCGTTCCCCGAAGGCCGGGGCAGCCCACATGAATGTGGGCTGAGGGCGCGTCTTACAGGACGTTACCTCGCGCCCGACCCGGTTGCCGAAGGGGATAAGCTGAAGGTACCGCGCAGCGGCGATTTTGTTCGCCAGAGCCCGGGGGTGCAGGGGGCGGCGGCGACTGGCTGCCCCCTGCGCGCTCCCTCCGCCAGTGGCTTTATATGGCATTGCACATGAAAGGAGCGCAACAATGCTAAACACTCAGATAGGATTAAAAATCCCTATAGACTGGCCCCCTGAATCTCCAGACAACCAGTATCACTTATTTAAGTGATAGTCTTAATACTAGTTTTTAGACTTGTCATTGGAGAACAGATTATTGATGTCTTAGGGCCGGAGAAACGCAGACGGCGTACCACACAGGAAAAGATCGCAATTGTTCAGCAGAGCTTTGAACCGGGGATGACGGTCTCCCTCGTTGCCCGGCAACATGGTGTAGCAGCCAGCCAGTTATTTCTCTGGCGTAAGCAATACCAGGAAGGAAGTCTTACTGCTGTGGCCGCCGGAGAACAGGTTGTTCCTGCCTCTGAACTTGCTGCCGCCATGAAGCAGATTAAAGAACTCCAGCGCCTGCTCGGCAAGAAAACGATGGAAAATGAACTCCTCAAAGAAGCCGTTGAATATGGACGGGCAAAAAAGTGGATAGCGCACGCGCCCTTATTGCCCGGGGATGGGGAGTAAGCTTAGTCAGCCGTTGTCTCCGGGTGTCGCGTGCGCAGTTGCACGTCATTCTCAGACGAACCGATGACTGGATGGATGGCCGCCGCAGTCGTCACACTGATGATACGGATGTGCTTCTCCGTATACACCATGTTATCGGAGAGCTGCCCACGTATGGTTATCGTCGGGTATGGGCGCTGCTTCGCAGACAGGCAGAACTTGATGGTATGCCTGCGATCAATGCCAAACGTGTTTACCGGATCATGCGCCAGAATGCGCTGTTGCTTGAGCGAAAACCTGCTGTACCGCCATCGAAACGGGCACATACAGGCAGAGTAGCCGTGAAAGAAAGCAATCAGCGATGGTGCTCTGACGGGTTCGAGTTCTGCTGTGATAACGGAGAGAGACTGCGTGTCACGTTCGCGCTGGACTGCTGTGATCGTGAGGCACTGCACTGGGCGGGGACTACCGGCGGCTTCAACAGTGAAACAGTACAGGACGTCATGCTGGGAGCGGTGGAACGCCGCTTCGGCAACGATCTTCCGTCGTCTCCAGTGGAGTGGCTGACGGATAATGGTTCATGCTACCGGGCTAATGAAACACGCCAGTTCGCCCGGATGTTGGGACTTGAACCGAAGAACACGGCGGTGCGGAGTCCGGAGAGTAACGGAATAGCAGAGAGCTTCGTGAAAACGATAAAGCGTGACTACATCAGTATCATGCCCAAACCAGACGGGTTAACGGCAGCAAAGAACCTTGCAGAGGCGTTCGAGCATTATAACGAATGGCATCCGCATAGTGCGCTGGGTTATCGCTCGCCACGGGAATATCTGCGGCAGCGGGCTTGTAATGGGTTAAGTGATAACAGATGTCTGGAAATATAGGGGCAAATCCAATCCCCCTCTGATATGCATAACATTTCCTTTTAATTGCAACTTTACTCGCCCTTCCGCTTTCAGTAGTGTGTCATCGCGCATTTCGACTTCTTCTTTGCAAGGACTGGATTTTCATGTTTTCTGGGCTGTTAATCATTCTGGTTCCCCTGATTGTGGGTTACCTCATTCCGCTTCGCCAACAAGCTGCGTTAAAAGCTATTAATCAGCTATTAAGCTGGATGGTTTACCTTATTCTCTTTTTTATGGGTATCAGTCTGGCGTTTCTCGATAACCTCGCCAGTAACCTGTTGGCGATTCTGCATTATTCTGCCGTCAGTATTACCGTTATTTTACTGTGTAATATTGCCGCCCTGATGTGGCTGGAGCGAGGCCTGCCGTGGCGCAACCACCATCAGCAAGAAAAACTCCCGTCGCGTATTGCGATGGCGCTGGAGTCGCTAAAACTGTGCGGCGTAGTAGTGATTGGTTTTGCCATTGGTCTGAGTGGACTGGCTTTCTTACAACACGCGACCGAAGCCAGTGAATACACGTTAATTTTGCTACTTTTCCTCGTTGGTATTCAGTTGCGCAATAATGGCATGACCTTAAAGCAGATTGTCCTTAATCGCCGGGGAATGATTGTCGCCGTGGTGGTGGTTGTCAGTTCATTAATTGGTGGTTTAATTAACGCCTTTATTCTTGATCTCCCCATCAATACCGCGCTGGCAATGGCCTCCGGTTTCGGCTGGTATTCTCTTTCCGGTATTTTATTGACCGAATCTTTTGGTCCGGTAATCGGGAGCGCGGCGTTTTTTAATGATCTGGCCCGTGAACTGATTGCTATTATGTTGATCCCTGGGCTGATTCGCCGCAGCCGCTCTACTGCACTGGGCTTATGCGGTGCCACATCAATGGATTTCACCCTGCCCGTTCTTCAACGTACTGGCGGGCTGGATATGGTCCCGGCGGCAATTGTTCACGGTTTTATTCTTAGCCTGTTAGTGCCGATCCTCATCGCCTTTTTCTCTGCGTAATACCTCTCTGGCGGTAGTTCCCTGCCGCCAAAATTGCGCTAAATCAATCTCCCTTAAAGTTGCATGAAAAATCCCTTTTATCCCCGCGTTAAGCGTCTTACCCTTAAACATGTATATTAAATATAACTTTAAAAGGTGTGATCATGTTTTGTGTGCAATGTGAACAAACTATCCGTACTCCGGCAGAAAACGGCTGCTCATACGCGCAGGGGATGTGTGGTAAAACGGCGGAAACTTCTGACCTTCAGGATTTACTCATCGCGGCGCTGCAAGGGCTTTCTGCCTGGGCGGTAAAAGCGCGTGAATACGGCATCATCAACCACGATGTTGACAGCTTCGCGCCACGTGCCTTTTTCTCAACCCTGACCAACGTTAACTTCGATTCTCCGCGTATTGTCGGCTACGCTCGTGAAGCGATTGCCTTGCGCGAGGCGCTGAAAGCACAATGCCTGGCTGTAGATGCCAACGCGCGCGTCGATAACCCGATGGCTGACCTGCAACTGGTGAGCGATGATCTCGGCGAGCTGCAACGTCAGGCAGCAGAATTTACCCCTAACAAAGATAAAGCGGCGATTGGCGAAAACATTCTCGGCCTGCGTCTGCTGTGCCTGTATGGCCTGAAAGGTGCGGCGGCCTATATGGAACACGCGCATGTTCTCGGTCAATACGACAACGATATTTATGCCCAGTACCATAAAATCATGGCGTGGCTGGGGACCTGGCCTGCCGATATGAACGCGCTTCTTGAGTGTTCAATGGAAATCGGCCAGATGAACTTCAAAGTGATGAGCATTCTGGATGCAGGCGAAACCGGTAAATACGGTCACCCGACGCCAACCCAGGTCAACGTCAAAGCGACGGCGGTAAATGCATTCTGATTTCCGGTCACGATTTAACATCTTGACAACCTGCTGGAACAGACCGAAGGCACGGGCGCTAAAAACTACACCCACGGCGGAATGCTGCCTGCGCATGGCTACCCGGCAGCTGCGGTACCCTCAAGCATCTGGTCGGTAACTACGGCAGCGGCTGGCAGAATCAGCAAGTGGAGTTCGCTCGTTTCCCGCCTGGCTGGATCGTGATGACCTCCAACTGCATCATCGACCTAACCGTAGGCGCTTGTGACGATTGTATCTGGACCCAGCATTGTTGGCTGGCCTGGCGTGGGTGCCAGCTGGACGGTGATGATGCCTCTGCGGCCACCACCCAGGCGCAACAGTGGCAGGCTTCCCGACAGCGAACCGCACCTGATCACCGTGGGTTTTGGTCGCCAGACGCTGCTGGCGCTGCTGATACGCTGATTGATTCGGCGAGCCGGAAAAACTGCGTCATATCTCCGCTGGTGGCTGTGACGGCGCACGCGGCGAGCGCCACTACTTCACCGATTAGCGCGCCGGATGACTGCCCGATCCTGACCCTCGCCTGCTGGTAAATATCGCTCTAACAAACTTGAGTTTGGCCTGATTGAGGTCTGCCGCGGCGTCGGTAGATGCAGGTCAATGTAACGATGCTTACTCAGCGATTATTCTGGCTGTCACTCTGGCAGAGAAACTGGGCTGCGGTGTTAACGATTCGCCGCTGTCGCTGGTGCTCTCCTGCTTTGAACAGAAAGCGATTGTCATTCTGCTGACGCTCGTCTTCTCTGGGCGTGAAAATATCGTCACCGGCCCGACTGCACCTGTTTTCCTACACCAGACCTGCTGGCGGCGCCAACGGCCTCGGCCTGCGCTTCTATCACCACTGTTGAAGAAGACATGAAGCAACTGTTGAGCGCGTAAGGAGTTTGTCGATGACGATGCCAACCAATCAATGCCCGTGGCGGATGCAGGTTCATCACATTACGCAAGAAACGCCGGATGTGTGGACGATTTCCCTGATTTGCCACGATCACTACCCATATCGCGCCGGGCAATATGCACTGGTCAGCGTGCGAAACTCAGCGGAAACGCTGCGTGCTTACACCATTTCCTCCACGCCAGGCGTGAGTGAATATATCACCCTGACCGTGCGGCGGATTGATGACGGTGTCGGCTCCCAGTGGCTGACGCGCGATGTAAAACGCGGTGATTATCTCTGGCTTTCGGACGCGATGGGGGAATTTACCTGCGACGATAAAGCAGAAGATAAATTCCTGTTGCTGGCGGCAGGCTGCGGCGTCACGCCGATTATGTCGATGCGTCGCTGGCTTGCGAAGAACCGTCCACAGGCCGATGTGCGGGTGATCTACAACGTGCGTACGCCGCAGGATGTTATTTTCGCCGATGAGTGGCGTAACTATCCGGTAACGCTGGTGGCAGAAAATAACGTTACCGAAGGCTTTATCGCTGGTCGCCTCACTCGCGAACTGCTGGCAGATGTACCTGACTTAGCTTCACGTACCGTGATGACCTGCGGCCCGGCTCCGTATATGGATTGGGTAGAGCAGGAAGTGAAAGCGCTCGGCGTGACGCGTTTCTTTAAAGAGAAATTCTTCACCCCAGTAGCAGAAGCGGCGACCAGCGGTCTGAAATTCACCAAACTGCAACCGGCACGAGAATTTTACGCCCCGGTTGGCACCACGCTACTGGAGGCGCTGGAAAGCAATAACGTTCCGGTTGTCGCTGCCTGCCGTGCGGGTGTTTGCGGCTGCTGTAAGACAAAAGTGGTTTCCGGTGAATATACGGTGAGCAGTACAATGACGCTGACCGACGCCGAAATCGCTGAAGGTTACGTACTGGCCTGCTCCTGCCATCCGCAGGGGGATTTGGTTCTCGCATAATCGCCTTATGCCCGATGATATTCCTTTCATCGGGCTATTTAACCGTTAGTGCCTCCTTTCTCTCCCATCCCTTCCCCCTCCGTCAGATGAACTAAACTTGTTACCGTTATCACATTCAGGAGATGGAGAACCATGAAACAAACGGTTGCAGCTTATATCGCCAAAACACTCGAATCGGCAGGCGTGAAACGCATCTGGGGAGTCACGGGCGACTCTCTGAACGGTCTTAGCGACAGTCTTAATCGCATGGGCACCATCGAGTGGATGTCCACCCGCCATGAAGAAGTGGCGGCGTTTGCCGCTGGCGCTGAAGCACAACTTTCAGGAGAACTGGCGGTCTGTGCCGGATCGTGCGGCCCAGGCAACCTGCACTTGATCAACGGCCTATTCGATTGCCACCGCAATAACGTTCCGGTACTGGCGATTGCCGCTCATATTCCCTCCAGCGAAATTGGCAGCGGCTATTTCCAGGAAACCCACCCACAAGAGCTATTCCGCGAATGTAGTCACTATTGCGAGCTGGTTTCCAGCCCGGAGCAGATCCCACAAGTGCTGGCAATTGCTATGCGCAAAGCGGTGCTTAACCGTGGCGTTTCCGTTGTTGTATTACCGGGCGACGTGGCGTTAAAACCTGCGCCAGAAGGGGCAACCACGCACTGGTATCATGCGCCACAGCCAGTCGTGATGCCGGAAGAAGAAGAGTTACGCAAACTGGCGCAACTGCTGCGTTATTCCAGCAATATCGCCCTGATGTGTGGCAGCGGCTGCGCGGGGGCGCATAAAGAGTTAGTTGAGTTTGCCGGGAAAATTAAAGCACCTATTGTTCATGCCCTACGCGGTAAAGAGCATGTCGAATACGATAATCCGTATGATGTTGGAATGACCGGGTTAATCGGATTCTCGTCAGGTTTCCATACCATGATGAACGCCGACACGTTAGTGCTACTCGGTACTCAGTTCCCCTACCGTGCGTTCTACCCGACCGATGCCAAAATTATTCAGATTGATATTAATCCAGCCAGCATCGGCGCGCATAGCAAGGTAGATATGGCGCTGGTCGGCGATATCAAATCAACCCTGCGCGCATTGCTGCCACTGGTGGAAGAAAAAACCGATCGCAAGTTTCTGGATAAAGCGCTGGAAGATTACCGCGATGCCCGCAAAGGGCTGGACGATTTAGCTAAACCGAGCGAGAAAGCCATTCACCCGCAATATCTGGCGCAGCAAATTAGTCATTTTGCCGCCGATGACGCCATCTTTACCTGTGACGTCGGCACGCCAACGGTATGGGCGGCACGTTATCTGAAAATGAACGGCAAGCGTCGCCTGTTAGGTTCGTTTAACCACGGTTCGATGGCTAACGCCATGCCGCAGGCGTTGGGTGCGCAGGCAACCGAGCCGGAACGTCAGGTGGTCGCCATGTGCGGCGATGGCGGTTTTAGCATGTTGATGGGCGATTTCCTCTCAGTAGTGCAGATGAAACTGCCGGTGAAAATTATCGTCTTTAATAACAGCGTGCTGGGCTTTGTGGCGATGGAGATGAAGGCCGGAGGTTACCTGACAGACGGTACTGAGCTGCACGACACCAACTTTGCCCGCATTGCCGAAGCGTGCGGCATTACGGGTATCCGTGTAGAAAAAGCCTCTGAAGTTGATGAAGCCCTGCAACGCGCCTTCTCTATCGACGGTCCGGTGTTGGTGGATGTGGTGGTCGCCAAAGAAGAATTAGCCATTCCACCGCAGATCAAACTCGAACAGGCCAAAGGTTTTAGCCTGTATATGTTGCGCGCAATTATCAGCGGACGCGGCGATGAAGTGATCGAACTGGCGAAAACGAACTGGCTAAGGTAAAAAGGGTGGCATTTCCCGTCATAATAAGGACATGCCATGATTGATTTACGCAGTGATACCGTTACCCGACCGAGCCGCGCCATGCTCGAAGCGATGATGGCCGCCCCGGTTGGGGACGACGTTTACGGAGACGACCCTACCGTTAATGCTCTGCAGGACTATGCAGCAGAGCTTTCCGGTAAAGAAGCCGCCATTTTTCTGCCTACCGGCACTCAGGCCAACCTGGTCGCTCTGCTCAGTCACTGCGAACGTGGCGAAGAGTATATTGTCGGTCAGGCCGCGCATAACTATCTGTTTGAAGCCGGTGGCGCAGCGGTGCTGGGCAGTATTCAGCCGCAACCCATCGACGCGGCTGCCGACGGCACGCTACCGCTGGATAAAGTGGCGATGAAAATCAAACCCGACGATATCCATTTCGCCCGCACCAAATTACTCAGTCTGGAAAACACCCACAACGGCAAAGTGCTGCCGCGTGAATACCTGAAAGAAGCATGGGAATTTACCCGCGAGCGCAATCTGGCGCTGCATGTTGACGGTGCGCGCATCTTTAATGCCGTGGTGGCTTACGGCTGCGAACTGAAAGAGATCACGCAATATTGTGATTCGTTCACCATTTGCCTGTCGAAAGGTCTTGGGACGCCAGTCGGTTCATTACTCGTCGGTAATCGTGATTACATTAAACGTGCCATCCGCTGGCGGAAAATGGCCGGTGGCGGGATGCGTCAGTCCGGGATTCTGGCTGCCGCCGGGATGTATGCCCTGGAAAATAACGTCGCACGGTTGCAGGAAGATCACGACAACGCCGCCTGGATGGCGGAGCAACTGCGTGAAGCAGGCGCGGATGTGATGCGTCAGGACACTAATATGCTGTTTGTTCGCGTCGGGGAAGAAAATGCTGCCGCGTTAGGCGAATACATGAAAGCGAGAAACGTGCTGATTAACGCCTCGCCGATTGTCCGCCTGGTGACGCATCTTGACGTCTCGCGCGAACAACTGGCGGAAGTCGCCGCCCACTGGCGCGCATTCCTGGCGCGTTAAGGAGAGAGACGTGCCGCAACGCATTTTAGTTCTCGGTGCCAGTGGCTACATTGGTCAGCATCTGGTGCGCACACTCAGCCAGCAAGGGCATCAGATCCTAGCGGCGGCACGTCATGTCGACAGGCTTGCAAAGCTGCAACTGGCAAACGTCAGTTGCCATAAAGTCGATCTCAGCTGGCCGGATAACCTTCCGGCCCTGTTGCAGGATATCGATACCGTCTATTTTCTGGTGCACAGCATGGGCGAAGGCGGCGATTTTATCGCTCAGGAGCGCCAGCTGGCTCTCAACGTCCGCGATGCGCTACGTGAAGTACCAGTTAAGCAATTAATCTTTCTCAGTTCGTTGCAGGCCCCGCCACATGAGCAGTCGGATCATCTGCGAGCTCGTCAGGCTACGGCGGACATTCTTCGTGAAGCGAATGTACCAGTGACCGAACTTCGGGCCGGAATTATCGTTGGCGCAGGTTCAGCGGCGTTCGAAGTCATGCGCGATATGGTCTACAACCTGCCAGTGTTAACGCCGCCACGCTGGGTACGTTCACGCACCACGCCCATCGCGCTGGAAAACTTGCTGCACTATCTGGTGGCGCTGTTAGACCATCCAGCCAACGAACACCGCATCTTCGAAGCCGCCGGACCAGAGGTGCTCAGTTATCAGCAACAGTTTGAACATTTTATGGCGGTGAGCGGTAAGCGCCGCTGGTTGATCCCCATCCCCCTCCCCACCCGCTGGATTTCGGTGTGGTTTCTCAATGTGATTACTTCCGTACCGCCCACCACCGCCAGGGCGTTGATTCAGGGGCTGAAACACGATCTGCTGGCAGATGATACCGCGCTACGTGCACTCATCCCACAACGGCTGATCGCTTTCGATGACGCGGTACGTAGCACGTTGAAAGAGGAAGAAAAACTGGTCAACTCCAGCGACTGGGGCTACGACGCTCAGGCCTTTGCCCGCTGGCGACCGGAGTACGGTTATTTCGCCAAACAGGCGGGGTTTACCGTTAAAACGTCCGCCAGCCTTGCGGCTTTATGGCTGGTGGTGAACCAAATCGGCGGTAAAGAGCGTTATTTCTTTGGCAATATTTTGTGGCAGACACGGGCGTTGATGGACCGCGCGATCGGTCATAATCTGGCGAAAGGCCGCCCGGAGCGCGAATATTTACAGACCGGCGATGCGGTGGATAGCTGGAAAGTGATTGTCGTTGAACCGAAAAAGCAACTTACGTTGTTATTTGGCATGAAAGCGCCGGGGCTGGGACGACTGTGTTTTACCCTGGAAGATAAAGGTGACTATCGTACTATCGATGTCCGCGCTTTCTGGCATCCGCACGGTATGCCGGGGCTGTTTTACTGGTTATTGATGATCCCCGCGCATCTGTTTATTTTTCGCGGAATGGCAAAACAAATCGCCAGACTGGCAGAACAAAGCACAGATTAATCGACAAAACCTGCGTTATTCTTTCATGTTTCCCATTGCATCATGGGGGAAATCACGGAAGAATGCGCACGTCATTTTCTCAACAACAGTGGATTGATATGAAGGTACTGGTTACCGGCGCCACCAGCGGCTTAGGTCGAAACGCGGTAGAGTTTTTATGCCAGAAAGGCATCAGCGTGCGTGCGAGCGGTCGCAACGAAGCAATGGGTAAATTGCTGGAAAAAATGGGCGCAGAGTTTGTTCCGACGGATCTGACCGAGCTGGTTTCATCACAAGCTAAAGTGATGCTCGCGGGCATTGATACGCTGTGGCACTGCTCCAGCTTTACCTCACCCTGGGGGACACAACAGGCTTTCGATCTGGCTAACGTTCGCGCCACTCGCCGCCTGGGTGAATGGGCTGTCGCCTGGGGTGTGCGTAACTTTATTCATATCTCTTCCCCCTCCCTGTACTTCGATTATCACCACCATCGCAATATTAAAGAAGATTTTCGCCCTCACCGCTTCGCCAACGAGTTTGCCCGCAGCAAAGCAGCCAGCGAAGAAGTGATCAATATGCTTTCGCAGGCGAATCCACAAACGCGCTTTACTATTCTGCGCCCACAAAGTCTGTTCGGACCGCACGATAAAGTCTTTATTCCCCGTCTGGCGCATATGATGCACCACTACGGCAGTATTCTGTTACCGCATGGCGGCAGTGCGCTGGTCGATATGACCTACTATGAAAATGCCGTGCACGCAATGTGGCTGGCAAGCCAGGAAGCCTGCGATAAGCTACCTTCCGGGCGTGTGTACAACATCACCAACGGCGAGCATCGCACACTGCGCAGCATCGTGCAGAAGCTGATCGACGAGTTGAATATTGACTGTCGTATTCGTTCCGTCCCTTACCCGATGCTGGATATGATCGCCCGCAGCATGGAGCGTTTAGGCCGCAAGTCAGCAAAAGAGCCGCCGCTGACCCACTACGGCGCCTCCAAGTTGAATTTTGACTTTACGCTGGATATTACGCGTGCGCAGGAAGAGTTAGGTTATCAGCCGGTCATCACCCTGGATGGAGTTGTCGAGAAACTGCACCTGGCTACGCGACCACGGAAAACTGCCGCGCTAATCCTGCCCGTATTTCTCCAGCAATGCTTCGGCAATCGCCTTAGTTTCTGCATCCGCTTCGCCGTTATAACGTCGGGCGGAAATGCGTCTGGAAGATGCCATAATCACGCGCCGCTGCTCGCGCGGTGTCATATCGGTTAACGTCATAACCGTAGCGCGCCAAAAGCTCCAGCAATGACGCGGTATCTACCGGTGTGTGCAGCGCGCCGGCAAGGTAAAAGTTAACCCGCTGCGCATCCGCCAGGCACCAATCCCCTGCTGCGCCAGTTGCTGCCAGGGAATAATAACCCAGGATCGTCTTGCGCTGCGGTGCGATATCCGCATGTGCCACTAGTTTTCCGGCTTGATGTGATAACGGGAGGTGATTGCTTTCGCCAGTGGAATAAGCGCCTGAATCTGTGCCGGTTCAAACGGGGCGAAATTATTCACTCCGGCCGATTTTTGCAGGCCACGGTTTTCCAGCTCAATGCCAATAGAGGTGTCGGTTGAGGCGCGTTGCCCCGCGCAGCACTAGTGCCACATGCCAGGCCAG
The DNA here is from genome assembly GCA_048288465.1 of Shigella flexneri. Taxonomy (GTDB): domain Bacteria; phylum Pseudomonadota; class Gammaproteobacteria; order Enterobacterales; family Enterobacteriaceae; genus Enterobacter; species Enterobacter flexneri_B. The sequence goes on along the minus strand of CP182556.1, from coordinate 832,576 downwards.
TTCTCCTACGGCACCAGTTGCCAGATGCGCGGTTTACCGTTGTATCGCGGTGGTGCGCGGGACCAGATAATGCGAGCTGACCTGCTTATCGGTCAGATCTCGCCAGCGAGCTATCAAAATCATCTGCGGTGTAGTGGATGCACCAGCACTTTAATGCGCGGATCCCGCCTGCGCCTGGCGTCGGTATCGACTGGCTGTGCTTTTCTCGACAATGCCTTTTTCGCCTCCGCACACCCTGCCAATAACAGAGCGGCAGCGACCGGCCAGAAGACTCTTCTCGTCGACGCGTTCACCACCATACACTCGTAACCATCAGCATACTGCCGTTTTGCCGACCGTTTCGTAGTCGATATCAATACCGACCAAGCGGCATCGGCCCCCAGCGCCCGCGCCTGGGAGCCTAATTCCTGAAGGCAATCTCCCGTGCTTTACGCGGTTCTTTTATCGCACCGGAACATCCGCCAACAATCGCGGATCCGGCAAAGAAATCACCGGAATACTTGGCGCCTAAAATCGCTTCGCCGGTCACCACACGAATCTTCGACGATGGTCTGGCCTTCCAGAGTTGGGGTTGTAAGGAACTTTGCATGATCAATCTCCTTGTTTGCTAAGCCTTCAAATATCAAAAGCATTATCAGACTGATATGCCATGTTGGGAAGAAGGTTTTGATCAGTTTAGGAAATCATCTCATTGTGTCAAAAACACCCACTTAAGTCTTTACGATTATCCGTTGCATAACCCGATATTGGTTTCATTATAGGGTACCGCTTACCTGTCTTATTATGTTGCACCAACAACATTAATGAGCGGAAAGAGGCAACTTATATTGTAAATGACTCCTAAAGTCTTCCCCATCTTGTGACTGAGGTCTATACCGCTGGATTGCTTTTTGGTCAGCCGCCGCAAAACAAGAAAGTAATAAGATCTCAATGCTTTTGTCATTAATATAAGCGAAGATCATTCTTGCAAACTCGTATATAAACGCCCGATCCTGAGCGCTTAATAGTTTAATACAATATTTATTTTTAAGAGAGAAAATAATTTCAAGGAAAGCATCCGCAGCAACCTTCACGTTATTCCCGGCGTTCATATTATATATATCCCTTGCACAGATAGAGTACAGAGATAGTAAACAGCCATACAAATAATCACTTATTAATTCTTTTGTCCATTTTACAGGCAACCAGGGTTTTATCTTGACACCATGCATACTACATTCATGAAAAAGACATTTGCTGAGATTAACTCTTATCATATCAACATTGAAAAAATTGCAGTTAATAAATTTTAAAGAATGAGTATTTACGTTATTAATTTTAACAGATCTAAACGAAATATTTTTGAATGCACTGTTTATTACATTGCTATTTGTTATTTTAACATCACCTAAACTGCCGTTTTCAAAACAACATTTTTTCAATATGCTTTCATTCACAACAGTGTGTGATAAATAGAGATTACTTATGTTTTGCTTTATTAATGCCACGTCATTAAAATGACTATATTTAATGAAACAACCATCATTGAGTAGTGTTTTAAGATTGACTAAATTACTTGCATCTTCACGTACCATCGTGGCAACTGGAACAGGCAGAGACATGAAAACTTCTTCATTCACCATCAAGTGAATCATGCATTGCGTTCCCTTTGTCATATCCACACTTACGCTACAAATATCGTGGTAATGCGAAGAGTGCATTTCAGGAAACAGATTAAACACGGTATCTTGAAAGGCACTAAATCGTGTTAATAAATCCTGATAATGAACAGGTTTTGTTTCAAAATTATCATCAGCAAATCCAAGCACTATTGCATGCTCTACATCTAACGCAGTTTCAAATGACTCTTCTTCTGTAAAATCATTATTTAAAACCTCACCTGACGTATTATCACTGTCATAAAAAGTGCTCATCAATGCGATATTGTTTGTTACAGCGTCTTTATCGATATTCTCACTAATAGCATATCGCCTGCTATAATCATAAAAATGAATAAATGCGTCCTTTATAAAGGATATATATTGTTCTTTGTTAAAGTCAATACGACTGTATAACTTTTCAAAAATCACATTCGCAATCTTACTACCAATGGTATACCTGTATAATAATGGGTGCGATTCAATCGTAAAATACTTATCTAATTGTTCTTGTAATTTATTCTCATAGTCCAGTGGGAAAAGAAACTGTTGTCTTTCAAGTTTTCCATTCGATACATTACGTATTCCAATAGAGATTCTTTCATTACCCGCTTTTATTTCAACTTCGTTATCTTCTGATTTACCCAGATATTTTTTAACATCAATCTCGAAAGTATTGCTAAAAAATGTATTAAATTGGTAATTCGCTGATGGAATATTTTCCGCGAGCAACACATCATTTTTTATGAGATCACTGTCAGCATTTATTGCTAATATCAGATGCAAGTAGATGGTATCCCATGTAGACAACTCACCCTTACGACTGGGATTTAATATCGCGAAAAATTCCCTCAGTGAATCCAGGAAATTATCACTTTGATTTAGTTGTGTGCCTGGAAATGATGATGCTTGATCAGATATATTGTTTATCATATTAAAAATCACCCAAGAAAAACGATAATCCACCGAACTCCTCGCGCTTTATAATTATAAAAGCACAACGCCTTTTGTATTTATATTAATTAACGAAATACTGAAGCAATTTAATTTATTCTTCACTCAAATTCATTAGCTTAAATTCTTTACCCACAATTGTAGCATAAATAATATTATCGAGAGTCAAAGCTGGGACTATCAAATTTCGCTCATTTTCAAAAATACAACGTAATTTTGGCAATCATCTTAATCGCAGGATCTCTTATCGCATGTGAAAAATTTTGTAATGATTAGACAATAACCGCATTCATTTATCACGCGTTATAAATGTGAAACTGGCTTCTTGCAGATGCTCTTAACCTCTACAGGAGGATTTATACCACCATTTCAGAACTATCATATTTACCTTAAATGATCATTTCAGCCATATAACACGCTCAACCTCACAAATGGTTTACACTGTCTATTGTTTGGGTAATTTAAGTAAGTCAGCTACGAGCAACCTTGAGTGGGTCGCCAGCAATGGACTCAAACCCAATCAGGTGTTCAGATTGTTTCAGAATTGTATTAAAAACAATGTATTAAATAATCTGATAGCGTTTGGTCGTAGTGTGACGCAGACAGCAATCGCTTATAAGGAAATCATTATGCGCTACAGCAAATTGACAATGTAATATCCCCTGCGCACTGCTCCTCAGTGCCTGCACCACATCACCTTAAGACTTATAAAGATAACGGCACACGCAGTCGTCCTGCGTTGAAGAGGAGCCCGGATAACGTGGCCCAGCAATTTTATGACTACCGCATTTTATTTGCACCGCAGCAACAACCGCCGGCCTTGCGCCCTTATCTGAGCGACAAACTGGCGACACTGCTTAGCGATGCCTCCCGGATAATAACCATCGGGAACTACTGACCAACAATCCATTCTCCAGTCGAACCGCCTTGCCAGATAGCGCCCACGTTGCCAGTGCATCGACTATCCCTAATCGTGATGCCCGTAACATTCCATTGCGCATGAATATCAAAACAGGATAACAGGGTTGGCAGGATGAAGTGTTAATGATTCAGGAAGAGCCAGTGTTCGGTCATCGACAATATGTCGTTACTTAGGCGGTAGCGTTCATGCCACGGCGGGTACGCTTCCGTCAGTCCGTGCGAATCGCTAACATCAATCAACCAATAAACCCGAGTAAATCTACCAGCATTTAGTAAGGAATGCCGACATTATACTAGCCGACCACCGCCCCCGTTATTTTGCTGTGTTTATGAATAATGCGCTTTGCTTTTAACTTTTAAAGCAGAAATATTGCATAATTATTCTGTCAAAGGTACTATCTCGACCTCAATAGCTATCAGACTGCCAGTATACGAGTGTCAATGAGTATTCAATTAAACGGCATTAATTGCTTCTACGGCGCGCATCAGGCGCTGTTCGATATCACGCTGGATTGCCCACAGGGCGAAACGCTGGTGTTACTTGGCCCCAGCGGCGCGGGTAAAAGCTCGCTGCTGCGTGTACTCAATCTGCTTGAGATGCCGCGCTCCGGTACGCTCAACATTGCAGGCAACCATTTCGATTTCACCAAAACACCCTCTGACAAAGCGATTCGCGATTTGCGTCGTAACGTTGGCATGGTGTTTCAGCAATACAACCTGTGGCCGCATCTGACCGTGCAGCAAAACCTGATTGAAGCGCCCTGCCGTGTACTGGGGTTGAGTAAAGATCAGGCGCTGGCCCGTGCAGAAAAACTGCTGGAACGTCTGCGTCTCAAACCTTATAGCGATCGTTACCCGCTGCATCTTTCTGGTGGTCAGCAGCAGCGTGTTGCTATTGCCCGTGCGTTGATGATGGAACCGCAGGTACTGCTGTTCGATGAACCGACCGCCGCACTGGACCCGGAAATTACGGCACAAATCGTCAGCATCATTCGTGAGCTGGCAGAAACGAATATTACCCAGGTGATCGTCACCCACGAAGTTGAAGTGGCGCGTAAAACCGCCAGCCGAGTGGTGTATATGGAAAATGGTCATATCGTAGAACAAGGCGACGCGAGCTGCTTTACCGAGCCGCAAACCGAAGCATTTAAAAACTATCTCTCTCACTAAGATTCGGGATAACAACAATGAAAAAAGTTCTGATTGCCGCGTTAATTGCAGGTTTTAGTCTTTCCGCCACAGCTGCCGAAACCATTCGTTTTGCTACCGAAGCCCCCTATCCTCCGTTTGAATCGATTGATGCAAACAACCAGATCGTTGGTTTTGACGTCGACCTGGCGCAGGCACTGTGTAAAGAGATTGATGCAACCTGTACTTTCTCTAACCAGGCGTTTGACAGCCTGATCCCAAGCCTGAAATTCCGTCGCGTAGAAGCCGTGATGGCGGGCATGGATATCACTCCGGAGCGTGAAGGCGGGTGCTGTTTACCACCGTACTATGACAACTCTGCCCTGTTTGTGGGTGAGCAAGGCAAATACACAAGTGTAGATCAGCTGAAAGGCAAAAAGTGGCGTACAAAACGGGACGACACACCAGAAGTGCGACGTGGATAAGCGCCGGAAATCACTACCGTTCCGTATGACAGCTACCAGAACGCAAAACTTGGATCTGCAAAACGGCGCTATCGACGGCGTCTTCGGTGACCGCAGTGGTCACTGAGTGGCTGAAAGATAACCCGAAACTGGCGGCAGTGGCGGACAAAGTGACCGATAAAGATTCTTTCGGCACTGGCCTCGGCATCGCGGTACGTCAGGGCAACGCTCAGCTGCAGCAGAAACTCAACACTGCGCTGGAAAAAGTGAAGAAAGATCGGCGCTTACCAAACCATTGTTGACAAATCGTTCCAGAGTAATTCCTGATGAATGATTCCTTAGCAAGCGCCGCCGTGACCGTGGCCTTGCCGTTTGCATTGATTCTTAGGCTGGCGCTGGCGATGTTCTTTACGGTATCAGGAGGATCGGCAAAATGGCGTCCTGTCGCGTGGGCAGGTCGAGCGCTGGTAACCATTCTGCGTGGCCTGCCAGAATCCTGGTGGTGCTGTTTATCTCTTTTGGCTCCTCGCAGCTGCTGCTGACGCTTTCGGATGGCTTCGCTATCAATCTTCAGATGCAAGATCCCGGTGCCGATGCAGTTGAAAACTGCCGACGTGAGTGCGATTTCCTTGCGGTGTCATCGCTCTGTCGCTGCTTATGCCGCCTATGCCTCGCAAACGCTGCGCGGGCGCGTGAAAGCGGTGCCGATGGGTCAGTGGGAAATCCGCCAAGGCGCTGGGGCTGTCCAAATCGGCTATCTTTTTCCGTCTGGTGATGCCGCAGTGTCGCGTCATGGCTGCCTGGCCTCGGTAACCAGTGGCTGGTGCTACTCAAAGATACCGCGCTGGTCAGTTTGATAAGTGTAAATAATTAATGCTAAAACCAAAAGCATTGCTACTCGTACCCAGGAACCATTTTCCTGGTACATTGTGGCGGCGGAGATTTACCTGGTGATCACCCTGCTCAGTCAGTACGTTCTCAAACGCATTGACCTGCGCGCGACGCGTTTGGCGCGGAGGCCCAGCTAATACTTAAGTATTTACCCGAACTGATGAAAGGGCTGCACACCAGCCTAACGTTAACCGTTCCTCGCTGATTGTGGCACTGATTCTGGCATTCATTTTACCATCATCCTGACCCTGAAAACACCAGTGCTGGTGTGGCTGGTGCGGGGTTATATCGCACTATTTTACCCGGTACGCCGCTGCTGGTGCGGTGCACTGATTTCTTACGGGCCGGGCAAGTTTCCGACGTACAGGTGTTCCGGCACTGTGGCATTTGCTGTCAGAACCGTGGTTATGTGCGCTGGTACGAGTTGTCGTTGATCATTGCGGCGTATCCGCGCAGCTGTTTTAGGTGCAATTCGTGCAATCCCGGAAGGTCAGTGGCAGTCCTGTAGCGCCCTGGGAATAGAGCAAAAAAGATACGCTGGCGATCCTATCATATGCCTTAAACGCTCGCTCTCTTCTTATTCCAACGAAGTGGTGCTGGTATTCAAAAGTACCCTCTCTGGCATACACCATTACGCTGATGGAAGTGATGGGATCAGCCAGTTGTTCTGCACGAGCACACCTACGATGTAATGGTGTTGCGTGCGGCGGGATTATCACCTGGTCGTTAACGGCCTGCTGACGCTGATGATGCGTCTAATAGAGCGCAAAGCGCTGGCGTTGAACGGCGAAATTAATCTGGCTGCGTACATTCGCGGGGGGTTTGTAGGTCTGATAAGACGCGCCAGCGTCGGCGTAGAGAGCATCAGCACGGTGCTGCGGTGGCGGGGACGCCTTATCCGCCTACGTAAGTGCATAAATTTCTTATAATGAGACGGACAACCCACTAATTATCTTCCATCTTTTTTATTTCATTTAAATTATTTGATCATCTTTCCTCCTATAAATCCGCTTGATGGCATTGTTATCCCATGCCGCAGACACGGCCAAAAATCATAAGATTGACAGACGGGAGTTCCATCATGAAAAACTTAGTTCTTGCCCGCTTTACTTGCTTCCTTTACTTTCGGTGCTTTGCCGAGAGAAAATGATTTTGGCGTTTCAGCCACCTATCCACCCTTTGAATCTATAGGTGCTAATAATGAGATTGTCGGCTTTGATATCGATTTTGGCAAAAGCCTTGTGCAAACAATGCAGGCAGAATGAACTTTACTAATCACGCGTTCGACAGCGCTGATCCCGTCCCCTGAAATTCAGAAAATATCGACGCCGTAATCTCCGGTATGGATATCACCCCGGAGCGTAGCAAACAGGTATCGTTTACCACGCCCTACTATGAAAACTCAGCCGTCGTGATTGCCAAAAAGAATACCTACAAAACGTTTGCGAACTGAAGGCAAACGTATTCGGGATGGAAAACGGCACCACGCACCAGAAATATATTCAGGACCACACCCGGAAGTGAAAACTGTCTCCTACTGCAGTTATCAGGAATGCCTTTATCGATTCTGAAAAATGGTCGTATTGATGGGGTATTTGGTGACACAGCGGTGGTTAATGAATGGCTAAAGACCAACCCGCAACTGGGCGTTGCGACTGAAAAAGTGACCCATCCGCAATACTCGGCACCGCCTGGGTATCGCTGTACGTCCGATAACAAAGCTCTGCTGGAAAAACTGAATAACGCGCTGGCAGCAATTAAAGCTGACGGTACATATCAGAAAATCAATGACCAGTGGTTCCCGGAGAAATTGAGACTGATGACAAAGGTAAAATTGCCCGATGCGCTACGCTTATCAGGTGTCATGGCCCTGCAATGTATTGAACTTGCACGCTTTTGTAGGCCGGATAAGGCGTTTACGCCGCATCCCGGCATGACCAAAGCGCACCTTGTCAACAATCTGAAGCCGCACCTGCGGCTTTTCATTGCTTCACCAGCAGCGTCAGCACTTCATAGTGCGCGGTGTGCGGAACATATCAAAAAGCTGTACCCGTTCGATGCGGTAACCAGGCAGTTCTCGGACGTCTTCGCGATGGTTTGGGCGTGACAGCTGGAGTAGATGATAAAACGCGGTGCCATCGTTAGAGATAATCACACAGCGGTTTACCATGCCGCGGCGCGGGTAACCAGCACCAGCTCCGCCACCTCCCCCTGAGCAGTGGCAACCTGAGTGGAGTCCAGCGCCTGAAATTGCAAACGCGTTAAGCCCAGTTAGCGGCTGACTGCCTTGCACAGGCAATGGCCTCTGGCGCAATTTCGATTCCGGTTAACTGCATGTCAGGCGTCGCGCAGTGTAAACCAAAGCCCCCCACACCGCAGAAGAGAATCCCACATATGTTTAACCGGCAGCTCTCGTACCCAGTTCGCGCGCGGTGGCGTACAACTCGCTGGCGACCGCCGGATTAGTCTGGAAGAAACTTTGCGAACGGATCCACAGCGGTACGTCATTAAAACGCTCGCCAGTCCTCCTTGTGGGTCAGGTACATCCCCGTCTCCCCTTCCATAATCGCCATATGTACCGGCTGAATATATCGGCGGTAATAACTTTCAGCTGCGGTAGTCGTTCGTGTAACCACGGCAGCGCCTTACGCAGTTGCGCCAGCTTGGTATCAGAACGCAGTAAGCGCAGCATCATGCCGCCATCACTCTGGCTTTCAGTCAGCAGAATGTATTTTCAGTTCGCCACGCTTACGCGCCAGTTGTTTGGCGTTAACCCCGCTCGGCGATAAACGGTTTGAGCGCCGCAAAAACGAGCGAAATGGGGCTGATAAGCGGGCAGTCACAAAGGTCTTCCGGCGTGCCATCGCGATGCAGCATACCGAGCAGTGGTTTTTAACGCTACCACTCACCACCATTTGGCTTTTATTACGAACCCTGTTCCGGGCCTGACACCGGCGCGCACACTATTCCTCAACCGGAAAATCGGCGAGCAGATTTTTAAGATTCGGCGGTTTTAGCGGAGAGTTGCTCTGAATTCGGCTGCGTTATCCACTTACAGGAACGACAGCGACCCGCGTCGTAAAAGTGCGCACTGCATACATTGACCTTCACATCATCAGGTGAAGATTATACACATTATTGCAACTGGAAGAACTGCCGACTGGTCGAGGAACGAACAGCAGCATCAGGATGAGCATATCGGCAGCTTCTGCATTAGGTGATGGAAGATTTCACGTTTTGATTCACCGGCAATGCTGAACAGCTCCGGATAACCGTACCCCAGCCAAGCCGCCCACAAGTAACTTGCCGGCGGCGGTGATTTGTGTCAGCAGATATAGCCAGCGCGCCCAGCGACGGCTCTTCACTCGCTCGAGTGAATAGTATACCAAGATTTCGGATGAAAACCAGCACCAGACTGCTTAACAGACAGCGTTAACTTTGCCAGGTTTGTACGCTGCGATGAATGAACTCGCCAATACCACGCACGCCCAGCGTATTGAAAATCATCAGCACGCCCAGGCCACGGATTATAATAATGGCGAGCGCCGCCACCTGCACCAGCGCAGGCACATTCAGGCGAGCATGAGATGAAGATGTTTTCTTAAAAAATCCCAACGTTTCGCTTCCATGAAAACAATGCCGCGGCATGTGCTGGGATCACGTAGCCAGGTTGGCAAATTTTAGTGTCTTCAGCCATGCTCTGGCACGCTGGATATCGCGTATCCGCTTGTTCTGCGCGAGCCATCATATACTCAGGTGATAAATCGACAATTCCGACCGCACCGAGAATTAACGTTGCAAGGGCGTTCATTTTCCGGATTCACCCCCATCCGCACGCTGGAAAAGACCAGCATCGGTAACGTGGTGGCTCCCGGCCCGGAAACAAAGCTGGCGATCACCAGATCATCAAGCGACAAAGTAAAAGCCAGTAACCAGCCAGAAATGATCGCGGGCATGATCATCGGTAGCGTAATGACGAAAAACACTTTCAGCGGCGTCGCACCGAGATCCATCGCGGCTTCTTCTATCGAGCGATCCAGTTCCCGCAGACGCGACGAAATAACGACCGCCACATAAGCCGTACAGAAAGTGACATGCGCCAGCCAGATGGTAAGCATACCGCGGTCCGCAGGCCAGCCAATGGCATGAGCAAGCGCGACGAATAATAACAACAGCGACAAGCCCGTGATGACATCTGGCATTACTAGCGGCGCGGTGATCATAAAGGCAAAGCCATTTGATCCGCGAAACCTGCCAAAGCGCACCAGCACCACCGCCGCAATAGTCCCGAGGATCGCCGCCGCCGTTGCCGCACAGGCAGCAATTGTCAGGCTTGAACCAACCGCACTCATCATCGCGTCATCGCGCAATAACTCACCATACCAGCGCGTTGACCAGCCGCCCCACACCGTCACCAGCTTCGAGCTGTTAAACGAATAGATAACCAGCATCAGCATTGGCGCGTAGAGAAAGGTAAAGCCCAGCAGCAAAATCACAATCCGCCAGGGCGAACGAACTACCGGTAAATTATTCATCCGTGTTCTCCCACGCTTTTTTGCTGGTGTTTGTGGAACCACATTATCGGCACAATTAGCAGCAGCAACATGATGATCGCTACCGCCGAGGCCACCGGCCAGTCGCGGTTATTGAAAAACTCTTGCCATAGCACGCGCCCGATCATGATGCTGTCCGGGCCACCGAGCAGTTCCGGGATCACAAACTCGCCCACAGCCGGGATAAACACCAGCATCGATCCGGCAATAATCCCACCTTTAGTCAGCGGCACGATCACAGTAAAGAACGTTTTCAGCGGTCGTGCACCGAGATCCAGCGCTGCTTCCACCAGCGAATAATCAATACGAATCAACGCGGTATAAATCGGCAGTACCATAAACGGCACGAAGCGTAACAAATGCCGATATAAACGGCCAGATTGGTATGAAGAATGGTCAGCGGTTGATCGATAACCCCAGCCACAGCAGAAAATTATTCAGCACACCGTTGTTTTTTAATATTCCGATCCAGGCATAACTATTTAAGAATGAGGTCCACGACGGCAGGATCACCAGTAGTAATAAAATATTACGGTTGAAAGGCTGACCGTGCGCCACCGCCCACGCCAGCGGATAGCCGATTAGTAAACAGCAAAATGTCGAAATCGCAGCCACCTGTAGCGACTGGAGATAAGCATCGAAATAGAGCGGATTGTCGGTCAGTTGCAGAAAATTACCGAGATTAAGAGTGATGGACAGTTGCCGGTTAGCCTACTCCATCAGTTCGGTATAAGGTGGATAGTGCGCGCCATCTCCGCCAGGCTCACTTTAAAGACAATCAAAAATGGCAGCAAAAACAGCATATTTAACGACAGAATACGGCAACGCAATGACGAGTTTGCGCCCCATGCTTCATTTGCAGCTGCGACAACCACAGCTTAAATCCGCCCGGCGGTTTCGACTGGGCAGCAGGTTCAAGTGTATTCATCTTTGCTCCTTAAACCGTCAGCACCACACAGCTGTCCACTTCCCAGCACAAACGCACTTCGTCGCCCCAGGTCGGTAACCCTTTACGATGACGATGGGCGTTTTGTAGCTGGGCACTAATCATCTGCCCACTTTTCAGACGAACGTGATACACCGAAAGATCGCCGAGATAGGCAATGTGTATCACCTCCCCCACCGCGAAGTTACAACCATTGGCGGGCGGCTCTTCGCAAAGCATGATTTTTTCCGGGCGCAGCGCCACATGTACCGGCACGTTATCGACCACCGAGGCATCCGCGTCGACTTTCAGTGGATGCACCAGCCCCGGCGAATCAAGCACCAAGCCATCTTCCTGACGCTCTTTGAGTACGCCTTCAAAGACGTTTACCGAGCCAATAAATTCGGCGCTATAGCGGGTAGTCGGATGCTCGTAGATCTCTTCCGGTTCGCCAATCTGGACAAATTTCCCACGATTCATAATGGCGATGCGCCCCGCCATGGTCATCGCCTCTTCCTGATCGTGGGTGACCATCACACAAGTCACACCGACGCGCTCCAGAATATCCACCACTTCAAGCTGCATCCGGTCACGCAGCTTTTTATCCAGCGCGCCCATCGGCTCGTCGAGCAGTAATAGTTTCGGGCGCTTGGCAAGGCTTCGGGCCAGGGCCACACGCTGTCGCTGACCACCAGAAAGCTGATGCGGTTTACGTTTGGCGAACTCCTGCATGTGCACCAGGCCGAGCATCTCATTGACCCGACTGGAAATTTCCGCTTTCGGTAGTTTGTCCTGTTTCAGGCCAAAAGCGATGTTCTGTTCCACGGTCATATGCGGAAACAGCGCGTAAGACTGAAACATCATATTGATGGGGCGCAGGTAAGGCGGAACCTGTGACAAATCGACGCCATCAAGCATTATCTGTCCGGCAGAAGGTTGTTCGAAACCTGCCAGCATACGCAGCAGCGTGGACTTGCCACAGCCGGATGCGCCCAGCAGCGCGAAGATTTCACCTTTGTAGATGGTCAGGCTGACATCATCCACCGCATGTTGACCATCGTAGGATTTGGTGAGGTTGCGGATTTCTAATAGCGGCGTCAGCGCCTTACGGGTTTTCGCCTGCGGGCGAGGGATAGCGTCATTCACGGCTGCTCTCCGGCATTGAATGTGTGCAAGCGCACCATGATGGTGCGAATTGCCGGCGGGTGTGGTGCGCCCGCCCGGCATCTAAGGCTGCGGATTATTTTCCGCTCTTCACTTTGGTCCACGCGCGGGTGCGCACACGGTCGATTTTCGGGTCCTGCACTTTCAGAGTGAACAGCTTCGCACGAACATCCGCAGGCGGATAAATACCCGGGTTCTCACGGACTTCCGCACTCACCAGCGGCGTGGCTGCTTTATTGGCGTTGACATAGAACACATGGTCGGAAATATGCGCTACTACATCCGGGCGCAGCAGGTAATTCAGGAACTGATAGGCTTCGTCTTTGTTTTTGGCATCCGCTGGCATGGCGAATACATCAAAGAACGCCATCGCCCCTTCTTTTGGAATCGAGAACGAGACATTCACTCCATTCTTCGCTTCCTTCGCGCGGTTTGACGCCTGCCAGACATCACCTGCCCAGCCGATAGCGACGCAAATATCGCCGTTTGCCAGGTCGTTAATGTATTGAGATGAATGGAAATAACGAATGTTCGGGCGCAGCTTTAACAGCAGATCGGTTGCCGGTCCGGTGTAATCATCCGCTTTAGTGCTGTTGGGATCTTTGCCGAGATAATTCAACACGGTAGCAAAAACTTCTTCTGGCGCATCCAGGAAAGAGACACCGCAGCTTTTCAGTTTTTCCAGATTTTCAGGTTTGAGGATCAAGTCCCAGCTATCGACGGGCGCGTTTTCGCCCAGCACAGCTTTAACTTTATCAACGTTATAGCCAATCCCGGTCGTCGCCCACATATAGGGCATAGCAAATTTATTGTCGGGATCGTGTTTGGCGACCAGCTTCAGCAGCTCCGGGTCGAGATTCTTCCACTCCGGCAATTTGCTTTTGTCCAGCGGCTGGAAAACTCCCGCAGTCAACTGGCGTTCTAGAAAGCTGGCAGATGGAACCACCAAGTCAAAGCCGGTGCTACCCGCCATTAATTTGCCTTCCAGTACTTCGTTAGAGTCGAAAACATCGTAGACGACTTTAATACCGGTTTCTTTTTCAAAATTGGCCACCGTGTCAGGGGCGATATAATCAGACCAGTTATAAATGTGGAGTGTTTTTTGTTCAGCCGCGAGCGTGCCGACAGAGACGGCCATCAGAGCACCCGCAACCAGACCCGATAGCCATTTTTTATTTAAGGCGGTCACATCTCTTTCCTTCTGAAAGTTCGTTAACAAACGAACAAAAGTTGTCACACTGAAAGATATGCAATAAACGTGCATATTTTTTTATCGGCGCGGTGTAAGAAAAGAGAACTCTCTCCCGGCCAGCACTGCTCGCTATATAGAAGCATCGCAAGAATAACTTTAGCCAGGGTTTGAGACTATAGCTCGGATTAAAAAACGGTATTTAACAAATTTTTATGCGTATTTGCTCTATGTGATAAAGCCAAATCGACACAAGAGAAGTGAAATAATCTTTAAGAAAAGGTTAAAAACAGCAGATAATTTTGCAGCGCGCAGTCACTGCGGCAGCGACTGCGTGCTCGAAAGGAATTATCAGTGGAGAAAATAGTTTTCGGTAACGTTGTTTTGCCCTTCATCGTCAGTCGGTAACAGCAGTTGATGGGCATTAGCTTCAAGAATGACCATCGAAATCTGCTCTTCGCTCTGACGCACGAACCATGCAAACTGCTCATAGGTTACGCCCTGCATAACGGATAAAGACTGGCAAACCACCAGCTTTGGCAGATTATCATCCTGCATATCAAGAAATGCTTTCACGGTCAGCGAACTGGCATTGATGGCAGATAAATCCGCCGCCAGCGGCAATACGGCTGAAGGTCGGACTTCCGCCATGGCAGAAAACAGGATCGTGTTATCGATCAGATCGATTTTGGCATCAAAGACACCGTCGAAATTCTGCATATGGGGCAGATGCAGAGCCTGACAGTTATCACATTCAAAAAAACTCATCCCCAGGTCATCGAGCCATTGACGCAGCGTATCCAGACCAGGAACGACCAGCGATGTCATAATTTTGTACAACCTCTTTCGATAAAAAGACCGGCACAGCTTACGCAAAAAGCGCAGGCAAAACCATGATCAGTAATGTGATTGCGACTAACCACCCGTTTTCAGGCAATATTCTGTCGTAGCGTGGCGTTCGATCCAGCGGATCATTTTACCCGCGATATCGATACCGGTGGTTTTTTCTATTCCTTCCAGCCCCGGCGACGCATTCACTTCCATCACCAACGGCCCGCGATTAGCACGCAGAATATCCACACCAGCAACGTCCAGCGCCATCGTTCGCGCGGCTTTTATCGCGATTTCACGCTCCTGTAGTGTGATACTGGCGACGCTTGCCGCGCCGCCACGATGCAAATTGGAACGAAAATAGCCCTCTTTCGCCCGCCGTTCAATCGCAGCGACCACTTCATCACCAACAACCAGACAGCGGATATCGCACCCTTGCGCCTCTTTGATATATTCCTGCACCAGAATATGCGCGTTCAGACCGCGGAAAGCGTCAATCACGCTTTCCGCCGCCTGACGAGTCTCCGCCAGCACGACGCCAATTCCCTGCGTGCCTTCAACCAACTTGACCACCAGCGGCGCACCACCGACCATGTCGATTAAATCGCTGGTATCATCCGGCGAATGCGCAATGCCCGTGACAGGCAGGTCGATGCCCTGACGCGCCAGCAGTTGCATGGAACGCAATTTGTCACGCGCCCGGGCAATGGCGACCGACTCATTGAGCGGATAGCTCCCCAGCATCTCGAACTGGCGCAGTGCCGCCGTCCCATAAAAGGTAATGGCGGTGCCAATACGCGGGATCACTGCGTCAAAATGGGGTAACTTGCGGCCTTTGTAGTAAATAGAAGACGCCGCAGGATTTATGTTCATGTAGCAAGAAAGCGGATCAAGAATTTCAACCAGGTGACCGCGCTGTATAGCGGCTTCACGCAGCCGCTTACACGAATAGAGCGTTCCATCCCGGGACAATATGGCAATTTTCACCCTGCACCTCTCTGTCAGACCTGGTCAAAAGCCCGCGTATCATACATCGACGTGGCGGTTTTAGCGCGTCGCCCAACCCTGTTTGTGCAAATAATCCAGAATAAATGGGCGGCTTTCTTTAATGATTGTTCGGCGGATATGATCGCTCCAGGTATCCCAGCGATTATTGCTGCCACGGGTGAGGTAATATTCCGCCAGTTGCTCGTCATACTGCGCCAGTGCGTCTTTATCCAGCGGTTGATAGCTGTTTTCATGCACCAAAATGGAGGCCGGTAAACGCGGCTTGAGATCCGGATTATCCGCAGGCCAGCCAAGGCACAGCCCAAACAGCGGCAGAACATGCTGCGGTAATTTCAGCAGTTTCGTCACCGCTTCAATATTATTGCGCAGGCCGCCGATATATACCCCGCCCAATCCCAGCGATTCCGCTGCGGTTAATGCATTCTGCGCCATCATTGCCGTATCAACGACACCGAGCAACAGTTGTTCCGCCAGGCCGAGCTGAGCATCCGGACAGATCTGTAAATGGCGGTTAAAGTCGGCACAGAACACCCAGAACTCCGCCGCTTGCGCTACGTGTTTTTGCCCGCCGGTCAGCGTCACCAGTTCTTCACGTAATGCTTTGTCGGTAATGCGAATAATGCTACTACACTGCAAAAAACTGGAACTGGACGTCGCACGGGCGCTGTTAATAATCGCCTCACACTGCGCACTGATGAATCCCCTAATGATTTTTATCAAAATCATTAAGTTAAGGTAGATACACATCTTGTCATATGATCAAATGGTTTCGCCAAAAATCAATAATCAGACAACAAAATGTGCGAACTCGATATTTTACACGACTCTCTTTACCAATTCTGCCCCGAATTACACTTAAAACGACTCAACAGCTTAACGTTGGCTTGCCACGCCTTACTTGACTGTAAAACTCTCACTCTTACCGAACTTGGCCGTAACCTGCCAACCAAAGCGAGAACAAAACATAACATCAAACGAATCGACCGATTGTTAGGTAATCGTCACCTCCACAAAGAGCGACTCGCTGTATACCGTTGGCATGCTAGCTTTATCTGTTCGGGCAATACGATGCCCATTGTACTTGTTGACTGGTCTGATATCCGTGAGCAAAAACGGCTTATGGTATTGCGAGCTTCAGTCGCACTACACGGTCGTTCTGTTACTCTTTATGAGAAAGCGTTCCCGCTTTCAGAGCAATGTTCAAAGAAAGCTCATGACCAATTTCTAGCCGACCTTGCGAGCATTCTACCGAGTAACACCACACCGCTCATTGTCAGTGATGCTGGCTTTAAAGTGCCATGGTATAAATCCGTTGAGAAGCTGGGTTGGTACTGGTTAAGTCGAGTAAGAGGAAAAGTACAATATGCAGACCTAGGAGCGGAAAACTGGAAACCTATCAGCAACTTACATGATATGTCATCTAGTCACTCAAAGACTTTAGGCTATAAGAGGCTGACTAAAAGCAATCCAATCTCATGCCAAATTCTATTGTATAAATCTCGCTCTAAAGGCCGAAAAAATCAGCGCTCGACACGGACTCATTGTCACCACCCGTCACCTAAAATCTACTCAGCGTCGGCAAAGGAGCCATGGATTCTAGCAACTAACTTACCTGTTGAAATTCGAACACCCAAACAACTTGTTAATATCTATTCGAAGCGAATGCAGATTGAAGAAACCTTCCGAGACTTGAAAAGTCCTGCCTACGGACTAGGCCTACGCCATAGCCGAACGAGCAGCTCAGAGCGTTTTGATATCATGCTGCTAATCGCCCTGATGCTTCAACTAACATGTTGGCTTGCGGGCGTTCATGCTCAGAAACAAGGTTGGGACAAGCACTTCCAGGCTAACACAGTCAGAAATCGAAACGTACTCTCAACAGTTCGCTTAGGCATGGAAGTTTTGCGGCATTCTGGCTACACAATAACAAGGGAAGACTCACTCGTGGCTGCAACCCTGCTTACTCAAAATCTATTCACACATGGTTACGTTTTGGGGAAATTATGAGGGGATCTCTCAGCACTGCGCTTCGGAAATGGGTTCATCAGTGAAATGGCGAATGGAGCGATGGCCACAAATAAGTTCAATGGTTGGCGTCATTATCTTTTTCTCTTTCTGAACGTGAATATTGCGGTGGACAGTTCATCAGCTGTGGGGCAAGACGTTTTGCCACCTGAAGAATAACCACCACCGCAGCGGGAAGCATGAGCAAAACACCGAGAAAAATCATCAGAATCTGCACTTCTGGCCGAGAAAATGGCTCAGGCAGCGACAGGGAGTCGCTTACCGACAGCAGCGCCACCGCCAGTAGCATCATTCCGATAAATTCCAGTATCAACACGCCTTTAGGCAATTTACCGATCGCGCGCATACGCTTCCCTCTGCAAAGTGAGCCTTCAGTCTAAAACTTTTCACTGTATTGTGTTTAACAGTTATAGCTTTTAGCAATTAATGCAACAGGTTAAACCTACTTTCAGCGAATACATTTTAGCGTGATCATTACAGGCATAAATCTATGAGGAGAGAAATAATGCAAACCGTTATTTTTGGTCGTTCGGGTTGCCCTTACTGTGTGCGTGCAAAAGATCTGGCTGAGAAATTGAGCAATGAACGCGATGATTTTCAGTATCAGTATGTAGATATTCGTGCGGAAGGGATCACTAAAGAAGATCTACAACAAAAGGCAGGTAAACCCGTAGAAACCGTGCCGCAGATTTTTGTCGATCAGCAACATATCGGCGGCTATACCGATTTTGCTGCATGGGTGAAAGAAAATCTGGACGCCTGATCGTCTGACAAGCCCTCGCGTTGAGGGCTTTACTGATTTTTTCTGTGCTGTGGTTTAAACAAACTACTGATAAATAAGAAACACAGTGCCCCCAGCGCACACCAGAACACCGCGCTTAGTAACCATGCCAGCTCTTGCCAGAATGAGCGCGTCGGTGAAAAAAACAGCCGCATAATGAGCATTGAACAGGGTGCCGCCAGCATTGCGCCAAATAGAGGTTTCAGGACTTCTCTACGCTGTGAAAAGAAACTGGCAACTGCTCCAGGAAGAATGAAAAACAGCAAGCCGATTTCAGGATGCCCGGCAGCCCGAAAAGCGCCTTTCATGTGCGTCGCCAGAAAAAGGCACACCACAATGAAGAGGACAAAACAGCAGATTGCCCCCGCCGAGACGTTGTTTATGTTTCACTCGTTCCTCCTGACACTGCGTCTATCGAACACATTTTTCGCCGTGTGGCGTTGGGGTGAGATTAAAGCCACTTTCGCATTCCATGCTAATAGGCCAACGCAATTCATATCACCACTATAAGTAATGTGATTACACTAAGTAAAATATATTGTTACTTTACTATCGTTAGGTGCGTGAATGAATCTGCGCCCTGAATTGTGGTAAAAAACATTATCGTAAATTACCATTTCTTTCAACAGCTTGCTGGTCTAAAACGAGAGTTCACCTCCGTGAATATAAACGTCGCCGAATTGTTAAATGGGAATTACATTATCTTATATTTGTGGTCCTCGCGCTTGGCTATGTCAAGGAAGGTTACGACTCGTTCAATGCAACTGGGTAATTCCATTAGCGTTTAGTCGTATCGCTGTTATTAGGCCGACAACATTTCAGCATTAACACCGATGCGCTTAATTGGCTTTATGCTGTTTATTTTTTCTACGTCGGTCGAGCCGGACCGAACTTTTTTTCCATTTTTTTTTTGCGCGATGGGAAAAATTTCCTAATGTTAGCACTGGTGATGGTTAGCAGTGCGCTGGTGATCGCCTTAGGTTCCAGGTGAAGCTGTTTGGCTGGGATATTGGCCTGACGGCCGGTATCTTAGCAGGCTCTATGACGTCGACACCGGTTCTGGTCGGTGCTGGCGAATGCGCTGCGTCATTCCGGTATGGAAAGCAGGCAGCTCTCACTGGCACTGGATAATCTGGACCTGGGTATGCCTAACCTATTTAATAGGGTCTGGTGACTTGATTGTTGGTGCGCGTTACTTGCCGAAATTCAGGCGTCAGGACTTACAGACCAGCGCCCAGCAAATCGCCGCGAACATGGCCTGGACACTGATGCCAACCGTGACTTATGCCCAGTGGAGATCCGCACCTATCGCGTCGGCCCGGAGCTGGTGGCCTGGACCGACGGCAAAAATCTGCGTGAGCTGGGTCTTAGAGCAAACCGGCTGCTACATTGAACGTATTCAACGTACAACGGGATTCTGGCAAA
The DNA here is from genome assembly GCA_048288465.1 of Shigella flexneri. Taxonomy (GTDB): domain Bacteria; phylum Pseudomonadota; class Gammaproteobacteria; order Enterobacterales; family Enterobacteriaceae; genus Enterobacter; species Enterobacter flexneri_B. The sequence continues at coordinate 812,680 of CP182556.1, read as the reverse complement.
TCCAGACGGTGATGCCGTGCTACAAATGGGCGATGAAGAAATAGCGTTGGTAGGCTATGCCGACGCCCATGCAACGTCCCAGACTTCCGTAACGGTAAAGAAGTTTTGAATAGTGACCTTCTCGACATGCGTATAGTCACTGAAGAAGTGGTCGTTAAAAACCATAACGCTGTAGGTAAACGTCTCAAGCAACTGAAGTTGACCGATCACGATTGCTCCTTAACCGCGTCATTGGTCAGCCAGATTAAATGCCGATAGTGACGACGTCGTGCTTAACGAAGGTGACGTTTTACAAGTCGGCGGCGATGCCCGCCGCGTAAAAACCATCGCCGATCGCATCGGCTTGTCTCAATTCACAGCCAGGTCACTGACTTGCTGGCATTCTGCGCCTTCTTTGTAATTGGGCTGATAATCGGGATCATAGCTCCAGTTCAGCACATTCAGACTCGGCATGGGGAACGCTGCCGGGTTGTTATGCGCCGAAGATATGCTGGGCTTTATGCGTGCTAACCACCCGACCTTCAGACCATCCCGCAAGGTGCATAAAGCATGGTGAAAGAGTTCGGCTTGATGGTGTTTATGGCAGGTGTTCGTCTGAGCGCCGGTAGCGGTATTAATAACGGCCTGGGCGCGATTGGCAGTAAATGTTGATTGCCGGATTAATTGTCAGTCTGGTACCATCGTCACTGTTTGTTTTCGGTGCTTATGTATTGCGAATGAACCGCACTGCTTGTTCGGCGCAATGATGGGCGCACGCACCTGCGCGCCGGCAATGGGAGTGGTCAGTTGATCAGCTCGCAGTAACGTCCGGCGTTGGGCTATGCGGGCACCTACGCAATCGCCAACATCCTGCTGACGCTGGCAGGGACGATCATCGTCATGGTATGGCCAGGATTCGGATAAACTGGAAACTTTGCCTGAAAATGAAGATTTTTTTGCACAACCGCAGAACTTTTCCGCGGCATGCGGGTTGATTTAGTTGCCACTGCTTTTCTTTGATGTCCCCATTTTGTGGAGCCCATCAACCCGCCGTTTTTGGGTTAGAAGGTTGGTGGGTTTTTTGTTATCTAAAATTTATCTACTACCCTGCAACCCTCTCAACCATCCTCAAAATCTCCTCGCGCGATAGCGGCTTACGGTCGGTGACAAAATGCAGCGTCATCCCCTCAATAAACGCATCAAGCGCGCGGGCGGTTCCGGGTTCAAACCATTGTTCGAGCGTTTGCTGACTGCGCTGCATCCAGTTTTGCATTACCGTTTTTAATAGCGGTTTTCGGCTAGCCAGCGCGTAGAGCTGGTACATCAGCTCCATATTATCCGGCGTTGCAACCTGTGAGCTGTAGATCATATCGGTGATAGCCTGGCATGCGCCTTGAGCATCACTAACATCGCTAAAAAATGCCTGATATTGCCGGGACATAATCTCAGTAAAACTGCTGAACGCCTCCAGCAACAACTCATCAATTCCTGAAAAATAGTAGGTCATCGATCCCAACGGTACCCCGGCAAGGGTAGCAATTTTGCGGTGCGTAACAGCATGTATTCCGTAAAGTTTCACCGCCTCCAGCGTGGCCTGGATCATCTTTCCTCGCCGTTGCGGATCGTTAGCGCGACGCATGTCATTTCCTCTGTCTGCAATTGTGTACAAATGTACACAACCTTGCTAATGTTGTCTTCCCTCTTCTTATTTTGACGTGATCTATGACCGTAAATTCTTCACGTAATGCATTGAAACGCCGAACCTGGGCGCTGTTTATGTTCTTCTTTTTGCCAGGCCTGTTAATGGCGTCCTGGGCAACCCGTACGCCTGCTATCCGCGATATTCTCTCTGTCTCGATCGCTGAAATGGGCGGTGTTCTCTTTGGTCTGTCGATCGGTTCGATGAGCGGTATTCTCTGCTCGGCGTGGTTAGTGAAACGCTTTGGGACACGTAATGTCATCCTGGTCACGATGTCCTGCGCATTGATCGGGATGATGATATTAAGTCTGGCACTCTGGCTGACATCGCCCCTGCTCTTTGCCGTTGGTCTCGGCGTCTTTGGGGCAAGTTTTGGTTCTGCGGAAGTGGCGATAAACGTTGAAGGTGCCGCCGTTGAGCGAGAAATGAATAAAACGGTTTTGCCGATGATGCACGGTTTTTATAGCCTGGGCACGCTGGCAGGCGCTGGTGTCGGGATGGCACTGACGGCCTTTGGCGTTCCGGCAACGGTGCACATTTTATTGGCGGCGCTGGTAGGTATCGCGCCTATTTATATCGCCATTCAGGCAATCCCTGACGGTACGGGCAAAAATGCTGCCGATGGCACCCAGCATGGCGAAAAAGGCATTCCTTTTTATCGCGATATCCAGTTGCTGTTGATTGGTGTTGTAGTGCTGGCGATGGCCTTTGCCGAAGGTTCTGCCAACGACTGGTTACCCTTATTAATGGTTGATGGTCACGGTTTTAGCCCCACTTCCGGCTCACTGATTTATGCCGGTTTTACCCTGGGGATGACCGTTGGACGCTTCACCGGCGGTTGGTTCATCGACAGTTACAGTCGCGTTGCCGTGGTTCGGGCCAGTGCACTAATGGGGGCGTTGGGTATTGGGCTGATTATTTTTGTCGATAGCGCCTGGGTCGCAGGAGTGTCTGTTGTACTTTGGGGACTGGGTGCCTCGCTGGGCTTCCCGCTGACCATTTCTGCCGCCAGCGATACCGGCCCCGATGCACCAACCCGCGTCAGTGTGGTAGCAACGACCGGTTATCTGGCTTTCCTCGTCGGGCCGCCGCTGCTGGGCTATCTCGGCGAACATTATGGATTACGTAGTGCAATGCTGGTTGTACTGGCGCTGGTTATTCTCGCGGCTATTGTCGCGAAAGCCGTCGCCAAACCCGATACCAAAACGCAGACGGCGATGGAGAATAGTTGATGAGCATTAAATTAATTGCGGTAGACATGGATGGTACTTTCTTAAGCGATCAAAAAACCTATAACCGTGAGCGGTTTATGGCTCAGTATCAGCAAATGAAAGCACAAGGCATTCGCTTTGTGGTCGCCAGCGGGAATCAATATTATCAGTTGATCTCTTTCTTCCCTGAAATTGCGAATGAAATTGCCTTTGTGGCTGAAAACGGCGGCTGGGTAATGAGTGAAGGCAAAGATGTTTTTAATGGCGAGCTGTCGAAGGATGCGTTTGCTACTGTCGTGGAACATTTGCTGACGCGCCCGGAAGTGGAAATTATTGCCTGCGGAAAAAATAGCGCCTATACACTCAAAAAATATGACGATGCCATGAAAACGGTGGCGGAAATGTATTATCACCGTCTGGAATACGTCGATAACTTTGACAACTTAGAAGATATTTTCTTTAAGTTTGGCCTGAATCTTTCCGATGAACTGATTCCACAAGTACAAAAAGCATTACATGAGGCCATCGGCGATATTATGGTGCCAGTCCACACCGGCAACGGCAGCATCGATCTGATTATCCCCGGCGTACATAAAGCCAATGGCCTTCGCCAACTGCAGAAATTATGGGGAATAGACGACAGCGAAGTGGTGGTCTTTGGCGATGGCGGTAACGATATTGAGATGCTGCGTCAGGCAGGCTTTAGTTTTGCAATGGAAAATGCCGGCAGCGCAGTCGTCGCAGCGGCAAAATACCGGGCAGGCTACAATAACCGTGAAGGCGTACTGGATGTGATCGATAAAGTTCTTAAACACGAAGCGCCATTTGACCAATAAAAACGGCAGCACGCCCGGCAACACAATGCCTGAATGAAGGCTGCATAATTCGCGGAAATTAACCCGCTGCATTATTTCAGGCGAAATGATTATGAAAAATTGTCTACTGTTGGGCGCGCTTTTAATGGGCTTTACTGGTGTGGCGATGGCGCAAAGTGTCACCGTCGATGTGCCGAGTGGATACAAAGTGGTTGTGGTTCCTGATTCAGTCAGCGTTCCACAAGCGGTCAGCGTCGCGACTGTGCCGCAAACCGTCTATGTGGCTCCTGCGCCAGCTCCGGCTTACCGCCCGCATCCTTATGTTCGCCATCTTGCCAGCGTAGGTGAAGGGATGGTTATCGAACACCAGATTGACGACCATCACCATTAATTCGAGAATGCCTGATCGCACAAATCAATCAGGCATTTTTTTACCCTTCGTGAGAATTTCCCATCTGTTTATCTTTTAAAAAGATAACCATCAGCGACAGCCACAAAATTCCGTTGACAAGGTTGAAGAGATTAAACAGTCCGTTGCCCCCGTTCAGCCAGGCATGTTTGCTGATTTCAATACCGACGGTAAAGATCAGCATTTGCAGCATTCCCATCGCCGCAGAAACCGTACCTTTACTCATATCGCTGGCAAACAGGGTTAATCGCACCAGTCCCGCATTCGCCAGACCAATACCGAAAGCATAAATACTTAACCCGGCGGTCATCCATAAATACGCGTGCGATGAGATAACCGTTGCCGCAGCAGCGACCAACAGACCAATCATAATCGGCCAGCCGCCCATAATAATCAGCGAACGTACGGTGCGGCGCGAGGTCAGACGCGCTAACAGCAAGTTACCCGCAATTAACGCCCCGAAAATAGGCACTTGCAGCAAGCCATATTCATAGCTGCTGACTGCTCGCCGGTAATGATGATATAATTGGTGACTGGGCCATCCACGCCAGCAATGGTAGACTAACGAATCCCAGCGCCAGCGCCCCCGCCACAAAGTGGCCGTTCTTCAGCACCAGCTTATAGTCACTACCGAGCTCTTTCAGTGACAGTTTCTCGCCTATACGCGTGGCGGTTTCAGGCATGGCTCGTTGCAGCCGAAAAGGCGAGATCGCCGCCAATGCGGCAAACAAACAAACATCCCCTCCCAGGCAGCACATGGATTCACGCCGCGCCCACCAGCGGACCAAGTAGCGGAGCAATCAGCGCCACGTTCGCCATCAGCGCGGTGGATTCTCGATACAAACCGCCTCTTCGAAGGATCTCCTGAATTGCGGCGTATCCCACAGCGCCAATGAAACAGAGGCTTATGCCCTGCAAGAAGCGCAACAGGGCCAATTGTTCAATGTTTTGGCGCCAGCAATATTGCCAGACAGGTGACGATAAACCACACCACTCCCGCCAGCATCACCGGACGGCGACCAATGACCATCCGACAGCGGCCCAAGCAGCCATTGAAAAGCATCCGCCCGCCAGAATACGCGGTCATCGAGGTAAGAACCCAATCAATGCCGGCCTGATATGCTCACCACGGCCAACATACCGGGTTGATCATACCGTCGCCGATATAGGTTAAAAAATCGTAAAGCATGACAGAGAGGGAGGGCACCCTAACATCCAGCACGCACCGGAAAGTAATTTATTTTGCATGCAATTTCTTCGCCAATAATAATCGCGCAGAGTTTAATAAAAGCGCAGCTAACGAGAAAGCGAATTTTGTAGCTGAAACCACGGTTAACCGCATTTCTTACGTCTGCGAGTATAGCTACGCTTTCTTTAAGTTTTTATTTAACCTATGCCCGTACGATCACCACCGTAAACAGGCCGCTTTGAGGGAAATAAGACGATGCCGCTTTACCCAGTTTAACCTGCACTTTATTCTAAACGACTTCCTGTATTGGCTCCCTTTTAATCACTTTGCGTGGGAAGTTATGCTGGAGAATCTGAATCTCTCTCTATTCTCTCTTATTAACGCGACGCCAGACTCGGCTCATGGATGATCTGGTTGACAATCTTATTGCTAAAGATTGATTAGTGGTGCATGCTGGCCGTGGTATTTTGGTTGTGGGGGCTTACAGCACAACGGCGACTGGTGATAAAATCGCTATCGCGCTGGCGGTCAGCCTGTTTGTGTCCTGGACGATGGGACATCTTTTTCCGCACGACCGACCCTTTGTCGAAAATATCGGCTATAACTTCCTGCATCATGCGGCGGATGACTCATTCCCGAGCGATCACGGTACGGTGATTTTCACCTTTGCACTGGCATTTTTATGCTGGCATCGCCTGTGGTCCGGCTCACTTTTAATGGTGCTGGCCGTCGTCATTGCCTGGTCGCGCGTTTATCTTGGCGTCCACTGGCCGCTGGATATGCTCGGTGGATTGCTGGCAGGTATGATTGGCTGCCTTAGTGCCCAGATTATCTGGCAAGCGATGGGGCATAAACTCTATCAACGTCTGCAATCGTGGTATCGCGTCTGTTTTGCATTACCGATCCGCAAAGGCTGGGTGCGTGACTGATCTCTGCTAAAAAGTGTAGTATTGAGCGGCTCGCTTCAATAACTATTCAGAGGGATTATGGAAACACGTCGCGAAGAGCGTATCGGGCAGCTGCTGCAAGAATTAAAACGCAGCGATAAGTTACATCTTAAAGACGCCGCCGCCCTGCTTGGGGTTTCGGAGATGACGATTCGTCGCGATCTGAACAACCACAGTGCGCCCGTCGTTTTGCTCGGCGGCTATATTGTTCTGGAACCGCGCAGTGCCAGCCATTACCTGTTAAGCGATCAAAAATCCCGCCTGGTGGAAGAAAAACGCCGGGCGGCAAAACTGGCTGCGACACTGGTAGAACCCGATCAGACCCTCTTTTTTGACTGTGGCACCACCACGCCGTGGATTATTGAAGCGATTGATAATGAAATCCCTTTTACCGCCGTTTGTTATTCGCTAAATACCTTTCTGGCGCTGAAAGAGAAACCCCATTGCCGCGCATTTCTGTGCGGTGGTGAATTTCACGCCAGCAACGCCATTTTCAAACCCATCGATTTTCAGCAAACGTTGAATAATTTTTGCCCGGATATCGCTTTTTATTCCGCGGCGGGCGTGCATGTCAGTAAAGGCGCTACCTGTTTTAATCTTGAAGAGTTGCCGGTAAAACACTGGGCCATGTCGATGGCGCAAAAGCATGTGCTGGTTGTCGACCACAGTAAATTTGGCAAGGTGCGTCCGGCGCGCATGGGTGACCTGAAACGCTTTGATATTGTGGTGAGTGATTGTTGCCCGGAAGATGAGTATGTGAAGTACGCGCAGACGCACCGTATTAAGTTGATGTATTAATGACGTATAACCGGATGACGTTTCGCGCCATCCGGTTATCAGAAGATTAAGAGAACCAGCTGCCGAACCACTGATGGAATTTCATCATCACGAAATCCCACATCCTACCAAAGAATCCGCCCTCTTCCACATTTTCCATCACGATCAGCGGACGCTGCTCAATGGATTTACCGTTAAGCTGGAAATCAATGGTCCCGACAACCTGACCTTTTTTCAGCGGTGCGGTAAGCTGCGGTTCCGTTAACGTGTAGCTCGCCTTCAGGTTTTTCAGCTGCCCACGCGGTATGGTCACGGTGAGGTGTACTGGCAATAGCGGACACTACCATTTGTTCTTTTTTAAGCAGCCATCTGATGATATTTTTCCCTGAAGGCTGCCGGGGAGATATTCCCCAGACGAGAGTGACGACGCTGACGATTGTAGAAAATCTCAATGTATTCCCGTATTACTGAGATGGCTTCATCCCGGTTATTAAAACGATAGTGGCTCAGGCTCTCATTTTTCAGCGTTCCCCAGAAGCTTTCCATCGGAGCGTTGTCGTAACAGTTACCTTTACGCGACATTGATGTTTTCAGACCAGACTGCTCCTGTATGACCCGGTAATCGTATGCGCAGTACTGTGAACCTCGATCAGAGTGGTGGATTAGCCCGGCAGGTGGGCGCTGGCTCCTGAGCGCCATAAACAGGGCTTTACCTGTCAGCTCTTTTGTCATGCGCTCTCCCATGGCGTAGCCGACAATTTCACACGTATAAACATCTTTGATGCCGGCGAGATACAGCCATCCTTCCCGGGTGGCAACATACGTCAGGTCCGCCACCCAGACCTGATTTGGTGCTGTAGGAGCGAACGTCTGGTTCAGCAGATTTGGCGCAACTGGCAGATTGTGGTTCGGGTTCGTAGTTGCTCTGAACTTGCGTTTCTGCTTACAGCGTAGCCTCAGCTCCTTACGAAGACGTGCCAGTCGGTCACGACCAACGATGATGCCATTCTCTGCCAGCTCCGTCTGGAGCCGCCGGGTTCCATATGTTTCGCGAGTGCGGATATGTGCCACCTTAATCTCCAGTTTTAGCCGCTCATCACTTTGTTTTCTGTCTGAGGGTTCATGCTGTACCCAGTTGTAATAACCGCTCCTGGATACACCAAATACCTGACACATCGCTTCAATGGGAAATTGTTGTCGCCATTGTTCGATTAACGCGTATTTTTCAGCGACTCCTGTGCAAAATACGCTGTTGCTTTTTTTAATATATCGCGCTCAAGGCGAGCTTCATTTAACGCCTTACGCAGTTGCAGAATTTCAGATTCCAGTTCAGCCACCGTGCGGGAACCAGGAGTACCGAGCCCTTTTCTGGCGGCGGTAACCCATTGTCCTAAAGTGCCTTCAGGAAGAGATAATCGGGAAGCGCCTTCACTGATCGAAAGTTGATTTTCAAGAACCGTTCTGACAGCTTCGGCTTTGAACTCTTTAGAGTAACGTTGGGTTTTTCTGCTCATTATTAGCTCCTTCTGATGCCATTCTATTTCAGGAAGGAGTGTCCGTTAAACTCAGGCTACCTCTCACGGAGCCCGCTTCGCCTGCCCCGAGATTCACTTCGATCTTATCACCAAACCAGACGCGCTGAGTCACAAAGGTGGCATCAGGTTTAATTGGCGTCACAGTTTCAAAGAAGCGGAAACCCCAGGTCAATAATTTCTCAGACTCATTAAAACGGATACGGTCAGTTTTCGCCCCCAGCACTACGGAGATTAAACGCATATCACCCTGGGTAGCCGAAGCAACCAGATTATATCCCGCACCTGCCGTGGTTCCTGTCTTCATGCCATCAACATTCAGATTGCTGCTCCACAGCAGACGGTTACGGTTAGGCTGACGAATTTTGTTGAAGGTGAACTCTTTCTCTTTATGAATGGCGTACTCTTCCGGCACATCGTGGATCAATGCTTTACCCAGCAATGCCATATCGCGCGCGGTACTGAACTGCCCCGGCGCATCCAGGCCGTGCACCGTCTGGAAGGTAGTGTTGGTCAGCCCCAGTTTTTTGGCATAACCATTCATCAGACCAATAAAGGACTCCTGGCTCCCGGCAACGTAATCTGCCAGCGCAATACAGGCGTCATTACCGGACTGGATAATCACACCTTTGTTCAAGTCTGCCACCGAAACCTGATCGCCCGGTTTGAGGAACATTACCGATGAACCACGCAGTGCCGGATTTCCCGTCGCCCAGGCATCTTTACCGACCGTCACCATATCGGTGAGTTTAATCTTATCGGCCTTAAGCGCCTGCCCAACCACATAGCTGGTCATGATTTTAGTCAGGCTCGCAGGATCCAGTTTCTCATCCGCATTGCCTTCTGCCAGCACTTTACCGCTGGCGTAATCCATTAAAATCCATGCACGCGCATCCACGCTCGGCGCTTCAACGGTTTGTTCGGCCGCGAATGCCGTTGGGGCAAAAAGGAATAAAAATGCAGAACCCGCTGCAAGACCACGAAGGAGAGAGGAGTATTGCGTCATAAATGCCACCCGAGTATCCATTCAAAAAAATACGTTATATCGCCGTATGATAAGTTCGGTGATTAATAACGCACACACAAACTTAAAGAAACCGTAAGTTGGTAAAGTTTTTAAAGTTTATGCAATATCCTGCCGCTTCGCTGCTTCTGGTGTCATTTTTTTGCCAGCTGTTGCTTAAAAGTTAACTTTACTTCACCATCGGAGTCCTGTTCAGTCTGTGGCTGCCTGTCGGAAAAGGGGTGAGTATGATTACGCTGTGGGGTCGGAATAATTCAACTAACGTAAAAAAAGTATTGCTGACGCTCGAAGAACTGGAACTACCTTATGAGCAAATTCTCGCGGGCCGTGAGTTTGGGATAAATCACGATGCTGATTTTCTGGCGATGAACCCTAACGGGCTGGTGCCGTTGTTGCGTGACGACGAAAGTGATCTCATTCTTTGGGAATCAAACGCCATTGTCCGCTATCTGGCGGCACAGTACGGGCAAAAACGCCTGTGGATCGACTCACCGGCACGTCGTGCGGAAGCGGAAAAATGGATGGACTGGGCAAACCAGACGCTCAGTAATGCTCATCGCGGGATCCTGATGGGATTAGTCAGAACACCACCGGAAGAGCGCGATCAGGCCGCCATTGATGCCAGTTGCAAAGAGTGCGACGCCCTGTTTGCCCTGCTCGATGCGGAACTGGCAAAAGTAAAATGGTTCTCTGGCGACGAGTTTGGTGTGGGCGATATCGCTATCGCACCGTTCATCTACAATTTGTTTAACGTTGGCCTGACCTGGACACCGCGTCCAAATCTGCAACGCTGGTATCAGCAACTCACTGAACGCCCCGCAGTGCGCAAAGTGGTGATGATTCCCGTTAGCTAATTGCGTGGGCTAACTTTAAGTAATTCCCCACTGGACTCGTCGGTGAGAACGTATAAATAACCGTCGGGTCCAGTGCGAACATCACGAATTCGCTGCCCTCTGTCCGTTAAAATACGGCCATCTTCTGTCACTTTGTCGCCGTTGACGCTCATCACAATGACATCTTTATCTTTCAGCTCCCAATAAATAATTTTTGCTGCCACTGGGGGAATTTATCGCTGTTATAGAAGGCCATGCCGCTCACAGCGGGCGAATCTTTCCAGTAAAAAACAGGTTGCTCGGTCCCGGCGACGATCTCCCCTTTCGCTTCCGGTATCTTAAAGCCTGAATAGTTGATTCCCCAGGTTGCCAGCGGCCAGCCGTAGTTTTTGCCTTTTTGCGGGATATTAATTTCATCACCACCGCGCGGGCCATGTTCATTCAGCCACAGTGCATTACTCCACGGATTCATCGCCATTCCTTGCGGATTACGAATGCCATAAGACCAGATCTCGGCGCGCGCACCGGATTCCTTTATAAAAGGATTATCATCCGGGATTTCGCCCTGGTCGGTCAGACGCACCAGTTTGCCCTGTAATTTATCCAGATCCTGCGCCGTCGGGCGCTGATTGTTTTCGCCCAGAGCAATAAAAAGATAACCTTTACCGTCGAATACCAGCCGCCCGCCAAAATGGTTGCCGGTAGACAGTTTTGGCATCTGGCGGAAGACGGTGCGGAAGTCGGTCACTTTTGAGAGATCATCACTTAAGCGGCCATAACCCACAGCAGTTCCGGCTTTGCCATCATCGCCAACTTCGGAATAACTTAACCAGATGCGGCGAGACTGAGCAAAATCAGGCGCTAAAACCACGTCCAGCAGGCCGCCCTGCCCGTGCGCCCAAACGTCCGGAACTCCGGAAAGCGGCGCAGATAATCCTTTTCCTGCTTGCCAGTGACGCAACTCGCCGCCGCGCAGAGTGATTAACATACCGTGATTATCGGGTAAAAAGGCCAGTGCCCAGGGATGGTCGAGTTTGTCTTGCAGTACTTCGACATTTACCGTTGCAGGAGCCGCCCAGAGAGCGGAAGAAAGACAAATAAGGGGCACAAGGAAAAAGGATTGTCGATGCATAACGCCTCCGGATTGACTCTGGCTTAAAGCGTAGTCAGTGGAGGAGATAACAAATTCATTTTTACAAAAACTTAAACATGAAGGGGGAGACGCTTTCTCCCCCTTAGTTTTCAGGCCTTCTCAAGCATGGCGTGCTTCTGCAGGCTCTGGATACTCAGCGTTAAGCTCATCAGACAATTTTCAAGCTTATCGGCGTTGACGGTAATAACAGTCGGGCAATCATGGTGCCCACTCATCAAACATACTGCGGCTGTCGCTAATGCTTCTTCAGCATGATGAAGAGCACTCCACTCTTCCTGATCCAGATGAAGATTCAACCGCAGCGATTTATCGTGCAGTTCGCGATTCAGTTTAAAAAAGTTATCTCGTAGATGATTGCTTTCGCTGACGGACATGTATCCTTTTGCCTTCCTCAGTTGCACGTATGCAGCGAGGTCAACGCGTGCGTCGATCAACCGGTTCAGCAGATCGATTCGCTGTCTGTCAACGAACATACTTCGATCCTCCTCTTTCCAGCCTTGTTGCAATTAAATAGTATGGCTATTTTTTGAGCAAAATGCTGTCCAGGATCAATTCTTCACGCCGAATTAACAAAATTTACATTTCCTTCGCCTCCGCCAGCGAATGAGATTGCGATACAAATTTTATCCAGAACTCTGTAGAATCCCTGCCCTGACCTTTCCTGTAACTGAATATTTTTTAAGCTATGAGCAAAGTAACTCCCCAGCCGAAAATCGGCTTTGTTTCCCTTGGCTGTCCGAAAAACCTTGTCGATTCAGAGCGTATTCTCACCGAACTCCGCACTGAAGGTTATGACGTGGTACCGAGCTATGACGATGCGAACATGGTGATCGTCAACACCTGCGGCTTTATTGACAGCGCGGTACAAGAATCACTGGAAGCCATTGGTGAAGCGTTGAATGAAAACGGCAAGGTAATTGTGACCGGTTGTCTGGGGGCAAAAGAAGATCAGATCCGCGAAGTCCACCCGAAAGTGCTGGAAATCACCGGGCCTCATAGCTATGAGCAGGTTCTGGAGCACGTTCATCACTACGTGCCAAAACCGAAACACAACCCATTCCTGAGCCTGGTGCCAGAACAAGGTGTGAAACTGACGCCGCGTCATTATGCCTATCTGAAAATTTCGGAAGGCTGTAATCACCGCTGCACCTTCTGCATTATTCCGTCTATGCGCGGCGACCTGGTGAGCCGTCCGATTGGCGAAGTGTTAAGTGAAGCGAAACGTCTGGTAGATGCGGGCGTTAAAGAGATTCTGGTGATCTCGCAGGATACTTCCGCCTATGGCGTTGATGTTAAACATCGTACTGGCTTCCACAACGGCGAGCCGGTAAAAACCAGCATGGTCAGCCTGTGCGAACAGTTATCGAAACTGGGGATCTGGACACGTCTGCACTACGTTTACCCTTATCCGCATGTGGACGACGTCATCCCACTGATGGCAGAAGGCAAAATCCTGCCGTATCTGGACATTCCGTTGCAGCACGCCAGCCCGCGCATTCTCAAACTGATGAAGCGTCCGGGTTCTGTAGATCGCCAACTGGCGCGCATCAAACAGTGGCGCGAAATCTGCCCGGAACTGACCCTACGCTCAACCTTTATTGTCGGCTTCCCTGGCGAGACGGAAGAAGATTTCCAGATGCTACTCGACTTCCTGAAAGAAGCACGTCTGGATCGCGTTGGCTGCTTTAAATACAGCCCGGTTGAAGGTGCAGACGCCAATGCCCTGCCTGACCAGGTTCCGGAAGAAGTGAAAGAAGAACGCTGGAACCGTTTCATGCAGCTGCAGCAGCAGATTTCCGCCGAGCGCCTGCAAGAGAAAGTGGGCCGTGAAATTCTGGTGATTATCGACGAAGTGGACGAAGAAGGCGCGATTGGTCGCAGCATGGCAGATGCACCGGAAATCGACGGCGCGGTTTATCTCAATGGTGAAACCAACGTTAAGCCGGGTGATATCCTGCGTGTGAAAGTCGAGCACGCCGATGAGTACGATTTGTGGGGTAGCCGGGTTTAATTAATTCAGGCCGGGCAAAATCATTTGTCCGGCCTGCGAATAATGATTACTGCCAGCTAATCTGTGCCCTGCCGTTTTTCTTACTCTTATACAGCCGCTCATCCGCCAGCATTTTCAAGCGTTCGACGGTAGTACATTCATTTGAATGCGCTACACCGATACTGGTGCTTAAATTAATGCTTCCCACCTGGAAATGAACGATTTCTTTTAGTATCGATAGCAACTCTTCCAGCGTGCCGCCAGTATAAATCACCGCAAATTCGTCACCTCCGAAGCGGTAGACTTTACCTTTATCTACCGGGATCTGTGATTTAAGGATTTTCACCACTTTCATCAACACTTCATCGCCCAGCAAATGACCGAAGGTGTCGTTAATGTTTTTGAATTTATCGACGTCAAACAGACACAAATAACCGCCTTTTTCCGGCAGCGCTTTTAAATCTTCATCAAAGGATTTTCTGCCCATTGCTTTGGTCAGGTCGTCCAGGAACGCCGAGTTATACATACTGTAGAGTTTTTTGACATCGGCAGCCGAAAAGAAAAGCCCGCCATCCAGTACGCGTTCAAAATGGTTATTAATGATGGCTTCTTTCTCCACAATACCACGATTAATCACTCTGCGTACCAGATAGAGGCAACTGGCACCCAATATCACTGCCACCAATGCGGCAAAGAAAATAATCAATGTACAAACCCGCAAATAAACATCTTTTTTATACGCAAATACGTACAATCCGGTCGGCAAATAGGCGAAGTGCTCCATCGCTTCCGAAACGGTGAAGATGGCGTTTTTAGCATTATATTCATCACCGGTCACCGGTTTACCGTTCTTAAATAGAGAGAACATCAGGTTCTCGCTGTCCATCACCAGCGATTTTGACAGTAAAGAAAAACGCTCCAGACCAAGCAAAAATATCAGACTACGATTGTGAGTTACCGGATAGAGGTAATAGACGAAGGTTTTACCGTCAAAAGAGATAAACCCTGTATTTTTGACATGTCGATACTTCACAACCTGCATAATATCTGCACAATAATTTTTCTCGAACTCCTTTACCTGAATACATTCGTCACTGGAAATCAGATAAGGACCGACATCGTACAAATAAGAGGGGGAAACCGAGTCGGCGTAAGCTGTGCGCAAACCAACCAACAGCTGTTCCTCCGTGGGATTTAGCGTGTTGATAAGATCAATTGCCACGCTACGCCGATATTCAGCAATATTTGCCACCGCAAAAGCAGTATCAATAACGGACTGTTTCAGGCTATACACCCGTTCCTTTACCATTTGAGTGTAGATCCCGCAGGCAACTGCTGAAATCATGATAAAAATCAGCAGACTGACTGTAAGTACGAACTTATTGATTCTGGACATACGTAAACTACTCTTTTACTAATTTTCCACTTTTATCCCAAGCGGAGAATGGCATGGGTTTCTGGTACAGATACCCCTGAGCCTGAACACATCCTAATTTAATTAATTCGCGCGCAACGTCTTCGCTCTCTACGCCTTCCGCAATCACCGGGATCCGGTTATAGCGTGCCAGATCGAAAATAATGCGCACGATTTTACCGCAGTACCGAAAATATCGCCGGTCCAAGTGCGAGTCCACCTTTATGCTGTCTCGATTAATTTCATAAAACATTTCAGGTTTGACAAACCAGTGCCAAAGTCATCAATGGATATCCGTACCCCTTGTTTACGCAGTTGTTCAATATTGAGATAAAAATGTTCATTAATTGGCTGAATGGCCGGTTTACGAGTGATATATCAACACGGAGGCTTTCGCCTTTCAGGCCATTTTTTTCATGATGGTGGTAAAACGCCGTGAAAATACAGTCGTTTAACTGCAGGGCAAACATTAATATCCAGTAAGAATCATTCCTCAGCGACGCACTCTGACTAAAATGTCTAAATTCACCCATTGCCGTTTAATAATCTGATAACCCAGCTCATTGATAAACCCGATATCTTCAGCAATGGTAATGAACTTACAGCGGTGAAATGATCCCCGCTCCGCAGAAACACAACGGCACAACGCCTCCGCGCTCAGAATGGCGCGGGTGTTAATATCAACGATCGGTTGATAGACGAGGAATAGTTCGCCAATTTCCATTGCATGGCGAATATTACGCGCAATCCAGATATTCTCTTCTATTTCGTTGAGTTTCGCGTCATCACAGAAAATAAACTCGGAGAACATATGGTCACGGATACTGGAAATCGCCAGTTTCAGTTTTTCTGCGTAACTCCAGGCGTTTTCCCCCTGCAAAGGTTCACAAATGGCAGACTTATGGATGCGCAGATTGCGGTAGCCAAAGCTGCTGTCAAAATCGTTTACCATCGCTATTTTACGGGTAAATGTCTGTACATTTTCCCGACACAGAAGTAAATAGAGATCGGCATTGAATGTCACGATATCGCAGCATTGCGCATATTTCTCGGCAATTCGCTGACACAATTTCCTGACGATTTTATTGCGTTCATCAACACCAAACACCGCCTCCACGGCTTCCAGACCACACAGTTTGATGATCCCCACAGCCAGATACTGATTATTGTTGGACTCAATAATCGCCATATTTTTAATAAAACCGCTTTCCTGATCGTAAGAGATCAGTGAGAGCAATTTATTTGACCGTTCAATTTCGGCATCTTTCATTTCCGCGATCGAATTTTTGATGCTGATAATCTCTTTCGCATCGCCTTCGCGAATTTTCAGAGCCTCGATCTGATCCGTTGAGTCGGGCAAAAACGCCAGCGTATTAACCAGCTCGGTCATTTCAGAAAATTGCCGACGGAACACACGAGTGGTCATGAAATATACCACCAGCAACACGATAATAATGAACGCAAACGGTAGATAAAAAAGTTTATCTGATGCGTTCAATAAATTACCGCCAGGATAATAAAAATAGATTTCGAACAATGCATTATTTGGCACTGCTGATGTCTTTGCAATATACTCCGTATCGACAGAATCAATAATATTATAATTACCTTCGCTATTATAAATAATCAGCTTTCATGCAGCGAGTTATAAAGGTAATGATCTCATGACCTTGTTTCAAAAATAGAACTTCATCATTAGCGCTGATTGATCAGGAGGCCCTGTTTTTTACACCTTAGTTTTAAATCGACACTAATTTTATCTACCGCAACAAATCGTGATCTTTGCCGTTGATACGTAGCGTAAAAGAGATAGATTTTTTACCCGGACTATTAAAGCAATTGTATGCCGGATTCCAGCTGTTGTTAGAGTCATCTGAAAGCCACCGTACCACGCCGTTTTGATGGGTTAAAATCGGCAAAAATAAAGCCCAGATCGTTGACCAATAAGCCGTCCATTCACTGTTCGCGATGATAAACAATGATTTATCATTCGCCCTCCGCGAAAAGAGATAATATTTTATCATCATCAAGTACCAGTCCACCGAGTCTAAAAATGGCATCATTTCCATTTTCAGAATCACGGCGCGTCTAATCTCCTGCAATTTTTTAGAAATACAGTGAGTCCTTTAATGCTCAGGGCCTAATGTTTAATATCTTTAAAGAAATAGCCAACGTTTTTCTGAACAAGTTCAAAGCCCGGCTATCGGCCGTCCACCGCGTGTTCCGAGTACCAGTCGAGAGCTGTTAATGATGAAAAAAAGCCCAATAAATGACAGTGCTGCCAATAAAAATAAAATTATCAGCCTTATCTTTATCTTTTCGTATAACCTCAGCATGTTAATACATTTAACAAAATAACTATCTGAACGCTGTGCCGCTGCAAAAATAGTCCCTTGCTGCGGCTTTTTAACCGAAGTTACCCGATCTACAAAATCAGCAGAAAGTTACAACACTTGCTAGGACAATATTTCCTGTGAGGTGATTACCCTTTCAAGCAATATTCAAACGTATTATCCTTTAATTTTCGGATCCAGCGCATCGCGGGCAACCCATCGCCCAACCAACTGAACGCCAGTACGGGTAGAAAAGTAGCAGGGCCGGAAAACAGCGACATGCGGCGCGAAACCATATCCCGCTCGTGCCTCATTGAGCATTGCTCCCCACTCTGGTGTCGGCGGGCTGCGCACGAGGCCGGGAGTGAAGGCTGGCGGCAGAGATAATCGAGGTGCCCATGCGCATGGTGAAAAACACCACGATAGCGAGACGGTCCACAGGATAGACGCAATAAAATGGTCATACGCTGGCACCAATACTGCGTGCTGACTCAATAAAGGTTTGCTGTTCAACACCAGCGTGTTGCCGCGCACCAGTCGGGCAAACGGGGGATGAAAAAATGGCGACTGCGATAATCACGTTAGCAATGCCGCTTCCCAACACCGCAACAACAGCGATTGCCAGTAAATTACCCGGGAAGCCAACAGCACATCGCAAATGCGCATGATCAGCAATCCCGCCAGCCTTCATAATATCCAGCCAACAAGCCCAGCAACGTCCCGAATCGCCGCACCGATAAAACACGGCAAACACGCGCCAGCGAGATTTAGCACCAACCAGGACACGGCTGAAAATGTTCGCGCCCCAGTGAATCGACACCAAACCAGTGCTGCGAAGAAAAGTGCCGTTTGTCGGTTGTCATAATCAAAATAATTTTCGGCGTCATCAGGGAGCGATCGGCGTGCAAAAATGGCCACCACCAATAAATAAAATAACGAATAATGCGGCGGTCATCACCATATGCTGACGGCGGAATCATCACCAAACTGGCGTCCACGGTGTACGTACCTGGTCAGGTTTGACCAGTGGCATGGCGTTTAACACCGCCTGACGTCGCCAGTTAAATAGTCGCATCCTTACTTGTACCTGATAGCCGGGTTAATGGCGGCGTAAAGCACATCCACCACTAAGTTGATAAGAATAAATTCCAGCGAGAAAAGCAGAATTTCCGCCTGAATCACCGGGTAATCGCGCATTTCTACAGAGTCAACGAGTAAGCGTCCAAGTCCGGGCCAGTTGAAAACTTTCTCCACCACGATAGAACCACCGAGCAAAAAGCCAAACTGTAAGCCCATCATGGTCACTACCGGGATCATCGCGTTGCGTAGCCCGTGTTTGAGGACAACCCAGGTTTCGCTCACCCCTTTCGCCCTCGCGGTACGCATATAATCTTCGCTTAAAACGTCGACAAATGACGCACGGGTAAAGCGCGCCATCACGGCGGCCACTGCCGCGCCGAGCGTCAGGGAGGGTAAAATGTAGTGCTGCCAACTGTCTGCTCCCACAGTAGGCAGCCAGCCCAGTTCAACGGAGAATACCTGAATTAAAAACATCCCCAGCGCAAATGCCGGAAACGAGATCCCCGACACCGCAATGGTCATACTCAATCGATCCGGCCAACGATTACGCCAGACGGCGGCGATAATTCCCGCCGCCATACCAAATATCACCGCCCAGACCATACTGGTTATGGTCAGCCATAGCGTTGGCATAAAGCGGCTGGCAATCTCATCGGCAACCGGACGACGCGACACCATCGACAGGCCAAAATCCCCCTGCACAGCATTGCTGATATAGTGCCAGAACTGGTGATACAGCGGCTGATCCAACCCCAGCTGCTGACGCACCAGTTCTATAA
This sequence comes from Shigella flexneri, assembly GCA_048288465.1. Lineage (GTDB taxonomy): Bacteria > Pseudomonadota > Gammaproteobacteria > Enterobacterales > Enterobacteriaceae > Enterobacter > Enterobacter flexneri_B. Next base: position 793,516 of record CP182556.1, on the reverse strand, counting down.
CCTGCGCATCAGCTTCGGGCCCGGCAATCAATCGCGCCGGATCGCCGGGCAGCATGTGGACAAATAAAAACACCAGCACCGAGACGATAAACAGCGTCGGAATCAACCCCAGTAATCGTTTGATAACGTAATAAAGCATTCCACTCCCTGCGTTGCTTATTGCAAATCCGCGTCTTCAAAGCTGAAGCCGGTATCTGGCATGATCCAAAAACCGGTCAGGTTTTTACTGTGTGCCGACACCAGTTTTTCTACCACCAGCGGGATCCACGGCGATTCTTGCCAGATGATATCCTGCGCCGCCTTATATAAGCGGGTCTTTTCCGCCGGATCATTCGTTTTCAGTGCCTGAGCCAGGAAGTCATCCACCTGTTTATTGCTGTAAAACGCGGTATTAAACAGCGTCGGTGGCCAGTTTTGCGAGGCAAACAGCGGCGATAGTGCCCAGTCGGCTTCGCCGGTTGAAGCCGACCAGCCAGTGTAGAACATCCGCACGCCACTCTCTTTTTGCCCTTTACCTTCAACTTCTGCCGCCCGCTGTCCGGCATCCATCGCGGTCACCTGGGCTTTAATCCCGACCTGCGCTAACTGCTGCTGGGTAAATTGCAGCACTTTCTGCGCGGTGCTGTGGTTATGTGACGACCACAGCGTGGTACTGAAACCGTTGGGATATCCCGCCTCTTTCAGTAATTCGCGCGCTTTCACTGGATCGTAAGGCCACGGTTTATAACTTTGCGCGTAGGCGATACTTGGCGGTACCACACCAGTAGCTGGAGTTGCATAGCCCGCAAAGGCAACTTTCACCAGCGCCGGACGGTTAATGGCGTAATTCAGCGCCTCACGGACCTTCGGGTTATCGAACGGCTTTTGCGTCACGTTCATACTGATATAACGCTGCATAATTGACGGACTGGCCATCAACTCGATATTTTTGTTTTTCTCCAGCAGTGTGGCCTGCTCGTAGGGAATGGGGAAAGCAAACTGCGCTTCACCGGTTTGCAGCATTGCCGCGCGGGTGTTGTTATCCGCCACCGGACGCCAGGTTATGCTGTCCAGTTTGGGCAATCCTGGCTGCCAGTAACCCGCGAATTTTTTCACCTTCACAAAATCGGTCTGATTCCAGGTATCCAGTTCATACGGTCCGGTTCCCACCGGATGAAAACCAATCTCCTTGCCATATTTTTCCAGCGCTGTCGGTGAAATCATCGCGGTCGCCGGATGGGCAAGAATATTAATAAACGCTGAGAACGGCTGTTTGAGGGTAATCTTTACCGTTGTCGGATCGATCGCCTCCGTTTTGGCAATATTCTTATACAGGTTATAGCGTTTAAGATGATTCGCCGGATCGCTGGCCCGGTCCAGATTCGCTTTTACCGCCACTGCGTTGAAATCGGTGCCATCCTGGAATTTAATTCCTTCCCGCAATTTCACGGTGTAAGTAATGCCGTCATCGGAAACGGTATAACTCTCCGCCAGCACGTTTTTCAGTTTCATCTCTTTATCCAGACCGAACAGCCCCTGGTAAAACGATTTCGCTACGGCCTGAGATAACGTGTCATTCGCGTCATACGGATCGAGCGTGGTGAAATTCGATCCTACCGCCACCACCACATCTTTGGCAGCGAATGCACAAGATGCCATCAACGCTGTCGCAATGCCCAGCGCCACTAACCCACTACGGTGTACAGCTCTTGCCATTTTATTCTCCGCCTGAATGTTATCTACGCATGAATGCGTATTCTGATTGTGGTTGTGCGACGTAATGCCCCGGCCCGACGCATTGCAACGAGACGGCTGCCACCTCTTCGCCACGCAGATGAATATTGCTGGGAAGATCGTCCGACAGCAGTACACGCTGCGGTCGTTGTCGGGACGGTTCAGCGACCGGAACTGCCGCCAGTAATTTACGCGTATAAGGATGCTGCGGGTTTTCGAAGACCGCGCACCGTGAACCAATTTCAACAATTTGCCCGAGATACATCACCGCCACACGATGACTAATCCGCTCTACCACAGCCATATCGTGGGAGATAAACAGATACGCAATGCCGAAATCACGCTGGAGATCGAGCAACAAGTTGATAATCTGCCCGCGAATAGAAACATCCAGCGCCGAAACGGCTTCGTCGGCAATGATCACTTTTGGATTCAATGCCAACGCGCGAGCAATGCAGATGCGCTGGCGCTGACCACCGGAAAATACCAGGGGTAACGCAGGCATGTACAGGGTGACAGGCCCACGCGCTCCAGCAACCACGCAACGCGTGCAGCCGCGTCTTTACCTGGCAATAAACCGTGTACACGCAGCAGTTCGATGATCGAATCACCGATAGTATAACGTGGGTCCAGGAAGCGTAAGGGTACTGAAAAATAAACTGAATATCCGGCGCAATGCCTGAAGTTGCCGGTGACGAGTATCGATTCTCTAACCGTAAAAAATAATTTCGCCGCCCTGCGATTCGACCAGGCGCAGCAACGCCCGCCCGGTAGTGGATTGACCGCTGCCAGACTCGCCCACCAGCGATAGCGTTTCGCCAGGCCAGAATCAAAACTGACTTTCTCAACGGCATGCACTTCCCGCGTTACGCGATTCAACAAACCGCTGCGCAAAGGGAAACGGTGACAAGATTACGCACTCGTAAAACAGGTTCGCCATCCACCACCGTTTTCTGCTGGATGGGGGGGCCTGTTTCGCTGGATGTCAAGCGATATCAACGGGAAACGTCGGGGATCATCTAACCCTTTCATCGCACCAGTTGCGGAACAGCAGCTAACAGCGCACGGGTGTAAGGATGTGCGGTGCATGAAAAATCTGTTCGACGGTACCCGTTTCCACCGCCTCGCCCTGATACATCACCAGTACCCATCGGCAATCTCGCCACCACGCCCTATCGTGAGTGATAAAGATAACGCCCATCGACATCTCTTTTGCAATACTTTGATTAATTGCAGATCTGCGCCTGAATAGTGACATCCAGCGCGGTGGTTGGCTGATCGGCAATCAGCACCGGGGCGGCATGACAGCGCCATCGCAATCATCACTCGCTGGCGCATCCCGCCAGAGAGTTCATGCGGATAACGTGAAAGAATGGTTGTGCCTGGGAATGCGTACCTGATCGAGCATCCGCTTCGCCTCGACCATCGCTTCTTCACGACTGGCGTTCTGATGCAGACGAATTGATTCGGCAATATCTTTACCCACAGTAAATACCGGGTTCAGCGATGTCATCGGCTCCTGAAATATCATCCCCATATCCGCACGGCGAACATGGCGCGATTTGTGTAGCGTTCTTGCTCGCTAAGTTCAATCACTTCGCGACTGCGCCGCTGCAACGGCATTTTATCGCACTGTACTTAAACCGCCGAACTGTTCCAACGGGCGATCAATGCCAACTCAGTCACTGACTTACCGGAGCCGGATTCGCCAACAATTGCCAGCGTCTCACCGTGTTGCAGACTAAAGAGAGATTGCGGACCGCAGCTATTTTCTGCTGGTCCTGCATAAAGGCAATATTAAGATTTTCAACCGCCAGCACATTACCGGCATCAAGTTCATCACTGTGTGGCAACGGTGTCCCCTTTTTCACGGTAGATACCTGGTGGCTTGGCCCTTCCATCGCTGGCGCAGCCCCAGGTCCTGATACATTCCTTCGGCGTTAAACGGTAGCGCGACGTTACCTTCATGGTCGATAGCGATTAAGCCACCGCTACCGCCAAGCGCAGGGAGTTTTTCCATTACTACCCGCTCGCAGGCTTCCGCGAGATCTTAATCCGCCGTAATCCATTAACGCGGCGATGTCATATGCCGCCAGCGCGCGGATGAAGACTTCGCCCGTGCCGGTACAAGAAACCGCCACACTGGCATTATTGGCGTAGCATCCGGCACCCACTAAGGGACTATCGCCAACTCGTCTGGCGTCGGATCGGTCATTTCTGCCCGTGGACGCGGAGCCGCCGCCAGATTGCCGTTGAAGATCCATGCCACGGCCCCTACGGTGCCCATTTTCTGCTTTTCATCCAGCGGCGCATCCGCTATGGTCGAGGACGGTTGCCCCTTCCTCGCGCGCTGCCAGTAGTTGTTCATAAACCAAAGGCGTGGAAGAAATCTCCGCCCAGACGCGCTCCATGCCATGAGCAAACGCACTTTCTGCCCCTTCGCCAAATCATCATCACATGCGGGCTTTGCTCCATCACCAGCCGGCGGCACAATGGATCACGCAGATGACTAACGCCCGCCACCGCACCGGCTTTCAGGGCGTCACCATCCATCACACAGGCGTCCAGTTCATGGGTTCATCACGCGTAAAGACAGCGCCAATTCCGGCGTTAAACAGTGGACACTCTTCCAGCAGACGCACCGCCTCCGTCACCACATCCAGCGCACTTTCGCCCGCTTCCAGCATTTTCTGCCCGGTTTCAACAATGGCAGACAGCGCCTCGATGTAGCGTAATTCTTGGTTGCAGACGCAACTGCGCTGTGAGAATCGCACCTGCGCCACCATGAATTGCAATAACTGCTTTGCCCAGAGCATCGTTCATTAAGGGTGGCTCGCCACTTTTCGTGATAAATATCAGAATTTTTATGAATTACTCATTCAATTTTTGAATATAGAAAGATGGATATGGCATGGAAGGCAGGACCCAGCGCTACGCACGAGGTGGCATACAGCTCGCCTGTTCCTACATATAGGCAAATTCGATTTTGCCTCCGCAGGAGCGTTTTATGGACTTGACCACCGGATCCATGTCGCTCGACACCGCGCTTAATGAGAGGCTGCTTGCGTCACCCCACTGACCGCCCAGGGAAACGCTGCCACTGGTACAGTGTTTGGTCGTATTCTCGTGAGCGATGTCGTTTCGCCGCTTGATGTTCCGGGGTTCATAACTCCGCAACGGACGGCTACGGCGGTGCGTTTAGCCGAGATCGCCTCCCGGCAACCGCTGCCCGTTCCCGTGAAATCCTTTGCCGGTCAGCCGTACCATGGTGAATGGCCTGCGGGTACCTGCATTCGTATTATGACCGGTGTGCCGGTGCCGGAAAAGGCTGCGAAGCGGTGGTGATGCAGGAGCAGACTGACAAACGGACAATGGCGTGCGTTTTACTGCTGAAGTGCGTAGCGGGCAAAATATTCGCCGTCGCGGTGAAGATATCTCTGCAGGCCCGGCTGGTTGTTTTCCGGCGGGAGCTCGCCTGACTACCGCTGACAACTGCCAGTGATTGCTTCACTGGGGATTGCCGAAGTTCCGGCGATCGGTAAGGCGCGCGTAGCGCTTTTTTGACCCGTGATGAACTCCAGTTGCCAGGTGAGCTGCTGGGCGACGGCCAAACTGACGATACCAACCTGTCTCGCCGTACACCTGATGTTAGAACAGCTGGGTTGCGAGGTAATCAACTTAGGCATTATCCGCGACGATTGACATGCCCTGTGCGCCGCATTTATTCTAAGCCGACAGCCAGGCGGATGTGGTGATTAGTTCCTGGCGGGTGTTTCAGTGGGTGAAGCGGATTACACCAAAACGATTCTTTAGCTGGGGGAGATTGCCTTCTGGAAGCTGGCGATTAAACCAGGAAACCGTTCGCGTTCGGTAAACTCAGCAATAGCTGGTTCTGCGGCCTGCCGGGCAACCCGGTTCAGCGACGCTACTTCTTATTCAACTGGTACAGCCTTTGCTGGCAAAACTAAGCGGTAACACCGCCAGCGGCCTGCCCGCGCGCCAGCGCTACGCACAGCGTCCCGCCTGAAAAAAACGCCAGGACGTTCTGATTTCCAGCGCGGCGTGCCGGAACGCAACGCCGACGGTGAACTTGCAAGTGACGACCACCGGACATCAGGGTTCACAGATATTTAGCTCCTTTAGTCGGACCGCTTTATCGTGCCGGAGCTACATCGCGGCAATGTGGACGTGGGCGAATGGGTGGAAGTAGAACCGTTTAAACGCGTTGTTCGGAGGCCTGTAATGGCGGAACTCAGCGATTAGGAGAGACGAGCCCGCGCTACAACCGGCAAATCATTCTGCGCGGTTTTGATTTTGACGGTCAGGAGGCGCTAAAAGATTCTCGTGTGCTGGTAGTCGGCTCGGCCTGGACTCGGCCGCCAGCTTCGCAGTATCTGGCAAGTGCCGGTGTCGGCAACCTGACGCTGCTCGACTTCGACACGGTTTGCTCTCGACTTGCAACGCCAGACACTGCACAGTGATGCCACGGTCGGGCAACCCAGGCGGAATCCGCCCGTGACGCCGACGGTGGATCAACCCACATATCGGCGATTACGCCAGTCAATGCACTGCTAGATTACGAGAACTTGGAGCATTCATTGCTGAAGACGATTGGCGCTCGACTCAACGGATAACGTTGCGGTACGTAATCAACTGAACCAGGCCGTTTTGCCGCGAAGGTGCCGCTGGTTTCCGCGCGGCAATTCGTACGGAAGGGCAAATCACGGTCTTCACTTATCAGGACGGCGAACCGTCATTGCTGCCTAGCCGTTTGTTTGGCGAGAACGCATTAACCTGCGGAGAAGAGCGTGATGGCACCGTTGATTCCGCGTAATTGGTTCGTTGCAGGCAATGGAAGCCATTGGAACTGCTGGCAGGTTATGCAAACTGGCCAGCGGGAAAATCGTCATGGACGATGTGATGACCCTTGACTTTTGCGAACTGAACTCATGCGCAATCCGGGGTGTGAGGTGTGCGGTAGGTACTGCCACCTCCAGGCTGATAAGACGCGACAAGCGTCGGATCAGGCTGCACTTCGTTCAGGTTGTCAGACGCGGTGTGAGTTGTTTTATCCGTGCTACGCCGGGCACAGATTTCCAAGCGCGGCAGGTATCGGTGCACTTCGCCACGTCATCAGCAATTTATGAGGATGCAGAACGTCCGGTTAAATCGAACGTTCCGCCAAATGCTCCCGCCAGTCCTGCTCAAACTTCGCCACAGCGGTCTCCACCGCCGGATAGTGAATCATTCTGTTGTGCCACATCCAGTGGCAGAAGTAATCGATTCACATCCTGCCAGTAAGCAGTCCAGCGCCTGACGCGGGGTTTTGAAGCTCGCTGCCAGCACTCTTCGCCTGCGGCGCATGCATTTTCAATAACTGGTGAAATCGGTTACAGTCCCACGCCGCTACTGCCCTGAGCATCAATACGATTAACGTAAGGCGCAACATATTCCGCACCTGCCAGCGCCGACAGCAGCCCTTGTGCTGCCCTATACCGCGGTTCCCAGCGTTGGAATCCCTTCCGCTTTTAACATCTTAAATAGCTGCCAGCCCCTGGCCATGACTGGACTCACCACGATATCCGCAGAAGAGAACGCAATTTACGTGGGTCATTCACCATCCCTTCAGCAGTGGTAGCCATTACCTGGGCAACAGACGCCCTGACCGCCCATCGCTTCATGAAGTTGCGGAAGCACAACATCAGCCCTGTTTCATCAGCGGCGATAACGCTCGGGCTTAGTGGTCACACCCGCCAGCGGAAGGAGACGCGCACCGCCCTCCACCTACAATGTCTGAAGTATCCAGAGACAGTTCCATAACCATCCTCAAAATGTACTTTTTGTCTGAAGTTAGACCATCACGGAGCTCTGAACAGTTGACGCACATCAATCTAACTTTCATTCGAAAGTATTTTAATGCTTGAACGAAATAGAGAGGCAACTATGATTTTCATATTCAGCGCTACTCGACCCATGATGGCCCCGAAATCCGCACGGTCGTATCTTGGAAAGGCTGTTCGCTGGGCTGCCGCTGGTGTCAGAACCCAAAGCCGCGCCCGCACTGAGGATCTGCTGTATGACGCACTACTGTGTCTGGAAGGCTGCGAGCTGCGGCGCGCGCTAAGGCCGCGCCGGAAGTGATTGAGCGCGCGCTGAATGGTTTGCCATTCATCGGGAAAAGTTAACCCCAGAGCATCTGACGGCGTTAACCGACTGTCCGACACAGGCATTAACCGTGTGTGGTGAAGTGAAAAGCGTTGAGGAGATCATGACGACTGTTCTGCGCGATAAACCGTTTTACGATCGCAGCGGCGGCGGTTGAACGCTTTCGGTGGTGAGCCCTTTATGCAGCCGGAAATGGCGATGGCGCTACTGCAAGCCAGCCACGAGGCAGGCATTCATACCTGGGTTGCTGACGTCCGTTGGGGGAAGATTTTGCCCTTGCCTGGCCTCATGGCTGTTTCTTGCCGATTTAAAACACGTTGCCTATGTGCCGAATGTTTAAACAGTGGACCGACGGTAATGCTGCCAGAGTGCTGGATAACCTGAAAAAACTCGCCGCAGCGGGCAAAAAAATCATGATCCGCGTGCCGCTGATTCAGGGTCTTCAATGCCGACGAAACCTCTGTAAAAGCCATTACCGATTTTGCCGCCGACGAGCTGCACGTTGGCGAAATTCATTTTTCCTGCCCTACCACACGCTGGGCATCAACAAATATCACTTATGAACCTGCCCTATGACGCCCCGGAAAATCTGCTTGATGCGCCAGAACTGCTCAACTTCGCCCAGCAGTATGCCTGCCAGAAAGGGTTAACCCGCGACCTTACGAGGATAACAACCATGACCACACTCAAACTGGAGATGCTCAGCGACCGCATTAAAGCGCACAAAAATGCGCTGGTGCAGATCGCTAAACCGCCAGTCTGTACCGAACGCGCGCAGCACCATACCGAGATGTACCCACAACATCTCGATAAGCCGATCGGAGTACGTCGCGCGCTGGCACTGGCGCATCACCTGCGAATCGCACCATCTGCATTAAACACGATGAGTTGATCATCGGCAACCGTGCAAGCGAAGTTGCGCCGCGCCTATTTTCCCGGGAAGATACCGTCGTGGATTCAAAAAGAGATTGATGATTCCGGGATATCGTCCCGGCGCTGGCTTTGCGGCTAGCGAAGAGAACAAATGCGTTCTGCATGAAGTGTGCCCGTGGCTGGCGCGGTCAGACCGTAGAGGATCGCTGCTACGGCATGTTGACCCATGAGCAAAAAGGCTTGGCTGGTGACCCCGGAATCATTGTAAGCGGAAGGCAGGATCACCTCCGGCGATGCGCACCTGGCTAATTTCCCGCTGCTGCTGGAAAGAGGGCTTGATGGTCTGCGCGAGAAAGTAGCGGAACGTCGCTCGTGCATCAACCTGACGGTGCTGGAAGATTTACACGGTGAGCAATTCCTGAAAGCCATTTATATCGTGCTGGTGGCAGTCAGTGAACACATTGACGTTTGCTGCCCCTGCGCGCGGACTGGCCGCGACCTGAAACCCGCGAAAGCCGTCGCGATGAACTGCTGGCGATGGCAGAAAACTGCGATTCTCATCGCCCACCAGCCGCCGCAGACTTTCTGGCAGGCGCTGCAACTGTGTTACTTCATCCAGTTGATTTTGCAGATTGAATCTACTCGTCACTCAGATCGTTTGGTCGTATGGACCAGTATCTTATCCTGTACCATCGCCGCGAGTGTTGAACTCAACCAGACGCTGGATTGCGAACACGCCATCCAAAGATGCCTGGATAGCTGCTGGCTCAAACTGCTGGAAGTGAGCAAGATTCCGCTCCGGCTCACACTCAAAAGCCTCTGCGGGAAGTCCGCTGTATCAGACCGTCACTATTGGCGGCAAAATCTGGTCGACGGGCTAAACCAATGGACGCGGTGAATCCACTCTCTACGTGATCCACCTGTGTACGCCTGCGTTCCACTCAGCCTAACCTCAGCGTGCGTTACCATGGAGGACGAAGCAACCATTCCCTCGACGCCTGCGTACAGGTGATCCGTCCCGCGGCTTCGGGATGCCGGCGTTCAACAACGACGTAAATCGGTGATCCCGGAATTTATTAACTCTGGTATTGAACCGCAGGACGCTTATGACTACGCAGCGATTGGTTGTATAGAAACCGCCGTCGGTGGCAAATGGGGCCATCGCTGTACCGGCATGAGCTTTATCAACTTCGCCGCGTGATGCTGGCGGCGCTGGAAGGTGGGCACCACGCCACCAGCGGCAAAGTGTTCCTGCCACAAGAAAAAGCGTTGTCGGCAGGTAACTTCAGGAACTTCTATGAAGCGATGGGACGCGTGGGATAATGCAAATCCGTTACTACACCCGCAAATCAATCGAAATCGAAACACGTCGTTGACACCATGCCGGAAGAGACGCGGGACCATATTCTCTGCTCGGCGCTGGTGGATGACTCGTATTGAGCGAGCGAAAATATCAAGCAAGGCGGCGCGAAGCACCACGGGGTTTCTGGCCTGCAGGTCGGCATTGCCAACCTCGGCAGCAGCCTGGCGGCAGTGAAGAAACTGGTGTTTGAACAAGGTGCGATTGGTCAGCAACAGCTTGCTGCCGCACTGGCAATATGACTTCGACGGCCTGACTCACGAGCAGCTGCGTCAGCGGCTGATTAACGGTGCGCCGAAGTACGGCAACGACGGCATGATACTGTCGATACGCTGCTGGCTCGCGCTTATCAGACCTAGATCCAATGAACTGAGCAGTACCATAATCCGCGCTACGGTCGTGGTCCGGTTGGCGGCAACGTATCACGCGGGTACGCTCACCGACTTCCGCCAACGTACCGTTTGGCGCGCAGATGATGGGGACATCGGCACGGGCGCAAAGCCGACACCGCCCTGGCAGAAGCGCAAAGCCGCGGTTTTCCGGCACGGACGATCTTGGCCCTGACCGCGGTCATTGGCTCAGTGGTAAACTGCCTACGGCAGCGATTCTCTCGGCGGCGGTGTCGCTCAACCAGAAACTGAATCCGGCAACGCCTGTGGAAGAACCAATCGACAAGCAGAAACTGATGATCCTGCTGCGTACCTTCTTTGAAGTGCATAAAGGCTGGCATATTCAGTACAACATCGTTTCCCGCTGAATGCTGCTGGATGCGAAAAAACATCCCGATCAGTATCGCGATTCTAGTGCGTGTCGCGGGCTATTCCGCGTTCTTCACCGCGCTCTCTCCAGACGCCAGGACGATATCATCGCCCGTACTAACAGTATGCTGTAGGCTCCTCGGCCCGGCGGCGTCGTCGCCGGCTAAATCATTCACATCATCAATTTCATCCTTACTTTCATTCGAAATATAATTTGTGCTCTGCGTCACATTGTTATTACACTGTTACGGTTTCATTTCTAGTGCTAGCACACCTATGAGCGTAAAAGTTATTGTCACAGACATGGACGGTACTTTTCTTAACGACGCCAAAACGTACAACTACTCATGTTTTATGGCGCAATATCAGGAACTGAAAAAGCGCGGCATTAAGCTTCGTTGTCGCCAGTGGTAATCAGTATTACCAGCTTATTTCATTCTTTCCTGAGCTAAAGGATCAGATCTCCTCTGTCGCGGAAAACGGCGCACTGGTTTACGAACATGGCAAGCAGTTGTTCCACGGCGAACTGACCCGCGACATGAATCGCGGATTGTTATTGGCGAGTTGCTAAAAGATAAGCAACTCAATTCGTTGCCTGCCGGTCTGCAAAGTGCATATGCTCAGCGAAAATGCCCCCGAAGCATTTGTCGCACTGATGGCAAAACACTACCATCGCCTGAAACCTGTAAAAGATTATCAGGAGATTGACTGACGGACTGTTCACGCTTTCGGTCAACCTGCCGGATGAAACAAATCCCGTCTAGTGATTGACAAATGGACCCAGCGCTTGATGGCATTATGAAACCCGTTACCAGCTAGTTTTGGCTGGATCCAACCTGGATTATTCCCGGTCGACACAAAGCAAACGGTATTTCGCGGTTACTGAAACGCTGGGATCCGTCACTGCAAAATGTGGTAGCGATTGGCGACAGCGGTAACGATGCGGCAGAATGCCGCGTAAAATGGCGCGTTATTCCTTTGCGATGGCAATGCTGCGGAAAACATTAAACAAATCGCCCGTTACGCTACCGATGATAATAATCATGAAGGCGCGCTGAATGTGATTCAGGCGGTGCTGGATAGCAAATCCCCTTTTAACAGCTGACCTCTGACTGGAGCCGTGCGCCTCGGTTTTCCCTTCTTTATACCTCCTGTACATCACATCAAATCATTAAACTTGCATTTAACTGATCATAACTTATATTGTCACATGCAAATCAGAATGGTTTCGATGAAGTTAATGAGAGGGTGGGTGACGGCTTCTACTTTTACCAGCGACACATCGCCTGCCCATCACAAAGCAGCTATCCGTCAGATGAAGCACGCGCTGCGGGCGCAGCTTGGCGACGTCCAGCAGATTTTTAATGAGCTAAGCGATGACATCGCCACGAGCGGCTGAAATCAACGCACTCAAAGCACAGGGCGATGCTGTCTGGCCGGTGCTGGTCTGTCGCCCATATCAAAGCAGATCATGTTACTGCAGAGCAGCGCGAACAGATCAAACGTCGCGGTTGTGCGGTGATAAAAGGCCATCTCCCCCCTGAACAAGCGCTAGGCTGGGATCAGTCGATGCTGGACTATCTGGATCGCTACCGCTTTGACGAGGCTCAGAAAGGCCCCGGCCAGGATTTCTTCGGGACGCTCTCAGCGCTTCACGTCCTGAGATTTACCCCATCTACTGGTCGCAGGCGCAAATGCAGGCCCGCCAGAGTGAAGAAATGGCGATGTGCAGTCGTTTCTCAATCGTCTGTGGACATTTGAAAGTGATGGAAAGCAATGGTTTAACCCGGATGTGAGGCGTCATCTACCCTAACCTAATCCGCCGCCGTCCGCCCGGTAATGACCTCCAAAGGTCTTGGAGCGCATACCGACTCCGGGGCACCGGCAAACGCCGGCCGCTTCCTAGCGATCAGCGCGTTTTCGCCAACGTCTTTAATGGCAATCTGGCGGAATATGATCCCTTGGCATGCGGCACATCGTACGGAAGTTGAAGAGTACACGGTGGACAACACCACCAATGTTCCGTGTTTGGACATTCCAGGGCTGGACAGTGCTTTCTGAGACGCCGCCTGTTAGGGGCCGCTGCACGTCGTGCCCATTCCGCAGCTATGGCGTACGTACTGTTACGTCCGCTGCTTGATGATGTGCCGGAGGATGAACTGTGCGGCGTAGCGCCGGAAGAGTATTGCCGGTATCAGAGCAATGGGATCGATCTGCTCATCCAGGCGTTAACCAGCATTCCAAAAGTCTTGAGCCGGAGACCGCGTCTGGTGGCACTGCGACGTCATCCATTCCGTTGCCCCCGTCTAAATCAACAAGGTTGGGCAACGCGATGCACACTTCCTGCGGCACCGATGTGCGAGAAAAATCTTGCCTACGCGCACAAGGTGAAGGCCGCACTGGAAAAAAGCGCATCGCCGGGCGACTTCCCGCGAAGGACTATGAAACAAACTGGGAAAGGACGCTTTACGCTTGCCGACCTCAACATTGACGGTAAGGAGTGTTGCGGTATGGATGTTTGAGAATTAATGGAAGTGAATTGATGTGGGATTAAGAAAATCGATTCACGTTACTCAGATTGCTGACAAATGCGCTTTAGTTATGCCGGACGGCGGCGTTAACGCCTTATCCGGCCTACAAAGTCCTGCAGATTCAATATATTGCAGGCACGGCGTAGGCCGATAAGCGTAGCGCATCAGGCTATTTTGCATTCGTCATCAGCCCGCCGTTACCCCACAGTATCGGGGCGACGGATAATCACTTACTGATTCCTTTACTACGCAGGTAAATCTTCGTAATTACCGCTAAAGTCGATTACGCGTTCCGGCGGCATTTCCAGACTGTACCCATTGCCTGACTAGCTTACGACTCATGCACGCGTGAAACAAAGATCAGCGTGCCCTATACAGTTCCAGTGCCATGTTGAGCGAAATTCATGCATTCCATATCCAGGTGGTCGGTCGGTTCGTCCATGATCAGAATGTTCGGCTTCTGCTTCATTAACTTACCAAACACTCCGCCCTTTCCCGACCGGAAAGCACTTTAGCCGGCTTTTTCGATGTCGTCCTGGCTGAACAGCAAACGACCGAGAGTCCGGCGTACCGCCTGCTCGTCATCGCCGCCTGCTTCCACTGGCCATCCATTCAACACGGTCAGATCATTTTCAAACTCATATTCGTGGTCCTGAGCATAATAACCAATGCGCGCGTCTGCAGCCCATTTACGGTGCCGCTGCCGGTTTACCGATCGCCGAGCCAGCGTTTTCAGCAGCGTTGATCTACCGACGCCGTCCGTACCCAGCACCGCCACTTTTTCACCCACTTCCAGCAGCAGGTAGAAATTTTCAAACAGCGGACCGTTATTCAAACCCTTTGGTCAGACCTTCCACTTCCAGCGCGTTACGGAACAGTTTCTTATCCTGTTCAAAACGGATGAACGGGTTCTGACGGCTGGAGGCTTTCACCTCTTCCAGTTTGATTTTATCAATCTGGCGCGCGCGCGAAGTCGCCTTGGCGAGATTTCGAGGCGTTGGCGCTAAAGCGGCTAACGAAAGATTGCAACTCAGCAATCTGTGCTTTCTTCTGGCGTTATCGGCCAGCAGACGTTCACGCGCCTGGGTCGCCGCCGTCATGTCTCATCGTAGTTACCCGGATAAACGCGCAGCTCGCCGTAATCCAGATCCGCCATGTGGGTACAGACCATGTTAAGGAAGTGACGGTCGTGCGAGATGATGATCATGGTGCTGTCACGCTCGTTCAGCACCTGTTCCAGCCAGCGAATGGTGTCGATGTCGAGGTTGTTGGTCGGTTCGTCGAGCAGGAGAATATCCGAATAGCAAACAGCGCCTGCGCCAGAAGCACGCGCAGCTTCGAGCAGGAGCAACTTCACTCATCGGCCGTAGTGCTGTTCCACTGGAATTCCCACGCCAAGCAACAGTTCACCGGCGCGAGCTTCCGCAGAGTAACCGTCCATTTGCCGTATTTAACTTCCAGATCGGCCACTTTTAGCCGTCTTCTTCACTCATTTCCGGCAAAGCGTAGTGCGGTCGCGCTCCTGCTTCACTTCCACAACTCTTTATGCCCCATGATCACCCGTATCCAGCACAGTGAACTCTTCAAAGGCAAACTGATCCTGACGCAGTTTACCAATGCGCTCGTTGGGATCGAGGGAAACGTTACCCCAGCGTCGGCTCAAGGTCGCCGCCGAGGATCTTCATAAAGGTGGATTTACCACTACCGTTCGCGCCAATCAGGCCGTAACGGTTGCCGCCGCCAAATTTGACGGAAATGTTTTCAAACAACGGCTTACTGCCGAACTGCATGGTGACGTTACTGGAAACTAACACAGGCGTATCCTGAAAAGAGATATGACAAACCGCGCATTATGCCATAAGTCTGAAAGAAGATCCTGCTCCTCGCTTAAGGTCTACACTCAAGCCAAAGGCAAAAAATGTGATTTCGTACACATCTGATTTCACTGTGAGCTGGAATGAACTTATAATGCGCTTCCAATACTCTAATATTCTCAACCCAATGGCCTGCCAGGCACAAAATCTCGCTCAACATGAATATGAAATTGAAAACATTATTCGCAGCGGCCTTCGCTGTTGTCGGCTTTTGCAGTACCGCCTCTGCGGTAACTTATCCTCTGCCAACCGACGGGAGTCGCCTGGTTGGTCAGATCAGGTGATCACCATTCCTGAAGGTAACACTCAGCCGCTGGAGTATTTTGCCGCCGAGTACCAGATGGGCTTTCCAATATGATGGAAGCGAACCCGGGTGTGGATACCTTCCTGCCGAAAGGCGGTATGTACTGAACATTCCGCAGCAGCCGATCCTGCCGGATACCGTTCATGAAGGCATCGTCATTAACAGTGCTGAGATGCGTCTTTATTACTATCCGAAAGGGACCAACACCGTTATCGTGCTGCCAATCGGCATTGGTCAGTTAGGCAAAGATACGCCTATCAACTGGACCACCAAAGTTGAGCGTAAAAAAGCAGGCCCGACCTGGACGCCGACCGCCAAAATGCACGCAGAGTACCGCGCTGCGGGCGAACCGCTTCCGGCTGTCGTTCCGGCAGGTCCGGATAACCCGATGGGGCTGTATGCACTCTATATCGGTCGCCTGTATGCTATCCATGGCACCAACGCCAACTTCGGTATCGGCCTGCGTGTAAGTCATGGTTGTGTGCGTCTGCGTAACGAAGACATCAACTTCCTGTTCGAGAAGTACCGGTCGGTACCCGCGTACAGTTTATTGATGAGCCGGTAAAAGCGACCACCGAGCCAGACGGCAGCCGTTATATTGAAGTCCATAACCCGCTGTCTACCACCGAAGCCCAGTTTGAAGGTCAGAAAATCGTGCCAATTACCCTGACGAAGAGCGTGCAGACAGTGACCGGTCAGCCAGATGTTGACCAGGTTGTTCTTGATGAAGCGATTAAAACCCGCTCCGGATGCCGGTTCGTCTGAATTAATCTTCAAAACTTAAAGCAAAAGGCGGACTCATAATCCGCCTTTTTTATTTGCCAGACCCTAGTTGGCCGGGAGATAACTAACAAAACATATCCCACCAACACCGCCCACAACAGCATCGGTACTGAATAGAGATGGAAACGCCACCAGATGCGGCGATCGTTCGCCATACGTAGCGCAATCAAATTTGCCAGCGATCCGGGTAATAACCCAAAGCCACCTACGTTTACCGCCCATGCCAGTAATAAAGACGGCAGCACATCGTTCAGCAACAATATGGTACTCGGCACGTTACTGATCACCTGCGATAAACCGATTGCCGTTAACCATAACCCGGGTTCAGATAAATGACTCACGTTACCCAACACGCCTTGTAACGCTGGAAGCTGGGTCAGTAAATGGACGTCGATAAACATCGCCATAAACACCAGCAGCAGCGTCCAGTCCACACTGAGCACCACGCGACGTGCCAGCAGCGCAAAGCCTGCCGCCACAATCACCAGTCCCCACAGCTCTTGTTTGAACTCCAGCGCCGTCAGAAAGACGATATACAGCCCCAGACAACTCCACACCAGCCGCGGTTTCCACTCCGGTGTTTGCACCCCCGTATGGTATTGCAGCGCCTTTCAGGGAAACAACACCAGCACAGGAGCAGGAGCGTCAGCATCATTGCGCCAGCCAGCGGTGCCATTTGGGCAATGAATCCGGCAAACGAAAGACCAGAACGTCCCCAGATAGAATATTTTGCGGGTTGCCAATTGGCGTCAGTAGCGAACCAGCGTTGACTGCCAGCGCCTCAAAAATAATCAGCCGATTAACCGGGATCTCACACAGTCTTTTTAGCGTGATAGTCAGCGGAACAACAATGAACAGCGCGACATCGTTGGTCAGAAAGGTAGAAAGCAGCGCCGCCGCCAGCACCATAAACATCGCCAGCCGACGCTCCGTAGCAAAGCGGCGCACCATTTTGCGCCCCAGCACATCAAAATAACCGCTTAACTCCACACCTTTGGTCAGCAGCATCAGGCCGCTTAAGGTGATGATGGTGTGCCAGTCGATAGCAGCAGGCCAGGATTTCGGTGCAAAGGGCACGAAAAACTTAATCCGATACCAACAAGAATTAATAACTGAAAAAAACAATCGCCTTGCAGCGTGCGTAAAAGGCAGGCTCATTGGCACCGTGTTTCTGGGTAAACAAACGAAAAGCGTCGAGCGTCTCTTCACTAACATGGTGCTCCATGCCTTCCGCGTCGCGACGGGCGATTTCCGGACTGACGCCCAACACCAACAAGAAATTTTCGACTATCTGATGTCGCTCGCGGCTTTCCTGCGCCAGCTTCTCTCCTTCTGCCGTTAAAAACGCGCCACGCCAGGGGATCATTTCAATTAGCCCCATGGTTGCCAGCCGCTTAAGCATTTTAGCCACCGTCGGTTGCGAAACTCCAGACGAGCAGCCATGTCTACCTGACGAGCTTCCCCCACTTCCCTGATCAAGTCAGAAATCAGCTCAACGTAATCATCAATAAGCTCGCGCCGATGCGCCTCTCTGACCTGGCGGAACCCTTCAACGTGCTCTTCCACGTTCACTAACTGCGTCACTTTTTTTGCTGTTGGCGTACCTGCGCGACGACTCATTGTGCTTCCTCATTATGGTGACGCAGACATAGCGTTCTCATTTCGTGCGCACATTGTAAACCAGAGTTGCGAAGGTACAAAAATTAACGTTTTAGCAATAGCTATATAATATAGCCTCGTGCTATATCTGTAATGCAATGCAATCATCCCTCAAGGATCCACGGGACTCAGCAAGTCAGGAGGTCTTATGAATGAGTTCAAGAGGTGTATGCGCGTGTGTTAAGTAATTCTCCCTTTAAAGTACGGTTAATGCTGGTCTCTATGTTGTGCGAATCGTCAACAACAAACCGCAGCAAGATAAACCTTCCGATAAATAGCGGCGTCGCGGTACGCCGTTCACTCCTGTTTCATGCAGGCATAACGCGTTTTGGTCTGAAAAACCCCACTTTTTGTCCGATTTGCAATCCCCTTCGCAAAAGATTTGTTGTGAGTAGTTGACCTGAACGGCGGCTCCGCTGTCTATCTTCTTGCAGCCCTGCGTATATTGCGGCTCGCGGATGTGGGCCCTTTTCCCCTCTTCACGCACTCTTGCAGGTATTACCCTTGACGCCAGGGTAAGCACATGGCGTTTGTTACGATAGTGGCATATGAATTTAACCCTAAAGAATCGCTTGTTACCCGTAGCCGGTATCTAGCCCGTGGACTGCGTTCTACTCTTTACAGTCGCTATTAATTAACCTCGGCTTAGGTTACCCCTTCAATTTGCTCTACACCGCTGCGTTTACGGCGATTTTGCTTTTGCTATGGCGAACATTGCCTCGCGTACAAAAGTTTCTGGTCAGTGTCAGTTCGCTGCGTGGCGGCTTGTTATTTCCCTCCTTGCTCAGGCCTACGGCGCGCCTAATTTCAATACATTGCTCGCATTGCACTCCACCAATATGGAAGAGTCGACCGAAATCCTGACCATTTTTCCGTGGTACAGCTACCTGGTCGGCTCATTTATTTTTGCGCTCGGCGTAATAGCAATCAGGCGAAAAAAAGAGATGAAAAAGCGCCTGGAATACCTTGACGGCCTGTGTCGGTATTCAGTGTGGCGACATTTTTGTTGCTCCGTGGAACACTGCCTGGGTGGCGTACTAAACTGAAAGATACTGGCTATCCGGTATTTCGTTTTGCTAAGGATGTCATCGTCAATAATAACGAGGTGATTGGAGAGCAAGAACGGATGGCAAAACTTTCCGAAATGAAGGACCCTTGGACGGTCACTGCCGTTAAGCCGAAGTATCAGCACCTATGTGGTGGTGATCGGTGAAAGCGCGCGTCGCGATGCCCTCGTGCCTTTGGTGGTCACTGGGCAATACCCCGTTTGCCAGCAGCGTTAACGGTTTGATATTTGCTGACTACATTGCCGCCAGTGGCTCCACGCAGAAATCGCTTGGCCAACGCTCAATCGCGTTGTCGATGGCAAGCCACAGTTGAGGGTCGCTTTGCCACCCGCAAATCGCGCGGGTCTCCAGACCTGGTGGTTTTCCGAACGGGTCAAATCGGCGAATACGATACTGCTATCGCCAGCATCGCCAAACGTGCAGATGAAGTGCACTGCTGAAAAAAGGTAATTTTGAAGCAGATAAAAACACGAAAGACGAAGCGTTACTGGATATCACCGCTCAAGTGCTGGCGCAAGAGCACTCGCAACCGCAGCTGATTGTGCTGCATCTGATGGGCTCGCATCCGCAGGCCTGCGACAGGACACAAGGCAAATACGAAACCTTTGTGCAATCGAAAGAAACGTCGTGCCATATTATACCATGACGCAAACGGACGATTTACTGCGAAGCGGTACCATCAGTTACGCAACAGCGGCAGCAGCTTCTCTCTGGTTTACTTTTCTGACCACGGTCTGGCCTTTAAAGAGCGCGGCAAAGACGTGCAATACCTTGCCCATGATGATAAATATCAGCAAAATTTCCAGGTGCCTTCTATGGTCATTTCCAGCGACGATAAAGCGCATCGGGTGATTAAAGCCCGCCGCTTGGCCAATGACTTCTAGGCTTCTCGCAGTGGACGGGAATTAAACCGAAGGAAATAAATATCAAATACCCGTTTATATCTGAGAAGAAAGCCGGGCCGATATTCATCACCAACTTCCAGTTACAGAAGGTGGATTACAACCATCTCGGAACTGATCTTCGACCCGAACCCTTAAAAACAAAAATCCGCCCCGAGAGGCGGATTTTTATATCACCAAAGTGATTAGAAAGCGGTAACCAACACCGGCAATCCAGGTGCCTACGTCAACGCTACGAATACGGCTCTGCTCGTAAGAGAAGTCCAGAGAACGTTTTCCATCGGTTTGAACTGCAGACCAGCACCGTAGGAAAAACCGTAGTCGCTGGTGTCGTGTTTGTAGGTCGGGTACTCAGTGGTCTGGAATTTACCATAACCCACACCCACTACACCGGAGATGCTTGCCCAGTCGTTAATGCGGTAAGCCGTACCAGCAGTGATGGCGTAGTCCGGGTTTTTGTTGAGTCACCAGAGCTTGCAGACGGCTTTGCTCCGTGTAAGTGAAAGAACCGGATCACACCGAGGAGGCTGTCTGGCTTCTTCATAGCGGTATTTCAGGTTGAAACTGCCATTTTGTTCATTTGGCCGCGAGCGTCGCTCTGTGGCTAACCGCCAGTTACAGTAGAAGTCGCAGCTACGGAAATACCTGTGGTGAAAGCCAGAACTGCGGCCAGTGCTGAAAAACATGCAATTTTTTTCATAACCACCTCAAATGTGATTCAAATAGTTCCTAAGTTTTAAATATATCAAAAATTAATGGAAAACTCTTCGCCATTTTGTGATGTTGAACGGGCCATTTCATGTAACAAAACGTTTCCATACACCGCTATCCATCTAAATTTAAATCACTTTTTCATAGAACTGCGTAAGTATTACTAGTGTTTCCGGCTCATTCATCCAGATTATTCCTAATCACCAGACTAATGATTCCATCATCCTGTGCATTTTAGTCAAAACGGAAAATTTTTTCAACAAATGCTCAACCAGCATTGGGTATATCCAGTACACTTCACGCTTTACTTAAGTCTAGATATTTGTGGGAGAAAGGATGCCTGGTTTTTATTACCTAAAATGCCGGTTGACTTACCAATAGTCATATTGCTGATTGCCATGGCGCTCTATTCAGGGTGGAGCTTCGTTAGCTAAGTCACTTTTTCCTCGGCGGGCGCACCGGGTGTCACTGCGCTGCGCTCTGGCATTAGGAACGCTGATCCTCATCCCGTTTCTTTAAGCCATGGCGACTGCGCTTTGCCAAAGAGCAACGGTTACCGCTGTCGTTTTACGGCGTTTTGCTGGGTGGGATGAATTATCTTTTTTATCTTTCTATTTCTAGAAGTACCGCTGGGTATTGCGGTGGCGCTGTAGTTCACCGGACCACTGGCGGTGGCGCTGTTCTCTCGTTGCCCGGGACATTTCGTCTCGGGTTTGTGCTGGCGGTTCTCGGTCTGTGGTTCCGGCCACCTCTTCTGGGCACACGTTTCCCATGTCGATTAAACCGGCTGTGCGCTGGCACTGGGGGCCGGGGCTTGTTGGGCTATTTACATTTTAAGTGGCAACGCGCAGGAGCGGAACATGGCCCTGCGACGGTGGCAATTGGTTCGTTGATTGCAGCGATGGATTCGCGGCCAATTGGAGCGCTTCTAGGCTGGTGAAGCACTCTGCACTGGTCGGTTATTCCATTGGGGTCTCTGGCTGTCGCTATTCTCGACCGCTCTGCCTTATTCGCTGGAAGTTATTGCCCTCACCCGTTTGCCAACACTGGACATTTGTACGCCCATCAGCATGGAACTGGTGCGCGCTGCCGTTTCCGGATGATTTTCCTCGGATAAAAACTGACACCCATACAGCTTGCTGGCGCTCGGCGCTATCATCGCTGCTTCGGACGGGTCAACGTTACAGTACGCAAGAGAGCAAAATAAAAGAATTAGACATTAATTAAATTTACATTTCTGCATGGTTATGGATAACCATGCAGAATTTCTCGCTACTTTTCCTCTACACCGTCTTTATATATCGAATTATGCAAAAGCATATTTATTCCTGAATTCCTGGCGTATAAATAAGAAATTGTTCTTATCAATATATTGGAACTCATTGAATCTTTATTAGTTTTGTTTTTCACGCTTGTTACCACTATTAGTGTGATAGGAACAGCCAGAATAGCGGAACACATAGCCGTGCTATACTTAATCTCGTTAATTACTGGGACATAACATCAAGAAGGATATGAAATTATGAGTACCGCTAAATTAGTTAAATCAAAAGCGACCAATCTGCTTTATACACGCAACGATGCTCCACAGCCAGAAAAAAGTAGATAAAAGAAGTTGCTGAATCGCCAGGTTATCCAGTTTATCGAAATTCTTCCATTACCAAACAAGCGCACTGGAACATGCGCGGCGCTAACTTCATTGCCGTACACGGATGCTGGATGGCTTTCGCACCGCACTCATTGATTATCTGGATACCATGGCAGAACGTGCAGTGCAGCTGGCGTAGTCTGCATGATCCCTAAGTTATCAACAGCAAAACCCCGCTGAAAAAGTGCCGCTGGACATCCACAATGTTCCAGGATCAGCCTGAAAGAAACTGGCTGACCGTTACGCATCGTCGCTGATGATGTACGCAAAGCGATTCGGCGAAGCGAAAGATGACGACACCGCAGATATCCTGCGACCGCCGCGTCGCGACCTGGATAAATTCCTGTGGTTTATCGAGTCTAACATCGAATAAATCCATCGCCTGACTGGCGCAGAACTTTATACCCATAAAAAGCGGCTTCCTGACAGGAGGCCGTTTTGTTTGCAGCCCACCTCAACGCACTTATTTAGTGCATCCATCTGCTATCTCCAGCTGATTAAGTAAATTTTTTGTATCCACATCATCACACAATCGTTACATAAGATTGTTTTTTGATCAGGTTTTACGCTAAATAATCACTGTGTTGAGTGCACAATTTAGCGCACCAGATTGGTGCCCAGAATGGTGCATCTTCAGGGTATTGCCCTATAAATCGTGCATCGCGTTTTGCCGCATCTCGAAAAAACAAGGAGTTGCAAAACTGGCACGATTTTTTCATATATCCTGAATGTCACGCAGGGAATTGTCCGGGATAGAAAAAGGAAATGCTATGAAGTCTGTATTAAAAGTTTCACTGGCTGCACTGACCCTCGCTTTTCAGTTTCTTCTCACGCCGCGGATAAAAAATTAGTTGTCGCGACGGATACCGCCTTCGTTCCGTTTGAATTTAAACAGGGCGATAAATATGTGGGCTTTGACGTTGATCTGCGGGCTGCCATCGCTAAAGAGCTGAAGCTGAATTAAGAACTGAAGCCGATGGATTTCAGTGGGATGATTCCGGCACTGCAAACCAAAAACATCGATCTGGCGCTGGCGGGCATTACCATCACCGACGAGCGTAAAAAAGCGATTGAACTCTCTGACGGCTACTACAAAAGCGGCCTGTTAGTGATGGTGAAAGCTAACAATAACGATGTGAAAAGCGTGAAAAATCTCGACGGGAAAGTGGTTGCTGTGAAGAGCGGTACCGGCTCGTTGATTACGCGAAAGCAAACATCAAAACTAAAAATCTGCGTCAGTTCCCGAACATCGATAACGCCTATATGGGACTGGGCACCAACCGCGCAGACGCCGTTCTGCACGATACGCCAAACATTCTGTACTTCATCAAAACCGCCGGTAACGGTCAGTTCAAAGCGGTAGGTGACTCTCTGGAAGCCAGCAATACGGTATTGCGTTCCCGAAAGGTAGCGACGAGCTGCGTGACAAGTCAACGGCACGTGGAAAAAGCCTGGCGAAACAGAACTTACAACGAAATCTACAAAAAATGGTTCGGTACTGAACCGAAATAATAACGCTACACCTGTAAAACGCACTGGCAGTTCCCTCTCCCCCTAGGGGAGAGAATTAGGCTCATGGGCGCAAACCCGGCTTGCGGGCCATTAATTACCCTGAATTTGATTGTACACCACGGTGACCAGAACGACGTATTGCAGGTTGACTGGAGTGCCATCTGGCCTGCCATTCCGCTTTCTGATTCCGAAGGTGCCAAAATGACCCTGTGGATTTCGGTCCTCGGTCTGGCAGGCAGTCTGGTAATCGGATTGCTGGCGCTTTACACGCGCCTTCAGGAGGTTGGATAGCCGACCACGTCGCGCTGGTCTTCTGAAGTGATCCGCCAGCACACCTATCGTCGTCCAGGTGATGTTTATTTATTTCGCCCTGCCGATCGCGTTTAACGACTTACGCATCGACCCATTTACTGCGGCGGTGGTCACCATCATGATCGACTACCGGCGCGTATATTGCGGAAATCACGCGTGGTGCGGTGCTGTCTATCCACAAAGGTTTTTCGTGAAGCAGGACTGGCGCTCGGTCTTTCACCGTTGGGAAACCATTCGCTACGTCATTTACCGCTGGCACTGCGTCGTATGCTGCCGCCGCTGGGTAACTCATCGATGCATCGGCGTCAAGAGCACCTCGCTGTTTATTGTGATCGGCGTGGCGGAACTGACCCGTCAGGGCGAGGAACATTGCCGTAACTCCGCACCCTAAATGTCGAGCGCGTGGCGGTGTTCTATCTGATTATTACCCTGGTGCTCGCTTTATTCTGCATAGTATGGAAGAAGATAAAAATCCTGTGATTGAATTTAAAAACGTCTCCAAGCACTTTGGCCCAACCCAGGTGCTGCACGATATCGATTTGAATAGTTGCCAGGGCGAAGTCGTGGTGATTATGGGCCGTCCATTTGGTCGATCGACCCTCGTCTGCGCTGCATCAACAAACTGAAGATCGCCTCCGGCAATCTGATTGTCGATGGCCTGAAGGTTAACAATGCGAAAGTTGACGAGCGCCTGCCCAGGAAGCAGGTATGGTGTTCCAGCAGTTTTACCTCTTCCGCATCTGACGGCGCTGGAAAACGTAATGTTGGCCCGCTACGCGTGCGTGGCGCGAACGAAGAAGAGGCGAAAAACTGGCACGTGAGCTGAGCGAAAGTGGGTCTGGCAGAACGTGCACATCACTACCCTTCCGAACTTTCTGGTGGTCAACAGCAGCGTGTGGCGATTGCCCGCGCGCTGGCGGTGAAGCCGAAAATGATGCTGTTTGATGAACCGACTTCCGCTCTTGACCCGGAACTGCGCCATGAAGTGCTGAAGGTTATGCAGGATCTGGCTGAAGAAGGGATGACGATGGTGATCGTGACCCACGAAATCGGTTTTGCCGAGAAAGTAGCTTCGCGGCTGATCTTTATAGACAAAGGCCGGATTGCGGAAGATGGCAATCCGCAGGTGTTGATCAAGAACCCGCCGAGCCAGCGCTTGCAGGAATTTTTGCAGCACGTCTCTTAATAAGACACATTGCCTGATGCGCTACGCTTATCAGGCCTACAGATTCTTGCCCCATTGGTGGGCGGTAAGGCGTTCACGCCGCATCCGG
This sequence comes from Shigella flexneri, assembly GCA_048288465.1. Lineage (GTDB taxonomy): Bacteria > Pseudomonadota > Gammaproteobacteria > Enterobacterales > Enterobacteriaceae > Enterobacter > Enterobacter flexneri_B. Next base: position 768,070 of record CP182556.1, on the reverse strand, counting down.
CAAAAAAGCCCGCACGTTGTCAGCAACCTGCTTAATATCCCTTCCTCCCTTTCACCCGAAAGGGAGGCACACCAGATTCCTCTCATTTAAAATCGCCCCTCCCCCAGCATCTATACTTATCTTTTTGCTCTGTTTTCTCACTGGAGGAGTCATGCGGTGGATCCTGTTCATCCTCTTCTGCCTGCTGGGCGCACCTGCCCACGCGGTATCCATACCCGGCGTTACAACCACAACGACAACGGACTCAACGACTGAACCGGCCCCGGAACCGGATATCGAACAAAAAAAGCGGCCTATGGCGCACTGGCGGATGTGCTGGATAACGACACCTCGCGTAAAGAGTTGATCGACCAGTTGCGTACTGTCGCCGCGACGCCCCCTGCGGAACCGGTCCCGAAGATCGTGCCGCCGACGCTGGTTGAAGAGCAAACCGTGCTGCAAAAGGTCACCGAAGTCAGCCGCCATTATGGTGAAGCCCTTTCCGCCCGCTTCGGGCAACTTTATCGCAATATCACCGGCTCCCCGCATAAGCCATTTAATCCACAAACCTTCAGCAATGCGCTGAGCCATTTTTCAATGTTAGCGGTATTAGTGTTTGGTTTTTACTGGCTGATTCGCCTGTGCGCACTGCCGCTATATCGCAAAATGGGTCAGTGGGCGAGGCAAAAAAATCGTGAGCGCAGCAACTGGTTGCAGCTTCCGGCGATGATTATTGGGGCGTTTATTATCGACCTGCTGTTACTGGCCCTGACATTATTTGTCGGCCAGGTATTAAGCGACAACCTGAATGCAGGCAGTCGCACCATCGCTTTCCAACAAAGTTTGTTTCTCAACGCCTTTGCCCTGATTGAATTTTTCAAAGCCGTACTACGCCTGATTTTTTGCCCAAACGTGGCGGAGCTGCGCCCGTTCACGATTCAGGACGAGAGCGCCCGTTACTGGGGTCGTCGCCTGAGCTGGTTAAGCAGCCTGATTGGCTATGGCCTGATTGTGGCCGTGCCGATTATCTCTAATCAGGTGAATGTACAGATAGGTGCGCTGGCGAACGTCATCATTATGCTGTGCATGACCGTCTGGGCGTTGTACCTGATCTTCCGAAATAATAAAAAGATTACCTAGCACTGCTCAACTTCGCGGAGCATTCGCTGGCCTTTTCGGCCCGTTGATCCTGCGCCTTTGCGCTGGTGTGGGACCGGCTCGGCAAGTGCTGATTTACGATTGTGCCCGTTTTCTTTCGTTGTTCGATCCGGTGGACAGCCAAAATTTATGACGCGGACAACGGTGCGCAGCCTTGCGATTATCGGTATCGGAGCGTTTGTTTCCGGTACGTTTTCCCGCTGGCTGGCGAAAACCATCACCCTCTTGCCACATACTCAGCGCAAACTATCCGGAGCTAAAAAAACGGTTGAAAAACGGCCGTCGGCGGCGCTGAAAACGGCGCGTATGTAGCCCCGCGGCGGTATGTTGCTGTTGAGCGCATGGGGATTGTTCGATTTCTGCAACTGGCTGCAAAACGGCGCGGCAGAAAACCGTAGATATCCTGATCGTATCGCACTATTCTTTCTTCTCGCGCGGTTGGCTGGACGGCGGTGAGTTTGATTCAAAACCGGCTGGCTTCGGATATCCATGGCGCCGTGCCCAGCGCCGGCACGCGTACCCTGCTTACGCTGTTCCGTCAACGCGCTGGCGGTGATTATCAGTACCATCACCATCATGATTGCGTGTCGTCGGAATCGGCGTCAAACGCAAAATTGCTGGCAGGTGCCGGGGCATCAGGTCTGGCCTACATCTCGTTTGGTTCGCAACGCTGGTAAAAGATATTATCACCGGGGTATTTATTCAGTTTGAAAACGGCATGAACACTGGAGATTTGGTGACTATCGGGCCGTTGACCGGCACAGTGGAACGGATGTCGATTCGCTCCGTGGGCGTGCGCCAGGATACCGGGGCGTATCACATCATTCCGTGGTCTTCGATAACCACCTTTGCTAACTTCGTCCGCGGTATTGGTTCGGTAGTGGCAAACTACGATGTTGATCGCCATGAAGATGCTGATAAAGCCAATCAGGCACTGAAAGATGCGGTAACGGAATTGATGGAAAACGAAGAAATTCGCGGGCTGATTATTGGTGAACCGAACTTTGCCGGGATTGTCGGCTTAAGCAATACCGCGTTTACACTGCGTGTTTCGTTCACCACGCTGCCACTCAAACAGTGGACGGTACGCTTTGCCCTCGACAGCCAGGTGAAAAAACATTTCGACCTGGCGGGCGTTCGCGCGCCAGTGCAGACTTATCAGGTGCTGCCTGCTCCGGGCGCGACCCCGGCTGAACCGCTGCCGCCGGGGGAGCCAACGCTTTAACGTTGGCGATTAACAAAACGGCGGCGCTGCTCGTCGTTCATAAAGGTCCAGGCAATAAAGCGACTCTGCTTTTGCCCCTGGGCCATCTCTTTTTTTACCACCTTCACCGCGCCCACGTCGGTCAGAGCACGATACAACGGCGGTAAGTTTTCACCACGAGATACCAGCGAGGTAAACCACATCACCTGCTTCGCGAAGCCTTTGCTCTCTTCAATCATCTTTTTGATAAAGTTGACTTCACCGCCTTCACACCACAACTCCTGTTGCTGACCACCAAAGTTCAGTGCATCGTCTTTGTTCAGCCCCAGGTTACGGCGTTTACGCTCACTACCTGCCCGCGCCGCAGCGGCGGAATCGTGGAATGGCGGGTTACACAAGGTCGCGTCGTATTGCTCGTTTTTGTGGATGATGCCGTTAAAAATCGCCCCACTCTCTTTTTGCCGACGCAGACGAATGGCGCGGTTAAGCCCCGGATTAGCACTGATAATCGCCTGCGCACTGCTTAACGCCTGGCTGCTGGTTTCACTACCGGTAAAACGCCAGCCATATTCATGTACGCCAATCAGCGGATAAATACAGTTCGCACCAACGCCGATATCCAGAATGCTGGCATTCGCTGGAATTGTTCCGCTTGCTCTGCCAGTAAATAGGCAAGGTGATGAATATAATCCGCCGGCCCAGGTACTGGTGGGCAGGAAAACCATCAGGGGATATCCCAGTTCGCTACGGCGTAAAATCGGCACAACGCCTTATTGAGCGCCTTCACCGCCAGCGGATTGGCGGGCAGCCTTGCTCCCGGCGGGTGTAAGCGTGAGGAATTGCCTGAGTTCAGGATTAACCTGACAAAGCGTGGCGAGATCGTAGCGGCTGTGATGACGGTTACGCGGATGCAACCCCGGTTTCTCGGCGGACATAGCATTCTCCTTTAAGCAGCGGCATCATACCCGCATAACGCAACAGGTAATACTTGGCTGCGTTTATCATTACCCAAAACCTTAACATGGCTATGGTTTATCGGCAATTCATCATAAAATCAGCATTATGCATGTCATTGATTTGTCTTTATTTTGTTAAAAATATATCGTTCTCAAAAACAGCACCGTCTATCTGGAAATTTTTTGCGTCATTTTGCATCGCGCGACCTACACTTATCAGGCACTCCGTTGTATTTATGAGGATGTCGTTGTGAAAAGTGCCTCACACTACTGATTGCCACCGTCCTGAGCAGAGATCTCACGGCTTATGCACGCGCAACTGATGGTCTAACCTGGACAGCGGTCAGCTACAGGGCCCGCCGGTACCGTTTCGGCAACTGGCGCATCAAACCTAAGCGATCTGGAGGATAAACTGGCAGAAAAAGCGCGCGAACAAGGCGCAGAAAGGTTATGTCATTAATTCCGCAGGCGGAAATGACCAGATGTTCGGTACTGCAACCATCTACAAATAACCCCACCAACGTAACTGCATTCGCCTCTGGATGCAGTTTTCGCATCTGTTTTGTAATCAAAAAACATCAATATGAACTACCAATGTAATAAATGTATTTCTTTTTCGCGCAATGGGTGATCAAGAATTGCACAGTGATAATGCTTATCAAAATTATTATCACTTGCACAACACTATCACGGGATTAACAGTGGCATCGCATCCGCAGAGATGCTTGTTCGTGGCAGTGAAAACTTTACAACATATAAGAAAAAGTCACCTGCAAAATGGAAAACGATCGCAATTTCCCTGCCAGACAATTTCATTCGCTCACGTTCTTTGCCGGTCTTTGTATTGGCATCACGCCTGTGGCTCAGGCACTCGCCGCCGAAGGGCGAACTAACGCGGATGACACGCTGGTTGTCAAAGCATAGACGCCTTCGCTTTATGCGCCACAACAATATACAGGAGATCCGAAATTCTCGCGTCCGGTAGCGGATACTACCCGCACGATGACGGTAATTTCTGAACAAGTGATTAAAATTCAGGCGCAACCAACCGACGCGCTCAAAAACGTCCCCCCGGCGTGGGTGCGTTTTTGCAGGTCAACGGTCACTCCACCACTGGCGACGCCATTTATATGCGTGGTGCCGATACCTCTAACAGTCTATCTGATGGCATTCGCGATATCAGCAGCGTCTCGCGCGACACCTTCAATACCAGCAGGTCGAAGTGATTAAAGGGCCGTCCGGCACCGACTACGGGCGCAGCGCACCGACAGGCTGAATCAATCTGATCAGCAAGCAGCCGCGCAATAATCCGGCATTGACGCCTCCGCCAGTATTGGCAGCGCCTGGTTCGCCGCGGCACGCTGGACGTGGATCGGATCATTGGTGATACCACCGCGGTGCGCCTGAATGTAATGAGCGAAAAAACACACGATGCCGGACGCGACAAAGTCAAAAATGAGGCGGCCCGGCGTGGCCCCTTCTGTCGCTTTTGGCCTTGGTACAGCGAATCGTTTCTATATTAATTATCTGCATGTCACCCAGCACAACACGCCAACGGCGGCGTTCCGACCATCGGTTTGCCGGGCTATTGTGCCGATCTGCGGGAACAGCGGTCCTGAATCATTCCGGAAAAGTTGATACTCATAACTTTACAGCACAGATACCATTACGACGATTCGACCACCGACACCGCCACCATGCGTTTTGAGCACGACGTCAACGATAACACCACCATTCGCAATACTACCCGTTGGTCGCGCGTAAAGCAGGATTACCTGATGACGGCGATTATGGGCGGGGCGTCAAATCTTACTCGCCCGCCAGCGATGTGAATAGCTGACCTCGTAACGCACGGCGAATACCAAAGATGTGAGTAATAAAATTCTCACCAACCAGACCAACCTGACCTGGACGGTCTATACCGGTTCTATAGGTCATGATGTCAGTACCGGCGTGGAATTTACCCGTGAAACGCAAACTAACTAGGCGTTCATCCGGTAAGTTTACCCCGGTAAATCTTGATCATCCTGACAGCAGCATTAACCCGGCGGCCTAACGCGCAACGGCGCAAACGCCAATGGTCAGACGGATACCTTCGCAATTTACGCCTTGATACGCTGCAAATCACCGTGATTTTGAGCTGAACGGCGGGATCCGTCTGGATAATTATCATACTGAATATGACAGTGCCACCACCTACGGCGGCGGCGGAGAGCGGTGCCATCACCTGCCCAAGCTGGTCTGGCAAAAGGTTCCTCCGGTCACCACCGTCGAGCACCGCCAGTGGGCGATCTGATGAAGCTGGAAAGCCGGGCGCTGTATCACCTGACGGAAAACGGCAATCTATCTTAGCTCTGCCGTTCCCCAGCAGCCTCCGGGCGGCGACAGACTGGCCCTTTGCGCAAGTGGCAGCGGTAACAGTGCCAACCACACCGATTTTAAAACCGCAAAGAGCCAACACCCAGCGAGATTGGCACCAAATGGCAGGTTCTGGGTAAAGCGTCTCTTGCTCACCGCCGCGCTGTTCCGTACTGATATCGGAGAATTGAAGTCTGAGCAAAATGATGACGAAACTACTCGCAATACGGTAAGAAACACGTGGAGGGCTATGAGATATCCGTGGCGATGGGTGCGGCGGTGGTCAATTCATCGACCTCCAGAAAGGAACGGGTCAGCAAAGGATTCTGCCGGTGACCGCCCATCACTGCATGCCCCGGAGCACGCCTTCGCCTTATGAGCCGTATCCGGCGACCGACGATATCTCTGTTGGCGCGGGCGCACGCTATATCGGCAGTATGCATAAAGGTTCAGACGGCGCGGTGGGAACGCCAGCGTTCCCCGAAGGTTTTAGGGTCGCCGATGCCAAACTCGGGTATCGAGTTAATCGCAATCTCAACTTCCAGCTAAACGTTTACAACCTGTTTGATACCGATTACGTCGCCTCAATGACAGAGCGGCTACCGTTATCACCCGGGCGAGCCAAGCCTCTTGCTCACAGCCAATATGCATTTCTGAATCAGATGTGGGGCGCAGGCCCCGCTTTTGGAGAAATTGTATGATGTACCACATTCCCGGCGTGTTATCGCCACGGACGTCGCTCGTTTCGCGAACAACTGGAACAAGCCGAATGGGTGGATGGACGCGTCACCACCGGCGCACAAGGTGCAAGTACAAGCAATAACAGTTCGACACCCGCAGCACGTTATACGCCGCCTGGATCGGTGCTGAACGCGGTTAACCAACATGCTTTATTCTTTGCCGCGGCCTTGCCACGTCTTTTGCCACGCCGCTGCTCTAATCGCTATCAGAACAATGAAACCTATGGTTTCCATGTGGATGGCGCAGTACGCAGCCATCCACAAAACGGCTGGATGCGCACTGACCTTTCTGCCACGCTGTTTTTAAGCGATCCACAAAGCTACGACGGCGGCGAACTGGTCGTTAATGACACCTTTGGACAACATCGGGTAAAACTCCCGGCAGGTGATCTGGTGTTGTATCCCTCCAGCAGCCTGCATTGCGTGACACCCGTAACCCGCGGCGTACGAGTGGCATCATTTATGTGGATCCAGTCGATGATCCGCGATGATAAAAAGCGCGCCATGCTGTTTGAACTGGACAAAAATATTCAGTCGCTGAAAAGCCGCTATGGTGAAAATGAAGAGATCCTGTCGCTGCTCAATCTTTATCATAATCTGCTGCGGGAATGGTCGGAGATCTGACGCTTGAACTGCCCAGGTTCGTCCCTATATTAGCTACACTTAACTGTACAAGCATTGATATGGGGAGGACGATATGGCATCCGCTTGGGCTAACGATGACGCCGTCAACGAACAGATCAACAGTACAATTGAAGATGCGATTGCCCGCGCTCGGGGTGAAATTCCGCGTGGCGAAAGCCTGTATGAATGTGAAGAGTGCGGTGCCCCCATCCCGCAAGCCCGTCGGGAAGCCATTCCTGGCGTGCGCTTATGTATTCATTGTCAGCAGGAGAAAGATTTACAAAAACCAGCGTATACAGGATATAATCGCAGAGGTTCGAAAGACAGACAGTTACGTTAACTACAACTGGCGAGATGCATAGCGAGTATAATTTGTATTTTGCGTGGCATTCCGTGCCTTTAACGCTGCTGTGACTGCCACGCGGCATAAAACAAGTCCATAAGTACAACAAATAAATGGTTTATCAGTATGTTAGATATCAATCAATTTATTTGAACAAGGCGGTCAATTCTCTTCGATTTTATCTCTCGTAAAAAAACGTGATACTCATCACATCGACGAAACAACGTCACTTATACAAAAATCACCTGCGAGAGATTAATTATGAAAACTATCAATACTGTTGTTGCTGCTATGGCTCTTTCAACTCTGTCATTTGGCGTGTTCGCGGCGGAACCGGTAACGGCATCCCAGGCACAGAACATGAATAAAATCGGCGTGGTTTCTGCCGATGGCGCATCCACCCTCGATGCCCTGGAAGCGAAACTGGCTGAGAAAGCGGCGGCAGCCGGTGCCAGTGGATACAGCATCACTTCCGCCACCAACAACAATAAATTAAGCGGTACTGCGGTAATTTATAAGTAATTCGTAGGACGGATAAGGCGTTTATGCCGCATCCGGCAACAGATGCCTGATGCGACGCTACCGCGTCTTATCAGGCCTACAAAATCCGAACCGTTGGACGGATCAGGCGTTTACGCTACGTCCAGCACAAGTATTTCCCTGTCTGTTTGCCGACAGACGCATATGCTCTAACCCTCATTGATCCTATGTTACCCTTGTTTGCCCGTCCGCCACTGGACGGGCTTTTTTTTAGCTGGCTAACTGCTGACAGAAAGCCTGCAACGTCTCTTCCGACATACCAATCTGCCGCGCCGCATCACAAATGGCCTGCCAGCTTCCCGCATCCAATGGAATCCCCTGCTCCTGCCGTTCGCGACGCGTGTTCACTTCCCACTCGCCCGGTAGCAAAATCGGCTTATCGTCATCATGCGGCGAGGCTTTCACCCACTCGGCAAAGGCTTCGGTCTGCGCGTTACAATCCGGCGCGCCGAACAGTTCCGGGTTGATGATGATAGTGGTCATGCAGTTAAGAATGGCATCGGGGCTGGTTTGCAACGTTTCCTGATGCGTCGTTTTACCGCCAGAAAGCGCCCCGCCAAGAATTTCACACATCGCTGCAAGGGCGTAGCCTTATGTTCGGCAAAGGTCGACAGCAAACCCAACAAGCGAGTTCCTACATTACCGCCGGATTGGTCGTCGGCGCGCCCGTTAACGTCAATCGGCAACGCGGGGACGCCTTATCCCGAGGCGACGAGCATTGCCAAATGCAATGGCGCTGGTGGCGTAATAAAGCAACAGCGGGAAATTATCTTTACGAGGAAAGCCACAGAACGGATTGGTGCCAAAGCGGCTGTCGCGACCGTGGAACGGCGCGACCATTGAATACCGACCACGCTAACAAAGTGGATCAGACGAACCCACGCTCGCACTTGCTCCGCCCAGTAACCGATCACGGCCGATATGATGCCGCTCTGTAGCGCCACGGCGGCGATCCGTGCTGATGCGCTTTCTCAATCCCCAGCGCCATCGCTCCATGTGCCGCAACCTGACCAGAATGCGCGGAATCGCCATCGAGCGTGACCGCCGCCCCGCCTCTTGGTTTTGGCATGGTGGCCAGTAAGCAGGTGCCCCTGACTGAGAGCGTGCATCACTGGGATGATGCCAATACCATGAAATCATTTGCCCTGCCAGGTTTGCCGCGATTAAATGATCGGCAACTAATTTCGCTTCTTGTTCCTCGCTACCCATCTGACGAAATACAGCCTGAATAAAACTGTGCAGCGTCTGAGCATCAAAGCGATGACCACTTTCCATGGTTAACTCCTGTTTATGTTATGTGTTTGTTGTTTTTTTATGCTGCACGCCGGGCGCGGGAAGGTCAATAAAGATGCAGGAATTTCATATTGCGGTGGGGTAAAAGCCGGATGACGTGGCTCATCCGGCTGAGATAAAAATTAAAATGCCTGATTAACGCGCGCCAAGCCATCGCTGATAGTTGCCGCTTCACCCGTAGCCACCAGGCAGCAAGCCATCTGGATTTTCAGCGATTCGGGAATCGCTTCGCTGCCAGCCAGGCAACGCTCAGTCCACTGCGCCGTGGTTTCCGGATCTTTTGCTTGTGGCAGTAACTCGCTACCAGCAGGGTCCTGTTTTTCATACAGCACCCGCATCCCTTCACGGTCAATGAGATTGATCTGCGGGCAGCGCTGCGGATTAGCATACACTTCGCCTTCAGTACCATGCATTAGTAACGCCCACCCGCCGATATCGCTAAAGAACTTCGCGACGCGTCCAATGTATTCCGGATGCGAAACGCTGGAAAGACACAGTGCCTCACCTTCGGCAAATGGCGTCGCCAGTTTCGCCAGGGTATGTGCACTGTTACGCACGCCCATCCGCCAGCGCATCGCCAGTTGTTTTTCCAGCGGCGGGCAAAACGCGCCGACAGGCATAAACACCGGTTGATGTTCGTCGAGCTTCGCCTGCGCCTGCCCGCCGTGCAACGTTGGTGTAATACCCATCAGTTCGAAAATGGTTTCTGTCAGCACGCGAGTTGGATCTTCGCTAACTCCGTGAACCACCACAGGAAAACCGAGTTTATGCAGCAGAATCGCCAATAATGGCGTCAGGTTAGCCTGTTTACGCGCGCCGTTGTAACTGGGGATGACAATCGGCATCGGCTTGCCTGCAGGCGGCGTCAGCTTGATGGTGTGATTTTGCATGGCTTCGTAAAAGCCGAGCATCTCTGCTTCCCCTTCCCCTTTGATACGCAGCGCAATCAATACGCCGCCCAACTCAAGGTCAGGGACTTCACCATTGAGCATATGAGCATACAGACCGCGCGCAGTATCCCGGTCTAAATCGCGCGCGTGGTTTTTCCCGCGCCCGATCTCTTTAATGATTTTGCGATAGTCCATTTACGACTCCTTACCTGACTCACATCATTAACGCCGCCGACGGCGTGGGGATTTCGTTTTTTCTTTCTTTTTAACTATACCTTCAGGGACTTCCGGTTGCTCTATCGGAAATACCGGTAATGCATCCAGTAGTCGCTTGCCATAATTTTTTGTCAGCAAGCGTTTGTCGTAGATAACCACTTCGCCCCAGCAACCGTGGCTTCGAATCAGTCGCCCAACCTGCTGAATCAGGTTAAACGAGGCGCTCGGCAGGCTTTGCACCTCAAACGGATAGCGGTTGAGGCTTTTCAGCCATTCCCCTTCGGTGATCACCACCGGGCTGTCGATGGGCGGAAAAGCGATTTTGTGGATATGCACCTGGCTGAGCAGATCACCTTTCAAATCAAGCCCTTCGGCAAATGACTGTAAGCCCACCAGCACGCTACGCTCACCGTTGGCAACGCGTTTGCGGTGCAGTTCAACTAAGCGATAACGCGGCTGATCGCCCTGCACCAGCAACATCAGGCGTAAATCCGTCACATAGTCGAGAAAGCGCTGCATCGCCCGTCCGCTGGCAAACAGTACCAACATACCGAGATATTTTTTGCTCTCCACCTGTTCACGGAAAAAGGCCGCCATTTCGGCAATGTGTTGCTCTTCGTTGTCGATGGAAGGCTCAAAGCGCATCCGGGGAATAACAATTTTGCCCTGTTCGCAGTGGTTAAAGGGGGAATCCAGCGCCACAAAACGGTCGCCCGCTTTCTCTTTCAGACCACTCATCTCCTGCAAACGCGAAAAACTATTCAGCGAACGCAAGGTTGCGGAGGTGACAATAATGTGCGGAATACTGCGCCACAGCAGCCTTTCCAGCTGATCGCTGACACGTATTCCCACGCAGTGAAACCAGAGGTGTAGCTGCCCTTCGCGCTCTTCCCGCGTCGCCCATTTGGTCACCGGCGCACCGGAAGATTGCGCCAGAGACGCCAGCCGCCAGAGTTTGCTTTGCACCTCAAACATCCCCAGCGCGCGGTTCATCTGTAAAATCAACCGATGCAGACGCACAATATCGTGGCTGCCGGTTTTCTCACTTAAATCGTTAAGAAATAACTCCGCCAGACCACGCAGCATCTCGGTGAGTTTTGCCAGCCGCTGGCAGATCTCCAGCAATTCATCAGGCAGTTCGCCCATCGCAAAACGGTGCTCTGCCTCCTGCCCGGCAGGCATGTAGAGATTGAGAATGTTGTTTAACGAGGCGATAAGCTCATACAACTCTTCACAATGCGCATTCAAACGTTCAGGGATCGCCAGCGGTGGGATGGTCTTCGGGCGAAACTGCTCCATGCAGGTAGCGACCAGTTTCGTGAACAAGTCCAGCTGTAGTCGATACCAGGGCACGGTGATTTCAGCGCTCATCTCCAGCGCATCCCGGGCCACATCTGGCAGGTGATGACCTTCGTCCAGCACCAGCAGCAGATTTTTCGGGTCAGGCAGTACGGCTTCGCTTTCCATCGCCGCCATCACCAGCGCATGGTTTGCCACCACCACTTCCGCTTCCTGAATCTCCCGACGAGTAACAAAAAACGGGCATTCACGATAGTAGTAACAGTTACGGTTGAGGCAGCTGGCTTTGTCGGTACTCAAACGACGCCAGAGATCATCATCTATAGCGATATCCGTATGATCGCGCAGACCATCCCATTTATAAGTGTCGAGATCGCCCTTCAGCTTCGCACAACGTTTTTGCTCTTCCTGATTATTTGGCGTCAGTTCGTCGTCAAGAAACGCCAGCAGATCCTGTTGCGTGGGTTCAGTGCTGGCGAGCGCCGTCAGATTACGTGGACAAACGTAGCGCCCACGCCCGAAAGCGGCAGTGAATTTAAGATCGGGAATGATCTTTTTCAGCAGCGGTAAATCTTTGCTGTAAATCTGATCCTGCAACGCCACGTTGGCGGTACTCACCACCAGCGTTTTTTGCTCTTCGCGGGCAATGGCGATGCCGGGGATCAAATAGGAGAGCGTTTTCCCAACGCCGGTGGGGGCTTCAATCGCCAGATGCCGCCCTTCTTCTCCGGCCAGCGTTTTGGCGACGTCCGCAATCATCTGCCGCTGCGGCGCACGGGGAATAAAGTCGGGGATCTGTTCCTGAAGCGCCTTATACCAGGCGGCAATTTGCGCTTTAAGCGCGGCGGTTAATGCCATGAGAAAACCTGAAATACTGTATAAACAGCCAATATTGTGGCATTTTTCGGTTTTCAGGGGTAATGGTTTTTCTGTTTCTGGAAAGCGGCTCGCAATAACCACCAACATAATGCGGTTTAATGCCCGTTCGAGCACAAAGGATCCAACACGTCATGCAAGACACCATCATAAATTTCTACAGCACCAGCGATGACTACGGTGATTTTTCTAACTTTGCCGCCAGGCCCATCAAGGTTGACGGGAATACCTGGCCCACCTCCGAACACTATTTTCAGGCACAAAAATTCCTTGATGAAAAATACCGCGAAGAGATCCGTCGGGTTTCTTCCCCCATGGTCGCCGCTCGCATGGGGCGTAATCGTTCCAAGCCACTTCGTAAAAACTGGGAGTCGGTTAAAGAACAGGTGATGCGTAAAGCACTTCGCGCTAAATTCGAACAGCATGCAGAACTGCGTGTGCTCTTGCTGGCAACCGCGCCCGCAAAACTGGTTGAGCATACGGAAAACGATGCTTACTGGGGAGACGGTGGTAATGGTAAGGGCAAGAATCGACTGGGCTACCTTTTAATGGAGTTGCGCGAACAATTGGCTATAGAGAAGTAACGTCTCGGTGGCTTATGGGCGGTAAAACAGATAAATTTTTTCCCGTGTTCTCAAATTGCTGACAAGTGCTTGTTGTGAAATGCCGGATGCGGCGTAAACGCCTTATCCGGCCTACAAAAGCATGCAAATTCAATATATTGCAGAGTTCACGTAGGCCTGATAAGCGTAGCGCATCAGGCAGTTTTGCGTTTGTTCATCAGCCTGATGCCGCCACGTTGCTGGCGACCGTTCTGGATCGGTTCGGCTTTGATTGACGGGTCCGGCTCATAGCCCGGAATCGCAATGCGCGGGATCTCTTTTTTCAGCAGTTTTTCGATATCACGCAGCAGTTTGTGTTCATCAACACACACCAGCGACAACGCTTCACCGGTAGCAGCCGCACGACCGGTACGCCCGATACGGTGGACATAATCTTCCGGTACGTTTGGCAGTTCATAGTTGACGACGTGCGGCAACTCTTCGATATCCAGACCGCGCGCAGCGATATCGGTCGCCACCAGTACGCGAATGTCACCCGATTTAAAATCAGCCAGCGCACGGGTACGCGCACCTTGCGATTTATTCCCGTGGATCGCCACACTACGGATGCCATCTTTATTGAGCTGCTCAGCCAGATGGTTAGCGCCGTGTTTGGTACGGGTAAACACCAGCACCTGCTGCCAGTTCCCTTTACCAATCATGTGCGACAGCAATTCGCGTTTGCGTTTCTTATCGACAAAGTGAACGTGCTGGGTCACCTGATCAGACGCGGTATTGCGGCGTGCCACTTCGATTTCCAGCGGGTTGTGCAACAGTTTTTCCGCCAGGGCTTTAATATCGTCAGAGAAGGTCGCAGAGAACAGCAGGTTCTGGCGTTTCGCTGGCAGTTTTGTTAACACGCGACGGATATCGTGGATAAAGCCCATGTCGAGCATGCGGTCAGCTTCATCGAGGACGAGGATTTCAACCTGATCCAGCTTCACTGCATTTTGATGTTCCAGGTCCAGCAAACGTCCCGGCGTTGCCACCAGCACATCAACGCCGCCGCGCAACTTCATCATTTGTGGGTTAATGCTGACACCGCCAAACACCACCAGCGAACGAATGTTCAGGTATTTGCTGTAATCACGGACGTTTTCGCCAATCTGTGCCGCCAGTTCACGGGTCGGGGTAAGAATGAGCGCACGTACCGGACGACGCCCTTTGGCGTGCGGCTGGCGAGTGATCAGGTGTTGCAACAGCGGCAGCGTAAAGCCCGCTGTTTTGCCGGTGCCGGTCTGGGCGCTAGCCATCAGGTCGCGGCCTTCCAGCACAGCAGGGATCGCCTGCTGCTGAATAGGGGTGGGTTCACGGTAACCCTGCTCGGCAACGGCGCGCAGGATATCAGGGCTTAAACCCAAAGAATCGAAAGACATAACTACTCCGAACCGCCCCGACCGTTACCGGTGTAGTTTTCAGGGAGATACTGAAAAGGAAAATGACAAAAACCACAATGTCATGAGGGAGCGGAGTGTAGCAGTTTTTGTGACGCAGCGCATAAATTATCCCTGTGACTGGCGTAGCTAAAATTCTTAGCCATACTGGACAACTCCCATATGGAGTCATAATCTTAATCAATCATTTGATTAAGAATGGACTGTGCGATGAATAATCCTGCCATGACAATCAAGGGTGAACAGGCGAAAAAACAGCTGATTGCTGCCGCACTGGCGCAGTTTGGTGAATATGGAATGAACGCCACCACCCGCGAGATAGCCGCCCAGGCCGGGCAGAATATCGCTGCCATCACCTACTACTTCGGTTCGAAAGAAGATTTGTACCTCGCCTGCGCCCAGTGGATTGCCGATTTTATTGGCGAGCAGTTCCGTCCGCATGCCGAGGAAGCCGAACGCTTGTTCGCCCAACCACAGCCTGATCGGGCTGCCATCCGTGAACTGATCCTTCGCGCCTGCAGGAACATGATTAAGCTGCTCACCCAGGATGACACCGTCAACCTCAGCAAGTTTATCTCCCGTGAGCAGCTCTCTCCCACGGCAGCCTACCACCTGGTGCACGAACAGGTGATTAGTCCGCTACACAGCCACCTGACACGCCTGATTGCCGCCTGGACCGGCTGCGACGCTAATGACACCCGCATGATCCTTCATACCCATGCGTTGATTGGTGAGATTCTGGCGTTCCGTCTTGGCAAAGAAACAATTCTGTTACGTACCGGCTGGACCGCGTTCGATGAAGAAAAGACCGAACTGATCAACCAGACGGTGACCTGTCATATCGACCTGATTTTGCAAGGATTATCGCAAAGGAGTTTGTAGTGATGAAAAAACCTGTCGTGATCGGACTGGCGGTAGTGGTACTTGCCGCCGTGGTTGCCGGAGGCTACTGGTGGTATCAAAGCCGCCAGGATAACGGCCTGACGCTGTATGGCAACGTGGATATTCGTACGGTGAATCTTAGTTTCCGTGTTGGGGGGCGCGTTGAATCGCTGGCGGTGGACGAAGGTGATGCTATCAAAGCGGGCCAGGTGCTGGGCGAACTGGATCACAAGCCGTATGAGATTGCCCTGATGCAGGCGAAAGCGGGCGTCTCGGTGGCACAGGCGCAGTATGATCTGATGCTTGCCGGGTATCGCGATGAAGAAATCGCTCAGGCCGCCGCAGCGGTGAAACAGGCGCAAGCCGCCTATGACTATGAGCAGAACTTCTATAACCGCCAGCAAGGACTGTGGAAAAGCCGCACCATTTCGGCAAATGACCTGGAAAATGCCCGCTCCTCGCGCGACCAGGCACAGGCAACGCTGAAATCAGCACAGGATAAATTGCGTCAGTACCGTTCCGGTAACCGTGAACAGGACATCGCTCAGGCGAAAGCCAGCCTCGAACAGGCGCAGGCGCAACTGGCGCAGGCGGAGCTGAATTTACAGGACTCAACGTTGATAGCACCGTCTGATGGCACGCTGTTAACGCGCGCGGTAGAGCCAGGCACGGTTCTCAATGAAGGTGGCACGGTGTTTACCGTTTCACTAACGCGTCCGGTGTGGGTGCGCGCTTATGTTGATGAACGGAATCTTGACCAGGCCCAGCCGGGGCGCAAAGTGCTGCTTTATACCGATGGTCGCCCGGACAAGCCGTATCACGGGCAGATTGGTTTCGTTTCGCCGACTGCTGAATTTACCCCGAAAACCGTCGAAACACCGGATCTGCGTACCGACCTCGTCTATCGCCTGCGTATTGTGGTGACCGACGCCGATGATGCGTTACGCCAGGGAATGCCAGTGACGGTACAATTCGGTGACGAGGCAGGACATGAATGATGCCGTTATCACGCTGAACGGCCTGGAAAAACGCTTTCCGGGCATGGACAAGCCCGCCGTCGCGCCGCTCGATTGTACCATTCACGCCGGTTATGTGACGGGGTTGGTGGGGCCGGACGGTGCAGGTAAAACCACACTGATGCGGATGTTGGCGGGATTACTGAAACCCGACAGCGGCAGTGCCACGGTGATTGGCTTTGATCCGATCAAAAACGACGGCGCGCTGCACGCCGTGCTCGGCTATATGCCGCAGAAATTTGGTCTGTATGAAGATCTCACGGTGATGGAGAACCTCAATCTGTACGCGGATTTGCGCAGCGTCACCGGCGAGGCACGTAAGCAAACTTTTGCTCGCCTGCTGGAGTTTACGTCTCTTGGGCCGTTTACCGGACGCCTGGCGGGCAAGCTCTCCGGTGGGATGAAACAAAAACTCGGCCTGGCCTGTACCCTGGTGGGCGAACCGAAAGTGTTGCTGCTCGATGAACCCGGCGTCGGCGTTGACCCTATCTCACGGCGCGAACTGTGGCAGATGGTGCATGAGCTGGCGGGCGAAGGGATGTTAATCCTCTGGAGTACCTCGTATCTCGACGAAGCCGAGCAGTGCCGTGACGTGTTACTGATGAACGAAGGCGAGTTGCTGTATCAGGGAGAACCAAAAGCCCTGACACAAACCATGGCCGGACGCAGCTTTCTGATGACCAGTCCACACGAGGGCAACCGCAAACTGTTGCAACGCGCCTTGAAACTGCCGCAGGTCAGCGATGGCATGATTCAGGGGAAATCGGTACGTCTGATCCTCAAAAAAGAGGCCACACCAGACGATATTCGCCATGCCGACGGGATGCCGGAAATCAACATCAACGAAACTACGCCGCGTTTTGAAGATGCGTTTATTGATTTGCTGGGCGGTGCCGGAACCTCAGAATCGCCGCTGGGTGCAATATTGCATACGGTAGAAGGCACACCCGGCGAGACGGTGATCGAAGCGAAAGAACTGACCAAGAAATTTGGTGATTTTGCCGCCACCGATCACGTCAACTTTGCCGTTAAACGTGGGGAGATTTTTGGTTTGCTGGGGCCAAACGGCGCGGGTAAATCGACCACCTTTAAGATGATGTGCGGTTTGCTGGTGCCGACTTCCGGCCAGGCGCTGGTGCTGGGGATGGATCTGAAAGAGAGTTCCGGTAAAGCGCGCCAGCATCTCGGCTATATGGCGCAAAAATTTTCGCTCTACGGCAACCTGACGGTCGAACAGAATTTACGCTTTTTCTCTGGTGTGTATGGCTTACGCGGTCGGGCGCAGAACGAAAAAATCTCCCTATGAGCGAGGCATTTGGCCTGAAAAGTATCGCCTCCACGCGACCGTCGAAGCTGCCATTACAGGTTTTGAACAGGCGGCTGGCGCTGGCCTGTTCGCTGATGCATGAACCGGACATTCTGTTTCTCGACGAAGCCAACGTCCAGCGAGTTGATCCCCTCACCCGCCGCGAATTTTGCGCTCCACATGGACAAGCATGTCGTAGAGGAAAAGGCGTCACGGTGATGGTCACCACTTTATGGATGAAGCAAATATGCAACCGCATCGCCTGGTGTACCGTGGGAAATTAATTGCCAGCGGCACACCGGATGATTTGAAAGCGCCATCGGCCAACGACGAGCAACCCGATCCGCCATGGGCCAGCCTTATTCAGTTAATCCACCTCGGATAAGGACGTCACAATGAGTAACCCGATCCTGTCACGCATCACGTACAGGGCGCTGTGCATAAAGAGACACGGCAAATCATACGCGATCCGAGTAGCTGCACTAGTACGGGGTGGTGATCCCGCTGCTACTGCTGTTTATTTTTGGTTACAGGCATTAACCTCAGCTAGGCGAGCTGCAGGGTGCGGATTGCTGAACAGCGTAGCGAAGCGGCGCTGGATCACCACCACCGTCACCGGTTCCGCCCTACATAGACACCACCGTCGAGATCATCAGGAAGCTGATCGCCAAAATGCAGGCGGGGAGAATTAGCAGGTGTGGTGGTTATTAGGTCGATTTGCGGAACGGATGGAGACGGCCAACGCCCACCGCACGATTGGTGATCACCGAGCGGGCGGTGGCCGAATACCGCTAACTTTGTACAGGGGTATGTGAAGGGATCTGGCAAATCTGGCAATGCAGCGAGCGGACAACGGGCAGACTTTTTAAAACCGCTTATTGATGTACAAACCCAGTTACTGGTTTAACCCGGCGGGATCAGCCAGCATTTTCTTATCCGGGTGCGGTGAGCCATTATCATGACGGTCATCGGCGCGATCTCACCTCGCTGGTGGTGGTGGCGCCAGTGGGAACGCGCACAGTGGAGGCTCTGCTCTCTACGAGAATGCCCGCGGAACTGCTCTGTGTAAGCTTAATCCCTTATTCTCTTTCTCGGGATGCTGGCGATGCTGCTGTGTATGACCCTATCATGTTTATTCTCGGCGTGCCGTACTGGCGGTTCGCTTTGCTTGTCTGTCTTCTGTCCAGCTGCTTCACTGGGTCCGCGCATCGGGAGTGGGCTGCTGAGTTCCACGAGTACCCGCAACCAGTTAGAATGCCGCTGGGTCACTCTGAACGCGGGCTTGTTTGCCAGTGGATTATGCTTTCCCGGCTTTATTTTTCAAATGACAGTATGCCCGCGGGTGATCCGCGGGTGGCGTCCTTCCCGCTCGTTCTGCATCAGCACCTGCAGAGCCTCTTCCTCGCCGGGAATATTCCGGTGGTGCTGGTGGTGAACGTGCTGTTTACATCGCTGGGCGGTAGTGTATAGGGCCTGAGCGTGGCTGAAGACCGAAGCGTCGCTGCAACGGGGGAGGAGCATGTTTCATCGCTTATGACGTTAATCCGCAAAGAGTTGCTGGCGTTGCTGCGCGAACCGCAAACCCGCGCGATTCTGACTTTTACCTGCTTATTCAGGTGATCCTGTTTCCCGTTCGCCGCCACGCTGGAAGTGACGAGCCACCATCGCCATCTACGATGAAGATAACGGCGAGCATTCGGTGAACTGACCCACGTTTGCCCGCGCCAGCGCCTTTACTCATGTGCTGCTGCTGAAAGCCACAGGAAATGCCCAACCATCGACACACAAAGGCGTTACCCGCGTGCGTTTCCCGCTGACTTCTCGCGCAAACTGGATACCTTCCAGACCGCGCCGTTGCAGTCTATCCTCGACGGGCGTAACTCCAACAGTGCGCAAATCGCCGCCAACTACCTGCAACAAATAGTCAAAAAGTATCCGCAGGAGCTGCTGAAGGAAAACCGAAACCTAATAACAGCGAGCTGGTGGAACGCAACTGGTATAACCCGAATCTCGACTACAAAATGGTTTGTGGTGCCGTCGCTGATCGCCATGATCACCACTATTGGCGTAATAATCGTCGCTTCACTTTCCGTCGCCCGCGAACGTGAACAAGGTACGCTCAAATCGCTACTGGTTTCGCCGCTCACCACGGCAGAGTCATCGGCAAAGCCGTACCGGGTGGCACGTCGCCACCTTCCAGGCCACCATTGTGCTGGCGATTGGTATCTGGGCGTATCAATTCCCTTTCGCCGGATCGCTGGCGCTGTTCTACTTTACGACTGTGATCTACGGTTTATCGCTGGTGGATCGGTCTGTTGATTTCATCACTCTGCTCGACACCACACCGGCGTTATTCGGCGTGTTTGTTTTTATGATGCCCGCCATTCTCCTTTCCGGTTACGTTTCTCCGGTGGAAAACATGCAAGTACGGCTGCAAAACCTACGTCGATTAACCCTATTCGGCCTTTACGGACATTACCAGCAGATTTACTGAAGGATGCGAGTCTGGATATTGTGTGGAGTGGTTGTGGCGCCGCTACTGGTGATAACGGCCACGACCGGGTCAGCGGCGTACGCGATGTGAGACGTAAGGTGATCTAACTTCTTACTTTCGCCAGCAAAGACACTACCGCCGGCCAGCAAGGATCGCCAGCCCTGCAATTGCCAGCAAAAAGTTGTTTTCCAGTACGCGGGACAACAGCCACAGCACTCGCGCCCGCCAAATACCAGGTCGTGGTCGGCTCTTCCAGCACGTCTGCCACCTCACGCCAGCGTTGCTCGGGTGGCGCTGAAACACCAGCATGATCACTACCGTGACACAATATAGGCGCATAATCCCACGCCGACGTGAACCAGGTCTTACTCATCCAGCCCACCACCAGCAGCGCCACTACCAGTAAATCCAACATAATCTGCCAGAACTTAGACCCGTTGCGACACGAACACGTTGTTGCCACTTCATGGCTCTCTCCTGAAGAATTTATCTCACTTACTCAGAGTACCGAACTTTACGGAAAATTCCGTAACACCGTACCTTTTGTGACGCCGACTACACTATTTCAATGAGATAAGAGGCAAAGACAGGAAAATTATGCCCATTAAACACAACAATTTTCGTTCAAGGTGCTCACCATCAACATTCACAAAGGCTTTACCGCGTTTAACCGACGCTTCATTTTGCCGAACTTCGCGATGCCGTGCGTACCGTCAGCGCCGATATTGTTTGCCTGCAGGAAGTGATGGGCGCGCACCAACTCATCCGCTGCATGTGGAAAACTGGCCCGATACCTCGCACTACCAGTTTCTCGCCGACACTATGTGGAGCGATTTCGCTAGGTCGCAATGCCGTATACCCGGAAGGGCATCACGGCAACGCCGTACTGTTGCGTTATCCCATTGAACATTATGAGAATCGCGATGTTTCGGTCGATGGTGCGGAAAGGCGGCGTGCTCTACTGCCGCATTGTGCCGCCGATCACCGGAAAAGCGATTCATGTGATGTGCGTACATCTGGGCCTGCGTGAGGCGCACCGTCAGGCGCAGCTTGCGATGCTCGCCGAATGGGTGAATGAGCTGCCGGACGGCGAACCGGTATTGGTGGCGGGTGATTTCAACGACTGGCGGCGAAAAAGCTAATCATCCGTTAAAAGTGCAGGCCGGCCTGGATGGGATTTTTACCCGCGCCCACGGACGCCCGGCGTGACGTTTCCGTCGCAATCTCCTCTCTACGTCTGGACAGGAATACGTCAAAAATGCCAGCGCCAGCGCGCCAACCGCGTTGCCGCTGCAGAGATGGCGACACCTTCTCGATCATGCCCCCTTAAGTGCGGATTCATTTACAAATGTAGCTGGCGTGAAGGCAATGAGATGGAGTTGCTGGAAACGGCGAGCAATATTATCCCGCGGTGTCACAGGCGATTGGCGAGGCACAAGAACGCATCATCTTGAAACGTTCATCCGGTTTGAGGATGACGTCGGCAAACAGCTGCATGCGGCACTACTGGCAGCAGCGCAACGCGGGTTAAGCGAAGTCTTGCTGAATGGCTAGGTTCGCCGATCTCAGCGATCAGTTCGTCAATGAACTGACGGCAGCTGGTCGTGGTCTTTCGCTACTACCATTCCCGCCCTCGCCTTTTTGGTATGCGCACCAATGTGTTTTGCCGGATGCACCGCCAAATTGTGGTGATAGACGCGCGTATCGCCTTTATTGGCGGGCTGAATTACTCCCCGAGCATATGTGCAGCTACGGTCCAGAGGCTAAAACGGATTACGCGGTACGCCTTGAAGGGCCGATTGTCGAAGACATTCTCCAGTTTGAGCTGGAAAACCTGCCTGGACAGAGCGCGGCACGACGCTGGTGGCGACGTCATCACAAAGCGAAGAGAACCGCCAGCCGGGAGAAGCGCAGGTATTGCTGGTCTGGCGCGATAACGAAGAGCATCGCGATGGTATCCAACGTCACTATCGAGATGCTCACTAGGCGCAGCGAGAAGTCATTATCGCCAACGCCTACTTCTCCCCGGCTATCCATTTACACGCCTTGCGTAAAGCGGCACGGCGCGGGGTGCCATTCAAACTGATCATTCAGGGCGACCGGATATGCCGATCGTCAGAGTCGGTGCGCGCTTGCTGTAGAACTATCCGGTTAAAGGCGGCGTTCAGGTATTTGGTGCACCGCCGCCGCCGCTCCACGGCAAGCTGGCATTGATGGACGATCACTGGGCGACAGTAGGGTCCAGTAATCTCGATCCGCTCAGTTTGCCGCTGAAGTTAAGCAAAGTCATCATCCACGATCGTCAATTTAACCAGACGCTGCGCGATAATCTGAACGGCATGATTGCCGCAGATTGTCAGAGGTCGATGAGACCATGCTGGCGAAACGCACCTGGTGAACCGGCGAAAAGCGTGCTGGCCTTCCACTTTTTATGCCACTTCCCGGCGCTGGTTGGCTGGCTTCCGGCACACACGCCACGTCTGGCGCAGGTCATCCCCCCGCCCAACCGACAATGGAAACTCAGGAGTGGGGTTAAACTGAAAGCGCGGGGGTAAAGCCTGATGAGTGAATCACACCGCGCTGCACACTCGCAAAGAGGATAGCCCACCTGGCTGTTTTGTACGTGGTGATTGTGTTGCTGGTGGTGTACGCCAAAAAGTGGACTGGGAAGAGTCTGGAAGGTCATCCGCGACTACAGATCGCGTTGCGCTGCTTGGTGCGGTGGGCTGGTGGTCATCACTATCTGATTTTTAGCTATCACCTCTTAGCCCGCTTTCCTGCGGTCACGAACCGGCAAGGGGCGAGCCAGGTGATGCTGGTGTCGTTTATCTGCTACGCCTTCAACCTGACACTGGGGTACCTGGGTGGGCGCGGCATTGGTATACGCTATGCATTTTTTTTTTGCGTATAAGTTGCCGGTCGCACTATTACGCGATTTCTCGCTAGTATTACCACCAACTGGCTGGGCTATATTTTACTGGCAGGGATTATCTACCGCGGGCATGGTGGAGTACGGATCACTGGTATGTCAATCAAACTACGCTGCGTATTTGGCATTGGCTTACTGATCATTATCGCGGTTTATTTGTGGTTTTGCGCTTCGCGAAGCACCGCCATATGACCATCAAAGGGCGGCCTGGTCTGCCTTCATCCAAATGCGCTCGCTCAGATGCGGTTTGAGCGTTAACTGGATGGTAATGGGAGCGAGTATCTGGCTGCTTGGTTAAAGCGTGAACTATTTCTTTGTACTGGGCGTGTTGCTGGTTAGTAGTGTTGCGTTGAGGAATCGTGCATCTTCCGGCAGAATTGGTGTGTGGAAGCGGTGTTTATCGCACTACTGGCTGGGAGCATACCTCAAAGGTTGCGGTGCTCGCCGCCCTGCTCCGCTTCTGGTCCTGTATTACTTTATCCCGCTGCTGCTGGCGCTAATCTGTTACCTGCTACTGGAAAGCGAGCGAAGAAGCTACGGGCGAAAAATGAAGACGGCGATGTGAAGTTTAGTTAAGTTCTTTAGTATACTGAAGTACAAGCTAATGAAAAAACGCGTATGCCTTTTGCAGGACAAGCGTTGTGGCTCTGGGGCAAGTCTGCCAAAGAAGCCCGATAAAATCATGATCAAGTGCTAATGCAGGTGGCCGGTCAAAAACCGGACTACCACAACTCTTAGCTATGGCATTTCCCGCCGATTCAAGAGCTTGTATTTCGTCCATGCCAGGAATAATGCCTGACCATGACGCAATCATTAGCAACTTGTTTCCAAAACGGGTCGTTCACTGGTTGATGCGGCATTCATCGTCATCACAGCCATTTATACGACATCATAGTAATGATGAAACGGTAGAACAGGATGGAGCATTAAAAATGAACCGGCCGGCATATAATTAAAGCACGCGCACAGTGCTCGAACACGACGATAATGGCAGGTACAGGAGCTAAACTAGCAACGACGAAATCGCCACCAAAGAGAGTAAAAATGATATATTACGCCTGCGATGACACATTATCTTGTTAATCCTACTTAAGCCATCCATTAGAAAGTAATAGTAAGATCCTATGGCGACATACATTTTGCGGTGAATCATATTTTGTTGCATAATTGGATATCTGGCTACGAGCCCAGTCCTGCGGTTGTCACCAAACCTAAAGCGGGTAATGAGCCATATGCTGTTTAATATCCTAGCTCGTGCTGAAAATCTAATTTATTGCTGTTTTGCGAGTATGATTCCATTCTTTTAGTTGTCCTTAGAAAAAACATTAATATTCACCATCAATAAATTTAAAACCACGCATACAAAATACTTTTGTATTTATGGATACGGAAAACGATTCCGCTCGCTCATAAGGCATATTTTATACCTGGTACTTGTTAAGTGTCGTTTTTAGTAAGAAAAAAATCCCGACACATGGCCGGGATAGTGATGGTGAAAAAGAATTTAAACGGCGGTTGCCGAAGAATTCCGCAGCAACATCAGGAACAGGTTGATGAAGTCCAATAAGAAGGTTATGCTGAAGAATGGAATATTCGCGCAGGTTCTCATGTGTCGCGGGTATCAATCTGCTCACCCATATTTTTCAGTTTCTGGGTGTCATACGCTGTTAATCTGATAAAGACAATCACGCCATGTAGGTGACTGCCCACATGAACGCTTCGCTTTTCAGCCAGAAGTTGACCAGCGACGCCAGCACAATGCCGATTAACGCCATAAACAGCATATTGCCAAAGCCGTCGTCAATCGCGCTTCCTGGCGTAACCATAAAGGCTCATTGCGCCGAACATCCCGGCAGCCACGAAACAACTGGCGATAGAAGCAGCGGTATAAACAGATGAAAATACTTGCAAGTGCAAGACGCCAGTGCCTGAATAAAGCATAAAGAGCATAGTCGTTACACCTGCGCTCAGCTTTCAATCATCGCTGATAACACAATAACCAATGCTAATTGCGCGATGATCAGACTGATTAAAAAAGACACGGTTAGTGAACAACAGCTCCATCACTGCCGCAGAATTATGGACAGACCAGGCTAACAACTGTGGTACCAGCAACAAGCTGACGAAGCCATCTACAAAGCCATAGACTTGCTCATATAAGTCTTGCAAGCCAGCCCGGGTTGTACAATCGAATCATAAGTGGAACTGTTCATTACCTACTCCCAAGATATTAGGAATATCTTAAGGATACTGCAAAATGATGAGGCTGTGCATCCACGCAGCGTAATGTATGGACCCAGCGGTGAAATTGCCGGACGCAGCGGTGCCTTATCCGGCTAACAAAAAACTACCAGCGTTTTGCTGCTTGCCGATTGCTCTCCGAGCTTCGACCCAGCGGTCGCCTTCCGGCGCGGCCACGCTTCCAGAACGCGCGCGCGGGTTTCGAGATCACCCACAACACCCGGCCCGGCTTCAAACGCACTGCTGCGATGCGCAGTCTGGTGACCGACAAAAACGATTTCATTGGCCATAATTCCCCGATGCGGCGAATCACAGTGACGCGCCCCAGCGGCCAGCGGTTACGCGCTTCATCAACAATTCTGCGTAGTGCTTTTTCAGTGATCCCCGGATAGTGTTTGAGGGTTAATGCTTCTACGCCGTCGCCCAGGTTATGGTTGTGTGCACGTGATCAGTAAAAGCTACCACCGCACGCTCTCGTCATGCTCCGCCAGCCACGAGATTTTTCTCCAACGCTCGTACGGTCTGCGGACCAACAACAATTTTGGTTTCTGCCTGACCGCAACTTCCCTAGACTTAACTGGCGGGAAGAATGCTCTCGGATGCGGCGGCATGAGCCGATGGTCAAAGCTACGCCAGCGTCTGGTTCGTACCGGCAGCCAGGAAATTTGCCATCTTCCAGCGCCAGCGCCCAGCGATGGCCTGCGCAGCCATGTGTCGTCGACGCTTTAACAGTTGGAAAATCCGCAGCCACTTCGGTTTAATTCGTTCCCACCAACTCGCGCACCTGGGCCAAAAAAAGAAACTTTAATCATCCGCTTCACCTTAAAGTCACCCCACTTGCCGCCGCTGTCGCCAGCAAACGTACCGGACCAATCACCATATCTTTTCGCACCGCTTTACACGTCATAAATGGTCAGCGCCGCCACGGGAGGCCGCGGTTAATGCTTCCATTTCTCGACAATCGGTTTCCTGGTCAGGCGGCATAAGGTTTCTACCGACCCCATCGCGCTCGGCTCGGCCTGTAAATTGACTTCAACTTTGCTGAGCATGAGCGGATGACAGAGCGGGTTGAGATCCCTCTTGAAGGCGTTTTGCCGCCCAATACCGGCAATACGGCGCAGCTGGCAAAGACGTCGCCTTCGTGGGCGGCGACCCACCATAATCATCGCCAGCGTCTCGCTGCGCATGGTGACAAAGGTCTTCCGCCCGCGCTTCACGCACGGTTTCCGCTTTGGCGGAGACATCCACCATGTGCGCTTCGCCAGCTGTGTTGATATGGGTCAGTTGTGAGATACGATTTCTTCAAATGTGGACTGCAGCCACACTCACGCGTACGGCATCCAGCTGCGGCGCCACTGAAATTTTCCCATGCGGCACGGGACGCTTTGCCCCAACCTGGATGGCGAAAATCAGCGTTTTGTTGGCGACGCCCGCTACCACCAGATCGCAACGTGGAAGCGCCAATCTCTTCAAACGACAACATCCGGCAACACTTCACCAAAACCTTCAACTTCACGGTTGAATAATGGGAGCAATGTCTTCGGGAGCTCATTACCTTCCGTTAGGCTAGTACTACCGTAATTAATACCACTTGTACATCGTCGCTGGCGATTCCATGCAGATACGCAGCGCGAATAGCGTAGCGGTTTCTCTTTCACAATGGCTTTATCGACAACGCGACGGCCCGCTCCGCCGAATCGCGCAGATAGTGACCGGAGGTATTGTTCCTTCACCGCGACGATGAGAAACCGTAAGAATAGCAAAACAGGCGGTAGAATTCAGTGCTCACCCGACCATCCGACCCTCCTTCTACGTTTAGCCGCCAATGTACGATAAGTTTGCGTAATACCGGTGTTGTTTTGATGCAGGAAATGGGTCTGTTCCTTCTCCCGCAGCGCCGCTGAAGGGACGCGTTTTCAGTGCCTGTCGCCGGGATTTGCCTTCCAGCACATCGCGAGGTCAACGCCGCCTTCACCAAACAGGCAGAGATGGAGTTTACCAATGGAGGAACGCGCAGGCGGTTGCAAGTGGCGCAGAAGTCTTTTCATACGGCATGATAAGGCCATCTCTCCGCGTAATCTGGATGGCAAAAGACTTGCGTGTATCGTCGCTGCGTTCTCTAATGAAAATTGGTGGATTCAAATGTGATGCAGCAGCCGTCAACGCAGAACCTGACCAGACCCGTGATGCTTACGGAAGCTGCTCGCCCGTTTCCATCAGTTCGATGAAACGCAGCCGGATAGGGCGATGCTGGATTCAGTTTCAGAAAGGTGTCGAGCTGGTGATGATTAACATCACGCATCAGCACGGTTATCGACTTTACCTTCTCAAACTGGCCTCCAACCCAGCATCACTCTCCGCCATGACCTTGTTGAATCGATCCTGCCCTGTAATAGCGTGAAGCTGGCGGGCGTCCAGAGACTGTCGACACGAGGGTCATGCCAGCAAGTCCCGCATCGCGCCAGTTCGCCACATCGCGTTCAACGCAAGACCATTGGTGGCGACCGCAATCTGGCGGATAGCGTCGCTTTCCCGCACAGCGGCGATGATATCGGTAAAGTCGCGGCGTAAAGACGGCTCACCGCCTGTCAGGCGCACTTTTGGTGCCCAGACTGGCCAAAGCGCGTAACCCGGCGAATTTCAACGACGGTAAGAAAGCCTTTATTGGTGACGCCGCTCGGTTTGTAGCCATCCGGCAGGCAGTAGGTGCAACGAAACTTACACACATCGGTAATCAAGGCGCAAGAGTAAACTTACGCGCAAATGCATCAGTCAGTTGTGAAGCCATGTACACCTTTCCAGATACGCGAGGCGAAGTCATTCTTCCTTGGCCCTGGTGGCAATCTTTACCAGCATTGTCACCGCCAAAGCACCGAATCAGTTGACCCAGGTGCAGAGGCTAGAGCGTTTAGTGGTTATGCCGATACTAGCGTGTAAATGACTTTTTACCCATCCACACTTTCGCTACGTAATCATGTATACAGCGTCATGATCGTGCTATTTCGCTACAGAATAAGGGAAAACGGCGGTTTTACTTTGATATACATCATCGGGAGGCATAGCGTGCATCGTCCTTTAGAGGTAGAAAGAAAATAGTTTGTATCCTCAATATCGGCAGGTTAATTGCTGTTTCCCCGCAATTTTGCGCTACTGTAGCGCGGATAATCTGACTCCAGGAAACCATATGCGAAATCGTACGCTGGCTGATCTTGATCGTGTCGTTGCTCTCGGCGGAGGGCATGGACTGGACGCGTTCTCTCATCACTTTCGTCTTTGGGTTCTCGTTTAACGGGTATCGTCACCACCACCGATAATGGTGGCTCGACGGGGCGTATTCGCCGTTCAAAGGCGGCATGGCCCGGGCGATACGCGAACTGCCTCAACCAGCTCATAACGGAGCCGAGCGTCGCCTCCGCGATGTTTGAATACCGTTTTGGTGGCAATGGCGAACTTTCCGGTCATAATCTCGGAACTTTGATGTTAAAGGCGCTGGAATACCTTAGCGTGCGGCCTCTGGAAGCCATCAATTTAATTCGTAGCTCTGCTGAAAGTGGATACGCATTGAATTCCGATGTCGACTCCTGTTGATCTGATGGCGATTGACGATCAGGGGCATGAGCTTACGGCGAGGTCAATATCAACCAGTTAACTACGCCATTCAAGAGTTATCGTTAACGCCTAATGTACCCGCAACGCGTCGAGGCGGTTCACGCTATCAATCAAGCGATCTCACCATCATTGGCCTGGCAGTTGCCTACCAGCCTGATGCCAATTCTGCTGCTCAAGGAAATCGCCGTGGCATTACGCCGCACGCCAGGCGATGGTTTATATCGGCGATCTGGGGCGTGAGTCGAGTTTACCTGCGGCTAATTTGAAGCTGGAAAGCAAGCTGGCAATTTTGGGCAGATATTTTGGTAAAAAGGTCATTGATGCGGTCATCGTCGGGCCAAAAGTGGATGTCTCGGCGGTGAAAGAGCGGATTGTGATCGGGGAGGTACTGGAGGCCAGCGATATTCCGTATCGTCATGACCGCCAGTTGTCACATAACGCGCTGGAAAAGGCGTTACAGGCTTTAGGTTAACGGAAATCCGAAGGAAAATTCCGGCTTCCTATTGAAGACAAAGTGCGCGTTGGTTATGCCGGACGCGTGGCGAACGCGTTATCCGGCCTACAACCGCACAAATTGAATATATTGCGGAGAAAACGTCGGCCTGATAAGCGTAGCGCATCAGGCTGTTTTCCGTGTGTCATGAGTCTTCTTTCGCTATCCTGTTACGATGCCGCCATAAACAGCTCACGCAGCTGATGCAACTGGTCACGAATTTGCGCCGCTTCTTCGAACTCCACATTCTGCGCGTGTTGCATCATCAACCCTTCCAGCTCATGGATTTTCTGCTGCAACGCTTTAGGCGACATATCCATCGGCACATTATCCGGCTCAACAATCGGTGGTGATTTTCCTCTGCCCTTCGCTTTGGTTTTGGCAATGTTCTGCCCCAGCGCCAGGATATCGACGACTTTCTTGTTCAAGCCTTGCGCAATTCCGTGTTCCTCGTCGCACTCTCTGTTTCTCACGGCGACGTCCGGTTTCGCCAAATTGCTTTCGCGATCGACGGCGAGATTTATCGCCAAGAGAATCGCTTGACCCTGTTAATGTTACGCGCCGCATGACCAATGGGCTGCTCGTATTAACCAACGTTCGGAATGCAGGAGCCATCTTCGTCAGCGTCGAGGATCTCCACCAGTGCAGACACTTCCGGCATATCCAGACCTTCGCGCAGTAGTTTATTCCCACCAGCACCACCACCTGCACCCAGACGCAAGTCGCGGATAATCTCCATACGTTCGACGGCGTCATACCTGAGCTGGAGATAATGCATGCGTCTGCTGATGTTCTTCGAGATATTCGGTAAGATCTCCGCCATCCGCTTGGTCAGTGTGGTTACGAGTACGCGTTCGTTAATTGCCGCTCGCTGACTAATTTCCGAAAGAAGATCATCAACCTGTGTCGCCACCGGTCGACTCCAATAAACGGGTTAAGCAATCCGTCTGGACGCATCTACCCGATCCATCACATCGCCGCCGGATTTTTCCAGCTCGTAAATCACCCGGCGTCGCCGAAACATACGGTTCGCGTCGGAAATGCTTCGACCTCTTCAAACTTAAGCGGACGGTTATCCAGCGCCCATGGCAGGCGGAAGCTGATCTTGACCAGTGTCTCTTTACGCGCCCGGTCACCGCGATACTGCCCCAAATCCCGGAACGGTGATGTGAAGATCATTGACGACCACAAACCATCCACAGGCAGGTAATCAAACAGCGTCGGCGGCGCCCACCCGTCCACGACCGGAGAGGAAAAGCGAGGAGCTTTCCACCCCCCAACAGTAGCCCAGCCTGTTCATCATCTCCAGATCAAGCTGGTACGCCTGGGTCAGCCGCTGCGCTTCCAGCAGTTTGTTGTTTTCAACAGCACTTTGCGTCTGGCGGCCAGTTCTTTGATCTCCTCCATCGCCTGTACGATGCGCGCTCGCGCGGTGTGACGTAGTGCGTTTTCGGGTAGATGGTAAAACGTGGAATAGCGGCAGAATCTGCCCGGTCAGCGGTTAAATAACGACAATCGTTCCACTTCCCAAACAGTTCCACGCGAAGTGCAATGTCATCCGATTTTGCCGGGAAGATATCAATCACCTCGCCACGAACGCGGAAAGTACCACGCTCGGAACGCCGTATTATTACGAGCGTATCGCAGCTCCGCCAGTCGGCGCAGAATTGCGCGCTGATCCATAAACGACACCACTCGTGAGATGGAGCATCATCTTGAGATATAAATGAGGATTGCCCAGACCATAAATCGCGGAAAAAGACGCCACTACAATCACATCACGCTGCTCCAGCATCGCTTTCGGTGGCGGACAAACGCATCTGCTCAACAGGTAATTGTTAACCGAGGCATCTTCTCAATGAAGGTGTCGGAACTCGGGACAGAGGCTTCCGGCTGATAGTAGTCGTAGTAGGAGAACTAAATACTCCACCGCGTTTTCCGGCAAGAACGTCTTTTCCACCGCCATACAGCTGGACTCAGCGTTTTGTTGGGGCGGAAATACCACGGAACGCTGGGCGTTAAACCAGCAATGCATTGCGGATGGTGTAGGTTTTCCCGGAGCCAGTCACGCCAAGTAACGTCTGGTGCGCCAGGCCATCTTCCAGCCCCTCTTCGAGACGTCAGATCGCCTCTCCTGCTCATCGCCAGTAAGGTTTAAAAAGCGGAATTCAGTTTGAACGGTTTACGGATGAACTTGTTACCTGAAGGAGTTGGGCGGGCAGGTATGGACCGGGACTCGTCGCAGTCAGATTATGCCAACAAATCAGACCGGAAAAAAAAACAGTCATCACCATAATATTTCCGACACAGCCCAACCTCCGCTGTCAATCACTAACAAAATTTACCCTGCGGCGAGATACAACACGGGCCTCACCGGGTTATCCCCAAAGCAACGGCTTTTTTACATTTTGTCAAGACGAGTGATGACAGTTCATGGCAAGAGATGCCTGTTCAGTGACTGCCATTGCATTGATCTAACCAGTTAAAAAATAAAAGATATTTCATTGAGCCGCTTTTACCCCACCACGCGTGCAAGTGGCGTATTCTCTTGCTCGCCTTGTTTCTACTTAATACACATGGTTATCCACAGGAGTAGCGGATAAACCGTTCTGCAGCCCTGATCCCCGCCGCCTTGGGCAATTCCCACATTCACCGCATCATGTGGAGGTAAAATTTTTTTCGTGATTATTTTAGAATTTAAATTGGTTAAATCGCAGTCAATCGAAGACTCTATTCCTCGCTTGCAATTTAACCAAATACAGGATGGCTACAACAAGGCAAGGTTTATGCAGCTTCCGGTTGCCCCAGCATTTTCTGGATTTTCTGCAAGCAGCCATCCATGCCGAGCGCGGGGAATCATGCGGTGAGCGCGGCCATATATTCAGCGTGACGTTCTCCCAGGAAGGTGCCGCACCACGAGGACCCAGCCGCCAGCGCCAGTCCTGGCGCGTCGTATTACCTGCGCAGTCAACATCGCGCGTGATTAATACAGCCGAGTTTCACGCTAACGACCAGTATTACTGGTAGTTGTTCCGCGTTACCCAACCCCAACAGTGAAAGTGTCAGAAGCGGCGTAAACCACCCCCAGTGCCTTCCACTAACACCCAGTCAGCCCGTTGTTCAAGTGCGCGTAATCCGGCGCTCATCACCAATGATCTATCGGCCTACCCTCTGCGCGCTGATGATGGCGGCGAAGTGGGTTCTGCGAGGCGTAGGATCTACCGTCCGTCATCCAGCTGCAGGCTGCTGTTGCGCTGAACGCCAGCGCGTCGCGATCGCGTAAACCTTCCGGGGTCTTTCGCCGCCAAGGCGATCGGTTTAGGGCCGCCGTCCGGTAGCCTGCTGCCTTTGCGGCTGGAAGTGCACAACGGCCAAGCTCTCCCCACTTCGGATCCGTTCCGGCGACAGGGTCGTTTACTCACTAGCAATCACTCCCAAAAAAAGATGACACGTCAGAGGACATCGCCCCTGCCGTCGCGGCCAGGCGAATCGGAATCGCTGCAACTGTGAACGCGTTAAGATCGCGGGTCGCGCCCTTCATGAAGATGCGTGGCACCACGCCCTTCAGTGAACGCATGGCACGAGCGCATCATCAAACCACAGCGTGATGGGCCGAGATGACGTCCATAATGCACGCCGTTCAGCGACTGTTCGATCTCATCTGGCGGCAAAAAGCGATCAGCATGTGGACGCTGATCCCTGCCTGCCACGCCTGACGCAGTTCGGGAACCATCCCGGCACCAGCGTGGTAAACGCGACCCGCCTCCGGGGCGCACCACCCGATACAGCTCGCGGAGTGCCGTGGAAAAATCACCGCACCACTCACCGCAGATTGCTCCATGGTACATCCAACGTCGACGTGCTGATGGCAGGCATTCGATACCCCCGCCAGAAACGGTCTGCAGCATCTTCCGGCGGGCTCGCGAAGCATCGGCGGCGAGAGATTTAACGCCGCACCTGCGCGACGCTCTCGCCAGTGGCGGCTGATCCAGCCAGGCCACCCCCCGTCCAGACGTGGTGTATTTACGCTGTGGAGCATTGCCAGTAAGACATCAGCACTCGGCGCTGAACTCTGCGTGTCGCTGATAGTGCGCGGCTGCCCGACCAAATGCCGCTGCAATGGCTGGTTGATTAACCGTTGCCATGCAGCACCTCCAGCAACGGTCCAGATCCCGGATTCATGCGGGGCGGTTAGCGTTAAGCGCAGTCGCGCAGAACCAGAGGGTACGGTTGGTGGGCGAATTGCCGTGACCCAGCAGCCTTGCTGGCGGAGTTTTTCGCCGTCGCAACGCACCGTGTCATCACCGACGATCAATGGCTGGATGGCGCTGCACGAATTAGAAAGCGAAACGGCAATCCTGTACTCCGGCACGCAAACGCGTAATGAGTGCCGCCAGTTTGTGCCGCCCATCACCCTCATCACTGCGAATGACCGCCAGTGACGCACGTAATGCCTGCGCCGAGCCGGCGGCATACCGGTGCTGTAGATAAGATGGCGGGCGAATCAGCAGAGAACCGCCACCGTACCGGAGCAAAGCACCGCTGCCCCGCCGACGCCAATCCTTCGCCAAAAGTCACTACCAGCAATTCCGCGTTTTACCTTTTGCAGCCAGCAGCCGCCGCGCCCCGCTCCCCGATAACGCCCGTGCCGTGGGCATCATCGACCATCAACCAGCCATTGTGCTGTTGCGTTACCTGCTGGATTTCCCCCAGCGGCGCACTATCGCCGTCCATGCTGAACACGCCTTCTGACACCACCAGTTGCTGCCCCGTACAGGGGGAAGCAAGCAGTCGCGCCAGATGAGTGACATCGTTATCAACAAAACGGCGAAGCTGCGACGGGCTCAAACTGGCAGCCTCCAGCAATGAGGCATGGCTAAGCCGGTCGGCAACAATACGGTCCTCTTCACCATCATCGCGGCAATGACCGCCTGATTAGCGGCAAAACCAGAGATAACAGCAGTGCCCGCGAATAGCCCAGCCACTCGGCCAGTCTTCTCCAGCGCCTGATGTGCCACGCTATAACCGCTGACGTGACCGGAGCTGCCGCTACCGACGCGAAATTGCTCCGCACTCTGCTTCCAGGGACCGAGAATCGCGGATGATGGCTGAACCGAAACAATCGTTACTGGAAAAGTTCAGACCTGCGATTTCCGCCACCAGCCAGCGTCCTGCTCCGCGCCACTGGATAACGGCGACGCAGGGCATCGGCAGCACGCCGCGCATCGAGGGCCGTGTTGACTTGCACCTGCCAGCTCAGAGTGCTGCCGCGTTGTAATATTCGTCAGTGTCCGGGTCATCAGTGCCTGTTCCAGACGCTGCTGCTTGTCGTGATCGCCTGCGCAGCACGGCAGTTTGCTGCGGATTTAGCCCCAGTTCACAACAGTTGCAGGTCTTTATCTTGCTCTCGGATTCGGCGCGGTCAGCAGTTTGCAACCGTAGAAAATCGACTTTGTGCCTGCCAGAAAGCACATCGCCTGAAGTCCGTCTTGTTTTATCTGCTCGCGTCCGGCAGAAGCCACGTAAGAGGTTGGCATCGACGACTCCGCGCTACTGCAATGGTGCGAGTAAAATCAAAGGCAT
Source organism: Shigella flexneri (assembly GCA_048288465.1). Taxonomy (GTDB): domain Bacteria; phylum Pseudomonadota; class Gammaproteobacteria; order Enterobacterales; family Enterobacteriaceae; genus Enterobacter; species Enterobacter flexneri_B. The sequence goes on along the minus strand of CP182556.1, from coordinate 733,045 downwards.
CGACATCATCGTTATCGGCAAAGCGGTGTGCCTTTCACCTTCACCAGCATGTTGATCGGCACGCTTTCCGGCGGCGTCTGGCAGGTTTGCCAGTTGCAGCAGGATCCGCGCGACTTCTTTGACCGTTTCGCCTAAGCCCCACAATGCCGCCAGAACAGACTTTATCTCGGCATCTCGCGCACTTTTCCAGCGTATCGAGGCGTTCCTGATAAGTGTGTGTGGCGGACGACATCGCGCAAGTCCAGCCAGGTGTCCACGCTGTGGTTGTAGTAATCGAGCCCGGCGTTTCGCGAGGCGCTGCGCCTGAGATTCACTCAACGTGCCCAGCGTCATACACGCCTCCAGCCCCATCCCACCCCGCACGATTCGTTCCAGGTACGGCACATCGCGTTCGTGGCAATTCTTCCACGCTGCGCCCATACAGAGCGCGTCGATCCTGCCGCTTTCGCTTTGCGCGCCGACTCCAGCACCTGTTCAACTTCCATCAACCGCTCGGCTTCCAGCCGGTTTTGTAGCGCGAGCTTTGCGGGCAGTATTTGCAATTTTCCGGACAAGCTCCGGTCTTAATCGACAGCAACGTGCTGACCTGCACCTGACGAGGATTGAAATGCCGGCGATGCACCTGCTGCGCTTCAAACAGCAGATCCAGCAACGGTTTTTCAAAGAATTCTGTGACTTGCGACATGTTGAGCGTGGGCGGTGAGCCATGGGGCTTCTCCAAAACGTGTTTTTTCGTCGTTAATTCGGTGTAGACTTGTAAACCTAAATCTTTTCAATTTGGTTTACAAGTCGATTATGACAACGGACCAATTCTGCCTTTGACCAACGCCATATCTGGCACCCATACACATCCATGACCTCCCCTCTGCCGGTTTATCCGGTGGTGAGCGCCGAAGGTTGCGAGCTGATTTTGTCTACGGCACACGCTGTTGACGGTATGTCGTCCTGGCGGGTGGTGATCCACGGCTACAATCACCCAGCCAACGCGGCGATGAAGTCGCAAATCGATGCCATGTCGCATGTGATGTTTGGCGGTATCACCCATGCGCCAGCCATTGAGCTGTGCCGCAAACTGGTGGCGATGACGCCTAAATGCTGGAGCGCGTTTTTCTCGCGGGATCCGGTTTGCTAGCGGTGGAAGTGGCGATGAAAATGGCGTTGCAGTACTGGGAAGCCAAAGGTGAAGCGCGCCAGCGTTTTCTGACCTTCCGCAACGGTCATCATGGCGATACCTTTGGCGCGATGTCGGTGTGCGATCCGGAACAACCAACGCACAGCCTGTGGAAAGGCTATCTGCCAGAAAACTGTTCGCTCCCGCCCCACAAAGCCGTATGGATGGCGAATGGGGATGAGCGCGATATGGTGGCTTCGCCCGCCTGATGGCGGCGCATCGTCATGAAATCGCGGCGGGTGATCATTGAGCCGATTGTCCAGGGCGGAGGGTGGATGCGCACTACCATCCGGAATGGTTAAACCCAATCCGCAAAAATATGCGATTGCGAAGGTAGCTTGCTGATTGCCGAACGGTTGGCCACTGGATTTGGTGTCGTACCGGGAAACTGTTTGCCGCGAACATGCAGAAATCGCGCCGGACATTTTGTGCCTCGGTAGAGCCTTAACCGGCGGCACAACGACCCTTTCCGCCACTCACCACGCGCGAGGTTGCAGAAACCATCAGTAACGGTGAAGCCGGTTGCTTTATGCATGGGCCAACTTTTATGGGCAATCCGCTGGCCTGCGCGAACAAACGCCAGCCTTGTGATTTCTCGAATCTGGCGACTGGCAGCAACAGGTGGCCGGATATTGAAGAGAGCTGCGCGAGGCCCGCCCCTGCCCGTGATGCCGAAACGGTTGCCGATGTGCGCGTACTGGGGGCCATTGGCGTGGTCGAGTCACTCATCCGGTGAGGATGGCGCTGCAAAAATTCTTCGTCGAACAGGGTGTTGTGGTTAGCCTTTGGCAAACTGATTTACCTATGCCGCCGTATATTATTCTCCGCAACAGTTGACAGCGTCCCACCGCAGCGGTTACCCGCGTGTACAGGATGAAACATTTTTTTGCCAATAACGAGAAGCTCCGCGTGAGGGTTTCTGCTACAATTTTCTGCAAACAAGAAAGGAGGGTTCATGAAACTCATCAGTAACCACTCCCTGCGCGATGGCGAGAAATTGCCGCATTGTCACGTCTTTAACGGCATGGGTTACGATGGCGAGAAATGACCGCATCTGGCGTGGGATGATGTTCCTGCGGGAACGAAAAGCTTTGTCGTCACCTGCCTACCACCCGGATGCGCCAACCGGCTCCTGGCTGGCTGTGGCACTGGTAGTCGTTAACTTACCCGCGATACCTGCGTATTACCAAGGGTTTGGCTCTGGTCTGGTAGCAATGCCATATGGCTTTTTGCAGACGCGTACCGACTTTGGTAAAAACCGGTACGATGGCGCAGCACCGCCAAAGGCGAAACTCATCGCTACATTCTTGACCGTTCACGCGCTGGATATAGAACGTATTGATGTCGATGAAGGTGCGAGCGCGTGATGGTCGGGTTTAACGTTCATTTCCACTCTCTGGGAAGCGCCTCGATTACTGCGATGTTTAGTTAATCACTCTGCCAGATGGCGCAATGCCATCTGGTATCACTTAAAGGTATTAAAAACAACTTTTTGTCTTTTACCTTCCCGTTTCGCTCAAGTTAGAAAAAAAGCTGAACGCTAAAAATATTAAAAAACGATTAATATCAATGTGTTACAATATCTTTAGTCTAAAAAATAGACTAACATGATGCTACAAAACACAACATATCCAGTCACTATGAATCAACTATGAGATAGTATTAGTGACCTGAGACAGAGCATTAGCGCAAGGTGATTTTTGTCTTCTTGCGCTAATTTTTTGTCAACGCACTGGGTTAGCTGAATTTACAACCATGCTCAGTATCTCGATAAGCGCAGAGAAATGATGCTGTGGTGGGCAGACTACTGGCTTGATGAAAAGGTAGGGCGACCAACCGCGTTTTTTCAGTTCAGTCAGCACATTGAGCCAGAACTTCACCCCTTCATTTTCGGCCAGCCACATCCCCAACAGTTCTTCCTGTTCTTAACTATTTACAGGCGCGTTTTTTTAAAGAATCCTCACTCCATTTGCACGAATATATTAATATATAAACAATGAGGATCAATAATAAATGAAACCTGCCCACAATCCTTCTTTTTTCCGCTCCTTTTGTGGTTTAGGATGTATATCCCGTTTATCCGTAGAAGAGCAAAATATCACGGATTATCACCGCATCTGGGATAACTGGGCCAAGGAAGGTGCTGCAACAGAAGACCGAACACAGGCAGTTCGATTACTGAAAATATGTCTGGCTTTTCAAGAGCCAGCCCTCAATTTAAGTTTACTCAGATTACGCTCTCTCCCATACCTGCCCCCGCACATACAAGAACTTAACATCTCTAGCAATGAGCTACGCTCTCTGCCAGAACTCCCTCCGTCCTTAACTGTACTTAAAGCCAGCGATAACAGACTGAGCAGGCTCCCGGCTCTTCCGCCTCACCTGGTCGCTCTTGATGTTTCACTTAACAGAGTTTTAACATGTTTGCCTTCTCTTCCATCTTCCTTGCAGTCACTCTCAGCCCTTCTCAATAGCCTGGAGACGCTACCTGATCTTCCCCCGGCTCTACAAAAACTTTCTGTTGGCAACAACCAGCTTACTGCCTTACCAGAATTACCATGTGAACTACAGGAACTAAGTGCTTTTGATAACAGATTACAAGAGCTACCGCCCCTTCCTCAAAATCTGAGGCTTTTAAACGTTGGGGAAAACCAACTACACAGACTGCCCGAACTTCCACAACGTCTGCAATCACTATATATCCCTAACAATCAGCTGAACACATTGCCAGACAGTATCATGAATCTGCACATTTATGCAGATGTTAATATTTATAACAATCCATTGTCGACTCGCACTCTGCAAGCCCTGCAAAGATTAACCTCTTCGCCGGACTACCACGGCCCACGGATTTACTTCTCCATGAGTGACGGACAACAGAATACACTCCATCGCCCCCTGGCTGATGCCGTGACAGCATGGTTCCCGGAAAACAAACAATCTGATGTATCACAGATATGGCATGCTTTTGAACATGAAGAGCATGCCAACACCTTTTCCGCGTTCCTTGACCGCCTTTCCGATACCGTCTCTGCACGCAATACCTCCGGATTCCGTGAACAGGTCGCTGCATGGCTGGAAAAACTCAGTGCCTCTGCGGAGCTTCGACAGCAGTCTTTCGCTGTTGCTGCTGATGCCACTGAGAGCTGTGAGGACCGTGTCGCGCTCACATGGAACAATCTCCGGAAAACCCTCCTGGTCCATCAGGCATCAGAAGGCCTTTTCGATAATGATACCGGCGCTCTGCTCTCCCTGGGCAGGGAAATGTTCCGCCTCGAAATTCTGGAGGACATTGCCCGGGATAAAGTCAGAACTCTCCATTTTGTGGATGAGATAGAAGTCTACCTGGCCTTCCAGACCATGCTCGCAGAGAAACTTCAGCTCTCTACTGCCGTGAAGGAAATGCGTTTCTATGGCGTGTCGGGAGTGACAGCAAATGACCTCCGCACTGCCGAAGCCATGGTCAGAAGCCGTGAAGAGAATGAATTTACGGACTGGTTCTCCCTCTGGGGACCATGGCATGCTGTACTGAAGCGTACGGAAGCTGACCGCTGGGCGCTGGCAGAAGAGCAGAAATATGAGATGCTGGAGAATGAGTACCCTCAGAGGGTGGCTGACCGGCTGAAAGCATCAGGTCTGAGCGGTGATGCGGATGCGGAGAGGGAAGCCGGTGCACAGGTGATGCGTGAGACTGAACAGCAGATTTACCGTCAGCTGACTGACGAGGTACTGGCCCTGCGATTGCCTGAAAACGGCTCACAACTGCACCATTCATAATCACATCGCATAAACCACAGACCGGACTGACTCCGGAAAAACAGAGGCCCGCCCCCGGGCCTCCCCGGATTCATCCGTTTCTCTGTTCAGCCTGACCGCACACCCCGGCGGCCGGATGACAGACTCCGCCTCGGTAAGCAAAGCGGTCTTCTGTGATTCCGCCAGTTGCGGCTTATTCATTACTTAACGTCAAACGCCCGAATTGAAGCCAAATCATCCAGACTGCTCAGCTCCTCTTTCATCTCCCGCTGACGGCGATAAATCTCATCGTTGCGATCGACCTGCGCCTGCACCATTGCTGCCGCCAGTTCTTCCAGTTCCGGCATCGACAGTTTCACCTGCTGATTATCCGCATCACTCCACACCATATGTGTTTGTGCCGCGACAGATTTTGCCAGCATGACCACCGGGGACAGGCGGGCCACTGACGAGGCGTCAGCGTTCCACGTGCGGCCGTTCCATTCAAACGTGAACGGCTTCGCCTCCTGTTCTGTGCGCCATGCTTCAATTTCCTGACGTCTGGCCTCTCTGGCCGCTTCCAGCATTTCTGGTGTCACAGTGAATGGGGCTATCTCACCCCATTTGCCACTTTGCAGTTCCTGCCAGATTTGCTGACCCGTCGGTGCAACATCATCAGCGGTGGCTGTGTAGGGAACTGCCTGGTCCCTGTCGTCAAAAAAAACGTCACAGTCTACTGCGCCACTTTCGGTATAACGGGGATTAATGATTTTTTTAATTTCCACGGTGCATTCCTCACGATGTGCGAATAAAAAGCCCGGGCATTGCGCCAGAGACATGTGCATCCGGCACCCCGGACAGGGCGCAATATGACCCCGGTAATGAATGCTCTGAACATCCCGTAATGAAAAATTGTGGGGATGCTATATACGTTCCGGTGGGAGTACCGGGCACTGAAATCCCCACCGGTCCCAGTCGTGAGCCTCTGTATGACTGCCCCCTGACAAGTCTGATGACTTTATCACCGTCAGCTTCTCCCTGGTACGCAGCAATAATCAGCCCGCCAATGTCAGGGTCTCCCCATCTGTTGCGGACAGAGCTCGCCACGATTCTGTAAATAATATCTTCTGTGGTTATATTTATTTTCACCCAGTCAGTCTGGATATGGGCCAGTAGCGGTAGCGGGTGTGATAAATGGGGCCGTTAATGCCGTAAAAAGTAAGGGATTTGGCTCTGTACCGCGGTTCTGTTGTCTCAGGGCGTGCATCAGTCCACCGGATGCTGAGCACCCCTTCAAACCGTGTGTCGGGTATGATGATGCCGTAGGGGCCAGCAACGGAATATTCACCTGGCAGCGCATTCCTTACCCAGGCCAGGAAATCACTCTTAGTGTCAAAACGGATAACATCTTCAGGCAGAAAAGCACACCCAAAGCCGAATGCGCCGGGTATCGCCAGACGGCCTTTTGTCCGGTCGTAAATGTCGCTCTGTGCTTCCATCGTGGCCGCACTTTTCAGCCCCAGATTATCCCGGGACTTCTGTTGTGCCTTTTCGCCTGCTGCTGCGATTTCTGACAGATGGTTAGCCATTTTCAGAGTGCCGGTCAGCGCAGCATCAATGTCATTTTTGGCCTGTTCTGCTGCGCGGGCATAACCTGCGGCATCCTGTGCGCTCTGTCCGGCTGCGGCTGCATTTGCTCCTGTGCTTGTCACATCTTCCGCAGTGGCCTTTCTGTCCTCAGCTGTGACGGTTGCATCCTGTCGGGCTTTCTCCGCAAAACGTTGTGCATCATCACGGGCCGTTGCGGCTGCCGCCACATCCTGCGCCGTCTGCTGTGCGTTTCCGGCTGCAGCCCCGGCACTCTGCTGCGCCTGCGCCACCATTTCCTCAAAGCGCTTCATCACCTCCGGACGTAAATCACCATCCTTTGGTGCATTCAGAAACGCGTTCAGTGTCCCCGGTGCATCAGTCGGTGCCACATCAATATCCCCGACACGGGTTGGCTGCCAGCCGTTACAGTGAAGCGCAACCTCGTAATACCCCGGCTCAGCCTCAATCACATAAGCACCGTTATTGTCCGTCACGCAAGTGGCAACAACGTGTGCCACAACGGTCGGACTGGTTCTTCTGGCCCGCAGTTCAATCGCACAATTTACGACAGGTTTACCCGCCCCATCTTTCAGTACACCTGAAATCTTTACTGCCATATTCACCCCACAAAAAGCCCGCCTGAACCAGCGGGCTGTCATAACACTGTGTTACCTGGCTAATCAGAACTTATAACCGACACCCACGATGAAACCGTCAGTGCGCCAGTCGCCACTGCCGGAACCTTCATAAGCAAGGTCAATGGCCACGGATTCGGTCGGGTTAAACTGCACGCCAGCCCCCCACGCCAGAGACGTGTTGCTGTGGCGGTTGTCATCACTCCCGGTCAGCACATCGTGCGTTTTCCCCTTGTTGTCAGTTACGCGGAGATAATCCCCGGAGAAGGTCGACACACGGCTGTAAGCCACGCCCGCCATCGCATACGCGCTGAACCATTCATTCACGCGCACAGACAGCCCCGCCATCACGCTGAACCAGCGGTTACGCACGGAATCCTCATGCCAGCGGGTATCACTGTAATGCGTTTTTTGCTCATCTTCAGCGTTGGCATAGCTGAATGACGTCACCAGCCCCAGCGTGTCCGTAAACTCATAACGGTATTTCACGTTAATCCCGTTCAGATCATCACTGCCGGGAGCGTTCGTCGAGGCATGAAGATACCCCGCGCTCAGCGTGGACCGATGTTCAGACGCCCATGCAGGCGCACCGGATACAGCCAGACAGATGGCTGCGGACAAAATGGCAGCATAAAGTTTACGCATAATTACCTCTCGCTTTTCTGCAATAAAAAAGGCACCATTTCTGGTGCCCGTATCTGGGTTATAAAATTCAGCTGATACTGATACCTGCTGTGGATTTCTTCATCACAACAACCAGCAAATCGCTGATACTTGCTGTGGGATACCAGCCATTTACCAGCCATGCCGATACAGAAAACTCCAGCGTCATGTGACCGTGACCGGCAGGCATATCAATAACACCCGTATATATCAGCGTATTATCCAGGGTCGTTCGGTTATAAATTTCAGCACCGTTTTTCTTCACTATCAGGCGGCATGACGAATAAATATTGTTATTCTTCCGCTCATGTTTAGCACCGCGAAACGCCACCGCGGGAATAACAATTTGCCGATCAAACGGCTGATCGTCATAAACCCTGACGGTAATGGTCCCTGATGGCCACCTCTCCGGTGCCCGGGAGTCCCGTGGGAAAGGTTTGCCCACTGTTTTAACGAGATCGCCTTCAATCTGGTTCGCGGACAATTTTCCCAGAACCCGACAGTTCTTATTAATCGTGACGTTGTTGAGCGTCCCGGAGTTCGCGTTCACGTTACCGCTGATATCGGCATTTTTCGCCGTCAGCCGTCCGCCAGGTGTCAGGGAAAATGCCGGAGGATTACCGCCGCTGGTAATGGTCGGAGCCGTCAGGCGTTTCAGGAACACGTCGTTCATGAATATCTGATCGCCCTGACCAACAAACATCGGCTTTGTGTTGCCATTCGCAGGATTAATCATCGCAATCCTGTCTGCCGCCAGCAGCACCTGACTCTGCATTCCTGCTGGCGTATTCTCAATACCGGCACCGATACCCGCAATATAAAGGCGTCCGTCCTTCATCTGTTGCAGCTTCACAGCCCACATGCTGTTCAGGTTATTATTTGTATCAACCTGAACTTTCTGTATCTGCTGGATTGCAGCACTCTGATTTTCCAGTTTTTTATTGACGGTTTGCGTGATTTCATTGCTGACATTCGTAATGGACGTCCTGATTTCAGTCAGGTCCGGCGCAAGCTGACCGTTATCAATCTGCGTCCACAACTCCTTGCCGAGATGCGTTTTATTGATCAACCCTTTATAAAAACTCAGATAACCTTCCGCATCATCGCTCGCCCGACCGACGGCCTCCACAAATGCCGATTTGCCAACGGTGTTCACACTGCGAACGTAAAAATAATAATCATGGCCCGGCCTGATATTGATACTGGCGGCTATCCAGTACAGCGCCGTGCCAAGATAGCGGGCGCTGGTTTCAACCTGCCTGATATCCGCAATCCGCTTTTCCGAAAACCAGAACTCAAACTGCACCGTCGGGTCATATACAGCCAGTTTCGGGACCACCGTTATCTGAAAATACCCCGGTATCAGTTCAATAGTGACAGGCGCTGCCGGTGCCGCAATCCGGAACGATACCGACGCCGGATCGCCCTGCTGCCCCCGGGCATTTACCGCCCGGACTGTCAGACTGTAATTCCCCAGCGCCAGCTGCCTGAAGCGGTATGTGGTTTCCGTCGTCCTGGCTGTGCTGACCAGCCGCTCACTGCCGTCGTCCGCTGCCACGGTCAGGCGAAGCAGGAAGCTCACACCCTTCACCACCTTCGGCGTGTCCCATCGCGCCAGCACCTGATATTCCCCGCTGTCTGCGGTGACTTCGGCGGTCAGATGCTGCACCGCTGGCGGCGTGACACCATTCACCGTGCCGCGCCGGTCACCGTCAAAGTGTGCCCCGTTATCCACGATGGCCTCTTTTTCCGGCACATGCTGCACGGCGGTGATGGCATACGTGCCGTCGTCGTTCTCACGGATACTCACGCAGCGGAACAGGCGCTGGCGCAGCGTCGGCAGCTTCAGCCCCCACACGCTGTATTCTGCAACGCCGTCAGGAACCCGGCTCACTTTCACCTTCACGCCGTCGGTGACGGACTGAACCTCCACGCTGACCGGATTGCCATTTCCGTCAACCAGGCTTATCAGCGTGGTACCGGAGGACGGCAGCGTGATTTCACGGTCGAGCGTCAGCGTCCGGGTCTGGCTGTTCACCGCCAGTACGCGACCACCGGTGCTGATACCGGCATAATCATCATCGCAGATTTCAATGACATCACCCGGTACATGGCGAAGCCCTTCTGCGCCGACGCTGAAGTCCACGGTCTGCGTTTCCAGCAGTTCCGTTTTAATCAGCCACAGCCCGGCGCGGTGCGCCTGTCCCCGGCTGGTACAGCCAAAGGCATCCATCTTCGTGACGTTACGACCGTAACGGACAATGGCCTGCGTGTCCTCCACAAGCTCTGTCGCCGTCTCATGACCGTTGTCCGGATCAATCCAGTTCACCTCAACGACATTATGGCGGTCCTTCAGGGCGCTGAAGCTGTAGCGGAACGGCGCGCCATCATCCGGCATCACCACATTACTGCGGTTATAGGTCCACACTTTATCCGACGGTCGGTCCTGCACGAACGTCAGCGTCTGCCCGTTCCATACCGGCATACAGCGCATCGCCGAGCAGAAATCACTGAGAACATCCCACGCCTTACGCTGTGTGGTCAGGTAAGCGTTACAGGTGATGCGCGGCTCCGTGCCGCCAAATCCGTCCGGCACTGACTGGTCGCAGTACTGGCCGATGACATACAGCGCCCATTTGTCCACATCTGCCGCACCAAGACGTTTCCCCATGCCGTAGCGCGGATGAGTGAGCATGTCCCACAGACACCAGGCCATGTTGTTGCTGTATGCTGGCTTAAGCGTTCCGTCCCAGATACCGCTGTATTGCCGCGTCTGCGGGTTATAGTTCGACGGCACCTGCAGAATGCGCCCGCGAAGATGATAATTGCGACTCACCTGCTGGTTACCGAACTGCTCTGAATCCACCTGCACGCCGACCAGCGCCGTGTTCGGGTAGCACTGTTTCACATCGATGATTTCGGTGTACGACGACCAGAGCGTTTTGTTCTGCAGCTGGTCTGTGGTGCTGTCCGGTGTCATCCTGCGCATCCGGATATTAAACGGGCGCGGCGGCAGGTTACCCACCACCACCGAGGCCAGATACTGCGAAGTGGTTTTGCCCTTAATGGTGATGTCTTTTTCCGTCACCCAGCCACCGTTACGCTGTATCTGAACCAGCAGGCGGACTTCCGACGGATTCCGGTCCCCCTTTGAGGTGGTTTCCACCAGTGCCTGCACACCGAAGGTCAGGCGCAGACGATCAATGTTTGCCGACGTGATGGTCCGGGTGATCGGCGTGTCGTATTTCACTTCCGTACCCAGCACAGTCTCTGAGCCGGAAGATTCAAACCCCTCCGGCGGTGTCTGCTCCTGCTCGCCGGCGCGGAACACCACCGTAACACCGGAAAAGTTTGTCTTCCCCTCGCTATCCAGGACCGGCGTACCGTTCAGCAGCACGCTTTTTAATCCATCCACCGGACCGTCAACCGGCCCTTCGCTGATGGCATCAATCACACTCAGCAACTGCGTGGATTTCAGGTTGTCCTTCGCTTCGCGCGGGGTATGCCCCTTACTGCTGCCTTTACCCATTCCTCACGCTCCATAAACGACAAAACCGCCCGCAGGCGGTTTCACATGAAACATTTTGCATCAGCGACCAATCACCACAACCTGACCACCATCCCCTTCGTCTGCCGTGCTGATCTCCTGAGATACCACCCGCGACCCCACGCGCATTTCACCGTACAGAACAGGCAGAACATTGCCCTGGGCAACCATGTTATCCAGTGAGGAGAAACAGGTGTTCTGTTTGCCGTTATCCGTTGTCTGTGTACGGGGAGTTCTGGCTTTCGGTGCCAGCATCTGTGCAACACCGCCAAGCGTCATACTGGCACCGAGAGAAAACAGCAGATTACTCGCCATAATTCCTACCCCCGGCATCCATATAGCAACCGCCATAACAGCTGCCCCCAGCACCGCCTGAAACACACCGCCACTTTTAGCTCCCACCAGACGCGGTACTATGTGGATCACTGCACCATTTGCCAGCGGCTCATTAAGACGGGCAGACAATTCGGTTTCACCTGCATCACGCCCGGCAATGCGCACCTGATACCAGCCGTCACTCAGTTTCTGACGAAACGCCGGGAGCTGTGTGGCCAGTGCGCGGATGGCTTCAGCCCCCGTTTTCACACGAAGGTCGATGCGGCGGCCAAATCGTTGCAAATCCCCGTAAAGGCAGATGCGTGCCATTCCCGGTGACGCCAGAGGGAGTGTGTGCGTCGCTGCCATTTGTCGGTATACCTCTCTCGTTTACTCAGTTGTTCAGGAATATGGTGCAGCAGCTCACCATCGCCGCAGTAAATGGCGGCATGATTCGGCACCGATGAACCAAAACAGCACAGCAGCACATCGCCCGGTTGTGCTGATGACAACGGCACCTGATACAGCCCTGTGGCCTCCAGATTATCCAGATAGAGATTCTGACCGTGACGCCACCAGTCATCCCCGCGATGAAAATCCGGCATCTCAATCCCCGCCAGATGATAAGCATCCCGGAACAGCGTGTAACAGTCCGTCACCCCGTGCTCAAAGCGCCGCCCGGTGAGATGCGGCACACAGCGGAACTTGTGAATCGTCCCCCGGCAGACCAGCCACCACGGCAAATCACTCTGCACCTGCAGCCGCCGGTCAGCCTCACTCAGCCAGGGCAGACCACCGGGATGACTGTGGACCAGTGCCACAATCTCACCCTGCATTTGTGCCCGCAGCCAGTCCTCCGGAGCCATCCGGAACCGTTCCTCCGGCTCACCGGAGATATTCTCGCTGGGAAGATACCTGTCTCCCTCCGGCGTTCTCACCACGAAGCCACACGACTCCGCTGGCGCACATCGCCGGGCGTGCGCCAGAATCGCTGATTCTGTCTGTGTCATGGATTTACTGAGAAAGTTTATTGATGGAAAGGAAACCGCCGAAATTACCGGTATTGTTGCGCAACTCACACCCGCGCATACACTTGCTGCATTTGTCCTTCCGGATATCCGTTGTTGGTTTGTCGAACTCGTCAGCCACTGCCCTGCCCGTGTAACCACACTCATCAGAACGGTAAGTCCACATACAGGTATTCGCCAGCATGATACGCCCCGGGAAAACCGCGCCATCCGTCTCCGTTGGTGTGGCCAGCACAAAAGAGGCACTGACCGCGCTCAGTTCGCTGCACTGCTCGATGCGCCAGCGGCTGATCACCTCCTGTTCCGGATCGGCGTCGCTGTTTCCGTTGACGAAGTTCACCGCATCCAGAAAACGGGCGTAAACCTTACGCCGGACCACCGTTCCGCCGACCAGACTCTGCAGATCTTCCGCCATCCCGGTGACCATGCCGTGCAGGTTAGAGACCGTCAGTGTCGGACGGGCAGCACAGCCCCTGCCGTTCAGTTCAAACCCCGACCCCTGAATGGGGTATGCCTGATACTGCCGCCCCTGCCAGGTGACCGGCTCACCTTTTTCGTTCTGCTCATTACAGAAAAAATAACGCTCACCACCGACCTCTGTCAGATCGATTTCCCAGAGCTCCACCCGGGCTGACTGCTCCGCACGGGTGCATTCATTCAGTGTTTCCTGCCGGATATCCTGCATCAGTTCACCACCTGTTCAAAATCGGCCGTTACAGTCACCCATAACGCCCCCACGCTTGCCGACCATTTACGACAAACCACCCTGATCAGTTTCCAGTCATAAGGTGGCGTCCACTGAAATGCGCGGACGCCACCGTGCCGTTCCAGAAAGGCTTTTAAAGATGGGTGTTCACCTTTACGAACACGTATCGTCACGCTGTAAGTCGACAACTGGTTATTCAGTCCCGCCGCACGACGCTGTTCATAACCATCGCCCAGCTTCACTGTCACCACTTTCGGCTCTGATACCACATTCATATCCGGGCGCACTTTCCAGTGAAACGTCTCCATTACCGGTATGCTCCACTTAACCGGCCACCATCACGGGCCTGCTGTTGCATAAAGTCCGCGGCCGCTTTTTTCCCGAGGTCATAAACCACCTTCAGGGCAGCCGGACCTATCTGCCCGTTCGTGCCGTCGTTATTGATCTCAATGTTGTACTGCGGGGCAAACATCACCATGCCTGAACCACCAGTATCCGCCACAACCCCCAGCTTACCATCAGCACCGCGACGCAGTGGCAGAATGGCTTCAGGTCCCGCTTCCCCCATCACACCCGCGCCTTTTGCAAAAGCAAAAAACGTCGGACGGTTAACCACCGTGCCACTGTAGCGACTCAAATCAGCAGACTGGTAAACACCGCCATCAGCATTAGTCGTGAAGCCGAATAAAGAACCGACGCCCTTTACCGCCTGCATCATGGCCATCTGTGCCATAATTCTGGCCATATCTGACAACAGGGAAGAGGTGAAGGATTTAAAATTCAGCTTACCGGTGGTACAGAATGTCGCCAGTGCATTACCGGCACTGCTGAATGCCACTGTAAACATCTGTTCTGCCGTTCCCGCCGCATTATCCGCATCCGCCGTAAAATTCTGAAACGCCCGCATGGCACCGTTTTTCCAGTCGCCCTGCGCCACTTCCAGTTCCTGCCAGTAGCGTTTGTTTTCATTCAGTTGTCGCTTCAGGCTCCCCTTCAGCACCTCCTCAGCCCTCCGGTAGTCCTCCGTCCCGTAAGTGCCTTTCTGGCGACTGTCATTCTCAAGCTGTTGCAACTGTTGCCGGTATTCCTGCCGGATGCGCAACTGTGCCTGGTAGCGCTGCCGCTGCTTATCCCCCATACCTGCAGTGGCAATATCCAGATTGTGCTGCTCACGCAGTGCACGTTCTTTGTCTGCCAGCTGGCTGGTCAGCTGAACCGTTTTTTTTCTCAGGTCGTTAAGCGCTGTCTGTTTCTGCAGCTCCTGCTGTTTCACATCCAGCAGCGTCAGCGCCTGAATCAGCTCATTCTTACGGGCCAGCACACTCTTTTCATCTGCCGTCAGCTTTTTCCCGTCCAGGTCGCTGATGCGCTGCTGCAGGGCCAGAAGCTGTTTATGCGCTTCAGTCATCCTTTCAGTGGCAATGCCTGCTGACTGTCTGGCAGCAGCAATCTGCCCTTCCACCTGTGCCTGCTGCTGACTGTACTGCAGCAATAACCGGGTGGCCTCATCATTACGGGTTGCCCGTGTATTTTTCTTAATGGCTTTTTCGTAACGTTCATTTTCACGCTGTATCGCCGCATCCCTGACAGCCTGGTCGGCGTACTGCATGGCATTAATACGCGCAATTTCCCGCTGATGTCGTGCAGCTTCCGTTTCATTCATCCGGTTCAGCGCGGCATTTTCAGCATTCCGGCGTTTCTGTTGCTCCTGGTAATTCCGTTCTGCCTGCGCTTTTGCATCCTGCAAATCCTTCCGGCGTTTTTTCTCCTGAAGATCGTTAAGACGCTGCTGATCGTACTCCACCTGTGTGGAGGCGTTTGTCCACGGATATTTTTTCGCGCGCTGAATTTTTTCCTGTAACGCATCAATCTGCGCATCCAGCGAGTCTTCACGACCAATATTCATGGCCGCATCCCAGAACTGCTTCCACCAGTCAGACAAGGTTTGCAGCGTACTACCCAGCGCATTGAGATTATTATCAATATCAGATGTGCGTTTACCGGTTTCCTCTGCCAGCGCAGACATGGCGATCCGGGCCGCATCACTGGACCGCCCCTGCTCCCCAAGGACGCGTATCTGCTCAAGCTGAGTGGCATTCAAAAAATGCAGCGCATTGTCCAGCGCCTTCGCGGCATTTACAGGATCATCCTTCAGCCGCTTAAACTGATTTATGGTATCGCTGACCGACTGGCCAACCGATCGCTCCATCTGTGCGGCAGCTTTCGCCACCATACCAATATCGTTTCCATGAAATGCCCCACTGCCCACCACCTGTGCCAGCGCACCGGCTGCCGCATGTTGCGTGATACCATTCCCGGATATGGCCCGGCTGAGTTTCCACAACTGCCCGACAGTGACACCGGCATAATGTCCCGTCAGCGCCAGCTGACGGTTAAATTTCTCGCCCTCCTTCCGGCCGTCATGCCAGGCTTTACCCAGACCCAGGACCGCCGCGACAAGTCCGCCAATAACGCCGCCAGTCATCATGCCTTTCGGCGACATCAGTGCGCCTGTCCATCCGGCACGGTTAGCCAGCGTTATCCCGGATCCCCTCAGCGCACCAAAATTGCCTCGCGCCATCTGACTGATTAACACCCCCAGCTCCCGCCGGGCTGCCGCACTTTTCAGCCCCAGCGAATGTGTGGCTTTTCCTGCCCGCTCCATTTTGCGGATATACACTTCTGCAGCACTGCTTACCCCCAGCTGAGCCGCCCTGGCGCGAAGCAACTCAGAAGACGACAGATTCTGGCGGGTTGCCTGCTCTTTAAGCTGGCGGATAAACGCCGCTTTCTGCCGGGTGGCCTGTTCCTCTGCCTGCGTCAGGGCACGGGTTTTCGCCGTGATCTCCGAAATCAGCGCCAGATAATCCTGCTGACCAACCCCGCCACTGTTTCTGGCCTGTCGGATCTGCTGCTGAATACGCTGTAATTCCTGAAGCCCCGCACCGGCCTGTTTCACACTGTCAATCTGGCGATAAAAGGCGGCAGCCGCTTTATCCTGCGCCTCCGCCAGTGCCCTGGCCTGCGCCTGTTCCTCGCGCATTTTCTGATTCAGGGCATCCACGCGCAGACGGGTTTGTTCCACCTCACGGGCCATGCGTTCATGAGCCCGTGCATTCTTCTCCACCGTCTGCGCATGGGCTGATGCTGCTGTTGCAGCCGAAGAAGCCGCCTGCATTGTCTGCCGGGCCGCCTGAGTCTGACGCTCCATAAAACGCTGCATACGGGCAGAAGACCGTTCTGCATCGCTGGCTGCACCATTCAGAAGGTTTTTGATACGGGGAATTTCATTTTTAAACTCTGCCGCATCAATCCCCAAATCAATGACCAGGTTGGCTATCTGGTCCATAACGCACACCTCCGGAAATACCTTCCCCAAGATGCATCAGTTCTTCGTCCGTTCGCTCCGGTATCCCGTTCTCTTCCGGTAAAAGGCTGAAATCAGCCACCGCAGCATCGCTGCTGCCGGACACCATTCTCACGATCAATGCCTTCAGCGAGGCAAACTGCGCATCCATCCACACATCACTGAAGCTCTGCATCCGGAAATAATCGCCCCACTCACCAAGCTCAGTGGCCGACATATCCGACAGCATCCGCCGCCAGTCTGCCCGCCGGAACTCCCGGGCAAGCCGCATGACAAACTGCATTTCCCGCGTCAGGACTTTTCCGGCGTCAGCGCCTCATGATCATCATCCCCGGCATTCTCAATGGTCCCCATACCGCTCAGCGACAGAACCCTCTCCGCCCCCGCGCCCAGCGCATCATACGACCATGTTGTCATAATGGATGCGCAAAGCGTCTCAACATCCTGAGACTGCTCAGCATTCCACAGTGAGCGGGAAACCAGCCAGGCATTGATATCCATTCCCATACGCAGAAAAGCAATCTGTCGTTCAGCCTCCGGCAGTTCTCCCTCCTGTGCATCAAACTTTGCCGTTCGCTGCTGAACAAACGTCAGATATTCAATTCTCTGCAGCCCGGACAGCTCACTGAGCACCACGGACTGTTTTTCATAATTAAACGTATCCTGTTTCAGAAACATCATGTTCTCCGGATGCAAAAAGCCCCGGATAACCGGGGCAATGATGAGTATCGTCCTGTTATGGTGCGCTGACGGTCACCGCAGCCACTGCCACAAACTCTCCGTCAGAGGTCATGCCCACGATGCTGACACTGCCCTGCTTCACGCCTTTCACCGTGGCCACAAGCCCGCTCAGGGTCACCGAAGCAGTCTGAGGATCTGACGAATGCACACTGATCGCTTTGTCACTGGCCCCGTCAGGTTTTACTGTAAAGGTCAGTGTGGTGGTTGCTCCCGCTTTGACACTGACAGATGCCGGTGCCACCGTCAGTCCGGTAACACCCACGGTTTCAGTGCCTTCCTCTGCCAGATACGGACGCCCCACACCGCTGATTTTCACAGTGCGGGTCATCACGTCTTTTGAGGCAATGGTTTTACCCAGTGAGCTCAGCCAGCCGCGGAAAACATCAACAGTGCCGTTGGGATATTTGATACGAAACGCGCAGACTTCACCGGAGTCGAACAACTGAACCAGTTTTTTCTGCCCGCTGTCACCCGGACGCCAGGCCAGCGTCGCCGAAGTATCACCAACGGATTTCTGCCCCTGGGTTGTCGTTTTCCAGTCTGCATCTTTATCATCGAGATAAGTGTCATCTTCTGCATCAGCGGTCATTTCGCCAGGTTGCAGATCCTTCACCATCGCAAGACGCAGCCAGTCAGTGTCCGACAAAGGGTTCGCAAACGCATCGCCGTTGCCGGTATACATCCAGAACGTCGTCCCCGCACCTTTCGTCTTTGCCAGTGGATTTGGTGTGGTCATTACCACCTCCTTAATTCGTGTACGTGATCTGGTACGTGATTTCCGCCATCGCCCAGGTGGCCATCTCATTATCACGTTGATAGTTAAAACCGAGTGGGATCATGGTGTCGATGAGTCCGGAAAGCACCGGAATATCCTTCATGGCCGGAAATATGGTGTTCTCCATCCACGTATCCAGCTCAGAATCCGGCGCCTGTGCACGGACGAAAACGGCAATATGCAGAACAGCCTGCCAGTCGTCCTCATCCGTCATTTTTCCGGTGTACTGCGCATCACTCAGCCACACCGCCACGGCGGGCAGTTCCTGCGCATCAATAAATGCCGGAAGCCCGTCAAAAAACGTGGCGCTGTCTCCACACTGTTCCCGAAGGCGTGCCAGCACGCTCTGACGGATTTGTGTGTGTCGGTTCATTTACTCAGATGTAACCTCAGTTGTTGTTTCAGGGCATACCCCAGCTGTTTCGGCATTTCCGCAGCAATGATGCGGTCGCGGGCATCTTCAAATGCCTGTGTCAGCGGTCCGGACATCGGGATTTTCACCACATCAATGGGGTAACGATTTTTGCCGTCAATACGCCGCATCACATGCCAGCGACCATTCGCCAGTTGCTGAATAAACGCATCCCGGAAAAGGTATTTCCCCACTTTCAGTACGCTGCCACGATGACGTGAGTTGCTGCCATGCCGGGAGCGGGCCAGTCTGACCTGTGCGGTACCCAGCTTAATGGCGGGCAGGTTACCCCGGTTAACACGCATGCGGGCATACATTTTTCCTGAGGGGCTGGCTTTAAGCAGCCTGACACGCTCCCTGACCGTTTTCAGGGGAATACCTTTCACCTGGTTATCCCCGGCAACGGTATTCTGCGCAACCTGCCGTGTGGCGACAGAAACAATCTTTGCCGCCACACGGTTTACCGCCCATGCGCTGGTCTGTGGCACCATGCGGGTATCGAGGCTGTTCAGATTGCGGATGGCATTCTCAAGTCCCTTCATCATATCGCCTCATTCTGGCATTATTCTGTGGGGCAGGACTGCCCCGCCTTAACCGGATATAACAGCATCCCCCGTCATCCGGAGTAATACGATCCACAAAGAAAGAATCATCCCCGATAGTTAACGTATCCTGACGGCGTAACTGCGATATATCTGCCGTTTTCACAAACAGGCACGGTGAGGAATCCTCAAGCCGGATCCCCCCGGCAACAAAAGAAATACTTTCGGGATCATCAAAAACCCCTGTCAGGTGTGTCCCCTCAAGTTCTCCGGACGTAATGACGGCGCTGATCCCCATATCACGGAGAATGACTTCATTGACACCGGCAAGCGCAGCATCAAACAGATTATCGAAACCGTCCACGACATCTCCTGTTACTGCCTTTTTGCCAGACCACCTGCCGCCATGCTGGCAGCCACCTCAGCAGAAACACGAAACGACGTTCCCGGTGAAACAAATATCACTGAACCATTACATTTTGTATGCAGTGTCGCCAGTGCCACCACCGTAACCTGCCCCGTTTCGTCTCCGGTAACAATGCCTGGCTGTTCAGGAACTGACTCGCCTTTATGCGCGGTCGGATCATCTTTCGATGGTGAGTACGTATCCGGCTCTGCGACCTCCCCCGCATCTCCAAGCTCTTCCTCCAGTTCCGCCACTCGCTGCGCAATATCTGCCGCACTACCGGAGACATCCGGTTCACGCCCCAGCCTCTCAGCCAGCTCACAAAGACGTTTCAGGTTTTCTTCTTTCGTAGCCATACCCGCTCCTGATTGAATGAAAAACGGGAGCATTTAGCTCCCGCTCACGGATTATTTCACCTGCACCACCACAAACTCATCCGGATCCGGCAGCACCATCAGCGGCGCGGACTGCGTCATGGTGAATTCACGCGCCGGATCACCCACGGTCAGCCAGTGTTTCGGATAACGGGAAGACGCCACCACGCCTTCAGACAATGCCTGCGCATCCTGAATGGCACCGTAGCAACGAATACCCTCTGCGGCCGTATTTCCCAGTACCAGTGTGCCGTCCGGCAGATAACGTTTTTCGGTACCGTCCTCTGCCACATAGGACGTTTTTGCCACCACGATTGCCAGATCACCATAATACCCTTTGAAGGACACCACCGCCCCCAGGTCTTTCACTGCCGTTTCCAGCTGTGAATTTGAGCCACGACGGGTATCCAGTTTTTCGCGGAACAGCTTAAAGCCATTCAGCAGACGCCAGACCTTACCATCCATAATGGCAATATTGATGGTGCCGGAAGCAAAATCACAGTACGCATCCAGATCATGCGTCGGATCAAAGGTATCGCGGTCCTGAGCGCTCCACTCCGTCCCTCCTGCCTGCGTAATGTTATTTCCCACCGACCGGCCAAAATCGACCTCAACAGTTTCAAACTGCTCTCCTTCCATGGTGTATTTGCCATACAGCACGGCATTCACCGCCTGCATCTCTTCCACCTGGACAATGGCGTGCTCTTCCTGTTTGAGGTTATCGGTGATGATACGCAGGCGACGGTAAGCCGGGCCGTTCAGCTGGGCCGGATCTTCACCGGGAAGACGCTCCACCGCCTGCTGGTAATTAAATTCGTGTTTCGGCTTAACGTAGCCCGGGCGCAGTACACGAGTTTCACCGCCACGGTGACGCAACACCTTTCCTTCAACAACCGGGGAGACATAGGCCGCCACCGGCGTTTTTCCGGTAATTTTGTCCAGCATTACCTCTTCGGTATGGAAATTCACCGTACGGCGGAAAAACAGCTCCAGAAACAGCGCACGAAATTTAACTTTTTGTTCGGTATAACCGAGTAACTGGCGGGTCGTAAACAATCCCATAAATCAGTTCCTTTCATTCAGAAATCAGTCAGGCTACCGCAGTGACCTGATAAAATGTTACGGCAGCGCTGCGTGACTCAGGGCACTGCCGGCAAAGGCATTCGCCTTTTTGTGTGTATCCACTCTCTCAGGCCAGTGGATGGCCTCCGTCGCAAAGGTCCCCGACTTGTAATACGTCAGCACCGTCTCTGTACCTTCAAGCGGCAGTACCAGTATGCCAACCACATGGCCTGCCTTCTGTCCGTCCCAGACCACCAGTTTCCCGGTATCCTCATCCAGCATCAGGGGCGTCAGAGCCGGTGTTGCCGAGGAAATCCCGCTGCTGCCTGTGGCGGTATGGGCCGGATCATTACCGGCAAAAATACGTACTTCCGCACGCTGTTCAGTGATGGTTTTCGTTACCATATTGTAAAAACCTCATATTGATGGTCAGCACTGACTTCATGGCATGGCCATGAGCATTTTCACGTCCGCATCACCGTCTGCTGACGTCTGTGGCACGCCACCCTGTACCGCTGCCGGTGAATGGTTCGCCATGAAATGTTCAAACATGGCGGTTGTGGATGCAGAAACCGGTTCTGCCCTGCCTGAGGCTGCCGCCAGTACAGCCCGGGCATTCTCCACGGTCATCCCCGGACAGGCCGCCAGTTTTTCAGCCTGCGCCTCTGCCCCTTTTGCCTCATCCAGGGCCATAATCTGATCACGAAGTGAGGGTCCGGCATTCGCCTGCGGTGAAGCAGCCAGAATCGGACGGGCTTTTTCCACCGTCATCTCCGGCATCGCCGCCAGCGTTGCCGCCAGTTGTTCACGTCCTTTCGCCTCTTCACATGCCATAATGCGATCGGCTTCACTCTGCGCAGATACACCAGATTGTTGCGGTGCCGCCACGGCCAGAATCGCCCGGGCCTGCTCAACGCTCATACCCTGTTGCCCTGCCAGCATCGTGGCCAGTTGTTCACGTCCTTTCGCTTCCTGACACGTCAGGATCCCCATCACTCGCTGGTTCTCCTGCGCGGCAGCCTCCGTTGCAGTTAATTGCGGCATAGTGCCTCCTGTATCGTGTGTGTTCAGCGTCGCAGCCATCACGCTGATGGCGTCCGACGCATTGATTAATTCATCCGCCAGTTCGGCCTCAATACCGGACTGACCTTCAAAAACGGCGGCCTCTGTTCCCATAACCGCATCCACAGATAAACCGGTATACATCGCCACTTTTTCAGCAAACATCCGGCGCGCCGCATCAATGCGCTGCTGCATGTCCTGGCGAACCTTTGCTGGCAGGGATTCAAACTGATTGCCATCCACCTTGTGCGATCCGGCGTAAATCAGCGTGATATCCACACCGGCCTGTGCCAGATGACCGGCATAGCTGACATGGCCCATCATCACCCCAATGGAGCCGATACGGGATGTCTGGGTAACCAGCCGTCGGGAGCAGGCCGATGCCAGTAACATGGCGGCTGAACAGGCCGTGTCATTGCACAGTGCCCAGACAGGCTTCAGCTGCCGGAGACGGTAAATCATGTCAGCGCAGTCAAACGCGCCGGTGGCCTGCCCGCCAGAACTGTCAATGTCCAGCAGTACGCCCCGTACCTGAGTGTCCGCCATTGCCTGCTGAAGACAGGCGACAATGCCGTCATAGCCAGTCATTCCGGAAAATGGCCGCATGCCACCCAGCCGGTGTACCAGCGTGCCGGTCACCGGCAGTACAGCAATACCGTTCACCACCCGGTAAACACGGGCAGGTCGTTTGCCTCCGGCCATGTACTCGTCCGTTTCAGCCAGCATCCCGGGAGCGTCAAGCTGTACCTGCTGTTGCGGTACCGAAAGGCTTGCTGCGCCCATCTCACGCCCGAGCGCGCAAAAGAAAACCCGCGCATAGGCGGGCTCCAGAAGCAGCGGCTCATTGAATGCCGCAGCGATAATATGTGAAAGATTACGTCTCACGTGATGTTGTCTCCTCTTCCGGCCTGCGACTCTCCGCTATCTGCTGCTGATACGCCTGGGCTATCCACACCGGACGTGAGAGTCCGGCTTTTTCGCGCTCTGCGGATTCCCTGACCTGCTGGCGGAAAATGTCCTGATAATCTTCGCCCATCAGTGCCAGTTCTTTCTCATACGTGCTCAGTCCGGCCTCAATGCGCATCACCGATTCCTGGACCTCCTTGAGCCCGTCAATGGCCATTCTTCCGGAGCTAATCCACTCTGCCCGTGACCAGGCTGAACGCGCCTGGTAAAAATCAAAACGCGCCCGTGGCGGACGAATAATCCCCCGAAGAAGCGCCTCTTCCAGCCAGCAGGAAAACATCTGCGTGGCCAGCCGGGCCGCAATAAATTTTCGCCGCCCCATAAAATAGCGCCACGACTCATTGGCGGAGGCGCGGGCACTTGAGTAACTGACCTTCGAGTAATCACGGGACAACTGTTCGTAGGAAACGCCAAGACCGGCTGCAATATACCGCAGCAGCGCCTGTTCAAGCGCCGAAAATCCATTGTCTGAATCCTGCGCTGTCTGCAGGTTCAGCGCATCGCCAGGAAAAAAGGTGCGGAATTTTAACACCGCCCAGCGTCACGTTATTCGTGTCATACCAGCGGGTGAACTTCTCCAGAATATTAATAAGCGGATTATCCTGCTGACCTTGCGGTGCCCCCGCGATATATTCAAATGCCTTTTCGGTATCAAGTTCACTTTCGATTGTGGCTGCATACATCGCCTTCACAATGGCCGACTGAAGCTGCGTGGCCTGCAGGGAGTCCAGCATCTTCATCCGCTCCATTACGCTGTAAAACTGATTAGCCCCACGGGTCTGCCCGTCCTCCACCGGCTCAAAAATATGCAGCATGGCCGGACGCCCGGTGGGAAGCTCACGCGGGATCCGCTCCCAGCGTCCGGCACCAGAGAACGGAAAATCATCCTCACAGATATGGTACGCAATCGCCCGCCCATACCGATCGACCTCAACCCCGGCCCGCAGAAAGTGGTTCCCCATACCGTGTCCTGGCGTGTCCACCCGTTTCGGACTCACGGCTTTAAAACGCGTACGGAATAACTGCGTGGTTTCCGTATCCCAGACCGGCTGCACAAAGATTTCGCCGTTAAAGGCATGCACGCCCACCCCTTCACGGATAAATTCCGTAAACGTGCGTTTCCCTTCCACGTCGATCTCGCCAAACATTCCTTCTGCGTATTCCGACCAGGCTGCTTCCACCTCCCCGACAAAACTTTTTGCCGTGGTCTCCCGCATCCCCAGCCAACGCCAGTTCAGACGGTAGCTGATAAGAAACATGTGCCCGACGATATGATCCTTATGCAGGGCCACCGCATTAGCCGCGATACCGTTATTGCGCACCAGATCATCTGCCCGGGCATTCCCCAGACGCAATGCAGGCAACAGGGCCGCATCGGCACTCTGCGCCGGTGGTAACCACTCTGCCATTTGCCCGCCAAATCCTGCGCCGCCTCCGTTGTAGCTGAGACTCTCACGAAGCGGAACGCCGTTCACATCAATCAGGACAGGCGTTCGTTTCATAACCTCACTCCCAGCGGTCGGCGGCGTCGGGTCGTACCCAGAACCGACTCCGCATCGTTGATCGCACGGTTAAGCTCATTCAGGGACGCTGCCGTATATTCGATCCTGCGACCGTCTTTCTGTACCGACACAACCCGTTTACCGGTTAATAAATCAAGGCGCGCCTGACGCAGCGCCTGCAGTTCAGCGACTGTAACCATTCACTCCTCCGGACAGCTTCGCTGCCAGTTCTTCAAGGGTCGGTTGTGCAGTTGCATCCTTGCGGGATGCAACTGCACAGCCAGATCAAGTTGCCAGCGTTGCACGGACACACGTAATGCCGCATAGGCATACACCAGGCAGTCCAGCGCTTCGTTACGCCGCTTTTTGTTATCCCACAACAGACGCATCTTTCCTTTTTCCCACTTTTCCACCAGTTCCTCCGCCACCAGTTGTTGTGCCTCTGTCTGCGAAAAAATCTCCGGATTATCAGGAAAGCGGATGGCATACGATGTGGCCTCATTCACAGGGGTGGGATCGGCCTTCATTCGGGCATAGAGAATTTCTTTTGCGGTATCCGTCCCCACCTCACACAGATACACACCCCGCTGATTGCGGGTTTTCGGCATGGTGATCACCGGCTTGCCATAGACAGAGGCACCTTTTACCGGCAGTACCCGGAAAATACCGTGTTTTTTTGACCTCTGATACACGATTTCGCCATCGATCCCCCCGATATCCCAGCAGACACGGGAAATGGTCATTTCGGTACCGTCTGCATGGCGGTATTTTTTATTGATCGCCGCATCCACACGTAACAGCGTCTCTTCCTCATCAGGACGTCCCATGATGATGATTTTATCCACCAGAAAGGCTTCCTCTCCCGGAGCCCACCCCCAGACATACATCTCAAAACGGTTTCGCTGCGAGTCAATGCCCGCCGTCAGATAAACCACCCGGACAGGCACCGTTGCCGTGTAAGGCACAACCTTATCCATCAGTACCTGGTGATCGAGTTTTTCGCCCACGGCCTCTTCCCAGGTCTCGCCCAGCGTGGTGTTCACAAAAGTTTTCACGCCGTTGGGATCTTTCAGTGCATCCAGCCAGTCACAGACTATCTGTACCCTGGTGGTGAACGGACTGTACGCCGTCCATATATGGAAAGTGATGGAGCGCGGCGGCGGAATTTCATTACCCGAAGCACTGAAAAACGTCAGACCGTCACACGTCCACATCCCGGTATTGTCACAAATCCAGCGCCCCCCGGTCTGATCAAGTTCAGACTGACGGATCACGCAGCCATTATGTTCACACAGGTAATACACCGTTTCCGGTTTACCCTTCTCCCATTTCAGGCCAAACGACGTCGCATCATCGCCAAACTTCAGATACTGCTCCTCCCCGCATGAGGGCAAGGGACATAAAACCGCATGAAATGCGCAGATTCATTCGCAGCTTTTTCAATCTGACAGGAGCCTTTAATTTTTGGCGTTGAACCGCGTATGGATTTTGGCCATACCGAACCTTCAATACTGTTTATCGCCAAGCAGTGTTGGCGAACCTTCTTTTTCCACATCCGGTTCAAACGAGGAGAGTTCGTCATAGCAGACCACATCGACAGATTTTTCACGGTAGTTTTTGGCAGCAGCACCACCCAAACACCAGAACCCCACACCAGAGGAAAAACGCTTCAGTGTGAGCGTATTATCCCGGTGTTTCCGGCCCAGCCAGGGAGAAAGTTTTTTCAGGCAAGGAACATCACGAATTGTTGCTTCCACGTGAGACTTCATAAAATCTTCAGCAGCTGAGTCCGTCGGCTGAAAAAGAAGAGTGTTGCGGGATTTGTGCTCAATAAAATACCCGATCACACCAAGCACCATTTTTGTATAACCAACACGGGCAGATTTAATCAGGTTAACTGTACGAATCTCGTCATTGCCCATGCAGTTCATGATGGCGACCTGAAACTGCAGCGTTTTCCATTCCCCCTCACCGTATGACGATTCTTTAGGCAGGTAATAATTTTGATCGGCCCATTCTACAGCCGTCACCGGCAATACCCTGACCAGTGGCTGCAGTGCGATAGTGACTGCCACCATCATATTACTCAGTTGTTGTTCTGATATATTCATCGAGTAAATCCGGTAATTTATCCCCCGCACGCGCGCACTGATTCGCTCCCTTAGCAATAAGGATTTTCAGATGATCAATATGACGCGGCGTTAAATCCGGGAACTGTCGTTGCATGGACAAAGGAATGGAGTCAAGCGTACTGGATAAAGCCATCGCCAGCTTACTAAGGGCAAAAATACAAAATCCGGTATCGATAAGATTTCCTTTTGACACCTGATTTTTTAACTGCTGTGCGACAGCCTGTTCTGCGGTCAGTTCCCATCTGGCAATGAGTAGTTTGAGGTGTACTGGCAATAGCGGACACTACCATTTGTTCTTTTTTTAAGCAGCCATCTGATGATATTTTTCCCTGAAGGCTGCCGGGGAGATATTCCCCAGACGAGAGTGACGACGCTGACGATTGTAGAAAATCTCAATGTATTCCCGTATTACTGAGATGGCTTCATCCCGGTTATTAAAACGATAGTGGCTCAGGCTCTCATTTTTCAGCGTTCCCCAGAAGCTTTCCATCGGAGCATTGTCGTAACAGTTACCTTTACGCGACATTGATGTTTTCAGACCAAACTGCTCCTGTATGACCCGGTAATCGTATGCGCAGTACTGTGAACCTCGATCAGAGTGGTGGATTAGCCCGGCAGGTGGGCGCTGGCTCCTGAGCGCCATAAACAGGGCTTTACCTGTCAGCTCTTTTGTCATGCGCTCTCCCATGGCGTAGCCGACAATTTCGCACGTATAAACATCTTTGATGCCAGCGAGGTACAACCATCCCTCCTGTGTGGCAACATACGTCAGGTCCGCCACCCAGACCTGATTTGGTGCTGTAGGAGCGAACGTCTGGTTCAGCAGATTTGGCGCAACTGGCAGATTGTGGTTCGAGTTCGTAGTCGCTCTGAACTTGTGTTTCTGCTTACAGCGTAGCCTCAGCTCCTTACGAAGACGTGCCAGTCGGTCACGACCAACGATGATGCCATTCTCTGCCAGCTCCGTCTGGAGCCGCCGGGTTCCATATGTTTCGCGAGTGCGGATATGTGCCACCTTAATCTCCAGTTTTAGCCGCTCATCACTTTGTTTTCTGTCTGAGGGTTCATGCTGTACCCAGTTGTAATAACCGCTCCTGGATACACCAAATACCTGACACATCGCTTCAATGGGAAATTGTTGTCGCCATTGTGAACCGCCCCGGGAATCCTGGAGACTAAACTTCCTGAGAAAGAGGTAAACAGGATGACTAAAAATACTCGTTTTTCCCCCGAAGTCCGTCAACGGGCAGTCCGTATGGTTCTGGAAAGTCAGGGCGAATATGACTCACAATGGGCGACAATTTGTTCCATTGCTCCAAAGATTGGCTGTACGCCGGAGACTCTGCGTGTCTGGGGTCGCCAGCATGAGCGGGATACCGGGGGCGGTGATGGAGGGCTCACCACCGCTGAACGTCAGCGTCTGAAAGAGCCGGAACGTGAAAATCGTGAACTGCGCCGCAGTAACAATATCCTTCGCCTGGCTTCCGCTTATTTTGCAAAGGCGGAGTTCGACCGCCTCTGGAAAAAATAATGCCACTGCTGGATAAGCTGCGTGAGCAGTACGGGGTCGGACCGGTATGCAGTGAACTGCATATTGCCCCGTCAACGTATTACCACTGTCAGCAACAGCGACATCATCCGGATAAACGCAGTGCCCGTGCGCAGCGCGATGACTGGCTGAAGAAAGAGATACAGCGCGTATACGATGAAAATCACAAGGTATACGGTGTAAAGTCTGGCGTCAGTTGTTACGGGAAGGTATCAGAGTGGCCAGATGCACTGTGGCACGTCTCATGGCGGTTATGGGACTTGCCGGTGTTCTCCGGGGTAAAAAGGTCCGTACGACCATCAGCCGGAAAGCCGTTGCCGCAGGCGACCGCGTAAACCGTCAGTTCGTGGCAGAACGACCTGACCAGCTGTGGGTGGCTGATTTTACTTACGTCAGCACATGGCGGGGCTTCGTCTATGTGGCGTTCATCATTGATGTGTTTGCCGGATACATCGTGGGGTGCCATGGAAACGACATTCGTGCTGGATGCACTGGAGCAGGCGTTATGGGCCCGTCGACCGTCCGGCACGGTCCATCACAGTGATAAAGGTTCTCAGTATGTATCGCTGGCCTACACACAGCGGCTTAAGGAAGCCGGATTACTGGCATCAACAGGAAGTACAGGCGACTCGTATGACAACGCGATGGCGGAGAGCATCAATGGTCTTTACAAAGCGGAGGTAATACACCGTAAGAGCTGGAAAAACCGTGCAGAAGTGGAACTGGCCACACTAACGTGGGTGGACTGGTATAACAATCGACGATTGCTGGAAAGGCTGGGCCACATCCCTCCGGCAGAAGCAGAAAAAGCTTATTATGCTTCCATCGGAAACGATGATCTGGCAGCCTGAGTTCACAGATAAAACACTCTCCAGGAAACCCGGGGCGGTTCATTGTTCGATTAACGCGTATTTTTCAGCGACTCCTGTGCAAAATACGCTGTTGCTTTTTTTAAAATATCTCGCTCAAGGCGAGCTTCATTTAACGCCTTACGCAGTTGCAGAATTTCAGATTCCAGTTCAGCCACCGTGCGGGAACCAGGAGTACCGAGCCCTTTTCTGGCGGCGGTAACCCATTGTCCTAAAGTGCCTTCAGGAAGAGATAATCGGGAAGCGCCTTCACTGATCGAAAGTTGATTTTCAAGAACCGTTCTGACAGCTTCGGCTTTGAACTCTTTAGAGTAACGTTGGGTTTTTCTGCTCATTATTAGCTCCTTCTGATGCCATTCTATTTCAGGAAGGAGTGTCCGTTAAACTCAGGCTACCTCACCCGTCCCGGATACCGAGAACGTTTCGTCCAGCAACTGGAGAGAGTTCGACGGTGGCATCATTGCCCATGCCGGAGGCGCTGGAGGTTTCGGCTGAGGATGGCACAGGGCATTTTCCTTTGACGAGCACCCGACCACCATTATCAAGCTTGCGCCGAAGAGCATCATTTTCAGCTTTCGCATCAGCTAACTCCTTCGTGTATTTAGCATCGAGTGCATCAGCATCACGCTGGCGCTGCTGCATGTCAGTAATGGTTGCGTTCGCCAGCTCAGTTCTCTGGCATTTTTGTCGCGCTGGGCTTTGTAGGTAATGGCGTTATCACGGTAATGATTAACAGCCCATGACAGGCGAGCGATGCAGTAACCAGAGCGGAGATAATCGCGGTTACCCTGCTAATTGATCTATCCCCCAACAGGCTAATGCGCTTTCCTGGTCACGACGAATAACCTGTCCATAGCAGTTATTTGAACGTATGCGGCAATCGCGCCCAACATCTTTTATCCACCAGCGAATCGCCTCGCATGCGCCCTTACGATCACCGGCATTCAGCCGCTTATAAAACGTCGACGGGAAACACTTACCGGGGCCAATGTTATAGGGGCAAAATGACGCTATACCCGCTTTCTGGGGTTCGGTCAGAGGTACTTTAATATTGCGCTCCACCCATGCCAGCGCCTTATCACGTTCAATAGCGTTAACCTGGTCACATTTTTCCTTCGACAGCTTCATTCCCGGTATGACAGGCTTACCATCCACCATTGTGGCACCACGACAGATGGTCCATATGCCAGAACCATCACGGTATGCCGTTGTGTGATTACCCTCTTTTTCGTTCAGAAACTGGTCAAGTATCTGGGGAGCAGACGCGCCTGCGGCAATCAGCGCCAGAACAGCAGCCGACAGGCCGTATTTGATTTTTGCGCTCATGGATATTTATCAGGATTTATCGGCAACAAATAACGAGCCAACTTATATACGCCTTTTAAGATAAGTCAGCCCCGGCTGGATCCAGTCATCAGGCTCTTTCTTAAAGGGGGAGTATTGAAATCACGAAGAAGAGCCTCCCGCACCGCAGCATCCATGTCTGCACCACTGGCAAGTGCTTCAATCTCTGCCGCCACCTGCAAATACCCCATGCAACGGCCAATGCGTTTCATAACTCTGGTGTTTTCGTCTTTCAGGCATCTGATAGCGAGATTAATAATTTTCAGGCAGTGATGATGCGATGCCCGGACAGGTTTTCCGTTCTCATAAACGACGAACTCACCCTCTTCACAGGAAACCCTGAAAGGCCGATGGGGTTCCTGGTCTTTATCCGGTGCAGACGCAATAAAATCACTTTTATGCTCTTCCTCTCCGGCACTGTTAACCGTAATGACGTACTCAGGCCGCAGGTAAGCCGCCTCTTTTTCTGACAATGCGGCCGGTAAAAACTTTTCCTGCAAAAACTTCATAAAAGTCTCGTGAGCGACTTTGTGGCAGTAATCGTAAATCGCCGCATAATGCTCATCGCGGCGTTTGTTTTCATCTTCAGAACTCACCAACGCCGACAATTTTTTATTAAGCTCAGTGATTTCATTTTCCAGGTGATTGAATCGCTGATTCATTTCTTCATGCTTCATTATTTACTCTCCCCGTGCAGCCTTACGCTTGTCTTCTCTTATTTTGAAATACAGATTCGTCAGATAAGTCAGAAGCCCCAGAAGCAGACTTCCCAGCACACCAATCGCAGCCCACTGTGATGGCCTGACCTGATCCAACCACTGCAAAAACCAGTAGCCGGCACTGCCGGCGGAGGTGCCGTAGGCAATGCCCGTTGAAATTTTGTCCATGGATTTCATAGCCTCACCTCCGCAAATAACGGATGGCGTAGTTTTACACTGAGAAATGAAAGGGATTTGAAAAGAAAAAAACGCAAAAGCGGGCGAAACGATATATACAGTAAGGAAAGCACTCTATCCAACAAACCACCCACAGTTAATCGGAATAAAAGCAGAGTGCTTATGAATGATCGCACGCCCGAAGGTTAGTATTTCTGCACAGCAATTTTGCAAAAAAAGGCGATCATTCATAACTTAAACGTCTTTCAGTCACTCCGGGATTTCCCATCATCGCAGACTGAAAGACTCTGACTGGAGCGGGCAGCGGGAATCGAACCCGCATCATCAGCTTGGAAGGCTGAGGTAATAGCCATTATACGATGCCCGCATATGGTGCCGACTACCGGAATCGAACTGGTGACCTACTGATTACAAGTCAGTTGCTCTGCCTGCTGAGCTAAGTCGGCGCTGGCCCACCACCGAGGACTCGAACCTCGCACCGTCAACTTAGAAGGTTGATGCTCTATCCGGATGAGCTAGTGGTGGTTGGTGGCCCTTGCTGGACTTGAACCAGCGACCTGGCGATTATGAGTCGCTCGCTCTGACCAACTGAGCTAAAGGGCCGGAGGCAGAATAATAACCATATGTCATCACATCTGCAAACTCATCTGACCACCAGCGTGTTTAACGTCCTGTACCGTTTTTCAGGCATAAAAAACCCGCCCGGAGGCGGGTTTAAGCTGTGTGGCGAAGCAACCACTCTTAACAGAATATCCCGTTTTTTACGTACGTAAAATATTTTCTAGAAAGTCGCCCCTTACCATCAGGGATGTTCAATATATTTGTCCATTTCTAACCGGACACCCAACATCATCAACATTCCTTCCACCACCCCCTCGGCTTTTTGTAGCTTCTTTCCTATATAACCATCTGAGCATCCATGCTTCCGCGCCAGCGTCATGAATGTCATCCCAAACACGTAGTAGTCAACCAGCAAGTCATGTAGATCGTTGTTGTTCCGGTTAAGGCGGGCCATACACCCACATATAACCATCGCGTCATCGTCACAGCATTGCGGGCGGGATTTTACTTTTGAAGGGATTAATCCCTTAAAACCGGCAGCAATGGACGACCAGGTCACATCCTCATGATTATTAGCCACCCACGCGCCCCAGCGCTCAAGAACCTGCTGAATATCACGCATCACTGTCTTTACCCCTGTCCCATCCACGATGAACAATCAGAACACCATCAACAATGGCGTGCCCTTTGCCCTCTTTATCTTCAGCATATTTTCTTACCGTGGCGCGATTACAGTTCAGCATTCGTGAAACTTCGGTCATATTACCTCGTGTCTGGATAAGCAGTTCCGGTATCGTTTGAATTTTGACGCTCATCAAATACTCTCCGGTTCGGTGATTTTTATCCCGGGCTTTCCACCAGGGACATAATGATCGCGCACAAGCCAGGGCAAAACAAACTCATGGCGCATCAGCGCAGCGCCTCCTGCACCAGTTTTTCAAACTTTCCGACTCTGGTTTCCAGCTCTGCCACACAGTCCACCAGCTCATCTACTGCTTTCTGTGCGCGATGCTTCGCCTGCATCAGTTCCCGAAGCGCGGGTACCATATCTTTACGGATAGCATCTTTTGTTATGCCCGTTTTTTCGAGTTGTTCAGCATGACGCAGCATTTCCTGCGCGTGTTTACGCAATTGTTCAGGGGTAAAAGTCATTGTCTGGTTGTTCAAAAGAAACGCTCCATCTTACTGCTGTCAGTTCGTTTATTACTGTATCTGCGCGGATTGCCGGGCTTCATGGGAGTGGAAAGCACCCGTGCACTTTCCTGGTCCACAGGCAGAAAATGTCCGTTATAAAAACGCCGGTAAATCGTTCCCAGAGAACCGTTACGTTGTTTCGTGATATTGATTTCTGCGATGCCCCTGGCCTGCGTATCCGGGTTGTACACTTCATCCCTGTAAAGCATCAGAATGATGTCTGCATCCGCCTCTATTTCTCCGGAATTTTTCAGGTCTGAGTTCATGGGACGTTTATTGGGTCTGGACTCCACACCGCGGGAGAGCTGGCTCAGCGCAATCAACGGAAAACCACCGGATTTTGCCAGGCCTTTAAGCCCCTTTGAGATTTCACCCACGGCAAGGTCATGACGCCCCGTGGTTCGGGTTTTTATCAGCCCGAGATAATCAACCACCACCAGCGCCGTTTCCGGATATTTAATCAGGTGGTGTTTCGTTGTTGCGCATATCTCATCAATGGCCAGGTTCGCCTGGTCCACCATCCAGATATTGCGCCCGGTCATCCGCCCCACCCCTTGTGAGAAACGCGTCCAGTCTTCATCTTCAAAGTGAGCCACAGATTTCAGGCGTGATACTGGCATCCCTCCAGCCGCAGACACCATACGTTCACCAATCTGGATGTTCGCCATCTCCATGGTGAACAGAAGCACACCATGCCCCTGCTCAGTCACCTTGTCGATGATGTCCAGCGCAAGTTCGGTTTTCCCCATCGAAGGACGGGCGGCAATGAATACCAGGTCTCCGGGCTCCATACCGCCTGTTTTTGCGTCCAGTTCATCAATACCGGTCATCAACGTCCTGGATTTCTCCAGCCCCTGATTCCGGCATTCAACACGCTCAACCACTTCCGGAAGCACATCATCAATATGTACCGGCTGAATGACGCCCTTTCCTGTCGACAGTGTGACCATCATGTTCTGCGCATCCTTCAGGGCATCTTCAGCTGCTTCACAGGTATGCGCATCACGTAATTTCTGCAGCGCCTCATTCAGTGTTTTTTCTGCATCGCGCAGTGCGGCATTGCGCCGCAACGCTGCAACATAGTGCTCCAGTGAAGACTTCACCCAGGTTTTACGCCCGGTATCAGTAATCACCGGGGCAAGTTCCGGCATCTCATTACACAACAGCACGGGGTCAATCACTCCTGAAACACGGGCCTGTCTGCAGATGCCTGTATAGATATCCTGATACGCTCGTACAGAAAAAACGTCCGCTGGCAGTGTGGCCAGAATATCCATCACTTCAGGATCTGCTCCGCGCAGAAAGAACGCGCCGATGACAGCGCCTTCAAGGTCATCGTTACGCCATACTGGAGTTGTCATGCAGCCACACCTCTGATACGAGAACGGTAACTGGGCCAGTTAAACGACAACCAGTTGCGTCCCCCGTCTGTGATCCTGTCGGCAATTCGGGGACTGATGAACGCCCACAACTCTTCCGGTGAGAGGTTACTGATCAGAATGGTGGGCAAGATACTTTCGTACCTGGCGTTGATAATTTCCTGCAAAATAGCCATTTCAGCCGCGCTGCCAAACTGAACGCCAACTTCGTCGATGATCAGCAAATCCATTGACGCATAACGCTCAATAACTTCATCCGCTGTTTTTTCGCTGTCATTCCGCCAGCAATTTTTCACAGCACGGGTAAGGCGCATCACGTCGGTGATCTCCACACTGGCCAGATAGTTACGGATGATGTGTTTTGCCATAGCCACAGCCAGATGATTTTTTCCGGTACCACAACTGCCGGTCATAACAAGACTGGTACCGTTCTCCAGCATATCTGGCCAGTTCTCCGCATAGCGGCGACAGGCCGCAAGATTTCTGGCTGCGCCAGGATTAACCTCCAGATAATTATCAAACTCGCAGTCCCGAAAACGCAGGGCAATTCCGGCGTTATCAGTCAGCTCTTCCGCCTTGATGGACGACAGCTCCATGGTCAAATCGTTGGCCTCAGCGATTAAGCAGTCAGGGCAGCATGAAATTTCTTCTCTGTCCTCGCCATTACGATCGCTCCACACCAGTATATGCGTGTGATATTCGCCATGTTTTTCGCAATATCCGCGACCTTCACGCATCAGGCAGGAACGATAAGGCCATGGCTTTTCGCCCTTCTGAGCAAATGCAATCTCTGCCCGTAACTCATCCATTCGCGCCTGTAGTCTTTTTTGTTGTTCACGCAGGTTAAACGTCATCATCGCTGTCACCTCAGAATGTCTGAAGTGGCACACTGAATTTGGCCACCTGAACAGAGGTGATATGCTCACCTCAGAACAACACAGGTGCTCCAATGAAAAAAAGAAATTTTAGCGCAGAGTTTAAACGCGAATCCGCTCAACTGGTTGTTGACCAGAAATACACGGTGGCAGATGCCGCCAAAGCTATGGATGTTGGCCTTTCCACAATGACAAGATGGGTCAAACAACTGCGTGATGAGCGTCAGGGCAAAACACCAAAAGCCTCCCCCATTACCCCGGAACAAATTGAAATCCGTGAGCTCAGGAAAAAGCTACAACGCATTGAAATGGAGAATGAAATATTAAAAAAGGCTACCGCGCTCTTGATGTCAGACTCCCTGAACAGTTCTCGATAATCGGGAAACTCAGAGCGCATTATCCTGTGGTCACACTCTGCCATGTGTTCGGGGTTCATCGCAGCAGCTACAGATACTGGAAAAACCGTCCTGAAAAACCAGACGGCAGACGGGCTGTATTACGCAGTCAGGTACTTGAGCTACATGGCATCAGCCACGGTTCGGCCGGAGCAAGAAGCATCGCCACAATGGCAACCCGGAGAGGCTACCAGATGGGACGCTGGCTTGCTGGCAGGCTCATGAAAGAGCTGGGGCTGGTCAGCTGTCAGCAGCCGACTCACCGGTATAAACGTGGTGGTCATGAACATGTTGCTATCCCTAACTACCTTGAAAGGCAGTTCGCCGTGACCGAGCCAAATCAGGTGTGGTGCGGTGATGTGACCTATATCTGGACGGGTAAGCGCTGGGCGTACCTCGCCGTTGTTCTCGACCTGTTCGCAAGAAAACCAGTGGGCTGGGCCATGTCGTTCTCGCCGGACAGCAGGCTCACCATGAAAGCGCTGGAAATGGCATGGGAAACCCGTGGTAAGCCCGGCGGGGTGATGTTCCACAGCGATCAGGGCAGTCATTATACGAGCAGGCAGTTCCGGCAGTTATTGTGGCGATACCAGATCAGACAGAGTATGAGCCGGCGCGGAAACTGCTGGGATAACAGCCCAATGGAACGCTTCTTCAGGAGTCTGAAGAACGAATGGATGCCGGTGGTGGGTTACGTAAGCTTCAGCGAGGCAGCTCACGCCATAACGGACTATATCGTTGGATATTACAGCGCACTAAGACCGCACGAATATAACGGTGGGTTACCCCCAAACGAATCGGAAAATCGATACTGGAAAAACTCTAACTCGGTGGCCAGTTTTTGTTGACCACTTCATTGCGCAGTTCTTCACTTGCTGAGGAAAAAACAAGCGTTCCATCCTTCTCGACATACCCATCCGTTTCAAGCAGACCACACAGCATGCCTATACGCGTTGATTTATTTGCGGAAAAAAACACACGAGGGATGAATTTGTTTTTTGCTGTGCACCCCATTAGTCCATAACCTCGCAGGGTCTCCATGAGTGGATTTACCTGACCACGCGCCGTTGATATCAGCCAGTCCTTACCATCTCCAGAGAAGTTGTAATCAGGCAGTTCAGCCTTCATACGCTCGATCATGTATGGCTCGACGTTTGAAAACTTCACGCTCCCATTGCTAAGACTACCATCCCCGAGAAGGGAGCCGATAACCCATGCTAATGGCTCTGAGTGGTCGCCAAAGTCACCAGTTATTTCAGGAATCCTAACGCCATTTTTGTGCCTCTTCGTTTCACTCAACCGCTTCAACCCGAAGGTATCTATCACGCGGCGTTTCTCGCCTTTCGTGAATCCACGACTAGTGACCTCCCATAGGTGATCGCCTGCGCAATCAACATAACGACCATCTTCAAATGTGACTCGGTAAACATCTCTAACACCCTGCGGGAATATCCCAGTGACAGTTGACGGATTGCCGTCTACTGACGCCACCTGATCGCCAATTTTTACATTCCCGTGAGTAGTCCATGTCCCATCAGCTAAAAGAATAGGCTCATTCAGTGGGCATGCCTTTCCGTGACCGTGCACACCATTGACCAGCGTCAACTCTGCCTCACGGAACTGGAATTTATCTGCCAGAGATTCCCACGGTGGATTAAACAGATACTGCTGCTTGCCGTAGAAAGCGTTGATAGTGTCCTGGTAAAACTCTCGCGCACTGTAGAGTTCTTCAGGATCGAAGTAGGATGCCGTGCCGATGTACTGCCAGATTTCATCCTCGGTAACACCGTTCATCAGGCATTCGTTGATGTCTTTGTACGGCAGAGTAACAAGACGGCAACGATGTTCACCGAGTCGGCTTACGATTTCCCTTGCGGCTTCACGACCAACATCATCAACGTCCATCGAGATGAATATTTCCTCAAACCTGTCGAGGTTGTGATACTCAAACTCAATCCACTGTTGCTTAGCGCCTTTCCCGCCACCAAACGGCACGGATAACGCCGAGATGCCGTATTGCGCATAGCTCATACAATCAATTTCGCCTTCGCAAAGCACAACCACCCTCACGCCAGCGTCCAGAGCCTGCCATCCGAACAGGCAAGGTTCGCAATCACCTTCTGCCATAATGACTTTCTTCCCGTCCGGGCGCTCAGTGCTGATTCGCTTGACCTGCAACAACTCACCATCGCGTTTGTACGGAAGCACCAGAGCATCCAGTTCTCGTTCTCCATTCCACACCTTGCCGCTGACAACCTCGTAGCGCTTTACGACTTCTGGCGATATGCCACGCGATTGCAGGTACTCAAGATGGGATTCTGTTCTGGTAACGTAGCGGGCGATTTTCTTACGATCAGGTCTGGAGAATTTCTTCTCACGTCTGGCATCGAAATGGTGATCGTCATCCTTGATACCGAGAAATGCTTTCGCTTCCTGCATAGCCTGATGCAGGTTAATTCCACGACATGCCATCCACAAATCAAGCATGTCACCGCCGTCTCCCTCAGCGAAATCAGCCCATTTTTTCTTGCCGATAAGGTTGACCTTAAGGCTGTTTCCCTTGTCACCGTTGACGTTACCGGCAACCCACTCATGCCCCTCTATCTTGCCGTTTGGCAACAGGTGCGGAGCCACCCTGTCAACCTGCGCCCAAAGCAGGTCGCTAAGTTCACTTGGCCTCATGATTCCCTCAGATTGAGATTTTTAAACCAGAAATCGACAAACGAAATACTTAACCAGCCGTGGTTATAACCAGCGACCAGTAGCGATTTGATTTTTGATTTCATGGTTCACCTGTCGAAAAACACATAGCCAGTTTTCGATACGGTGATTGCGGATGATGGTCTGGATTGTGGTTGAATGGTTTCTGGCTTCTCGTCGTTCCAGCGCTGACTGAGGTAGCCTGAGTTTAACGGACACTCCTTCCTGAAATAGAATGGCATCAGAAGGAGCTAATAATGAGCAGAAAAACCCAACGTTACTCTAAAGAGTTCAAAGCCGAAGCTGTCAGAACGGTTCTTGAAAATCAACTTTCGATCAGTGAAGGCGCTTCCCGATTATCCCTTCCTGAAGGCACTTTAGGACAATGGGTTACCGCCGCCAGAAAAGGGCTCGGTACTCCTGGTTCCCGCACGGTGGCTGAACTGGAATCTGAAATTCTGCAACTGCGTAAGGCGTTAAATGAAGCTCGCCTTGAGCGCGATATATTAAAAAAAGCAACAGCGTATTTTGCACAGGAGTCGCTGAAAAATACGCGTTAATCGAACAATGGCGACAACAATTTCCCATTGAAGCGATGTGTCAGGTATTTGGTGTATCCAGGAGCGGTTATTACAACTGGGTACAGCATGAACCCTCAGACAGAAAACAAAGTGATGAGCGGCTAAAGCTGGAGATTAAGGTGGCACATATCCGCACTCGCGAAACATATGGAACCCGGCGGCTCCAGACGGAGCTGGCAGAGAATGGCATCATCGTTGGTCGTGACCGACTGGCACGTCTTCGTAAGGAGCTGAGGCTACGCTGTAAGCAGAAACGCAAGTTCAGAGCGACTACGAACCCGAACCACAATCTGCCAGTTGCGCCAAATCTGCTGAACCAGACGTTCGCTCCTACAGCACCAAATCAGGTCTGGGTGGCGGACCTGACGTATGTTGCCACACAGGAGGGATGGTTGTACCTCGCTGGCATCAAAGATGTTTATACGTGCGAAATTGTCGGCTACGCCATGGGAGAGCGCATGACAAAAGAGCTGACAGGTAAAGCCCTGTTTATGGCGCTCAGGAGCCAGCGCCCACCTGCCGGGCTAATCCACCACTCTGATCGAGGTTCACAGTACTGCGCATACGATTACCGGGTCATACAGGAGCAGTCTGGTCTGAAAACATCAATGTCGCGTAAAGGTAACTGTTACGACAACGCTCCGATGGAAAGCTTCTGGGGAACGCTGAAAAATGAGAGCCTGAGCCACTATCGTTTTAATAACCGGGATGAAGCCATCTCAGTAATACGGGAATACATTGAGATTTTCTACAATCGTCAGCGTCGTCACTCTCGTCTGGGGAATATCTCCCCGGCAGCCTTCAGGGAAAAATATCATCAGATGGCTGCTTAAAAAAAGAACAAATGGTAGTGTCCGCTATTGCCAGTACACCTCACTGATCCAACCACTGCAAAAACCAGTAGCCGGCACTGCCGGCGGAGGTGCCGTAGGCAATGCCTGTTGATATTTTTTCCATCTGATACATATCCCGCCCCCCCGACAGACCTGTGCTATCGGAAAGAAAAAAGGCCATCAGCAAAACTCTGATGGCCTGAATCACCTTTACCAATATTGTATGAAAAAACACGCACGACTAATTGACAATAATTTTCATTTCCATTAAAAAAGATCGCGTAGCATTCTTAATTCATGAGGAACTTTACCCGCCAGCAATCTGAGTAGCGAAAGCTGTTCATCCCCAATGTTTTTGCTGGCGGGTCCTTTTTTCTACGGTCCTCCTCCCCGGAGGGGGCATTTCATTATTTTTCTAATCGTTACTGGTGAGAAGGCGGAAGAAAAAGCCAGTTCTTCGCCCCTAAATAACAGCATGATTCCAGTCCATGCAAAATCTGATTTCCAGCTCACACATACCGAGCACTGTACAAAAAACCGCCAGCCAAGGCAGTTAAGAGTGTGTTCCCGGGGTTTGCTTAGAATATTTTGTAAGTTGTCCGAAGAGATATTTACAACACCAGAATGATGCATTATCAGTCCCCTGCCAGAGGTTCACTACGTAACCTGACCGACAATGCACCATTCTGGTGCTGAAAAAAGAGCACTGGAACTGCAACAAAACAACATCACAGAACAGGAGATGGTAAGGAGTCAGACATTCCCACACAATATTGTGTCAGTGCAAATAACAACCTTCGTCTCAAATCTCGCTGGAGCGGGCAGCGGGAATCGAACCCGCATCATCAGCTTGGAAGGCTGAGGTAATAGCCATTATACGATGCCCGCATATGGTGCGACTACCGGAATCGAACTGGTGACCTACTGATTACAAGTCAGTTGCTCTGCCTGCTGAGCTAAGTCGGCGCTGGCCCACCACCGAGGACTCGAACCTCGCACCGTCAACTTAGAAGGTTGATGCTCTATCCGGATGAGCTAGTGGTGGTTGGTGGCCCTTGCTGGACTTGAACCAGCGACCTGGCGATTATGAGTCGCTCGCTCTGACCAACTGAGCTAAAGGGCCGGAGGCAGAATAATAACCATATGTCATCACATCTGCAAACTCATCTGATCACCAGCACGTTTAACGTCCTGTGCCGTTTTTCAGGTATAAAAAAAACCGCATAAAGCGGGCTCTTTCAAATGTCCATGTCTGCTATTCGCCTCGCGGTACAGCTTTGCGAAGCGTACAAGAATTGAAGCAGTTTTTACGTCAAAAAGCAATAACTTTTTTCTCTATACCAAAAGCCATAACCATTGGTTTGTACAAAATAAATTCTGCCACCTTTAGCCAATGCTCAATGCGTCTTTCACAGGTTCTTAAACTCCATTTCGGGTGTGCATCATTCAGCAGTTCAGCCATTTTGCATTTGGTCATCCCCCGCCCCTCATACCGTTGCCGAAGGACGCTAATCAATCCTGGATGCTCTGCCAGCACCTCACTTATGACCCGATCAATACATAACGCCTCTGCATCAGTACAATGCGCCAGCCAGCTCTTTTGCTTACCGTTAATCATATCCCGCAAAAAAGCCTCAAGTTCAGACTTGTTCAGACCTGCTTTTTTCATCCTCCGGAGCGCCTCGTTAATTGCCGTTTTTGTCAGCTTTTTAGAGGTCAACATCAGGTTAAACATATTCCCCGTCTTACCGCCACTGAAGTGGTCAACAAAAACTGGCCACCGAGTTAGAGTTTTTCCAGTATCGATTTTCCGATTCGTTTGGGGGTAACCCACCGTTATATTCGTGCGGTCTTAGTGCACTGTAATATCCAACGATATAGTCCGTTATGGCGTGAGCTGCCTCGCTGAAGCTTACGTAACCCACCACCGGCATCCATTCGTTCTTCAGACTCCTGAAGAAGCGTTCCATTGGGCTGTTATCCCAGCAGTTTCCGCGCCGGCTCATACTCTGTCTGATCTGGTATCGCCACAATAACTGCCGGAACTGCCTGCTCGTATAATGACTGCCCTGATCGCTGTGGAACATCACCCCGCCGGGCTTACCACGGGTTTCCCATGCCATTTCCAGCGCTTTCATGGTGAGCCTGCTGTCCGGCGAGAACGACATGGCCCAGCCCACTGGTTTTCTTGCGAACAGGTCGAGAACAACGGCGAGGTACGCCCAGCGCTTACCCGTCCAGATATAGGTCACATCACCGCACCACACCTGATTTGGCTCGGTCACGGCGAACTGCCTTTCAAGGTAGTTAGGGATAGCAACATGTTCATGACCACCACGTTTATACCGGTGAGTCGGCTGCTGACAGCTGACCAGCCCCAGCTCTTTCATGAGCCTGCCAGCAAGCCAGCGTCCCATCTGGTAGCCTCTCCGGGTTGCCATTGTGGCGATGCTTCTTGCTCCGGCCGAACCGTGGCTGATGCCATGTAGCTCAAGTACCTGACTGCGTAATACAGCCCGTCTGCCGTCTGGTTTTTCAGGACGGTTTTTCCAGTATCTGTAGCTGCTGCGATGAACCCCGAACACATGGCAGAGTGTGACCACAGGATAATGCGCTCTGAGTTTCCCGATTATCGAGAACTGTTCAGGGAGTCTGACATCAAGAGCGCGGTAGCCTTTTTTAATATTTCATTCTCCATTTCAATGCGTTGTAGCTTTTTCCTGAGCTCACGGATTTCAATTTGTTCCGGGGTAATGGGGGAGGCTTTTGGTGTTTTGCCCTGACGCTCATCACGCAGTTGTTTGACCCATCTTGTCATTGTGGAAAGGCCAACATCCATAGCTTTGGCGGCATCTGCCACCGTGTATTTCTGGTCAACAACCAGTTGAGCGGATTCGCGTTTAAACTCTGCGCTAAAATTTCTTTTTTTCATTGGAGCACCTGTGTTGTTCTGAGGTGAGCATATCACCTCTGTTCAGGTGGCCAAATTCAGTGTGCCACTTCAAAAGCTGAAAATGATGCTCTTCGGCGCAAGCTTGATAATGGTGGTCGGGTGCTCGTCAAAGGAAAATGCCCTGTGCCATCCTCAGCCGAAACCTCCAGCGCCTCCGGCATGGGCAATGATGCCACCGTCGAACTCTCTCCAGTTGCTGGACGAAACGTTCTCGGTATCCGGGACGGAATCATCAGCGACCAGACAGCATTGAGAATGCTTCAGGAGTACATCAGGATCCAATGCCTTGGGGGGTAGCGGTAATTTTACTCATTATCCTTCAAATCAGATTCTGTTGTCAGAGGAATGGGGGAAGCTGGATTCGCAAGAGCTTTTTATGGGCAGTTTAGCTAAAAAAAGGCAACACGAAGCTAAAACTACCAACATAAAGTGCTGACCAGCTAGCAGCTGAAATCAGACTCACTGTATACACTTTCACTGGATGAAGTTGCAACATTCCTGCCACCAAAGGAGCAATGTAACGCAGCACGGCGATAAAGCGCGAAGTGAAAAGTATTGACACAGAGTTATTTTGCAACTGAAGGCGAACCCGTTCTATTGTATTGGAACGGCTCGATATTATACATGCAAGTTGAGGGATATGCCCAATTATTATACCAAGATGGTAATTAACGATAGTACCGCACCATGCGCCACTCATGACCGTGATTCCAGCTTCCCATGGTGAAAGAGTCGTCTTGCTGACTGTAATTACAGTGGCCATCATAATTGATGCTGGTGGCAATATCGCCGAAATGAGTAAAGTGGATTTTGTGAACGCTATTATAAAAAGAAGCCCCCATAGGCGATATGGATGAAGTACAAAATAGTTCATCAAAGCATTTATCCACTCCATCAATGTCTTTCCTTCTGTGAATTTTTCTTTGCTATTTAACCGTGATACGACTTAATTTAGGCTTAAACACCTTACATTTACAAGGTACTCCTGTGGGGGGCCCTGCCACGGAGCGTCGCAGGAGTGAGTGATGAGGAAGAATTAAAGCAACCTATTGTGACAGGCAGCGATAACAGTAAATCACAGGAAGCATAATCATGGCAAAACCGGACTGGGAGGCCATCG
The DNA here is from genome assembly GCA_048288465.1 of Shigella flexneri. Lineage (GTDB taxonomy): Bacteria > Pseudomonadota > Gammaproteobacteria > Enterobacterales > Enterobacteriaceae > Enterobacter > Enterobacter flexneri_B. The sequence goes on along the minus strand of CP182556.1, from coordinate 689,065 downwards.
AATCGGCATACCGGGCCGGAGTCCTTAGCCTCCGTGATATAGGCGAGAAATACGGCGTTACAGAAGGGGCTATCAGGAAGAGGGCCAAAAAGCTTGATTGGGCACGCAGTGGCGGTACGCAGGTTTGCAAAAATGGTACGCAAAAAAGGAAAGTGCGTACCAGCAGAAAGCCTGCCATTACTGGCCTTACACAAAAAAGTACGCAACTAAAAACAGAATCTACACCGGATACGAAACCGATACGCGGAATGCGTACCGATCCCCCGACTAACCCATTCCAACCCGGTAACCAGCAGGCATTAAAACACGGTGGTTATGCCCGTCGCCTTCTGCTCAAAGATGAGGTGATAGAGGACGCTAAAGCGTTGACGCTCGAGGACGAATTATTTCGCCTTCGTGCTAACAACCTTGTCGCTGCAGAGAATATTGGTCGGTGGTTGGTGTCGCTGGAAGATGCTAATGGGGACCAGGAAAGGAAGATGCTGATTGAAAATATCAGCGCCGCCGAGAAAGCAATGATGCGCAATACAGTTCGTATTGAGTCCATCGTTGGCACGCTTGCGACGGTAGGAAAAATATTTGCTGATACAGCCTACCGCAAGGCCGCCACTGATAAGGTGTCTCTGGAGGCTGATCGTCTTCGCCGTGATGCAGGTATTGATGATGGCAATGGAGAGCGTGACCTCAATGACTTCTACTCTGACATCCAAACCGACGCTGAATCCGGCTTTACGTAGTTTCTGGACTATGCGGGCACGTAACAAAGTGCTTTATGGTGGTCGGTCATCGTCAAAATCATGGGATGCCGCTGGCATTGCCATATTTCTGTCGAATAAATACACCCTGCGTTTTTGTTGTGCCCGTCAGATCCAGAATAAAATCGAAGAGTCGGTGTATACCCTGCTCAAAATTCAGATAGACAGGTTTGGTCTGCGGCACCGTTTCCGTATTCTGAACAACAAAATCATTAACCGGGTTACTGGCTCGGAATTTGTTTTTTATGGATTATGGCGCAACATCGAAGAAATTAAGTCACTGGAGGGGATCGATATGTTGTGGCTGGAAGAAGCCCACGCACTGACGGAATACCAGTGGAAAATTCTGGAGCCAACGATCCGTAAAGAGGGTTCGGAATGCTGGTTCATATTCAACCCCGGACTTGTTACTGATTTCGTCTGGCGCAACTTCGTTGTTGATCCGCCCGAAGGCACTCTCATCCGCAAAATTAACTATGACGAAAATCCGTTTCTGTCTGACACCATGCTTAAGGTTATCGACGCGGCGCGACGCCGTGATCCGGATGGTTTTAAACATGTGTATGAGGGCGTTCCGGAGTCTGATGATGATGCGGCAATTAGACTGGCCCCCTGAATCTCCAGACAACCAGTATCACTTATTTAAGTGATAGTCTTAATACTAGTTTTTAGACTAGTCATTGGAGTACAGATGATTGATGTCTTAGGGCCGGAGAAACGCAGACGGCGTACCACACAGGAAAAGATCGCAATTGTTCAGCAGAGCTTTGAACCGGGGATGACGGTCTCCCTCGTTGCCCGGCAACATGGTGTAGCAGCCAGCCAGTTATTTCTCTGGCGTAAGCAATACCAGGAAGGAAGTCTTACTGCTGTGGCCGCCGGAGAACAGGTTGTTCCTGCCTCTGAACTTGCTGCCGCCATGAAGCAGATTAAAGAACTCCAGCGCCTGCTCGGCAAGAAAACGATGAAAAATGAACTCCTCAAAGAAGCCGTTGAATATGGACGGGCAAAAAAGTGGATAGCGCACGCGCCCTTATTGCCCGGGGATGGGGAGTAAGCTTAGTCAGCCGTTGTCTCCGGGTGTCGCGTGCGCAGTTGCACGTCATTCTCAGACGAACCGATGACTGGATGGATGGCCGCCGCAGTCGTCACACTGATGATACGGATGTGCTTCTCCGTATACACCATGTTATCGGAGAGCTGCCCACGTATGGTTATCGTCGGGTATGGGCGCTGCTTCGCAGACAGGCAGAACTTGATGGTATGCCTGCGATCAATGCCAAACGTGTTTACCGGCTCATGCGCCAGAATGCGCTGTTGCTTGAGCGAAAACCTGCTGTACCGCCATCGAAACGGGCACATACAGGCAGAGTGGCCGTGAAAGAAAGCAATCAGCGATGGTGCTCTGACGGGTTCGAGTTCTGCTGTGATAACGGAGAGAGACTGCGTGTCACGTTCGCGCTGGACTGCTGTGATCGTGAGGCACTGCACTGGGCGGGGACTACCGGCGGCTTCAACAGTGAAACAGTACAGGACGTCATGCTGGGAGCGGTGGAACGCCGCTTCGGCAACGATCTTCCGTCGTCTCCAGTGGAGTGGCTGACGGATAATGGTTCATGCTACCGGGCTAATGAAACACGCCAGTTCGCCCGGATGTTGGGACTTGAACCGAAGAACACGGCGGTGCGGAGTCCGGAGAGTAACGGAATAGCAGAGAGCTTCGTGAAAACGATAAAGCGTGACTACATCAGTATCATGCCCAAACCAGACGGGTTAACGGCAGCAAAGAACCTTGCAGAGGCGTTCGAGCATTATAACGAATGGCATCCGCATAGTGCGCTGGGTTATCGCTCGCCACGGGAATATCTGCGGCAGCGGGCTTGTAATGGGTTAAGTGATAACAGATGTCTGGAAATATAGGGGCAAATCCAGCAATCATCAAACTGTCTTGGATAGAAGCCGCAGTGGATGCGCACAAAACGTTAAATTTCGAACCCAGTGGAAGAAAGCGTATTGGCTTTGACGTGGCTGACAGTGGTACAGATAAGTGCGCTAACGTTTACCGTCACGGATCCGTTGTTTTCTGGGCCGACGAATGGAAGGCCAAAGAAGATGAATTACTGAAGAGCTGCCAGCGTACTTATCAGGCGGCGCTGGAGCGTGAAGCAGATATTGTTTACGACTCTATCGGTGTTGGTGCGTCTGCCGGTGCTAAATTCTCTGAAATTAACGCTGACCGGAAGAGCGAGAACGCATACGCGCGACGTGTGAATTACCAGAGGTTTAACGCCGGTGCTGGTGTGCATGAGCCAGATGACGAGTACAACGGCATCCCCAACAAAGACTTTTTCGCAAATCTTAAGGCTCAGGCATGGTGGCTGACCGTTTCAGAAATACGTTTAACGCCATTAACAACGGAGAACAGTATCCTGTGGATGAGCTGATCAGCATAGATTCTCGTTGTCCGTTGCTTGAAAAGCTGAAACTGGAACTGACAACACCTCATCGTGATTTCGACCGTAACGGACGTGTGATGGTCGAAAGTAAAAAAGACCTCGCAAAACGCGAGATACCGTCACCAAACGTTGCTGATGCATTCATTATGGCCTTCGCGCCAATCGATACATCGCTGGATATCTGGGAACAGCTGGGGAGACAGGCCTGATGGCACGAAACAAACAAGCCCTGCGGCGAACTGTGCAGGCCACAGCTGATGGTTATGAGAATTTTATTGCCCGAGTAGGGATGCAGACACCTAACCAGCACTCAGCATCCACCTACCGGGCTAATTTCACCAGTCGTAACCGCATGCTGGTGGAATGGTCCTATCGTTCATCCTGGATCATCGGCGAAGCAGTCGATGCTATCCCGGATGATATGACCCGCAAAGGCATTCGCATCACTTCGGAAATTGATGCAAAAGATCGTGGCATTCTCGAATCACAACTGGATGAGTTGCAAATCTGGGATGCGCTGAATGACGTGCTGAAATGGTCGCGCCTCTACGGCGGCGCGGTGGGTTTCATCATGATTGAGGGGCAGGCACCAATGACCCCGCTGCGACCCGAAACCATCGGTAAGGGCAAGTTTAAGGGGATTCTCCCGCTCGACCGCTGGATGGTCGACCCGGCACTGACCCGCCGCATTAAAGATATGGGGCCGGACCTGGGTAAACCTGAGTTTTACGATGTGGTGACCACAGCAACGGGAATTCCTGCCTGGCGCATTCATCACAGTCGCCTGATTCGCTTTGATGGCGTCACGTTGCCATTTCAGCAGAAGATGACCGAGAACGAATGGGGAATGTCGGTTGTAGAGCGTATCTGGGATCGTCTTACCGCGTTCGACAGCGCTACTGTCGGCGCGGCGCAGCTGGTCTACAAGGCGCATTTGCGTACCTACAGCGTGGAGAAGCTACGCGAGCTTATCGCACTTGGTGGTCCTGCGTATGAAGCGTTGCTGAAGAATATCGACCTGATTCGACAGTTCCAGAGTAATGAAGGCATGACGCTCATGGACTCGCGGGATAAGTTTGAAACCCATCAGTACAGCTTCAGTGGTCTGGATGACATCCTTTCGCAGTTTGCAGAACAGATTAGTGGCGCTGTTGGTATCCCACTGGTGCGGTTGTTCGGACAGTCCCCGAAAGGATTTTCTACCGGTGATGCAGACCTTGCCAACTATTACGATCGCATCAGTTCGTTGCAGGAGAGGCGTTTACGTCTTCCGGTGCGGCGGATACTGGACATCATGCATCGTTCGGAACTTGGCAAGCCGCTGCCGGACGATTTCACGTTTGAGTTTAACCCGCTCTGGCAAATGTCTGATGTCGATCGCTCAACGGTGGCGTTAAACACCACCAACGCAATCAGTACGGCGCTGGGTGATGGTCTGATGACACTGAAAGCCGCTATGACTGATTTGCGAGAAAATTCTGACGTAACCGGCATAGGGGCATCCATTACCAACGAGGACATCGAGAATGCCGAAGATGAAGCGCCGCCCGGCATCGGCGAACCTGATGACGAACCGCAGGAGCCGTCAGGCGGAAATCCGGTATCGAACCAGCCTACGCAGGATAGCGAGGGCGGTCGGAGACATCGTAAATGGTCGCTACGATGGTTCAAATGACAGTATCACGGAAATTATTGCGGCGCTGGAGCGTTACAGTGAAATCATCACCCCCTGGGCGACAAAGGTCGCGGAAAACTTTACTGCGGACCTAACCCGGCAGAACGAGAAAGTTTGGCGGCAACACAGCAAGAACATCAGTCGCGAGCTCCGCAATCTTGTGGAAAGCGCTCCTGTGGGCCAGGTGATGCAATCCATCATCGCCGAACAGGTCAAGTACATCAAATCTCTGCCTCTCGAGGCCGCAGACAGGGTGTACGACATCCAGAACAAAGCGATAGAGGCTGTTGTCACCGGTGGTCGGGCGGAGCAGTTTGCTAAAGAGATTGCATCTACCGGCGATGTTGCTAAGTCTAGGGCCGATCTGATTGCCCGAACGGAACTGGGAAGAGCAACGGGCGCGCTGGATATGGCCCGAGCGATAGCTATTGGCTCGGATGGTTATATTTGGCGTACAGCCGATGATGGCGATGTCCGAGATTCCCACGATCACATGAAAGGTAAATTCGTCCGCTGGGATTCACCTCCAACTTTGGACGGCATGACCGGCCACGCGGGCGAGCTGCCAAACTGCCGCTGCTATAAAGAGATCGTGTTTGTTCGCGTTCCATTCGCAATGAAAAGGGCAGCATAACCCATGAAATACTTTTTTGAGACCAGGCTCGGGGAAACCCGATACCGCCTGGCTGACGGCTCGTTGCTGTGCAAAGACGTGCCGATAGGACGAACAGGTAAGCAGCTCTATGGTGCTGATGACCTGCCAAAACTGAAACCCGATAAGTTCGTTGAAATAGTCGTCACGCGTTCTCCTGAGCAGGTATTCCATCCGGCCACGCTTGCCTCATTCGAAGGGATGAGCATCACGATCCTGCATCCTGAAGATGAAAACGGGAATGTGCGGCTGGTAAATCCCGAGAACTGGAAAGTGCTTGCTGTCGGGCACCTCCAGAATGTCCGGCGCGGGACGGGTGAGCAGTCTGATTTGATGCTGGCTGACCTTATCGTCAAAGACGAAAGCGCCATTCAGCTTATCGAAGATGGCCTGCGCGAAGTGTCGTGCGGCTATGACGCGGAGTACGAGCAGACCGAGCCAGGTAAAGCCGAGCAGGTCGATATTACCGGAAACCATGTGGCTCTTGTCCCTAAAGGCAGAGCCGGAAATCGTTGTGCAATTGGAGACAGAGACACAATGGCAAATCAAAAGAAAAACTGGTGGAACCGCATGCGTGCGGCCATCAAGACAGGAGATGCCGACACCATGAACGAACTGGTGGAGTCGGCTCCCGCATCGGTTACAGGAGATGAGGGGGATTTGCCGCAGGGCGTTAATCTCAACATCAACCTGTCCCCGCAGCAACCACTACCGGACAAAGCACCAGAGATGGGCGGAGATCCAACCGGCGACAGTGATGATGACCTCAAAACATTACTGAAAGCCCTGCTGGCTAAGCTGGAAAGAAATGCCACGGGCGATAACGATAATAAGCCTGACGATAATCCGACCGGTGACGGCGAGGACGATGAAGAGGAAACCACGATTACTGGTGACTCAGCCTGGCGTGCCGAAGTTATCGTTCCGGGTATCGATCTGAGCCGTAAGATGAAACCGACCGCGTTCAAACGCGAGGTTCTGGCTTCTGCTGACAAAACGCTGGTTCGCCAGATAGTCGGTGATGCGGATATCCGCAAATTACCGAAACAATCGGTCGACATGGCGTTTAATGCCGTGTCTGAGGTTGCCAAAGGGCGAAACACCCGCGCCACCACCGGCGATGCACAGCGCCTAAACATGGGCATGACCAGTATCGCTTCCCTGAACAAACAAAACGCTGAATTCTGGGCAAACCGTAAAGGGTAAAAAATGAATAATGTATTTCTGTACCGGATGCCTGTTGGCATTGCCGGGGCTGTCTCTCGCCCGCAGGACTTAACCGTCGAACCGGTGGTCCTTAAATCCGATAACGCCTTCGCTGCCTATGGCCTGGCTGGTAAATACGATGATGACGGTTTTTTCGTGCCGCTGGCAGATGGTGATACCGCAGACAAGGTGAAGGGGATCTACGTGCGCCCTTATCCGACCACGTCGCAGCCGGACATGGTTCGCCAGGTGGGAACAGGCAAGAACTTCCCGGGCGACGCCATGAAGCGTGGCTACGTGACCGTTAATCTCGGTTCTGATTTTGATGCCAGCACTATCAAAAAAGGCGATCTCCACTGATGAATCCATCAAAGTGCCTCTGGGTGGATTCATGTCCACGTCAGTCAGTGGCAAAAACGTGGTGCTGACCAACGCTGAATTCACAGGTGCCGGTGATGCTGACGGCAATGCAGAAATTTCCTGGAAGATTTAAGGAACAGACGAATGATTACTTTTGATCAGGCAACCGTTGACAGCTCTGGTGCCTTTCTCATCGGGGAGCTGGAGAGACTCGACCAGACGCTGAACCTGCCACTGGTGGGGTACACCTGGAGCCGCGATATTCAACTGCGTGAAGACGCCTCCATCGCAGATGACATTTCCAGCTGGACGAATACCAGCTTCGCCGCTGCGGGTACTGGCGCAAATCCGAATGGAAAAAACTGGGTAGGCAAAGACTCAACCGCTATTGCTGGCGTGAACGTGGATATCGGCAAATCCGGTAACCCGCTGAACCTGTGGGGGATGGAACTTGGCTGGACGGTCATAGAATTGCAGGCTGCTCAGCAGGTCGGCCGCCCGATTGATACGCAGAAGTATGACGGTATGCAACTGAAATGGCAGATGGATAACGATGAACAGGTATATGTTGGCGATTCCGCATTAAACCTGAAAGGCCTTGTTACCCTGGACGGCGTGCCTGTCAACAACGCTGCCAAAACGTGGGCAACCTCAACACCGGACGAAATCCGCGCAAGCATTAACCAGGTGCTGTCTGATGCGTGGGCCGCTTCTGGTTACTCTGTGGTTCCGCGTGATTTGCTGATCCCGCCTGAGCAGTTTGCTCTGTTGTCCAGCATCATCGTTTCATCTGCAGGTAACCAGTCCCTGTTGACGAACCTTCAGACCAACACCATCAGCTATCACCAGAACGGTGTTCCGCTGAATATCCGCGCGGTTAAATGGCTGAAAGGCCGTGGTGTGGGGAATAAGGATCGCATAGTTGCGTACACCAACGATAAAAAATACGTCCGCTACCCGCTGGTTCCGCTTCAGAGCGTGCCGGTGCAGTATCGCGGTCTGTATCAGATCGTCACTTACTACGGCAAGCTGGGTGCAGTCGAGCCAGTGTACAAAGAAACCATTTCGTACGTTGATGGCATTTAACAGCCACATGGCCCCCTGGCGGGGCCATTAAGGATGACCCGATGGCAAAAAATGATGCAGTAATACACGTACATACCCCGTTTGTGCTCACGCTTCCCGACGGTTCTCGGCGCGAGTTTGTTAAAGGCCGTCATGTTGTGGAGGAAGACGTTGCCACGCACTGGTTCACTCGTGCGCACGCGGAAGTATCCGTTGGCAAAGCCACAGACGCGCGTAACGAGGTAAAAAATGCCAAAGAATTGAGGTGTACTGGCAATAGCGGACACTACCATTTGTTCTTTTTTTAAGCAGCCATCTGATGATATTTTTCCCTGAAGGCTGCCGGGGAGATATTCCCCAGACGAGAGTGACGACGCTGACGATTGTAGAAAATCTCAATGTATTCCCGTATTACTGAGATGGCTTCATCCCGGTTATTAAAACGATAGTGGCTCAGGCTCTCATTTTTCAGCGTTCCCCAGAAGCTTTCCATCGGAGCGTTGTCGTAACAGTTACCTTTACGCGACATTGATGTTTTCAGACCAGACTGCTCCTGTATGACCCGGTAATCGTATGCGCAGTACTGTGAACCTCGATCAGAGTGGTGGATTAGCCCGGCAGGTGGGCGCTGGCTCCTGAGCGCCATAAACAGGGCTTTACCTGTCAGCTCTTTTGTCATGCGCTCTCCCATGGCGTAGCCGACAATTTCGCACGTATAAACATCTTTGATGCCAGCGAGGTACAACCATCCCTCCTGTGTGGCAACATACGTCAGGTCCGCCACCCAGACCTGATTTGGTGCTGTAGGAGCGAACGTCTGGTTCAGCAGATTTGGCGCAACTGGCAGATTGTGGTTCGGGTTCGTAGTCGCTCTGAACTTGCGTTTCTGCTTACAGCGTAGCCTCAGCTCCTTACGAAGACATGCCAGTCGGTCACGACCAACGATGATGCCATTCTCTGCCAGCTCCGTCTGGAGCCGCCGGGTTCCATATGTTTCGCGAGTGCGGATATGTGCCACCTTAATCTCCAGTTTTAGCCGCTCATCACTTTGTTTTCTGTCTGAGGGTTCATGCTGTACCCAGTTGTAATAACCGCTCCTGGATACACCAAATACCTGACACATCGCTTCAATGGGAAATTGTTGTCGCCATTGTTCGATTAACGCGTATTTTTCAGCGACTCCTGTGCAAAATACGCTGTTGCTTTTTTTAATATATCGCGCTCAAGGCGAGCTTCATTTAACGCCTTACGCAGTTGCAGAATTTCAGATTCCAGTTCAGCCACCGTGCGGGAACCAGGAGTACCGAGCCCTTTTCTGGCGGCGGTAACCCATTGTCCTAAAGTGCCTTCAGGAAGGGATAATCGGGAAGCGCCTTCACTGATCGAAAGTTGATTTTCAAGAACCGTTCTGACAGCTTCGGCTTTGAACTCTTTAGAGTAACGTTGGGTTTTTCTGCTCATTATTAGCTCCTTCTGATGCCATTCTATTTCAGGAAGGAGTGTCCGTTAAACTCAGGCTATCTCAATAAACCGTGCTGTGTAACTGCTGTGGATCAAATCTGACCACAACTTTTTTCACTCCGGCATTCATTAATGCCATGTTGTAATAAACGTTTTTCGCGCCTTTAAGGGAGCCGCCAACTTTAAGCGTAAACTCGCCTTTGCGTGAAACGTTCACCGCCTCGGCAGGCAGTAACAGCATCCGTTTTTGTTCTTCGGTTGGCTTACGCACAATCGTTCTGGCGTATTCACGCTCGAAAACATCATCAAACGAGAGTTTGCCCCCGCACATTTCTGTTTCACGGCCTGTTCTGGCATTGAACATCGCCACACCTTCGGCAAAGGTTTTCAGAAACAGCTCTGCATCAACAGCGTGGTCGCCATAGTTATCAGGTTTTGCCTGCGGATTTGGCCCCGTATATGCGCCAGCCAGTGCCGGATGCTTATCAACGTATTCCTCAAGCCCACCAACACCGAAAGCACGTTCAACAGGTTTTGCCTGGCCCCAGCCTTTACCGGCAACAACGCTTGTCCAGTGCATTTTCGCACCCATCAGTAAAAACAGTCCTTTTGGATCGTCCTCTTTTACCTTAAAGCGGTAGCGATTGGGCGCGCCTCCCGTCAGCCATTTATTCGCAGCACCACGGGTGTTATCAATGGTGATGTGAAAATCCTCCGGGATACTGTAGCGAGTCACAACATCCATGAACGAGAGGCGAATTGAATCAATGTTCTCGCTCACATCGCAGCGCCAGCCCAGAATTTTTCGGGTTTTCACATCCTGCCAGAACCATGTTTTCGGACGGATCACATCACCGTTAAACCAGCGTACAAAGACGTTATGCAGATAACCGTCGCCGTTGATCCACTGCATGGCGTCCAGGTGTTCCACAGTTCGCTGCTGTGCCGGTATCAGATGCATCAGTGCATGTTCACCTTCACGACAGGCAACAACCATTGCCTCGTCCAGTTGCTGAATCCGGCGAAAGGCCGTGGCACGGGAGGGAATACTCCAGCCATGCTCGCGGGCTGCCAGTTCCAGACGCTCATAACATTTGCGGAAGGCGGGTTTTTCCGGTCGCAGATAATCTGCAATCAGAAACTGCCAGGCATCCTCGTCAAATTCACTTTTGTGAACATTGCGACGGGATGCTCCACGTCCATCAACAAGTGCAGCCGCCCAGTCAGGCTTCGCAAACTTCTGTACCTGGTAATACTTGTCCCGCAAAGTGGATGCGCTGACCTGGTAATGCCCTGCAACGGTCGCAAAAGCCGTTTTCGTTGAAATCCCCTGGTTCAGCATTTCGTCTGTGGCCTGAATTGAGGGCAACCATTTTTCAGCCAGGCTGCGCTGGGAATCGCTGGCTTTATCCCATTTGCTCCATAGTGCCTCACGATCATAATCATGAGCTTCCAGCGTGGGGCGGGCGATTTCAAAACATCCCTGACTGGTTTTAAATTTTCCTTGTTGGAGCAAAACTTCAGCTCGAGCAATGTTAGGAAGAGAAGATATATGGTATTCGTAAGCAACCCCTCTAATTCCTTCTCTTCTTCTCTTGAGCCATCCTTCTCTCTGAGCTCTTTTGTGAACCCCCATTAATGAACCAGGTAAACCAGATAAACCCATGCATTCAATTGCTGATATCCACTCTCTCATTGTGATCCCTTAGATATCTACTAGGCCAAATTTCCTCAGGTTTCATGTTTAAGGCGTCAGCAATAATGCGTTCACCTTTAGGCCATGGCCTGACTAATGCATTTGCAAGCGTCCCGGTTGAATAACCTGAACGTCTGGACAATTTTGCCAGAGGGGTTCCTGTTTTTTTGAGGGCCGCAATCACGTCGGCCCGATGCCAATCGTTACTCATCTTTCGCACACCAACCATATTGCGTATGATAAAGGGTTACCAAAACAAATAATTCGTCTTGATTATCTGTTTTATACATTACCAAATAAACCAAACCGGTTTATATCAGTTAATGTGGTTTATTTTGTAATCCATTGATTTTTATATAGATAAATCTGGTAAACTTAGTTTATGAAAAGCGCAAATGAGATAAACCAGTGGATGACACCCAAACAAATTACTGAACTGGATGGAATGCCTGGGACAATACAGGGGGTGCATAAACGAGCAAAGAAAGAAGGATGGCCGAAGCGTTCACAAGAAGGGCGTCGCGGGCCTGGGGTTGAATATATCCCGGCAATACCGGCTATGCAAAAAATTGCTATCGAAGAAATGAATGCTGATACATTGAAAATGTTCTCCCTGTTAATCAATAAACTAGGAGAAAATGAAGTCCGAGAGATAGAGCTAAACATGGCTAAATATGGGCTTTCCGGATTAATGCAAGAACGCCCCTCCATCTCCGTTGACACCCTATTGGCAACGCTGGGTATTGATCGCCAAACACTACAAACAGCTTTGGCGCTGCATAAATTACCTCCAGAAACTCGCCAAGAGATTTTGTCAATGTATGGTGTTCATAAACAGGAAGAGCCTGTAGCTCCTTTGTTGGAACCACAAGATGCGAAAAAAGCCGTATAACAACCATGAGCCAGCTAAAACATACTTCACCTCACATAATCACACATGTAACATACCTAAACGGCATGAGCTGATTTGTGATATGAGTCATTTGGTGACAGCCTGGTTGTTATCGGTTTTGAACGTTTTTTGAAGCTATGATTGAAATGATTTATAGTGTTTTTGTTTTTCGTTTTTTCAATGAAACAAAAGCAATTTTTTACTATCTTTCGCGTTTCATTGGTTAACGCCTAAAATTTGTACTACAGGCTTGCAAGCCCCACCAAATCTAATCCCATCAGATCCCGAATAATCCAATGTTCTCCCGGTTTTTTCGTACTTCAAGTGAATCAATACACTGGGGCAAACGCTAACCCGTTTCCGCCAGCGTAAACATATGCTGGAAAGTATTGATAGCGCCAGCCAGAAGCAAATTGATGAGATGTTTAATGCCTATGCTCGCGGTGAACCCAAAGACGAACTGCCGACCGGCATTGACCCCTTGACGCTAAACGCGGTGCGAAAACTGTTTAAAGAGCCTGGTGTGCAACATACGGCAGAAACGGTGGCGCAGGCACTGACCATCAGCCGCACCACTGCCAGGCGTTATCTTGAATATTGCGCCAGCCGCCATCTGATTATTGCTGAAATTGTTCACGGCAAAGTTGGCAGACCACAACGCATATACCACAGTGGGTGACATGATAAAGCCGGAGGAAACTTGCCTCCGGCATTACTATTTACTTGCCTGTGACCGCTGCTGCCGTTCCTGGCACCATCAGCTCTGTAGCAACGATAACAATCACTAGCCCAACAAGCACCGGCACCGAGGTGCGTTTTACGACTTCAAATGGTGAGATTTTCGCCATCCCGGCAACCGCAACGACTACGCCAGAAACGGGTGATAGGGTACGACCCAGGTTTGACGCCTGCAGCATCGGGATAGTCAAATACGCCGGGTTAATGCCGGAAGAGTGCGCCAGTTTCGGGATCATCTCAACAAACGCATAAAACGGCGCATTGCCTGAACCGGTCGTGACTGCCGCCAGCATGGTCAGAATCACCAATACCAGCATCAGGATGATACTCGCCGAACCAAACGAGGTAGCGATAGAAATCAGACTTTGAATAAAGCCGATGGTGCTAAGCCCCTGAGCGAATACCCCAGCGGCAACCAGCAGCATCACCACGTTAGCAAACGCATCTGCCATCCCGCGATAAGCCACTTCCAGACCAGAGAAAACTTTCTGGGTATTAAAGCTGCGGAGGAACTCCAGAATGGAGGCAATCAGCATACAAATCACCAGAATAGTGATGATGTGTAATTGCGGACCCCATTTACCGTCAAAAATCAGTACACCGATGATCGGCGTGAACGGCAAAATGGCATAAAACGCGGGGGCAGTGGTGGTGATTTCACTGACATCTAACATTTCATGAGAGATGTGCTCTTTTTTATCCAGATAACGTTGCCAGAAGAAGTGGGCGATCGCCATGCCGATAATTGCAGCAATTGAGATAGGCAGCGTCGTTTTGAAGGCGAAGTCAATCAGCGACATTTCGGAAGCCTGCGCCGCCAGCACCACATCCCCTGAAGTCGGTGCGAGAATAATCGCCGCCGGGGAGGCACAAATGGCAGCTGCTGCGCCACGACTGATACCAACGTTTACCATCACCGGAAACAGGGTTGCCATCAGCAAAACACCCAGACCGGTTGCGGAAGAGACGGCCAGTGACATCAGACAAGCAACAAAATAGGCGGCAATCATCAGCAGGTAAGGGGAGTTAATATACTGCAATGGTTTTGACGCCAGCTTGACCACCATATCATTCGCGCCGATATGGGTCATGTAAGCGGCAAAGCCACACAGCATCATAATCATCATGCCGAGGTCGCCGCCGCGGCTCATTAGTAATATTTTAACGTATTCAACGATATCCGTGGCGCTGTAGCCTGTTGAAGCCTGGCTGGACGGTAACACTTTGTGCCCCATAATGGCACTGATAATCAGCAATAACAGGCCACCGACAAATAACACACCAGTGGCGGAATACCCTTTAATGATGTAGCGAGCCACACCCACAATAACCACAACCCCAATAAGGAGTTCAATGAATGTCAGCATAATTTTTCCTGTCTCCAGGCCCAAAGTAAATAATAAAAACTTCCTAAAGCTTAAGGAAAAAATATGCCCAATAAATTGGCGATGAATGCTGATTAAAATCAAGAAAAACTGCCATTAAGACATTGAAGTTGCTGTTTTTATACATAGATAACAAAACGCATATTTAGCGGTTGGCAATTATCACATAATAATGTGTGTAAATTGATGGTGGATTGATGCAAATTTGTTAATTGCAATGGTGTTAGCTGCGGCTGTGCGCTCAAAAAATAATCTAATATGAGCATGGGTTGACGATATATATTATATACTTCGTTAAGATGATTGTTGTATCTCGTAAAAAAAATAAAATAATTTTTCCTTGATTGCATTTTGTCATCAAAAAAGACTTGGTTTTTCTTTTTTGACTATTCCCATCGCAGAAAACGACGCATCATCTTTAATCGATGCGCGGAAATATTTAACTTGAACAAGCGGAAATAAATAGAGCAGCTATTCAGATTATTCTTTATGTTGGGTCTATTAAGGTTATGTTAATTGTAGCTTTGCTATGCTAGTAGTAGATTTTTGATAAATGTTTTATGGTCACAAATGAACGTGAGTAAATATGTCGCTATCTTTTCCTTTGTTTTTATTCAGTTAATCAGCGTTGGTAAAGTTTTTGCTAACGCAGATGAGAGGATGACAACGTTTAGAGAAAATATTGCACAAACCTGGCAACAGCCTGAACATTATGATTTATATATTCCTGCCATCACCTGGCATGCACGTTTCGCTTACGACAAAGAAAAAACCGATCGCTATAACGAGCGACCGTGGGGTGGCGGTTTTGGCCTGTCGCGTTGGGATGAAAAAGGAAACTGGCATGGCCTGTATGCCATGGCATTTAAGGACTCGTGGAACAAATGGGAACCGATTGCCGGATACGGATGGGAAAGTACCTGGCGACCGCTGGCGGATGAAAATTTTCATTTAGGTCTGGGATTCACCGCTGGCGTAACGGCACGCGATAACTGGAATTACATCCCTCTCCCGGTTCTACTGCCATTGGCCTCCGTGGGTTATGGCCCAGTGACTTTTCAGATGACCTACATTCCGGGTACCTACAACAATGGCAGTGTACTTGCCTGGATGCGCTTTCAGTTTTGAGACAAATGAAGTTTTAGTAACTTCTTTAAAATCAATAACTAAAATAAGTAGCATCAAAAATAACGCCGACTTTTATCACTTCCAAAAGTTGCACTGGACAAGCGTACCACAATTGGTGTACTGGTTAACTGACACAGCGCATTTTGTCTATTTTTCATGTAAAGGTAATTTTGATGTCTAAGGTTGAAAGGTAACGTTTAAGTGGTTTAATGAGTCCAAAGGATTGGGTTGAGATTACTCCGGAAGACGGCAGCGAACGTATAGTACACTTATCTCACAATGCAGACTAATGGTTTTAAAACTATTGCTGAAGGTCAGCGCGTAGAGTTCGAAATCACTAACGGTGCCAAAGGCCCTTCTGCTGCAAACGTAATCGCTCTGTAAGATACGTCAGCAAGAATTCAAAACCCGCTTAATCAGCGGGTTTTTTTTGGTCTTTAGTGTACGGTTGAGGCCGAAAACAGCCAGAATGCCAGTGCGGTCATGGCAAAAGACCCCAGAAGGTTGACGAAAACGTTCAGTAATGCCCAGCCAAAGCGGCCCTCTTGTAACAAAAACACCACTTCTGCCGAAAATGTTGAGAAGGTTGTTAGACCGCCACAAAATCCGGTGGTGATTAATACTTTCCACACTGGATCAATGTTCGTCATCCTGCTGAACCAGGCGAATCCCATTCCTATGATGAATGCCCCAATCAGGTTTGCTGCCAGCGTCCCCAACGGAATCGCCTGATGCAGCGGGTTAAATCGCATACTTAACAGCCATCTCGCTACGCTTCCCGTACCACCGCCAATAAAAACTGCTAAAAGAAGTTGTAACACTGCAAAATCCTGCTATTTGATTTGTATGAGTGATAAGTGTAACGCCGAATAATCGTCGTTGGCGAATTTTACGACTCTGACAGGAGGTGGCAATGCTGGTTGCTGCAGGACAGTTTGCTGTTACATCTGTGTGGGAAAAGAACGCTGAGATTTGTGCCTCGTTGATGGCGCAGGCGGCGGAAAACGACGTATCGCTGTTTGTCCTGCCGGAAGCATTGCTGGCGCGCGATGATCATGATGCAGATCTATCGGTTAAATCAGCACAGCTGCTGGAAGGCGAATTCCTCGGACGTTTACGGCGAGAAAGTAAACGTAACATGATGACGACAATTCTGACGATTCATCTTCCTTCAACGCCGGGGCGCGCATGGAATATGCTGGTGGCACTTCAGGCAGGAAACATCGTCGCCCGTTATGCCAAACTGCATCTCTATGATGCATTTGCCATTCAGGAATCACGCCATGTTGATGCTGGTAATGAAATAGCTCCGTTACTGGAGGTGGAAGGGATGAAGGTCGGTCTGATGACCTGTTATGACTTACGCTTTCCAGAGCTGGCGCTGGCACAGGCTTTACAGGGAGCTGAAATCCTGGTACTTCCTGCCGCCTGGGTTCGTGGGCCGCTCAAAGAGCATCACTGGTCAACGTTGCTTGCCGCTCGTGCGCTGGATACCACCTGTTATATGGTGGCGGCGGGGGAGTGCGGGAACAAAAATATCGGGCAAAGCCGGATTATAGATCCCTTTGGCGTCACCATTGCGGCAGCGTCAGAAATGCCTGCACTCATTATGGCGGAAGTGACGCCCGAACGTGTGCGTCAGGTGCGCGCGCAACTGCCCATCTTAAACAACCGTCGCTTTGCGCCGCCGCAATTATTATGATGTTTTTTTACTCGGCGCTTGATTCACCTTGTTACAGATTGCTATTGTGTGCGCGCGTCGAATGACCGTTAATATTCTCTGGTTTTTAAGGCGCGTTCTGTTGCCGGTTATATGTCAAGAAGGTATCTATGGGTGAGATTAGTATTACCAAACTGCTGGTAGTTGCGGCGCTGGTCGTTCTGCTGTTTGGGACTAAGAAGTTACGTACGCTGGGCGGAGACCTTGGAGCGGCCATTAAAGGGTTCAAGAAGGCGATGAATGATGACGATGCTGCGGCGAAAAAAGGCGCAGACGTTGATCTTCAGGCTGAAAAGCTCTCTCATAAAGAGTGACGTGGCGAGCAGGACGCTCCCTCAATATCTTGTTCGATACAAAAAACCCGCTTCAAAAAGCGGGTTTTTTATCAGACAGATGTAAGTAATTATTACAGGATTACTTAACTTCCATTCCTTTCGCCTGCAAATCGGCGTGGTAAGAAGAGCGGACAAACGGACCGCATGCAGCATGGGTAAAGCCCATCGCCAGCGCTTCGGCTTTCATTTCGTCGAACTCATCCGGGCTAACGTAACGTTGAACCGGCAGGTGATGGCGGCTTGGCTGCAAATATTGCCCCAGCGTTAACATCGTCACACCATGACGGCGCAGGTCGCGCATTACCTCAATAATTTCTTCATTGGTTTCACCCAGACCCACCATCAGACCAGACTTGGTCGGGATTTCCGGATGCGCTTCTTTAAAGCGTTCCAGCAGCTTCAGCGACCAGTTGTAATCTGCGCCAGGCCGTACCTGCCGGTAAATACGCGGTACGTTTTCCAGGTTATGGTTGAACACATCTGGGGGCGTTGCAGTCAGAATATCCAGAGCACGATCCATTCGACCGCGGAAATCCGGCACCAGAGTTTCAATTTTGATTTGCGGGCTTTTTTCCCGAATGGCAGTAATACAATCCGCAAAGTGTTGGGCACCGCCATCGCGCAGGTCATCACGGTCAACGGAGGTGATAACCACATAACGCAGCGCCATATCGGCAATGGTCTGCGCCAGTTTCACTGGTTCATTGGCATCAGGAGCTACCGGGCGACCGTGGGCAACATCACAGAACGGACAACGGCGGGTACAAATAGCGCCGAGGATCATAAACGTTGCTGTGCCGTGGTTGAAGCATTCCGCCAGGTTAGGGCAGGAGGCTTCCTCGCAGACAGAATGCAGGCCATTTTTGCGCATTGCGGCTTTGATGTTCCTGGATACGTGTAGAGTCCGCTGGAAGCTTGATATCCATCCATCCGGCTTGCGCAGCAGGGCTTCGCGCTCTGTTGCCACGCATTTTTTAACCGGGATAAGGCCATCTTTTGGCATCGCGGTATTTAACGCCGCGTTCCATCACAATGGGTTTACTCATAGCGTGCGTGTTCCACTGAATACCGGCAGGAAAACATTAAATAAAATTAAATTGTTGTAATTATCAACTATTTTGAACAGCAGCTCAGCGGCCATATGAGTTGAAACGGACTGAGAAGCGGCCAAGCGGTAGCAGAAAATGTAAAATTATCGATTGTGCCATTTTATCGTTCTGCGCTGTGAATTTGGCTGTAACAATACTTTTCAAAATGCATTAGGATAACGTCTATTTCTCCGTGCAGGATGAATAGCTGTGAATTTGTAAGTGGATGAGAATCTATTTGCTCCTCATTTAAGGACGGAAAAGGCAGTTTTTCCAGCGGCCAGCAACGACTAAACAGGTTATAAAAACGGCTGGGAATAATCGCTAACATGTCACTGTTGGCAACCAGTGCAGCGATTGTCAAAATGTTGTAGCTGGTGAAATTGATTTGCCGGTCCGGAAACATCTCTTGAACTCTCTGCCGCAGACCGCTGAAATTTTGCCCTTCCGGTAACAGAAGTACATGCGCAGCGTTGTCGATAGTCTCTCTGTCATCTTCTAAAGAGAGTAGTGGATTTCCCTTGCGGCAAATTAACACCATATTGTCGGTGAACAGAACATGATGTTGCACCGTACGATTGGTGCAAAACATGTTATCGATGATGAGATCGGTTTGAAACTGACTGAGTTGGTTTTCCGCGTCGCTGATGGGCGGGTTGCGCAGTAAAAGCTGCGGATAGTGAGTTTTAATCGCCCGATAGATGACAGGAAGGACCAGGGCTCCGACCGAGGGAGTGGTCGCAATAGTTATCGTTCGTTGCTTATCATAGCTTCCTTCGATATCCAGCGCGCCAAGAATGGACTCAAGGCCCTGACTGATATACTCATGTAGATGCATCGCAAATGCGGTAGGAGTGACACCCTGGCCTTTGCGAATAAACAATGGGTCAGGGAATATAACGCGCAGTTTCTGAATAGACTGACTGATTGCCGAGGGGGTCAGATTAAGCACTTTCGCTGCATTAACGATCCCTTTATGTACATATACAGCTTCAAAAATAGTCAGAAGGTTAAGATCAATATTTCGTAAGGTTGTAAATATTTGTGGTTTACCTTCTGACGACTTTCTGCTTAAACAGGGTTCAATTTGATTATTACTATCCACGCACTTACTCCAATTTTATTCATGGAAAAATAATATTTAAAAAATTACAATAATCTTATGTCTAATTGGAACGGAACGCTTTTGCTCACCATAATCAACTATTTCAATAGGTTAATCAATGGGGTGAGTTACGGAGCAAGGCGTGGCACCGCATTTCTGCAAGTGATAAAGAAAATATACAAACGCGAAGGAGATGTAAAGCATTAGCAGGTATTATGAGTAATGACCCAGTGTAAATTGGGCCATTGATGTATGGAATTAAGCGGTAATATATTCGAAGTCCGGATTGTTTAGTAGCGCTAAAATATTTTCCAGTAAACGTGGAGCAATATTATTAGTCGTCGCTTCGGGTTTCCATTGTGATATTTTAGCCATTTCCATTCCGGCATACCCACAAGGATTAATACGTAAAAATGGTGAAAGATCCATATTGACGTTTAATGCCAGACCGTGGAATGAACAACCGCGTCGAATTCGTAAACCCAGTGAGCAAATTTTCTTTTCCCCGACATAGACACCAGGCGCGTCAGCCCGAGGATGCGCTTCTATACCCAGTTCAGCCAGGGTATTCACCACTGTTTGCTCAAGCAAGGTCACCAGTTCACGCACACCGAGTTTACGGCGTTTCAGGTTAAGCAACACATACATCACCTGTTGTCCCGGCCCGTGATAAGTCACCTGCCCACCGCGATCGCTCTGGATCACCGGAATATCACCCGGCATTAAAATGTGCTCCGCTTTTCCTGCCTGACCTTGGGTGAATACCGGATAGTGCTCGACCAGCCAGATTTCATCAAGGGTACTATTATCGCGGGTATCGGTGAATTCATGCATAGCCCGGGAGATTGGCTCGTAAGGCTGAAGACCGAGCTGGCGGACAAGAATTTTATCCTGATACAAAACGGCATCTCCGTGGAGAATGAGTAAAAGTGGGGGAAAAGTATATCACAGCGAGGAGAGGGGAGTTACCCGACCAGGAGCCGGGTAACGGAGAAGCGAGTTACAGAACCATGCGGACAATATCGATTTTGCCCAGTTCTTCATACAGTGTTTCAACCTGCTCGATATGAGTGGCGTTGATAGTGATAGATACCGAGTGGTAGTTGCCTTTGCTGCTTGGTTTTACCGTTGGGGTGTAGTCACCTGGCGCATGGCGCTGTACCACTTCAACCACCTGATCAACCAGCTCAGGTAACGCCTGCCCCATAACTTTGTAAGTAAAAGGAGTAGGGAATTCAAGCAGTTCGTTAAGTTTGGTTTTCATGTCAGCTCCGGCGTAACGTAATTAAATAGCAACTCCCGCCAGAAGGCGGGAGTTTTTTTACTGATGCTTAGTATATGGGGACGGAAATTACACTTTCAAGTGTTCAATTTTTAACCAAACCAGTGATGGAACATTAATTTAATGTAATCAATGATTTTGCCGAAGAAGTTACCTTCCGGGATTTCTTGCAACACAACCAGCGGGCGTTGCTCGATCGTTTTGCCATCAAGCTGGAAGTTGATAGTTCCGACGACCTGATTCTTTTGCAGCGGCGCATGCAATTCACTGCTGTTCAGCACATAGCTGGCTTTCAGATCTTTCATGCGACCACGCGGAATGGTCAGGTACACGTCTTTATCAACCCCTAACGAAGCGCGATCAGAATCACTAAACCAAACCGGTTCAGAGGCGAACTCTTTACCTACTTTCAGTGGGTTAACGGTTTCGAAGAAACGGAAGCCCCAGGTTAGCAGTTTTTTACTTTCGGCTTCACGGCCTTTAAAAGTACGTCCACCCATCACCGCAGAAATCAAGCGCATCTGGCCTTCAGTCGCAGAAGCAACAAGATTGTAACCTGCTTTGTCAGTGTGTCCGGTTTTGATGCCGTCGACATTCAGGCTGTTATCCCATAACAGGCCGTTACGGTTCAGCTGGCGAATACCGTTAAACGTAAATTCTTTTTCTTTATAGATCGAGTATTCATTCGGTACGTCACGGATCAATGCCTGGCCGATCAGCGCCATATCTCGCGCGGAGCTGTACTGACCATCAGCATCCAGACCATGTACCGTCTGGAAGTGGGTATTTTTCAGGCCCAGTGCGTTAACGTAGCTGTTCATCAAGCCAACAAAAGCGTCCTGGCTACCAGCGGCAAAATCGGCCATGGCGACACAAGCATCGTTACCCGATTGCAGGTTAATACCGCGGATCAGCTGAGAAACCGGAACCTGCATGCCCGGTTTGAGGAACATCAGCGAAGAACCTTTAAACACCGGGTTACCGGTGGCCCATGCGTCGTTGCCGATAGTGACTAAATCAGTTTCTTTAAATTTACCGGCTTTCATTGCCTGGCCGATAACGTAACTGGTCATCATTTTGGTCAGGCTGGCAGGATCGCGGCGGACATCTGCGTTCTGTTCGGCGAGCACTTTGCCGGAGTTATAGTCAATCAGGATGTAGGACTCCGCATCGATCTGCGGTACACCCGGGATCATAGTTTTGATATTCAGGTCATCGGCATGTGCAGCAGAGATAAAGGCTGTGCAAAGAGCCGTGGTGAGCGCCAGGCGCTTCATGATACGAGCGGAAAAAATGGTATTCATGGTCTGAACTACGACATCCGTGATGGAATTAAAAAAGTGCCCTACTATAGCAAATGCACTACCGGCAGGCATCTGACTTTCCGCGTGACTTTGTTAACGTCATTTACAGAAATTGACACATCAGATGCCTGCTTTACGCTACTGCGCGGTAGTAATAAATGACTGTAATTGGGCTTCGGTTTGCAAACGTTGCTGCAAGGTACTGGCTTCGGCTTTGCTGGCGAATGGGCCAAGCTGGATCCGCCAGACCGCGCCATTTTGAGTTACGCGACCGGGGACGCCGAACTTCTGTCCCAGTTGCTGTTGGTACTGTTGCGCACGAGCCTGATCGCTTACGGCCCCGACTTGCACCATAAAGTTGCCGCTGGCGCTTTGCGAGGCGGCTTGCGGTGTCACCATTGCAGGCGAGGTTGCAGGCGTTGTCGACGAAGCTGTAACAACGGGCTGTGGCGCAGGCGTCGGTTCGCTGCCTTCCAGTACACCAGGCGCTAAGGTCGTTGGAGCGCCGAGGAAACCGCTACTGGTTACCGGCGCGCCGGTCGGATCTTCGCTTTTTAGCGTCGAATTACTGACCGGAAGAATGTCACCCTGCGGGCCAGACACTGAACTTGTTCCCGCGCCACCGCTTAAATCGGGAGGTGCAGGCAGGGCGTAAGTCTGTTTGGCGACTGTGGTACAAGCCATACCAGGACCAGAAAGCGAACCATCCTGGGCGACAATAATCGGATCGATACGAACTTTGGTGTTGTTTGACGTGTTAAGACGGTCAGCTGCCGCGCGAGAAAGCGAAATAACGCGGTCGTTGCCGTAAGGGCCGCGATCATTAATGCGCACCACGATCATTCGCCCGTTAGCCAGGTTAGTGATTCTGGCGTAGCTGGGGATCGGAAGCGTTGGATGGGCCGCCGTCAGCTTTGTCGGATCGAAAGCTTCGCCAGAGGCCGTCAGGTTACTGCCTGGTTCGGCATCATAGATTGCCGCCAGTCCCGCCTGGCTAAATCGAGACGGATCCTGCACGATTTTGTAGCTTTTACCGTCGCGCTGGTAATCCTGATTTGCCGTCGCGTTCAGTGGTTCGAAACGCGGGTCCGCCCCGCTAATTTCAACTATGGGGCCGTTACATACCGCAGGCTGCGGTACACTTACCGTCTGTTGCTGACCATCATCGCTTGTACATGCCGCGAGCATTCCTGCCGCGATGCAGATCCCGAGCCACTGCTTACGCATTGCGCACCGGTTACACGCTTTTCGACAACATTTTCCTGTGGGTGTGGATTGACATTACAATCCCGAACCCAGCCATCAGCACAATTAGCGCCGATCCTCCATAACTGACCAGTGGGAGCGGAACCCCTACAACCGGCAGAATACCGCTTACCATACCAATATTTACGAAGACATAAACGAATAATATCAGCATTAAGCCACCAGCCATGACGCGACCAAAGGTGGTTTGCGCTCTGGCGGCTATCCACAGCCCGCGCATGATCAGCAGAATGTAGAGAGCGAGCAGAATCAGAATGCCCACTAATCCCAGCTCTTCCGCCAGTACCGCGAAGATAAAGTCAGTATGGCGTTCGGGGAGAAATTCAAGCTGTGACTGAGTGCCGTGCAGCCAGCCTTTGCCGCGTAATCCGCCGGAGCCAATAGCAATTTTAGACTGAATAATGTGATAGCCCGCGCCGAGTGGGTCTGATTCCGGGTCCAGGAGCATCATTACGCGCTGGCGCTGGTAATCATGCATCAGGAAGAACCACAGAATCGGAATGAACGCCGCTACCAGCACTACTGCGACGCCAATCAGACGCCAGCTAAGGCCAGAGAGGAACAGTACAAACAGACCGGAAAGCGCAACGAGGATTGATGTTCCCAGGTCAGGCTGTGCAGCCACCAGCAGCGTGGGCATAAATATCAGCACCAGCGCGATGCCAGTATTCTTCAACGATGGCGGGCAAACGTCGCGGTTGATAAAGCGCGCAACCATCAGTGGTACGGCTATTTTGGCAATTTCCGACGGCTGAAAACGAACAATACCGAGGTCCAGCCAGCGTTGAGCGCCTTTAGAGATGGCTCCGAAAGCATCTACCGCCACCAGCAAAATAATACAGATGATATAGAGATAGGGGGCCCAGCCTTCATAAACGCGTGGAGGAATTTGCGCCATCACCACCATGATGACCAGACCCATCGCGATTTGGCCGATTTTACGCTCCATCATGCCAATATCCTGACCGCTGGCGCTCCAGATAACCAGGGCGCTGTAAACCAGCAATGCCAGTAAAATCAGCAGCATTGTGGGATCGAGATGGACTTTATCCCAGAATGTTTTTTTATTCGGATTATCCGTCATGATTAATGGTCCTCCGCTGCGGCAACCGCTGGATTTTCCGCAGGCAGATCGGTGTTGTTATCACCCAGCATAATGTGGTCGAGGATCTGGCGCATCAGCGTACCAACCGCCGGACCCGCGCCGCCGTTCTCCAGAATCATGGCGACAGCCACTTGCGGATTGTTGTATGGCGCAAAGGCGGTCATCAGTTTGTGGTCACGTAAACGCTCGGCAATTTTGTGCGCATTATAGGTTTCGTTCGCTTTCAGACCGAAGACCTGAGCGGTACCAGATTTCGCCGCAATTTTGTACGGTGCGCTGGCAAAGTATTTATTCGCCGTACCATTAGGGCGGTTAGCAACACCGTACATACCGTCTTTCGCCAGCTCCCAGTAACCGGAATGAATATCGCCGACGGGCGGTTCATGCGGTTGTACCCATGGCACCTGTTTGCCGTCTTCGGCGGTGCTCATCAGCAAATGCGGAACCTTCACGATACCGTCATTAATCAGGATCATCAGTGCCTTACTCATCTGGATTGGGGTCGCTGTCCAGTAACCCTGGCCGATACCAACCGGAATGGTGTCACCCTGATACCACGGTTTTTTAAAGCGTTTCTGTTTCCATTCGCGGGTAGGCATGTTGCCGGAACGTTCTTCCGCCAGGTCGATACCGGTGTAATGACCATAACCGAATTTACCCATCCATTCGGAGAGGCGATCGATCCCCATATCGTAGGCCACCTGATAGAAGAAGGTATCCGCAGATTCTTCCAGCGATCTTGTGACATTCAGACGCCCGTGGCCCCATTTTTTCCAGTCACGATAACGTTTTTCCGACCCTGGTAGTTGCCACCAGCCTGGGTCAAACAGCGTCGTATTGCGCGTGATCACCCCGGCGCTTAATGCCGAAACCGCCACATAGGGTTTAACTGTAGACGCGGGAGGATAAACCCCCTGTGTGGCGCGGTTCACCAGCGGTGTATTCGGGTCGTTCAGCAAGGCGGAATAATCTTTGCTGGAGATACCGTCAACAAACAGGTTTGGGTCATAACTAGGCGTGGAAACCAGCGCCAGCACCCCACCTGTACGCGGTTCGGTAACAACCACAGCTGCGCGGCTACCCGCCAGCAGCGTTTCAATATATTGCTGGAGTTTGAGATCCAGCGTCAGGTAAATATCGTGTCCGGCTTGCGGTGGT
Source organism: Shigella flexneri (assembly GCA_048288465.1). Taxonomy (GTDB): domain Bacteria; phylum Pseudomonadota; class Gammaproteobacteria; order Enterobacterales; family Enterobacteriaceae; genus Enterobacter; species Enterobacter flexneri_B. The sequence continues at coordinate 663,233 of CP182556.1, read as the reverse complement.
ACTTCTTTTAACTGGCGGATAACACGCCCACGGTTGTTAACTTCAACCTCTTCATAACCGGTCTGACCGTGCAGCACGTCTTCATAGTAACGCTCAATGCCCAGCTTACCAATATCATGCGTTGCCGCATAGTTGGCCAGTTTGCCGTCATTATTCAGGCGTTCGACGTCTTTATCGTTGATTTTCGACACATAGCCGATGACGTGGGTCAACGCCGAACCGTAAGGATAGTAACGACGTTTATAGCCTTTAACTTCGACACCCGGAAAACGGTACTGATTGACGGCAAAGCGAGCTACTTGTACTTCGGTTAGGTTAGTTTTCACCGGAATAGAGGTGAAACGGTGTGAACGTGCGCGCTCTTTTCGGAATGCAGCAATATCGTCATCGGTCAGATCTACCACGCTGCGCAAAGCGTCCAGCGTTTGCTGCACGTTATCGACTTTCTCCGGCATCATTTCTATCTGGTAGATAGTGCGGTTGAGGGCCAGAGGGATACCGTTACGGTCGTAGATAATGCCGCGGCTGGGCGCGATAGGCACCAGCTTAATGCGGTTTTCATTAGAGCGGGTCTGGTAGTCGGTAAAGCGAACAATTTGCAGATTATACAGGTTGGCGATAAGCACGCCGGTCAGCAGCAAAATCCCCAAAAAGGCGACCAGCGCCCGGCGCACAAACAGCGCGGACTCTGCCGTATAGTCGCGAAAAGAGTTCTGTAGTTTCATCCGCTGCGTTTTCTACTCAAAGCTCCCTTATCACTCACGGTGATAAGGATGGTTGGTGGTGATGCTCCACGCCCGGTACAGACTCTCTGCGACCAGCACGCGAACCAGCGGATGGGGGAGGGTAAGCGCCGACAGCGACCAGCTCTGCTCAGCCGCCGCTTTACAGGCAGGCGACAACCCTTCAGGCCCGCCAATCAGTAGACTTACGTCGCGACCATCCAGCTTCCAGCGTTCCAGCTCAGCGGCTAACTGCGGCGTATCCCAGGGCTTGCCTGGAATATCGAGGGTGACAATGCGGTTTTTGCCTGCGGCCGCCAACATCTGCTCACCCTCTTTGTCGAGTATGCGCTTGATGTCCGCATTCTTGCCGCGTTTGCCGGCCGGAATTTCAATCAGCTCGAAGGGCATATCTTTCGGAAAACGACGCAGGTACTCGGTAAAACCGGTTTGTACCCAGTCCGGCATTTTCGTTCCCACGGCGACAAGTTGCAGCTTCACGCATTAACTCCAGAGTTTTTCCAGTTCATACAGGCGACGGCTCTCTTCCTGCATGACATGGACAATCACATCGCCCAAATCCACGACAATCCAGTCGGCGCTGTTTTCACCTTCTACGCCGAGCGGTAACAGGCCCGCTGCGCGAGACTCCTGCACAACGTGGTCAGCAATGGACATAACATGACGGCTGGACGTACCCGTACAGATGATCATGCAGTCGGTGATGCTGGATTTGCCTTGAACGTCTAAGGCGATGATGTCCTGACCTTTGAGGTCATCAATTTTGTCGATAACAAAATCCTGGAGTGCTTTACCCTGCAAGTTTTCCCCCTGGGTGAATCAAATAGATAAAAATGGTCTGTCAGTATACCTGAACCAGAGGCGATTTCGGGACAATTGTCGCCGAATCGGCTTTCGAAAGTGGGCTATCATCCCACCCCGCGCCGCAGATTGCATCGCCATTTTTGTAAAACAATTTCTACAAAGTCGTGTCTGGCGGAAAAAGTCTGGCTGCGGAGAATATCAGCCTGCCCGGGGCTGTCAATGGTCGTTGCGGCTTACCCGTAAAAAAACAGAAAAGTCATGCGTTCTCGACCCCGATGGCACGGCTATTGAGGACGCGTAGCGTCGCGAATTTTTGGTTGATATCAATGGCGCTCCAACACCCCTGGTCAACGCGAAAATGCCACATAGACTCGGCAGGCATGCCAATTAAACGAGCAATTAACAGACTCAGTACGCCCTGATGGCTGACGATTAAAATATTCTGATAGTGCTGATATTCACTAAGCCTTGCGATAAAGCGTTCCACACGTTGCGAAAATGCCTGAAATCCTTCACCGTTCGTGGGGATAGCATGCTGCCAGTCATTGCACCACGCGCTATAGTTTTCGGCATCTTCTTGCATGAGGTCGCGATGATGTCGCATCTCCCAGTCGCCAAAAAACATTTCGTTGAGTTCAGGGATGATATGAACGGGGAGCTGGCGGTCACTGAGAACCAGTCGCGCGGTATGCTGTGCCCGTTCCAGTTCACTGCATAAAACCAAGTCAAAGGAAACATCATCTAGCAGTGTATGCAGATTTTGCGCTTGCTCAATACCGCGTGCGGTCAGGGGTGTGGGCGCATGACCGCTGTACAGACCATCGACATTCGCTTGTGTTTCGCCATGACGAATTAACCACAGTCGCATCATGCCCTCCGTAACGACAGGTATCAGCGATACAAGCCTTGTTGGTTAATGTAAGTCAATACCGGTTCCGGCAATAAATCCTCACACGATTCACCGTTTTGCAAACGTTCGCGGATGATGGTCGCCGAGATGTTAAACCACGGCGTTTCAGCCAGATAAATTTTACCGGCAGGCTGAAGGTGAAGATCTTCCGGGTTATGTGTCAAATGATCTTCCAGCCATTGCTGGTATTGCGGTTGCGCCATTTCAAGTGGGTAACCTGGACGCCGACAGACGATCAAATGTGCATTGTCGAGTATCGTTTCGTATTCGTACCAGGTCGGAAAGGTCAGCAATGAATCCTGACCAATAATAAACGCCAGCGGCACGTCCGGTCCTTGTTCCTGCCGCCACTCTTTCAGTGTTTGCGCAGTGTAAGAGGGGGCATTGCGCTTTAGCTCGCGTTCATCAAGAGTAAATAATGGCTTGTCGGCAATCGCCAGTTCAAGCATGTGTTTACGCTGCACGCTGTTCGCTTCCGGCTGGGGACGATGCGGAGGAACATTATTAGGGATGATTGTGACCCGCGTCAGACCAATCAAATTCGCCAGCGTTTCCACGGGTTTTAGATGACCATAGTGCACCGGATCAAAGGTGCCGCCAAACAGAGCCTGTAAAGATTTCATATCAACCGTCGATAAATACGTCCGCCAGGGGTTTATGGCACAACAGAAGAGATAACCCTTCCAGCTCTGCCCACACTGACTGACCGTAATCTTGTTTGAGGGTGAGTTCCGTTCGTGTCAGGAGTTGCACGGCCTGACGTAACTGCGGCTGACTTAAGCGATTTAACGCCTCGCCCATCATGCCCCGGCGGTTCTGCCATACCCGATGCTTATCAAACAACGCACGCAGTGGCGTATGGGCAGACTGGCGTTTCAGGTTAACCAGTAACAACAGTTCACGTTGTAATGTGCGCAACAAAATAACCGGCTCGCTGCCTTCCAGACGCAGTTGCTGAAGAATATGCAACGCGCGCTTACTTTTTCCCATCAACAAAGCATCAACCCAATGAAAAGGGGTGAAATGCGCGGCATCATTCACCGCCTGTTCAACGCGCGGTAATGTCAGTTTGCCGTCTGGCCAGAGCAGCGATAAACGCTCCAGTGCCTGAGCCAGCGCCAGCAGGTTACCTTCATAACAGTAGCAGAGCACCTGATTCGCCGCGTCATCCAGTTCTAAGTTGAGCTGTTTTGCGCGCACAGCAACCCAGCGGGGAAGCTGAGCCTGCTCCGGTGTCTGACAGGTCACCTGCACGCTGCGATTCGCAAGAGCAGTAAACCAGGCGGCATTTTCTTGCGCTTTGCTTAATTTATTACCGCGGACGATCAATAGCAGGTCGTCATGCAGAAGTCCGGTGAGTGTGAGAAGTTGTTCATTGATCGCCGCATTCGGTCCGTTTTCTGGTAACAACAGCAATAGCGTTTGTCGACTGGCAAACAGACTCATAGCCTGGCATAACGAAAAGATCGCATTCCAGTCAGTGTTGGGATCAATGGAAAAAGTGTGGTGTTCTTCGAATCCTTGTGCCGCAGCTACCTGGCGAACAGCGTCCTGGCTTTCCTGCAATAACAGAGGATCGTTACCAAGTAAAAGATACGCCGCGCGCAGCCCTTCATTGAGCTGCGCGCGGAGTTGTTCCGGGTACAACCGAATCATCAGTTACCCAGCATGGTGGAGACGCGTGCAGGCGTTGCCGGAGTATCCGTTGTGGTCGACGTCTGTTCTTCGTCGGAACGAATATCCGCAGCACGGATGCTTGGCAGCTTACGAATCAGCTGTTCGGCAGCACGGTCGTACATCTCTTTTACGATCATGTCTTGTTCGTTATCTTTCGCTAACGCCATTTGCGGGTTATCGAAGAATGAACGGAAGACTTTGGCGCTAATCGGGTAGATATCACGGCCGGGGATCAACACGGTCGCATTCACCGTCATGATCATCTGATACTCTGCTGTTTGACCGTTACGGAATACCGATGCGGTATCTTTCGCGATGCTCACTTTACCCAAACGCAGGGATGGAACGTCCTTACGCGTGGTTTCTTTATCAAGCAACTCGACACCATTCAGACGTAACTGGTTACGCACCGCACGGCTTAATGGCCCGTTCGGATCGCCTGAGTCCAGGATCATGACCTTCATAGTGGAAGGAACCTGCGTGGTGTCACGCAGATGCCAGCCACACCCGGCGGTGATTAACACCGCCAGAGATAACAACAGTGTTGCCAGATATCGCACGCTTCCTCCCGCGCTTAGCCAACGACCAGATTGAGGAGTTTACCTGGTACGTAAATCACTTTACGTACAGTAACGCCATCAAGATATTTTGCTACCAGATGTTCCTGGCCAGCACGTTCGCGAACCTGTTCTTCCGTTGCGTCCACCGGGACGGTGATTTTGGCACGGACTTTACCGTTAACCTGCACCACGACCAGCGTGGAGTCTTCCACCATCGCTTTTTCGTCAGCAACCGGCCACGGCGCGTTGTCGATATCGCCTTCGCCTTTGAGTTCCTGCCACAGCGTGAAGCAGATGTGCGGGGTGAACGGGTTGAGCATACGGACAACGGCCTGCAGTGCTTCCTGCATCAGAGCGCGATCCTGCTCGCCATCGGTCGGTGCTTTCGCCAGTTTGTTCATCAGCTCCATAATCGCCGCAATTGCGGTGTTGAAGGTCTGACGACGGCCGATATCATCGGTCACTTTAGCGATAGTTTTATGCACATCGCGACGCAGCGCTTTCTGATCTTCAGTCAGCGCATCAACGTTCAGTGCCGCAACATCACCTTTTGCTGTGTGCTCGTACACCAGTTTCCAGACACGTTTCAGGAAGCGGTTAGCCCCTTCCACACCGGATTCCTGCCATTCGAGAGTCATATCAGCCGGAGAAGCAAACATCATAAACAGACGAACGGTGTCCGCGCCGTAACGTTCAACCATCACCTGCGGGTCGATACCGTTGTTCTTCGACTTGGACATTTTGCTCATGCCGGTATAAACCAGTTCATGGCCTGCCGCATCTTTCGCTTTCACGATACGGCCTTTCTCGTCACGTTCAACGATAGCATCAACCGGGGAAACCCAGTTACGTTCGCCGTTTTCGCCAACATAGTAGAAGGCATCTGCCAGCACCATACCCTGACACAGCAACTGTTTCGCTGGTTCGTCAGAGTTCACCATGCCTGCATCACGCATCAGTTTGTGGAAGAAGCGGAAGTAGAGCAGGTGCATAATGGCGTGTTCGATACCACCAATGTAGATATCCACCGGCAGCCAGTAGTTAGCCGCTTCGGAATCCAGCATACCTTCTTTGTACTCTGGGCAAGTGTAGCGCGCATAGTACCAGGAGGACTCCATAAAGGTGTCGAAAGTGTCGGTTTCACGCAGCGCTGGCATACCGTTAACGGTAGTTTTTGCCCACTCCGGATCTGCTTTAATCGGGCTGGTAATGCCGTCCATCACCACATCTTCCGGCAGGATCACCGGCAGCTGGTCGTCCGGGGTTGGCATTACGGTACCGTCTTCCAGCGTCACCATCGGAATCGGCGCGCCCCAGTAACGCTGGCGAGAAACACCCCAGTCGCGCAGGCGGTAGTTCACTTTACGCTCGCCAACGCCCATCGCAGTCAGTTTATCGGCGATGGCGTTGAAGGCCGCTTCATGGTCAAGACCGTTGAACTCGCCAGAGTTGAACAGCACGCCTTTTTCAGTCAGGGCTTGCTGAGAAAGATCTGGCTCAGAGCCGTCAGCCGCCAGGATAACCGGTTTGATGTTCAGGCCGTATTTAGAGGCAAACTCGTAGTCGCGCTGGTCGTGACCCGGAACCGCCATAACTGCGCCCGTGCCGTACTCCATCAATACGAAGTTTGCTGCCCAAACGGGAATTTCTTCGCCCGTTAATGGGTGAACAGCTTTAAAGCCAGTATCGACGCCTTTTTTCTCCATCGTCGCCATTTCAGCTTCGGCAACTTTGGTGTTACGGCATTCGTCAATAAAGGCCGCCAGTTCAGGATTATTTTCCGCCGCTTTCTGCGCCAGCGGATGACCCGCAGCTACCGCCAGGTAGGTACAACCCATAAAGGTGTCCGGGCGGGTAGTGTAAACGGTCAGCGTGTTGTCATAGTCGTTAACGTTGAAGGTGATCTCCACGCCTTCGGAACGACCGATCCAGTTACGCTGCATGGTTTTAACGGTGTCTGGCCAGTGATCCAGTTTATCCAGATCGTTGAGCAGCTCGTCAGCGTAAGCAGTGATTTTGATAAACCACTGCGGGATCTCTTTACGTTCAACTTTGGTATCGCAGCGCCAGCAGCAGCCGTCGATAACTTGTTCGTTCGCCAGTACGGTCTGGTCGTTCGGGCACCAGTTGACCGCAGAAGTCTTTTTATATACCAGGCCTTTTTTATACAGCTCGGTGAAGAATTTCTGTTCCCAACGGTAGTATTCCGGCGTACAGGTTGCCAGCTCGCGGCTCCAGTCATAACCAAAGCCCAGCATTTTGAGCTGGTTTTTCATATACGCGATGTTGTCGTACGTCCACGGTGCCGGAGCGGTGTTGTTTTTCACCGCCGCGCCTTCCGCAGGCAGACCAAACGCGTCCCAGCCGATCGGCTGCAGAACGTTTTTGCCCAGCATGCGCTGGTAACGGGCGATCACGTCACCGATGGTGTAGTTACGTACGTGGCCCATGTGTAGTCGACCAGAAGGATAGGGAAGCATAGACAGGCAGTAATACTTCTCTTTGCTCTCGTCTTCGGTTACTTCAAATGTGCGCTTCTCATCCCAATGAAGCTGTACTTTGGATTCTATCTCTTCCGGGCGGTATTGCTCTTGCATGGCAGCCAGTGGTCCTGTTTTCAATACGGCTACAAATGTAGCGTTGAGGTGGTTTTTCAGATCCGCATAGCATAGCCCAAACGTCCGCGTCAAAACAGCCTTTCGCGCACTCGACGTTGAAATGATGCCCGGATTATTCGTACATTAATTTACAGAGTTTGTGGGCGTATTAGCAAAGCAAGGAACAAAGAACGTCTATTATTATAGTCAGTTAACGACCCGGGAGATGAAACGATGAACAAGGTTGCTCAATATTACCGTGAACTGGTCGCGTCACTGAACGAACGCCTGCGCAATGGCGAACGTGATATCGACGCACTGGTGGAACAGGCGCGCGAGCGCGTAATAAAAACAGGGGAGTTAACGCGAACCGAGATCGATGAGCTGACGCGAGCTGTCAGACGTGACCTGGAAGAGTTCGCCATGAGCTATGAAGAGAGCCTGAAAGAAGAATCTGACAGCGTCTTTATGCGGGTGATTAAAGAAAGCTTGTGGCAGGAGCTGGCAGACATCACCGATAAAACGCAGCTTGAATGGCGCGAAATTTTCCAGGACCTCAATCATCATGGGGTTTATCACAGCGGAGAAGTGGTCGGGCTGGGAAATCTGGTCTGCGAGAAATGTCACTTCCATCTCCCGATCTACACACCGGAAGTGCTGACGCTATGCCCGAAATGTGGTTATGACCAGTTCCAGAGACGCCCGTTTGAGCCGTAATAGTCTGATTTCGCACAGCAATAAAGAGAATATGGGCAGAATGAAATTCCCCGGCCCTTGTTTTTATTTCTACAGTAAAGCTTCAGTCTCACGAATTTCCTGACTGACATCTCTGGTTCCGGATGACTGAACTTTACGATACAGGTCGAGAGCCTGTCGGAGATCGACAGGTCTTCCTTCTCCGTAGTGATACATAATGGCCAGGTTATACCAGGCAGTGGCGTCATTGCATTCAGCGGCTTTCGTAAACCATTCAAAGGCAGCCTGATAATCTTTCTCAACGCCTTGTCCGTGTTTATACATATAACCGATGTTGACGTAAGCGCCGACGCTTTCCTGAGCGGCAGCCTTCAGATACCAGTACATCGCTTGCTTATAGTCCTGGTCCACCCCTTCGCCAGCGTTATAATCCCATGCAATTTGAAACTGGGCGTGCCGATTACCCTGCTGTGCGCTTTTCAAATACCAGAATGCGGCGAGTGTCTTGTTTTGAGCAACGCCTTCTCCGTCTTTATAAAGATCGGCCAGATTGTCTTGTGCGTAACTATGGCCTTGTAATGCAGCTTGTTTGTACCAGAAAAATGCCAGCGTATAGTCTTGTGCGACTCCGTTGCCATTTCTGTACATCCATCCAAGATTATTTTGCGCATAAGACATTCCGCTCTCCGCGGCTATCTGATACCAGGTAACCGCTTCTTTATAGTTGGGGTCTTCTCCACGATCCAGTATCCAGCCAAGGGCGTTGGAAGCGAAAGTATGGCCTTGTAGGGCAGCTTTTTTCAGCCAGAAGATGGCTTGCTCATTATCTTTATGACGGCTTTTATCCTCGGTATACTTTTGCCCTAAGGAATACTGTGCTTCACAATGACCTTGCTCAGCGGCCAGCTTCAGCCAGTAAAAGGCCTTTTCGTCGTCCGGAGAGTCAATTGCGCTATCGCGATTATAATAAAACCCAACAATATATTGAGCCTCGCAATCGCCTTTTTCAGCACGTTCGATAATCTCATCTATTGATAAATTATCGCAGCAACTTGACGTAAAAATCATTATCATTTCCTTATGGTTGTAGATAAAATATATTATATTTTTATGTGTTCCATTTTTGCGTAAGCCTTATTTTATGCGTATTATGTTGCGTCAGAAAAGTATAAATAACTGAGCCTCGAAATGTAGTTTACATTCATTAAATGAATGTTTAAGGATAAATTATATGGACATGGGGTCGCAAAAAATATTGTTTGCACTTTCCACTCCGATGGAAATACGCAATGAATGCTGTTTACCTTCGCATTCATCCCCCAAAATGTATTTAGGTACATGCTTTTTTGACCTTTCTTCCTCATGGGGAATTGATGACCGTGATGACCTGCTGCGCATAATTCACCGAATGATCGAGAACGGTCATGCCGATCGGTTGGCAGGGTTTTATCACCGCTGGTTTCGTTATTCTCCATGTGAATGGCGTGACTATCTTGCTGAATTAAATGAGCAAGGTCAGGCTTATGCGCAATTTGTCGCCAGCACAGCCGAATGCTGTGGTGAGGGAGGAATTAAAGCATGGGATTATGTCCGGATGGGTTTTTTAAGTCGAATGGGCGTACTTAATAACTGGTTGAGTGAAGAAGAAAGTCTATGGATCCAGTCGCGTATTCATCTACGGGCTCTACGTTATTATAGTAACTGGCGGCAATACTTTGCCGGTTATACCTTTGGTCGGCAATATTGGCAGTCTCCCGAAGATGATCATCTGCCTTTATTACGCGAATTCTTAGCGCGTAAAGAATACGACGATTCCGGCAATGATATGTTTTATCAATTATTTGCCAGTGATGATGCGTATTACCCTACCTTGTCCTGGCAACCACTGGCTGACTACCCCACATGCCCGGAAACGCTTAAGGATATGAGCGACTTATGAAAAATTGCTGGAAGATCCTCGATATAGAGGAAACGACTGACGTCGATATTATCCGCCGCGCTTATCTGGCGCTGTTACCGTCCTTTCATCCAGAAACCGATCCGCAGGGTTTTAAACAACTTCGTCAGGCGTATGAGGAGGCGCTACGGATTGCGCAGTCGCCTGCTAAATCTGTTTGGCAACCAGAAGAATATGAGGTAGCAGAACATGAAATTCTGCTCGCCTTTCGCGCGTTACTTGCCTCTGATAGCGAACGTTTTCTGCCCTCCGCCTGGCAGCGATTCATTCAGCAATTAAATTATTGCTCGATGGAAGAGATTGATGAATTACGCTGGTCGCTGTGCACAATCGCCATGAACACTGCCCATTTATCCTTCGAGTGCGTGGTGTTATTAGCAGAAAGATTGCGGTGGTTGCAGGAGGAAAACGTCGGGGAAATAGACGAAGAAGAACTGGAATCCTTTTTATATGCCATTGCGAAGGGGAATGTTTTTAACTTCCAGACCATTCTGCATCTGCCAGTTGCCGTGCAAAATGACACCATCGATTTTTACCAAATGTTCGCTCGGATTTGGTCATCGCATCCAGAATGGCTGACATTGTATTTAGCGCAACATCGCGCAGTGATTATCCCCGATGATGCAAAACTGCACAGAAATTTACTCCGCTGGTATAGCGCAAGCCGCCTGGGAATCCCCGAACTCCTGGATTACGCCCGGTCGTGGCGGGAAGCTGAACCTGATAATGAAGATGCGCGTTATTATGAATACGCACAACGCGTCTATTGTGGAGAAGGCGAAAGCCTGCTGGCAGAACTTTGTTACTACTGGCGCGAGTATCCCTCCACCCAGGCGGATGCTTTAATGTTGCAATGGTGCCGTCAGCATCGGGTCTATTATTACCCATTAGTGGTGATGATGATTGAAGCGCGTGATCTGGTTAACGATCAGGGAAAACCGCTACTTTATGTCCCCGGCGACAGCGCCCGTACGCGTTTTCATTTATACGAAATACTCAGCGATGAAAAACTCTCTGCGCTGGGGCGTTCACTGGTCGAGATGGTTTTGCACAAAGGACGTAAGCCGCGGATCTCACTCACGCGTGATACAGAACATCCCTTATGGCCATTATATTTAGTTGCCAAACAATTAGTGCAGGCCAGCCAACCGACAGAAGAATCATTAATGCCGATTGTGAGCCGCCTTGATGCAGAAGATCGTTGTCCACTGGAAGCATTAATTATTCGTCGATTATTAATTCAGGCGGCGAATTTTACCGGTCAGGAAACCGTCGAGCCGGAGCCGCAACCGCAGCCAATGCCCGTTGATGATGGCGGGCTGGGCTGTCTGGGCGTCATCAAAATTATTTTCTACATTTTTATCTTTGCCGGTTTGATAGGGAAAATACTCCATCTCTTCGGGTGACAGTCGACGTTAATGTGCGGGAAGTCCGGCAAGTAATCTTTCCGCATTTTTGTAATGTTGTTTGGCGGCCAGTTTTAACCATTTTTGAGATTCATAATGGTTAACATTAATACCAGTGCCATTTCTGTAGATCAAACCCAAAGTATATTGAGCATGAGCATACCCTTGTTCAGCTGCTTCCTTATACCAGAGAATTGCTTTACGGGTATCGGGTTTGACTCCCAGGCCTTTCAGGTAGATCCACCCCAGTTTGCTTTGTGCGCGCGGATTTTCCTGTTCTGCTGATTGCTCATACCAGTATCTCGCCTGTGTATAATCCAGTGGTTTACCGTCGCTACCATGAAGATAAAATTCGCCAAGGCGATATTGCGATGTTGAGTGACCATGAATCGCGGAAAGCTCCGTGGCTGCCGTGGTTAACGGTAGACTGCCTGGTGATCTTAAATAATCAAAGGCATAATTCACCATGGCTTTATCACGCAACATCGTTTTCTTGGGTTGGCTAATACAGGTAATTGCTGCAACTATAAAAATTGCGAATATATACATTAATTTTTTATTCATGTGTGAATGCTTCGATTTTCTTTTTATTTTGAAAGCGTCAAGTTTATACTCATCAATAATAAAAAAGTAGTCAGTTAATGCACTTAAGGGATTATTAAAAAATGAATAAGGAAGAACAATATCTTCTTTTTGCGCTTTCTGCGCCCATGGAAATACTTAATCAGAGTTGCAAACCCGCGCATGACTCGCCAAAAATGTATACCGGGATAAAAGAATTCGATCTCTCATCATCCTGGGGAATAAATAATCGTGATGATTTAATTCAGACTATTTATCAGATGACTGATGATGGTCATGCCAATGATTTAGCTGGCTTATATCTGACATGGCAACGCTCTTCCCCTGAAGAGTGGAAAGCATTAATTGCTGGTGGCTCGGAGAGAGGGTTGATTTATACCCAATTCGTTGCCCAAACCGCTATGTGCTGTGGAGAAGGGGGAATCAAAGCCTGGGATTATGTTCGAATGGGATTTCTGTCACGGGCCGGTGTGCTCAACAACTGGCTGACGGAAGAAGAGAGTTTATGGCTGCAATCGCGCGTCTATGCACGAGCTCACCATTACTATCACAGCTGGATGCACTATTTTTCTGCCTATTCACTAGGGCGTCTCTACTGGCAATCTTCTCAGTGCGAAGACAACGCTTCGCTACGCGAGGCGCTAACCCTGTACAAATACGATAGCGCCGGGAGTCGGATGTTCGAAGAGCTGGCAGCGGGAAGCGACCGTTTCTATGCCACGCTTCCCTGGCAGCCATTAACTGTCCAGCCTGAATGCCCGGTAACGCTTAAGGATGTGAGCGACCTATGAAAACATGTTGGCAAATCCTCGAAATTGAAAGCACGACGCAAATAGACATTATCCGCCAGGCTTATCTTGCTCGCTTACCGTTGTGTCATCCCGAAACCGATCCGCAGGGGTTTAAAGCATTACGCCAGGCCTATGAAGAGGCGCTGCGACTGGCGGTAAATCCTGTCGAGGAAGCAGATGATGAAGAAAAAGATGCCACCGCTGAACATGAAATACTACGTGCATTCAGGACATTACTGGATTCAGAAAGTGATCGTTTTCAGCCCTCCGCCTGGCAGAAATTTATTCAGCAATTAAATACCTGGAACATGGAGGATGTCGATCAATTACGCTGGCCGCTGTGTGCAATCGCTATAGAAGCGCGATATCTGTCATTAAATTGTGCTTCTTTGTTGGCAGAGCGTTTGAACTGGCATTCGTTTAATGACAGCGAAGGAATGGATGAGGAAGAAAGGGAGGCTTTTCTTGAGGCCATTCAGGCTGGTGATTGTTTCGATTTCCTTAGCCTTCTGGAATATCCCGTCGCGTTACAGAACCAGACTGTTGAATATTACTTCGCGCTGGAACGTTGCTGCCGTTACCATCCTGACTATGTCACTGCGTTTTTGGCGATGGAAGGACCGTGGTTCATTCCTGATGATGCAAAGTTACATCGCAAACTGTTGCGCTGGTACAGCTCGGTGCAAACAGGTATGGTGGAACTCATTCCTGTAGCCAAACAGTGGCAAGCGGAAGAACCAGAAAGCGAAGATGCCCGGTATTACCAGTGTGCACAACGTTTGTACTGCGGCGAGGGGGAAAGCCTGCTTGCTGATCTCGGCGCGTACTGGGAAAGTTACCCATCTACACAAGCTGATAATTTGTTGTTGCAGTGGAGCAAGCGTCATTGCCCGGATTATTTCGCGTTATTAGTGATGGTTATCGAAGCGCGGAGCATGGTAGATGCGCAAGGTCAACCGCTGAAATATGTTCCTGGTGAGAGCGCCCGGACGCGGCTGTTATGGGCGGAAATTTTACATAGCGGAAAATTATCGCCGTTAGGTCAATCGTTTATTGAGTCGTTATTCTTCAAACGCAAAGCATGGGCGTGGTGGAAATCGAGAGTCGGTAGCGAGACAGAAGAAGATTCACCGTTACTGGATTTGTATCGGGTAGCGGAACAGGTAGTACTTGAAGCGTTTCCGAAACAAGAGATGCTGGCCCGTCTTAATACAAGGCTGGAAGGCGGAGATGCTCATCCATTAGAGGCCATTATCACCCGGATGCTGTTGACGAAAGTAAAACTCGAGCCGGAGGATGAAGATGTCGATGAGCCAACACCTGAAAACCATGAAGAAAAAAATGATGAGGGTGAAAAACCACAGAGCATTACCAGCATTATCAAAATCAGTTTAACGGTGCTGGTTATAGGTTATGCTCTCGGCAAAATCGCGATGTTGTTTAGTTGACGATGTGTTTTTTGCGCCGATGCCGGATGCAGCATTTACGCCGCATCCGGCAGCCGTGATTATGAGGTCTCAATGGCTAAATAAACGCTCGCCCGCCGCCTGACCTCATCGACGCGGGCCATATCGTTTGACTGCAGCGCCGCATCAAAATCGGTGATCACCCGGCCAATCTCTTCTCGCTCGTCACCCAGCGCCCGCGCCCACAACTCTTCCAGTTTGGCTTTAAAGGTGCGATTGATGAGCATATCGCGCGGATAAATTTTCAATGCGGATAACCGCGTCCGACTCTCTTCAATCTGCTGCGCGCTCAATGTTACCGGGCTGTGGTTAATCACTCTGGACTTAACGCTGCCGTCTTCCAGAAGCACGTCAACTTCAAGCAACCCGTTGATATCATAACTAAAGCGAATATCAATCGACTGATAAGCCCCGGTTTTCTTCAACGGCACATCGAAGGATTCCACCAGAATGTTGTTTTTAACTTTGTGGTTTTCTCCCTGATAGACGTTAACCGTAATTGAATCCTGTTCCGGGTGCATGGTTGAATAAGTTTCTACACGCGACACGGGCACAGTGGTGTTTCGTTCAATAATCGGCGAGAAAATGCCGGAAACGCCCTGGCGGTTAACCTCAACGCCCAACGAGTAAGGGCAAATATCAGTGAGGATCACTTCTTCAATATCTTCACTGCGTAAGCGGCAGGCGGCCTGGATTGCTGCGCCCAGCGCGACAATGGTGCTCGGATCGTAACTTTGATACGGTAATTTGCCAAACAGACGCACGGCGATTCGCTGCACCAGCGGCATTTGTGACGCGCCGCCAACCAGCACCAGACTGTCGATTTGACTCGGCTTCAGACGCGCATCGCGCAACGCCTGTTCAATCGGCACTCGCAAGCGATTGAGCAGCGGCAACCACAAATCTTCCAGTTCGTTCTCGTAAAATTCGCATTCCCGCGTTTCATCCTGGTACTACCAGCGAATGTGCATTGGCGATTGATTGCTACATTTTGCCGCTTCCACACAGGCGTACAAGGCTGCCAGTTCACTCTCGTTAAGCGTGGTCCTTGTGACATCCGCGCGCTTTAAAACGTCATCGACCAACATATGGGTAAAATCTTCGCCACCGAGGAAGTTGTCGCCAGCGGAGGCGTGAACTTCAATCACCGGCGTGGCGTACTCAAGCACCGTAACGTCAAACGTGCCGCCACCGAGATCAAACACCAGCGAACGGGTATTTTGTTGGGTATGCAGGCCATACGCCATCGCAGCTGCTGTGGGTTCATTAATTAAGCGTACCGCATTTAACCCGGCTAAGTCCGCTGCTAAACGGGTATGCTTGCGTTGTTCATCGCTGAAATAAGCCAGAACGGAGATCACCACATCTTTAATCGGACGTTGCAGAAATTCTTCGGCATCTTCTTTTAATGAGCGTAATACCAAAGAGGACAGTTCTGGCGCGTTAAATGTGTCGCTGCCTAACCGCCAGTTGGTATTACTGCCCATTGCACGTTTAAATAACGCTGCCGTTTTATCCGGATGCGAAGTACGCCGTGATACAGCCGGTTTTCCGACTAAAATATGATTATTTTCATCCATGCTAATTATGGATGGTGTTAAATATTCACCGAACTTATTTGGAATTAATTGCGCGGCACCGTCTTTCCAGACGGCAATTAAACTATTGGTAGTGCCGAGATCGATACCTATGGCGAGTTCTGCATTATCCATTGCATTTATATCTTGAAAGAAAAAGAGATAAATAGATTAAGACCACCCAGGTAACGCGTGGTGATCTTAATCAATGACGAGTGTTAAGCGTAAAATTTCAGACGATCAGCCAGTAAATCAACAAAGCCCTGACGATCAACATCGACAATTACAGTGGCATTCGGTTTATTGCCAGTCAGATAATAATAATCAACAACCGTCATACCCTGGGTATATTTCCCCTGTGTTTCCACGCCAACCCAGCGCTCAACAGTGGTAAACAACTCGGGTTTCAACAGCCAGGCGATGGTGCATGGGTCATGCAGCGGTGCGCCGACAAAGCCCCATTTTTCGTCTTTATGATATTCGAGGAAGAAATCCAGCAGTTCGGCAACAATGGTTGAAACAGGGTTGCCAATCGCGCGGAAACGCTCGGTGTCTTCAACGTGGATTTGCGCTTTATGAGTAACATCCAGACCGGCCATCACCACCGGGATCCCTGACTGGAAGACAATTTCTGCCGCTTCCGGGTCAACGTAAATATTAAATTCAGCCGCAGGCGTCCAGTTACCAAGCCCCATTGCGCCGCCCATAATCACGATACGGGCAATTTTGCTATGCAGTTCCGGATGGCTATTGAGCAGCAAGGCAACGTTAGTTTGCGGTCCGGTAGAAACAATCGTGACAGGTTCCGCACTTTCGCGCAGCGTTTTCGCCATCAGCTCCACCGCCGTACAGTTTTGCGGTGCGAACGTCGGTTCCGGTAATGCCGGGCCGTCGAGACCGCTTTCGCCGTGCACATTGTCCGCGATAATCAACTCACGCATTAACGGTTTTACCGCGCCGCCTGCCACCGGAATATCGGTGCGATTAAGCAAGGTCAGCATACGCAGAACATTGCGTAAGGTTTTTTCTGGTGTCTGGTTTCCGGCGGAAGACGTAATTGCTTTGACATCAAGCTCTGGTGAGGCGAGTGCGAGAACTATTGCGATAGCGTCATCATGACCTGGGTCGCAATCTAACAGAATTGGCAGTGCCATTGTTGCTCCTTGTTGTGTGCTTCTTTGCGACAAGGGTAACGCCAGGATGTAACAGATACGAGGGGCGAAACGATAAAGCGTGAGATGGCGCGCAATTGGGTATGTGCGCCAGAGTGATTAATGCAGGATTTTCGCGAGGAAGTCTTTTGCGCGGTCCGATTTCGGATCATCGAAGAAAGCGTCTTTCGGCGAGTCTTCGACAATTTTACCCTCGTCCATAAAGATCACCCGATTCGCCACTTTGCGGGCAAAGCCCATTTCGTGGGTCACCACCATCATGGTCATTCCTTCGTTCGCCAGTTCCACCATCACGTCCAGCACTTCGTTGATCATCTCCGGATCCAGCGCCGATGTCGGTTCGTCGAACAGCATCGCAATAGGAGCCATACACAATGCGCGAGCGATTGCCACGCGCTGCTGCTGACCGCCGGAAAGCTGCGCCGGAAATTTATTGGCATGTGCGGAAAGTCCCACGCGCTCCAGCAATTTCAATGCTTTTTCACGAGCGGGCGCTTTATCGCGTTTAAGCACTTTCACCTGCGCCAGGGTCAGGTTTTCGATAATCGACAGATGAGGGAACAGCTCGAAATGCTGGAATACCATCCCGACGCGGGAGCGCAGCTTTGCCAGATCGGTTTTCTTGTCGTTAACCACGATACCATCGACGGTGATTTCACCTTGCTGCACTGGTTCGAGGCCGTTGACGGTTTTAATCAGCGTTGATTTGCCGGAACCAGACGGGCCGCAAACCACCACCACTTCGCCTTTTTTCACTTCGGTTGAGCAGTCGGTCAGCACCTGAAAGTGACCATACCATTTTGAAACATTTTTCAGGGTAATCATTATGCTGTCCTTCTTTTCAAGTAGCTGACCAACAACGACGCGCTAAGGCTAATAACGAAATAAACAAATCCGGCAAACAGGATCATCTCGACCTGCGTACCATCACGCTCACCAATGGTTGAGGCGGTACGGAAGAAATCGGCCAGAGATAACACATACACCAGCGAGGTATCCTGGAACAGTACGATGCCCTGAGTGAGCAGCAGCGGCACCATCGCGCGGAAAGCCTGCGGCAGAATAATCAGTTTCATCGACTGCCAGTGAGTCATCCCCAACGCCAGCGCGGCGCTCGACTGACCACGGGAAATACTTTGAATACCGGCACGGATAATCTCTGAATAGTAGGCCGCTTCAAACATCGAAAACGCCACCATCGCCGAAATTAAACGAATATCATTTTTTGGCGATAATCCCAGCACATTTTGCAGAAATCCCGGCACAATCAAGTAAAACCACAGCAAAACCATGACTAAAGGAATCGAGCGGAATACGTTAACGTAGGCTTTGGCAAACCACGAAACAGGCGCGAAGCTGGACAAGCGCATCACCGCCAGCATGGTACCCCACAAAATACCAATCACGACTGCCGTGACGGTGATTTTCAGGGTGATCACCAGCCCGTCGAGCAGATATGGCAGGGAAGGAACAATGGAACTCCAGTCAAACTCGTACATTATTTGCCCCCCATGTTGCCGGGCAGGCGAACTTTACGTTCAACCAGCGTCATCACCAGCATGATAAAAGCGTTAATCAACACATACGCAAGCGTGATGGCGGTAAACGACTCCCAGGCGTGAGCCGAGTAGTCGAGCAATTTACCCGCCTGCGCCGCCATATCCACCAGACCGATGGTCGAGGCGATGGCGGAGTTTTTCACCAGGTTCATCATCTCGGAAGTCATCGGCGGGACGATAACGCGATAAGCATTAGGCAGCAGTACGTATCGATAAGTCTGCGGTAGCGTCAGGCCCATCGCCAGCGCGGCATTCTCTGCCCACGCGGCAGCGACTGAATAGCGGCGCGTACCTGTTCGCAAGACGGCGGCGGTAAACAGCCCCAGGCAGAGCATGGATGAAAGGAAAAACTGAACATCGGGATCCAGCTCGGCCTTAAACCACATGCCGATTGCTTGCAGCAGCTCCGGGATCACCAGATACCCGCGTAAAGAATTGCACAATCAACGGCACGTTGCGGAACAGTTCGACATAAAATACCCAGACCGGAGAGAAAACGGTTTGGAACCTATGCAAATGCCGAAAAATGAACCGACGAGGAAAGCGGATAATCCAGGCGCATATTTACAAAGCCATTGTCACTCGAAAACCACTCTCATTGAAAAAACTAGATAGGGTGGTGTTGCCGAATGGCTTGTTGTAATAAAATACCCCAGTTCCAGTTGATAGACATAAAACTGACTCCAGAAAAAAGAGGGCAGCAGCGTCAACCGCTACCTTGAAGATTGTTACCGAGCGTATTGCGGTTTAGGCCCGATGGGGAACGACCATCAGGCGTATAGTCTGTCCGTGCTACGTAACAATCGCAGAGGGCTAGATCTTGTCCTCCTGCTCTGTAATTAGTTCAGTGGTTGTTATTTGTTCTTTGAACAGTGCTTCTATTTCGTCTGACAGTTCGAAATTCATGTTCAGGTTTTTCGCGGAATTGGATTTTTGAACCATTTATCAAACCATTTTTCCGCTTCACCGGAAGCTTGCACCTGAGCGATAGTGTCATCCATCAAGCTTTTTGAACTGCCATTATCTTTACGCAACATGCAACCGGGGCCCTCCCTGAGACTGCGGCTTGCCGACGATATCCCAGTTTGTCCGGTTTTTTGCTTTCCGGATGTTCACCGGCCAGCAGAGCGTTATCGATCATAAGTATGGCACGACCGCTTTCCAGGGTACGGAAAGAGTCACCGTGATCTTTGGCGCTAATGATGCGCATATTCATTTTTGCTCTTCATTCAGTTTGTTGAGAAAAACTTCAGAAAGTAGTGCCGGAAGTGACGACTACCGGCTTCGCCTTTCAGGTCGGCAAAATCTTTGATCGCCGCCCTTTTGGTCAGCAGGCGCGTACCGACCACGAAAATAGTATCAGAGAAAGCCGCCTGTTTTTGGCGTTCTACGTTGTCGTGGTAGAACCACATTCAAAATCGAAAGTGCCGTTTTGCAGCAGTGGAATACGGTTTTGTGAAGGTAATCGTAATCAGTTTTACCTGCAAGTCCGGTTCGTTGAGTTTCTTTTCACTGCTTCAACAATGGCGTTGGAGCAATCCTCAACAAAAACCCACCACTTTTTGCTGATTGTCGTAGGAAGACAAAGGTACTGAAGATTCACGGTGACGACTAGAATCACGCCGTTTTTGGCGATTTTGTCCAGGTGAACTGCCCGCTACCGGGGCAGCGTCACCTTCCTGCGCCAGTCCTGCGGAAAGCGCCAGGGCGAGGATTGCTGTGGCAGGTTTATGAATTTGCATATCCAACTCCTCTTCATCTTCTGGGTTAAGAACTCATGGATACCCGTTGTGGTGTTTGTGTCGTTACCGTCTGCAACTTATTGTGCAGTGTTGTGCCGTTAGCAACATTTAGTTTGGCTAAATGTAAACAGATCGCCGTTTTATTGTTTGTTTTTGCGAGATGCGCTGCACCATTCCGAAGCAAAATTCTTAAACGGCACCCTTTTGGTGCTACCGCTGATTTGTGGTGGTGTAACCCGGTTGTACTGATGCTGGTTCAAGCTTTGCCTTGTATAACAAAGCAATAGATGTGCCAAAGTTGGATAGGAGAATATTGTTATCCGGATAATGCACTGATGCCGCATCCGGTGAGCGTGCCGAAATATGGGATGTATTCCGGCACGATAAGAAGGGATTATTTACGTGCTCCAGACTCATCAGCACAGCGGCAAAACCAAACAGCGCCGTCAGCACCCACGCGGCCAGTTGCCGGTTCGTGCGTACGGTGTGAGTCCGGTCGTCGGCGTCACGTTAGTGGTCAACACCTCGCGGGTGAACTGCGGGATCATCGCCTGAATCTCACCCTGCTGGGCCAATCTCGCCGTAATGCCGTTGTTGGTGCTACGCAGCAATGGGCGCGCCAGCTCCAGCGCGCGCATTCGCGCCATCTGGAAGTGCTGCCATGGACCAATAGACTTACCAAACCATGCATCGTTGGAGATAGTCAGCAGTAGTCGGTATCCGAGCGGAAATTATCGCGCACTTGCTCGCCGAGAATGATCTCGTAGCAAATAGCCGCAGTAGCTCAATACCATTTACCGACAGCGGCGGCTGGATATATGGCCCACGGCTGAACGACGACATCGGCAGATCAAAGAACGGTGCTAACGGACGCAGAATCGACTCCAGCGGGACAAACTTCGCCAAACGGCACCAGATGGTTTTTGTTATAGCGATTGGCTGATTCTAGCTGTACGGGGCACCTTTACCCAGCGTGATGATGGTGTTGTAGGTATCTGAGCGATTCTGCTTATTGAGACGCGTGTCGACAATCCGGTGACGAGTGAGCTACCTTTATCACGCAACTGCCGTCCATGCTTTGGGACAGTTGTCGAAAAATACCAATCGGTTATCGCCAACTACAGCCAGATAATCAACGATGATTTGCCCATCAGCGGTGCCGTTGGTTGTAGTAAATCTTCAGCGTATTAAGAAGCTGGCCTTCGTCCCATTTCAGCGATTAAAAAACAACAAACAAACACCACAGCAGGCGCCAAACCAAAAACACAACAACAGCACCAGAAGTCCAAACACCAACCTCTGCAAAACAGCCACATGGTTGACGGCCACAGACGCGACAGCACGCCAGTAAACAGTTCGCTATACAGAGCCAGAAGACGACCGGCGACAGCACCACTCAGGACGGGAAACCGCGCCGCACCCCCGCCAAAGGTCGCGATGCTGACATAGACCCAGTCAACACCGCTGCCAAGAAGCAGGCCAAATCCCCCAGCAAAAGCCAATAGCGGCAGAACTGGAGTGGGCGACGGTTAAAGGTTAATGCCTGAAGCCCCATCAGCGAAATAATCGCCGCAGGCCAGACGTCGTAAGGAGAGAAGGCCAGCGTTCCGCAGGGACCGAGAATAACGCCAGCAGCAGGCGAATGCGCTGGCGTTCAATTAATGAGGCAAAAGCCATGTAGTTATCTATCCAGTTTCGGTTTTATTCATCCAAGTTCTGGCTGGGGTGTAGTCATCCGGAGATTTTGATATTAACCGAAATATACGCCGACTATCGGCCATCGCCACTTTGAACTGGTAACCGTCGATGCTGATAGTTTCGCCACGCGCCGGAAGACGCCCAAACGCTGCATCACCAGACCACCGATAGTGTCGACTTCTTCATCGCTAAAGTGGTGCCGAACGCTCTGTCGAGCTTTCAACTCCCAGCCAGTGCGCGCACGGTCCAGGTATTACGACTCAGCTGACGGAAGTCGATATCATCTTCTTCGTCATACTCGTCCACCCTCACCAACAATCAGTTCCCAGGATGTCTTCAACTAATGACTGACCGGAACCCCACCGAATTCGTCAATAACGATTGCCATGTGGTAACGCGAGAGCGAAAAGTCTTTCAGCATCCGGTCTACGTGCTTACTTTCAGGAACGAGAACCGCCGACGTAACACTTCGTCCATGCCGAAGGCTTCAGCATCGCTGCGCATAAACGGCAGCAGTCTTTCGCCATCAAGATCCCTTCAATGTGATCTTTGCTTCGCTAATCACCGGGAAACGCGAGTGGCGGACCTGATGATGCATCAAGGCATTCGTCAGCGTCTGGTTGCGTTTCAGGGTAATCATTGGGAGTGGGGAGACCAGATGTCGCGAACGCGTTGGTCTGCGATGTCCATCACCCCTTCGAGCATATCGCGCGTATCTTCGTCGATAAGCTCGTCTGCCGGAATCACGGATCAGCGCCAGCAGTTCGTCACGGTTTTCCGGTTCACCGTGGAAAAGTTGGCTGAGTAACAGGCAGAAAAATCCCTTCTTGTCGCTTATTGGTCACTACTGTGTGGATCGTCGTCGCTCATGGCGTCGTATGGGTTCTCATGTTAGTTAATCAAACGCCGTCGTTAATCACCCTCGACGGTACGTCTGCCAGTCAAATGCCTGGCAAATCATCCTTTCTCGGCAATGCACGGATCCCTCATAGCCCAGAGCAAGCATAATCTCTGTTTCGAGGGCTTCCATTTCTTCTGCTTCGTCATCTTCGATGCGATCCGACCTACAAATGCAGACTGCCGTGCACCACCATATGTGCCCAGTGCGCCTCCAGTGGTTTGCCTTGCTCCTGAACCCTCCTTCTCAACCACCTACGG
Organism: Shigella flexneri; assembly: GCA_048288465.1. GTDB lineage: Bacteria > Pseudomonadota > Gammaproteobacteria > Enterobacterales > Enterobacteriaceae > Enterobacter > Enterobacter flexneri_B. The sequence continues at coordinate 640,138 of CP182556.1, read as the reverse complement.
CACATAACCAGATTGCCCAGTAGCGACATCTCCATGCCAGGTGCACTTCAAACGGAAGGAGAGCACGTTGGTCGGTGTATGGATACCGCGATAAGGTCAGATTCAGACTGTGGCTTTTGGTGATATCGACCACGCGAATAGTCACTTCCGACTCTTCCTGAAACTGTGGGATCACCGCATCAGCCATGTCGAAACCGGCTCTCTCCGGTAACCCGGAATGATCTTCACATGCCAGTTGTAAGATCGAGGATCACCTGATCATTTTCGTTCCTGTTCTTCGCGCCTGCGTTCTGCCGCCAGCGCCGCTTTACGTTTTTGTTCGGCTCTTCGCTGCTTCACAGGCGTTAACGATACGCGCCACCACCGGGTGACGCAACGATGTCTTCGCTGTGGAAGAAGTCAAGCCCGATCTCTTCGACATCGGCCAGCACTTCGACGGCATGACGTAAGCCTGATCGAGTATTACGCGGCAGGTCGATTTGTGTGACGTCGCCGGTGATAACCGCTTTTGAGTTAAAACCGATACGGGTCAGGAACATCTTCATCTGTTCGATGGTGGTGTTCAGGCTTATCGAGAATGATAAAGGCGTCATCAGCCTACGACCACGCATATAGGCCAGCGCGTGACTTCAGAAACGTTGCGCTCAATCAGTTCTCGACTTTCTCAAAGCCCAGCATTTCAAACAGCGCGTCGTACAGTGGGCGCAGATACGGGTCGACCTTCTGGCTTAATCGCCAGGCAGGAAGCCCACTTCTCACCGGCTCTGACCGCCGGACGAGTCAGCAGATACGGCGAATTTCCTGATGCTCCAGGGCATCAACTGCTGCAGCGACTGCCAGGTAGGTGTTACCCGTACCCGCCGGGCCAACGCCAAGGTAATGTCATGGTCGAAAGATTGGCGATGTACTGCGCCTGGTTTGGCGTGCGCCTAATTACGCCGCGTTTGGTTTTGATCGACCGCTTTGCCGTACTCCGGCATGCTCTCCGCGCTTTGCTCCAGTACCCTTGCTTTTTAATCGCAAGGTGGATTGTTCCGGTTCGATACCCCAATCTGACCGCGCATCGGCGATGCACCACATACAGGCTCGAAGAATGTCTGCCGAGCGGCGATGCAAACGACGCCGGTCAGTTGCAAGCGGTTGTCGCGGCGATTGATCTGATGCCGAGACGGCGTTCGAGCTGTTGACGTCGTCATCAAACGGGCCGCACAGGCTCAAGAGACGCGCGTCGTCTGCTGGCTCCAGGTGATTTCGCGAGCGTCGATGTCGACTGTTCCTCTTATCTGTATGCCGCCGGAAGCTGACATTCACCGGCCTATAAGGAAATTATTCACGCCACAGGAAAAAGGCGCAAGCATTGCGATAAAGATGGGGATAAGGAGAGAAAAAACAAGGCCACCGGAACGGTGGGCCAAAATCACGGCTGATAATAACCCACGCCAAGGTCGTTTTCTTTGCGGGTACGGGCAATACCGATTCCGTGTTTCTGCCACGTGCAGACCGATTTCATCTTCAGTACGCACCACCCTACCGTGTAGAGAGTTCGGGTAGACGTCGGTAATTCGACATCGACTAAATTTACCCATCATATCCGGTGTGCCCTCGAGCTTGACCACGCGGTTATTTGCGTACGCCCGGAAAGCTCCACCACGCTCTTACGTGAAGTCCCTTCTACCAGAATACGCTGGGTGGTGCCGTATCGGGGCTCCACGCCATCGCTCGCTGATTGAGACGTTCTTGCAGAATATACAGACGTTGCTTCTTCTCTTCTTCCGGAACATCATCAACCATATCGGCGGCTGGTGTACCCGGACGTGCAGAGAAGATAAAGCTGTAGCTCATGTCGAATTTGACGTTGGCAATCAGCTTCATCGTTTTCTCGAAGTCTTCGGTGGTTTTGCCAGGGAAGCCAACGATGAAATCAGAACTGATTTGAATATCTGGACGCGCCGCACGCAGTTTACGGATGATTGCTTTGTACTCCAGTGCCGTATGAGTACGGCCCATCAGGTTCAGAATGCGATCGAACCGCTCTGTACCGGCAGATGGAGGAAGCTGACCAGCTCCGGCGTGTCGCGAGAGACTTCGATGATATCGTTGGTGAATTCGATTGGACGGCTGGTGGCAAGCGAAGACGATCGATCCCGTCGATCGCAAGAACCAGACGCAACGATCCGGCAAACGATCGGTGGAGCCGTCGTAGTTTTCACCACGCCAGGCGTTCACGTTCTGACCGAGCAGATTGACTTCACGCACGCCCTAGCCGCAAGCTGGGCAATCTCAAAACAGAATATCGTCAGACGGACGGCTACCTCTTCACCACGGGTGCAAGCACCACGCAGAGGCGCAGATTGATCGCAGCCTTCCATGATGGAGACAACGCGGTCGGCCCTTCGCCGCGCGGTTCCGGAGACGGTCAAACTTCTCGATTTCCGGGAAGCTGATATCTACACCCGGGCTGCGGTCGCCGCGCACGGAGTCGATCATCTCCGGCAGACGGCAGGTTTGCGGCCCAAAAATAATATCGACATAGTGGCGCGCTGGCGAATGTGCTCGCCTTCTTGCGATGCCACGTAGCCACCGACGCCGATAATCAGGTCTGGATCTTCTCTTCAACAGTTTCCAGGGACCCACTGATGGAAGACTTTTTCCTGAGCCTTCTCGCGGATCGAGAGGTGTTCAGCAGCAGCACATCCGCTTCTCCGCCACGTCGGTCAGTTGATAGCCGTGGGTGGCATCCAGGATCGCCATCTTCGACGGATCGTCCTGTTCATCCGACAGCCCCCGTTTCAATATGGAGTTTTTTGGTCATCGACTTGCTCTGCGAAAGAGTAGCCAACGCAGGGCGCATAGTGTAATGCTTTGGCTGCCGTTGTGACCAGTATGAGCGTCATCAGCCCTTGGGGGTAATCCTGGAACTAAAGCATATTGCTAACAGGATGATCGACCACGACAATCAACCAACGGATATTTGCGATTGTCGGCCGAGGAATGGTTGGTGGTGTGCTGGCGCTGGGGCTGGCAAGCACGGATTTTCGGTAACGGTGATCAGTACGCAGAGCCTGCACCGTTTGTTGCCCATAGCCAACCGGACGTGCGCATTTGGCCATTAGCGCCGCATCGGTATTCATTGCTTAAAGGGTTTAGGGGTCTGGAATGCAGTACAGGCTATGCGTTGCCATCCTTACCGCAGACTGGAAACGTGGGAGTGGGAGACGGCGCATGCGGGGTTTGACGCCGCTGAACTTAGCTACCCGTCGCTTGGCTATATGGTGGAAAACACCGTCCTGCAACAGGCATTGTGGCAGGCGCCTGAAGCCCATCCGAAAGAAATGTTACGCGTGCCAGCTTGCCCATCGCATTACATCGAGATAAACGATCTTCAGGAGCTGGAACTGAAGGGCGGTGAAGTGATTCGCGGAAGCTGGTGATCGGTGCTGACGCCTAAATTTGCAGGTGTGGCAGACTGCGGGAATTGGCGTTCACGCCTCGTACCACGCGCAGTCCTGTATGTTGATTAGCGTACAGTGTGAGCAACGATCCCGGCGACACAGCACCTGCAGCAGTTTACCCCGGACGGACCGCGTGCGTTTCTGCCGTTGTTCGATAACGGGCATCGCCGGTGGGGTATGAACTCTCCCGGCGCGAATTCGCCAGTTGCAGATATGAGGATGGCGCAACTCCAGCCTGCGGAAATCGCGAAGCATTTCCCGTCGCGTCTGGGTTACGTTACACCGCTTGCCGCTGGTGCGTTTCCTTTACGCGCCCGACACGCGTTGCAGTATGTGCAGCCGGGGCTTGCGCTGGTGGGCGATGCCGCGCAGCACCATCGATCCGCTGGCGGGGCAGGGGGGCGGATCCTTGGTGTTATCGTGATGTCGATGCCCTGATTGATGTTCTGTGAATGCCCGCAGCTACGGCTGAAGCCTAGGGGCCAAGCCACCCGTTCTTAAGCGCTACCAGATGCGGCGCATGGCGGATAACTTCATTATGCAAAGCGGTATGGATTTGTTTTATGCCGGATTCAGCAATAATCTGCCACCACTGCGTTTTTACCGTGTAATTTCGGCCGGGAATGGCGGCGGAGCGTGCTGGCGTGTTGAACGTCAGGCGCTGAAATATGCGTTAGGGTCGTAGCCTTAAAACATTGCCGGATGCGTGCCAACGGTAGGTCGGATAAGACGCGGCAGCGTCGCATCCGACATTGAAGGATAAGACGTGTCAACATCGCATTCGACATTGAATGAACGCAGAAAAGTAAAAAGCTTGCCGAAGCGAGCTTTTTTATGTGGCTGGGGTACGAGGATTCGAACCTCGGAATGCCGGAATCAGAATCCGGTGCCTTACCGCTTGGCGATACCCCAACTGGGGCGCACTTACAAGGTAAGCGTCTTGCAATAAATTGGCTGGGTACGAGGATTCGAACCTAGGTATGGCGAAATCAAAATCCCGTGCCTTACCGTCTGGCGATGCCCAACAAATGGTCTTTGAATTTGCCGAACTATTGACACATTCAGAACTTGGTGGCTACCACGGGATTCGACCTGTGACCCCCTCATTATGAGTGAGGTGCTCTAACCAACTGAGCCACATAGCCGTTTGTTGCTACGACGGCTGGGGTACCAGAATTCGAACCAGGGATGCCGAGATCAAAACCCGGTGCCTTACCGCTTGGCGATACCCCAATGCCGGCAGAGACCGCTTACTCGAACACCATGGCGGGGTACCCGGATTCGACCCAGGGAATGCCGGTATCAAAAACCGCTGCCTTACCGCTTGGCGATACCCCATCCGTACAACGTCTTCTGGTGAATGGTGCGGGAGGGTAAAAATGAACTCGCACACCTTGCGGCGCCAGAACCTAAATCGGTGCGTCTACCAATTTCGCCACTCCCGCAAAAAAAGATGGTGGCTACGACGGGATTCTACCTGTGACCCCATCATTACTAGTGATGTGCTCTAACGAACTCGAGCTACGTAGCCATCTTTTTTTTCTGATACCTTATCGGCGTTGCGGGTGCATTATGCGTATAGAGCCTCAGCGTTATCTTTTTTCAAGGAAGATTGCTTGAAAGTGACTGTTTGGTTAGGTCGCGAACAGCGTGGCTATATTCGTCAATTATTGTTTACTTTGGCGTTTTTTCCCACCTGATAGCCTATTCTTTTGTCATACAGGATGAAATTCGCAATTTAACAATAGTGGTGGGAAATTAATCTATGAAATACTCGCCTACAGTGATGAGTTGTCAAACAGTGATGTGGCAAACCCGGAACATTTCCTTACTGCATATCAGAATCAACAAGCACCTCAATGGCTAGACTCTCCGGACTTCACCGGGCTGTTTCGATCTCTTACTTATACGCCGACTGGTGAACACCAACCGCGCGACCAGACGGATCGTCCATTTTCTTTGAACGCTTCATCCCATTCGATCGCTTTAGCGGAAGAACAAGCGACGAAGGACGGCCCGGCACGCACTCAGCGGCGCTCGGAAGCGGAACAGTTCTTCAAAAATCTCCCCATACAAGTACGCTTCTTTAGAGGTTGGCGTGTCGTACGGGAAACGGAAGCGGGCAACTTCCAGTTGCAGATCAGAAACCTGCTGCGCAGCCACTTCTTTCAGGGTGTCAATTGGACTGTAACCGACGCCATCGGAGCACTGCTCTTTCTGCCGCCAGGCCACGCTTGCAGGCAGATACGCTTCAAAACATTCACGCAGGATGTGTTTTTCCATTTTGCCGTTACCCGCACATTTTATCCTGTGGGTTAATACGCATCGCCACACATGGAATTTTTTGTCGAGGAACGGAACGCGTGCTTCCACGCCCCAGGCTGACATCGCTTTGTCGGCACGTGCGCAGTCATACATATGCAGGGCCAGCAGTTTACGCACCGTCTCTTCATGCAGTTCTTTGGCATTTGGGGCTTGGTGGAATAAAGATCCCCGCCGAACACTTCATCAGAACCTTCACCGGACAGCACCATTTTAATGCCCATCGCTTTGAATCTTGCGCGACATTAAAATACATGGTGTTGAAGCGCGATAGTGGTCACATCGTAGGCTCGATGTGGTAAATCACGTCACGGATGGCGTAGACACCTTCCTGTACAGTGAAGTAAATTACATGATGCACAGTGCCCAGATGCGTTCCACTTCCTGGGCTGCGATCCGGTGAACCGGCAGACCTACAGCAGTGTAACTGGGGCCGCCGAGCTTCAAGCGTTGCCTGATCTTCCACGCGACGGGCTGCGTATTTCTTGGTGATAGCGGAAATAATTGAGGAGTCCAGACCACCAGGAAGAGCAGCACGCCGTAAGGCACATGGGACGTCGGATGACTTTAACAGATCTTCCAGAGCCTGACGCAGGCATCCGTTTTTGTCGGTCACGTTATCTTTCACTGCATCAAAGTCGAACCAGTCGCGATGATAATCAGAGCGGATTTCGCCGTCACGCTCCACGAATAGCTCCACCAGGAACTGTTTAATCGTCCGGCGAACTGGCACCAGCGATTTCATTTCTGAGGCCAGCATCCACTGAACCATGTTCGTCATACCCCATATACAGTCGGATGATCCAGATGGTCGCGACCGATCGGGTAGGCATCTTTTTCGCTGTCGTACAGGGCAAGGCAAACATGCCCCTGCAAGTCATCAAGAAGTACGGGCCTTTTTCCTGATACAGCGCGAGGATCACTTCACAGTCAGACCCTGTCTGGAACTGATGACGAATCGCCATCTCAGCGCGCAATGCACCGTGGTTGTGGGTCCGCCGTTTACCGCCAGTACGTAACTTTTTGTTGGTTGTCGAGAGGTTGCGCCCCGCGTTAACGTCAACAATTGACAGACGTTCGGTCGGCGGATCGGCGTTATCGCTGGCATGAATGCCGGACCAGTCCGGCCACGATGACGCATCAGCGTGACGCTCGGTGCTTTCTACGCAGCTCCGACTGCATCTGTTTTGATATCCAATCGCCAAAAATTGAACACATAACCTTCTCCGTTAAGCCTGCCATTGTTTCTTGTTGTGTTGCTTTGTTAAAAAAATCCGCCAAAGCGACGCTGTAGCAAGCGATTTGGCGGTGAAAAAATAAAAAACGTAATGGTGATTGTCAATTAAGGTGAAAAAAGGTATAATTTAGGATGTATTTATTGATGAATCGATAATTTTTAGCGGGTTTTATTTAATGGTTATATTTTACGGAGCCGATTTTGATAAAGTACAATTGTTTCATGCCGATGCGGCGTGAACGCCTTATCCACTACAAAGCATGAAAATTCGATCTGTTGCAGGAGCTGCGTAGGCCTGATAAGCGTAGCGCATCAGGCAGTTTCACATTGTCATCTCGAGCCAACCACGTCAAGACGTCGGTGGTATTGCGGATGACGTCGATTTCAGCGACTGACGGGTAAATCCAGCTTGGGCGGAAACGGCGTCTGTCGATATCGTCGAGCGATGAAACACCAGAAAGCTCCCAGAATCGTTTTTAGGACCTACCCTGGAAGCCGCCGGAAGTGTCGGTGCGCAAGTTATCGCCGACAATCGCCGTTTCTTCCGAATGCGCCTGCACTTTGTTTAATGCTGCGCGGATGATCCACGGGCTGGACTTACCAACACAGAACGGTTTGCGCCCGGAGATTTTCTCGATCCCTGCACACAACGCGCCACAAGCGGAATAAAAACCGCGCCGTGGGTGTCGGGGTGGTCGGCGATAAAGCGTGCACCGTTAGCGACGAAATAGGCCGCTTTAAGCATCATGTCCCAGTTGTAGGAACGCATTTCGCCAACAATCACGAAATCAGGGTTCACATCGGTAATAGTGAAACCGGCTTTGTAAAGTTCATGAATCAGTGCGCCTTCGCCCACCACATATGCTTTCTTGCCTTCCTGGCGACGAGGAAATCGGCAATCGCGATCGCAGAGGTATAACACACGCTATCCGGGCATCGACACCGGCAGTGGCAAAGCGGTTCGCCAAATCCCGCCCGTCTGCGAAGGATAGTTGGTCATCAACACCAGCGCAGGCCTTTATCCATAATCCCGTGCAAAAACTCGCTGCACCCGGTACGGCGACGTTATCGTGCATCAGCACGCCGTCGATACCGCAAATTACATTTTTAATGGTCATGGACTACCCAGAATATACACAACAATAAGCGCCACTATAAAAAGCACATCAATTTTCCAGCAAATGCTGGAGGGAGACCGTTGAGCATGGCGCGTGTTTACCAGCGCAAAAGCCGCCAATTGCCGAGCGGTGATCCAGCTGAGAACGTACCACCGGCAGATTAGGGCGAAACGCCTTCAGCGCCACCGGTATAATTGACTTTCGATGGCAGGGAGCAGCGCTTTATCGGCTTCGGTGATTTCACCAGGCAATAACAATTTTTTTCAGGATTGAATAAGTTGATAGCAATGGCGATGGTTTTACCCAGATGACAACCGACATACTCAATAATCTGACGCCAGACTATCGCCTTTGTTGGCGGCTTTGCAGGAGATAGTTTTGATGGTGCAGTCGTCCAGCGGCACGCGGCTCTGGTAGCCCTGCTTAACCAGATTCAACACCCCGTTGTACAATGGCAGCGTTGGCGGCGATCGTTTCCAGGCAGCCAAAGTTGCCGCAGTGGCAGCGTCGCCCAGCGGTTCGACCTGGAATATCGGCCAATTTCACCGACGTTACCGTTGCGGCCAATAAAAATGCACCAGTTAGAGATCATCCCGGCCCCGGTTCCGCGATGGACACGCACCAGAATGAGAGTCTTCGCAATCCTGACTTGCACCGAAGTAGTGCTCCGCCAGCGCCAGACTACGGATATCATGACCAAGACAAACAGGTCAGCTTTAAAACGTTCTTCCAGAGCTTCTACCAGCCCCCAGTTTCTACCTGAATCCGGCATGTAATGAATTTTGCCGCTGTCCGGGTCAACGACGCGCAGGATCACCGAAATCGCCAATGGCTCCGCGCAGTTGCGCTGGTAGCTATCAATAAACTGAGCAATGGCATTCAACAGGGCATGTTCCAGCGTTTGCTGGGTACGTTCCGGCAGCGGGTAATGTTCCCAGCACTTTGCTGCTCAATGAACAGGGTGATGGTGGCGTCGTGACGACACAAGCCGTACGCCGATTGCGTGGAAGTAGGGTTTCGGTGACGATGGGGATGGCGCGGCGGCCCCCGGTGGAGGCCTGCTGATCAACTTCTTTTAAATAGCCATTGGATCACTGACGCGTAATTTTGGTTACGCTGGCGGGGGCAAGCTGGCTTTGCTTCGGCGATCTGAATCCGCAAGATAGGCCCGTACTGGTCGATCAGGCGATAAACCGCCGCGCTGTTAAGCTGTTTTAGCGATCAACATTACCCTATCTGAGCTTGTGCACCTGGTGTCATCTTTTCTCTTATTGAGTTTGACCTCGTACCGTTAACGATGGTCTTGGTGATTTTAAAATCTGGTGTGAATGCGGTCAGGTTGGCTACTTTACCTGCCGGCGGTGTGCAACATTCTGACGCCAATCGCACGCGCCGGATAGAGCGTCGCCATACGCAGCACTTACCGTCCAGTGCGATACCGCAATGTTCGAACCAGATTACGCACGCCTTCAATCATGGTTAAGGATGAACCGCTTAACGTACCGTTCTCATCCACACAAAGTCCGTTACGGTAGTATATTGTTTTACCCGCAAAAATGAACTGTTCAATGTTGGCACCTGCTGGCGCGGTGGCGTCGGTAACCAGACACAGTTTGTCGCCTTTAAGGCGTTTAGCGTTACGAATGTTGGCGTAATCAACATGCAGGCCATCAGCGATAATACCGCAATAAATGTCAGCTTCGTCGAGGATCGCGCCCGCCAGGCCCGGTTCACGACCGGTAATATACGGCATCGCGTTGTACAGATGGGTGGCAAAGGTAATCCCCGCGCGGAAACCGGCTTTTGCTTCTTTCAACGTCGCGTTGGAGTGACCGGCAGAAACCACAATCCCGGCATTTGCCAGTTTGCTGATGACTTCCGCAGGAACCATTTCCGGTGCCAGGGTCACTTTGGTAATGACGTCGGCGTTTTCACACAGGAAATCGACCAGCGCGGCATCAGGCTTACGCACAAAATTCGGATTATGGGTGCCTTTTTTTACCAGATTCAGCCACGGACCTTCCAGATGCAGACCTAACGCCTGATTCGGATGTTTTGCCAGGTACTCACGCATAACGCGCACGCCCTGTTTCATCAGCTCATCGCTGGTGGTGATAAGCGTCGGCAGATAGTTAGTACAGCCTGATTTCTCATTGGCTTTCTGCATGATTTCCAGCGTTTCCACGCTGACCGCTTCAGCGGTGTCGTTAAACTGTACGCCGCCGCAGCCGTTTAACTGCACATCGATAAAACCGGGGGAGAGAATGGCCCCGTTCAGTGAACGTTGTTCGATCTCTGGCGGCAGTTCCGCTACCGGACAGACGCTTTTAATCAGGCCATCAGCGATAACAACCGCGTGGTCATCAAGAAATTCGTGGCCGGTAAAGATCCGGCCCTGGGTTAATGCATACATTCTGCCCCCCGATTTTAAAAAATATTGCCCTGAGCAAGGAACCAGGGCAGGGATAACAATTACAGACCTTTGATATTTTCTGCTTCTAATTCATTGAAATATCTTAAAGTCTTAACTTTCAGCTCCATGGTGGAAGGTTCATCGCACACCATGATCGCTTTCGGATGCAGTTGCAGACAGCTGATGGTCCACATATGGTTCACGCAACCTTCAACGGCGGCCTGCAGCGCCAGTGCTTTCTGGCTACCCAGCACCATAATCATCACCTCTTCGGGCATCCAGCAATGTACCAACACCGACAGTCAGGGCATATTTGGTACCTGATCCACATCGTTATCAAAGAAACTCAGAGTTCGTGATGCTAGTGTCATGAGTCAGGGTTTTGATACGAGTACGAGAAGCCAGAGAAGACGCCGGTTCGTTAATGGAACATGACTGTTGTTACCTACACCGCCCATAAACAGATCAATTTTTCCGTAGAACGGATTCTTTCTTTCATACTGGCGGCACTCGGCGTCGATATCCTGGGCGTTGCCGTTGAGAAGGTTGATGTTTTCTGCTGGAATATCAAACGTGATTGAAGAAATTACGGTGCATAAAGCCGTAGCAGCTTTGCACGTGCTCTTTCGGCAGACCGACATATTCGTCCATGTTGAAGGTGACAACGCGCTTAAAGCGACCTGGCCGTTACGGATCTCGACTAACGCTTTATAGGTGGTCATCGGTGTGCCGCCAGTTGGCAGGCCCAGAACAAACGGACGATTGGGCATTTAGTTTGAACGCATTGAGACCATCGACGATATGGCGAGTACTCCATTTGCCGACCTGTTCAGCGGTAGTCAGGGGATTCGAGTCCGATCATTCACCTCAAGAAGAAAATGTGTAAGCCGTTGGCGGATTAGGCATCTTTAAGCGTAACCGACCGGCGCAGAGGTGCTTAAATCCGATCTGATTTTTCTAATGATAAAATAAGTTTTCTGGTTTAGCCAGTAAAAGGGAGTGATGATAACGATATTTGGTGACAAAACTGACAAAAGACATGTGTTTAATTTGCGATACGAATTAAATTTTCACACACTCTGTAGGAAATGATTGAACAATCTGATTATAGATATTGGCAATACAATTTGCAGCAAAATAAAAATACGGCTTTAAACGAGCCAAATAGGGTCTCTCGTAGGGGAAATAAGATGAATATTTTAGGTTTTTTCCAGCGACTCGTAGGGCGTTACAGCTCCCTGATCGCGGTGCTGCCGGTGGCGGCGCTGTTGCTGCGATTCGGTCAGCCAGATTTACTTAACGTTGCGTTTATTGCCCAGGCGGGCGGTGCAATTTTTGATAACCTCGCATTAATCTTCGCCATCGGTGTGGCATCCAGCTGGTCGAAAGACAGCGCAGGTGCGGCGGCGCTGGCGGGTGCGGTAGGTTACTTTGTGTTAACCAAAGCGATGGTGACCATCAACCCAGAAATTAACATGGGTGTACTGGCGGGTATCATTACCGGTCTGGTTGGTGGCGCAGCCTATAACCGTTGGTCCGATATTAAACTGCCGGACTTCCTGAGCTTCTTCGGCGGCAAACGCTTTGTGCCGATCGCCACCGGCTTCTTCTGTCTGGTGCTGGCGGCCATTTTTGGTTACGTCTGGCCGCCGGTACAGCACGCTATCCATGCAGGCGGCGAGTGGATCGTTTCTGCGGGCGCGCTGGGTTCCGGTATCTTTGGTTTCATCAACCGTCTGCTGATCCCAACCGGTCTGCATCAGGTGCTGAACACCATCGCCTGGTTCCAGATTGGTGAATTCACCAACGCGGCGGGTACGGTTTTCCACGGCGACATCAACCGTTTCTACGCTGGTGACGGCACCGCGGGGATGTTCATGTCCGGCTTCTTCCCGATCATGATGTTCGGTCTGCCGGGTGCGGCGCTGGCGATGTACTTCGCAGCACCGAAAGAGCGTCGTCCGATGGTTGGCGGGATGCTGCTTTCTGTTGCTGTTACTGCGTTCCTGACCGGTGTGACTGAGCCGCTGGAATTCCTGTTCATGTTCCTTGCGCCGCTGCTGTACCTCCTGCACGCACTGCTGACCGGTATCAGCCTGTTTGTGGCAACGCTGCTGGGTATCCATGCCGGCTTCTCTTTCTCTGCGGGTGCTATCGACTACGCGTTGATGTATAACCTGCCTGCCGCCAGCCAGAACGTCTGGATGCTGCTGGTGATGGGCGTTATCTTCTTCGCTATCCACTTCGTGGTGTTCAGTTTGGTTATCCGGACTATCAACTTGAAAACGCCGGGTCGTGAAGATAAAAAAGAGAGATTTGTTAATGAAGAAGCGAACAAAATAAAGAATTGAACAAGGTTTTTAATTAGTTGGTTATTGGTTGATATTGCTGCGGTTGGCGGCACTGACAGACCCAAAGCAATTGACGCCTGTATCACCCGTCTGCGCCTCACAGTGGCTGACTCTGCCCGCGTTAAACGATACGAATGCGTAAACGTCTGTGCTTCTGGTGTAGTAAAACTGAACAAACAGACTATTAGGTGATTGTTGGCGCGAAAGCAGAATCGATCGGCGAGCGGCGCTGATGAAGAAAGTCGTTGCCCGCTGTCGGTAGCAGCTGGCGTCAGCGGCAAAGCAACTCCGGCAACCGCCCGCGCGGTAGCAAAACCGCAGGCTGTACCAAACGCGGGATCGATCGCGGAGCTGGTATCGCCGATTACCGGTGATGTCGTGGCACTGGATCAGGTTCCTGACGAAGCATTCGCCAGCAAAGCGGTGGGTGACGGTGTGGCGGTGAGTCAAGATAAAATCGTCGTATCACCAGCCCAGGGACAATCGTGAAAATCTTCAACACCAACCACGCGTTCTGCCTGGAAACCCGAAAAAGGCGCGGAGATTGTCGTCCATATGGGTATCGACACGCAACGTGGAAGGTAAAGGCTTTAAACGTCTGGTGGAAGAGGGTGCGCAGGTAAGCGCAGGGCAACCGATTCTGGAAATGATTTGGATCACCCGAACGCTAACGCCCGCTCGATGATTAGCCCGGTGGTTTGCAGCAGATCCATGATTTCAGCGGCTTGATTATTAAAGCTCAGGGCCATGTTGTGGCGGTTTAAACACCGCTGTATGAAATCAAAAAGTAATCCGCTTATGCCTGATGCGACGCTTGAGCGTCGCATCCAACAATGACAAGCGGTGGAGATTTCTCTGCCGCTTTTTTTTTCCATCAATCATCCCCATACCCTTGTTAGATTATCAATTTTAAAAAACTAACAGTTGTCAGCGTCTGCTACAAAGATTATACGCCGTTATACGTTGTTTACGCTTTGAGGAATCCACGATGAGTGAGGCAAAGCCAGCCCAACTAACTTTATCCGTAGATCATTGATGAAGATCTGGCCAGCGGTAAGCACAGCAGCGTGCACACCCGTTTCCCGCCGGAGCCGAACGGTTATCTCCATATCGGCCACGCCAATCCATCTGCCTGAACTTCGGCATCGCCCGGACTATCAGGTCAGTGCACCTGCGTTTCGATGACACCAACCCGGCGAAGAAGACATCGAGTTCGTGGAGTCCATCAAGCAGGACGTCCAGTGGCTGGGTTTCCAGTGGACCGGTAATATCCGTACTCCTCCGACTATTTCCACAGCTCCACGGCTATGCCATCGAGCTATCAAAAGGGACTGGCCTATGTTGATGACCTGCGCCGAGCAGATGCGCGAATACCGCGGCACGCTGACCGCCCCTGGCAAAAACAGCCCGTTCCGCAATCGCAGCGTGGAAGAGAACCTGGCCCTGTTCGCCAAGATGCGACCGGTGAGATGGCCGAAGGGAGCGCCTGCCTGCGCGCCAAATTCGACATGGCATCCCCCTTCATGGTGATGCGCGATCCGGCGCTGACCGCATCAGATTTGCCACCACCACCAGACTGGCAACGAGTGGTGCATCTACCCGATGTACGACTTCACCACTGCATCTGCGACGCCCTGGAAGGATCACCCACTCCCCGTGTACCCTGGAGTTCCAGGACAACCATCGCCTGCTCGACTGGGTGCTGGACAACATGAGCATGGACTGTCACCCCGTCAATACCAGTTTTCCCGTCTGAACCTCGAATACACCGTCATGTCCAAGCGCAAGCTGAACCTGCTGGTGACCGAGGGGCACGTGAACGGCTGGGATGGTCCGCGCATGCGACCGTCTCCGGTCTGCGTCGCCGTCGTCCCCCCCGGCCTCCATCGCGAGTTCTGCAAGCGCATCGGTGTGACCAGCAGGACAACACGTCGAGATGAGCATGCTGGAAGCCTGCATCCGCGACGATCTCAACCAGAACGCCCCGCGCGCCATGGCCGTGCTGCACCCGGTGAAGGTGGTGATTCGAACCTGGCGGCCGACGAGGTGCTGACGGTGCCGCCCCCCAACAAGCCGGAGATGGGGACCCGTAGCTGCATTTCTCCGCGAAATCTTTCACGAAGAGCGGACTTCAAGAAGAAGCCAACAAGCAGTTCAAGCGGCTGGTGCGGCCACCGAGGTGCGCCTGCGCAACGCCCGATCACCAGGGCCGAACGAGTCGAGAAGGATGCGAACGGCAAGGTCACCTGCATCTCCTGCTCTTACGACCCCAGCACCCGGGGCAAGGATCCGGCGGACGGCCGCAAGGTGAAAGGGGTGATCGACTGGGTCAGCGCCACTCATCCTTGCTGGCGAAGTGCGTCTTTACGACCGTCTGTTCAAGGTGCCGAACCCGGGCGCCGAGGATGACTCTGAAGCGGCTTGGAATCCGGAGTCCCTGGTGATCATCCAAGGGCCCGGTGGGAAGCTTCCCTGAAGGATGCCAAGCCGGAGTTTGCCTACCAGTTCGAGCGTGAAGGTTACTTCTGCGCCGACAGCCGCCATTCCACGGCCGAAAAACCGGTATTTAACCGCACCGTTGGGCTGCGTGATACCTGGGCGAAAGTAGGCGAGTAATTTTAAGTTCTACCAAGCCGGGTGAGGCATTTACGTCGCATCCGGCAATAAATAGACAATAAATTTCAAACGCTAAATTGCCTGATGCGCTTCGCTTATCAGGCCTACATGATCTCTGCAATATATTGAATTTGCGTGCTTTTGTAGGCCGGATAAGGCGTTCACGCCGCATCCGGCAAGAAATAGCAAACAATCCCAAACGCCGCGCTCTGCGGCGTTTTTTCTGCTTTTCTTCGCGAATTAATTCCGCTTCGCAATTTATCCATAAAATAAATTTAAAATCACAAAACATAATTAAATAAAATGTAACCGCTTTCATCTTGCTGGAATTTCACGTTTTTATTCTTCTGCAAGCCTTTCAACCGCAAACTTAAGCCTTGTAACAAAAATCATCAAAATATGTGCGGTTGCTCATGTTCTTACATTCTGGTTACAGAAAGAGATTGATAATTCGCGTCGCGAAAAATAGTCTGTTCCTGTAGTCAGCGAGACTTTTCTCAACGCTACTTTTTTAATTTTTATTTTTTTTCGCTGTTCACCTTTGGTGCAGCAATTTATACGTCAAAGAGGATTAACCCATGCGTACGTTTAGTGGCAAACGTAGTACGCTGGCGCTGGCTATTGCCGGTGTTACAGCAATGTCGGGCTTTATGGCAATGCCGGAGGCTCGCGCCGAAGGATTCATCGACGATTCAACCTTAACCGGCGGTATCTATTACTGGCAGCGTGAACGCGACCGTAAAGATGTTACCGACGGCGACAAATACAAAACCAACCTTTCTCACTCCACCTGGAATGCCAACCTCGATTTTCAGTCCGGTTATGCTGCTGATATGTTCGGCCTTGATATTGCTGCGTTTACGGCGATTGAAATGGCGGAAAACGGCGACAGCTCCCACCCGAACGAAATCGCGTTTTCAAAAAGTAATAAAGCCTATGACGAAGACTGGTCCGGCGACAAAAGCGGTATAAGCCTGTATAAAGCTGCGGCCAAATTTAAATACGGTCCGGTTTGGGCGAGGGCAGGTTACATTCAGCCAACCGGTCAAACGCTGTTAGCGCCGCACTGGAGCTTTATGCCGGGTACTTATCAGGGGGCGGAAGCCGGGGCGAATTTTGATTACGGCGATGCTGGTGCCTTGAGTTTCTCCTACATGTGGACCAACGAATACAAAGCGCCGTGGCATCTGGAAATGGATGAGTTTTATCAGAACGATAAAACCACCAAAGTTGATTATCTGCACTCCATCGGTGCGAAATACGACTTCAAAAATAACTTCGTACTGGAAGCGGCATTTGGTCAGGCGGAAGGGTATATCGATCAATATTTTGCCAAAGCCAGCTACAAATTTGATATCGCCGGTAGCCCGTTAACCACCAGCTACCAGTTCTATGGTACCCGCGATAAAGTTGACGATCGCAGCGTCAACGATCTTTATGACGGCACCGCCTGGCTGCAAGCGTTGACCTTTGGTTACCGGGCGGCTGACGTAGTGGATTTGCGCCTCGAAGGCACCTGGATTAAGGCTGACAGTCAGCAGGGATACTTCCTGCAACGTATGACCCCAACCTACGCTTCCTCCAACGGCCGCCTGGATATCTGGTGGGATAACCGTTCCGACTTCAACGCTAACGGCGAAAAAGCGGTCTTCTTCAGTGCGATGTATGACCTGAAAAACTGGAATCTTCCAGGCTTCGCCATCGGCGCTTCCTACGTTTACGCATGGGATGCTAAACCTGCGACCTGGCAGAGCAATCCGGATGCGTACTACGACAAAAACCGGACTATTGAAGAGTCTGCCTACAGCCTGGATGCGGTCTACACCATTCAGGACGGTCGCGCCAAAGGCACGATGTTCAAACTGCACTTCACCGAATACGACAACCACTCCGACATCCCAAGCTGGGGCGGCGGTTACGGTAACATCTTCCAGGATGAGCGTGACGTGAAATTTATGGTAATCGCACCATTCACCATCTTCTGATGCCCGACGCGGCAGGTTTTGTGCCTGCCGCATTCAATGAAAAAACTGATTCTCATCGCCATGATGGCATCGGGGCTGGTAGCTTGTGCGCAATCAACCGCACCACAGGAAGACAGCCGTCTGAAAGAGGCATACAGCGCCTGTATCAACACCGCGCAAGGTTCGCCAGAAAAAATTGAAGCCTGCCAGAGCGTGTTAAACGTGCTGAAGAAAGAGAAACAACATCAGCAGTTTGCCGACCAGGAAAGTGTACGCGTACTGGATTATCAGCAGTGTCTGCGTGCAACGCAAACCGGAAATGATCAGGCGGTGAAAGCCGATTGTGATAAGGTCTGGCAGGAAATACGCAGTAATAACAAATAAGTGAGAGCTGTAACTCTCGCTTTTCTTATTTCCCTTGTATAAAAAAGCCAACCCGCAGGTTGGCTTTTCTCGTTCAGGCTGGCTTATTTGCCTTCGTGCGCGTGCTCATCTTCGCGGCAATCGCCTTCGGCACAGTGACCGTAAAGATAGAGACTGTGGTTAGTCAGGCGAATGCCATGTTTTGCGGCAATTTCCCCCTGACGCGCTTCGATGGAATCATCACTAAATTCGATAACCTTGCCGCAGTCGAGGCAAATCAGGTGATCGTGGTGATGTTGCTGTGTCAGTTCAAATACGGATTTACCGCCTTCAAAATTGTGGCGGGTGACGATACCAGCGTCGTCAAACTGGTTCAGTACGCGATATACCGTAGCCAGACCAATTTCTTCACCCATATCGATCAGACGTTTGTATAAATCTTCCGCACTGACGTGATGGTTGTCCGGCTCCTGAAGAACTTCCAGGATTTTTAAACGAGGAAGCGTTACTCTCAGGCCAGCTTTCTTTAGGGCGGTATTGTTATCAGTCATGCGGAATCTGTCCTGTTACTAAGCGGTTCACTTCATTAGAAGAAGTGACAGAATTTGCTCCTGAGGGAATGTGTATCATTATAGAATTGCCACGCCTAAATGAAAACCACAAGTCCCTGGCAAATATTGTTAATAAAAACGTGGCACAGCTTACATTTACAACGGCAAGGCCACTTGAACACTGGGACATTGTATAGGTACAACAGCAAAAGTTACAAATTTGTAGCAATTATTTTGATTGGCATTATCTATTAATACGGCGTAGACATGAGTCTACGCCGCATCACATCAGGCATTAAGAATTTCGTCGAGATGCAACTCTTCAGAAATCTGTTTAACCCATTTTTCTACACGATCAGCGGTCAGTTCCGGGTGACGGTCTTCGTCGATAGCCAGACCGACAAAGTGGTCGTCATCCGCCAGACCTTTTGATGCTTGGAAATGATAGCCCGCAGTTGGCCAGTCAGCATCGATGGTTGCGCCGCGCGGTTCAATGATGTCGCGGATGGTGCCCAATGCGTCGCAGAAATATTCGGCGTAATCTTCCTGGTCACCACAACCAAACAGCGCAACCAGTTTACCATTGAAATCAATCTCTTCGAGAGTCGGGAAGAAGTCATCCCAGTCACACTGCGCTTCGCCGTAATACCAGGTTGGGATGCCCAGCAGCAGAATGTCGTAAGCTTCCAGATCTTCTTTGCTGCTTTTTGCAATGTCATGGACATCGGCAACGTCTTTACCAAGCTGTTTTTGAATCATTTTTGCGATATTTTCGGTATTACCGGTGTCGCTGCCGAAAAAGATGCCATGGATAGCCATGAGTGAAATAACCTCTTGAAACTTATTGAAATGGGGGTGGAAAATTGCCCACGGATAAAGGCAATCATAGCAGAACAGGCAGTCTTGCGGAATCAGCAAACGAGCAGGACTGCACACTGTGCTACATGAAAGTGGAAATTTAAACGATGCCCTGACTACGCAGCGCCGCCAGTTGCTGCATTAACATCTCTTCGATCAGTTCGCTACGGCTCATATTACGCGATTCCGCCAGCTCGTTCAGCGCCTCGACAGCTTCCGCGTTCAGCTTCAGTTCGACACGCTTAAGGCCACGTACTTTGTCGCGTTTTAGCTGGTTGCGTTTATTAATACGCAGCTGTTCATCGCGCGAAAGCGGATTAGTTTTCGGTCGTCCCGGTCGACGCTCGTGCGCGAACAGATCTAATGTCGTACGGTCCGTTTGTTCTTTGGCCATGATCTTGGTGACTTCGGGGGAAACAATCAGCCAGGCCTCTGCCCGGATGGATAGCGCGCCATAATACATCAGCGCGATGAGTCACGCCAACGCCCACGCGCGGAAAGCGACGCGGACGCTGGGTTTTTAATCAGTTGCGTTAATCATTGAGATAGCGACGGATAGCGCGTAATACCGCATCCGGTTTTTCAGCATGGACCCAGTGACCCGCGCCTGCAATCACATGCGCCCGTGCCTGTGGAAATTGTGCCAGTAAATCATCACGGTACTGCTCGCTAACATACGGAGAATTGCCGCCAGGGATAAACAGGGCAGGGTGATCCCATGCCGGGATTTTCTCCCAACCCACAATATGCGGATACTGATCCCACAATACCGGCACGTTAAAGCGCCACTCCCCGTCAACAAAAGATTTCAACAGAAACTGAATCACCCCTTCTTCATTAAGATGCTGGCGCATTATTGCTGCTGCTTGCTGGCGAGTTTGTGCGTCCGATTCACTGACCGCGTTGATAGCTGCGAAAATCTCATCATGACGGCGTACGTGATAGTCGACCGGTGCGATATCGATCGCCACCAGTTTATCGATGCGATCGGGGGCCAGTGCAGTAAGTGCCATTACCGCTTTACCGCCCATGGAGTGACCGATAAATGTTGCTTTGTCGATCTGCAGTGCATCCAGGGTATCAACAAGATCCTGCGCCATCGCCGGGTAATTCATTACCGGCTCTCTCGGTGAAAGACCGTGGTTACGCATATCAACCTGGATGATATTGTGATCGTTTACCAGATCGCGAGCCAGTACGCCAAGGTTGTCGAGGCTACCAAACAGACCATGGACAAGAACGATGGGAGAATTATTGTGCTGGTTTTGTGCAGTTTGCGCGCGGATATTTAATTTCATGGCAAAGTTCTTTTTTTCGCGTTGTCGGGTTAGGGTATTATGTTGACCATTGTGCCACAGGGCTGCAACAAATAAGGTTTATTCCGAGTTTTTCTGCAAGCCAGGCTTGACGCTATCCGCTGCCGGGATTTATGTCATATACTCTAGGCGACTTGTATTCAGCTAAGACACTGCACTGGATTAAGATGAAAACGATTGAAGTTGATGATGAACTCTACAGCTATATTGCCAGCCACACTAAGCATATCGGCGAGAGCGCATCCGACATTTTACGGCGTATGTTGAAATTTTCCGCCGCATCACAGCCTGCTGCTCCGGTGACGAAAGAGGTTCGCGTTGCGTCACCTGCTATCGTCGAAGCGAAGCCGGTCAAAACGATTAAAGACAAGGTTCGCGCAATGCGTGAACTTCTGCTTTCGGACGAATACGCAGAGCAAAAGCGAGCGGTCAATCGCTTTATGCTGCTGTTGTCTACACTATATTCTCTTGACGCCCAGGCGTTTGCCGAAGCAACGGAATCGTTGCACGGTCGTACACGCGTGTACTTTGCGGCAGATGAACAAACGCTGCTGAAAAATGGTAATCAGACCAAGCCGAAACATGTGCCAGGCACGCCGTATTGGGTGATCACCAACACCAACACCGGCCGTAAATGCAGCATGATCGAACACATCATGCAGTCGATGCAATTCCCGGCGGAATTGATTGAGAAGGTTTGCGGAACTATCTAAAACGTTGCAGACAAAGGACAAAGCAATGGCAATCCACAATCGTGCAGGCCAACCTGCACAACAGAGTGATTTGATTAACGTCGCCCAACTGACGGCGCAATATTATGTACTGAAACCAGAAGCAGGGAATGCGGAGCACGCGGTGAAATTCGGTACTTCCGGTCACCGTGGCAGTGCAGCGCGCCACAGCTTTAACGAGCCGCACATTCTGGCGATCGCTCAGGCAATTGCTGAAGAACGTGCGAAAAACGGCATCACTGGCCCTTGCTATGTGGGTAAAGATACTCACGCCCTGTCCGAGCCTGCGTTCATTTCCGTACTGGAAGTGCTGGCAGCGAACGGCGTTGATGTCATTGTGCAGGAAAACAATGGCTTCACTCCGACGCCTGCCGTTTCCAATGCCATCCTGGTTCACAATAAAAAAGGTGGCCCGCTGGCAGACGGTATCGTGATTACACCGTCCCATAACCCGCCGGAAGATGGTGGTATCAAGTACAATCCGCCAAATGGTGGCCCGGCTGATACTAACGTCACCAAAGTGGTGGAAGACAAGGCCAACGCACTGATGGCCGATGGCCTGAAAGGCGTGAAGCGTATCTCCCTCGACGAAGCGATGGCATCCGGCTATGTGAAAGAGCAGGATCTGGTGCAGCCGTTCGTGGAAGGGCTGGCCGATATCGTTGATATGGCGGCGATTCAGAAAGCGGGCCTGACGCTGGGCGTTGATCCGTTGGGCGGTTCCGGTATCGAATACTGGAAGCGCATTGGCGAGTATTACAACCTCAACCTGACCATCGTTAACGATCAGGTCGATCAAACCTTCCGCTTTATGCACCTCGATAAAGACGGTGCGATCCGTATGGACTGCTCCTCCGAGTGTGCGATGGCGGGTCTGCTGGCACTGCGTGATAAGTTCGATCTGGCGTTTGCTAACGACCCGGATTATGACCGTCACGGTATCGTCACTCCGGCAGGTTTGATGAATCCGAACCACTACCTGGCGGTGGCGATCAACTACCTGTTCCAGCATCGTCCGCAGTGGGGCAAAGATGTTGCTGTCGGTAAAACGCTGGTTTCTTCTGCGATGATCGACCGTGTGGTCAATGACTTGGGCCGTAAGCTGGTAGAAGTACCGGTAGGTTTCAAATGGTTTGTTGATGGTCTGTTCGACGGCAGCTTCGGCTTTGGCGGCGAAGAGAGCGCAGGGGCTTCCTTCCTGCGTTTCGACGGCACGCCGTGGTCCACCGACAAAGACGGCATCATTATGTGTCTGCTGGCGGCGGAAATCACCGCTGTCACCGGTAAGAACCCGCAGGAACACTACAACGAACTGGCAAAACGCTTTGGTGCGCCGAGCTACAACCGTTTGCAGGCAGCTGCGACTTCCGCACAAAAAGCGGCGCTGTCTAAGCTGTCTCCGGAAATGGTGAGCGCCAGCACCCTGGCAGGTGACCCGATCACCGCGCGCCTGACTGCTGCTCCGGGCAACGGTGCTTCTATTGGCGGTCTGAAAGTGATGACTGACAACGGCTGGTTCGCCGCGCGTCCGTCAGGCACGGAAGACGCATATAAGATCTACTGCGAAAGCTTCCTCGGTGAAGAACATCGCAAGCAGATTGAGAAAGAAGCGGTTGAGATTGTTAGCGAAGTTCTGAAAAACGCGTAAACACATTTAATAAAAAAAGAGCGGTCGCAAGATCGCCCTTTTTTACTTTGCTTTTTTAACCGTGTTTATTTTTCAGTTCAAAGCGTGGTGATACCAGACCATACAGTGTCCAACCAAGGAAGGTCACGATGGAACCGTACAGCATGGCTTCTTCCCCGGATGAGTACAGCGCATAAAAGCTATACATCGCGCCAACAAAAGCAACAAAGTTTGCAACTTTCGCTTTTGAGGGGGGCACATTAGCGACCTTCTGAATAATGACTAATGCCGCCATTGACAGAATATACGGAATGATATTGGTCACCACGGCCAGGTTAACCAGCACGTTGAACTGACTGTTTAGCGACGGGCTAATCGTCATCAGCGCCAACCCGCTCTGGATAATCACAATGGTCAACATTCCCTGCACCGGTGCATCCACTTTGGTTACACGGGAGAAAATTTTAGGGAAGTAGCCTTCATCAGATGAAGATTTAAACACCTGGGCAATGGTGAACTGCCAGCCAAGCAGCGAACCGCAGCAGGACATCACCATCAGCGCCATAATGACTTTACCCACTTCTGGTGTAAACATCTGTGCGAAGGCCAGGCCAAATGGTGCCGTTGAATTTGCCAGCTCCATATTAGGCACAATCCCTGCAATCACGTTGGTGGAGACGATATAAATCACCGCCGCACCTAACGTACCGCCGAGTACCGCGATTGGCACATTACGTTCCGGGTTTTCCACTACATCAGTATTCGCACACGCAGACTCCAGACCAAGAAAAGCCCACAGCGTCATAGCGATGGAAGAACCTACTGCACTGAAGAACGGTGCATGATGCGGATTCCAGGAATCAACGTAAAGCGTCGGGCTAAACCAGAACCAGCCGATAATGCACAGGCCTACCACCGGAATAATGCCCCCCCACACGGTAATGCTACTGATTTGCCCGGTAATGCGCGCACCACCAAAGTTAGCCACGGTACAAATCCACAGCACCCCGATGGTCGCAAGACCAATCTGCACTGGCGACAAACTCGCGCCGAGCAGTTCGGTGCCGTAACCAACCGCCGAAATAGCAATCGCGACGTTAGCAATCAGCAGTGAGACGCCGTAGGTATAGTTCGCAATAAAGTTACCGGATTTACCGAAAGCATACTCGGCATAACCGCCCATACCACCTGATTTACGGCTGAACATACCGCATTTTGCGAATGCCCATGCCAGTGCCATTGAGCCTACGGCTGTCACCAGCCAGGAGATAATTGAAATTGTCCCAACTTCGGCAAGCTTTGTCGGCAGCATGATGATACCGGAGCCCATCATGTTGACCATCGTCAGTATGGTTAACTGAACGACGCCCATTTTGTTCGATTTAGCCTGACTCATAATTTTTCCCCTTTCAACAGGGTGCTTTGCGCATCACGAGGCTTGATGACATAGCACCAAACTTGCTTACGACCATCATGTTCTTCGATATAGACACCCTGCAGCTCCGGTGCAAAACCTGGCAGCAGGTTGATCCCTTCTTCCAGAGCGCTGAAGTAACGCAAAACAGCACCACCCCAGATTTCACCCGGAACAACACACAGCACACCCGGAGGATAAGGAAGCGCCCCTTCGGCAGCGATACGACCTTCGGCATCCGGTAGACGAACCAGCTCCACTTCACCGCGTAAATAGGCGTAGTTGGCTTCTTGCGGATTCATGCTGACGTGTGGGAAGTGCGCTTTGCGGAACATCTCTTTTTGCAGTTGTTTCACGTTGTGGCGGGCATACAAATCATGCATTTCCTGGCACAACTGACGCAGGGTATAACCGGCGTAGCGCTCTTCATGCTGTTTGTAGATGGAAGGCAGCACTTCTGCTAATGGCGCGTCGGACTCAAGCAGTTTTTCGAAGCGTACCAGCAGGGCACAAGTTGCTGAAGTTTGGCCATATCTTCTGCCGGAGTCAGCAGGAAGAGGATGGCGTTAAGATCGCATTTTTCCGGCACTACGCCATTTTCGCGCAGGAAGTTAGCAAGAATCGTCGCGGGTACACCGAACGCTTCATATTCGCCGTTACGTGCATCAATACCTGGGGTTGTCAGCAACAGTTTGCAAGGATCGACAAAGTATTGATTCTCTGCATAGCCTTCAAAAGAATGCCAGTGTTCCCCTGGTACAAACTGGAAGAAGCGCAGATCAACCGCAATTTGCGCTGTTTCATACGACTGCCAGGGTTTACCATCCACCAGTTCAGGTACGAACGGACGAATATGCTGACAGTTATCGAGGATCAGTTTGCGGGCATTAATGCCATTTACCACACAATCCATCCACATATTACGACCGCTGACACCTTCATGCATTTTGGCGTTGATATCCAGTGCGGCAAACAGCGGATAGAACGGGCTGGTGGAGGCGTGCATCATAAAGGCGTTGTTCATGCGTTTGTGCGGTACATAACGCTGTTGCCCTTTGATGTGGCTGTCTTTTTTATGGATTTGTGAAGTTTGAGAAAAACCAGCCTGCTGTTTATGTACGGATTGCGTAACTAGAATACCCGGATCGTTCTCATTAAGATCCAGCAACAGCGGCGAACAGTCAGCCATCATCGGGATAAATTGCTCATAGCCAACCCATGCGGAGTCAAACAGAATGTAGTCACACAGATGACCAATTTTATCCACCACCTGGCGGGCGTTATAAATCGTACCGTCGTAGGTGCCTAACTGAATCACAGCGAGGCGGAAAGGACGAGCCTCTTTTGCCCGCTGCGGTGCGACTTCCGCGATCAGCTCACGCAGGTAACTTTCTTCAAAACAGTGCGCATCAATGCCACCGATAAAGCCATACGGGTTACGTGCCGTTTCCAGATAAACCGGTGTTGCACCAGCCTGTAGCAACGCTCCGTGGTGGTTAGATTTGTGGTTATTGCGATCAAACAGCACCAGATCACCCGGTGTTAGCAGGGCGTTTAAAACCACTTTGTTAGAAGATGAAGTGCCATTTAGAACGAAGTATGTTTTATCGGCATTAAACACTTTTGCCGCATGTTGCTGTGCAATGCATGGCGCGCCTTCGTGAATCAGCAGATCGCCCATTGCTACGTCTGCGTTGCATAAGTCGGAACGGAACAGCGTTTCTCCGAAGTACTCCACGAACTGATTCCCTGCCGGATGACGACGGAAAAACTCACCTCCCTGATGACCCGGGCAGTCAAAAGCGCTATTGCCCTGATTGACATAATCGACCAGTGCGCGGAAGAAGGGCGGGCGCAGTTGCGTTTCATAATGGCTAGCAGCGGTTTCTAACTGACGTCCATAAAACTCTTTCCGTGATTCGCAATGCTCGAAGACACCAGAAATACGTGGCAGATATTCTGCTGGTACACGTTCTTCATTTTCCGTTGCAATAAAAACAGGAATGCCATAGCCAGTAGCGTCTATTTTATCGAGTTTTCCACGTTCAACATCATTGACTGATAAAATAATGGCGGCAACGTCAATATAATTACTTTCGTCAATATTCACGCATGCACGATGAGTGGAAAAACAATCCGGGCAAGAACGGCTAACGGCAATTTTTAATTCTGACATTTTATTCATCTCTTTATTTCAGGTAATAGCAGGTCCTCAATTTCTCAAAGGAGAAATCGATCACGTCGGAAAAAAAGCAAAGCTCCACCGCTGATAAATAAATCAGTAGTTTGCTTTTTGCAGATGCAATAACCCAGACCAGCCCGGTAACTGGCTATACTCGTCATACCTCAAGTTGCAAGTGCTGCGACTCGAATTATTTAGAGTTTAAAAGGGTTAGCAGTATATGAGCACCGAGGAATACAGGTATTAACCTGTAATGCTTAAAGTCAGGGAGACCTGTACGTTGGGGTGCCCTTTAGTCAGAAGACTAGCGGGCATTAAAGAAATGAAAGTCAAAACTATTACGATGGGCAAACTTCATGATATGGGTTGTCCGCCTTATATGAGGCATTAAGCGGTTATTATTTTCCATTTACCTTTACCGCTTGCTGTGTCAGTTGAAGGTAGAGTTATTCTATCCATGAAATGGCTATAATCTGTGAAGAAGATCAACAAAAAACGATCATACCCCAGATAATAAATCATTAATTATGAATATCGCCATATTAGATGCTGTTTTGTTACTTAAATGTTGTAATTTCGTGTTTTATATTTGCGTTAAGAAATTAAACCTGCCAAATAATAATATTCGGCGCAGGTTTAATAATAAATTAATCACTATTTAAGCGAATTTATTGAATAACAATTCAAAGCATAAACCGATACCCAATACCGGTTTCAGTAATGAAGTGGCGAGGCCGGGCCGGATCCTGTTCCAGTTTTTGTCGCAGATGTCCCATATAAATACGCAAATAGTGACTGTGTTCGACCGCGTTTGGCCCCCACACCTGGTTAAGGAGCTGGCGCTGGGTGAGTACTTTTCCGGCATTGTTGAGCAGCACCGCCAGCAGGCGGAACTCAATTGGTGTGAGATGCACCTCTTCCTCACCCCGGTGAATCACGCGGGCGGCTAAATCGACGGTAACACCGGAAAATTTCACCAGCGGATCGGACGCGGCGGTGGCGGAGTGGCGGAGTGGCGGCGTAAAGCGACGCGCAGACGGGCCTGCAATTCGCCAATACCAAACGGCTTACTCAGATAATCATCCGCTCCGGCATCCAGCGCGGCGATCTTGTCGCTCTCTTCGCTGCGTGCGGAAAGCACAATCACCGGCACCGGGCTCCACTGGCGCAGGTCGCGGATAAACTCAATCCCATCACCATCGGGCAGGCCGAGATCGAGAATAATCAAATCTGGCTTACGGGTTGCCGCTTCCAGCAAGCCGCGTTGCAGAGTTTCGGCCTCAAAGACGCGCATCCCGTCGCCCTCCAGCGCCGTGCGCAGAAAGCGACGAATAGCCTGTTCATCTTCAACAATCAGAACGTTTGTCACATATCCTCATGAAAGTCTTCAAGTTCAGGAGCGGTTTGCTGGGGAAGTGTAACACGAAAACAGGCACCACCTTCCGGTCGGTTGAACGCGGTAATGGTGCCGCCGTGTACATCCACAATCGCCCGACAAATTGCCAACCCAAGCCCGACACCCGGCACCGCCGACTCTTTATTCCCGCGAGCAAACTTATCAAATATCGTCTGCTCCTGGCCTGGCGGAAGACCGGGGCCGTTATCCCAGACATCCAGTTGTAGATTTTCGCCCTCAACGTGGGCATCGATACCAATTTCGGCCTGCGCACCCGCATATTTCACCGCGTTCTCCAGCAGATTAATCAGCACCCGTTCAAAGAGTGGCCCGTCAACGTGGATTAAGGTCAGCGGTTCTGGCAGAGAAAGATTGATGGGCGACGATAAACCCGGTTCCGGCATTTGCAGCGCGCTGCCGACTACTTCTTCCAGCGTTAACCACTCTTTCTTCAAATTAAAGCCGCCGGACTGAATTCGCGCCATATCCAGTAGATTATTCACCAGTCGGGTAGTGTTCAGCACATGCTGACGAATCTCGCTGGCCTGGCGGGCGTGGGGTGATCCTTCGCTTGCCAGATCGAGCGTTAAGATTTCTGCCTGACCAAACAGCACCGTAAGCGGCGTGCGTAAATCATGCGAAAGCGCTGCCAGCAGGGCGTTGCGGATCTGTTCACGTTCGCTTGCCATCCGCGCCTGTTCTTCGCTGGCGGTTAGCGTCAGCCGCTCAAGGGCATTGGCGACTAACAGCGTAAAAGTCTCCAGCAGGCGCTGCTGTTCCGGGATCATCAACTGGCGCAGATTCCCCGGCTCCACCACCACCAGCCCGTAGGTTTTCTCGCCGCTTTTTAGCGGCAAAATCTGGTACGGTACACCGGGTAACGTGTCGGTGCCCGCGCCCGCAGGCAGGCCTTTATCAAAACTCCACTGCGCGATGGCATCGTCCCATGGCGTAATTCCTTGCGGATGTGTTAACGGCTGCAATTTACCGTTGTCATCGGGCAACAACACCTGACTGCGGGCATGAAACGTGGAGGCAATAAATTGTTCGCTGGTGGCGGCGATGTCCTGCGGACTGCGGCCCACCGCCAGAGCTTTCGACATTTCATATAAGTGCCGTGTGCGTTGCTCGCGGTAACGGGCTACCCGCGCCTGATAACGCACACCAGCAGTAAGGTTCCCGATCACCAGCCCGACGGTTAACATCACCGCGAAGGTCAGCAGATATTGCACATCAGAGACGGCGAGCGTGCCGCGTGGGGCGATAAAAAAGAGATCGAAACTCACCACATTAATGACGGTGGCAACCACCGAAGGCCAGCGTCCATAAAATAGCGCCACCACCACGCCAAGCAGATACAGCATCACCAGGTTGGCGGCATCAAACGCCATCAGCCACTGCATGGCAATTAAGGTGATAACGGCGCATAACGCGGCGGCAACCACGCATCCCTGAATCTGTACCCGCCACTTGTCTTTAAATGAGCGGCTATCCGGCGCGTTGTTAATCGTGCGGGCGGGTGGTTCATCAAGCGCGACCAGCACCTGATCGAGATCGGGGGCGATGCGCGCCAGTCGGTCAGCAAATGTTTCCCGACGCCACCAGCGGCGCGAGGCTGGGCGACCGAGAATAATCTTGCCGAGATTATGTTCACGGGCATAACGCACTACCGCTTTCTCTTCCGCTGGATCAGAAAGTGTTGCCGTCTCCGCGCCCAGCTCCTGCGCCAGACGTAAGGCGCTGAGAATTGCCCGACGTTTTTTCTCCGGTAAGCGATGCAGGGCAGGGGTTTCAACATACACCGCGTGCCAGACGCTCCCCAGCCGTGACGTCAGCCGCGCCGCCGCGCGGACCAGTTTTCGCTGCCGGTGTTATGGCCGATGCATAAAAGGATCGCGTCGCGCGTGTGCCAGACTTTCTCTTCGCCAGGATGCCCCCGCCAGGCGCGCATTTGCTCATCAACGCGATCGGCAGTACGGCGCAGTGCCAGTTCGCGCAGGGCGATCAGATTGCCTTTGCGGAAAAAATGTTCAATGGCGCGCTCCGCCTGCCCGGCAATATAGACTTTGCCTTCTTTCAGCCGCTGGCGCAGATCGTCCGGGGGCAAGTCCACCAGCACCACGTCGTCGGCGGCATCGAAAAAAGGATCGGGCACGGTTTCCCGTACCTGAATTCCGGTGACGCCGCTGACCACATCATTCAGACTTTCCAGATGCTGAACGTTGACGGTTGTGAAAACATCAATGCCAGCTTCCAGCAGTTCTTCGATATCCTGCCAGCGTTTAGGATGACGAGAACCTGGCGCATTACTGTGCGCCAGTTCGTCCATTAAGATCAGCGCCGGACGGCGGGCGAGGGCGGCATCGAGATCAAACTCGCTGATATGCCGCCCACGGTACGCCTGGCGTTTCAGAGGCAGAACAGCCAGCCCTTCAAGCATGGCGGCGGTATCTTTCCGCCCATGGGTTTCTACCACACCAACCACAATATCCAGCCCTCGCGCCCGCAGCTGCCCGCCAGCATCGCCGTGATGCTTTCCCGACGCCTGCAGAGGCACCGAAGAAAACTTTCAGCTTCCCCCGATGCGGCGCGGCAGTTTGTTCCAGCAGACTATTTGGGTCGGGACGTAAGGGTTCGCTGATTCATCAAGTTTATCCAGCGCCAGATTGAGTTCAACAAATGTCACGACCGGCTGGCCGATATATTTCACCAGCGGTTGTTGGCTGTATTTTGCGTATCAGTTGCGTGAGCTGTTCAACGCTCAGATTACGGCTTTGCTGATGTGTGGGATTTGCCAGACCGCCGTCTTGCGGGTGAGATCATTGTCCAGCCCGCTTGCCCTGATGCCGTCACCAGTTCAACCGGAACGTTCGTACCTGCATCCGGGTCAGCGGCCCGTAATGCAGCAACGCGCGGCTATTTGTTTATCGAGCTCAGGGTTACTGACCGCCAGATTGCTCCCGCCAGAAGCCGATCATAGGGCATTTCTGCCGTTGCCCACGGGCGACCC
Organism: Shigella flexneri; assembly: GCA_048288465.1. GTDB lineage: Bacteria > Pseudomonadota > Gammaproteobacteria > Enterobacterales > Enterobacteriaceae > Enterobacter > Enterobacter flexneri_B. The sequence continues at coordinate 609,217 of CP182556.1, read as the reverse complement.
TAAAATAGCCGTTGCCGGTAACCCTTGCCCGATTAATGCCTAAACCCCGCACTCGTATCACCTTCACGAATCGAACGAACTGTTGGCCTGCCAGGGAACTGCCACCATTGCCCGAGCACGGTGGTCAGCAGCGGTAATGCTGCCAGTAATCAATAACAGAAAGATAAATGTCGATAATGCCCTGGATGTAAGCCACGCATGGTAAACCTACTACACCGCAAACGGTCAGCAGTAAATCAATGACTTTGATACCAATAGATCGGCACCAGCAGCCACCCTAGACCGTAAATCCATAAGTCACGGTGCAACATGGCAGAAGCGGTAAGCGGTTTATAACTCACGCCTTTTAACGCCAGAGGAATCAAAAAGACGATAATCAAGGCGTTGAAAATGTACCGCACTGAGAATGGCGGAGTCGGGCGAATGAAGGCGCATGATGTTCAGCGCATTTAACTGCGGATACGTTGCCGCGAACGCCGCCGGAATAATGGCGAGTATTTCGCCACATCGTTGGCAATGCTGAAGGTGGTCAGTGAGCCACGGGTCATCAGCATTGTTTGCCAATGTGCACCACCTCGATCAACTTGGTCGGGTTAGAGTCGAGATCCACCATATTGCCCGCCTCTTTAGCCGCCTGGGTGCCGGAGTTCATCGCCACCGCGACATCTGCCTGCGCCAGCGCCGTAGCATCGTTGGTGCTGTCGCCGGTCATCGCTACCAAACGACCTTCCGCCTGATACTGACGGATCAATGCCAGCTTGGCCTCCGGTGTCGCTTCGGCGAGAAAATCATCGACACCCGCTTCCGCAGCTATCGCGGCGGCAGTCAGACGGTTATCGCCGGTAATCATCACCGTTTTAATGCCCATTTGCGCAGCTGGGCGAAGCGCTCTTTAATACCGCCTTTGACGATATCTTTCAGCGCAATAACGCCCAGCACACGAGAACCTTCCACCACCACCAGCAGCGTGGCTCCTTGACGCGCAACCTGATCGACTTTTTGATCAACATCGGCAGGGAAGTGACCGCCGTTAGCCTCAATATGGCGGCGAATGGCATCGACAGAACCTTTACGGATCATGCGGTTGTCGATGTTGATCCCGCTCATCCGGCTTTGCGCAGTAAACGGTACAAAGGTGGCATGGAGCGACTGCACATCGCGCTCGCGCAGGTTAAAACGTTGCTTGGCGAGGATCACAATACTGCGACCTTCCGGCGTTTCATCAGCCAGCGAAGCCAGTTGTGCGGCGTCAGCCAGCGTTTTTTCATCCACGCCCTGCGCGGGGATAAACTCCGACGCCTGACGGTTACCGAGTGTGATGGTGCCGGTTTTATCCAGTAGCAGAACGTCAACGTCACCTGCCGCTTCAACTGCACGTCCGCTGGTGGCAATCACATTCGCGCCCAGCATCCGACTCATCCCGGCGACGCCGATCGCTGACAACAGGCCACCAATAGTGGTTGGGATCAGACAGACCAGCAGCGCCACCAGTACCGTTACACTCACGGCATTACCGCCCCACGCGGAAAACGGCCACAGCGTGGCGGTTGCCAGTAAAAAGACGATGGTCAGAGCAATCAGCAGGATAGTCAGGGCAATCTCGTTCGGTGTTTTGCGTCGCTGTGCGCCTTCCACCATCGCGATCATCCGATCCAGAAATGTCTCACCGGGGTTAACGCTACACTCAATCACCAGCCAGTCAGAAAGAATACGCGTGCCGCCGGTGACGGAGGCAAAATCGCCGCCGGATTCACGGATCACCGGTGCCGATTCCCCGGTGATGGCGCTTTCATCGACCGATGCGCCGCCTTCAATGACTTCACCATCGCAGGGGATAATATCGCCAGCTTCTACCAGCACGATGTCACCTTTACGCAGTTGATCGGCAGGAACTTTGTCCGCCGCAGAGCCATATTTCGGCTCACGCAGCTTGCGGGCAAAGGCAGTTTTTTTCACCCCTTTAAGACTGTTGGCCTGCGCTTTACTGCGGCCTTCTGCCAGCGCCTCGGCGAAATTAGCGAACAGTACGGTGACCCACAGCCAGCCGCTAATTGCCGCGCTAAACAGCGCATTGCCAGGCATCGCACCGCTTGCCATCGCGATGCTAATACAGGTGGTCAGCAGACTGCCGATCCAGACGATAAACATCACCGGATTGCGCCATTGCGCCTGCGGGTTTAATTTTTTCACCGCTTCTTTCAGCGCCTGAACGACAAGTGTTGGTTCGAATAGCGCCAGTTGTTTACGACTCATATTCAGTGCTCACTCAATATCATCAGGAGAGATATTCCGCCACCGGACCAAGCGCCAGGGCAGGGATAAAGGTCAGTGCGCCAACCAGCAACACGGTGCCGATTAACAGGCCAACAAACAGCGGGCCGTGCGTTGGCAGCGTGCCGGAGCTGGCGGGTTGGCTCTTTTTACTCACCAGCGAACCGGCAATTGCCATCACCGGGATAATCACCCCGAAGCGACCGACAAACATGCAGAACGCCAGTAAACAGTTCCAGAACGGAGAGTTGGCGCTTAATCCGGCAAAGGCGCTGCCGTTGTTGTTAGCGGCGGACGACACGGCGTACAGCACTTCGCTAAAACCATGCGGGCTAGGGTTAAGCATGGCGCTACGTCCGGCGTCGGTCATCATCGCCAACGCCGCGCCCATCAGTACCAGTGTTGGAGTAACCAGAATCGCCAGTGCAGTCAGTTTCATCTCGCGTACGTCTATTTTTTTACCCAGATATTCCGGTGTACGACCAATCATCAGCCCGGCAATAAACACCGCCAGCAGGACAAACAGCATCATGCCGTAAAGACCAGAACCGACACCGCCGAACACCACTTCACCAATTTGCATTAGCCACATCGGCACCATGCCGCCGAGAGCGGTAAACGAATCATGCATCGCAATCACCGCGCCACAGGACGCCGCCGTAGTCACGACCGCAAACAGGCTACTGACCAGCACGCCGAAACGGCTCTCTTTACCTTCCATATTGATGCTGCTGTCTGCGCCGAGCGCCAGCAGATGAGGATTACCCTGAACTTCTGCCCACATAACCACGCCTACGCAGATGACAAAAATCACTGACATCGCCCACAGCAACATGCGCCCCTGGCGGCGATCGCCCGTCACTTCACCAAAGGCAAAGCACAGCGCTGTTGGGATCAAGAAGATCGCCAGCATCTGCACGAAGTTGGTCAGTGCGGTTGGGTTTTCAAACGGATGCGACGAGTTGGCATTAAAGAAGCCACCGCCGTTAGTACCGAGCATCTTGATCGCTTCCCTGAGAAGCTACAGGCCCCATGGGTAACAGCTGCTGCGCTCCTTCAACGGTATTCACAGCCTGATAAGGCTGAAAAGTTTTGCAGCGCACCTTGTTGAATAAAAAACAGGTGCAATCGACAACGCCACAGGGACGAGCACCCATAACGTGATGCGTAGCAGAGAATCAACCAGGCATTCCCGAGTGTGCTCATGCTCTGGCGGGTGAGGCGCCAGGATGAGGGCAAAAATCACCGCAATCCCGCTGGCGGCAGAAGAAAGTTTTGCACCGTTAAGCCGCCATCTGGCTGAAATGACTAAAACGTGGTTTCACCGCTGTAAGATTGCCAGTTGGTATTAGTAGACAAGAGCTGACGGCGGTATTCAAGCGCCAGATCCCACGACGGCCCGGCAACTGCTGTGGATTAAGCGGCAGATAGTGCTGACCGAGCGACATGAAAGAACGGCACCGCCAGCCCCAGGCACGTGTTTGGCCGAGAATCGCACAGGGATCTGCTTCCAGTTCATCTCACCATCAGAGGCGCCATGCCCCAAAAAGTACGCGCTGAGACACCATCTACCGGGAAGAGGAATGTCATTAATCAGCCGCGCCAGCCCGCTGCCTAAAGGACGCGCCAGCACCATTAACACCAGTAAAAACGTGGCAATCAGTTGGCGGACCCTGCGCAGCCATCAGAACGCCTACCACATGATCAGGGCATAAACGAGATAACCCAGTAATAAAAACACCAGCAATACGCCGGTTATCAGCTGCACTTCACAGTGCACCTCCAGTGGCCTAAAAGTCATTCCGGAAGGGTGAGAATTCTGGCTGCGAAAGATTTCGCAAAAATCTGCGGGCAGATTAAAAAAAAGTATAAAATGGCAAAAGCCATGATTTAACTAATGTTTAGTATTAATTTAACTTTTGTGTAACTTAATTACAGGATGAATGTAAATAAACCATAGATAAGCAAAAATAAGTGGTGGGATGGATCGTAAAATTACACAAAAGGCAGTACTGTTTCATCAGATAAACAAATTAGTTTTTCCGGTGCCATTCACCGGGTAGATACAAAAGGGGGAGAAAAGTAGGACTCTGCAGAGAATATCCTGCATGGCTTATCTGATCACGCCGTACTTATGCGGTTGCAGCGGGCGTCTGGCGCTGCCTTCATCTTTTCTGGAAAGACCACCCCCGCTTTTACAGCTACCTGCATAGCCTCTAGTCGAGAAAACCAGCAATAACTGGGTATGAATGAATAGGGCCGAAAAGGCGACTAGTAATTTTAATTGATTGCCTGCGCGCTTAAGCCAGCCTCGTATCAGGGGGCTGGTTTAGGTGTTCAACATCAACGTCTTCCATGATAATTAACATGGAAGACGTTTCCATCGTATTATTCATTTCATCACTGTTTTAGCATCACGTTTCAATAGTATCCTTTCATAGGGCTACCCAGGATGCGGTCACCTTCATTGTCGCTCTAAGCGACTAGATCATCAGAAATCTCCAGTTAGATTGCATACTTCCTTACACACTTTCGTGAAACTTCAGGGTAAGGTGAGAAAGCCGTCATCCCTTTTTCTAATTCCAGCATCTAAATAAATTCCGAATTTTGTTATTAGTATCGCTACCGCAATAAAAACAGATAGTAAAGAGAGTAATATATACTTTATTGATATATTAAGAATAATTAATTGTTAACATATCTAATCCAATAAGATGTTATGTTGTATTTAGTGTATGATGGTGATTTTAAGGTGCTTGCGTGGCTTCCATTTCCATCAGATGTCCTTCCTGCTCCGCTACTGAAGGCGTGGTGCGTAACGGCAAAAGCACTGCCGGACATCAGCGCTATCTCTGCTCTCATTGCCGTAAAACATGGCAACTACAGTTCACTTACACCGCCTCTCAGCCCGGTACGCACCAGAAAATCATTGATATGGCCATGAATGGCGTCGGATGTCGCGCCAGTGCACGCATTATGGGCGTTGGCCTCAACACGGTTTTACGTCACTTAAAAAACTCAGGCCGCAGTCGGTAACCTCGCGCATACAACCGGGCAGTGATGTGATTGTCTGCGCTGAAATGGACGAACATTGGGGCTACGTCGGTGCTAAATCACGTCAGCGCTGGCTGTTTTACGCGTATGACAGGATACGGAGGACGGTTGTGGCGCACGTCTTCGGTGAACGCACTCTGGCCACACTGGAGCGTCTTCTGAGCCTGCTGTCGGCCTTTGAGGTCGTGGTATGGATGACGGATGGCTGGCCGCTGTATGAATCACGCCTGAAGGGAAAGCTGCACGTTATCAGCAAGCGTTACACTCAGCGCATTGAGCGACATAATCTGAAGCTGAGACAACATCTGGCAAGGCTGGTACGGAAGTCACTGTCGTTCTCAAAATCGGTGGAGCTGCATGACAAGGTCATCGGGCATTATCTGAACATAAAACACTATCAGTAAGTTGGAGTCATTACCTTTTGTTGTTAATAAAAAGCTTATAGATTTATAGTTGATAATTAAAACGCATCCGATATTTCAGCTTTTTCTATGCAAGATACAATTTTATAAGGTGTCCATTTTTATATGGAGGCGGTAGCGTGTCTGTTACTAGTGGTTTTATTTGCATAGTGAATATATTGGGATTGTTAAATACATAACTATGTATCCGCTCTGGTCGTTGTAAATATTGCTAATTGCTTAATATTATTAGTGATTATGACTGGAAAGATAAAGTGTGCTGTAAAGCGGTGATGGGTATTACATTCATGATTAAAAAAACAGAACCTGTCAATAAATAATTCCTTTATTAAAACGGACTATTTACATTATGACGGAATATTATCTCAACGAGGCGGTTTGGAAATACAGAGCCAGTTTCTCCGGGGTAACGAGCAGGTGTACCAGTGTCAGGTGGCATTTGTATTGCCGGGTGAGCGGGTCATGATGGCCTTCACCTACGCCAGAACCACACCGCTGACCCCGGCAGATATGACGCGCTGGGCTGAAATTAAAAAGAATCTGCGCTTCAGGATGCGGCAGGAAGTCAGGACGAATTAATCATACAGGGAACGGGACATGGAAGAGGCATTCTGGGCGGCAAGACAGGGTGATGCCCTGCTGCATACGTCGTTTATGGCAGATGTGCTGGGGGCGGTGCTGGAGGTGGCCGCAAATGTCGTTATTGATGCCCTCATTGTCGGCACAACCTCGTTACTGGCGACGTCAGTGGGGATCACGATGGGGTGCACGGCCGTCGTGCTGACCGGTTTTGTGGCGGGTGTGGCGATGGTGTACACCGGCGTGACAGAAAAGGTCAGCGAAGCCTGTTCAGCCCTCGCAAATATGCTTTTCCCGCCTCAGATTGAAGGTTACATCCTCACCGGCTCTGGTGACACATGGATCAACAGCAAACCTGCCGCGCGGGCAGCGGCGACTGCGGCATCGCGGCAGGACATAGAGGCGCAGGAAGCGCAGGCGAAGGCAGAACAGGAAGAAGCGCAGCGTCAGGAGGATGCCAGAACGTTCCGGGATGTGGCCGGGGAATATCTGGAAATGGCGGGGGCCATAGCCCTGGCGGTTAACCCGGTGACAGGGCCTGTGCTGATGTCCCGGGCTCTGCACGACCAGCTCAGTACGGAAGAAGGGCGTTCTGAAATGGTGGATGGCGTGACACATTTTGTGTCGGAACTATGGCAGCCCACTGTGGCCAGTGCGGCCCCGGGATCCACCCCGACCCCTGACGATAAAATCGACTGCCATAAACATCCTTCCTCACTGACGCAGTTTCTCGCACAAAAAAAAGCCGCCTTTCTGGATGACCCCCTGGGAACGGCCCTTAACCTGCTGAATCCGGGCGGTATGCTGGAAACCGCCTTTCAGGGAGTGAATGCGGTTATTGGCAGCATCAGTAATCTGTTCAAAGGCGATGACGAGCCGCCCGCAGCGGAATATATCGCGGAAGGCGCGCGGGATGTGCGTATCAACAGCCAGCCGGCGACACGCAGCGGGGCACGCTGTACCTGCGAGGCCAGGGTGGTGAATGAGCCGGGGAACGGGGCGTTTGTGTCACCGGATGTGCGCATTGGCGGTCCGTTACTGGTGGTCAGGGATATCAGAAGCGGCAGGTCGCAGATAACCCTGGTGGCAACCGTGGCGCTGATGTTTCTTCGCCCGGGCAAAATGCTTTCTAAAATCGCCTGTTTTGCTGCCAGTGTCGGGATGAGCATGCTGACGCAGAAGGCCACCAGTGCCCTTCCGCATCCGGTCAATGCCGCCACCGGGGCCAAATACCTGGCCGATGACGATGACTTCGATTTCAGTCTGCCGGGCCACTTTCCGCTGGACTGGCAGCGCGTGTACAGCAGTCGTGACGAACGTACGGAAGGAATGTTTGGTCAGGGCTGGAGTGTAATGTATGAAGTCAGCCTCGTGTGCACACCGGGTAGCGCAGACGAAAACTGCATGACCTTTGTGTCGGGCATGGGGCGACGCTTGGATATGGAAGCCGTACTGCCGGGGGGCGGGTTTTACAGCCCCGGTGAAGGGCTGGCGGTAAGGCGTGGTGAGCAGGGGCACTGGCTTATCAGCAGCGATGACGGGCAGTGTTTTCTGTTTGAGGCTGACCCGCACCACCCGCAGCGCCAGCGGCTGAAAATGCTGGGCGACCGTAACAGCAACTGTCTGAATCTGTACTACGACGACCGGGGCCGCATTGTGGAAATCAGCGGCGAACAGCAGCGTCCGTGCATCCGTCTGTATTACGAACTGGCGGCGCATCCCCGGCGGGTGACACAGATTTATCAGCATTTCCCTGAGACTGCACCTTTACTGCTGCGTCGTTACAGCTATGACGAGGCCGGCCACCTGAACGGCGTGTACGACAGCACGGGGCACCTGCTGCGTGAGTTTGCTTACGACGAAAACCACTGCATGACGCTGCACCGCCAGCCGGGCGGCGAAGGGTATTATTACCAGTGGGGCTGGTATGAAGGTCCGGATGACGCGGCATGGCGGGTGACGGGGCACCACACGGACAGCGGTGAACAGTACCGGCTGGCGTGGGACCTGGCGCAGCGCAGGCTGTGCGTGACGGACGGACTGGGGCGCACACGTTATCACCAGTGGGATGCGCAGAATCAGGTGACGGCGTACCAGGACGAAGCCGGACAGGTGACGACATTCCGCTGGAGCGACGAAGAACGACTGTTGCTGGGGATGACCGACCCTCAGGGCGGCAAATGGCGCTATGTGTATGACCTGCAGGGGCATATCACGGAGACGCACGACCCGCTGGGGCGGGTGGAGCAGGCGCAGTGGCACCCGGTGTGGCACCAGCCGGAAACGGAGGTGGACGCGGCGGGAAACCTGCTGGGGAGGCGCGCGGGGGAAAGGGCCACGGCAGAAAACAGCGTGGTGCCGTTCAACCGGCTGATGTCTTACCGTGGTGTGCACTACCGTTATGACGAATTTGGCCGTGCGGTGGAAAAGGAGGGCCGGAGCGGAACGCAGAGTTACCGTTATGATGCGGAACACCGGATGGTGGAAGTGACGACAGCGCGGGGGACATACCGGTATGTGTACGATGCACTGGGGAGGCGGACGGAAAAACAGCACATCAGCCCTGACGGTAAGCCGTACAACCGGACAAAATTTTTATGGGACGGAATGCGGCTGGCGCAGGAGAGCAGGCCGGAGGGAACAGGCAGCCTGTACATCTACAGGGACCAGGGGAGTTATGAACCGCTGGCGCGGGTGGATAAGGCGGGCAAAGAGGGCCCGAACCGGATACTGTATTTTCACACGGATGTGAACGGCGCGCCGGTAAGAGATGACGGACAGCGACGGGAAAATCGTGTGGGAGACGGGGTATCAGGTCTGGGGTAACACGATACAGGAGAAGGACCACGGCGGGGTGGAGCAGAACCTGCGCTACCAGGGACAGTACCTCGACAGGGAAACGGGGCTGCACTACAATCTGCACAGGTACTATGATCCGGATGTCGGGCGGTTCATGGTAACTGACCCGATAGGGTTGAGAGGCGGTTTAAATCTCTACAGTTATGCACCTAATCCTCTAAAATATGCTGATCCACTTGGATTAACTCCATGTGCTGTTAGTAACCAAAAAGCGAATCGTTTATTAGATAGTAGTGAAACCAAAGTTACTGTTAGGTCTAGAAGTGACGCTGAACAATTGTTTATGGATAGATATTTAGGTCATAATTATAAAAATATGACAGGTGAGTCAGGCCCCAGCACTAAGAACTTAATGGAATATCTTACTGAAAATAAAACAAAAGCAGGTTCATATCATTGGGATGATATAAAAGATCCTTCTGTAACAAAACCTTCATATAGAGTGTCAGGTCATGGACCAGGAAATCCTGATGGTGATTTACCACATTTACAAGTTCATCAACATGGTGGAAGTGTTAGACATATATTTTTCCCGTGGGAGACATAATAATGAACAATCTCAATACATTATTAAGTGGAAAGGTTTTGCTCAAAGAAATTAGTCCATTAATGCCTGGATATAGAACATGGATTGAAATTTCATTGATCGATGAATTAAAACCATCTTATCCTTTTAGATTAGATGAATATGCTATGATAGGGCATTCACCTTATGCCAATGAATGTAATAAAGATGAAGCTAAATTTAAACTACGAATATCATCATTTTTAGCTTCTGACATAGATAATGAATACGATCCATCATATGATTATGTTGGAAAATATGAAATTATCGCTTCACTTAATGAGTTAAAAACTAGGTTAAGTACTCTTCATGTAAACTTGGAGCAATTTATAAATTCATCGGAAGATGATGAGTATCCATTATAATAAGACAGAATAAAAAGCTAGGAAGGTTTTAAATCTTCCCAGCTTTTTTAATATTTAACTTTCGTTCAGCACACTAAACATCCCATCCCGCAGTTCCTGCACCTCGTCACTGTCAGCGATGATGGTCAGGCCCCCCTCCGAAATCTTCACCGTGACACCCCGTCCGGTATCAAATCCGGCCTCTTTCAGCCAGTCGCCCTTAAGGTGCAGACTGGGATGTTGTGAATAATACCGGGCTATACCGGTTTTGCGGTCCTGGTGGCGGGCTCTGACATAGCCGACTTTATAGCGGCGCTGTGTTTTGGAAATGGTGACTTCTGGCGTAATATCGTGTTCAGCCATGATTAACTACCTTGATTAGTTGCTTGCGGGGAGCGCGCTTTCGTAATCTTGCCCTGCTAGCGGATTAACTTCACAAACATCATTTACCAACGCCTACACTTACTCCTGTATACCGTTCAGGAGCAGTAATGAATCTACAACGATTTGATGACAGCACCCTAATCCGTATCTTCGCCCTTCATGAGTTACATCGACTGAAAGAACATGGCTTAACGCGCGGGGCGCTTCTCGATTATCACAGCCGCTATAAACTCGTCTTTCTGGCCCATTCTCAGCCCGAGTACCGCAAACTTGGCCCGTTTGTGGCTGATATTCATCAGTGGCAAAATCTGGATGATTTTTACAACCAGTACCGCCAACGCGTAATTGTTTTGCTTTCTCATCCCGCCAACCCGCGCGATCACACCAACGTTTTGATGCACGTTCAGGGTTATTTTCGCCCGCATATTGATTCCACAGAACGCCAGCAGCTGGCTGCGCTTATCGACAGTTATCGCCGTGGCGAGCAACCACTTCTTGCGCCGCTGATGCGTATCAAACACTATATGGCGCTTTATCCTGACGCCTGGCTTTCAGGGCAGCGTTATTTCGAACTTTGGCCGCGTGTGATTAACTTGCGCCATTCAGGAGTTTTATGACTACCCATCTGGCCTGGTTTCGCCAGGATTTACGTCTGCACGATAATCTCGCACTGGCTGCCGCCTGCCGCAATTCGTCTGCACGCGTGCTGGCGCTGTATATCGCTACACCACGCAAGTGGGAGACGCATAACATGTCGCCGCGTCAGGCTGAACTTATCAATGCTCAACTGAATGGGCTACAAATCGCGCTGGCGGAAAAAGGTATTCCTTTATTGTTCCGTGAAGTGGATGACTTTGTCGCCAGTGTCGAAATAGTTAAACAGGTGTGCGCGGAAAACAGCGTTACTCATCTTTTTTATAACTATCAGTATGAGGTGAATGAGCGAGCGCGGGATGTGGACGTTGAAAGAGCGCTGCGTAACGTGGTGTGTGAAGGATTTGATGACAGCGTGATCCTGCCGCCGGGGGCGGTGATGACCGGCAATCACGAGATGTACAAAGTCTTTACGCCTTTTAAGAATGCCTGGCTGAAACGGCTGCGGGAAGGGATGCCGGAGTGCGTCGCTGCACCAAAAGTTCGTAGTAGCGGATCGATAAAGCCCGCGCCATCCATTACGCTGAATTATCCTCGTCAGTCTTTCGATACTGCGCATTTCCCGGTGGAAGAAAAAGCGGCGATTGCGCAATTACGCCAGTTTTGCGAGAACGGTGCTGGAGAGTATGAGCAACAACGAGATTTTCCGGCAGTGGAAGGCACCAGCCGTTTGTCCGCCAGCTTGGCAACGGGCGGGTTATCGCCTCGCCAGTGTTTGCATCGCTTGTTGGCGGAACAGCCGCAGGCGCTGGACGGTGGGGCCGGTAGTGTCTGGCTTAGTGAGCTGATCTGGCGCGAGTTCTACCGTCATCTGATGACGTATTACCCCTCGTTGTGTAAACATCGTCCATTTATTGCCTGGACGGATCGTGTGCAGTGGCAAAGCAATCCCGCACATTTACAGGCCTGGCAGAAAGGCAAAACGGGATACCCGATTATTGATGCCGCTATGCGTCAGCTTAACAGCACTGGCTGGATGCATAACCGGCTACGGATGATTACAGCCAGTTTTCTGGTGAAAGATTTGTTGATCGACTGGCGCGAAGGCGAGCGATATTTCATGTCGCAGCTGATTGATGGTGATTTGGCAGCTAATAACGGTGGCTGGCAGTGGGCGGCTTCTACGGGTACTGATGCTGCGCCGTATTTTCGTATTTTCAATCCGATAACTCAGGGCGAGAAATTTGACCGTGAGGGCGAGTTTATTCGTCGATGGTTACCGGAGCTGCGCGATGTACCAGGGAAAGCGGTGCATGAGCCGTGGAAGTGGGCGCAGAAAGCAGGTGTGAAGCTGGATTATCCGCAACCGATAGTCGAGCACAAAGAGGCGAGAGTACAAACGTTGGCAGCGTATGAGGCGGCGCGGAAGGGGAAATAACAGACGCGTCAGGCAATCGAGCCCAGATGCCGGATGCGGCGTGAACGCCTAATCCAGCCTACAAATTTGTGCAAATTCAATAAATTGCAGGAAATACGTAGGCCTGATAAGACGCGTCAAGCGTCGCATCAGGCATCGGTGCTGGCCTATTATGACTCCAGCGCCAGCGCGCGGTTTCTGAATTTCAGCGCCTGATACAGCCAAATCATCAGTACCAGTCCTACACACGCCAGTGCGCCCCAGGTAATTTGATCAAATACTTCAATATATGCATTGATGGAGTAGTTGATCGCCCCGGAAGCATCAAACGAAGCCTGCGATGTCTGATCGGCAATCACGCCCGCCAGATAGTTCGCGATCGCGCCAGAAAGCAGCATGTAGATGCCGGTTAATACGCCGGTCACGCCCGGAATTTCAATGCGCGTAATTTGCGACATGGCAACCGGGTCGATAAACAGTTCCGCAAAGCCCATCACCGCGAGGCCTAACACCATCAGTGGCAGAGAAGAGTGACCATACATTGCGGACCAGCGGGCGCTTAAGGTCAGAATGCAGAATCCGGCGCTCATCAGGCCAAGGCCAAGAGCAAATTTTCCCCAGATGCGCACGGTACGATTACCTGCGACGCTTTCTTTAACCACCCACGCCAGGAACACACCGCACAGCATAACTGCGAAGGCATTAATCGACTGGAACATCGCGGTCGGAACGGTATAACCAAACATATCGCGGTTAACGAAGCGGTCGATATAAAGGCTAATCGAGCTACCGCCCTGTTGTGCGAAGGCCCAGAACAACATACTGAAGAAGGTGAGCGTCACAATCAGCCCCAGCTCCTTCCGCTGTTTCTGGTTTTCTGCTTTGCGATAAATTTTTGCCAGTACACCCAGGCCAATAATAGTCGCGACAATTAAGGCGTATACCGACCACTCTTTCCAGAACAGCACGGTAATCAGTGCAGGCGTTGCCACCAGCAGAACCAGCAGCCATCCCCAGTTCGGCAGGAGAAAGTTTGTCGCACGCAGTACTTTTTTGTTAACGCCGCGGGTATGAGTGAAATGACGATTGCCACATAAGAAAATGACCAGACCCGCGATCATTCCAACCGCCGCCAGGCCAAAGCCCATCGCCCAGCTGTACTCTTCCTGGGCGTAACCACAGGCGATAGGTGCGATAATAGACCCCACGTTACCCGCCGCATACATCAGCGAGAAACCGCCATCACGACGCGGATCGGTTGGCTCATACAGCTCGCCGAGCAGACAGCTTACGTTAGATTTAAACAGGCCATAGCCGCAGACGATAATCGCCAGGGACAGATAGAGGAATGACGGATGGATCTCACTGGCACCCAGCACCACATGACCGATCGCCATCAACAACGCCCCCAGCATCACCGCCATGCGATTGCCGAGAACTTTATCCGCCAAAAAGCCACCGAGGATTGGCGTGACATACACCAGCGAACAGTAGGCGCTAAATAACTCGTAGGCGTGAGTATCGTTGTATTTTAGTTGATTGGTGAGATAGAGAATCAGCAGGGCACGCATGCCGTAAAAGCTAAAATATTCCCAGATTTGCAGCGCAACGACATAGTAAATAGCGCGCGGTTGTGATGCGTGTTTATTCATAATAATTCCACAATTGACGGCAACGTCACGTAATAGTTGCGCGGCGTGCTTGTGTTTCCTTAAAGTTAAAACTTTGATACAGATCTGATTATTTATGCAATATGCTGTCTGATTGCATAAATATACATTAGCTGAAGCGTGATGATATAAACAATTTGCGTCTTTTGGCGTCGGGTTTGTTTCTTAATATGTCAAAAGATTGGCTATCGACGAACAGGCGATGTAACGCTATGTTAACGGTGTAGCTATCAGAATACGGAAGGCGCGAAGATGAAAAACACCGAACTGGAACAACTGATTAACGAAAAACTGAACAGCGCGGCGATTAGTGATTACGCGCCGAATGGTTTGCAGGTGGAAGGCAAAGAGACGGTGCAAAAAATTGTTACCGGTGTCACCGCCAGCCAGGCTTTGCTCGATGAGGCAGTGCGTCTGGGCGCGGATGCGGTCATTGTGCATCATGGCTACTTCTGGAAAGGAGAGTCTCCGGTCATTCGCGGAATGAAGCGTAACCGTTTAAAAACGTTGCTGGCGAATGATATCAACCTGTATGGCTGGCATTTGCCGCTTGACGCACATCCTGAGCTGGGCAATAACGCACAGCTGGCGGCGTTACTGGGGATCACGGTCATGGGCGAAATTGAGCCGTTGGTGCCGTGGGGAGAGCTGACCATGCCTGTGCCGGGAATGGAACTAGCCTCCTGGATTGAAGCGCGTCTGGGACGTAAGCCGTTATGGTGTGGCGATACCGGACCTGAGGTGGTCCAGCGCGTCGCCTGGTGCACGGGCGGCGGGCAAAGTTTTATCGATAGCGCCGCGCGTTTTGGCGTGGATGCTTTTATTACTGGCGAAGTTTCTGAACAGACCATTCATTCAGCCCGCGAGCAGGGATTGCATTTTTATGCTGCAGGTCACCATGCCACTGAACGCGGTGGTATTCGCGCATTGAGCGAGTGGCTGAATGAAAATACCGATCTTGATGTGACCTTTATTGATATTCCTAATCCTGCATAACGAATAATCAGAGGGATCGAAAGTGCAACGAGCGCGTTGTTATCTGATAGGTGAAACGGCGGTAGTGCTGGAACTGGAACCGCCGGTGACGCTGGCTAGCCAGAAACGGATCTGGCGACTGGCGCAGCGTCTGGTGGATATGCCGAATGTGGTTGAAGCCATTCCCGGCATGAACAATATCACGGTGATTTTGCGTAATCCTGAGTCGCTGGCGCTGGATGCCATAGAGCGTTTGCAACGCTGGTGGGAGGAGAGCGAGGCCCTGGAACCTGAGTCTCGCTTTATTGAAATTCCGGTGGTTTACGGTGGTGCAGGCGGACCGGATTTGGCGGTGGTCGCGGCGTATTGCGGGTTGAGCGAAAAACAGGTTGTTGAATTGCACTCCTCCGTGGAATACGTGGTCTGGTTTTTAGGTTTTCAACCGGGCTTCCCGTATCTCGGGAGTTTGCCGGAACAACTACACACGCCACGGCGCGCTGAACCGCGCTTGCTCGTTCCGGCAGGTTCTGTCGGGATCGGCGGGCCGCAGACTGGTGTTTATCCGCTGGCAACGCCGGGTGGCTGGCAGTTGATTGGTCATACCTCACTCAGCCTGTTTGATCCGGCGCGTGACGAACCCATCTTATTACGTCCGGGAGACAGCGTGCGATTTGTACCGCAGAAGGAGGGAATATGCTGAAGATTATTCGTGCGGGCATGTACACCACTGTGCAGGATGGCGGTCGTCACGGTTTTTGCCAGTCGGGTATCAGCCACTGTGGCGCACTGGATATGCCTGCGCTGCGCATTGCTAACCTGCTGGTGGGTAATGACGCCAATGCCCCCGCGCTGGAGATCACGCTCGGTCAGTTAACAGTTGAGTTCGAAACTGATGGGTGGTTTGCCCTGACGGGTGCAGGTTGCGAAGCGCGGTTGGATGATAACGCCGTCTGGACCGGCTGGCGATTGCCGATGAAAGCAGGCCAGCGTTTAACGCTTAAACGCCCGCAGCACGGGATGCGCAGTTATCTGGCGGTCGCGGGTGGTATTGATGTTCCGCCGGTAATGGGGTCATGCAGGCACCAATCTCAACGTCAGGGATAGGCTCGAAGGCCGATTTACTGAAGGATGGTGACCGACTACCAATTGGCAAATGAAAGCATGATTTAATGGAAGCGCAGGGCGTTCTAAACAGCTGCTGTGGGGCAACCGCATTCGCGCCTTGCCGGGGCCGGAATATCATAAGTTCAATCGCGCCTCGCAGATCATACTGGCGTTGGCCCTGGCAGCTTAGCCCGCAAAGTAACCGAATGGGCTATCGTTTACAGGGGCAAATTTTAAAACGCATCACCGATCGCGAACTGTTATCTCACGGTTTGTTACCGGGCGTGGTGCAGGTGCCGCATAACGGGCAGCCGATTGTGTTGATGAACGACGCACAGACCACCGGTGGTTATCCACGTATTGCCTGTATCATTGAGGCTGATATGTACCATCTGGCGCAAATTCCGCTCGGTCAGCCGATTCATTTTGTCCAGTGTTCACTGGAAGAGGCACTGAAAGCGCGGCAAGATCAGCAACGTTATTTTGAACAATTAGCGTGGCGGCTGCACAATGAAAATTGACCTGAACGCCGATCTGGGCGAAGGCTGCGCCAGCGACGCAGAGCTATTAACGCTGGTTTCCTCTGCCAATATTGCTTGTGGATTTCATGCAGGCGATGCGCAAACCATGCAGGCTTGCGTGCGTGAAGCAATAAAAAATGGTGTCGCGATTGGCGCTCACCCGAGTTTTCCCGACAGGGAAAATTTTGGTCGCAGCGCCATGCAGCTGCCGCCGGAAACCGTTTACGCCCAGACGCTGTATCAAATTGGCGCGCTGGCAACGATTGCCCGTGCGCAAGGCGGCGTAATGCGTCATGTCAAACCGCACGGCATGTTGTACAACCAGGCGGCGAAAGAAGCACAACTGGCAGACGCCATCGCCAGAGCGGTATACGCTTGCGATCCGGCATTGGTTCTCGTTGGGCTGGCAGGAAGCGAGCTGATTCGTGCAGGCAAGCAATATGGCCTGACAACGCGCGAGGAAGTGTTTGCCGATCGCGGTTATCAGGCTGACGGCTCGCTGGTGCCGCGAAGTCAGCCAGGCGCGTTGATTGAAAACGAAGAACAGGCGTTGGCGCAAACGCTGGAGATGGTGCAACACGGCAGAGTCAAAAGTATCACCGGCGAATGGGCAACGGTCGCGGCGCAAACGGTCTGCCTGCATGGCGACGGCGAGCACGCTCTGGCGTTCGCCCGCCGATTACGAGCTACATTTGCCAAAAAGGGGATTGTTGTCGCAGCATAACCCCGCTTAATAAAGAATGAAAAAAGGATATCACCATGCCTGAAGGCCCGGAGATCCGCCGTGCAGCGGATAACCTGGAGGCGGCGATCAAAGGCAAACCACTAACTGATGTCTGGTTTGCCTTCCCGCAGTTAAAAACTTATCAATCACAACTTATCGGTCAACACGTTACCCATGTGGAAACGCGTGGTAAGGCGTTGTTAACTCATTTTCCCAACGGTTTAACGCTCTACAGCCATAATCAGCTTTACGGCGTCTGGCGCGTGGTTGATACCGGCGAAGAGCCGCAGACCACGCGAGTATTGCGGGTAAAACTGCAAACGGCTGACAAAACCATTCTGCTTTATAGCGCCTCGGATATTGAGATGTTGAGGCCGGAACAACTGACCACGCATCCGTTTTTACAACGCGTTGGTCCCGATGTGCTGGATCCGAATCTGACGCCGGAGGTGGTAAAGGAACGGTTATTGTCGCCGCGCTTTCGTAACCGTCAGTTTGCAGGATTACTGCTCGATCAGGCGTTTCTGGCTGGGCTTGGCAATTATTTGCGGGTGGAGATCCTCTGGCAGGTTGGGTTGACTGGAAATCATAAAGCGAAAGATCTCAATGCGGCGCAACTGGATGCACTCGCACACGCGTTACTGGAGATTCCTCGGTTTTCTTACGCTACGCGGGGGCAGGTGGATGAGAATAAGCATCATGGGGCGCTGTTTCGCTTTAAGGTTTTTCATCGTGATGGCGAACTGTGCGAACGCTGTGGCGGCATCATTGAGAAAACCACGTTGTCCTCGCGCCCGTTTTACTGGTGTCCAGGCTGCCAGCACTAGGCCGACCGCTTCGGCGCATAGGTTGAAATAAACCGCGCAATGGCTGGCCCCGTCAGCAAAATACTGAACAGGCGCAGGGTTTGCATCGCCATAATAAGCGCCATATCGGCATTGCTCCCTGCGGCGATGACCGCCACGGTATCAAGCCCGCCGGGACTGGTGGCGAGGTAGGCAGTCATAAAATCAATATGCATAAACCGGGTCAGTCCCCACGCCATACCTGCACAAATAGCCAGCAGAGCAAAAATCGACAGCAGGATTTGCGGTAGCGGGCGTAGTGCCCGCAGTAAGATTTGTTTATCGAAACCAAGACCAATCCGCCAGCCAATTGCCATATACGCCATCGCCAGCAGCCATTCCGGTAGTTCGATGGTGATGAGCTGACCAGACTGGAGCACTGCGCCCGCCAGCATCGGGATGAGCATCGTGCCGGAAGGAAGACGCAGCATGCATCCCGCCGTACCGGCAACGACTGCGAGCAAAATCGTAAGCAGGAGATTAATGCTCACTGGCGGGAACCAGACGATTTGCTGGTTAACCGCTTCAGCGTTATCACCCAGCATCATGCGGGTGACCAGAACAGCGGCCCCCGCGACGAACAGCACTCGCAGATATTGCATAAACGCCACCAGGCGAATATCTGCGCCGTAATCTTGCGCCATAGCGACCATTGCCGCTGCGCCGCCTGGAGAAGAACCCCAGGCACCGGTATTTCCAGGCAGTGAGCTATAGCGCACCAATAACCAACCCACGATGGCGCTGGAAAGCAGCGTCACCAGTAAAATAGCAAGCACGATCGGCCAGTTGGCGGCCAGCGTGGTGAGAATCGAACCAGTGAGGTTTTGCGCAATCATGCAGCCAAGAATGGCCTGCGCGGCGAGAAAAGCGGAGCGGGGAAGTTGCAGAGTAATTCCGCGCATACTGAAGATGATCCCGGCGATCATCGGCCCAAGTAATAGCGCCGCCGGGAGATGTACCGCGAGGAAACCAATAGAAAGGAGAAGTGATAGCACACATAACATTCCCCACTGCAAAACTGGCATCCTTCGCTCCCTCATTATTTTCTCTTTGGTGTATCGATACAGCATAAAGAAAGCCGGGCTAGGAAAAAATAACAGCAATCAAGGAAAAGGGGAAAATCAGCAATTTTCTGAAAGAGATGCCCTTTCCGGCTGCAAAGGGCATCATGGCAAATCAGTTATAGTTAATTTTAAAAAGCACCACTGTATCGAAGGGCCCAGCCTCGATGGGGGTACCTGCAATGGACGAAAGTTCAGCTGTATAGGTTTTTTCGTAGACCAACATGTCGCTGGTGAAATCGGCGTATTCAGCATATTTATTGAAGGTATAAGGCGAGGCGTTTTCATCCAGCAAACGTAGCTTCAGACCATTACCAATCAACAATGCTTTATCTTCTTCAACCAACGTTTCTTCGGTATAAAAGGAGGAACTGACTTTAAATCCGTCGGTGCATTGGTCATTTTGTGATTTTGTCGTCTTAATACTGAATGTTTTCGACATTGTGTGGCGACGAATATCCAGCAAATTAAATTTACCAAAATCAATCATCTGTGTTTCCGGTGAAATGGAAAAATTGACGCTGCAATCCAGCACGCGAATGTTTTCCAGACCAGTAATATGATATTTCAGGTTTTGGGCAGTAGGGTCTTCGTTAACGCTACCGGCACCGTCAAATTGCACGACGATATAGTCGCTAAGCGTACTTTGATAATCATGCGGCGGCATTTCTCGTATTTTGACGTATAACCGCATGCGAGCGAGAAAGGTTCGCGACATGTGAATATTAGCGGGATCACCCGAGCAAATTTTGTTCTGCCATCCCATCAGGGGTATAAATGTCAATGTTCTTACTGTCGATACACTGGTTAGTGTCGATGCGGCTTTTTCCCTGGTTGGCGTCATAATCAACGCCATTGTAAGTTACTCCGAGTTGATAATAACGATCCTGCACCCCCGGGTAGGGGTTTACCCATACGTAGACATGTTCGCTTTCAAAGTTGCCGTTGGTATTGTTGTCACAATAGACGGGAATTTTAATATCGTCAGATTCCCAGATCTTATTTTAATATCGTCAGATTCCCAGATCTTATCGCCGAGTTTGGCATTGCCTGGTACAGCAAAAGGTTGAATCGCTTCTGATTTTTCTACCGAGCCACCGGATGAACCAAAGTAGCAGTTCAGGGCAAGCGCAGACTTCAACGACAGAAATAACAGACAGATGACGAGCAACACTCCCTTGCCAGCACTCATTTCTTCGCCTCCACGGCTTGTAAATGGCATTGTCCGCTGCAGTTGAGCGTCGTCATGCGTAACGCGCCGTAATCATCCATATAACCGAGATAAAACTGGCTGCCGCTATAATTTCCGGTGTTTGTGTTGACCGTACTAAAAGGCGCAACCATCACGGTTTTGAAGCCGGGGAGAACGCCTTTTTCATTTCGTCCCAGGTAGGCAATGGTCAGATAATACGCGGTAGGATTTTTCAGTGTCAGTTGGTTGCCCTGCTGGCTGACCTGTAACTGCAGTTCGACCTTTTCTCCTGCTTTCTTGCGTAATGCAGCCGGTCGCCAGAACACCTTGATACGACTCTGAATGGCGACTTGCAGAACGGCATGGTCGCTGTTTTTTTCCGGGGCGGGAGGAATTTCACGCATATTGTAGAAAAATAGCGTTTCGCGATCGCCCGGTAATTTTGTGGTCGAGGCTTGCTTTACTATCCGTACCTGTGTTGTTGCTTTCGGTTCCAGACGTTGTATCGGCGGCAGGGCGACCAGAAGATCATCGCTTTTCTCCCCTTTTTCATTTTCGAGCCAGGAATAAGCGAGGTAGGGGAGTTTATCGCTACGATTATCCACCCGCAGACTGGTAGCTTTATCATTAGCGTTAAACACAATACGAGTGCGATCGGGTTGTAGTGCAGCGTGGCTGCACAGACTGGCAACCAACAACAAAAGGGGTAGTCCTTTCATAAATGTCATTTTCATTTCCTTAATTAATGACAAGGTAAAATCAGGCGATTTGCGGTGTCTTCCATATGTTCAGGAAGATGGAGCGAGCAATGCTGGCTATCACCCCAGACCACGGTAAACTTTTGATTTTCAGCGACTCCGCTTAACCAGGCATGTCCTTCCTCGCCAACCATCCCCACGCTAATGCCGCTGTCATCCTGGCGGATATCCGCTCCGAGGGGAGGAAACTGACCGCTGGCGTTGCGAATGATGACGTTAACGTCTTTACCGGAACGGGAAGCCAGTGATTTGTAACCTATCGCGCCTTCAATCCACGTTTCTTTGATAACGTTTTCTGCAACTGTTACGCCGTCGGGTAAGTCATTCATGTTCACCGCCACGGTGGAAGGCTGGTAACTGGAAATCAACGGCACCACCGCAATGCCAAAATGGTTGGTGTAGTCGAGATTGCCCTGAACCGGAATATCTGCCACGCCATCGGTGCTGACCATCAGGCGTGGTTCATTGGTGGAGCTGCGGCGATGAAACGCTGCACCATATTGGGTTGCGGTGAAAGAACCGCTCCAGCTGCTGCTGACGGAACTGTAATCATTGGCGGCATAGGTACCAGAAATATCCCACTCACCCGCTGAACTCAGGTGCTGATAGTTACCGCTCACCTGGGCTCCATTGTCAGGACGGTCGGATTGCAGTCCGGCAGACATGCCCCAGCTATTACGTTCATCCAGCGTATCGTTCCACGACATGCGGTGTGTGGTGCTGTGGCTACTGTTTTGCATGTCATAGCCAACCCGACCACCGTTACCGAAGGGGAGCGAAATCGACAGGTAAATCTGGTTGTCGCGATCTTTATCTTCGTAATGGGTTGTATTGAATGACGTAGAAATAGAGATATCTCTCCAGTCACCAATATCAACATTAAAACCTGCCGTGATGTTGGCGGTCGTGGAGGCGTCTGCATTCCACCAGGTTTGATGTAGCAGGTTGGCGTAAAGATTGAGGTTTAGTGGGGTAATCGGTTGGCCCACAGATAAGCTGATCGTCTGTTTTTCGTCCTGCGCATCGCTGTCGTTGTATTTGTGATCCAGATAGTTGGCGTAGCTGTGAAAATGACGATCGGAGAAACGATAAGCGGCGAGGGAAATCGTGCTGTTAGTGGCATCCACTTGTTTGCTGTAATTAAAACGGTAGCTTAAGCCCCGCTCGTCCTGCTGAGTATCAAAATGGCTACTGGCCCACGTGACATCAAACGACAGCGCACCAAGCCACAGCATATTTTGCCCAATACCCATTGCGGCAGAATGGTAGTCATCACCAGAAAGCAGCAGGCCGCTGTACAGCGAGGTGTTTGACAGCATCCCCCAGGAAACTTCATTGCTAAAAAGGTTTCATTTTGAGTTTGATGTGACATGGAGGGCCGTGGCTGACCCGCGGGCCAGTTTATAGCGAACCTTCCCTGACGAGTCTCAGGAAGGCGTCGATGCTGCCGAAAACGTGGAAATTATTAACCCGACCATCTTCTTCCGTCACTTTGACATCCAACATCCCTGGACGGACTGATTAAGGTCGTTGAATGATGAACGGTACCGAAACTTTTTCTGGTAAATAGCGCGGCCTGATTGACTGATACGTCACGTGGCATTGGTCTGTGCAATACCGCTAATTTGTGGGCGTAGCCGCGTTCCATGGCAACATTCAATCGTCACTTGCCAGGGCCGCGCCACGGGTGCTAGAAAAACCATCAAAATCTGGAACTGAAATCAGTTCGCCGAGGGTTAATTTAGAGCCTAATTGCGGTAATGGACGAAAAAGATAGGTGCGCGATATCCGCCTGACTGTTCATGGCTATCTTCGCTATCGGTGTTATTAAGCTGGTAATCACTGCGTAAGCGCCATGACCAGCATAATTCCGGTGATCTAGTAGGCGTTCAGGTTAGTGCTATTTTACTGCCGTCCTGTGGGCGGTGGTCTGGCGAACGGTTTATAATCCATCAGGACCCCGGGCAACACCTTCTTTCCATGTAGAGGGGGAGCCCAAGTTTTCTGAGTGCCACGCCAGCCAGGCTTGCGGAATACTGATATTCAGTTGCTGATTGGCTTAATCGAGATTGAAGAGCGTTTAGGTCGGAACTGAAATAGATACACCAATCTATCTGTGGCAAGCTGAGCGGATATCTGGTTTTAAACCAAATTTATCGAGCCAGTCAATCATTGATGCATGGAATGGTTTTGTCACCCTTTTTGCCAGTTGATTTTTTGCCCATTACTGATTTGGTTGTTATTCACCACAACGCTAACAAAATATTCACCGGGAGCGATAGCTCCTTTTTCCTTTAATAATGGAATTCTCAATACAGTAGCGCATTGATTTATCGAGAACATTCAGATTGAATTGGACCGCCAATCGCAGCATCAGCCATAACAAAGCAGATCAAAGAGAGTCGATAAGATCTCCGCCGGTGTCCATGCCTGATGGACTGCGCGGAAGAAAGGCGGCGATAGCGCCGCCAGAGTCAATACTTATTTATAATCCAGCACGTAGGTCGCATTCGCTGTAACTGCCTGGCGTTGCAGGTATCCTGCTGATACAATTTGTTCGTCGGCAAAGAAATTAAGCGTTTATTGGCTGGAGGTCGAGAGCCAGGTCGATATCTGGAGTAGCGGTGCCTAAAACGATATTGCTTTCAATCTTTATTCATTAAACGCCTGACACCGTGGCTTCACCGTGCTGGTGTTGTTGGAGAATGGGATCTGCGCGGTGGTTTTGGCTGAGCTGTCGAAGGTGACTGCAACTTTAGAAATCTTGCCGCCGGAACCCGTTCTGGAGTTTTCCGAATCACAGTTGACTAAGCGCAGGTCGACAGCGACGGCATCGCTGTGATGTGACTGATTAATGTGGCTGGTGGTCACCTGACCGAGTAAACCTCTTTATCAATATCATCCTGATGTATTTCACACGGTGCTTCAATAACTTTCACCTTTAAAGTGAATTCACCGGATCCTTCATCAGCTACATAAACAGGTGCAGTGAATGGCGGAGTATGGCCAGAGCGGTCAATGTTTTTTGTCCTTTAAACGTAGACTGAGTCCTTTAAATAATGAGATCCAGAGTATCTCGTGGCAAGAATATATAAAATGACAATTGAATGTATTTGGTTTTATTTAATAATATTATTAATTTTATTAAATGTAAAAGTAATTAATTGATGGTATGAATTAAATGTTTGATGAATAAAGTATTGGGAATTATAGGGGTGCGCTATATTTGGTGGTTTATTCATGTAACTGAGAGGAAGATAGATGATTAAAAATCATCTATTTGTTTATAATTTATACCGATGTATTTTTTTTTAGAATATATGAATGTCCGATAGTGGATTTTATTTTTACAATTTTTTGTGTTTAGGCATATAAAAATTAACCCGCCATTTGAACGGCGGGTTAAAATATTTACAACTTAGCAATCAACCATTAACGCTTGATATCGCTTTTAAAGTCGCGTTTTTCATATCCTGTATACAGCTGACGCGGACGGGCAATCTTCATACCGTAACTGTGCATTTCGCTCCAGTGGGCGATCCAGCCAACGGTACGTGCCATTGCGAAAATGACGGTGAACATGGAAGACGGAATACCCATCGCTTTCAGGATGATACCAGAGTAGAAATCGACGTTCGGGTACAGTTTCTTCTCGATAAAGTACGGGTCGTTCAGCGCGATGTTTTCCAGCTCCATAGCCACTTCCAGCAGGTCATCTTTGGTGCCCAGCTCTTTCAGAACTTCATGGCAGGTTTCACGCATTACGGTGGCGCGCGGGTCGTAATTTTTGTACACGCGGTGACCGAAGCCCATCAGGCGGAAAGAATCATTTTTATCTTTCGCACGACGAACAAATTCCGGAATGTGTTTAACGGAGCTAATTTCTTCCAGCATTTTCAGCGCCGCTTCGTTAGCACCACCGTGCGCAGGTCCCCACAGTGAAGCAATACCTGCTGCGATACAGGCAAACGGGTTCGCACCCGAAGAGCCAGCGGTACGCACGGTGGAGGTAGAGGCGTTCTGTTCATGGTCAGCGTGCAGGATCAGAATACGGTCCATAGCACGTTCCAGAATCGGATTAACTTCATACGGTTCGCACGGCGTGGAGAACATCATATTCAGGAAGTTACCGGCATAGGAGAGATCGTTGCGCGGATAAACAAATGGCTGACCAATGGAATACTTGTAACACATCGCGGCCATGGTCGGCATTTTCGACAGCAGGCGGAACGCGGCAATTTCACGATGACGAGGATTGTTAACATCCAGCGAGTCGTGATAGAACGCCGCCAGCGCGCCGGTAATACCACACATGACTGCCATTGGATGTGAGTCGCGACGGAAAGCGTGGAACAGACGGGTAATCTGCTCGTGGATCATGGTATGACGGGTCACCGTAGTTTTAAATTCGTCATACTGTTCCTGAGTCGGTTTTTCACCATTCAGCAGGATGTAACAAACTTCTAGGTAGTTAGAATCGGTCGCCAGCTGATCGATCGGGAAACCGCGGTGCAGCAAAATACCTTCATCACCATCAATAAAAGTAATTTTAGATTCGCAGGATGCGGTTGAAGTGAAGCCTGGGTCAAAGGTGAACACACCTTTTGAACCGAGAGTACGGATATCAATAACATCTTGACCCAGCGTGCCTTTCAGCACATCCAGTTCAACAGCTGTGTCCCCGTTGAGGTTGAGTTTTGCTTTTGTATCAGCCATTTAAGGTCTCCTTAGCGCCTTATTGCGTAAGACTGCCGGAACTTAAATTTGCCTTCGCACATCAACCTGGCTTTACCCGTTTGTTATTTGGCTCGCCGCTCTGTGAAAGAGGGGAAAACCTGGGTACAGAGCTCTGGGCGCTTGCAGGTAAAGAATCCATTGATGACGAATAAATGGCGAATCAAGTACTTAGCAATCCGAATTATTAAACTTGTCTACCACTAATAACTGTCCCGAATGAATTGGTCAATACTTCCACACTGTTACATAAGTTAATCTTAGGTGAAATACCGACTTCATAACTTTTACGCATTATATGCTTTTCCTGGTAATGTTTGTAACAACTTTGTTGAATGATTGTCAAATTAGATGATTAAAAATTAAATAAATGTTGTTATCGTGACCTGGATCACTGTTCAGGATAAAACCCGACAAACTATATGTAGGTTAATTGTAATGATTTTGTGAACAGCCTATACTGCCGCCAGGTCTCCGGAACACCCTGCAATCCCGAGCCACCCAGCGTTGTAACGTGTCGTTTTCGCATCTGGAAGCAGTGTTTTGCATGACGCGCAGTTATGGAAAGGACGCTGTCTGACCCGCAAGCAGACCGGAGGAAGGAAATCCCGACGTCTCCAGGTAACAGAAAGTTAACCTCTGTGCCCGTAGTCCCCAGGGAATAATAAGAACAGCATGTGGGCGTTATTCATGATAAGAAATGTGAAAAAACAAAGACCTGTTAATCTGGACCTACAGACCATCCGGTTCCCCATCACGGCGATAGCGTCCATTCTCCATCGCGTTTCCGGTGTGATCACCTTTGTTGCAGTGGGCATCCTGCAGTGGCTTCTGGGTACCAGCCTCTCTTCCCCTGAAGGTTTCGAGCAAGCTTCCGCGATTATGGGCAGCTTCTTCGTCAAATTTATCATGTGGGGCATCCTTACCGCTCTGGCGTATCACGTCGTCGTAGGTATTCGCCACATGATGATGGATTTTGGCTATCTGGAAGAAACATTCGAAGCGGGTAAACGCTCCGCCAAAATCTCCTTTGTTATTACTGTCGTGCTTTCACTTCTCGCAGGAGTCCTCGTATGGTAAGCAACGCCTCCGCATTAGGACGCAATGGCGTACATGATTTCATCCTCGTTCGCGCTACCGCTATCGTCCTGACGCTCTACATCATTTATATGGTCGGTTTTTTCGCCACCAGTGGCGAACTGACATATGAAGTCTGGATCGGTTTCTTCGCCTCTGCGTTCACCAAAGTGTTCACCCTGCTGGCGCTGTTTTCTATCTTGATTCATGCCTGGATCGGCATGTGGCAGGTGTTGACCGACTACGTTAAACCGCTGGCCTTGCGCCTGATGCTGCAACTGGTGATTGTCGTTGCACTGGTGGTTTACGTGATTTATGGATTCGTTGTGGTGTGGGGTGTGTGATGAAATTGCCAGTCAGAGAATTTGATGCAGTTGTGATTGGTGCCGGTGGCGCAGGTATGCGCGCGGCGCTGCAAATTTCCCAGAGCGGCCAGACCTGTGCCCTGCTCTCTAAAGTCTTCCCGACCCGTTCCCATACCGTTTCTGCGCAAGGCGGCATTACCGTTGCGCTGGGTAATACCCATGAAGATAACTGGGAATGGCATATGTACGACACCGTAAA
Source organism: Shigella flexneri (assembly GCA_048288465.1). GTDB lineage: Bacteria > Pseudomonadota > Gammaproteobacteria > Enterobacterales > Enterobacteriaceae > Enterobacter > Enterobacter flexneri_B. Next base: position 581,503 of record CP182556.1, on the reverse strand, counting down.
AGGGTCGGACTATATCGGTGACCAGGACGCGATTGAATATATGTGTAAAACCGGGCCGGAAGCGATTCTGGAACTCGAACACATGGGCCTGCCGTTCTCGCGTCTCGATGATGGTCGTATCTATCAACGTCCGTTTGGCGGTCAGTCGAAAAACTTCGGCGGCGAGCAGGCGGCACGCACTGCGGCGGCTGCTGACCGTACCGGTCACGCACTGTTGCACACGCTTTATCAGCAGAACCTGAAAAACCACACCACCATTTTCTCCGAGTGGTATGCGCTGGATCTGGTGAAAAACCAGGATGGCGCGGTGGTGGGTTGTACCGCACTGTGCATCGAAACCGGTGAAGTGGTTTATTTCAAAGCCCGCGCTACCGTGCTGGCGACTGGCGGAGCAGGGCGTATTTATCAGTCCACCACTAACGCCCACATTAACACTGGCGACGGTGTCGGCATGGCTATCCGCGCAGGCGTACCGGTGCAGGATATGGAAATGTGGCAATTCCACCCGACCGGCATTGCCGGTGCGGGCGTACTGGTCACCGAAGGTTGCCGTGGTGAAGGCGGTTATCTGCTGAACAAACATGGCGAACGCTTTATGGAGCGTTATGCGCCGAACGCCAAAGACCTGGCGGGCCGTGATGTGGTGGCGCGTTCCATCATGATTGAAATCCGTGAAGGTCGCGGCTGTGATGGTCCGTGGGGGCCACACGCGAAACTGAAACTCGATCACCTGGGTAAAGAAGTTCTCGAATCCCGTCTGCCGGGTATCCTGGAGCTTTCCCGTACCTTCGCTCACGTCGATCCAGTGAAAGAGCCGATTCCGGTTATCCCAACCTGTCACTACATGATGGGCGGTATTCCGACCAAAGTTACCGGTCAGGCGCTGACTGTGAATGAGAAAGGCGAAGATGTGGTTGTTCCGGGACTGTTTGCCGTTGGTGAAATCGCTTGTGTATCGGTACACGGCGCTAACCGTCTGGGCGGCAACTCGCTGCTGGACCTGGTGGTCTTTGGTCGCGCGGCAGGTCTGCATCTGCAAGAGTCTATCGCCGAGCAGGGCGCATCGCTATGCCAGCGAGTCTGATGTTGAAGCATCTCTGGATTGTCGTCTGAACCGCTTAAACAAGAAACGAAACGGTGACAATTGGGTGGCGATTCGTAAAGCGCTGCAAGAATGGATGCAGCATAACCTTCCTGGGCTTCCGCGAGGCGATGCCATGGCGAAAGGGCTTGAGCAGTTGAAAGTTATCCGCGAGCGTCTGAAAAATGCCCGTCTCGGATGACACTTCCAGCGAGTTTTCAGGATCCGGCTCCCGTTCCAGTGTTGCAACGCATACCCTGACTTGGAACGCTTACGTACCGGCTGTTTCTGCCAACTTCCGGTACCGAAAGCCGTGGCGCGCATAGCCGCTTTGACTTCCCGGATTGTGATGATGAAAACTGGCTGCGTTATTCCCCGCAACTCGCCAGAGTCGGAATCGATGACGCGCCGAAGCGTCAACATGGAGCCGAAAATGCGCCTGGCATTCCCGCCGAAGATTCGTACTTACTAATGCGGAGACAGGAAAATGAGACTCGAGTTTTCAATTCATCGCTATAACCCGGATGTTGATGATGCTCCGCGTATGCAGGATTATACCTGGAAGCGGGATGAAGGTCGCGACATGACGCCGCCGGATGTGCTTATTCAGCTGAAAGAGAAAGATCCCAGCTGGTCGTTCCGTTGCTCCTGTCGTGAAGGCGTGCGCGGTTCCGACGGTCGACCTAACGGCAAGAATGGGTCCTGGCCTGGATCACCCCGATTTCGGCACTCAACCAGCCGGCAAGAAGATTGTGATTTGCCCGCTGCCATGTTTACCGGTGATCTCGTGATTTGGCGGGGAGACATGGACAATTCTATGGCGCAATATGAGAAAATTAAGCCTTACCTGTTGAATAATGAACAAAATCCGCCAGCTCGCTAGTATTTACAGATGCCAGAGCAGCGCGAAAAAACGACGGCTGTATGAATGTCTCTCTGCGCATGTTGTTCAACCTCTTGTCCGTTCTTTCTGGTGGAATCCCGAGGGTCTATTGGCCCGGCAGAGCTTGCTCAGCGGCATATCGGTTCCCGATCCAGAGCCGTGATACCGAGACTGACAGCCGCCTCAACGGTTCGAGCGATGCATTCAGTGCATTCCGCTGTCACAGCATCATGAAGCTGCGTCAGTGTATGTCCGAAGGGCTGAACCCGACGCGCGCCATCGGTCATATCAAGTCGATGTTGTTGCAACGTAATGCGTAAACCGTAGGCCTGATAAGACGCGCAAGCGTCGCATCAGGCAACCAGTGCCGGATGGGCGTGAACGCCTTATCCGCCTACAAGTCATTACCCGTAGGCCTGATAAGCGCAGCGCATCAGGTGTAACAAAGAAATGCAGGAAATCTTCCAACGCCCCTGACACTAAGACAATTTCTAAAGGTTCCTTTGCGAGCCACTACGTAGACAAGAGCTCGCAAGTGAACCCGGCACGCACATCACTGTGCGTGGTAGTATCCACGGCGAAGTAAGCATAAAAAGATGCTTAAGGGATCACGATGCAGAACAGCGCTTTGAAAGCCTGGTCGGACTCTTCTACCTCTCTGGCGCAAACCAGAGCTCGATAGAACAGCTCTATGAAGACTTCTTAACCGATCCTGACTCGGTCGACGCTAACTGGCGTTCGACGTTCCAGCAGTTACCCGGTAAGGGAGTCAACCGGATGAATTCCACTCTCAAACGCGTGAACATCACCGCCGCCTGGCGAAAGACGCTTCACGTTACTCTTCAACCATCTCCGACCCTGACACCAATGTGAAGCAGGTAAAAGTCCTGCAGCTCATTAACGCATACCGCTTCCGTGGTCACCAGCATGCGCATCTCAATCCGCTGGGACTGTGGCAGCAAGATAAAGTGGCCGATCTGGATCCGTCTTTTCCACGATCTGACCGAAGCAGACTTCCAGGAGACCTTCAACGTCGGTTCATTTGCCAGCGGCAAAGAAACCATGAAACTCGGCGAGCTGCTACGGAAGCCCTCAGCAAACCTACTGCGGCCCGATTGGTGCCGAGTATATGCACATCACCAGCACCCGAAGAAAACGCTGGAATCCAACAGCCTATCGAGTCTGGTCGCGCGACTTCGGAGCGAAGAGAAAAACACTTCCTAAGCGAACTGACCGCCGCTGAAGGCCTTGAACGTTACCTCGGTGCAAAATTCCCTGGTGCAAAACGCTTCTCGCTGGAAGGCGGTGACGCGTTTATCCCGATGCTTAAAGAGGTGTCCGCCACGCTGGCAACAGCGGCACCCGGAAGTGGTTCTGGGATGGCGCACCGTGGTCGTCTGAACGTGTGGTGAACGTGCTGGGTAAAAAACCGCAAGACTTGTTCGACGAGTTTGCCGGTAAACATAAAGAACACCTCGGCACGGGTGACGTGAAGATACCACATGGGCTTCTCGTCTCGACTTCCAGACCGATGGCGGGCCTGGTGCACCTGGCGCTGGCGTTTAACCCGTCTCACCTTGAGAGTGCTAACCCCGGTAGTTATCGGTTCTGTTCGTGCCCGTCTGGACAGACTTGATCAGCCGAGCAGCAACAAAGTGCTGCCAATCACCATCCACGGTGACGCCGCAGTGACCGGGCAGGGCGTGGTTCAGGAACCTCTGAACATGTCGAAAGCGCGTGGTTATGAAGTTGGCGGTACGGTACGTATCGTTATCAACAACCAGGGTTGGTTTCACCACCTCTAATCCGCTGGATGCTCGTTTCTACACCGTACTGTACTGATATCGGTAAGATGGTTCAGGCACCGACTTTCCACGTTAACGCGGATGATCCGGAAGCCGTTGCCTTTGTGACCGTCTGGCGCTCGATTTCCGTAACACCTTTAAACGTGATGTCTTCATCGACCTGGTGTGCTACCGCCGTCACGGCCACAACGAAGCCGACGAGCCGAGCGCGACCCAGCCGCTGATGTATCGAAAATAAAAAACATCCGACACCGCCAAATCACGCCGACAAGCTGGAGCAGGAAAAAGTGGCGACGCTGCGACTGCCACCGAGATGGTTAACCTGTACCGCGATGCGCTGGATGCTAGCGACTGCGTAGTGGCAGAGTGGCGTCCGATGAACATGCACTCTTCAACCTTGTCGCCGTACCTCAACCACGAATGGGACGAAGAGTACCCAACAAGTTGAGATGAAGCGCCTGCAGGAGCTGGCGAAACGCTATCACGACGGTGCCGAAGCAGTTGAAATGCAATCTCGCGTTGCCAAGATTTATGGCGATCGCCAGGCGATGGCTGCCGGTGAGAACTTGTTCGACTGGGGCGGTGCGGAACCCCGCTTACGCCACGCTGGTTGACGAAGGCATTCCGGTTCGCCTGTCGGGTGAAGACTCGGGTCGCGGTACCTTCCGACCGCCACGCGGTGATCCACAACCAGTCTAACGATTTCCACTTACACGCCGTTGCAACACATCCATAACGGGCAGGCGCGTTCCGCGTCTGGGACTCCGTACTGTCCGAAGAGGGAGTGCTGGCGTTTGAATTCGGTCATGCCACCGCAGAACCACGCTCTCTGACTATCTGGGAAGCGCAGTTCGGTGACTTCGCCAACGGTGCGCGGTGGTTATCGACCAGTTCATCTCTTCTGGCGAACAGAAATGGGGCCGGATGTGTGGCCTGGTGATGTTGCTGCCGCACGGTTAGAAGGGCAGGGGCCGGAGCACTCCTCCGCGTGTTGGAACGTTATCCCCGACTTTGTGCCCAGCAAAACATGCAGGTTTGCGTACCGTCTACCCGGCACAGGTTTACCACATGTCGCGTCGTCAGGCGCTGCGCGGGATGCGTCGTCCGCTGGTCGGATGTCGCCGAAATCCCTGCTGCGTCATCCGCTGGCGGTTTCAGCCTCGAAGACTGGCGAACGGCACTTCCTGCCAGCCATCGTGAAATCGACGAGCTTGATCCGAAGGGCGTGAAGCGCGTAGTAATGTGTTCTGGTAAGGTTTATACGACCTGCGGGACAGCGTCGTAAGAACATCAACACGATGTCGCCATTGTGCCTATCGAGCAACTCTACCCGTCTCCCGCATAAAGCGATGCAGGAAGTGTTGCAGCAGTTTGCTCACGTCAAGGACTTTGTCTCGTGCCCAGGAAAAGCCGCTGAACCAGGGCCGCATGGTGCTGCTGCCAGCATCATTTCCGTGAAGTGATTGGTTTGGGGCTTCTCTGGTTATGCAGGCCGCCCGGCCTCCGCCTCTCCGGCGGATGGGTATATGTCCGTTCACCAGAAACAGCGACAAGAATCTGGTTAATGACGCGCTGAACGTCGAATAAATAAAGGATACACAATGAGTAGCATAATATCTGGTCCCTGACCTGCCTGAATCCGTAGCCGATACCACGTCGCAACCTGGCATAAAAACCCGGCGACGCAGATCATTACGTGATGAAGTGCTGGTAAATCGAAACTGACAAAGTGGTGCTGGAAGATGCCGGCATCAGCGAACAGCATTGTGGATACGGTACTGGAAGATGAAGGTACAACCGTAACGTCTCGTCGGATCCTGGTCGCCTGCGTGAAGGCGACGAGCGCCGGTAAAGGGACCGACGCCCCGGATCTGAAGGGAAAACGTCCACTCCGGCGCAACGCCAGCACGTCTGGAAGAGCAAAACGACGATGCGTCAGCCCAGGGCAATCCGTCGCCTGGCTCAACACAATCTGACGCCAGCGCCATTAAGGCGCAGGTGTGGGTGGTCGTCTGACTCGTGAAGATCTGGAAAAACATCTGGCGAGCGCCGGCAAAGACCTGCTCCGGCAGCGGCTGCTCCGGCGGCGCAACCGGCTCTGGCTGCGCGTAATGAAAAACGTGTCCGATGACTCGCCTGCGTAAGCGTGTGGCAGAGCGTCTGCTGGAAGCGAAAACCTCCAGCCGCCATGCTGACCACGTTCAACGAAGTCAACATGAAGCCGATTATGGATCTGCGTAAGCAGTACGGTGAAGCGTTTGAAAAACGCCACGGCATCCGTCTGGGCTTTATGTCCTTCTACGTGAAAGCGGTGGTTGAAGCCCTGAAACGTGCCCGGAAGTGAACGCGTCTATCGACGGCGATGACGTGGTTTGCCACAACTATTTCGACGTCAGCATGGCGGTTTCTACGCCGCGCAGCCTGGTGACACCGGTACTGCGTGATGTCGATACCCTCGGCATGGCGGACATCGAGAAGAAAATAGAAAGAGCTGGCAGTCAAAGGCCGTGACGGCAAGCTGACCGTTGAAGATCTGACCGGTGGTCACTCACCATCACCAACGGTGGTGTGTTCGGTTCCTCATGTCTACGCCAATCATCAACCCCCGCAGAGCGCAATTCTGGGTATGCACGCTATCAAAAATCGTCCGATGGCGGTGAATGGTCAGGTTGAGATCCTGCCGATGATGTACCTGGCGCTGTCCTACGATCACCGTCTGATCGATGGTCGCGAATCCGTGGGCTTCCTGGTAACGATCAAAGAGTTACTGGAAGATCCGACGCGTCTGCTGCTGGACGTGTAGTAGTTTAAGTTTCACCTGCACTGTAGACCGACGTGGATAGGGTGTCGGTCTACGGTTTAAAAGATAACGATTACTGAAGGATGGACAGAACGCATGAACTTACATGAATATCAGGCAAAACAACTTTTTGCCCGCTATGGCTTACCAGCACCGGTGGGTTATGCCTGTACTACTCCGCGCGAAGCAGAAGAAGCCGCTTCAAAAATCGGTGCCGGCCCGTGGGTAGTGAAATGTCAGGTTCACGCTGGTGGCCGCGGTAAAGCGGGCGGTGTGAAAGTTGTAAACGGCGAAGAAGACATCCGTGTTTTTGCAGAAAACTGGCTCGGCAAGCGTCTGGTAACGTATCAAACAGATGCCAATGGCCAACCGGTTAACCAGATTCTGGTTGAAGCAGCGACCGATATCGCTAAAGAGCTGTATCTCGGTGCCGTTGTAGACCGTAGTTCCCGTCGTGTGGTCTTTATGGCCTCCACCGAAGGCGGCGTGGAAATCGAAAAAGTGGCGGAAGAAACTCCGCACCTGATCCACAAAGTTGCGCTTGATCCGCTGACTGGCCCGATGCCATATCAGGACACGAGCTGGCGTTCAAACTGGGTCTGGAAGGTAAACTGGTTCAGCAGTTCACCAAAATCTTCATCGGCCTGGCGACCATTTTCCTGGAGCGCGACCTGGCGTTGATCGAAATCAACCCGCTGGTCATCACCAAACAGGGCGATCTGATTTGCCTCGACGGCGAACTGGGCGCTGACGGCAACGCACTGTTCCGCCAGCCTGATCTGCGCGAAATGCGTGACCAGTCGCAGGAAGATCCGCGTGAAGCACAGGCTGCACAGTGGGAACTGGACTTACGTTGCGCTGGACGGTGACATCGGTTCTATGGTTAACGGCGCAGGTCTGGCGATGGGTACGATGGACATGGTTAAACTGCACGGCGGCGAACCGGCTAACTTCCTTAACGTGGCGGCGGCGCGACCAAAGAACGTGTAACCGAAGCGTTCGAATCATCCTCTCTGACGACAAAGTGAAAGCCGTTCTGGTTAACATCTTCGGCGGTATCGTTGGTTGCAACCTAATCGCTGACGGTATGATCGGCGCGGTGGCAGAAGTGGGTGTTAACGTACCGGTCGTGGTACGTCTGGAAGGTGACAACGCCGAACTCGGCGCGAAGAAACTGGCTGACAGCGGCCTGAATATTATTGCAGCAAAAGGTCTGACGGATGCAGCTGGCAGGTTGTTGCCGCAGTGGAGGGGAAATAATGTCCATTTTAATGGATAAAAACACCAAGGTTATCTGCAGGGCTTTACCGGTAGCAGAGGAACTCCACTCAGAACAGGCCATTGCATACGGCACTAAAATGGTTGGCGGCGTAACCCAGGGTAAAGGCGGCACCACCACCTCGGCCTGCCGGTGTTCAACACCGTGGTGAAGCCGTTGCTGCCACTGGCGCTACCGCTTCTGTTATCTACGTACCAGCACCGTTCTGCAAAGACTCCATTCTGGAAGCCATCGACGCAGGCATCGAACTGATTATCACCATCACTGAAGGCATCCCGACGCTGGATATGCTGACCGTGAAAGTGAAGCTGGATGAAGCAGGCGTTCGTATGATCAGCCGAACTGCCAGGCGTTATCACTCCGGGTGAATGCAAAATCGGTATCCAGCCTGGTCACATTCACAAACCGGGTAAAGTGGGTATGGTTACCCGTTCCGGTACACTGACCTATGAAGCGGTTAAACAGACCACGGATTACGGTTTCGGTCAGTCGACCTGTGTCGGTATCGGCGGTGACCCAATCCCGGGCTCTAACTTTATCGACATTCTCGAAATGTTCGAAAAAATCCGCAGACCGAAGCGATAGTGATGATGGGTGAAATCGGCGGTAGCGCTGAAGAAGAAGCAGCTGCGTACGTCAAAGAGCACGTTACCAAGCCAGTTGTCGGTTACGTCGCTCGTGTAACTGCGCCAAAAGGCAAACGTATGGGCCACGCAAGTGCCGTCATTGCCGGTGGGAAAAGGGACTGCGGTCAGAATTCGCTGCTCTGGAAGCCGCAGGCGTGAAAACCGTCGCAGCCTGGCGGATATCGGTGAAGCACTGAAAACTATTCTGAAATAAATATCTGTAATAAGAAATAGCACCTCGCCGCTTCCCTCTACAGGAATGGCGAAGGGCTGTCAGTTCGACATGGTTGGCCATCGTATGATGGCCTTTTTGTGCTTATCGAGATGATTTTCGCTGCGCTATCAGGTAAATTTATGTCATCGTTATTAAAAGCGTTGCGGCTATCTCAAACACCCGACCATCAACTAAATATCCACGCGATACTTTTTCAAGAATAGGCTTTGTCTGGCTGATATTAACAACGGCTCGTTCTTCGTTGGCATCAAAGGAATAATTTCCTCTTCGCTACAATGATAACCATTTTCTTCACTTTCTCGATAAAGTAAATTAAGAATTTTCCATGACCTGCCAGGGAAATCGGGAACAACGCAAGCGGCATCCAGGTTTCTTCCAGCGCCGTTGGCTTTTGCTTGCGATAGCGCACGCGCTTCACATGCCACACACAATCCTGGGGGGTGAATTGTAGCTGTCTGCTGAAGAAAATCATCAGCCGGAATCACTGCGTATCAGAACCGCTGTGTATCGACGTGACGGTCCACAGTTTTTGCATAGAAACTGGTTAACTGAAGAATCTCGTAATTGACCCGCTCTTCAGACATCAGCCCCGCTGCCCTGAATGCTTTCGAGGATCTGCTGCTGACTAGCTGGCGCGAAGCCTGACGCACCGTAACCCGGCTGATCCCAAACTCTGTTGTAGCGCTGATTCGGTGGGTAACGCATCGCCAGGTTTAAGCCGCCGCGCGCAATTTGTTCACGAATGCGATCGGCAATCTGCCGGTATAAGGGCTTATGTCCCATTTTTAGTATCTCATTAATACGAATTTAACCATTATGCCCAATAAATTCGTCCTGTAAATAATACAAATACAATACAAATAATTTCAATAAAGTGAAATAGATCACGCAATGGTATTGTTTTATGGGCACACTGGCGCGACTATAAAAACAATCAAGTGAGAATCATGATGAATATGACGACTCTGACCCGCCGCGATGCGTTGTGTCTGAATGCGCGCTTTACCAGCCGTGAAGAGGCCATCCACGCGTTGACTCAACGTCTTGCTGCTCTGGGGAAAATTTCCAGTACTGAGCAATTTCTGGAAGAACTCTATCGCCGTGAAAACCTGGCCCGACCGCCTTAGGTGAAGGGTTGGCTGTCCCGCATGGCAAAACTGCTGCGGTAAAAAAAGCGGCGTTTGCAGTCGCCACGCTCAGCGAGCCGCTGCAGTGGGAAGGCGTGGATGGCCCGGAACGGTTCATTTACCGTGGTATTGCTGGCGATTCCCCGATGAAGCGGGACTACACGCCTGCAACTGCTGACAGCGCTGACCCCGCGCCTGGCGGATGATCGAGAATCAGGCGCGTATACGGTCGGAGACGACGCCTGATGAATTGCTCTCGGCGCTGGATGACAGGGAGGCTCGCAACCTTCTGCCTCTTTTTCCGACGCGCCAACTATCGTTTGCGTAACGGCCTGTCCGGCGGGTATTGCTCACACCTATATGGCTGCGGAATATCTCAAAAGCCAGACACAAACTCGGCGTAAATGTTTACGTTGAAGAACAAGGTGCTAACGGCATTGAAGGGCGTTTAACGGCGGATCGACTCAATAGTGCAACCGCCTGTCTTTTTGCGGCTGAAGTCGTCATCGAGGAGAGTGAGCGTTTTAATGGCATTCCCGCGCTTTCAGTGCCTGTTGCCGAGCCATTCGCCATGCAGAGCGTTAAATCCAACAAGGCCTACCCTCAAGCGTCGCGATGAGACGCGTACCGTGCCGGAAGATACGCAACCGGTGAAAAGTGTCAAACGGAACTGAAACAGGCACTGTTGAGCGGAATCTCTTTTGCCGTACGTTGATTGTCGCGGGGGCACGGTGCTGGCGGTCGCGGTATTACTGTTGCGCAAATCTTCGGGCTGCAAATTGTTTAATGAAGAGAAAACCTGGCTGTGGATGTACCGCAAGCTGGGCGGCGGGCTGCTCGGAATTTTGATGGTACCGGTGCTCGCGCTATACCGCCTATTCTGGCAGATCAACCGGCATTAGCGCCAGGCTTTGCGGCTGGACTTGCCGCCAACCTGAGATGGCTACAGGGTTTTTATCAGGCGCGGTCGTTGGCGGATTGATAGCCGCGGTTGCTTGATGCGCTGACTGAGAACTCGCTTGCGTCTTGGCCATATGATTCAATAGAACTTGCTGACTTTGTACCGGTGCTCGGGTACCGTTGGGAGCGGGCAGTCTGATGCTGTTTGTGGTGGGGAGAACCTGTGCACATGGATCAATAACTCACTTACCGCCTGGCTGAAACGAGTATATAGGAGGAACGCACTGTAACTGGGTGCCATTCTCGGTTTTATGTGTTGCCTTTTGACCTTCGGAGGGCCAGTGAACAAAGCCGCTTATGCATTCTGCCTCCTGGGCGCAATGGCGAAGCGCATTACAGGCCCGTATGCCATTTTCGCCTGCCGTAAAATGACTCGACGTTTACCGCTGGCACACTTCCACGATGCTGGCACCACGCACTGTTAAAGAGTTTGAAATTGAGACCGGGAAATCCACATGGCTGTTCAGGCTGCAGGTGTTACCAAAAGGGGCAATACCAATGGCGATTGAAATGCGCTGCCGGGTACTGGTTGGTTTGTACTAGGCTCTATATGGTAACGCGGCGCTGTTGTCGGTGCGATCGATATCAGGCCTTTCGACACCCGGTGCCGGCCTGCCGCTCTTTTACTTCATGATAATGGCGCGGGCGGTGTTATGGCGGCAATTGGCTGGTTTGGTGCGGCGTTGGTTAACTGAATTCGACTCCAGGAGATTCTCCTGATCTGGCGGCGTCACGCGGTTAAGCATGGCAACTATCTGACTGATAGGCGTAATGCCGTAAAACGAAAAAGGAAACGACGATGAAAGCAGTATACTCGCGTCACATCACCCGCATGTGCACTGGGATCAAGTAGTATTCACCACCGAAGAGTCACGTATTCTGCTGGTCAATAATATGGAAGAGATCCTGCCGACTGGAACAGGACAACGAATACAAATATTACGTACTCGACGGGCAAACGGCAATCCTCAGAAGATTATTTCGCAGTAAAACTCGGAAACAAAGACCGTGTGAAGAAACAGGTAGAAAGCCGGCAAGTTGACTATGGGCCACGTCTGCAACCGATACCGCGATTGTTTCTGCGGAATCCATCGTCCGTAATCTGATGTTACGGAATGCGTGACTGCCTCAGCATTGGCGAGCCGATGAAAATAGGTTATTCCCCAGATTCCTTTGGCATGTCCGGGCAACGCATATCTACAATGGATTTGGCATTACCCACCGCCGTGTTCTGGCGCGGTGTCGAGAGCGCACGGGTACTGATAAACCGAGTTTTTAGGCAAAGCAGTGACGGTAGCGAAGTGACAGCACAGGTGCTCCGCTGGGCTACGCCATCGGTAAGTCTTTTACCTGCCGACGAAAACGGATTACGTAAACGCCTCGACAGTTATTTGACGTGCTGGAAAAAACCTATGTAACCAAAGAGATTTGCTGCCGAATGGGCATGACCAGATGCCATTGCAGCAAAATATCTGGGAGTAATGGATCCTAGTGAAATGTACCTCAACGTAAGTTTGTGATGAGCCGCTTTGAAGAGGTGTTGGAGGAATCGAAGCGCAGCATGAAAGTGGCCACCCTGAAAGGTGGAATTTATCAATAGCAAATATACGCGTAGCATCGCACCATCGGTTCCACGCACATGGATATCAAAATTGCCCACGCATATTGAAAATGAACTTGTTAATCTGCTGGAACACTGGCAACGCTGGCCTGAACATGGGTTTTGAATTCACCACGGCTTCTGGAGAAAATGTGGAAAGAAATAAAGAATTAGTGCCCACGACAGTCTCGGGTTCTGTGCAGTGACAAAGTTCATCGCGAAATTGTTAGCCGCTTCGAACTGGCTGAAGACATGGCGGATAATCTGCTGCGTTTCTACATGCGCAAATTTGCCGATAACATCCCACCAGGATGCCGACAAACTCGTATATGTTCCAACCTGAATGCCCTGGCCGCGAAGAGTTCTTAACACCACTGTGCGGCTGCGCGCCAGCCAGTTTAATCTACCAGACAATCGCGGGATAACCTGTACCGTATTTTATTCGCCATGCCCGTGAGATAGATCGCGCCTAATGAATCGGCAAGTAACATGGCAAATATAATCCCTTTATGGAGTTTGATATTCGAATCGACCGGATTGTCCCTTCTATGGGCTATCGCACGCTTTATATTGAAGCGAATCGCCTGGCAACATCATTGGGCAAAAAGTGACGCTGAAGGGATCTGGAAAATGCTTTCTGGCAGATTGCGCTCAATAGGAATAGTTGTCTGCAACTGGTAGATAAAGACGGCGGTGTACACTATCGCCCGGGTATTGCAAATTGAAGAAAGCTCTGATGATGGTGATGAATATGACTATTCACCGCAAAAAGAAGAAGTGGGTAATTACCCGCAGCGAACGCGAAACCGCAATGCGATATTATTCGTGAACCTGGCGAGCAGGGCTGTTATACCGCTATGACATGGCAGTGCACTCGACAATTTGTCAGAACGCGGCACCAGGCAATCCACTGGCAGAGTAGGGGTGGTGTTGGCTGTCACTCTTAGTCATAACAGCAGGCATATTGATGTGGATATCAACCTTGATAACAGGGCTGACGATCATCGCCTTCGTGTCCTCGGTCCCTACACCTTTTAACACCGACAGTGTTCTGGCAGATTGTAGGATTTGGTTGGCTGACGCGCCGTGACAACAGCAGTGCAATGAACAACTGGCAGCAAGGCTGAAAAGAGCACCGGTCCCGGTATGGATGTGCTCAACTATGTGCCTTACAGGAAGGGCGTAACGGCATGGCTGTCTTTAGCGAAGGGTTACGTGAATTTGAAGTCATCGGTGAAGAGAAAAAACCTTTGCCATTACGTTGCTGCGTGGCGTGGGCTTCTGGGGAAAGAAATCTGTTGAGGCCTGGGCGGCCTTCGGGAATTGAAATGCAGGTCCGGACTCACAACTACGTGGTCTGCTTTCTTGTCGCCTAAGTTTCTTGGTTGTACAACCAACCGCCGCTGGTGTAGCTCAGCAGGCGCGAGCATGGCTGACCTTCCGGTACAGTGTTACAACAAAATCCCATGGGATGCGATGAGCTGAACAAAGCCGATTAAACGTGCCGGAAAGTTATAGTTTGTTGAAAATGCCCCCAGTGGGATGCCTGATAAGCGCACTTAAGAAAGCTGAAGACCGACGAGAGTGATTTTACGGCTGTTTAATCCGGCTGAATCAGCAACCTGTGATGCGACTGTTGCTTTCAGTCGCGAGGTGATTTATTGCTCAGAAACGATGATCGATGAACACATTACCACCGAGGAAAGTCGAGACTCAAATCTATGGGGCCTTTTTTACCCGGCCAGTCACCGACGTCGGTTACCAGCTTGCCTGAATAGCAATCAAACCGAAGCCACATATGCGCGGCCAGATTTTGACGAAGAGACTTTGTTCGTGCCGGATACGGCATGAAACCCTTTATTGGGTCTACAAAGCAGGCAAATTGAATATATTGCAGAGATGATGTAGACACTGGCAAGCGTAGCGCATCAGGTAATTTAGTGTTTTCTTCACTCTCAAGCCACGTATATGTGGCTTTATTTTAACAAAATAATAACCCCGGATCACTAATTATAATATAATTATAAGTTAATTAAATGTTAATATTGGCGGGGTGGAGATTATGCCTTATAGTAAATCCTGAAACTATGCATCCATTAGCCAGTAACCAAAAAAATAAGGTCAACCGTGCTATTTTTGCTTCGTCTCTTTTATCTTTAATTGCCAACCAAAACTAATTCAGCCTTATAACTCACACATTTTAAACATAAATGTCACTAAACTTACCTCTTGAAACATGATTAACATAATTTGAGGAATTGATATTTATCAATGTGTAAGTCTTGGAAATGGGCATCAAAAAGAGATAAATTGTTACAATCAAATGGCTGAAAGGCGGAAATTTAGCTATAAATTAATAACCATCAAAAAATGCAAATTTGCTTAAACAAAACCTGTTTATTGTAAGGATTTTGCAACGTGATCTATACATAGGAAAATATAAATTTATTAACATGTTTGCAACCTTTCTTTACGCCGTTTTTGTGTGCATTGGCCTGGTATGATGAAAGTGTTCAAACAAATTTCTTCTGGGGCATGCGTGTGACCCTTTCTAACGGGATCGCTCTCGGAGATCTTCATGCAATAAGCAAGGATAATGACGGTAGATATAGTCGAACTGTCACGCTTACAGTTGCCTTGACCGCGATGTACCACTCCTTTTGTGCCACTGACGCTCGATATGACGTTCCTGCTGGCCATTATGGAAACGGTCTACATCCTCTCCGGCAAACAGATTTATAAAGATATGAGCAAGTTCTGGGGCAACTTGTTTGGTATAAACTTCGCTATGGGGTGGCTACGGTCTGACCATGGAGTTCCAGTTCGGGACTAACTGGTCTTACTATTTCCACTATGTCGGGATATCTTGGGTGCGCGCTGGCAATCGAAGGTCTGATGGCCTTCTTCCTGAATCCACCTTTGTAGGTCTCTACTTCTTCGGTTCGGGATAGTCTGGGTAAAGTTAAGCATATGTGTGTCACCTGGCTGGTGGCGCTGAGTAAACCTCTCCGCACTGTGGATTCTGGTGCGAACAGCTGGATGCAAAACCCAATCGCGTCCAATTTAAACTTTGAAGCTCTGGTTCTGGAGATGGTGAGCTTCTCCGAGCTGGTGCTTAACCCGGTTGCTCAGGTGAAATTGGTTCACACTGTAGCGTCTGGTTATGTGACTGGCGCGATGTTCATCCTCGGTATCAGCGCATGGTATATGCTGAAAGGTCGTGACTTCGCCTTCGCTAAACGCTCCTTTGCTATCGCTGCCAGCTTCGGTATGGCTGCTGTTCTGTCTGTTATTGTTCTGGGTGATGAATCCGGCTACGAAATGGGCGACGTGCAGAAAACCAAACTGGCTGCTATTAAAGCCGAGGTGGAAACGCAACCTGCGCCTGCTGCCTTTACTCTGTTTCGGCATTCCTGATCAGGAAGAGAGACGAACAATTTAAATTCGAATCCCTTACGCACTGGGCATCATTGCAACGCGTTCGTGGATACCCGGTTATCGGCCTGAAAGAGCTGATGGTGCAGCATGAAGAACGCATTCGTAACGGGATGAAGGCGTACTCTCTGCTCGAACGACTGCGTTCTGGTTCTACCAGCAGGCGGTTGAGTGACCAGTTCAATAGCATGAAGAAAGACCTCGGTTACAGTCTACTGCTAAAACGCTATACGCCAAACGTGGCTGATGCGACTGAAGCGCAGATTCAACAGGCGACCAAAGACTCCATTCCGCGTGTAGCGCCGCTGTACTTCACATGCCGTATTATGGTGGCGTGTGGCTTCCTGCTGCTGGCAATCATCGCGCTCTCTTCTGGAGTGCATCCGCAACCGCGTTGGCAAGAAAAATGGCTGCTGCGCGCCGCGCTGCTACGGTATTCCGCTGCCGTGGATTGCTGTAGAAGCGGGCTGGTTCGTCACTAATCGGGGCCAACCGTGGGCTATCGGTGAAGTGCTGCCGACAGCTGTGGCGAATTCGTCACTGACCGCAGGCGATCCATCTTCTCAATGGTGCTAATTTGCAGCCTGTGTACCCTATTCCTGGTGGCGGAATTGTTCTTAATGCTCAAATTTGCACGCCTCGGCCGAGCAGCCTGAAAACCGTAGCTATCACTTTGAGAATTCTTCCACGACTCTTCACCGGCACGCTGAGCAATCATCAAATAAATGAGTATGAAGTATTGCGTTTATCTGGTGGCTGCTGGTTGGCGTTCTGCTGATTGGTGTTGCAGTCACTGACGGTTTGGACATGGGGGTGGGCATGCTCACCGTTTCCTGGGCGTAACGACGCGAGCATCGAATTATGATTAACTCCATTGCACCACGCTGGGACGGTCACAGGTTTGGCTGATACGCCGCGGCGGCGCACTCTTGCTGCCTGGCCGATGCCTATGCCGCTGCGTTCTCCGGCTTCTATGTGGCGATGATCCTCGTGCTGGCGTCTTCGTTCTCCGTCCGGTCGGTTTTGACTGGCTCCAAGATTGAAGAAACCCGCTGGCGTAACATGTGGGACTGGGGCATATTTATTGGTGGCTTGGTTCCGCCGCTGGTAATTGGTGTAGCGTTCGGTAACCTGTTGCAGGGCGTCCATTAAACGTTGATGAATGTCTGCGTCTGTACTACACCGGTAACTTCTTCCAGTTGCTTAACCCGTTCGGCCTGCTGGCAGGCGTGGTCAGCGTCGGGAAGATCATTCTTCAGGGCGCAACCTATCTGCGAATGCATACCGTGGCGAACTGCACCTGCGTACCGTGCAACGGCTGAGGTGGCTGCGCTGGTAACGCTGGTCTCTCTTCGCACTGGCTAGCATATGGGTGATGTACGGTATTGATGGTTATGTCGTGAAATCGACAATGGACCATTACGCAGCCTCTAACCCACTGAATAAAGAAGTGGTTCAGTGAAGCTGGCGCATGGCTGGTTAAGCTCAACAACACGCCGAATTCTGTCGGGCTATTTCCGGCGCTGGGTGTGGTTCTGCCGCTGCTGACCATCCTGACTGCGCGTATGGATCAAGCCGCGTGGCGTTCTGTTCTGTCCTCCTGACGCTGGCCTGCATCATCCTGACAGCCGGTATCGCAATCTTACCGTTTGTGATGCCGTTGCGACCATGATGAACGCAAGTCTGACAATGTGGGATGCAACTTTCCAGCCAGCTGACGCTTAACGTCATGACCTGGGTTGCGGTGGTTCTGGTACCGATTTCCTCTGCTCTACGCCTGGCATATTATGGAAAATGTTTCAGTAGTATCACCAAAGAAGATATTGAACGTAACACCCAGCTACTGTTGTACTAAGTAAGGAGCTAAAAATGTGATCTAGATCGATTATGGGAACGCTTCTTGCCTGTTAGGTTTGGGGTAATCACCGCGCTGGCGCTTGAACACGTCAATCAGGCAAAGCCGGATTAAGAAGACATCTGATCGTAAGATTACGCGACTTGTATGCGGTAATGGACAAGCGCCTGCAGGGCGCTTTCCTTCGTGATGGCGCTTCTGTTAGCAGGTGTATCTTTGGGACCATTTGGTTTTGCCGCGAAGACCAGTGAACTGGAAATCTGGCATGGTTTATTGCTGATGTGGCCGTCTGCTGGTGTGATTCACGGCGTGGCTTTGGTCCCGCAGAAGGTTCTTGGGCAAGGAATTTTTTCCATTGCTTCAATATCCATATCATTGTCGGGCTGATTTTCTTCTTCTTTTTAATCAAAATTATCTTTAAAAAATTATGGGCCGCTCCAGCCCATGATTTTCTGGCTCCCTAACTTGCCCTCATTACCCAAACCTCAATCGCGCGCGTATAGTAGCAGCGTTTAAAAGCTCTAACTTTGTTGCGTTTGCCGGGATGTAAAGTGAATACAACGCTGTTTCGGATGGCAGGTTGCGCGTCTCTATGAAGATCCCGATGCCGGTGGTGTGGTGTACCACGCCAGTTACGTCACTTTTTATGAAAGAGCACGCACAGAGATGCTGCGTAGTCTCATCACTTCAGTCAGCAGGCGCTGATGGCTGAAACGCATTGCCTTGTAGTACGTAAAATGACAGTAGCAATATTGCGCCTGCGCCAGCTCGACGATATGCTGAGAAATACAGACTGAAATAACGTGGATTCGTGGCACCTTTTTGGTTTTCACGCAACGTATCTGAGACGCCGAGAATACTCTGCTGAATGACAAGGTTCTGGTTGTTTGCGGTTGACCCACTGGAATGAAGCCTCGTGCGCTTCCCGAGGTCTCTTGTCGCAGAGTTGACGAGTGGTTCGACATGAATATCCTTGATTTGTTTCTGAAGGCTAGCCTTATGGTTAAACTTATCATGTTGATTTGATGACTTGGGACATAGCATCAGCCGTATCCAGCGGACCATATTCTAACGCAGCAGCACGCAAAGCTGGAAGCATTAGAGGATAAATTCTGGTCTGAATCGGACTTCTCTCGCCTCATCAGAGAGAGCAGGGGAAACGGGATGATCTGACCGGTTCGGAACAAATATTTTACAGCGGGTTCAAAGAATTTGTGCGCCTGCATCGTGCTGATCGCCATTCGCCGGAAGCCGTAGTAGAAGGGGCGTCGCGTGCGATGCGTACTTCCATGAACCGTGAAGCTGAAAATCTGGAAACGCGCATTCCGTTCCTCGGTACGGTTGGCCATCAGCCGTATATTGGTCTGTTTGGTACAGTCTGGGGATGGTGGCCGCCTTTATGGCCCTCGGGGCGGTCAAACAAGCAACACTGCAATGGTTGCGCCCGGTATCGCAGAAGCATTGATTGCAACAGCAATTGGTCTGTTCGCCGCAATTCCGGCGGTGATGGCTTATCATCTGACCAGCACGTAAACAAACTGGAACTGAATTACGGACAACTATGGAAAAGTAAACCGCGATTCTGCACCGCCAGGCGTTTACCGTTAGCCAGAGCAACAAGGGGTAAGCCATGGCCAGAGCGCGTCGACGAGGTCGTCGCGATCAAGTCCGAAATCAACATTGTACCGTTCTGGACGTACTGCTGGTGCTGTTGCTTGATCTTTATGGCGACAGCACCATCATCACCCCGAGGCGCAGGTTGGAGGTCGATCTCCCAGACGCTACTGAATCACAGGCGGTGAGCGGGTCGCGGATAATCCGCCAGTGATTGTTGAAGTGTCTGGTATTGGTCAGTACACCGTGGTGGTTGAGAAAGATCGCCTGGAGCGTTTACCACCAGAGCAGGTGGTGGCGGAAGTGTCCAGCCGTTTCAAGGCCAACCCGAAAACGGTCTTTCTGATCGGTGGCGCAAAAGATGTGCCTTACGATGAAATAATTAAAGCACTGAACTTGTTACATAGTGCGGGTGTGAAATCGGTTGGTTTAATGACGCAGCCTATCTAAACATCTGCGTTTCCCTTGCTTGAAAGAGAGCGGGTAACAGGCGAACAGTTTTTGGAAACCGAGAGTGTCAAAGGCAACCGAACAAAACGACAAGCTCAAGCGGGCGATAATTATTTCAGCAGTGCTGCATGTCATCTTATTTGCGGCGCTGATCTGGAGTTCGTTCGATGAGAATATAGAAGCTTCAGCCGGAGGCGGCGGTGGTTCGTCCATCGACGCTGTCATGGTTGATTCAGGTGCGGTAGTTGAGCAGTACAAACGCATGCAAAGCCAGGAATCAAGCGCGAAGCGTTCTGATGAACAGCGCAAGATGAAGGAACAGCAGGCTGCTGAAGAACTGCGTGAGAAACAAGCGGCTGAACAGGAACGCCTGAAGCAACTTGAGAAAGAGCGGTTAGCGGCTCAGGAGCAGAAAAAGCAGGCTGAAGAAGCCGCAAAACAGGCCGAGTTAAAGCAGAAGCAAGCTGAAGTGGCGGCAGCGAAAGCGGCGGCAGATGCTAAAGCTGCGGAAGAAGCAGCGAAGAAAGCGGCTGCAGACGCGAAGAAAAAAGCAGAAGCAGAAGCCGCCAAAGCCGCAGCCGAAGCGCAGAAAAAAGCCGAGGTAGCCGCTGCGGCACTGAAGAAGAAAGCGGAAGCGGCAGAAGCAGCTGCAGCTGAAGCAAGAAAGAAAGCGGCAACTGAAGCTGCTGAAAAAGCCAAGGCAGAAGCTGAGAAGAAAGCGGCTGCTGAAAAGGCTGCAGCTGATAAGAAAGCGGCAGCAGAGAAAGCTGCAGCCGACAAAAAAGCAGCAGAAAAAGCGGCTGCTGATAAGGCAGCAGCTGATAAGAAAGCAGCGGCAGAAAAAGCCGCCGCAGACAAAAAAGCGGCAGCGGCAAAAGCAGCAGCTGAAAAAGCCGCTGCAGCAAAAGCTGCCGCAGAGGCAGATGATATTTTCGGTGAGCTAAGCTCTGGTAAGAATGCACCGAAAACGGGGGGAGGGGCGAAAGGGAACAATGCTTCGCCTGCCGGGAGTGGTAATACTAAAAACAATGGCGCATCAGGGGCCGATATCAATAACTATGCCGGGCAGATTAAATCTGCTATCGAAAGTAAGTTCTATGACGCATCGTCCTATGCAGGCAAAACCTGTACGCTGCGCATAAAACTGGCACCCGATGGTATGTTACTGGATATCAAACCTGAAGGTGGCGATCCCGCACTTTGTCAGGCTGCGTTGGCAGCAGCTAAACTTGCGAAGATCCCGAAACCACCAAGCCAGGCAGTATATGAAGTGTTCAAAAACGCGCCATTGGACTTCAAACCGTAATCGCGATGTTGACTGTTCGGACGGTCAACATCAGGCACCGGTTGCCACGGGGTTCTGGTAGTTTTGTGTATTTTAGTTTGTTAACATTCTGCTAAATTATCGTGGGCCATCGGTCCAGATAAGGGAGATATGATGAAGCAGGCATTACGAGTAGCATTTGGTTTTCTCATACTGTGGGCATCAGTTCTGCATGCTGAAGTCCGCATTGTGATCGACAGCGGTGTAGATTCCGGTCGTCCTATTGGTGTTGTTCCTTTCCAGTGGGCGGGGCCTGGTGCGGCACCTGAAGATATTGGCGGCATCGTTGCTGCTGACTTGCGTAACAGCGGTAAATTTAATCCGTTAGATCGCGCTCGTCTGCCACAGCAGCCGGGTAGTGCGCAGGAAGTACAACCAGCTGCATGGTCCGCACTGGGCATTGACGCTGTAGTTGTCGGTCAAGTCACTCCGAATCCGGATGGTTCTTACAATGTTGCTTATCAACTTGTTGACACTGGCGGCGCACCGGGTACTGTACTTGCTCAGAACTCGTACAAAGTGAACAAGCAGTGGCTGCGTTATGCTGGTCATACCGCCAGTGATGAAGTGTTTGAAAAACTGACCGGCATTAAAGGTGCGTTCCGTACCCGTATTGCCTACGTTGTTCAGACCAACGGCGGTCAGTTCCCGTATGAACTGCGCGTATCTGACTATGACGGTTACAACCAGTTTGTCGTTCACCGTTCACCGCACCCGCTGATGTCTCCGGCGTGGTCACCAGACGGTTCTAAACTGGCTTATGTGACCTTCGAAAGCGGTCGTTCCGCGCTGGTTATTCAGACGCTGGCAAATGGCGCTGTACGTCAGGTGGCTTCATTCCCGCGTCACAACGGTGCACCTGCATTCTCGCCAGACGGCAGCAAACTGGCATTCGCCTTGTCGAAAACCGGTAGTCTGAACCTGTACGTAATGGATTTGGCTTCTGGTCAGATCCGCCAGGTGACTGATGGTCGCAGTAACAATACCGAACCGACCTGGTTCCCGGATAGCCAGAACCTGGCATTTACTTCTGACCTGGCCGGTCGTCCGCAGGTTTATAAAGTGAATATCAACGGCGGTGCGCCACAACGTATTACCTGGGAAGGTTCGCAGAACCAGGATGCGGATGTCAGCAGCGACGGTAAATTTATGGTAATGGTCAGCTCCAATGGTGGGCAGCAGCACATTGCCAAACAAGATCTGGCAACGGGAGGCGTACAAGTTCTGTCGTCCACGTTCCTGGATGAAACGCCAAGTCTGGCACCTAACGGCACTATGGTAATCTACAGCTCTTCTCAGGGGATGGGATCCGTGCTGAATTTGGTTTCTACAGATGGGCGTTTCAAAGCGCGTCTTCCGGCAACTGATGGACAGGTCAAATTCCCTGCCTGGTCGCCGTATCTGTGATAATAATTAATTGAATAGTAAAGGAATCATTGAAATGCAACTGAACAAAGTGCTGAAAGGGCTGATGATTGCTCTGCCTGTTATGGCAATTGCGGCATGTTCTTCCAACAAGAACGCCAGCAATGACGGCAGCGAAGGCATGCTGGGTGCCGGCACTGGTATGGATGCGAACGGCGGCAACGGCAACATGTCTTCCGAAGAGCAGGCTCGTCTGCAAATGCAACAGCTGCAGCAGAACAACATCGTTTACTTCGATCTGGACAAGTACGATATCCGTTCTGACTTCGCTCAAATGCTGGATGCACATGCAAACTTCCTGCGTAGCAACCCGTCTTACAAAGTCACCGTAGAAGGTCACGCGGACGAACGTGGTACTCCGGAATACAACATCTCCCTGGGTGAACGTCGTGCGAACGCCGTTAAGATGTACCTGCAGGGTAAAGGCGTTTCTGCAGACCAGATCTCCATCGTTTCTTACGGTAAAGAAAAACCTGCAGTACTGGGTCATGACGAAGCGGCATACTCCAAAAACCGTCGTGCGGTACTGGTTTACTAAGAGAATTGCATGAGCAGTAACTTCAGACATCAACTATTGAGTCTGTCGTTACTGGTTGGTATAGCGGCCCACTGGGCCGCTTTTGCTCAGGCACCAATCAGTAGTGTCAGCTCAGGCTCGGTCGAAGACCGCGTCACTCAACTTGAGCGTATTTCTAATGCTCACAGCCAGCTTTTAACCCAACTCCAGCAACAACTTTCTGATAATCAATCCGATATTGATTCCCTGCGTGGTCAGATTCAGGAAAATCAGTATCAACTGAATCAGGTCGTGGAGCGGCAAAAGCAGATCCTGTTGCAGATCGACAGCCTCAGCAGCGGTGGTGCAGCGGCGCAATCAACCAGCAGCGATCAAAGCGGTGCGACGGCATCAACGACGCCGACAGCTGATGCTGGTACTGCGAATGCTGGCGCGCCGGTGAAAAGCGGCGATGCAAACACGGATTACAATGCAGCTATTGCGCTGGTGCAGGATAAATCCCGCCAGGATGACGCAATGGTGGCATTTCAGAATTTCATCAAAAATTACCCTGATTCAACTTACCTGCCAAACGCCAATTATTGGCTGGGTCAGTTAAACTACAACAAGGGTAAAAAAGATGATGCGGCGTACTATTTTGCTTCGGTAGTGAAAAACTATCCGAAGTCACCAAAGGCTGCTGATGCGATGTTTAAAGTCGGCGTCATCATGCAGGACAAAGGTGACACCGCAAAAGCGAAAGCCGTATACCAGCAGGTTATCAGTAAATACCCTGGTACTGATGGCGCTAAACAGGCACAAAAACGTCTGAACGCGATGTAATGCATAACACACGACCAGAAGTCGCATTATTTCTGGTCGTGTCGTGCGAATCATAAGCAGTTGAGTGATCTGCATCGAAATTTTTGTTGCGCTCAAGTCTGAAATCAGTAATATATGCCGCCGTTGCCACGGGATATCAAACAAACCGAAAGCAACGAAAAAGTGGGTCGTTAGCTCAGTTGGTAGAGCAGTTGACTTTTAATCAATTGGTCGCAGGTTCGAATCCTGCACGACCCACCAATCGCTAAGGTGGAAGCGGTAGTAAAACGTGAAGGATAACGTTGCATCAGCAACGGCGCCGAAGGGCGAGACGAAGTCGAGTCATCCTGCACGACCCCCACTAACATAGTTAGTTGTAGTATCCAGCGCAGTATCGGGTGATTAGCTCAGCTGGGAGAGCACCTCCCTTACAAGGAGGGGGTCGGCGGTTCGATCCCGTCATCACCCACCACTCGGGTCGTTAGCTCAGTTGGTAGAGCAGTTGACTTTTAATCAATTGGTCGCAGGTTCGAATCCTGCACGACCCACCAATGCAAAAAAGCGCCCTAAAGGCGCTTTTTTGCTATTCAGGCATCCTCAATTTCACTTTGTAAACCTGATGACATCGTCAGAGCTTACTGTGCAAGCAACTCTACGTCGGTGGAATTAGGCGTAATTCGAGTGACTTTTCCCCACCATTCGACTATCTTGTTTAGCATATAAAACAAATTACACCGATAACAGCGAATGTTACGCTAATGTCGGTTTTAACGTTAAGCCTGTAAAACGAGATGGTAAGATGAGCGTAATGTTTGATCCAGACACGGCGATTTATCCTTTCCCCCCGAAGCCGACGCCGTTAAGCATTGATGAAAAAGCGTATTACCGCGAGAAGATAAAACGTCTGCTAAAAGAACGTAATGCGGTGATGGTTGCCCACTACTATACCGATCCCGAAATTCAACAACTGGCAGAAGAAACCGGTGGCTGTATTTCTGATTCTCTGGAAATGGCGCGCTTCGGTGCAAAGCATCCCGCTTCTACTTTGTTAGTCGCTGGGGTGAGATTTATGGGAGAAACCGCCAAAATTCTCAGTCCGGAAAAAACAATTCTGATGCCGACACTTCAGGTTGAGTGTTCACTGGATCTCGGCTGCCCTGTTGAAGAATTTAACGCATTTTACGATGCCCATCCCGATCGTACTGTCGTCGTCTACGCCAACACTTCTGCTGCGGTAAAAGCGCGCGCAGATTGGGTGGTAACTTCAAGCATTGCCGTCGAACTTATTGATCATCTTGATAGTTTGGGTGAAAAAATCATCTGGGCACCCGACAAACATCTGGGGCGTTACGTGCAAAAACAGACGGGTGGAGACATTTTATGCTGGCAGGGTGCCTGCATTGTGCATGATGAATTTAAGACTCAGGCGTTAACCCGCTTGCAAGAAGAATACCCGGATGCTGCCATACTGGTGCATCCAGAATCACCACAAGCTATTGTCGATATGGCGGATGCGGTCGGTTCCACCAGTCAACTGATCGCTGCTGCAAAAGCATTGCCTCATCAGAGGCTTATTGTGGCAACCGATCGGGGTATTTTCTACAAAATGCAGCAGGCGGTGCCAGATAAAGAGTTACTGGAAGCACCAACCGCGGGTGAGGGCGCAACCTGCCGCAGCTGCGCGCATTGTCCGTGGATGGCCATGAATGACCTTCAGGCTATCGCAGAGGCATTAGAACAGGAAGGAAGTAATCACGAGGTTCATGTCGATGAGAGGCTGCGAGAGAGGGCGCTGGTGCCGCTCAATCGTATGCTGGATTTTGCGGCTACACTACGTGGATAACGAATAATAAGGCGTAACGTTACGCTTTGGGGGAAAGATGGATTTTTTTAGTGTGCAGAATATCCTGGTACATATACCAATAGGGGCGGGCGGTTATGATCTCTCATGGATCGAAGCGGTAGGCACGATCGCCGGGTTGCTGTGTATTGGCCTTGCCAGTCTGGAGAAGATCAGCAACTACTTCTTTGGCCTGATCAACGTTACCTTGTTTGGCATTATTTTCTTTCAGATTCAGCTGTATGCCAGCCTGCTATTACAGGTGTTTTTCTTTGCCGCGAATATTTACGGCTGGTATGCGTGGTCGCGACAAACCAGTCAGAACGAGGCGGAGTTGAAAATTCGCTGGTTGCCATTGCCGAAGGCACTCAGCTGGTTGGCGGTTTGCGTTGTTTCGATTGGTCTGATGACGGTATTTATCAATCCGGTGTTTGCATTTTTGACCCGCGTGGCAGTCATGATCATGCAAGCATTAGGATTACAGGTTGTGATGCCTGAACTGCAACCGGACGCTTTCCCGTTCTGGGATTCATGCATGATGGTGTTATCTATCGTGGCAATGATTCTGATGACGCGTAAGTATGTGGAAAACTGGCTGTTGTGGGTGATTATTAACGTGATTAGCGTCGTTATTTTTGCACTTCAGGGCGTTTACGCCATGTCTCTGGAGTACATCATCCTGACCTTTATTGCGCTCAACGGCAGCCGGATGTGGATCAACAGCGCACGTGAAAGAGGCTCACGCGCGCTGTCCCATTAATGGTGATGATGTGAATGGCCAGACACCCCTTCATTCAGGTGGCAGTCTGGCCTATGACAAGGTTGATATTCCATCTGAATGGTGGTGTGCTCAATCTGATAGTGATCCATCAGGTAGTGTTGGATCTGATCCAACAAGGCATCGTGATCGTGTGGCGGGATCACCTGCACATGCAACGTCATCACCGGCTTCTCGCCTACCATCCATACATGTACATGGTGCACATTGCGGACTTCCGGGATTTCCCGGCACATACGACGCTTCAGTTCAGCGATATCCAGCGATACCGGTGCACCTTCAAGTAATTCATTCACGCTATCTTTCAACAGTCGCCACGCGCTACGCAGAACCAGAAGCGACACCAGTATCGAGAGAATGGGGTCAGCAGGTGTCCAGCCAGTCCAGATAATAATCAACGCGGCAATAATAGCCCCAACCGAACCCAGCAGGTCCCCGAGCACATGCAGTGCCGCTGCTCGTACGTTGAGGTTTTTCTCTTCGCTGCCGTGATGAAGTAACCAGAAAGAAAGTATATTTGCCAGCAACCCAGCCACGGCAATTGCCATCATCATGCCTCCCTCGACCGGACGCGGCGTGCGGAAGCGTTCTATCGCCTCCCAGACAATCAAAATGGTAATTACCACGAGGGCGATGGCATTCACAAACGCCGCGAGCGTGGTCAGTCTTAGCCAACCGAAAGTGTGGCGAATGGTGGGAGGACGACGTGAAAATTGCACGGCGAGTAGGGCGAAAAGCAGGGCGGCAGTATCGGTCAACATATGACCCGCATCGGCCAGCAATGCCAGAGAACCAGAAAGAAAACCACCAACGACTTCTACCAGCATAAACCCGGCAGTCACGCCGAAAGCATACAACAAGCGACGAGCATTATTATCTTCTGGCAGGTGTGAGGACGTGTGTGAGTGTGAGTGCGCCATGACGAGTCATCCCTTAATTATTCTCACTTAACTTTATGACATCATACTGCTTTTAGAAGTGAAAAATTAAAAGGGAGAGACTCCGCTCTCCCATTATTGGCTATTTTGCAGGGTTACTGCGTGGTACCGTCGGTTTTGGTATCGACATCATTATTGATGCCATCACCGGTTTGTACCTTTTTATTGATATCCGGACATCGACCATCTTTGCACATGGTGTTCTTGTGCTCTTCATCTTTGGTCATTCCGTCATTGTTCATTGAAGAACCATCCGAATGCAGCATTGTGCCGCCAGAACCGGTATTTACCCCGTTATTGTCGACGTTATTTGGCGCGACATTTTCACGGGCGTCAGGGGCTACCTGGCCCGCATCAGCTGCGGCGTTTGCCTGGCCGTTATTAGTTTGCGCTCCGCTATCGGCAGCCAGTGCGGCACCGCTGGCAAGGCTTAGAGTGGCAGTCAGAAATAATGTGGCCAGTTTTGTCATTTTCATAGGATGCTCCTGTTATGGTCGTTATGTCGGATAACCTCTTCCAACAGTGCATTTGCAGGTGAATATAAGGCATTGGTTTAAGATTTCAGCCAGTTTATGAAACGCAGCAGAGAATCTTGAAATAATTAACAAACAAAGGAGTTACAGTTAGAAATTGTAGGAGAGATCTCGTTTTTCGCGACAATCTGGCGTTTTTCTTGCTAATTCCAGGATTAATCCGTTCATAGTGTAAAACCCCGTTTACACATTCTGACGGAAGATATAGATTGGAAGTATTGCATTCACTAAGATAAGTATGGCAACACTGGAACAGACATGAATTATCAGAACGACGATTTACGCATCAAAGAAATCAAAGAGTTACTTCCTCCTGTCGCATTGCTGGAAAAATTCCCCGCAACTGAAAATGCCGCGAATACGGTTGCCCATGCCCGAAAAGCGATCCATAAGATCCTGAAAGGTAATGATGATCGCCTGTTGGTGGTGATTGGCCCGTGCTCAATTCATGATCCTGTCGCGGCTAAAGAGTATGCCACTCGCTTGCTGGCGCTGCGTGAAGAGCTGAAAGATGAGCTGGAAATCGTAATGCGCGTCTATTTTGAAAAGCCGCGTACCACGGTGGGTGGCAAAAGGGCTGATTAACGATCCGCATATGGATAATAGCTTCCAGATTAATGATGGTTCTGCGCATAGCCTGTAAATTGCTGCTTGATATTAACGACAGCGTCTGCCAGCGGCAGGTGACCCTTCTCGACATGATCACCCGACAATATCTCGCTGACCTGATCAGCTGGGGCGCAATTGGCGCACGTACCACCGAATCGCAGGTGCACCGCGAACGGCATCAGGGCTTTTCTCGTCCGGTCGGCTTCAAAAATGGCACCGACGGTACCATTAAGCTGGTGATCGATGCGATTATGCCGCCGGTGCGCCGCACTGCTCCTGTCCGTAACGAAATCGGGGCATTCGGCGATTGGAATACCAGCGGCAACGCCGATTGCCATATCATTCTGGCGGCGGTAAAGAGCCAACTACAGCGCGAAGCACGTTGCTGAAGTGAAAGAAGGGCTGAACAAAGCAGGCCTGCCAGCACAGTGATAATTGATTTCAGCCATGCTAACTCGTCAAAACAATTCAAAAAGCAGAATGGATGTTTGTGCTGACGTTTGCCAGCAGATCGCCGGTGGCGAAAAGGCCGATTATTGGCGTGATGGTGGAAAGCCATCTGGTGGAAGGCAATCAGAGCCTCGAGAGCGGGGGCCCGCTGGCCTACGGTAAGAGCATCACCGATGCCTGCATTGGCTGGGAAGATACCGATGCTCTTGTTACGTCAACTGGCAAATGAGTAAAAGCGCGTCGCGGGTAAGGTTTAATTGTCGGATGCACCGTCAGAGTGGCGTATCCGATGAATCACCATAGGCCTGATAAGACGCGCAGCGTCGCATCAGGCAATGTGCTCCATTGTTAGCAACAAAAAAGCCGACTCGCTGAGTCGGCTCTCGATTTTTAAACCAATAACGTTTACTTCGCAACTACCCCGGTTAGCAACCGCCGCTGCTTTCGCTGCGATCTCGTCAGCATTACCCCAGATAATAAGTGTTTTCAGCGGTTTGAAATTCTCGTCGAACAATACACCAGCGGCACGCGAGTCGGGATATTAAGCTCAAGTACTCTTTCGCTCATGTCATCAAGATATTTCACCAGCGCACGTAAAGAGTTACCGTGTGAGCGACGATCACGCGCTCACCGCTCTTCATACGCGGCAGAATAGTTTCATTCCAGTAAGGGATCACGTGGTCAATGGTCAGCGCCGGGCTTTCCGTCAGCGGCAGTACTTTCTGACCAGTTTCGCGTAACGCGGATCGTGACCGGATAACGCTCATCATCTTTAGTCAGTTCCGGCGAGTCACTGCAAAACCACGACGCCACTGTTTCACCTGCCGTCGCCAGACTTTTCAGCAGTTTCCGCTTTGTTCAGAACCTGGAATGCACCGTAGTGACGTTCGTTCAGTTTCCAGGATCTTGAACGGCAGCGACGCCTGATCCAGTTGTCAGCACATTCCCACAGGGTACGGATAGCGCGTTTCAGCACAGAGGTGTAAGCAAGCTCAAAGCTGTAGACCTTCCTCTTCAGCAGCTTACCTGCTGCTTTCGCTTCGCTTACGCCTTTCGAAGATCCACGTCGTACCAACCGGTGAAACGGTTTTCTCGTTCCACGACTTTCGCCATGATGTGACATAATGAGCTAAAGTCATAGCCAGTAAACTTATCCTCAAATCATTTTTTAATGATAATAATTCTCTATTATATTGCCGTGACGAAAGGACAGCAATGCTTACGCATAACCATAGCGAAAATAGTGTCGGCAGCGTAAGGTTGTCTGCAGATATTTAGTTCAAACAAGTCGGTGTTTGCTGGTGATTTGAACAATATGAAGATAAAGCCCTCATGACGAGGGCTTAACATTACTCAGCAATAAACTGATATTCCGTCAGGCTGGAATACTCTTCGCCAGGACGCAGGAAGCAGTCCGGTTGCGGCCATTCAGGGTGGTTCGGGCTGTCCGGCAGAAACTCGCTTTCCAACGCCAGCCCTTGCCAGTCGGCGTAAGGTTCGGTTCCCCGCGACGGTGTGCCGCCGAGGAAGTTGCCGGAGTAGAATTGAAGAGCCGGAGCGGTGGTGTAGACCTTCAGCTGCAATTTTTCATCTGCTGACCAGACATGCGCCGCCACTTTCTTGCCATCGCCTTTGGCCTGTAACAAGAATGCGTGATCGTAACCTTTCACTTTGCGCTGATCGTCGTCGGCAAGAAACTCACTGGCGATGATTTTGGCGCTGCGGAAATCAAAAGACGTTCCGGCGACAGATTTCAAGCCGTCGTGCGGAATGCCGCCTTCATCAACCGGAAGATATTCGTCCGCCAGAATCTGCAACTTGTGATTGCGCACGTCAGACTGCTCGCCGTCAAGATTGAAATAGACGTGATTAGTCATATTCACCGGGCAAGGTTTATCAACTGTGGCGCGATAAGTAATGGAGATACGGTTATCGTCGGTCAGACGATATTGCACCGTCGCGCCGAGATTACCCGGGAAGCCCTGATCGCCATCATCTGAACTCAGGGCAAACAGCACCTGACGATCGTTCTGGTTCACAATCTGCCAGCGACGTTTGTCGAACCCTTCCGGGCCGCCGTGCAGCTGGTTAACGCCCTGGCTTGGCGAAAGCGTCACGGTTTCACCGTCAAAGGTATAGCGACTATTGGCGATGCGGTTGGCATAACGACCAATAGAGGCCCCCAGAAACGCAGCCTGATCCTGATAGCATTCCGGACTGGCACAGCCGAGCAGCGCCTCGCGGACGCTGCCATCGGAAAGCGGAATACGGGCGGAAAGTAAAGTCGCACCCCAGTCCATCAGCGTGACTACCATCCCTGCGTTGTTACGCAAAGTTAACAGTCGGTACGGCTGACCATCGGGTGCCAGTGCGGGAGTTTCGTTCAGCACTGTCCTGCTCCTTGTGATGGTTTACAAACGTAAAAAGTCTCTTTAATACCTGTTTTTGCTTCATATTGTTCAGCGACAGCTTGCTGTACGGCAGGCACCAGCTCTTCCGGGATCAGCGCGACGATACAGCCGCCAAATCCGCCGCCGGTCATGCGTACGCCACCTTTGTCGCCAATCACAGCTTTGACGATTTCTACCAGAGTGTCAATTTGCGGCACGGTGATTTCGAAAATCATCGCGCATAGAGGCATGAGACTCCGCCATCGGCTCGCCCAGACGCTTTCAGATTGCCTTGCTCCAGCGCGTGGCAGCTTCAACGGTGCGGGCGTTTCAGTCAGGATATGACGCACGCGTTTCGCCACGATCGGGTCGAGCTCATGTGGAGCAGCGTTGAACTCTTCAACGGTGACATCGCGCAGCTGGCTGCTGGAAGAAATGCGCACCGGTTTCGCATGTTGATGACTGGTGTTGGTTCCGCCGCCAACCAGGGTACGTTTGAAGTTACTGTTGATGATGACGACAGCCACACCTTTCGGCATGGAAAATCGCTTTGGTCCCCAGTGAGCGACAGTCAATCAGCAAGGGATGATCTTTCTTGCCGAGTGCGGAGTTTAGCCGATCCATGATCCCGAGTTAAAGCCTACAAACTGGTTTTCTGCTTCCCTACCGTTAAGTGTGATTCGGCGCGCCGTCCAGCGGCAAAAGACCAGAAGCTGCTGCAATACGGCTTCCGACCGCGCATCTCCAGCGGTGAAGTGGATGAACTTAACCCGGCACCCTGCGGCACATTGCCGCTGATCACCATGTCCACACCGCCGAAGCTGTTGTTACGCAGTTGCAGATGTTTCACCACGCCACGAACGTAGTTCGCCCATTGATAGTTTTCATGCGCGACAATGGGCGCATTGAGGGAAAACTCGTCGAGCTGATTTTCATAATCGGCTGCCATCACGCGAACTTTACGGTCATCGCGTGGTGCACAGCTGATCACGGTTTGATAATCAATCGCGCAGGGCAGAACGAAACCGTCGTTGTAGTCGGTGTGTTCACCAATCAAATTCACGCGGCCAGGCGCCTGAATGGTGTGAGTGGCAGGGTAGCCAAATGCGTTGGCAAACAGAGATTGTGTTTTTTCTTTCAGACTCATTTCTTACACTCCGGATTCGCGAAAATGGATATCGCTGACTGCGCGCAAACGCTCTGCTGCCTGTTCTGCGGTCAGGTCTCGCTGGGTCTCTGCCAGCATTTCATAACCAACCATAAATTTACGTACGGTGGCGGAGCGCAGCAGAGGCGGATAAAAGTGCGCGTGCAGCTGCCAGTGTTGATTCTCTTCGCCATTAAATGGTGCGCCGTGCCAGCCCATAGAGTAGGGGAAGGAGCACTGGAAGAGGTTGTCATAACGACTGGTCAGCTTTTTCAACGCCAGCGCCAAATCGCTGCGCTGGGCGTCGGTCAAATCGGTGATCCGCAAAACGTGGGCTTTGGGCAGCAGTAGCGTTTCGAACGGCCAGGCAGCCCAGTAAGGCACAACGGCTAACCAGTGTTCGGTTTCGACAACGGTACGGCTACCGTCTGCCAGCTCGCGCTGAACATAATCCACCAGCATTGGTGATTTCTGTTCGGCAAAATATTCTTTTTGCAGGCGGTCTTCGCACTCAGCTTCGTTAGGCAGGAAGCTATTTGCCCAAATCTGTCCGTGCGGATGCGGGTTAGAGCAGCCCATCGCCGCACCTTTGTTTTCAAAGACCTGCACCCACGGGTACGTTTTTCCCAGCTCTGCGGTTTGCTCCTGCCAGGTTTTGACGATTTCCGTCAATGCCGCAACGCTCAGTTCTGGCAACGTTTTACTGTGATCCGGTGAAAAGCAGATCACCCGGCTGGTACCGCGCGCGCTCTGGCAACGCATCAAAGGATCGTTGCTTTCTGGCGCATCTGGCGTGTCAGACATCAAGGCCGCAAAGTCATTAGTGAAAACGTAAGTCCCGGTGTAATCGGGGTTTTTATCGCCTGTCACCCGCACATTACCTGCGCAGAGGAAGCAATCTGGATCGTGCGCAGGTAACACCTGTTTGGCTGGCGTTTCCTGCGCCCCCTGCCAGGGGCGCTTAGCGCGGTGCGGTGAAACCAGAATCCATTGCCCGGTGAGCGGGTTGTAGCGGCGATGTGGATGATCAACGGGATTAAATTGCGTCATGGTCGTTCCTTAATCGGGATATCCCTGTGGATGGCGTGACTGCCAGTGCCAGGTGTCCTGCGCCATTTCATCGAGTGTGCGCGTTACGCGCCAGTTCAGTTCACGGTCGGCTTTGCTGGCGTCCGCCCAGTAGGCCGGAAGGTCGCCTTCGCGACGCGGTGCAAAATGATAGTTAACCGGTTTGCCGCAGGCTTTGCTGAAGGCATTAACCACGTCCAGCACGCTGCTGCCTACGCCAGCACCGAGGTTGTAGATGTGTACGCCTGGCTTGTTCGCCAGTTTTTCCATCGCCACGACGTGACCGTCCGCCAGATCCATTACGTGGATGTAATCGCGTACGCCAGTACCATCTTCGGTCGGATAATCGTTACCAAAAATCGCCAGCGAGTCGCGACGGCCTACAGCAACTTGGGCGATGTATGGCATCAGGTTATTCGGAATGCCTTGCGGATCTTCGCCCATATCGCCCGACGGATGCGCGCCAACCGGGTTGAAGTAGCGCAGCAGGGCAATGCTCCAGTCCGGCTGGGCTTTTTGCAGGTCGGTGAGGATCTGTTCCACCATCAATTTGCTTTTGCCATAAGGGCTTTGCGGTGTGCCGGTCGGGAAGCTTTCAACGTATGGAATTTGGGGCTGATCGCCATAAACGGTGGCGGAGGAGCTAAAAATAAAGTTTTTGACGTTAGCGGCGCGCATGGCGCTAATCAGGCGCAGAGTGCCGTTGACATTGTTGTCGTAATATTCCAGCGGTTTTTGTACCGATTCGGCGACGGCTTTCAGCCCGGCGAAGTGGATCACGGTGTCGATAGCGTGATCGTGCAGGATCTCGGTCATCAACGCTTCGTTACGAATATCGCCTTCAACAAACGTTGGATGTTTGCCGCCTAAACGCTCGATAACAGGCAGTACGCTGCGCTTACTGTTACAGAGGTTATCAAGAATGATGACATCATGACCGTTTTGCAGTAATTGCACGCAGGTATGACTTCCAATGTAACCGCTACCACCGGTAACCAGAACTCTCATAATTCGCTCCATTAGGCTTATGGTATGAAATAACCATAGCATAACAAAGATGCGAAAAGTGTGACATGGAATAAATTAGTGGAATCGTTTACACAAGAATTTAGCCGTTTTTTATGCGCGATTAAGTGATTATAAAACAGAGGGTTTATGAATGATTGCGCTTTTTATCTGAAAAAAGAAGCGGTTTCATGCCTGCATGCGTCGAACCGTTGGCCGGAGAGTGCGCTTAGGCCGCCTCCGGCAAGGTCAGCACTACCGACTCAATATATTTTTGTCAGCACATAGCGATAGAGTCCACCGTCCGGCACGAACTCAAGGCGATGGGTAATACAGGCAGGCGCATCTTCAGCGTGGTGCGAAACAAACAACAATTGCGTTTCACCTTCGCTAATCAGCACATCAACAAAACGGCGGATAAGTTGGCGATTGAGCGGATCAAGCCCCTGTAGTGGTTCATCGAGAATAAGCAACGTCGGATGTTTCACCAGTGCGCGGACGATCAGCGCCAAACGCTGCTGTCCCCAGGAAAGACTATGGAACGGAGCGTCAGCCGTGTGTTTATCAATGCCGAGAATATCCAGCCACTGCTGCACCAGTTTTTGCTGGCGATCCGAAACGACCTGATAAATGCCAATCGAATCAAAATAGCCAGAAAGAATCACATTACGCACGGTAGTGCTGACCCGGTAATCCAGATGCAAACTACTGCTGACGTAACCGATATGCTTTTTGATGTCCCAGATGGTTTCGCTGCTGCCGCGACGTCGGCCGAAAAGCGTCAAATCGTTGCTGTAACCTTGCGGATGATCGCCAGTAATCAGGCTTAATAACGTCGATTTTCCCGCGCCATTTGGCCCGACAATTTGCCAGTGTTCGCCTGGATTCACCTGCCAGCTAAGGTTATTAAGAATGGGGCGATCATTATAAGAAACCACGCCATTGTTCAGCACAATGCGCGATTCGTTGGCGGGTAAGGCGTGACGTGCTGAAGGTTCATCCGGCTCCGGCAGTTGCACACCTTCAAGCTGTTCACTATGCGCAAGTTGCGCGACGAGTGCTTGCTGGAGCAGTTCCTCTTTAGCGCCAGTTTCCGCTAACGTACAATCCGCCAGCACGCCAGCAAACTGGACAAATTCCGGGATCTTATCGAAGCGATTGAGCACCAGTACCAAAGTAATACCGGACTGATGTAACGAGGCGAGTCGCTCAGCCAGCTGCTGACGTGAGGCAACATCCAGGCCATCGAACGGCTCATCAAGAATCAACAAGTCAGGCTCCGACATCAGCGCCTGACACAGCAGGGTTTTTCGCGTCTCGCCAGTGGAAAGGTATTTAAAGCGTCGGTCGAGGAGGGCGGTAATACCGAACTGCTGCGCCAGTTGCATGCAACGCGGTGCATCCTTTACTTCATCCTGAATAATCTCAGCCGTAGTGCGTCCGGTGTAATCTTCGCTAGGGCCGAGCATATCGGTGTTATTCCGTTGCCATTCGTCGCTGACGAGCTTTTGCAATTGCTCGAAGGAGAGACGAGTGATGTGGGAAAACTGGCTTTGCCGTTCACCTTTCAAAAGCGGAAGTTCCCCCGCCAGCGCGCGGGCCAGCGCCGACTTTCCACTTCCATTCGAACCGACAAACGCCCAACTATCACCCGCGTTTAACGTTAGCTGAGGCAATTGCAGCGTTTTTGTGTCGCTAAGACGAAACGTGCCTTGCAAAATTTGCAACGATGACATTTTATATCCCATTTTGTGCAGCGATTACTGACAGGGATACGTGTTTCATAACAAATTGTCAACACGCTTAGCACAGCGTGGCGATAATCACGCTGTCGGCATTAAAGTAGGCCGTGACATTCTGCCCTTGCTGAAGAGAAGTCGCTTCATTTACCGGCACTGTGGCGCACAGTGTTTGCCCGTCGGGTAGCGCCATTAATACTTCGCACTGCTCTGCGCCGCGCTCAATATGACTAATAATACCCGGTAATTGGTTGTCGGCGTTTTGTGCGACCGCTTCGTCCTGAGTAATGCCTACCCACGGCGCTTTTAGCAATATCAACACTTCTTTGCCTTCATCCAGCCCCAGACGTGCGCCGCTTTGTGCGGTAATTGCGACTTTCAGGCGTGTTTTTCCGTCAGCCAGTAAGACATCAACATGCTGTTGAACGTCATCATGATCGCGGGCGGTGATGGTACCGAACCACTGGTTACGGGCGCTGGTTTGCAGTGAAAAACGTGAGATCGCGGCCAGCAGGCTGTTCAGCGGCAGGGCGTCATCGTCACTTAACACATCAAAGGCTTTTTGCTGGATTTGCGCCAGTAAGTCATAGAGCTGAATCAGTCGCTGACCATAGCGGGTCAGTACTGCGCCTCCGCCACCTTTACCGCCTGTTGCGCGCTCGACCAGAATATGCTCACTTAACTGATTCATCTCGTTAATGGCATCCCAGGCGCTTTTATAGCTGATACCGGCATCTTCGCTCCTGGCTAATGGAACCGGAAAGCGCAATGTGTTTTCGTCGCGAAATGCGGCGCGGGTCGGCGAATAATTTAGTGGACTCGAGGGTGCAGAGGATTTCGGCCTGCATAACAATGTCCTGGCAAAACTCTTTATTGTGACGGAAAACGAACGCCGCGCAAAGCTGACCGCACGAAAAGGGGAGTGCTTTTCTGTGCTAGCGGTTAGAATAGTCTCATGACTATATCTGGAGTTGACCATGTTAGAGTTATTAAAAAGTCTGGTATTCGCCGTAATCATGGTACCTGTCGTGATGGCCGTGGTCCTGGTTATGATTACGGTCTTGGTGAAGTATCAACATCTTTTCTGGTGTGTTGGTAAAAGACAGGCCCGGACAAATAATTGATTTGCCTGAATGCCCGCTTAGTCGGGCATTTTCTTTTCTCAACTTCCTGCTTTTCCTGCGATATTTTTTCTTATCTACCTCGCAAAGGTTAGCAATAACTGCTGGGAAAATTAAGTAGTCGTTATATTGTCGCCTACATAACGTTACATTAAGGGGTTACCAATGGCTCGTAAATGGTTGAACTTGTTTGCCGGCGGCGCTGTCGCTGTTGCTGGCAATGCACTGGCAGATGAAGGAAAGTCAGGTGTTCGCCGCCGCATCACTGACTAACGCAATGCAGACATGCTTACGCAGTTTAAAAAAGAGAAAGGCGTGGATGTGGTTTCTTCTTTCGCTTCATCATCTACTAGCCGTCAGATTGAAGCGGGTGCGCCTGCGAAATATGTTTATTTCTGCCGAAATAGGAATCGATGGATTATGCGGTTGATAAAAAGCGAGATCGATCAGCTTACATATCAAGCACTGCTGGCAATCGCCTAGTAGTATCAGCGCCGAAAGCCAGCGTGCAGAAAGATTTCACCATCGACAAGCAAAACCAACTGGACTTCACTGCTGAATGGCGGTAACGTGGCGGTTGGCGATCCGGAACATGTTCCCGCTGGCATCTGCAAAAGAAGCACTGCGAAAAACTAGGGCACATGGATACGCTTGTCTATTCCGAACTGGCCCCAGCGGAAAATATTAGAGTGGGCGCTGGCGCTGGTCAACGTAACGAAGCGCCTCTGGGCATGTCTACGGTTCTGACGCAGTTGCCAGCAAAGGGGTAAAAGTGGTTGCCACCTCCCCGGAAGATTCACATAAAAAGTGGAATATCCAGTTGGTGTTATAAAAAGGCATAACAATGCGACCTGAAAGCTTTTATTGATTATCTAAAAAACCGCAGGCAGCGGACATCTTTAAACATTACGAATGTGCAATCAATAATCATACAGACCTATACCGAATGGCAGCCGTTTTATTAAGCCGAAAGTTGCTTCCCTGGCTGTGCTGTTAGCCTGCCGTTTCAATCTTTTTGCCTAGTTACTTTGGTCGGGCACGTTTCCGGGCAAAGCTCTGCTCGACAGCGTACTGTATCTACCACTGGTGTTGCCGCCGTGGTCATCGGTTACTTATTATTAGTTTCGATGGAACAGCACAGATTTATCGGTGAACGTCTGTATGACTAGTTTGGTATTACCTTCACCTTAGCTGGCGCGGGGCGGTTCTCGCTGCCGCCGTCATGTCATTTCGCTGATGGTGCAGGCAATGCGTCTGGCGCTGGAAGGGGTTGATGTAGAACTGGAACAGGCCGCAGAACACTGGGGGCCGGGCGCTGGCGCGTTTTCTTTACTATCACGTTACCGCTGACCTTACCGGGAATTTGTTGGTACGGTACTGGCTTTTGCTCGTTCTCTCGGTGAGTTCGTGCAACATGCATCACCTTTGTGTCGAACATTCCTGGTGAAGCGCAAACCGTCCTTCTGCCATGTATACCCTAATCCAGACCCCAGCGGGAAAGTGGAGCGGCGAGACTGTGCATTATTTTCTATTGCGCTGGCGATGATCTCCTGTTGACGTTCAGAATGGCTGGCCAGAATCAGCCGTGAACGGGCGGGGCGCTAATCGTGCTGGAACTGAATTTTACCCAGACGTTGGGCAACCATTGCCTGACTATTAATGAAACACTGCCAATGGCATCACTGCTATCTTTGGCGTCTCCAGTAGGAAAAACTGGCTGATTAACGCCATCAGTGGACTAACGCGCCCGCAAAAGGGCGGATCTCCTCAATCGGCAGGTACTAAATGATGCCGAAAAAGGTATCTGCCTGACACAAAAGCGTCGCGTTGGCTATGTTTTTTAGGATGGCGCGGCTGTTCCGCATTTCAAAGTGCGTGGCAATCTGCGCTACGGCCGTGGAAAAGTATGGTGAATCAGTTGGATCAGCTGGTGACGCTTAGGCATTGAACGGTTGCTTGACCATTTACAGGGCAGGGGGCCTGTCCGGAGGCGAAAAACAGCGCGTGGCGATTGGTCGGGCTTTGCTGGCGCGCGGAATTGCTGTTGCTGGATGAACCGCTGGCGTCACTGGATATTCCGCGTAGAGCGCGAACTGTTGCCTTATCTGCAACGGCTGGGCACGGGGAAATCGACATTCCGATGTTGTATGTCAGCCATTCACTGGATGAGATCCTCCATCTGGCAGACGAGTGATGGTACTGGAAAACGGTCAGGTGAAAGCCTTTGGCGCGCTGGAGGAAGTGCGGCAGTAGCGTGATGAAGTCCGTGGCTGCCGAAAGAGCAACAAAGTTGACGTTATGAAAGTGACGGTGCTTGAGCATCATCCGCATACGCGATGACCGCGCTGGCGCTGGGCAATCGGCGTTTGTCGGTCGATCACTTGGACGAACCGCTGCAAGCTGCGCTGGTCTCCGCGTCGGCTTCCGATGTTTCTCTGGTTTGCAACCGCCGCAGCAAACCAGCATTGCGTAACGTATAGCGGGCAAAAGTTGTTAATAGTTATGACGACAACGGCAAGGTGGAAGTGGAACTGGAAGTCGGCCGTAAAACGCTGTGGGCGCGTATCAGCCCGTCGGCCAGGATGAACTGGCAATCGAACCTGGCCTGTGGCTGTACGCGCAAATTAAAGTATCTGCGATAACCGCCTGATTAAATCAGGTGGCTATAAATGAACTGGGCAATGCTGTCGGTGGTGTTCCGCCAAGATCACGATGTTGGCGCGCGCTTGCACCGTCATCGGCGTTACCCATCGCCACGCCTGTACCAGCGGCTTCCCGCATCTGATATCATTAAAAGTTATCGCCGAATGCCACGACGTTTTCCATCGACCGACCTTCGCCTCAACCCATTTCGTCAAACGTTTATCTTTGCTGTTGCCGCCGCGTGCAATATAGACCTGATGGTCCAGGACCATCGCACTCCAGTCCCAGTTCATCTGGAGCATGCTTACCGGGAATACCTGCAATTGCGGCAGGTCATCGTGCGTCAGGGCAAACTCCATACGGCGTTAACTTGTTTTGGTTGCGCCAGAGAAGCGACTTGTGTGAAAGTCGGACGCTGTTCCGGCGGCAGGGTTTGCGCCGGTTAGATGTGCGAATGACATGCCGTTCGGGTGCTCATGACCATACATCATCGACATTCATCAGACCGTGAATGTGGTGTTGATTCAGCATCTCAATGAGTTGCAGGGCTTTATTAACGGGCATTGGGTCCGCTTCCAGCACGGTTTTTGCATGATAATCATACAAATAGGTGCCATTACAGCAAATAGCAGGTGTATCCAGCGCCAGCGCCTGATAAAAAGGATGAATAGCGACGTGATGGCGACCTGTGACGATGATTAATTGATAGCCTGCTTCGCGAGCGCGGGCCAGGGCTTCTATCGATGATGGAAGCAAGGTCTTTTTCGGGGTCAATAAGGTGCCGTCTAAGTCGAGAGCAATCACGCGTGTGGTCATGGCGTATTCCAGATTAAGGTTAAGAATTTTCGTCTGCGCGAATGGTACACCGATACCACTATCGGACAAAATTCTGCGTTTTAATTCAGCATTCACCGCCAAAAGCGACTAATTTTAGCTGTTACAGTCAGTTGCTAAATGCAAAGGAGCATTCATGAAGCAAATGCTCTTTAGGAATTAATTCTTTATAATCAATTAATTACAAGTGGCATTTCGAAATCATTCGAAATTAATTCTAAATGTCTTTCCATTCCCTCCCTCGTCCGTCACGGTATTTATCCGTCATGCTGGATGAACGATGTCCAAGGAGCGCCTGAGTGAAATCACTGCCTTTTTCTGCTGAGTGCAGGCGACCGGATAAACTTCGGATTTCATGAAATGGCGGTGGGTCACCTTCCCATTTCAATCCGGATGTGTCTCGGGCAATCCTGAACTGTGCTGCAATTGTCCTGGCTGTCTTCCCTCCGAGTAACTTTTCGTTTTTACCGTTTATTTTTTTCAAGTTATCCAGTACATCGGCAAGTGTTAAATTCAATCTGGAAATCGTGGTGGGGAGAGAAATGCGAATTTTTGCCCCTGTTTTTTGTTGTTCCACGTATAGCCTGCTATCTCTTATATCCTCCCATCTCATAGCCGCCAGATCTCCTTTGCGCTGTCCTGTTACCAGTGCAAGATCCATGCAAAGGCCGAACCATTCGTTCTGGACGTCTGCTATTTTCCTGATTAACAGATACTCGTCAATTAACAGTCGACTGCGCTTCACTTCAGTTCTGAATGGCCTGGTTGCAGAAGCTGGATCTTCTTCGGCAAGACGGTAATGCTGCCAACTTACTGATTTAGTGTATGATGGTGATTTTAAGGTGCTTGCGTGGCTTCCATTTCCATCAGATGTCCTTCCTGCTCCGCTACTGAAGGCGTGGTGCGTAACGGCAAAAGCACTGCCGGACATCAGCGCTATCTCTGCTCTCATTGCCGTAAAACATGGCAACTACAGTTCACTTACACCGCCTCTCAGCCCGGTACGCACCAGAAAATCATTGATATGGCCATGAATGGCGTCGGATGTCGCGCCAGTGCACGCATTATGGGCGTTGGCCTCAACACGGTTTTACGTCACTTAAAAAACTCAGGCCGCAGTCGGTAACCTCGCGCATACAACCGGGCAGTGATGTGATTGTCTGCGCTGAAATGGACGAACATTGGGGCTACGTCGGTGCTAAATCACGTCAGCGCTGGCTGTTTTACGCGTATGACAGGATACGGAGGACGGTTGTGGCGCACGTCTTCGGTGAACGCACTCTGGCCACACTGGAGCGTCTTCTGAGCCTGCTGTCGGCCTTTGAGGTCGTGGTATGGATGACGGATGGCTGGCCGCTGTATGAATCACGCCTGAAGGGAAAGCTGCACGTTATCAGCAAGCGTTACACTCAGCGCATTGAGCGACATAATCTGAATCTGAGACAACATCTGGCAAGGCCGGTACGGAAGTCACTGTCGTTCTCAAAATCGGTGGAGCTGCATGACAAGGTCATCGGGCATTATCTGAACATAAAACACTATCAGTAAGTTGGAGTCATTACCAAAAAGAATACGCAGCGGAATGATTTTGGAAAAATGCAAACTGTTTATTCGTCCGAAAGCTGCAACATTGTTTGCGGGTTGTCCCGAGCCCTCTTTGACGGATGTAATTAAAATGTTGAATCAAAATACATAGATATTAATTATGATCGTGGCAATTTTTTATCATTAAATCAATTAAATCACTTAAACCTGCGAGTCATTTCGTAATTACATTAATTAAAAAACTTAAAACGATTAAATAAATAAAAAACCACTAACTCTATGTGAAATAAATGACAATTTTACGCCGAATAATCTTGAGGACTTATAGCGAAAGGAGAAAAAGATATACCTCGATTACCAGCCTTTCTCCCAGCTAAATAAAAAGTTATCAGTTTGCAACATTGAACAACATTCGT
Source organism: Shigella flexneri (assembly GCA_048288465.1). Classification (GTDB taxonomy): domain Bacteria; phylum Pseudomonadota; class Gammaproteobacteria; order Enterobacterales; family Enterobacteriaceae; genus Enterobacter; species Enterobacter flexneri_B. Next base: position 538,630 of record CP182556.1, on the reverse strand, counting down.
TGCAAATCGATAACAACATGACACCTTCAGGATACTATTTATTATGTTCGGGCAAGTGATATTTTCACCGGCGTAAAACGCTTATCAGAAAATAAAAAAATGGCGGATATTGCCGAATTCTGCATGAAATGGATTTGAGCGTCTACACCACAGTCGAAGAATTTCATTACCGTAACCCGCGATGAAAAGCTGATCGCGTGCGGTGGAATTGCCGGACAATCATCAAATGCGTTGCTATCAGTGAATCCGTTTTCGCGGTGAAGGACTGGCGCTGACATTAGCCACTGAACTGATAAACCTCGCCTATGAGCGGCACAGCACCATTGTTTGATCAGTACCAAAACCAAATACGAGGCCTGTTCCGCCAGTGCGGTTTTTCCACGCTGACCAGCGTACCCGGCGTGATGGTGCTGATGGAAAACAGCGCCACGCGACTGAAACGTGACGCCGAATCGCTGAAAAAATTTCGTCATCCAGGGAGAAAGATTGGCTGCATTGTGATGAATGCAATCCCTTTACGAATGGTCACCGTTATCTCATTCAACAGGCTGCGGCACAGTGCCGCCGGTTGCATCGGTTGTTAGTCAAAGTAGATTCTTCACGCTTCCCCAATGAAGACCGGCTGGATCGGCGTTAAAAGGCACCGCCGATATTCCACGCCTGACTGTGCATCGCGGCTCCGAATAGATCAGCTCCCGCGATGAGTTCCCTTGCCACTCCATCAAGAAAAGATAGTCGATGACCATCGTTACACCGAAATTGATTGAACATTTTCCGTCAGTACCTGGCTCCCGCACTGGCGTAACTCACCGCTTTGTCGGGACCGAACCCTTTTGGGATCACCGCCCAGTACGCCACGATACGCGCGTCTCGCTGGAGCAAATGCCGGACTATCTCCTCGCACCGCCCATCGCAACCGGTTCTTCTTAATCGAGCGGCTGCGTTACCAGATGCCGATATCCGCTTCCCGGGTATGTCAGGTGTGGTGAAAAACGATCTGACCGGCTATCGCGCCGCTGGGCTGCAGTCCACGCTGCATTATTTGCAGAACCGCTCGAGCACTCCCGCCAGGACGCGGCAGCTCGCTCAAAAGACCCCCGCACTAGAAACAGGTGAACGATGAAATGCCCCAGCCCGCCTGTCGCAGGCACCCTTGAGCTGGGGATGCGATGATACGCATCGCCATCATAATACGCAGGATATCGACCTGCAAATCAACAGCAGCGTTGAGAAACAGTTTGGCGATGGGTCTCGCACCACCATCTTGGACGTCCGCCCGCTACAACGTGCGGAGCGAGCAGCCGACCGTCGATGACAAAGGCGCACTGGACTGCATTTTACGTGCACGTACCGGGAAGCCCTGCTGGCACGCGCCAGCGGTATCCCGGCTCGGCCATGGGAGGATCGCCAATTATTTCCGCTTCGCCGCAACAACGTAAACCAACCCGCCCGCAGCACGTCGTTCTGTGCCTGGCGCCAATGCCGCGATGGCCGCAACTCCTTCATCTACCCGGCTGATGCCTGATGTTTGACCTCGAACCGTAGCATTGCGTAAAAAGACACCGCCCGCACGGTTTACCACGCGCTGCAACATCCGCCGTATTCGCGAGATCCAACGCCATTGTGCGTGTCAACGCGCTGGATTCCGACCGGGCGTCAACGACCTGGAAGCCGTCGTTCGCGGTGGTGTGCGGACGTTGTGCCGTCTGCTGAAAACCGATGCCCAGGATGTTCTGGATATCGAAAAAGACAATTCCTGCGTATCGAAAAAGCCTGTGGTCGTGAACCCAACAATACGGCCTGCTGGCGGCGATCGAATCTCCGCTGGGCATCACCCGCGCAGTGGAAATCGCTCACGCTTCCGAGTGTTTGATTGGTATCGCCTCGGTGCAGAAGACTAACTGCCCAACCCGCGCACAGAGTCGTCCCCGCAAGGTACTGAACCGCCGTTTGCTCGCTGCTCCATTTTGCAGGCCGCGCGCTCGGCGGGTGTCAGGCGTTCGATACCGTCGATTCGACGTGAACAACGAAGCTGGATGCCTGCAAGAAGCCGCCCACATCAAACAGCTGGGTTTTCGACGGCAAATCGCCGATCAACCTGTGTCAGATCGATTCGCTGCACAACCTCTACGCACGCACCCAGAAGAAGTGGATTACGCCCGCCGCGTCGTAGAAGCCGCGGCCGAAGCCGCCGCTCGCGAAGGCCTCGGCGCGTTTCCCTGAACGGCAAGATGGTGGACGGTCCGGTCTACCCATCGCGCCCGTCTGTTCTCCCGCGAGACTTTCCGGCATCCGCGAAGAATAAGGCAATCAAAATGACGCAGAAAAATCGAACAATCTCAACGACAAGAACGGGTAGCGGCTGGAATCGTCGCGCTGAATGCGGTGATCTTGTCGTTTTCCAGAATGCGACCAAGCAAACCTACCACGCTGAAAAAGTGCGCGATTGCAAATGGTGCGCCTACCTGGAAGAGCGATCGTCGCTCAGGTTTACAGGACGGCATGACGGTTTCCTTCCATCACGCTTTCCGTGGCGGTGACCTGACCGTCAATATGGTGATGGACGTCATCGCGAAGATGGGCTTTAAAAACCTGACCCTGGCGTCCAGCTCCCTGAGTGATTGCCATGCGCCGCTGGTAGAACACATTCGCCAGGGCGTGGTTACCCGCATTTATACCTCTGGCCTACGCGGTCCACTGGCGGAAGAGATCTCCCGTGGTCTGCTGGCGGAACCGGTGCAGATCCACTCTCACGGCGGTCGTGTGCATCTGGTACAGAGCGGCGAACTGAATATCGACGTGGCTTTCCTCGGCGTCCCGTCCTGTGATGAATTCGGTAATGCCAACGGCTACACCGGTAAAGCCTGCTGCGGCTCCCTCGGCTATGCAATGGTTGATGCCGACAACGCAAAACAGGTCGTGATGCTTACCGAAGAACTGCTGCCTTATCCGCATAATCCGGCAAGCATTGAGCAAGATCAGGTTGATTTGATCGTCAAAGTTAATCGCGTTGGCGATGCTGCAAAAATCGGCGCTGGTACTACCCGTATGACCACTAACCCGCGCGAACTGCTTATTGCCCGTAGCGCTGCGGATGTGATTGTCAACTCTGGCTACTTCAAAGAAGGTTTCTCCATGCAAACCGGCACCGGCGGCGCTTCGCTGGCGGTAACCCGTTTCCTGGAAGACAAAATGCGTAGCCGCGATATTCGCGCCGACTTCGCCCTCGGCGGTATTACCGCGACGATGGTTGATCTGCACGAAAAAGGTCTGATCCGCAAACTGCTGGATGTGCAGAGCTTTGACAGCCATGCTGCGCAATCGCTGGCCCGTAACCCCAATCACATCGAAATCAGCGCCAACCAGTACGCTAACTGGGGTTCGAAAGGCGCATCGGTTGATCGTCTCGACGTGGTGGTACTGAGCGCGCTGGAAATTGACAGGCAGTTCAACGTTAACGTGCTGACCGGTTCTGACGGCGTACTGCGTGGCGCTTCCGGTGGTCACTGCGATACCGCGATTGCCTCTGCGCTTTCCATCATCGTCGCGCCACTGGTACGCGGTCGTATTCCGACTCTGGTGGATAACGTGCTGACCTGCATCACCCCGGGCTCCAGTGTCGATATTCTGGTCACAGACCACGGTATCGCAGTTAACCCGGCACGTCCGGAACTAGCAGAACGTCTGCAGGAAGCGGGCATTAAAGTGGTTTCCATTGAGTGGCTGCGCGAACGTGCGCGTCTGCTGACCGGTGAACCACAGCCGATTGAATTCACCGACCGCGTCGTTGCCGTTGTGCGTTACCGCGATGGCTCGGTGATCGATGTTGTGCATCAGGTGAAGGAATAAGCCATGCACCTGCTTCCTGAACTCGCCAGCCACCATGCGGTGTCAATTCCCGAGCTGCTCGTCAGCCGGGATGAAAGGCAAGCACGGCAACACGCCTGGCTCAAGCACCATCCTGTTCCACTGGTCTCCTTTACCGTGGTTGCGCCTGGGCCGATTAAAGACAGCGAGGTCACACGCCGAATTTTTAATCATCGCGTGACAGCCTTGCGTGCCTTAGCCACAAAGCAGGGCTGGCAAATTCAGGAGCAGGCTGCACTGGTTTCCGCCAGCGGGCCGGAGGGCATGTTGAGCATTGCCGCCCCGGCTCGCGACCTCAAGCTCGCCACCATTGAGCTTGAACATAGTCATCCTCTCGGGCGGTTATGGGATATCGATGTCCTGACGCCCGAAGGCGAAATTCTCTCCCGCCGCGACTATTCACTGCGCCTCGCCGCTGCCTGTTGTGCGAGCAAAGCGCAGCCGTCTGCGCGCGTGGAAAAACCCATCAACTGACCGATTTACTCAACCGCATGGAGGCACTGCTGAACGATGTCGATGCCTGCAACGTCAACTAAAACCACAAAGCTTGCGACGTCATTAATCGATGAGTACGCCCTGCTGGGCTGGCGCGCCATGCTGACTGAAGTCAATCTGTCACCGAAACCAGGCCTCGTGGATCGCATTAACTGCGGTGCGCACAAAGATATGGCGCTGGAAGATTTCCACCGCAGCGCGCTGGCGATTCAGGGCTGGTTACCCCGTTTCATTGAATTTGGTGCCTGTAGTGCAGAAATGGCACCGGAAGCGGTACTCCACGGATTACGCCCAATTGGTATGGCTTGCGAAGGTGATATGTTCCGCGCCACTGCGGGCGTAAACACGCATAAAGGCAGCATTTTTTCTTTAGGGCTGCTATGTGCGGCAATTGGCCGTTTGCTTCAGCTCAACCAGCCGGTTACGCCAACAACCGTTTGTTCTACGGCGGCAAGTTTCTGCCGTGGCCTGACCGATCGCGAACTGCGTACCAATAATTCACGACTGACGGCAGGTCAACGGTTGTACCAGCAGCTTGGCCTTACCGGCGCACGCGGTGAAGCCGAAGCAGGTTATCCACTGGTGATCAACCACGCCTTGCCGCATTACCTCACTCTGCTGGATCAGGGGTTAGATCCTGAACTGGCATTGCTCGATACCTTGCTCCTACTGATGGCTACCAACGGCGATACCAACGTTGCATCGCGCGGTGGCGAGGGGGGCCTGCGCTGGCTACAGCGCGAGGCGCAAACATTATTGCAAAAAGGGGGCATTCGAACCCCCACCGATCTCGATTATCTCCGGCAGTTCGACAGGGAGTGTATCGAACGAAATCTCAGTCCAGGCGGCAGTGCCGACCTGCTGATCCTTACCTGTTTTTTAGCACAGATTTAATTATTTAAGCACTTGATAAATTTGGAAATATTAATTTTCGGAGAACCCGTATGTCTTTAGCAAAAGATAATATATGGAAACTATTGGCCCCACTGGTGGTGATGGGTGTCATGTTTCTTATCCCTGTCCCCGACGGTATGCCGCCGCAGGCATGGCATTACTTCGCTGTGTTTGTGGCAATGATTGTCGGCATGATCCTCGAGCCAATTCCGGCAACAGCGATCAGTTTTATTGCGGTTACTATTTGCGTTATTGGCAGTAATTACCTGCTCTTTGATGCCAAAGAATTAGCTGACCCAGCGTTTAATGCGCAAAAACAGGCGCTGAAATGGGGCCTGGCTGGTTTTTCCAGCACCACGGTATGGCTGGTATTTGGCGCATTTATTTTTGCATTAGGGTATGAAGTTTCCGGGTTAGGTCGTCGCATTGCCCTTTTCCTGGTGAAATTCATGGACAAACGCACGCTGACGTTGGGTTATGCGATTGTCATTATCGACATTCTGCTGGCACCGTTTACACCGTCCAACACCGCGCGTACCGGGGGTACGGTTTTTCCGGTCATTAAAAACCTGCCGCCGTTGTTTAAATCATTCCCGAACGATCCGTCCGCGCGTCGTATTGGCGGCTATTTGATGTGGATGATGGTCATTAGTACCAGTCTGAGTTCGTCCATGTTTGTCACCGGTGCGGACCAAACGTGCTGGGTCTCTGAGTTCGTCAGCAAAATTGCCGGTATCCAGATCAGCCGGTTGCAGCGGTTCCTCGGCTTCTGCCGGTTGGGGTTATCTTGGTACATTGCGCCGTGGCTTTCCTACGTGCTGTACAAACCGGACTCACACACAGTGAAGAAGTGGGAACCTGGCGGGCGATGAACTCAAAAACGATGGGTGTGCTGACACGCAGAGTGGACGCTGATTGGCCTTGTATTGCTCGAGCTTAGGTTTGTGGGTATTTGGCAGTGAAGTCATTATGCTACTGCGGTTGGTTCTGCTGGCAGTTTCGCTAATGCCTGGCTCTGCACGTTGTGCCGTGGAAAGACATTACCCGCTATAACAGCGCATGGAACACGCTGGTCAACCTGGCAACTCTGGTTGTAATGGGTGACGGGGTGGCGTTGTTCTGGTTTTATCTACTGGTTTGCGGTACCATGAGTACGCACCTGGAAGGATTCTCACCAAACGCAACGGTGATTGTACTGGTTGGTGTTCTACTTTACACATTACCTGTTTGCCAGCCTGTCTGCGGACACCCGAACCATGCTGCCGGTTATTCTGGCCGTCGGTAAAGGTATTCCGGCTGGACCAATGGAACAACTGTGGATCCTGCTGGTGCTGTCTATCGTATCACGGGCTGTCTGATGCCGTATGCAACCGGTCCTGGGTGATTATTTACGGCTGTGGCTATGTGAATTTAAAAGATTACTGGCGTCTTGGCCAATCTTCGGGGTGATTTACATCTCTACGTCGCGGTTGGTTGGCTCGCCGATTCTGCCGATGTGGAACTAATACGTTCGCCAAACGCTGAATAAATCATCACGCCCGCCAGGTAAGCCCACCTAGCGGGCTTTTTTATGATTTAATAGATAGTATCGTAGTGATGATCAGTTCCACACCCATTATGAAAGCATTCTGGCGTAACGCCGCGTTGCTCTCTGCGGTTTCTTCAGCTTCCCTTCTCTCGCCAACGCCGTAGCGTTGCAGGCAAAACAGATGGCCATTTTGATCGCTATGTCCGCCTCCCGGCAAACCGGATTTTGCCAGAGTCAACACGATTGAAATCGTGCAACGAATGAGATGAACGTCGCGTGCAAACCGAAAACGACCAACAAAGCTGATTTTCGACCGTACATGGTCTGTCGCGGGATTGCCTGATCGGTCGCTGCCCGTGGTGTTGATGAACGCCGCTGGATGCGCTTCGGTTGCGCTACTCGCCCAATCCGGAATCTACCAGAAGCGCGCGCCAGCCGGATGTGTTCATCGCCGGAAACCGGATTATCACTGGAAACGGCCGCTAAACTAAGTGAAGTCATGCCAGCGAGCTGGCGGACGTTCCTGCCTGGACGCTACCAATATGCCAAACACGGTGCCTGCTTTGGTTTTCATTCCGGACGCATACTTCGGTACTTGTACGCCGATCAAGAAATTAAAGAGAGCGAAGCCGGAAAATTCCTTGCGGATAATTACGGTAAAACGGCCAGCCGCCGTGACTTTGACGCCGCCTTTGCCAAAAGCTGGGGAAAGAGAACGTGAAAGCAGTTAAGCTAACGTGCGCGGGTAACCCTGCGTATTTGACTGAAATTCGGACCTCAAATAAAGCTGACGCCATCAACGCTCCGCTTTCTGCAATTCATTCTTGCCACAACCTCACCAGGTAACTGTGGCAAAACCTTTTGTGATTGATGAAGCGGGTTATTAATCCTCTGATTTTACGAAAACACGCTAATTCGTCTTCCATAACCATGACGATTAAGAATTATCATAATGCGCTGCATTAGAGATCCCTGAATGTGACGCAAAATCGCTTCAAAGAGTGAGCGACAGTAGGTATCATCATGTGAGTTAAACCCTCACCACCTGGCGGGTGAGGACTTTGTTTGGGTATGTTTATCTGCCGACACTCGCAGTACCGACGACATGGAGTAAAATATCCAGACCAACTATCATCATTAACGACCTGGATGCCGAACGCATCGATCTGTGCTGGAGCGACCCGCCTATGCTGGTTTGCCAATCGCCGACGCGTTGAACGCGGATTTAGATCGCGCCGATGTATCGCGCCAGAAGAGATGCCACACGACGTGGTGACAATGAACAGCCGGATTAGGTGACGAGATCTTAGCGATGGCGAAGTGCGTATCAGGGCGCGCTGGTGTATCCGGCAAAAATCACCGATAGCGATGCTTGGCTTCCGTTATGGCTGCGGTACGTGCCGCACTGCTGATACGCGTTGGCGATTCCATTCACTGGGAACTTCCGGGCGGCGTTGCAACCCACCTTGAAGTGCTGGAGCTCGATCTACCAGCCAGAAGCTGCTGGCGACTACCTGCTTTAATCCCATCTGCACAAGCGATAACTCGCTTTGCCCAGAGGTACGCTGGCATCCTCTTTACGCAAAATCGGCAATTTTCCTCGTTATCACTGTTCACTTTTGCTGCAAAATTATTCCGTTTCGTTTATGGGGAATAACCATGGCAGAAGCGTTTAGTCCTGATAGGATTTTCTGATTATGGCGGCGATTATGGTCATGGCTGTCCTTTACCTCGAAAACCACTCCTGACAATCATATTGTTCCCCGGCATCGCATTCACCAGACCTGAAACCGCCTTCTGCGCCGCCTCTGCGTTTTGTGCACCGGGTAAGGGAATTGGCCTTTACGGCACTCCTCTTCACGTTTTTTCGAAAATCTCAGTCCCCGGGCGGCCTCTTCAAACGGCATATAGTCGGGTAACAATTTCTTCTGGTTTGAGTAATCCTTTCTCAATTAACGGTAATAATTCTCCCAGCCATGCGTGAACGTGGGTCTGTCCCATTTTAAACGACAACCCCTTATCAAGGCGTCGCCGAAACAGGAAACCGTGAATAAATCCAGGCGTAGACGCCCGGTACGCTAACGATGCCGCCACGCCTGACCGCCGCAATACACTGACGCAACGCTTTACCGCTGCTGCCCTCCAGTTTCAGGTTAGTCGGCACCGTTTCCGTGGTGCTGCCTTGCGCTTCAAAACCGACAGCATATTTGCTCATCCACGCCGGTGACCTGCCGTTTGTTCAATAATTGACTGTGCCGGATACACTGTCTCATCAAAATTAATGGGATCGCGCCGTAGCGGTCGGCGGCGAAATGCAGACGGTAGGAGTAGTCATCGACAACAAAAATCTGTTCCGCACCGAGCAACCGTGCACAGGCGATGTAGACAATCCGCCGGACCAGCACCATAACTGCAACGCTTGAACCTTGTGGATCTTGCGCATTTTTTGCTCCTGCCATGCCGTTGGCAGAATATCAGAAGGAAAGCGCTTTATCATCTGAAAGCAAAGGCGGTACTTTAAACGGCACCACATCCCCTTTAGGGGACACGGGACATATTCCGCCTGCCCACCAGGAACACCGCATGCAGTGACTATGACCAAACAATGCCGCTGGAGCTGGTATCTGTTTTCTTTGAGCGCAGCGCCTTTACCCGCATTGGTATTTCACAGCGGCATAACTCTTGCAATCGACAGAAAAAACAGTCGCCACAAGCAATGACGAAGCGAATTACCAGCTCAGGTCGCCTTTTTTCCGATTTTCTCGTAGCTTTCCGGTTTCAACTACTTCCCCATAAATTCATGACCAAAAATATCGCCATGTTAACCTGAGGTATTTTCCTCGATAAAGATGGAGGTCAAGCCACGATCGCCAGTTGCCGTAATACGCAAGATAATATCATCTGCCTGTTCAACGCCCGGGATCGGGAACATTTTTACCTGAACGTGATGTGGGCCGTGATCAGTAAATCTTTCATGCAACCTCCAGAGACAGTTCAAAAAGAGTCAGTCTAAAAGGGTAGCTATCACGGCGGGAAAACGGGCGGTACCGCAGGTTTTGAGGAAAATTCGCGTGTTCAGTGAGAATATATAATACACGAGAAACCGTTCGTAAGGAAGAGAACAGACAAATATCAGGGATAATTTTTATAATCATGGCGAATAATTGTACCATGATAACAGGAGGAAAAGGGTTATGTCTCGGCAATCATTATACCATAAATATTATCTTTGAAATGGAATGAGCAACAGAAGCTGGCTTGGCCAGCGCTGAAATTCCTGGCCAAGGATGACGGAGTTTATCATCTCGTAGTGTTGCCGGATTGGCCAAGACGCTGACCTGCACGTTTTGCCGCTGATGTCATCATTTTGAGGAGAGAGAGCATCTGCAACGTGAAGCAGAAGAACGTCTGCAACGATAGTCGCTCACTTCACCATGAATCCTCCCCGCATTAAACGACATCTGGTTTGGTAGCGTGACGGATGAAGTGAATGAGTTGGCAGAAGAACTGGGGGCTGATGTTGTAGTTATTGGTTCTGCGCAACCCATGGATTTCAACCCATCTGTTAGGTTCTAACGCCTCGAGCGTAATCCGCCATGCCGATCTGCCGGTGCTGGTTGTGCGTTAATTGCCAGTAAAGTACCCGCCCTGCCGGAGCCGTCCGGCAGGGCTTTTTAATCCAGGTGGAAAGGCAGAGTTTGACCCCGGCGGCTAAGCGGTCCAGGTGAATTGTTCTTCTTCTTATGCAGTTTTGGTGCGATCAGGTAGTCAAAAGCGCCTCAGAGAGGCTTTGGCACCTTCGCCAGTGGCGATGATGATCTCTTGTACAGAACCGTCGTACAGTCACCCGCTGCGAATACGCCTTTGACGGTGACTACATTGGCATCAATGATAATATTCACAGCCATACGGTTACGTCGACTGCGCCTTCCGGCCAGTTGGTCTTTGGCAGCAGCCAATCTGAGAACGAAGTACCAGCAGCTCGATGTTGTGAATATCGCCGCTAGCACGAATCTCGATATTCCAGACCAACGACTTTGCTGCCAGTCACCTTCACTTCCGTCGTTTGCGCATTCAGAATAATGTCAACATTTTTCAGGGCTGCGCAGTTTGTCCTCCGGCGCCGCGTCGGCTTTCGTTTCTGGCGCAAGTTGCGGGCCGAGTTACGTGCTCGACGAATACCCGCCAGGTCGATTGCCGCTTCCACGCCGAGTTACCGCCGCCGATAACCGCTACGCGTTTGCCTTTAAACAGCGGGCCGTCGCAGTGCGGCAGCGTCACGCCTTTGGTGCGATACTGATCTTCACCAGAACGTACATGTTGCGCCATTTGCACCGGTCGCCACGATAATGCTGCGTGCTTTCAGTACCACGCCAGAAGCTGTTTGCCGAATCTGGTGTAGACCACCTTCAACCGCTGCCGGGATGAGTTCTGGCGCTGGCTGTGAATCACATCAACGTCGTATTCATCGACGTGAACTTTAGTGCGCCTGCCAGTTTCTGCCCTTCGTCTTCGGTACAGAAATGTAGTTTTGGATATAGACGGTATCGAGAATATGACCACCAAAACGTTCGCCCATCAAGACCGGGACCGGATCCTTTACGTGCGAGTAATTGCCTGCCGCTGCACCCGCCGGGCCGGACCGACGATTAATACGTCATAAGCATCACGCTTGTTCAGCTTCTTCTGCCGCACGTTTTCCCGCGCCAGTATCAATTTTGGCAACGATTTCGTCAACGTCATGCGGCCCTGACCAAACTCTTTCCCGTTTACGAACACTGCCGGAACGCCATCACGTTGCGATCAGGTGATTTCGTCTGGAGAGTGCAGCCGTCAATTGCAGTGTGCTTGATGCGCGGGTTCGATACGCTCATCAGGTTCAGCGCCTGCACCACGTCCGGGCGGTTCTGGCAAGAGAGCGAGTAATAGGTTTCGAATTCAAAATCACCGTCAATATGGCGAATCTGCTGCCAGCAGAGACTGCGCTTCTTTCGACGGATGACCACAGGTCCACCAGTAACGCCAGTACCAGCGAGGTGAACTGGTCGCCGCGGGGGAGCCTGCAAAACGTGGGCCCTGGTTGGAACCTGGGTTGGTGATCAGGAAAGACGGCTTACGCACCGGCAAGCTGTTATCTTCTTTAAAGGTGACTTTGTCTGACAGTTCTGCGATTTCAGCCAACAGTTCCTTGATTCTGCGATTTAGCGCTGTCATCCAGCGTCACAGATTGACTCAACGAGCTGGTCAATTTCTAGAGGTAAACCTTGAGTTGAGTTTGCATATTTGTGTCAGCATGTTTATCTCCTGGGCTTTAAACATCATAGTGCAAGCGGCCTCTGCGGGCTACCTGGATGCAGCTTGCATCATGGTGCGGGGAAGAAATGGGGTGCACGAAGCACCGAAGAATTAGGTAAAATTGCGAAGTATAAACCGTCAGAGCAAGGCGGCTAGCCTGTGATGCCCGGGAGCTTACACAAGTTCAGAGTGACCAGGGGTTGACGGCGACGCCGACGCCGCTATGGCGTGAAGAGCGAAGGAAATTTAGTTTTCCGACCAGGTCCAGAGACGAGCCCGAGTTGCTTCACCTTCTTTCCATTTAGCCGGGCAAACTTCACCTGGGTAGAGCAGTACTGTGCTGCTTTGATTTTACGCGGCAGGTAGAGACGCGTCACGGCCAATGCCTTGAGCGGTAGCTTGGATTTCCTGGATGATACCCTGCGGGTCAACAACGAAGGTCGCACGGTCAGCCAGACCTTCATCTCAGCGCATGTTGTCGAAGTTTACGGTAAGGGCACCAGTCGGTCACCGGAATCATCGCATATTTGATTTTAGCGATGACTGCGAGCTGCTGTGCCATGCTTTGTGGTGGAGACGTATCGGTAGATACTGCGTATACATCTGTACGCCCAGTTTCTGCAGTTACGTAGTGGTCAGCGACGTCACCCAGGATTGGGTCGGGCGTACGAAAATTGAAGTTGAGCCGGGTAGAAGAAGAGCGCTCCAGCGGCCTTCGGTATCTTTTTCGGTGATTTCGATGAATTCGCCGTTTTTGAAATGCACGAGTTTTAAAAGGTTTAATTTTGGTGTTAATCGAGGACATCTATACTTCCTCCGTGTTTTCGATGAGATGTAAGGTAACCAATTTTTGCCGATTGGCTAATGCATTTCCATTATCAAATCGATAAGTTTTACCTTACAACCTTCGTAAGACAACTTTGCGGGCCTTGCATCGCCAGCGGCGATAAAAAGTAAAATGGCCCCCTTTCAGGTGACCGTGTCCTCTAAACTACCCTTTGGTATCTTCAGTGCCTGCCTGCAGGCTGAGGTGTTGCCCTTACAATGCAACAACCACATGGACATCAACACCCTCATAAACAAAGGGCAATCACCTGATCTAAGCTCTTACCTATGACAGTGATAGGTTATGCCTTTTACTCGGTTTTTGCACTGACTGAAAAGGACAAATTAATGTTAAAAAAGATACTTTTACTGGCTCTGCTTCCTGCAATGGCCTTCGCAGAGGAACTTCCTGCTCCAGTAAAAGCGATTGAAAAGCGGGCATTACAATCATCAAGACTTCGATGCCCCGGAGGAATGAAAGGGGACCTCGGAACTTATCAGGATATGGGCGTCACCATCTACCTGACTCCAGATGGTAAGCACGCTATCTCTCGTTACATGTACAACGAGAAAGGTGAAAACCTGAGTAACACACTTATCGAAAAAGAAATTACGCACCAGCCGGACGCGAAATGTGGCAACGGATGAACAATCCCACTGGCTCCTCGACGGTAAAAAAGATGCGCCGGTCATCTCTACGTCTTCGCGAATCCGTTCTGCCCATATTGTAAACAGTTCTCGCAGCAGGCGCGCCCGTGGGTAGATTCTGGCAAAGTGCAATTAAGAACATTGTTGGTTGGGGTTATCAAGCCAGAAAGCCCGGCGACAGCAGCGGCAATTCTTGCCTCCCAAAATCCGCAAAAACCTGGCAACAATACGAAGCCTCTGGTGGCAAGCTTAAGCTAAACGTGCCTGCAAACTAAGTACAGAGCAAATGAAAGTGTTAAGCGATAACGAGAGACTCATGGACGATCTGGGGGCGGATGTCACACCGGCTATCTATTACATGATTAAGGAAAATACGCTACAACAGGCCTGGGGATTGCCAATTTAGAACACGCTTAATATCATTATGGGGAACAAATAAAAGGTAATTCATGGATGGTTCAACCATATCCCTGCTTTTCAACCATCCTAGAAGCCTGAATTGCTCGCTCTGCCCTAAGTGGCTGTGCTATTTTAAGAAAACTTAATCCTGAGTTAGCAAAAAAACATAATCAATAAAAATATATACGCAAAAAACATTGATTAAGTGAATATATCATGGAAGAAAAATATAACCGGAGTAGTGTATGGCCAATCTCTACGACTTGAAAAGTTCCACTAATCTTCTTGCCACATTCCACTGTATTTACCAACACTTAAGCATTAGCAAAGCTGCCGAATCACGATAACCTCACCCCATCAGCCGTGAGCCAGTCGTTACAACGCTTACGTGCGCAATTTAATGACCCTTTATTCATTCGGCTCAGGAAAGGTATCGCGCCGACGACAACAGAGGTTCAATCTGCATCACCATCTTGAGAAAAATCTCAGGGCCTTGAACAAACAATTAATATAGTCAATAAGTCCGAACTAAAGAAAAACTTTATTATCTACGGCCCTCAGCTCATTTCTTGCTCTAATAATAGTATGCTGATCCGCTGCCTACGGCAAGATCTCCTCTGTCGAGATTGAGTGCCATGATATCCTCATGTCAGCAGAGACTCCTGAAGAACTGTTGGTTCACCGCAAAGCAATCTGGTGATCACCCAACTGCCAGTGATCCCCGTTTCGTCATTTTGCATGCCATTGCATACGATTCGCAATACTCTAATTTGTAGTAATAGGCATCCACGAATCACTGACCCATAGCACCTATGAACAACACTGGCAGAAGAGTTCACCGAATTAATCTCAAATCAGCAGGGGTTGATGATATTCAAATGGAAATACGAGAATTTTATGAATCGCAAAATTTCATTTCGTGGTTTCTCTTTGCTGACAATCATTAATAGCATTGCAGTTACAGATTTACTGGGAATAGTCCCTATCCGACTTTTATCCTCCCACCGTGACTTTCTAATTTAAAGAGATAAACCTGGAAGATCCGTTACCTTCAATAAAGTTTTACATTTCCTATAATAAATCTTCTTTAAACAATCTGGTATTCTCACGATTTATTGACCGCCTAAATGGAGTGTTTTTGATATATAACTTCAGAAAGCTACTATAACTTTCACCTATCTATTCACGGCGCGAATGAAAAATAAAACACTCTGCTTTACAGTGTTTACTTTATAATTAACATTCTTATCTCACCCATCACCCTGTAACGTTCAGAGAGCGTCTTCAGATGTCTATTTATAAAATTCCTCTTCCGCTTAATATTCTGGAACCTGCACGAGAGCGTATTCCCTGGACACTCAACACCCTACCCCGCGTTTGTGTCTCATTTTCTGCGGCAAAGACTCCGGTTTAATGCTGCATCTTACAGCCGAACTTGCCCGACAAATCGGCAAGAAAATCTGCGTTTTTGTTTATCGACTGGGAGGCGCAATTCTCTTGCACCATTAACTATGTTCAGTCCCTGCGCGAGTTGTACCCCGATGTCATCGAAGAGTTTACTGGGTTGCGCTCCCGCTTCAAGCGCAAATTCCCTTTCACAATACCACAACTTAGAATGGCAGTGCTGGGAACCTGATGTCGAATGGGTGCGTCAGCCCCCGCAAGATGCGATAACCAATCCTGACTTCTCCTTCTTTTACCACCAGGCATGACCTGGAACAATTTGTACGTGAGTTTGCCGAATGGTTTTCACGAAAACCCAGGCGGCGATGATGATCGGCATGCCGTGCGGAATAGTCCTACAACCGTTTTGTCGCCATCGCCAGTTTAAATAAACAACGTTTTGCCGACGATGTGGAGCCCTGGACTACGGCCGCACAGGCGGTCATAGCTGGTACATTTACCCATTTTACGACTGGAAAGTGGCTAATATATCGACATGGTATGCAAATCATAAGAAAGTCTCTGCAACCCACTGTATAACCTAATGTATCAGGCAGGCAACTTGCTGCTGCGTCATATGCGAATTTGCGAACCTTTTGGCCCAAGGAGCAACGACAAGGATTATGGCTTTATCACGTTTATGAACCGAATAGCTGGGCTGCTATATCACACCGCATCAGCGGGGTAAAAAGTGGCGGCATTTACGCCGGACATGACAACCATTTTTTATGGCCATCGTAAAATCCTCAAGCCGGGAACATTCAACTGGCAGGAGTATGCATTATTGCTACTGAGCAGCATGCCGGTGAAAACAGCTGAACATTACCGTAATAAAATCGCCATTTATTTGCACTGGTATCAGAGAAAAAAGGCGTCGAGGTTCCACAAACCCAACAAGGGACATTGGTGCAAAGATGTCCATACGCTGGCGTCGATCTGCAAAACTTTTCTCAACAACGATTACTGGTGCCGGGCATCTCATTTAGCCCACAAAATCGAAGAATTATCAGCGTTATAACGAACGGATAAAGGAAAGCGTCAGAAATGGGGGGTACTATCCGACGACGATTAACGCAGACTTAACGCAATTTCTCGCCAGCTTGCCGGAAGACAATCGCATCAAAGCGATTAATGAAATCCGCCGTGGCAATCCATCAGGTAAGTCCTTGTTTCGGGAAGAACCGGTAGATTGTGTTTTGTCGGTCAAAAATTATTAGCTTGTGCCGAATGATACAACCCAAACAACGTGGCACGACCCGAAAAAAACTGCTCAAAAATTCCATTGAAATAATGGTTTTACCCAACCCATTGTGGTCACGCATACCAGTAAAATGCCCGTGGAAATCGTGGATGGTTTTCACCGCCATGAAATTGTAAAGGCTGATCATCGTTAAAATTACGCTTAAAAGGTTATTTGCCGGTGACCTGTCTGGAAGGTACGCGTAATCAACGCATCGCCGCGACTATTCGTCATAATCGCGCTCGTGGACGCCATCAAATCACCGCCATGTCGGAAATCGTCCGTGAACTTAGCCAGTTGGGATCGGACGATAATAAAATTGGCAAGAGCGGGAATGGAAGCGACGAAGTGCTGCGCCTGAAGCAAACGAACGGCCTGCAAGAGTTGTTTGCCGACTGTCAATATTCCCGCGCCTGCACCTACTAAATAACTAAAGCTGGCGCAGGCGTTCAGCTGCTGCCAGCAACGTCGATTCCTTCTTGGCAAAACAGAGACAGAATCAGTTTATGGGGGAAGGGATCGGCGCAAAAAACCGACAGCGGGATTGCCGCTACGCCGTGCTCCTGCGTCGCCACTGGCAAAATTCAACATCATCCAGGGTAGTACCGCGCTCTAATCACCAGCAAAAGTATGTACCTTCACACGGTAAAATCTCCAGCCGGCTTTCATTTAAGGCATTTACCAGAATATCGCGCTTCTGGCGATGAAAGTAGGTAACGCAAGATAATGCTCAGGTTCTGCACGTAGCATATCGGCAAGTGCCAGCTGTGCCGGGGTATTTACAGAAAGGTCAGATACTGATGTACCTTGCGAATTTCGGCACTGATGGGCGCTGGCGCAACGCAATAACCCACTCTCCAGCGGTCGAGATAGGTCTTGCCAAAGAAGACACCGCCACCGCCCGCTCACGCAACTGCGGATGCGCCAGCACCTCACGGCCCTGCCGTGAAAGTCGATGTGCTCGTAGACTTCATCGCTAATGACAGAAAATCTCGTGCCCGGCAATTACCTGCCACAAAGCGGCGAAATCAGCCTGCTGCCAGACAGAGCACTGGGGTTATGCGGGGGTGTTGAGGATCACCAGTCGGGTGCGCTCGCTAACAATGCGGCAAATTCCTGCCAGTCAACACGAAAATGCGGTGGTTGCAATGCAATACGTTAAACTATTCCGCCAGAAAGCGCGATCCAGGGGCGTAACTGTCATAGCTGGGATAAAAACAAATCACTTCATCGCCATTGCGCACCAACGCGGTAATCGCCGCGTATAACGCTTCCGTCGCCCCTGCCGTTACGGTGATATCGCTATCGGCATCTGGTTCATAGCCATACAAACGTTCCGTTTTCTGAGCAATCGCCTCGCGCAAGGCCTGCACGCCGGTCATGGGCGCGTATTGCTCTGCCCCCTGGGCAACGTGGTACGCCAGCCGCTCCTGTAAATAGCGCGGACCATCAAAATGAGGAAAGCCTTGCGAACAGATTGATCGCCTGGTGTTGCTGCGCCAGCGCGCTCATCTTCGGTGAAAATAGTGGTGCCAGGACGTGAATTTTCTTTGTGGAATCAGAGGGTTATTTGTCATTTTTATTGTGCCTGACGAAGTTGCGTGTCAAGGCACTATAACACCATGTTAGTATTTGGCAATCAAGACGTTTAGATGTCTAAATAAAACAATAAGGACAACACAACATGCCTCACGATCCTATCCGCGTGGTCGTCCGCCCGGCTCACTACTTCCACATCCAGGAAGTTTCAATCACCTGCACGATTTTTTCACTGATGAACAGCTTCTCGCGCGGTGTGGATTTACGTGGAACGCGCTATTGCTCGCGGCGTAAACCGAAATTCTGCCCGTGTTCCAACTGCCGGGGGAAAGCAATATTTTGTTTCGCGGTCATTGGAGCGAGTAGCCATGCACACCCGGCGCCCCATCCGGCGCAGGATCGCAGCGTGGTGATTGGTGTCGGCGGCGGCGCACCGCCCACACCGCGAAAGCCCTCGCCCGCCGTCTCGGCTTGCCAGTTCGTCGCCGCTCCGACGATTCCCATGCGACCTGCGCCGCCGGACACCGCTCTCCCGTCCCAGCACCAATGCCTGCACAGGTGCTGCATTATGAGATTTTCGACAACGCCATTTTTATGGTGCTGGTGGAACCAGAGATTATCCTCACGCGCCGCAACAGATCTTGCTGGCGGGGATTGGTGAGACACGCCTGCGAATGGGTACCAAGCGGGCGGCGCCTGCTGAAACCAGTAAACGTTGCCGCCTACCCGTGCGGCTGGGGATCGGACAACGCGCAGGCCATTCGCGACGTCTCGTTAAACAGAGCGTACAGGCGCTGAGCGATCAGCAAACTACAGTTAACGCAATCATTTTGCGATGTGGTGGATGCTATTATTGCTGGTGGTGGGATGGGCGCTCGGTCTGGCCCATCGTTTTACGCGCGCGGCGGCGGCCCATGCTGGTGCATAACGGTCTGACTGGGCTGCTGTAAACCCAGGCGCCTCCCCACCGCACCAAAGTCGCCTACGGAATTCTGGTGCAAAGTGCCTTGCTGGGTCAGGACGACGCGCTCGCGCACTTAATGGAGCGTATCAGCGTTTTCATCTGCCGACTACGCTGGCGGAGCTGGAAGTGGATATCAATAATCATGCGGATATTTACAAAGTGATTACCCACACCCGCGTCCGTGGTAAAAATCCATTCATTACCTGCCGGTTACGCTGACACCGATAGACGTTACGTGCAGCGTTCGAAGAGTGGAGTCGTTTAAAGCCCTACGTACATATTTAGCAGCATGGCGCGCCGCCCTTTCCACCGTAGCGCGCGTCCTGCCGCTCAGACGGAAAAACTCCTCGTAGGTCATCGGCGTTCATTGGGATGGTTAACCCGCATACGTTCGACATAGTCGTCGTAGTCAGAATTAATCATCATCAGCTTCGCCGCCTGACCTAAATATTTTCCGGCTTTGCCAGTGAATCAAGATCCAGGCCTCCGCTAACCATGTTGCTGAGAGCCTGCCGGATGCGGCGTGAACGCCTTATCCGGCTACAAACGCCATCAACGCGCTCGTCAGTCCCCCGCCCCATCGGGGAGAGGGTGAGGCCCAACCCTCGGCGCCATGTGAAGATTTGCCAACATTCTCCCTCACTCTGACTCTCAGCGCGCGCCTTTTGCCTGCGCGACCATCTCCTCGACATTTTCCGGCATTGGCTTATACGGCGTTTCTTTCGCCGTTGGCTTCGGCTCTTTCAATGCCGCAAGTCGCCCCAATCGAGCAACACTGCCAGTACCACCACGACCACCATAAAGAAGATGGTTAACCCGGCATCCAGACGGTTGTTCTAATACCGTTGTGCCAGCTGTGACTCAGTATATTGCGACGGAGTGTTGCCGCTGTCGATCATTGCCTTGAGGTCATCAGCAATGGCCAGGAAGCCGACTTTCCATCTGGGCTAAACGCTTTCGCCAGCCAGCGGTCAGGTAGAAATCAAGAGCGGCGGCCTGTCGGTACCAGCGCCACCCGCGGCGTAAACGTCGACGTTTCATTTTCGAACACACCACGGCACAGAGCATCAGCGCCATCCCTGCCAGCATCTGGTTGGCAATACCAACAGCGGCCACAGAGTGTTACCACCGCCCAGCGGATCGCACCACACCCTGATGGAAAATGCAGCCCCAGCGCCAGACGCACAGCGCCGTTGCCAGCAGGTTAGCAGGCAGTGATCGGTCCGCTTCAGGCCAGGAGACACCACGCCCAGCATTCCTTACATAAAGCGCGCAGCACAAACCACATCCACTGCCGGCCAGGTAATAAACAGTGCTTCAAACAAAATGGCGAGCTAATACCAGAACGCCACATCCATCATGCCGCCGAGCGCGCCGCGGAGAATGTAGGCCATCCCCACCGCCAGCGTCGGCGCACCGCCCGCACTGGAGATGATCTACCGTTTACCCACCGCTGGGAATCTGGTTTAGCGTATCTGGTGTAATGCTAAAGCCCCAGCTACTCACCACCTGCGCGGCAGAAGCGACCACATCCGCCGTCCCTGCCGGAGCCAGCACCGCCATCGGGCTGTTCATGGCAAAATACATGCCGTCGCATTCCACGAAACAGGCGGTAAACCAGCGCCATAATCGCCCACCAAGGATTCCATTAACATCCCACCGTAGCCGACAAAGCACGCCTGCCCTTCGTTCGCCGAGCATCTTCGGCGTGGTCCCAGAAGAGATTAGCGGACGGGCAAGCGAGCACCTGCTGGATAGGCGACTGGCCATAAACAGGAAACCCCAACAGGTTACCGGTCGATACCGGTCAGTGCCATCGACAAATTTGGTCAGCGCAGGCATGGTCAGCGTTGGGCGCATAATCAACGCCTACCGCCAGACCGACGATAGTCCCGATTTTCAGGAAGGTAGAGAGGGAGTCATGCGGGGCCAGCAAGGCACCACCAGGCAGCACCGCCGCCACAAAACCGTAACCACCAGCATCCCAGGTCAACTGCACGCCGGTAAAGTCAGAGTACGGTGCCCAGGTCCGCCGCCACCCAGCCGCCAGAGATAATGGCCAAATCAGCAGCACCAGGCGCATTACCGACCCTTCGCCAATACGCCCCGGACGCAGATAGCGCAGGTAGATCCCCATAAACAGCGCCAGCGGAATGGTGAACGCAACGGTAAGATGTTCCCCACGGGCTATGAAGTCAGGGCTTTACGACGATCATCGCCAGCACGGCAAGGATAATGACCATGATCAGAAAGCAGGCGACCAGCGCATGCACCCCGCGGTTGGCCCCATCTCCTCCTTGACCAACAAAGCCAGCCAGTGACTGTCACGACGCGTAGAAACAAACAGCACCATGAATTCTGCACCGCACCTGGGAGAACCACCCCAGCCAGCCAGATGATCCTGGCAGGTAGCCGATTTGCGTCGCCAGCACCGGCCCCACCAGCGGCCGGGCTCCGGCAATGGCCGCAGATGGTGACCCAACAGCGTCTCCTCGTCCGTTTTGCACATAGTCAGCTCGTCGATGATGCGTGGACCGCCGGCGTCATATGTGTTGGTTAACCGCCAGCACATTTTTGGCGATATAGAGCCCATAAAAACGGTAAGCTATTTATAGATACAGACTCACGCCACCACAATCCACAACGGTCCATTATTTCTGTCCCCCATGATTTAAAGCAATGTATCCCAGAGCAATGTTGCCATTACAGAGAGCACTGTCCAGACGAGGTATTTCCCTGATTTGTTCATAGTTGTTATCCGTGTGATGCCTCACAGAAGATGTTACATTTTGTTTCTATAACATTCTTCTCAATTTAACACAAAGCAACCATGTAAATCGGAGATGAGCTCAATATTTAACTTAACAATGTTAACTCTATTACTCGTGTTGCCCAGTCTTCCTGCACCATCATCCTAATTCTTGTCGGGTTCATCCGAAAAATGCTGGTCCCAGCCGAGAAGCGCAGCAACTCAGCGCCCTGCTTCATCCGAAAACTACGATTCCCGAGTTCTGATCTTGCGATCAAGACCAGCGGCTGGCAGATGCTGGGTGCCTCTCCCCTCAGACACGGGCGACGGCGTGTTGCATTAAGTTGTGTGCGACCACACACTGTCCGTCGCGGTTGATCATAAATCTGGCGTCGATCCCAAGCGTTTCCCGCCAGCGCCGCCGACGCGCCGCCATGAGAAACTCGTCGTAATGAGGACCTGTACCAACCTGGCATTTCGGTTCCAGCACATCATCGCCCAGAACTGGGTATACATCCTTCTGAAAGATGCGCCACCATTGTGTTATTGCTGGTGGTGTTCAGTTCGTCGAGCGTTAAATGGCGTTTCAGATTTATGCTCATGCCCCAGCGTCGAGCTGCGATCCACCACAATATCCTGTAGGTGATATGGCTGGCGAAGGTCAGAGGCGAGGAACAAAATCGTGTCGGCGATTCCTTGTGGACGGGCGACTCTCCCCAGCGGATGCGCCAAATCAAACTGCTCGCCAAAGCCGCGAATACGCTGTTCTTCGCGTCATCGCTCACCCACAGTGCGCGGTGCCGGATCGCGTCGGTGCAGTCCTGGCCAAACGCACCCGACAGGCGCACGCCGCTACCCGCCAGTTCCAGCCGACGCTCAACGCCAGGCTTTTCAGCGCCGCTTTCGATGCGCCATAAGCAGCTCACCTGCCATACGCGCCGTGTGTGCGGCGTCGGACGCCACAGTGACAATCGCCCCGCCCCGCTGACGGCGAAACTGGTTCATGGTTTGCTGGAACAGGTTAAACGCACCGCCGACGTTAACCGCAAAAGTCTGCTGCCAGTCCTCTTTACTGAGCTGATCGGTCGCGCCCATGCGCAAAATTCCCGCCGCATTGATCAGCACGTCCAGTCGCTCCGTTTCAGCTAACAGTCGCTGACATACCTGCGCCACCTGCCCGGCGTCGGCAACATCCATTACTTCGGTCGCAAAGGGATATTGCTCCTGAGTGAACGCTTGATCAAAACCTGTAACTTTCGCTCCCGCCTCAACAAACGTCAGCGCCGTGGCGTAGCCGATACCTTTACCTGCGCCGGTTACCCAGACATTTTTACCGCTGAAATCCATTATTTCACCTCGCGGGAGAGTAGCTTCCACCAGGCGTCGATGGTCGGGTTTTTCGCCAGCATGACAAAGTCGATATCACCATGCACTTTGCGCCAGCGCGCCGCCAGCGCCATCATGCGCACCGAATCCAGACCGTAGTCGATCAGGTTGTCGTCATCGAACGGTTCATCGGACTCGTCCAGCAACGGCAGGATCACCTCACCAGCCCGCTTGCTGGCGGGGATAGGTGCTGGCAGTAATTCTTCGGTCATCACCACCAGACAGAACGTGCAGGCCACATATTTCAGCGACATCAAATGCTCGTCACCGCTGAAATCGGCCAGCGCATCCGCCACCATAAACGGTTTAATATCGCGGCCATAAATGCGTCGGTTGCGGTGGTAGTACTAGGCCAATATCAGGGGCGTATTGCCCGGTAATAATCAGCTGAGTTTACGTCCACTCTCTTTGAACGTACTGCAGCGGAGAACGATGAAACGCGCTGTAGCGCCACTTAGCCGCGCCGTGTCGTCGGCATCTGGCATCATCTGAATCCACCACCTTTTGCTGTTCCGGCGAACGGTCAGGCCCAGCCCGCATCTCATTGGACCGCGCCAATCTTCATCGCTCTGCTCTTTCGGCTGGGCGGTGTAATAAACCGGGATATTGTGCTGTTTGCAGTAGTCGCGCAGCGCAGCAATATTCGCAATCACCTGCTCCATGATCGGGCAGTTCTCGCCCCAGAAGCTGACGAATAGTCCTGCATATCATGGATTAACAACGCGGCACGTTCCGGTCAAAGGCCCAGTCAACTTTATTCTGCGGAATATCGTGAGACTCCGGCAGTGCGTCAGCCTGTAATTTTGGAATCGCCCATCGTGTTCTCTCCTTTAGGCTGATGCGCGTGACGCCAGCCACTGGCGCTAATTGTTTTCTGTGACTTTCCCGACCGCCGTCAGCGGAAGTGAATCCACACACTCCACGCAATCCGGTAATTTAAATTCGGCAATACCCTGTTCACGCAGGAAACGACCGCGCCTGCCGCCGCGCAGCGGCTCTTTTACCACCAGGATCAGCACAGCTTTTTTCGCCCATCAGCTCATCTTCCATGCTCACCAGTGCGGCATAATCACCGCCGGATGGCGCAGCAGCAGCTCCCCAATCTCTTCGGCAGCGATCTTCTCGCCGCCACGGTTAATCTGATCTTTCTCGCGCCCCTGCACGGTGATGTAACCCTCTGGATCGATGAGAGATCGAATCGCCGGAACGGTCAACAGTTGGCATCAAAGGCACTGGCATTGTGCTGCGGACTTTTCAATAACCGCGGAAGGTGTCGCCCGCGTCATCAGGCGTCCAACTTCCCCCTTGCGGCAGTGGATTTCCTTCACATGAGCAACCCATACTTCATCGTCCGGACACGTTCGGGTAACCCTGGGTATGGATAATTTTCTCCGCGCTATCATCAAGACGGGTGTAGTTCACCAGCCCTTCCGCCATGCCAAACACCTGCTGCAACTGGCAGCCAATCTCAGCGGGAATACGCGCTGCAAGCGTGGCAGAAAGACGTGCGCCGCCGACCTGTAACAGTTTCAGCGAGGCAAGCTGCGCCCGGCTTTCGCCTTCAGCCAGCGCCTGCAACCACAGGCTGACTGCCGGCGGCACCAGCGCGGTAACGTTAACCTGATGTTTTGCAATCAACGGGAAGCAAAGCGTGGCGCTGGGATCGGCCGCCAGAACAACCGTTCCTCCGGCAAGAAAGACGCCCAGCGATCCTGGCGAACTCATAGCGTAGTTATGAGCCGCCGGGATCGAGCACAGGTAGCGCGTCTGTTGTGTGAACTGACAAATCTCGGCGCTACGACGCACGCTGTAGTAATAGTCGTTATGAGTGCGCGGGATCAGTTTCGGTGTGCCGGTGGTGCCGCCGGAAAGCTGGAAATAGGCCACTTCATCAGCAGGTGATGGCGTGGCAGTAAAACCCTCTGCCGGATGGTTAATCGCATCCTGCAAGTTATGCTCACCGCTGTCGTTGTGCAGTTGCACCACGCGAATGGAAGAATGCTCTGCAACAAATGTGTTGAGGAAATCATCCCCGCTAAATAGCGCATGCTGGCGATCGGCAATCAGTAACGCCGGTTCAATCTGGCTGGCGTAGGCGTTCAGTTCACTACGCTGATGGCTGAACAGCGCCAGCACCGGCGCGACGCCCAGTTTCAGCAGCGCGAAAAAGGTAATGTAAAGTTCAGCGACGTTACCCAGTTGTACCAGCGCGGTTTCACCAGGTTTAATGCCCTGACGGCGCAAACTACAGGCGAGGTTATCCGCCGCCTGATTCAGCTCCCGATAACTCAACTGCCGCTCGCCGTCGATAACCGCGATGCTGTCACTCGCAGCGTGGCGAGTCAGAATGTCGGTCAGTGGCAAATCCTGCCAGTAGCCTTTTTCCCGATAGCGACGGGCAAACTCTTCCGGCCAGCGGGTGAATGGAATGCTCATCCTCGCTCCTTAATGCAATCCAAAAACGTTCAACATGGTAGAAAGTTTGACGCCTGTTTCGCGCCACTCACCCAACGGTGACGACGCAGGCACAATCCCCGCTCCGGCAAACAGACGCACCTGATTTTCCCGCAGCTTCGCGCAGCGGATGGTCACCACCCATTCGCCGTTACCTTCGCTGTCACACCAACCCACAATGCCGCCAAACAGTTCGCGGTCGAACGGCTCCAGTTCAGCAATAACCTGGGTCGCGGCCTGATGCGGGAAACCGCTCAGCGCGGGGGTCGGATGCAGCAGACAGGCCAGAGTCAGTGCGTTTTCTTGCGAATTCGCTTTACCTTCAAAGGGAGTTGCGAGATGCCACAGCGTCGGCGTGGTAATCAATTGTGGAGAGGAGGGAACGTGTAACTCACTACTGCGTTCGCGCAGTACCTCTTTCATCGCCTGAGTCCCCAGTTCATGTTCATGGCGATCTTTTTCTGACGCCAGCAGACGATTACCCGCTTCGCGATCGAGCACTTCATCCGGCTGACGACGCGCGGAACCGGCTAACGGAATGGAGCTAAAACGCTCGCCGTCTTTACGTAGCAGCAGTTCCGGGCTGGCCCCCAGCAGGACGCCACCATCAGCCAGCGGGACATGGAAGTTGTAACTAACCGGGTTTTGCGCAATCAACCGTTCCAGCAATACGCCACTATCAATGGCGGCGTCAGTGGTGATATCAATCAATCGTGACAACACCACTTTGTCGACCTGCGGCGTGGCGGTAAGTGCGGCGGCGCGGGCACCCATCTGTTCAAACGTGGTTTGTTCAGGAATTGCCTGGCGTTCCACCACGTTCAGCGACTGGCTGCGGGTAAAACAGCGGGCTGAGGTCTGTTTTTCCTGACGGGAGAACGACTGCTAGGATTCGGGAATATACAGCGACGAAGGCTGACGTGGATCGAAGGGAATCGCCCCGACCATCACCGGATTTTTGATGCCCTGCGCTTTGGCATCGGCAAACAGCGCGGCGAGTTTTTGCTGGAAGGGACTGTCGGGCGAATCCCCGTTCACAGCCGGTTCATCGAAACGGGCGAAACATCCTGACGTCGTAAAACTGCGGTACGGCGACATAAAGAAAAAGCGATTGGGCGCAAGTGTTGCCATGGTCTGCTGTACTTCCTCAGCCAGTGACGTATCCATATCATCCTCCACAAAATGATAAAGGCTTTAATAATGATTATCACTTATATTTTCGGCCGCTAACCTAAAAGCAAACGCGCACTATGTCAACTCTTGAGGTAACGCAATCTGCAACTCGGGGTTGCATCTGGTTGTGGTTACAATGAAAATGAGAAGCATTATTGATGAATTCGCATAAGCGCAATGTGATGTCCTGCGCCGTTTTGCCCCCTCTCCCCAAAGGGACGGATTGTGCGCTTTGTCGAATTTGTCATTACGCCCTTAACCTTATTAATAACAGGAAGCTGACTTGTGAGACTCGCCCCGCTCTACCGCAACGCCCTTCTATTAACAGGACTTTTGCTTTCAGGAATAGCCGTAGTTCAGGCCGCCGACTGGCCGCGTCAGATTACTGACAGCCGGGGCACTCATACCCTGGAAAGCCAGCCGCAGCGTATTGTTTCCACCAGCGTCACCCTGACCGGATCACTGCTGGCGATTGATGCTCCGGTGATCGCCAGCGGCGCGACCACGCCGAATAACCGCGTCGCAGATGACCAGGGCTTTTTACGCCAGTGGAGCAAGGTGGCGAAAGAACGCAAACTGCAACGGCTCTATATCGGCGAACCGAGCGCCGAAGCCGTTGCCGCGCAAATGCCGGATCTGATTTTAATTAGCGCAACCGGCGGGGATTCGGCGCTGGCGCTGTATGATCAGCTTTCCACCATCGCCCCGACATTAATCATCAATTACGACGACAAAAGCTGGCAGTCGCTGTTAACGCAGCTTGGCGAAATTACCGGGCATGAGAAACAAGCGGCAGAGCGGATTGCACAGTTTGATAAGCAACTGGCAGCGGCGAAAGAGCAAATCAAATTACCGCCGCAGCCGGTCACTGCCATTGTCTATACCGCCGCTGCACACAGTGCCAATCTCTGGACGCCGGAATCAGCACAAGGGCAGATGCTGGAACAACTCGGCTTTACGCTGGCGAAATTGCCCGCAGGGTTAAACGCCAGCCAAAGCCAGGGCAAACGCCATGACATCATTCAGCTTGGTGGGGAAAATCTGGCTGCGGGGTTAAACGGTGAATCGCTATTCCTGTTCGCTGGTGATCAGAAAGATGCCGATGCGATTTATGCCAATCCACTGCTCGCGCACCTGCCTGCGGTACAAAACAAGCAGGTTTATGCGCTGGGAACCGAGACGTTCCGCCTGGATTACTACAGCGCCATGCAAGTGCTGGAACGGCTTAA
This sequence comes from Shigella flexneri, assembly GCA_048288465.1. Lineage (GTDB taxonomy): Bacteria > Pseudomonadota > Gammaproteobacteria > Enterobacterales > Enterobacteriaceae > Enterobacter > Enterobacter flexneri_B. The sequence goes on along the minus strand of CP182556.1, from coordinate 510,502 downwards.
GGCGCTGTTTTAAGCATTAACTGTCGGACGCTGTCACCTGCGGCGGCGTCTGGCGAAAACGTCGCAACTCCACCAGCACCAGCAATAACAACACGCCGATAATCAACAAACCAAAACCGCTCGCGCTTGCGGAAGCAACCGGTGTCATCATCGCGCCCAAACCACCCAGCAGCGCCGCGCCTATGGCATCGCCCGTCACGTTCTGCGCCGTCCACAAACCGTTAATCCGCCCTAACATCGCTTCCGGGGTTTGCGTTTGCAGCATTGTATATTGCAGCAACGAACTAACCGCGCTCAGCCAGCCGAACAGCGCCAGACAAACCACGCCTAAAATCCACATCGGCATCAGGCCAAACAGACCAATGGCGAGGAACGATCCCAGCGTGGAGAGCAGCATCAATAACCCTGGTCGCGCACTATGTGCCAGCTTCCCGCTGGTTAACGCACCAATAGCCGCGCCGAGCGGGATCGCCGCGTAGAGAAAACCAATCTGTGCCGCTGACATCTGCCAGTTGTCAGCCAGCGCCGGATACAGTACCAGCACCGCGCTCGCCATCGTCAATAAACCACCCAGCAGCGGGCTGGCAAGCAGAAAACGAAATCCTGCCAGTAATGATTTCAACGGATGCTCAAGCGGCTGCGGTGGCGGTGGCAACTCCGGAAGGCTTAATAACGGTAACAAGGTAATAAACGTGCCCGCCGCCGCCAGCCCGTAGTTCCAGGCTACGCCGCCGGTCGCCAGCAATAAACCGCCAATCATGGGCGAAATCACCGACCCCAGGCGCACGGTCAACATGGTGATCGCCCCGGCCTGCATTAAGTTTTCACGCCCTACCAGTGCAGATGTTGCCGCCAGTAGCGCCGTAACACCAAGTGATGCGAAAAAACCATCCCATAAACCAAGTAAATAGATTGCCAGCAATGACGGCTCCGGCAGCAGTGCATTAAGGCACAGTCCAATGAAGCCAATGCCACAGGTGCCGCGCGCCAGCAAAATCACTTTTTTGCGTTCATAGCGATCCGCCAGCACACCGCCAACCATCGGCCAACAAACATCGCGCCGCCGGTCAGCGTCACCGGACGGCCCACCTGCCAGGTAGAATGCGTCATCATCTCGATCTGCACCGGCACCGCGACGCCGAGCAAACCCAGAGACACAATTGAGATAAAACGAGCGAGGAATACTGCGCGAAACGCGGGTGCGTTTTCAACAGGCTGAGGTTAACAGCAGGATTGTTTTATTCATTACAATGCCTTGCCATCAAATATTTTAATACCTATTCTTAGGCTGCACATGCTTAACATATCCAAATCAATCGATAACGATAATTAATTTCATTATCATGGAAGTTCGTATGTCTCGTTCTGTTGCCGTGACACGCGCCATTGCCGTGCCGGATTGCTGTTATTACTGATTATCGCGACGGCATTAAGCCTGCTCATTGGGGCGAGGTGGCTCCCCCCGCTTCCGTAGTGCTGGAGGCCCCTCTCCGGCACCTGCCAGCGCGGCTCCGCCGTCGTGCTCGACGCGCGACTGCCGCGCACCCTTGCCGGCCTTGCAGGCGGCGCGCTTGGCCTTGCGGGCGTCGTGCAAATTCCTCACCCCGAAATGCCACTTGCCGACCCAGCTTGCTCGATGCCGGAGCCAGCTTTGCCATTGTGCTGGGTGCGGCGCTGTTCCGGTTACTCATCCGCGCAGGAACAACTGGCGATGGCCTCGCCGGGCGCTGGTGGCCTCGTCATTGTTGCCTTTACCGGCAGGCGCGGGCGGCGGGCAGTTCATCCGGTGCGTTAACCCTGGCGGCGTGGCGCTGGCGGCGGTGCTGGAAGGGCTGACCAGCGGCATCGCCCTGCTTAATCCTGACGTCTCAATCGACTGCGTTTCTGGCAAGCCGGTTCGTCAATATCCGCAATCTACATACCTTAAAAGTGGTGCTGATCCAGGTGCTGATCGCGAGAGCGACCGCGCTGTACTGAGCCGCGCGCACTGAACGGTTTGACCTCGGCAGCGACACCGCGACGGCGCTGGGCAGTCGCGTGGCGCGCAGTTGATTGGTCTGCTGGCGATTACCGTGCCTTGTGGTAGTGCGACGGCGGTAGTTGGCCGATTGCCTTTATCGGCCTGATGATGCCGCACATGGCGCGCTGGCTGGTAGTGCCGATCATCGCTGGTCGCTGCCCGTCACGCTACTCGCCACCCCTGCCCTGCTGCTGTTTGCCGATACATCGGGCGGGTGATTGTGCCCGGCGAGTTGCACGTTCTGTGGTCAGTGCGTTTATTGGTGCACCGGTGCTAGATCCTCATCCGGTAAAAAGGCGAGGTGGTGGTGACGTCTCGGCAATTTACTCGTCGCCTGTCCTGCTGGCTCCGGCCTCTGTGGTTGCGGGTCTGGGGATACGCAGCGGTGCCGTCACGCTGGACACCGCAGGTATTCGCCGCGCTGATGGGCGATGCGCCGCGCAGTATGACGATGGTGGTCGCCGAATGGCGTTTGCCACGGGTGCTGATGGCGCTGTTGATTGGCGCAGGCACTGGGCGTCAGCGGTGCGATTTTTCATCACTAATGCGTAACCCGCTCGGCAGCCCTGACGTAATGGGCTTGAGCACCAGGGGCGTGGAGCGGCGTGCTGGTGGCGATGGTGCTGCTCGTCAGACCTGACGGCTATCGCGCTGGCAGCAATGGTGGGCGGCATTGTCACTTAGCTGTTCGTCTGGCTGCGCCTGGCGTAACGGCATCGACACCTTTCGGTTAATTCTATCAGTATCGCATTCGCGCCATGCTGGTCACCTAATCACCGGCTGTTGCTGAAAGCGTCTTTAGAAACGGCGCTAACCGCCAGGATTGTGAATGCCGGGATCGCTCAATGGCCTGACGTAGGCAAGAACCGCCTTCCGCACCCATCATTATATTGATGCTCATTGCCGCCGCCTTGCTGGTGCGGCGAATGCGCTTTGCTGGAGATGGGCGATGATACCGCCTGCGCGCTGGGCGTCAGCGTCGAACGTTGCGCGTCTAATGATGCTGGTACGTGGTGCTTACCGCTGCCGGCAACGGCGCTTGCCGGCCGTTTCTTTATTGCTTTCGTCGGCGCCGCACATTGCCCGACGCGTTCGCGGCACCGCTGGCTGGGGGCTGACCAGGCGGCGCTGTGAGGAGCATCTAACTGCTGGCGGCCGATCTCTGCGCCCAACAACTGTTTATGCCGTATCAACTTCCGGTTGGCGTGGTTACCGTCAGCCTAGGCGGTATTTACCTTATCGTCTTGTTAATTCAGGAGTCTCAGAAAAATGACCGATCGGTAGCCCGTTGCGTGGCGAACGGTTAACCCTGGGATATGGCAAATATACCGTTGCGGAAAATCTGACTGTAGAAATACCTGATCGTAAGCTCACAGGCAATTATCGGGCCGATCCTAGGTAAATCCACGTTGCTGCGTACCTAACCGGCCTGATGACGCCTGCTCGCGGGCATGTCTGGCTGGATGGCGAGCACATTCGACATTACGCCAGTGAAGAAGTTGCACGCCGGATTGGTCTGTTCAGGCGCAAAATGCCGCCCACTCCGGAGATATCACCGTGCAGGAGCTGGTGGCGCGTGGCATACCCGCATCAACCGCTGTTTACCCGCTGGCGCAAAGAAGATGAAGAGCGGTAACGAAAGCGATGCAGGCCACGGGAATAACTCATCTGGCAAATCAAAGCGTCGATCCCTTTCCGGTGGGCAACGTCAGCGAGCATGATCGCGATGGTGCTGACCAGGGAACGGCGATTATGCTGCTCAACAGAACCCGCTCCTGGCTGGATATCAGTCATCAATTAAATACTGGAACTGTTAAGCGAACTGAACCGCCAGAAAGGCTATACCCTGGCGGCGGTGCTGCACAATCTTAATCAGGCCTGTCGTTTACGCCAGCCATTTGATTGCATTGCAAGGGAAAATTGTTGCTCAGGGAGCGCCGGAGGAGATTGTCACTGCTGAACTGATCCAGCACATTATGGTCTGCGCTGCATGATCATTGACGATCCGGTAGCCGGAACGCCGCTTGTCCGTGGCTCGGACGAACAGCACCTTCGACCGCGAATGGTTCCGAACTAAGTGGTCTGCCGTCAGTGGCATGCTGTTTTCTGGATGCCATCGCGTAGCGCAATAACACGCTACCACAAGCCACCATCCGCCGATCAGCGCAGGAAAGGATCACAATAATCGCCTTACCCGGACCATCTTTCACTGGCAATGACGGGCTTAACTGATATTTAAACGGCGTAAAATTCACATCGTTGATATTTGCTTTTGTTAACTGCTCAACAAGATACTCGACCATTACGTAATTCACCGTTCAGTTCCGCAACGTCGTGACCGCTTTTCTATTTCCAGTTTGCGTTCAATACCGTCTCGCCGAGAAATAGAAAAATCAGGGGTCGTCTTTAACGGCCTGACCATTACTGTAAACGGGCTTTTTGATTCCTGCCGCGTTGGCAATGTCGAGTGAATAATTGAGGCGCTGAATGTTTGCATCAGTTGATTTTTCGTTTTTAATGCGATCCTGAGCCAGTTTTCTTTTTCAAACTGGGTTTGAATCTCCAGTTTATTACAGACATTTTCTCACGACTCTTTCACCACCAACGTAGAGATATAATCGATATACCCGCTCAAAACGGTCTGCGCCTCTTCACTGGTTGGCGCCGTAAACTTTAGCGTCCAGGAGGTATACAGTGACGGTTCATCTTTTTTTTCTTACTGGCATTGTCATCAACCGCTTTCATTTTTTCGCTGAATGCGACAATTGCGCGATGCAGAATCCAGTTCGTGGATTTTCGCCTGTTCATTGGTTCATCACATAAGGTGATGAACGCCGGTACTCTTCCGCAAGCTAACCGACTGAAACTTCTTGATAAACAGGTTAAATGCTTCTGTACGATCAATTTTGATATCCGAATCCAGCACACGAAGCTTAGTGAATGATTTCTCCAACTCTTGCCACTGAACAGGTTCTGGAGGCGTTGACAACCGCCACGCTAGTCCATTTTACGGCAGGATGAAAGAGAATCAGCAAGCCTGCGGCAAACGCAAAAACGACCGCCATCAGCAACCATTTTTGGCCCGCCATAAAACTGAGATTAGATTAAGTAAATCAATTTCATTATTACTGGGCGACGCCGAGGATAATCGGGAAATTGAGCGTCACTTCCCTGTTTAATCTACAGTAATAACCTGGGTATAACCTGAAAATGAGTCCAATAGGGGGAAATCTCCACGGCGCTCACTTCCCAGTTGGTGATGATTCTCCGAAGCTGAAGTTTCTGAGAATTAGCTTCCACTGAATGCAACATTCACTCTATTTAAGAGAAATATTCATCAAACCTATAATCAAACAAATAAAAAACCCATAATTATTTCTGTAATTATGGGGGCACTAATAAATAATATTAATTTACCTGTTTAGCGTTGCGCGAATAATCGGCCCAATTTTTTAGAAACATCCTGGAGGGGGTGCATATTCCACATGCGCACAATCCTGACGATGAGTATCCAGCTCCGCTATCCACGGCGACCAGGCACGTTGGGACTCATACCTTCCTGAAGTGTGCGTTCAGCAACAAACAGCGTCGCTTGCCGTCAAACGGTACGCTCTGAGCAGTCGTCGGCGCACAGCGTCGGCGTAGTTGCCTTCAATGGTGGTCAACAACTCGTCGAAGTACTTCCCTGCTGTGCTGCCAGGAAGGCCTCGCGTTCGCGGTTAATCTCCCGCCAGATTCCGGGTCCAAGACCGTTAAGCTCTTTTTCCTGCCAGTTTTGCGTTTCTGGCGGCCAGGTATCCAGCAAGCCAAGAAATGCCACCTGTCGCCACGGGCACGCAGTCGCGCCGCAATCCCCTGCGCCAGCGTACCGCCAAGGAAATGCCAGCAGGTCATGGGCCATGCGGTTGTTGTTCAAGTAACGTTGCCAGATGCGCTTCGCAAGCTTCGTCCAGGTTTGCCGCCGTCTGCATGGGGCCATTGGGGCGCGGTGACTGAATGCCGATAATCGACCATTGTCAATAGAGATAACGCGAGAGCACGCTGAACTGCCAGGCAAAACCGGACGCAGGATGGAAACAAAACAGCGTCGGGCCATTACCTTCACGCAACGGCAGAATGGTTTCGAATCCCATACGCCGGGTGCTGTCTCTTCAGCATCGATAATCGTTGCCAGTTTCGGCAACAGTTGACGCGACCATCGCTTGCCCCGGCGTCACCTGGCGGGCAACCTGCCGACTAACTCGCTGCCAGTTTCATTGCCAGTAGCGAATGACCGCCAAGCGCGAAGAAATCGGCATGGCATCCTGCCACGTCACACCCCAGCAACGACGAGAATGCCGCGGCGATAATGACTCACTGCCCGCTTTCGGCGCACGCCCTGGCGCTTGTGCCTTCAGTTCAGGCAACGGTAAGGCTTTGCAATCCAGCTTCCGTTGGCGCTAAGTGGTAACTGTCGAAGTGCAGCAGAACCATTGTCCCGTCTGTGGTGGCGATGTTCACGAAGCTGCGCCTGCAATGCGCTGGTATCCAACGGCAGGCCCGATTGCGACGCCCAATAGCCCACCAATTGACGCGCATCACCACGGTGGCAGCCGCCTGGTTAATCGCACAGGCGTGGGTAACGGCTTGTTCGACATCCACGGCACCCTGCATCACGCGATCGATTTCGCCCAGTTCGATACGCTGCCCGCGAATTTTTAGCTGATCGTCACTGCGCCCGAGGTACTCCACCGCGCCGTTATCCAGCCAGCGGGCAACGTCTCCGGTACGATACATCCGTTCACCAGGAGCAAAAGGATCGGCAATAAAGCGGCTGGCGGTCAGATCGGGTCGTCCAAGATACCCCTGCGCCAGTTGAATACCGGTGAGATAGAGATCACCCGCCACACCCGGCGGCACCGGATGCATCATCGCATCAAGAATACGCAGACCCGTATTCCATACCGGATAACCAATCGGCACACTGCTGCCGCGCACCTGTGCCAGTTCCTCGCCAAAAGCCGGATACCAGCTGACATCTACCGCCGCTTCCGTCGGGCCATACAGGTTATGCAACGGCGCGCCGGTTAACTGTTGCCATTCGCGGCATAAATCAGCCGGTAAGGCCTCACCACTACAGAAAACCTGTTTCAACGTCACGCAACTCTGGCGAGCGGTTTGCGGAGTCAGCGAGGCAACAAATGCTGCCAGCATCGACGGCACAAAGTGCGTGGTCGTTACGCCATATTCGGCAAAGAATTGCTGCATAGCGAGCGGGTCGCGGTGCGCTTCCGGTTCAGCCATCACCAGTTTAGCCCCGGCAATAAACGGCCAGAAAAACTCCCACACCGAGACATCAAAACTGCACGGCGTTTTTTGGGCAACGACATCTTCGCCTGTGAGCGGATAATGATTTTGCATCCACAACAGGCGGTTGACGATAGCCGTCTGCCCGACCATTACCCCTTTCGGCCTGCCGGTGGAGCCAGAGGTAAAGATGATATAAGCCGTGTGGTGCGGTTGTGAAAGTTGCAGCGGCGCACTGCCCTGGGGGGTAAGCGGGGCGTTATAGCAAAGGTTGGTTAAATTGGGAACATCGCTAAAGCGCGGCAGTTGATCGTCGGTGGTAATTAACAGCGACGGACGCGCATCTTCCAGCATCATTTTCAGGCGATCGTCCGGATAGCCGGTATCCAGCGGTAGCCAGGCCGCGCCAGCTTCAACTATTGCATGGAGTGCCAGGGTCAAAAAGACCGAGCGCGGTAGTGCCACCGCCACGCTGTCCCCTGGTTTAACGCCGCGCTCACGCAGCAGATTCGCCAGCGCCACCACCTGCTCGTGCATTTCCCGATAGCTGAACAGGTAACGCGCATCTGCCAGCGCCGGAGCATCCGGTGTTTTTGCCGCTTGTTCTGCCACCAGCGCGCTCAGCGTGGTTTCTGGAATCTCAACCTGAGTGGCGTTGATCTGCGCCAGCTGCGCATACTCACCTGGCAGCATAATATCGACATCGCCGCACAACAGCGCCGGATCCGCGGCGAACTGGGCAATCAGCATTTTCAGGCGTTCAGCATGCTGGATTAACGTTGGCTCATCGTAACGCTGTTTATTGGCGAGGATCTCAATACTCAAATCACCGTGTTCATCCGGGAACAGGGCCAGTTCAAGGTCATTAACCGGACCGGTTGCCAGGGTATGGGTTTGCGCCTGAACACCAGGAATATCCAGTTGGTAATCAAATACCTTAATATTGAGTACCGGACCAAACAGCGGTTCATCACCTGCCGCTCGCCCGCTGTCACGGACAATTTGTTCGGCATCGTAACGTTGATGACGACGCATTTTTTTCAGTTGTGCTGCCAGTCGGGTTGCCAGTCGGGTTGCCAGTTCCGGCAGCGTTTCTTGCGCCGCAATATGAATACCCAGCGGCAAAACGTTGAGCACGGGTCCGGTAGCCGTCAGCGCCGCCGAGCCCAGTCGACGCATAAAGATAAATCCGGCGGCGTAGTCCATGCGATTGCACAATCGCCCCAGCCACAAAGCCGTCAGCGCAAGGGCTAAATCGGTACGCTGCACACCTGAAAGTTGCGTAGCCAGCTGGCGGAATTCCCCGTCGGTAAATTCCATTTTCAGACGCAAAATATCTGCCGAGGCGCTGCGCCCCGCTAAAGGTGCCGGAGAAAGTGACGCGGGCGGTGGCAGTTGGCGACGCTGTTCCACCCAGAATGCCGCATCACGCTGCCAGGCTTCGCTTTCGCGGTATTGCTGGTACTCTTCCACTACATCAGCGAAAGGCGTAAACGGCGAAGCAGGCGTTGGTTCGCCACGCAGCAATGCGCAGTAAATGTTGGCGATCTGGCGGGTAATGGCCGGAAAACTGAAGCCATCGACCAGTAAATGGTGATAACGCTGATACCAGTACCAGCGGTTATCTGCCACCTGTATCAGTTGATGAAAGACCAGTGGTTTACCGCTATCGACGCGCAAATCTTGTTGCAAATCCGCCAGCATTAATGCCTGCGCAGTACCGTGCGGATCAATATTGGTTCGCAGGTCGATAATTTCTGGCAGTTCGAATATCAGCGCATCATCGACCCATTGCCAGACTTCGCCGTTATCTTCCGTAAAACGCATCCGCAAAGTATCTGCTTGCGCTAATCCGGCAACCACCGCGCGGGCCAGTAATGGCGCATCAACCTCTCCGGTTAACTCAACGTAATGCGCCACGCTCCAGGCGGAGGGTAAATCCGACAGTTTTTCTGCCATCCAGATGCCGGGCTGTGCGGCGACCAAAGGTAAATGCTGGCTCATTGTGCCTCCTGCAACTGGGTGAAATTCGCCGGTGTCAGAGTACGCCAGTGGGCTTCAAGCCACTGCTGGCAGGACTCTTGTGACTGCGGCTGACACACAATGTCCCAGCCTGCCGGTAAGGCGCATTGTTGCGGCCACGACTGAATTGCCCCTGCGCATTGCGCAAAATGTAAAACGCTCCCTGTGGATCATCGAAGGGATTACTGAATGCCATATTCAACTCCTGTCATGGAAAAGTGGTTGCCAGAGGTCGATTAACCCCTGCATCAAGCCACCGCGCCAACAAAGCGCATCATGTCCGCCGTCAACCTGACGCCAGAAAATGGATTCTTTTATAGGGTGTAATTGCGCATACAGCGCCTGATTGGCCCGCATGATCATCGGCTCGCGAATACCCGCTTCCAGCACAATGCGCAGACCTTCGGCGCTAACTTCACCAGCTTTTAGCTTTTCAAGTAACACGCCCTCTTGCTGCCCGCCCCGATGCGGCCACCAGTACGATCCTGACTGGCTTAATACACAGCCAAAGCGTTCAGGCCAGTGCAGTCCGGCATACAGCGCGGACAGCCCACCAAAACTCTGCCCGGCGACCACGGTGCGATCGGCGCGATCGCTAAAAGGGGCAATAACTTTCACCAGGGGTAATAACTCTTGCTGTACTGCCAGCCAGAAATCCGCATTACACGGCAGTTCGTGGGCGCGGTGCGTGGTGTCGATAGCGTCGATCAACACATACACGGCGGGAGGAAGTTGCTGACGATGGGTCAGCGAAGTCAGCACAGGCCAGACGGGCATACTTTGCGCCCAAAATTCGCCATCGAGCAAAACTGCCAGCGGGCGTTCTTCTGCTGTTACATCGCCGGTGGTAAAAATCCATACACGCCGTGACTTTTTACCGTTCACTTTTCAGATAATTTCTTCTGGCAGGTAGTTCTGGCGCTTGCGGACAATCCATCCCGGTGCAGAGGCGCTTGCGGGGTCTCCAGTGCAGAAACAGCGTGCCCTCGCCCGCCTTTCCAGCTTTGTGGGTTCAGCGGATCGGCGACCCCCTGGGTATAGTTTTCGCCAGCCTTCTCGCAATTCGAGGCGATTGGGGATGGTACAGATAAAATGTCATCGCGTTCGGTGGAATAAAGCAGTAGTGGCCCGCGCCAGTTGGCATTGAGTCGTGTCCTCCACCGCCAGACGTTAGTGCCTGCAATTCGCTGCATCGACTGGGGCCGGCTGTTCTGATGGTGATTGGTCACACCAGTGATGTAGACCCATACGCGCTTTATCGTCGAGTATTCTTCAGAACCTCGGGGATCACGCCACCAGAAGGGACCTCAAACATTCCGTCATTCAGACGCTGCCATTCCGGCGACTTTCCACTGCCACCAGCTCTCACCTCCTACTTTTAACGCCGTCACACCATAACCCCATGTTCATGCGCGTTTTCCATCATTGCAGAAATATATTGATAATATTATTCATAAGTTATTGCATTTGCAATAGCGTGATGGCGTGCTGTGGAAGTGGACAGCAATTAACCAACTGCACGGCGTGTCTTTCAGGATCAAGGTTTTCGCGGGAGGGGATGTGTCGTGTTGATGACGACGATGCCCGACAGTTGCAATTCGTGGCAAAAATGCAGGAATAAAACAATGAACAAGAAGATTCATTCCCTTGCCTTGTCGGCCATCTGGGACCCACGGGGTAGCGCAGGCACAAGAGCCGACCCATACTCCCGTTCACATGACGATATGCTTATTGCTGTTACCGCCGAGAGCAGAACTTACAGGCGCCTGCCGTTTCCACCATCACCGCACTCAACCCAACCCGGTCGCCCGTGATGTGCGGACATGTACCCGTACCATGCCAGGTGTTAACCTGACCAAAATTTTACCAGCGGTCAGCGTGGGAATAACCGAGGATATATCATATATCGCGGTATGGGTCCTGGAAAACACGCTCATTTTGATTGATGAGAGCCGGGAAGCAGCCGTAACTCGGTGCGTCAGGGCTGGCGTGGCGAGCGCGATACCCGTGGTGATACTTCCTGGGCTTGACGATGATTGAACGATTCTAAGTTCTGCGTGGTCCGGCAGCTGCGCGTTATGGCAACGGCGCGGCGGGCGGCGTGGTTAACATCATTACCAGCAGTGGCGCAGCTGCACGGCTCCTCCTAACCACAATTCAATGCGCCAGAAACATAAAAAGGAAGGTGCCACCAAACGCATGGCTCGGGCCTGACCGGTCCGCTGGCTGACCAATCAGCTTCCGTTTGTACGGCAACCTGACAAAACCCAGGCCGACGCGTGGGATACCAACGAGTGCTATCAGGGCTCCCGTGCCGGTAAGTCATGCTGACGAGATGTTACCAGCCGGGCGCGAAGGGGTAATCAACAAAGATATTAATGGCGTGGTGCGTGGGATTTCGCGCCATTGCAATCGCTGAACTGGAAGCAGGTTACAGCCGCCAGGGTAACCTGTATGCGGGCGACACCCAGAAGACCAACTCTGATCCTGATACCCGCTCGAAATATGGCGATGAAACTAACCGTCTGTATCGCCAGAACGACGCGTGACCGGCAACGGTGGCTGGCATAACGGCGTGACCACCAGCAACTCGGGCAGACCTACACACCCGTAACCGCGTATTCCGGAAGGTCTGGTGGGAGGTACCGAAGTGAAATCTCAACCAAAGCGACACAGGATTTCGTCGATATCGATTTTACTACGTGATGCTGCATAGCGAGTTACGCTGCCGATCCATCTCCCGTAACCAGACGCTGACGCTGGGTAAGGGAGTGGAATCAGCAACGGATGAGGGACTAAAGTTCCAACACCCCGCACCGACCGGAACGAATACCGGTGGCGCTATCGATGGCGTGAGCGCCACCGACCGCAGCCGTATTCAAGAGCAGAAATTTTCCGCTGTTTGCCGAAAACAACATGGAGCGACTGACAGCACCATCGTAACGCCGGGCCGCGTTTCGATCATCACAGTACGTCGGCAATAACTGGAGCCCGCGCTGAACATATCGCAGGTTTAGGCGATGACTTCACGCTGAAAAGGGCATCGCCCGTGCTGAGAAAGCGCTGAGCCGGTACCAGGCTAACCCGACTCATCCTCAACAGTAAAGGTCAGAGGTTGCTATGCCAGCGCGGCGGCTGCTATCTGCAAGGTAACGATGACCTGAAAGCAGAAACCAGCATCAACAAAGAGATTGGTCTGGAGTTCAAACGTGACGGCGGGCGGCGGCGTCACCTGGCTTCGTAACGATTATCGCAATAAGATTGAAGCGGGGCGTGGGGGGAAAACGCAGTCGGCACCATCTCTATCAGTGGGATAACGTGCCGAAAGCGGTGGTTGAAGGTCTGGAAGGATCGTTAAACGTACCGGTTAGCCAAACGGTGATGTGACCAATAACATCACTTATACGCTGAAGAGTGAAACAAAACCACGGGCGACCGTTTGTCGATCATCCCGGAGTATACGTTGAACTCAACGCTGAGCTGGCAGGCACGGGAAGATTTGTCGATGCAAACGACCTTCACCTGGTACGGCAAGCAGCAGCCGAAGAAGTACAACTATAAAGGTCAGCCAGCGGTTGGACCGGAAACCAAAGAAATTAGTCCTTACAGCATTGTTGGCCTGAGCGCGACCTGGGATGTGACGAAGAATGTCAGTCTACCGGCGGCGTGGACAATCTGTTCGACAAACGTTTGTGGCGTGCGGGTAATGCCCAGACCACGGGCGATTTGGCAGGCGCCAACTATATCGCCGGTGCCGGGCGTATACCTATAACGAGCCGGGACGTACGTGGTATATGAGCGTAAACACCCACTTCTGATGCGAACGTCAGATTGTTGACAAAGTGCGCGTCGTTCATGCCGGATGCGGCGCGAACGCCTTATCCGGCCTACAAAATCTTGCCAATTCAATATATTGCAGGACCATGTAGGCCTGATAAGCGTAGCGCATCAGGCAGTTTTGCGTTTGTCATCAGTCTCGAATATGGTCGATATGAAAACTACGCATACCTCCCTCCCCTTTGCCGGACATACGCTGCATTTTGTTGAGTTCGATCCGGCGAATTTTTGTGAGCAGGATTTACTCTGGCTGCCGCACTACCCACAACTGCAACACGCTGGACGTAAAACCTAAAACAGAGCATTTAGCCGGACGAATCGCTGCTGTTTATGCTTTGCGGGAATATGGCTACAATGTGCCCGCAATCGGCGAGCTACGCCAACCTTCTGGCCTGCGGAGGTATACGGCAGTATTAGCCACTGTTGGGTCTACGGCATAGCTCGTGGTATCTCGTCAACCGATTGGCATTGATATAGAAGAAATTTTTTCCGTACAAACCGCAAGAGAATTCACAGACAACATCATTACACCAGCGGAACACGAGCGACTTGCAGACTGCGGGTTCGCCTTTCTCTGGCGCTCACACTGCATTTTCCGCCAAAGAGAGCCCTCAAGGCAAGTGAGATCCAACCTGATGCAGGTTTTCTGGACTATCAGACAACTAGCTGGAATAAACCGGCATCATTCATCGTGAGAATGAGATGTTTGCTGTGCACTGGCAGATAAAAGAAAAGATAGTCATAACGTTGTGCCAACACGATTAATTGACAACATCTGGTACGATTCGCCCGGCCATCACTGACCACGGTCGAAAGTGTAAAGCAGGTGCCTTACCATTCTGACCTGACAACCCGATATGCGGGGGTGCTTCCCGCACAACGGCTACTTCTTCGGTTTGTCAAGAACAGCCTTACCATATTACGTTCCTTTACGGTGAACTCACACAGCGAATCTCCGACCAGAAGCGTAATCCCAGCACCGTTAAACACAGCATATCTGACTGCCGCAAGGGCATATTTAGTCACATGTTTATATTGCCTCCATGCGAAGAAGGGACTACCATCCAAATTGTTCGGGTTTGAGTGGCAGCCCAGGGTTGATAAGAAATTCTCCTGGGGCTTCATTACAAGCCTCAGAGTAAACCTGAAACCGGAAAGCTTCGGCACCCACCGTACACAGCACGCACCACGCCCAAGGCATATTTCTTGTCACATGTTTGACATCGCCTCCATGCCAGGATGACCATCCAAATGTTCGGTTTGGAGTGGAGCCCCAGTGTTGTCATAGAAATATCTCCTGGGCTTTACTCCTTCCAAGCACCTCAGAGTAAACCTGAAACGGAAAAAAGTCCAGGCACCGCTCGTTATCTTACCCTTCCTCAACAAATAGCTGTTTATTTTATACAGTGAGTCCTGTTTCGGACTTCTCACTCCTCATTAAATCAACTGAAGCTGAACCCGTTTTTTTCTGCATGACTGAATCGTCAAAATTCTTCGCCACTAGGCAGCACTCCGCCATAACTTGTCACATTGCAAAAGTAGCCAAATTGCTTCGGCACCATCAGTTCACCATCACCAAAAAAAAGAAACATTCAGAATTTTCCGCATCTCGCCCAGCCGCTCCGACTTCTATACTGAATAGAAAACGCCAACATAAGAGAAACCTATGCCATCACCCGATTTTCATGTTTCTGAACCTTTTACCCTCGGTATTGAACTGGAAATGCAGGTGGTTAATCCGCCGGGCTATAACTGAAGCCAGGACTCTTCAATGCTGATTGACGCGGTTAAAAATAAGATCACGACCAAGAGGTAAACACGATATCACCGAAAGTATGCTGGAGCTGGCGACGGATGTTTGCCGTGATATTAACCAGGCCTACAGGCAGGTCAGCGATGCAGAAAGTCGTACTGCAGGCAGCCACAAGCCATCATCTGGAAATTTGCGGCGGTGGCACGATCCGTTCAGAAATGGCAGCGTCAGGAGGTATGCGATAACAAACGCTATCAACGCACGCTGGAAAACTTCGGTTATCTCATTCAGAGGCGACCGTTCGGTCAGCATGTCGATGTCGGCGGCGCCAGTGGCGATGACGCCATTTATTTGCTGCACGGCTCGTCACGATTTGTGCCGCACTCTCTCCCCCCTCCCGCCGCGTCGCCATATATGCAGGGAACCAATACGCGATTTGCCTCCTCACCACCGAATATTTTTTCCGCCTTTCCTGATAATGGCCCGATGCCGTGGGTGAGTAACTGGCAACAATTTGAAGCCCTATTCCGCTGTTTGAGTTACACCACGATAATCGACGGCATGTGACCTGCACTGGGATATTCGCCCCAGTCCTCATTTGGGCACGGTGGAGGTTCGGGGGATGGATACTCCATGAACCCTTAGCCACGCGGTAAATATCGGGATTAATTCAGGCCACCCGCCAACTGGTTAGAGACGGAACGCCCGTTCAAACATCAGGAGAAAGATTACCTGCTCACTATTTCAACCGTTTCCAGGCCTGTCGCTATCGGCTGGAAGGCGTCATTACCGATCCCGCACACTGGTGATTGTCGACCGCTAACGGAAGATACCTTGCGATTGCTGGAAAGAGTCGCCCCTTCCGCACATAAAATTGGCGCATCGAGCGCAATTGAAGCACTGCATCGCCAGGACGTCAGCGGTCTGAATGAAGCGCAGCTGATGCGCGATTTCGTCGCCGATGGCGGCTGCGCTGATTGGGCTGGTGAAAAAGCATTGTGAAATCTGGGCCGGTGACTGGTCGGGAACTGCCTTACAGAAGATATCCCTGACAATGGTGTTGTAACTTACATTTAACAATGCTTAACCACCCTTAAAACCTCGACCACCGCAGCAGGCATTTTGCTGATGGCTTTCCTCTCTTGCCTGCTGTTCCCGCCCCCGCATTGGGGCTGACGCTGGCACAAAAACTGGTGAGCTCGTTCCATCTGATGGATTTTAGTCAGCTTTACGCTTTATTGTTTTGTCTGTCGTTTTTAGTGCTGGGCGCTATTAGTATTTTGTTCTGCGCTTTATTGGCGACGCTGGTTCTCACTGGCATAAACGTCGATTATCGCCGTACTTCGCGGACATTCTTTGCTTATTCTTTCGCCTAAAGGAACGTTTATGGATAAGCAATCACTGCACGAAACGGCGAAACGCCTGCCCTCCCAGTCACCCTTTGTCGAGCTTTGCTGGCCTTTTGGCCCGGAGTTCGACGTTTTTCAAATTGGCGGCAAGATTTTTATGCTGTCGTCGGAGCTACGCGGCGTCCCCTTTATCAATCTGAAGTCCGATCCACAAAAATCCCTGTTAATCAGCAAATATACCCAAGCATTAAGCCAGGTATCACATGAATAAAAAGCACTGGATTTCGGTGTATCCCGGCGAGGAAATCTCCGAAGCGTTACTTCGCGATCTGATTAACGATTCGTGGAATCTGGTGGTTGATGGTCTGGCTAAACGCGATCAAAGAGTGCGTCCAGGCTAAAGCGGAAATCTACAGCGAATTTCTCGCTGACCATTTCTCGTTGAACCTTGTAATCTGCTGGCACGCAAATTTACTTTCACATGGAGTCTTTATGGATATCATTTCTGTCGCCTTAAAGCGTCATTCCACTAAGGCATTTGATGCCAGTAAAAACTTACCCCGGAACAGGCCAGCACATTAAAACTCTCCTGCAATACAGCCCATCCAGCACCAACTCCCAGCCGTGGCATTTTATCGTTGCCAGCACGGAAGAAGCTAAAGCGCGTGTTGCCAAATCCGCTGCCGGTAATTATGTCTTCAACGAACGTAAAATACTTGATGCCTCGCACGTCGTGGTGTTGGCAAAAACCGCGATGGACGATGCCTGGCTGAAGCTGGTTGTTGACGAGGAAGATGCTGACGGCCGCTTTGCCACGCCCGGAAGCGAAAGCCGCGAACGATAGGGTCGCATGTTCTTCGCTGATATGCACCTAAAATTCTCACGATGATGCAGAGTGAATGCCTAAACAGGTTTATCTCAACGTCGGTAACATCCTGCTCGGCGTGGCGGCGCTGGGTCTGGCGCGGTACCCATCGAAGGTTTTGACGCCGCCATCCTCGATGCAGAATTTGGTCTGAAGAGAAAGGCTACACCAGTCTGGTGGTTGTTCCGTAGGTCA
The DNA here is from genome assembly GCA_048288465.1 of Shigella flexneri. Taxonomy (GTDB): domain Bacteria; phylum Pseudomonadota; class Gammaproteobacteria; order Enterobacterales; family Enterobacteriaceae; genus Enterobacter; species Enterobacter flexneri_B. Next base: position 493,175 of record CP182556.1, on the reverse strand, counting down.
TCACCGCGTCGAAGATTTTAACGCTACGCTGCCGAAATGACGTCTGCCGCAAAACATCACCTTAACCGAGTGTAATTCTCTCTTGCCGGGCATCTGCCCGCTATTTCCCCTCAGATTCTCCTGATTTGCATAACCCTCTTTCAGCCGTCATCATAAGCTGCTCGTTGTATAAGGAGACGTTATGCAGGATTTAATATCCCAGGTTCAAGATTTACAGGGTATCAGATTCAATCACACCACCTCGATGGTGATGATCTTCGGTATTATTTTTCTGACCGCCGTCGTGGTGCATATTATTTTGCATTGGGTGGTACTGTGGACCTTCCAAAAAGGTGCCATCGCCAGTTCACGGCTTTGGTTGCAAATCATTACCCAGAATAAGCTCTTCCACCGTTTAGCTTACCCTGCAGGGATTCGTCAATATTCAGGCGGTATTCGCGCTGCGGAAAAAGACCACCGAAGCGGCAGATATCCTGACTACCTGCGCGCAGTTGTGGATCATGATGTACGCGCTGCTTTCAGTCTCTCGTTGCTGGATGTTATTTTGAATCTGGCGCAGAAATTCCCGGCAGAGTCCAGCTACCGCTGAAAGGGATATTTCAGGGGATTAACTATCGGCGCGATTCTGGTCGGCATTTTCGATAATCTCACTGCCATTGGTCAGTCGCCAGCGATTCTGATCAGCGGTCTTGGTGCAATGGCTGCCGTGCTGATGTAGTTATTAAAAATCCGATTCTGGTCTGGTGGCAGGTATTCGGCTTTCCGCGAACGATATGCTGAAACTGGGCGACTGGCTGGAGATGCCAAATACGGCGCGGACGGCGCGGTGATCCATATTGGGTTAACCACCGTCAAAGTGCGTAACTGGGACAATACCATTACCACTATCCCCACCTGGTCTCTGGTTTCTGACTCCTTTAAAAACTGGAGCGGGACGTCAGCATCTGGCGGGCGACGTATTAAGCGCAGTATCAGTATTGATGTCACCAGTATTCGTTTTCTTGATGAAGACGAAATGCAACGTCTGAATAAAGCGCATTTGTTAAAGCCTTATCAACCAGCCGCCATCGGAAAAATTAATGAGTGGAATGGCCAGCAAGGTTCTTCGGAGTCGGTATTAAACCTGCCCCGAATGACCAATATTGAAACTTCGTGCCTATCCCAGCGAATCTGCGTAACCATCCGCGGATTCGTAAAGATATGACTTTAATGGTACGCCAACTGGCTCCAGGTGATAACGGTTTACCGCTCGAGATCATCGCGTTTACCCAACACCGTGGTGTGGCTGGAATATGAAGCATTGAGGCCGATATTTTGATCACATTTTGCGATTGTCGAAGAGTTTGGTCTGCGACTTCATCGTCGCGAACCGGCAATAATATCCGCTCTCTGGCGGGTGCATTAAGCAGTAATTAAAAATCGCTCTCATCGAATGGATGAGAGCGGACATCGTTTGTCGGATGTAGCGTGAATGCCTGATTTCCGACGCAGCGGTTTAAAGCCACAAACAGGAATACAATCCACCCGGCAGCAGGATCGCTGACAAGCGCATATTTCCATCGTGCACATCAGCAGCAAATCATGCCGAGGAAGGCGATGCAAAGATAGTCGCCAACGGATAAAGCAGCGCCTTAAACTGTGTTTCACGCCCCGCACCTACGCATCGCTGCACGAAAACGCAGATGCGCCAGACGAGATCATAATCCAGTTCAACAGCAGCGTTGCTACCACCAGCGCCATCAGCAGACGCAAGCGCTTTTGCGGCAGCAGAAAGTTGATTAACACCACCAGCGAGGTCATCGCTTCCGGAAAGCATCAGCGAGTTGATCGGCACACCGCGACGGCTGACGCGAGTCAAAAACTTCGGCGCATTACCCTGCACAGAAAGGCCAAACGGCATGCGGCTGTTAAGGTAAACCCCGCTGTTATACACTGACAGCGATGCTAAGAAAATGACGAAGTTAGGCGCAGAAGCTACCACGTTGCTGTCGAGATTATGGAAAATCATCACAAACGGGCTACTGTTGGATTTCACTTCCACCACGGATCAGCACAGTAAACCACCAGTGAACCGATGTAAAACAGCAGGATGCGATACGCCGCCTGATTACCGCTTTGGAATGCTTTTCCCGGATCGCGCGCTTCAGGCGGCAGTAATCCCAATCAGCTCCAGACCGCCGAAGGAGAACATAATTACCGCCAGCGACAAAATCAGCCCATTCCAGCCGGTGGCGAAGAAACCACCGTAGCGCCAGAGGTTGTCGATACTGGCTTTCTGCGCCGCCGTGACCAGAAAACAGCAGCCACAGGCCAAAGCCAATCATACCGATGATCGCCAGCACTTTAAATCAGCGCAAACCAGAACTCAGTTCGCCATATAAGCGCACGTTCGCCAGGTAAACGGCGTTGATCATAATAAAGAAGGCGGCAGCCCAAATCCACGTTGGAACATCCGGGAACCAGTACTGCATATAGATGCCGCAGCGGTCAGCTCTCCGTTCCCACCAGCACGAACATTACCCAGTAGTTCCAGCCAGAGAGGAAGCCCGCAAACGGTCCCCAGTATTTATAGGCAAAGTGGCAAATGAACCGGATACCGGCTCAACGACCACCATTTTCGCCAAGCTGGCGCATAATAAGGAAAGCGATGATCCCGGCGACGCCGTAGCCCAGCAATACAGCCGGACCCGCCATCTGAATCGCCGGGCCAATGCCAAGAAACAGACCAGTACCAATTGCGCCACCCAACGCAATCAGTTGAATATGACGGTTATGTAATCCGCGATGAAGCGTCGGCTCTTGATTCGACGCAGTATCTTCCGATACGGTTGACGCGTTTTTCACGCCTTTCCCCTGTGTGTCTTTTTTTGAGGGCACCTTTTAACATTTAGTCCCCATCGTCGCAAGACACAATCCACACGGTTAAACGGGGTATCCTGCTTTTATTTCCGTACCCGATGTCGGTGCAGCCACATCAGCTTATACGCCGCCGGATAATAAACAGCGACAGCAAAGGTGCGGTGATAATGCCGCCAATCATCGGCGCGGCAATCCGGCTCATCACCTCTGAACCAGCCCCCGTTCCCCACAGAATCGGCAGCAGACCGGCGATCATCACCGCCACCGTCATCGCTTTCGGGCGCACGCGGAGCACCGCGCCGTGATATAACGCCTCATCCAGCTTCTGCTCGCTGAATGTTTGTGGATTATTCGACGACGGCACGGCCTCTATGGCGTGACGTAAATACATCAGCATCACCACGCCAAATTCGGCGGCGACCCCGGCGAGGGCGATAAAGCCAGTGCCCGTCGCCACGGAAAGATGAAAGCCCATCCACCACAGCAACCAGATGCCGCCCACCAGCGCAAACGGTACGCTGCTGATAATCAGCAACGCTTCGCCCACCCGACGGAACGCCAGATACAACAGCACGAAGATAATCATCAACGTCATCGGCACCATGAGTTGAGCTTATGGTTGGCGCGCTCCAGTAGCTCGAACTGCCCGGAGAATGCCACGCTGGTGCCCGGTTTTAACTGCACTTTTTCAGCTCTCGCTTTTTGCAAATCGTGAACCACCGACACCATGTCACGATCGCGGGCATCGATATAAATCCAGCTCGTCGGGCGCGCATTCTGGTTTTCAGCATCGACGGTCCGGTAGAGCTTTAATGTCGGCCACGTCTGCCAGGGTGATTTGCTGCTTCATCGGCGTCAGATCGGCAGCTGGCGCAGTGCCTGCGGACTATCGCGCCAGCTTTGCGGATAACGCAGATTAATTGGATAACGGGCAATCCCTTCCACCGTTTCGCCAACCATCGCCCCGCCCACCGCAGAAGTCACAAACAACTGCACATCCGCCACCGTCATACCGTAACGTGCGGCTTTTTCACGGTTAATCTCAACGTTGATATAGCGCCCACCTTCCAGCCGCTCGGCAAGCGCAGAAGCTACGCCTGGCACCGTTCGCGCTACTTCTTCAATTTGCTCAGCCATCGCGTCGATATCCGCCAGCACAGTGCCGGAAACTTTAATGCCGATGGGGCTTTTAATGCCGGTTGAGAGCATATCGATACGGTTACGAATTGGCGGCACCCACAGACTCGCCAGCCCCGGCAGCCGCACGGTGTTATCCAGTTCCTCAATGATTTTGTCCATCGTCATGCCCGGCCGCCACTGCTCCTGCGGCTTAAGCTGGATGGTCGTTTCTCCGTCTCCAGCGGAGCAGAGTCGGTGGCGGTTTCCGCTTTGCCGGTTTTGCCAAATACCCGCGCCACTTCAGGTACGCTCATAATTAGCTTGTCGGTTTTTTCAGCGTACTCGCCGCCTCTGCTGCGAAAATCCCCGGCAGCGTCGATGGCATATACAACAAGTCGCCTTCATTGATCTGCGGTAAAAATTCCCCGCCAACTTTATCGAGCGGCCAGAGAACCGTCAGCACCGAAAGCGCCGCCACCAGCAGCGTGGTTTTCGGCCAGTGCAGTACTTTCAGCAACAGCGGATGATAAACACGATCAAAAAGCGATTGAGCGGGTTACTGCTTTCCGGCGGAATTTTGCCACGGATCCGGTAGCCATCAGGATCGGGATCACTACCATCGCCAGCAGCGCCGCACCGGCCATCGCATACGTTTTGGTGAACGCCAACGGGCCGAACAGACGCCCTCCTGCCCTTCAGGGTGAAGATCGGGATAAACGACAACGTGATAATCAGCAGACTGATAATAGCGCCGCCCCGCTTCAACAGACGCATCGGTGATCACCTGCCAGCGCGTTTATTATCCAGCGTGGCGTCAGGATGCTGGTGCTGCCACTCTTCCAGCCGTTTATGCGCATTCTCGATCATGACGATAGCAGCATCGACCATCGCCCCGACGGCAATCGCAATGCCACCCAACGACATAATATTGGCATTAGGTCCTGGAAGTGCATGACAATAAAAGCAATACACAACCCCAGCGGCAACGAAATAATCGCCACCAGCGCCGAGCGCACATGCCAGAGAAACAGCGCACACACTACCGCCACCACAATAAACTCTTCCAGCAACTTGCCGCTGAGGTTGTCGATGGCGCGGTCAATGAGCTGGCTGCGATTGTATGTTGTAACTATCTCCACGCCTTCCGGCAGACTACTTTTCAGCGTTTCCAGTTTGTCCTTCACGGCGGCGATCACTTCTCGGGCGTTTTTGCCGGATCGCAGGATCACCACCCGCCCGCCACTTCGCCTTCGCCGTTTAGTTCGGCGATGCCCGGCGCATCTCCGGCCAATCTGGACCTTCGCAACATCGCGCAGATAAACGGGCACGCCATTTTCACTGGCTTTTAAAACGATGTGATTAAAGTCGTCGAGCGTTTGCAGATAGCCGCTGGCGCGCACCATATATTCCGCTTCCGCCAGTTCGATCGACGAACCGCCCGCTTCCTGGTTTGAAGCATCCAGCGCGCTTTTTTACTTCGGCGAGACTGATGCGATACTGCGCCAGGCGCTGGGGATCGATAACCACCTGATACTCTTTCACCACACCGCCCACCGACGCCACTTCCGCAACGTCAGGGATGGTTTTCAGCTCATATTTGCGAAACCAGTCCTGTAATGAGCGTAAATCGGCCAGATCGTGCTTACCGCTGCGATCCACCAGTGCATATTCATAGATCCAGCCAACACCCGTGGCATCTGGCCCCAGCTCGGCGCTGACTCCCGCAGGCAGCTTACCCTGTACCTGGTTGAGGTACTCCAGCACCCGCGACGCGCCAGTACGGATCGGTGCCATCTTCGAAAATGACATACACATAAGAGTCGCCAAACTGTGAGAAACCGCGCACAGTCTTCGCGCCAGGCACTGACAACATGGTGGTGGTTAGCGGATAAGTCACCTGATTTTCAACGATTTGTGGTGCCTGACCGGGATAGCTGGTTTTAATAATAACCTGCACATCGGAGAGATCCGGCAGCGCATCCACTGGCGTATTAATGATGGTCCAGGTGCCCCAGATGCTCAGAAACAACGCGCATCAGCACCAAAAACGGTTCGCCACCGAGCGACGAATAATCCATTCAATCATTGGTTATTCCCTCAATGCGCATGGGTAGCACTTTCAGAGCGCATCCGCTCCAGTGCGCCAGAAATATTGGCTTCGGAATGGATCGGAACAGGCCGCTGGAAACCACCTTTTCACCTTCCGCCAGACCAGAGCGTAATGCGGTGACGCTTGCGATGCCTGGAAAACAGCAACGCGTTTCGGTACAAAGCGCCCGTCGGCATGAACGGTAATCACCCGCTGTTCGCTGCCGGTATCGATCAGCGCTTGTGACGGAATGAGCAGCATCGTTCGCTGGCGGTGTTGAGTTGCAACCAGGCGTTCATGCCCGGTTTTAGCGCCTCGTCGGCGTTGTCGACTTCCAGACGCAGCTGCAGCGTGCGGGTCGCGGCATCCACGCCAGGTAGCAGCGTCCATTTGCGGATGGTAAGTGTTTTATCCGGTCGCGCCGGAACGGTGAGGGTAAACTGCGAGGCATCTTCACCGCCAGGCGATGGACTCCGGGATCGCAGCAGTGGCCCACACCGGATCCATGCCCTGAATTTTCGCCACCACGTTATCTTTGGCGATATTCATTCCCGCGCGCAGATCAAACACGGTGATCACGCCATCAATGGGCGCTTTGAGCGTAAAGCGAGTCTGGATTTTTTGCGTGGCGATCAGGCGGCGAATATCCGCCTCCGGCATTCCCGCCAGTCGCAGCCGCTCAAGATGCCTTCAGTCTGGGTCGCCGTACGCCGGTTTCGCGCAGCAGTAAATACTCACTCTGCGCTTCCACCCAGTCAGGAATGGTCAGGTCGAGAAGCGGTGTGCCCTTTTGTACTTTATCGCCCACGGTAAGCGGATACACCTTGTCGATAAACCCGGCAGCGCGAGCCTGCACAATGGCATACTGATACTCGTTGTAACTGACATTCGCCGGGAAACTCTGGGCAAAAGTCAGCGGCCCGCGCGTGACGGTAGCCGTTTTCACCCCCAGATTCTGCGTCTGAGTCGGGTCAATGTGCACACCAGACGCAGAACTCTCTTCATCGGCATATTTCGGCACCAATCCATATCCATAAACGGCGATTTACCTGGTTTATCGAACCGCGTATTGGGATACATCGGGTGGTACCAGAATAAATTTTACGTTCTACGGTCGACGTTTTTCTGCGGGCGGTTGCGCCTTCAACCCCGGTAAAACCTGCCGCGGAAATAATACCGCCCGCGATCATGCTGCCGATAATAAGCGCGATTTTTTCATCTCATTAAAACCTGGTTACTCGCTGACTTTAATATCCTGTAATAAAGAAAGGTTGCTGCTGGACAAAATTAAACGCCACTTTGTCGCCAGTTTTAATTTCACTCATTTTCGTCTGCGGAGTGATGGTAAAGCGCATGGTCATCTCCGGCCAGTTCACGGCAGCAATCGGATCGTGATGGATGGTGATTTTTTTGCTTTCCAGATCAACACCTTTACCACGCCGGTGGCACTAATGACCTGTGGTTGTGCTTCGCTCATGGTTTCATGATGATGTTGGTTAGCCTGGGCATTAAAGCCAATAACGGTAAACAGACTGAACATTGCGACTTGCAGTGCTTTTTTCATTTATTCTCTCCTGGAGTTAAAAGTCTTACGAGTATATTGCTGTCAACCGCCACCTAAGGCGGTATACAAAGAAATTTCGTTAACCTGACGGGCATAATTCAGGTGGAGTAAAGTTTGTCGGGTTGCAAATAAGAACACTCGGCATCCAGCACTTCCAGATAACTTACCGCGCCGTGTTGATATAATGCCCGCGCCCGTTGCAAAGTAATTTGCAGCGACGCCAGATAACGCTGCTGGGCGCTGATTTGATCGTTCAGGCTTTGACGTAATGCCAGCGCATCTGCCACTTCTTTAAAGGCGTTCTGGATTTTTCTGTTCATAATTCACTACCGACTGCTGCTGGCGAATTTCGGCGATATCCAGATTGGCCTGGTTGCGTCCGGCATTAAAAATGGGGATCTCAATTTTAGGAATAAAATTCCACATCCCGCTGCTGGCGTTAATAATGACGACAGATCGCTGCTGGCGGTTGATATTCCGCTGGTCAGGCTTATAGATGGGAAAAATGCCGCGCGTGCGGCCCAATATTGGCATTAGCCGCCATTAACGCGTGTTCAGCTTCCATAATATCCGGGCGCTGCAATGAGATTTGCGACGACAAGCCCCACCGGTAATTTAACGCTTTGCAGGCTGTCGCTGTTTACTGTCTGCGCTTGCGGCAGCTTGCCGTAGCTTCCGAGCAACAGTTGCAATGCATTATTCGCCTGCGCCAGTTCCCCCTGACGTTTAGCGATGTCGCTGCGGGTACTTTCTATCACCCCGCGAGCCTGTTCCAGCGCCAGAACATTACTGCTACCTGTCAACAGTTGTTTTTCGACAAACGCATATGACTGCTGATAATTACGCAGCGTTTCTTCAGCTATTTGCAATTGCGAATACGCCAGCTGCTGATTGAAATAGCTTTGCGCGACATTAGAAACCAGCAGAATATGCACCGCGCGTTGAGCTTCCTCAGTGGCTAAATGATTTTGTCGCTCGGCTTCGCTCATGTTCTTTAAGCGACCGAAAAAATCGAGATCAAAGCTGGCGTTAAGGCCAGTCGAGAACTCCGCGTCGTGGCTGAATCGCCTTTAAGATTGCCGCTCCAGCTGCCGCTGCCCTCGCCATTGAGCTGTGGATAGCGGTCGGCATCGGTCAGACGATATTGCGCCGCGCTTCCTGCACTTTCAGCGTCGCCATGCGCAAATCCCGGTTATTCACCAGCGCCTCGCTAATCAGCGTCTTTACCTGATTATCAACAAAAAGGTGCGCCAGCCCACGTTCTGGTAGTTATCTGCTGCGTTAACCAAGCCGTTCTGGCTGAGTGAGAACTGCTGCGGCACGGGCATTGCCGGGCGCTGATAATCCGGTGCCAGTGAACAACCAGTTAGCGCAAGGGCCACACAAAATGGCAGAAGTTTACGAGGAGACATAGGCTCATAATTTCTGGTGATTTATACCGCCAACTTTACTCGCCAGGCTCTGATTTTCCGGTGACAGGAAAATGACAAAATTGTCATTTTGCCAATAAGCGATTGCCATCTGATCCCGCTACTCTAGAATTGCCGGGCAACATGCGGAGGAAATATGAAACTGTTGATTGTCGAAGATGAAAAGAAAACCGGAGAATACTTGACCAAAGGGTTAACCGAAGCCGGTTTTGTGGTCGATTTGGCCGACAACGGGTTGAATGGCTACCATCTGGCGATGACCGGTGATTATGATCTGATAATCCTCGATATTATGCTGCCGGACGTGAACGGCTGGGATATCGTGCGCATGTTGCGTTCCGCCAATAAAGGGATGCCGGATTCTGTTGCTTACCGCGCTTGGCACCATTGAACATCGCGTCAAGGGGCTGGAGTTGGGGGCGGATGACTATCTGGTGAAGCCGTTCGCTTTTGCTGAACTGCTGGCGCGGGTGCGCACTCTCCTGCGGCGCGGGGCGGCGGTGATTATGGAAAGTCAGTTTCAGGTTGCCGATCTGATGGTCAAGTCGTCAGCCGCAAAGTCCCCGCAGCGGCACGCGCATCACTCTGACCAGTAAAGAGTTTACTCTGCTGGAGTTTCTCCTCCGCCATGGGCGAAGTGCTGCCCGCTCGCTTATCGCCTCGCAGGTGTCGGGACATGAATTTCGACAGCGACACTAACGCCATTGATGTAGCGGTGAAGCGGCTGCGCGGCAAAATCGACAACGACTTTGAGCCGAAGCTCATTCAGACCGTGCGCGGCGTGGGCTACATGCTTGAGGTGCCGGATGGTCAGTAAGCCATTTCAGCGCCCGTTTTCGCTGGCAACCCGCCTGACCTTTTTTATCAGCCTGGCCACCATCGCGGCGTTTTTCGCCTTTGCATGAATCATGATCCACTCAGTAAAAGTGCATTTGCCGAGCAGGAATTAATGATTTAAAAGAGATTAGCGCCACGCTTGAACGGGTACTTAATCACCCTGACGAAACGCAAGCCCGACGCTTAATGACGCTGGAAGATATCGTCAGTGGTTATTCCAACGTGTTGATTTCCCTGGCAGATAGCCACGGCAAAACCGTGTATCACTCCCAGGTGCGCCTGATATCCGCGAGTTGCACGTGATGCCATACCCGATAAAGACGCGCGGGGTGGCGAGGTGTATCTCCTTTCCGGCCGACGATTATGATGCCAGGCCGCGGGTCACGGGCATATGGAACACAGCAACTGGCGGATGATTAACTTGTCGGTTGCCCGTTGGTGGACGGCAAACCGATTTATACGCTCTACATCGCGCTTTCGATCCATTTTCATCTTCATTACATAAATGATTTGATGAATAAACTTATTATGACCGCATCGGTAATCAGCATCCTGATCGTCTTTATCGTACTGTTGGCGGTACATAAAGGTCACGCGCCGATCCGCAGCGTCAGCCGTCAAATCCAGAATATCACCTCGAAAAATCTCGACGTTCGCCTTTGACCCGCAGACCGTGCCCATTGAGCTGGAACAGCTGGTACTGTCGTTCAACCATATGATCGAGCATATTGAGGATGTCTTACCCGCCAGTCCAATTTCTCAGCGGATATCGCTCACGAAATTCGCACGCCGATTACCAATCTCATCACGCAAACGGAAATCGCCCTCAGCCAGTCTCGCAGCCAGAAGGAGCTGGAAGATGTGCTCTACTCTGATCTCGAAGAGCTGACGCGAATGGCGAAAATGGTCAGCGATATGCTGTTTCTCGCTCAGGCCGATAACAACGGGCTAATCCCCGAAAAGAAAATGCTCAACCTGGCGGATGAAGTCGGCAAAGTGTTCGATTTTTTCGAGGCGTTAGCGGAAGATCGCGGCGTGGAGTGGCGATTTGTTGGCGACGAATGTCAGGTTGGGGCAATCCGCTGATGCTGCGTCGGGCGTTAAGCAACCTGCTTTCTAATGCCCTGCGTTATACGCCGCCGGAGAGGCAATTGTAGTGCGCTGCCAGACGGTCAATCACCAGGTGCAAGTTCCGTCGAAAACCCCGGTACGCCCATTGCGCCGAGCACTTACCGCGATTGTTTGACCGTTTCTACCGCGTTGACCCTTCCCGCCAGCGAAAAGGCGAAGGTAGCGGCATTGGGCTGGCGATAGTGAAATCGATTGTTGTCGCGCATAAAGGCACGGTTGCAGTAACGTCAGATGCGCGGGGACAAGGTTTGTTATCACATTACCCGCTTAATTATTCAGCAAACGGCAACTTTTATAACCAGTGTAAAAATAACGTGCCGCAATAGTCATACCTATTAATGGTAAAAAGCTGTCACAATTCAGAAAAAACCTTACCATACGCCACCCTAAACATAACCAGCGTTAATGTAAGGTTTTGTGTGGACTGGCTTCTTGATGTTTTTGTGACCCTGCTTTACGGCTTAAAAGTAATTGCGATAACGTTAGCGGTCATTTATGTTCATCAGCGGGCTGGACGATTTTTTATTGATGTCGTCTACTGGTACGCCGCATTAAACGCAAGTTGAGTGTTTATTGCCGCCACCCGCGAACCAGTGGACTGCGAACTGTATAAACGCAGATGGTAAACGCTTAGCGATTATGGTTCGGCATGGAATGAAACGGGCGTCATCGGCACCAGGCCGAGCTGGCGGCGACCACGCTCGACTACGAAAACTATCAAACTTTCGCTTGCACCCACCCGAACGACCCCCAGACCCAGCGTGATGTTGACGAAGTGTGCGCTGCTTCCCGAATGTGCATAAGGGAGCTTGCGCGCGTCCTGGCCCACCAGCAAAGCCGACTGTCTGAACAACGTGCTGGACGCCATCACCCAATTTGAGCGTAGCGCCAATTTTGCTTTTGCTGGTTTTATTCTGCATGACGCCGAAGATGTGATTTCACCGATGGAATTGCGTCTGTTCAACTATCTGGTCGAGCGTAAAGATCTGATTCAGATCCCAGTGTATCCGTTTGAACGCGAATGGACGCACTTCACCAGCATGACTTACATTGATGAGTTTTCAGAACTGCATGGCAAAGATGTTCCGGTGCGTGAAGCCCTCGCCGGACAAGTGCCCAGCGCAGGCGTCGGCACCTGTTTCAGCCGCCGCGCCGTGACCGCACTGTTAGCTGACGGTAACGGTATTGCTTTCGACGTGCAGAGTCTTACTGAAGATTACGACATTGGCTTCCGCCTGAAAGAAAAAGGTATGACGGAAATTTTTGTCCGTTTTCCGGTGGTGGACGAAGCCAAAGAACGCGAGCAGCGTAAATTTTTACAGCACGCACGGACGTCAAACATGATCTGCGTGCGCGAATATTTCCCCGATACCTTTTCGACTGCGGTTCGACAAAAATCTCGCTGGATCATCGGCATTGTTTTCCAGGGCTTTAAAACCCATAAATGGACCTCCAGCCTGACGCTGAACTACTTTCTCTGGCGCGACCGCAAAGGGGCAATCAGTAACTTTGTCAGCTTCCTCGCGATGCTGGTGATGATCCAGCTTTTGCTGTTGCTGGCGTATGAAAGTTTGTGGCCCGATGCCTGGCATTTCCTTTCTATTTTTAGCGGCAGCGCATGGTTAATGACCCTGCTGTGGCTAAACTTTGGCTTGATGGTTAACCGCATCGTGCAGCGAGTGATTTTCGTCACTGGCTACTACGGCCTCACGCAGGGCCTGCTTTCCGTCCTGCGTCTTTTCTGGGGCAACCTGATTAACTTTATGGCTAACTGGCGCGTGCTGAAACAGGTTCTTCAGCACGGCGATCCGCGTCGCGTCGCGTGGGATAAAACAACGCATGACTTCCCCAGCGTCACTGGCGATACCCGCTCGTTGCGCCCGTTAGGTCAAATTCTGCTGGAAAATCAGGTCATCACTGAAGAACAACTCGATACAGCACTGCGTAATCGCGTCGAAGGTCTACGCCTGGGCGGTTCAATGCTGATGCAGGGGCTGATTAGCGCCGAGCAGCTGGCACAGGCGCTGGCAGAGCAAAACGGCGTGGCGTGGGAATCCATCGATGCCTGGCAGATCCCGTCCTCGCTGATTGCCGAAATGCCAGCCTCCGTAGCGCTGCATTATGCAGTACTGCCGCTGCGTCTGGAAAATGATGAGTTAATTGTCGGCAGTGAAGATGGTATTGACCCGGTTTCGCTGGCGGCCCTGACGCGTAAAGTCGGACGCAAAGTGCGTTACGTCATTGTTCTGCGGGGACAAATTGTCACAGGGTTACGCCACTGGTATGCACGCCGACGCGGTCACGATCCGCGGGCAATGTTGTACAATGCGGTTCAGCATCAGTGGCTCACGGAACAGCAGACCGGTGAAATCTGGCGGCAATATGTGCCGCATCAGTTCCTGTTCGCCGAAATACTGACCACGCTCGGTCATATTAATCGTTCAGCAATTAACGTGTTGTTATTGCGCCATGAACGCAGTTCTCTGCCGCTCGGCAAGTTTTTGGTCACCGAAGGCGTTATCAGCCAGGAAACGTTGGATCGCGTCCTGACAATTCAACGCGAATTACAAGTTTCGATGCAATCACTATTACTCAAAGCAGGTTTAAACACAGAACAGGTTGCGCAACTGGAGTCCGAAAATGAAGGAGAATAACCTTAATCGCGTCATCGGATGGTCTGGTTTACTGCTGACGTCTTTATTGAGTACCAGCGCACTCGCAGACAATATCGGCACCAGCGCAGAAGAGCTGGGGCTGAGCGATTATCGCCATTTTGTTATTTATCCCCGTCTCGATAAGGCGCTGAAGGCACAGAAAAATAACGACGAAGCAACCGCCATCCGCGAATTTGAATATATACACCAACAGGTGCCGGATAATATTCCGCTGACTTTATACCTTGCGGAAGCCTATCGTCATTTTGGTCATGATGACCGGGCGCGGCTGTTGCTTGAGGATCAACTGAAACGTCACCCAGGAGATGCCCGACTTGAGCGCAGTCTGGCGGCTATTCCAGTTGAAGTGAAAAGCGTTACGACTGTTGAAGAACTGCTTGCCCAGCAAAAAGCGGGCGACGCTGCGCCGACCCTGCGTTGTCGCAGTGAAGTCGGGCAGAATGCCCTGCGGCTGGCACAATTACCTGTCGCCAGAGCGCAACTGAACGATGCGACGTTTGCTGCATCGCCGGAAGGAAAAACGCTGCGAACCGATCTGCTGCAACGGGCAATCTACCTGAAACAATGATCCCAGGCAGATACGCTATACAATGAAGCACGCCAGCAGAACACATTAAGCGCGGCAGAACGCCGTCAGTGGTTTGACGTGCTTCTTGCCGGGCAGCTGGACGATCGGATCCTGGCACTGCAATCACAGGGGATCTTCACCGATCCTCAGTCATATATTACTTACGCGACCGCGCTGGCTTATCGTGGCGAAAAAGCACGCCTCCAGCATTATCTCATTGAAAATAAGCCGCTGTTTACCACGGGCGCACAAGAGAAAAGTTGGCTCTATCTGTTATCTAAATACAGCGCCAACCCCGTTCAGGCATTGGCGAATTATACGGTGCAGTTTGCCGATAACCGCCAGTATGTTGTTGGCGCGACGCTACCGGTGCTGTTAAAAGAAGGTCAGTACGACGCAGCGCAAAAACTGCTCGCCACCCTCCCCGCCAATGAAATGCTTGAGGAGCGTTATGCTGTCAGCGTGGCGACCCGTAACAAGGCTGAATCTCTGCGTCTGGCACGATTGCTGTATCAGCAAGAACCGACAAATCTTCCCCGCCTGGATCAACTGACCTGGCAACTGATGCAGAACGAGCAGTCACGCGAAGCTGCCGATTTATTGCTGCAACGCTATCCTTTCCAGGGCGATGCGCGTGTCAGCCAGACTTTAATGGCGCGACTGGCGTCTCTGCTGGAAAGTCATCCTTACCTAGCAACGCCGGCGAAGGTGGCGATTTTATCGAAACCCTTACCGCTGGCGGAGCAACGTCAGTGGCAAAGTCAGTTGCCGGGTATTGCAGATAATTGCCCGGCAATAGTTCGCTTGCTGGGCGATATGTCGCCTTCCTACGATGCTGCCGCCTGGAACCGTCTGGCAAAGTGTTATCGGGACACGCTACCCGGTGTGGCGTTGTATGCATGGCTTCAGGCCGAACAACGACAACCGAGCGCCTGGCAACATCGTGCGGTAGCCTATCAGGCGTATCAGGTTGAGGACTACGCCACCGCACTGGCGGCCTGGCAGAAAATCAGTCTTCACGACATGAGCAATGATGATCTGCTCGCCGCCGCCAACACCGCTCAGGCAGCGGGAAATGGCGCAGCTCGCGATCGCTGGCTTCAACAGGCAGAACAACGTGAGCTGGGAAACGATGCCCTCTCTGGTGGCTGCATGCGCAACGTTACATTCCTGGTCAGCCGGAACTCACACTGAGCAATCTCGCGCTCAATAAATATGCGCCTTCTGCCAACGCTTACGTTACGCGGGCGACAATTATGGCCAACGTCATAATGTACCAGCGGCGGTGAGTGATTTGCGCGCCGCGCTGGAACTGAAAACCGAATAATGGCAACATCAGGCGGCGCTTGGTTACGCCTTGTGGGATAGCGGTGATATCGCACAGTCGCGGGAAATGCTCAACAGGCGCATAAAGGGCTACCGGACGATCCGGCACTGATCCGACAACTGGCCTATGTGAACCAGCGTCTGGATGACATGCCTGCGACGACGCTCACCACCTGGTGATTGATGACATTGATAATCAGGCGCTGATAAACCCACTGGCCAGAGCAAAATCAGCAACGCTTCGATTTTCCGCCGTCTGCATGAGGAGGTCGGTCGCCGCTGGACGTTAGGTTTGGATTTTCTCTATCGGCTTGCGTTCCGGGGCAATGAGCACCGCTAACGATAATGTCGGCGGCGCAGCGCCAAGAGGAAAGGCTATCGTCGCTACGGGCAACTGGAAGCCGAGTGCACATAGGACGCAATATGCTGCTGGAAGGCGACCTGCTCTCAGTTTATAGCCGCGTCTTTGCCGATACCGGAGAAAACGGGGTGATGATGCCGGTGAAAAATCCGATGTCCGGCACCGGTCTACGCTGGAAGCCGCTGCGCGATCAGATCTTTTTCCTCGCCATAGAACAGCGGTTGCCGCTGAACGGGCAAAATGGCGCATCCGATACCATGCTGCGCGCCAGCGCCTGATTCTTAATGGCGGCAAATACAGCGACGAATGGCACCCGAACGGTTCAGGCTGGTTTGCCGAACCTGACTCGATGCGGCGCGGTGTCCGCCAGGATATCAGCGTGGACGGCAGATTATCGCGTCAGCTGGCATCAGAAGGTAGCTAACGGACAGACTTTGAGCCTTACGCTCACGTTCAGGACAACGGCTATCGTGATAAAAGGCGCTGGGGCGGGCGCAGCTGGCGGTGTTGGGTCCGCTGGAATATTTGGACCGGCGAGACGCACTACGACGCCTGGCCGCACAAAGTCAGTCTCGGCGTCGAGTATCAACATACCTTTAAGGCGATTAATCAACGTAACGGAGAGCGCAACAACGCGTTTCTCACCATTGGAGTGCACTGGTAAATGCGTAAGTTCATTTTCGTATTGCTGACACTGCTTTTGGTCAGCCCTTTTTCCTTTGCGATGAAAGGTATTATCTGGCAACCACAAAACCGAGATAGTCAGGTTACCGATACCCAGTGGCAGGGGCTGATGAGTCAGTTACGTTTTCAAGGCTTCGATACCCTGGTTTTGCAATGGACCCGTTACGGCGATGCATTTACCCAGCCAGAACAGCGCACGTTATTGTTTAAGCGTGCCGCAGCTGCGCAACAGACTGGCCTGAAGCTGATTGTCGGGCTGAACGCCGATCCGGAATTTTTTATGCACCAGAAACAGTCGCCTGCAGCGCTGGAAAGCTATCTTAATCGCCTGCTGGCTGCCGATCTCCAGCAAGCCAGATTATGGAGCGCCGCGCCTGGCATAACGCCGGATGGCTGGTACATCAGCGCGGAAATTGACGACCTGAACTGGCGCAGCGAAGCCGCCCGTCAACCTTTGCTAACATGGTTAAACAACGCGCAGCGGCTGATTAGCGATGTTTCAGCAAAACCGGTTTATATCAGTAGTTTTTTCGCCGGAAACATGTCGCCCGATGGCTATCGCCAACTGCTGGAACAAGTTAAAGCAACCGGAGTTAATGTCTGGGTACAGGATGGCAGCGGCGTGGATAAACTTACCGCTGAACAGCGTGAACGTTATCTACAGGCCAGCGCCGATTGCCAAAGCTCCGCCCCAGCAAGCGGCATTGTTTATGAACTGTTTGTCGCCGGCAAAGGCAAAACCTTTACAGCGAAACCGAAACCGGACGCAGAAATTGCCTCGCTGTTAGCGAAACGTTCCTCTTGCGGTAAAGACATGCTCTATTTCTCTCTGCGCTATTTGCCCGTCGCGCACGGCATTCTCGAGTATTAAATCCCCTCCAGGTAAGTCGGGTACGACCTGGCTTACCTCTTTCGCTCTCGTCAGAATTCCATCAAGATTAATTACTAAAAAGCATGCTAAAGAAAGAAGATCGTTATCGGCGAACGGGCCGATCACTCATGCAGGAAGCATAGATCCTTTGAGCGGAGTTTCTGATATCTGAGGAGTGCGAAATGCAATTGAGCAGCAGTGAACCTTGCGTGGTGATCCTGACCGAAAAAGAGGTAGAGGTAAGCGTCAATAACCATGCTACGTTTACCCTTCCGAAAAACTACCTGGCCGCCTTCGCGTGCAACAATAACGTCATTGAACTCTCAACGTTAAATCACGTATTAATCACCCACATCAACCGTAACATCATCAACGATTATCTGTTGTTTTTAAATAAGAAATTAACCTGTGTAAAGCCCTGGTCGCGGCTAGCAACCCCGGTTATCGCTTGTCATAGCCGTACACCGGAAGTGTTCCGGCTAGCCACCAACCACAGCAAGCAGCAATCCAGCAAACCCTGCGAAGCGGAGTTGACGCGCGCATTACTTTTTACCGTATTGTCTAACTTTCTTGAGCAATCGCGGTTTATTGCCCTACTGATGTATATCTTACGCAGCAGCGTCCGCGACAGCGTCTGCCGCATTATTCAAAGCGATATTCAGCATTACTGGAATCTGCGAATTGTCGCCAGTTCGCTATGTTTAAGCCCCAGCCTGCTCAAAAAGAAATTAAAAAACGAAAATACCAGCTATAGCCAGATTGTCACAGAGTGTCGTATGCGTTACGCCGTACAGATGTTATTGATGGATAACAAAAATATCACTCAGGTGGCGCAATTATGTGGCTATAGCAGCACGTCGTACTTTATCTCTGTTTTTAAGGCGTTTTACAGCCTGACACCGTTGAATTATCTCGCCAAACAGCGACAAAAAGTGATGTGGTGAAGGGCAAAGCGGAAACGGATAAGACGGGCATAAATGAAGAAGAAATGGCGCGCCCTGCAGGATTCGAACCTGCGGCCCACGACTTAGAAGGTCGTTGCTCTATCCAACTGAGCTAAGGGCGCGTTGATACCGCAATGCGGTGTAATCGCGTGAATTATACGGTCAACCCTTGCTGAGTCAATGGCTTTTGATCTGGTTGCTGAACAAGTGAACGACCGCGTCTGATTTTCTGATTTATTTCGCTATAGCGGCAAACAAACGCACACCGCTGCGCGTCTGAATCAAGAAAACCCGTATTTTCATGTATCAAAGTACAATTTACCGCCCTAACGGAAAATTGTCCGCTCCTATGAGACTGGTAACTATGAAACCAACGTCGGTGATCATTATGGATACTCATCCTATCATCAGAATGTCTATTGAAGTTCTGTTGCAAAAAAACAGTGAATTGCAGATTGTCCTGAAAACGGATGATTACCGCATAACCATCGATTATCTCCGAACCCGTCCTGTTGATTTAATCATTATGGATATAGACTTGCCCGGAACAGACGGTTTTACCTTCCTGAAAAGGGTAATGCTGCCAACTTACTGATTTAGTGTATGATGGTGATTTTAAGGTGCTTGCGTGGCTTCCATTTCCATCAGATGTCCTTCCTGCTCCGCTACTGAAGGCGTGGTGCGTAACGGCAAAAGCACTGCCGGACATCAGCGCTATCTCTGCTCTCATTGCCGTAAAACATGGCAACTACAGTTCACTTACACCGCCTCTCAGCCCGGTACGCACCAGAAAATCATTGATATGGCCATGAATGGCGTCGGATGTCGCGCCAGTGCACGCATTATGGGCGTTGGCCTCAACACGGTTTTACGTCACTTAAAAAACTCAGGCCGCAGTCGGTAACCTCGCGCATACAACCGGGCAGTGATGTGATTGTCTGCGCTGAAATGGACGAACATTGGGGCTACGTCGGTGCTAAATCACGTCAGCGCTGGCTGTTTTACGCGTATGACAGGATACGGAGGACGGTTGTGGCGCACGTCTTCGGTGAACGCACTCTGGCCACACTGGAGCGTCTTCTGAGCCTGCTGTCGGCCTTTGAGGTCGTGGTATGGATGACGGATGGCTGGCCGCTGTATGAATCACGCCTGAAGGGAAAGCTGCACGTTATCAGCAAGCGTTACACTCAGCGCATTGAGCGACATAATCTGAATCTGAGACAACATCTGGCAAGGCTGGTACGGAAGTCACTGTCGTTCTCAAAATCGGTGGAGCTGCATGACAAGGTCATCGGGCATTATCTGAACATAAAACACTATCAGTAAGTTGGAGTCATTACCCGTGAGCGCTACTCAACAACGCTATCTGAGGAATAGTGATGTTCAGGCGCATCGCTGCAAAATCAAAGTTAATTGTGGCATCAGGTACAGCTTTCAGTAAATTGATGCATTTATTGTTTTGCTGCTGGGCTAACTCGGGAAATGCACTGCTATTAAGGCCAATTCGTTCAAGGAGTACCTGGTTAAAACAGGGCATTAACCCACCTGATTTATCACCTGTATTTTCTGTTGTCGATTCAAATACGATATCCTGTGAACCAATGAACTCATCATTACGCCAGAGATCCACCCGATACACGCCCGCAGGTTGATGATTACCTCTCTCAAAGCGCGATAAATCAGCAACGGATGTGCCATTCTCTAATAAAAATGCCGGGTTGAAATAACTTTCCGCATAGCTTAAAAAGGAGGGTAAAATGGCAAGAGATGAATAACAAATTCCGGCCAGACACCAGGTATACCTCTGCGGAATATCCGTAGTAGTGGGTATTTTCATAATTAGCTCTGATATTGTCAGATGATTCGGTTAGTTTAAGTTCACTTCTCTGACCGGGGTTACTGAACCATAATCATTAACGGTCTGAAATTTCAGCTTTCCCTGCACTCCTGAGGGTAAGGGAATTTGTGAACTAACTCTGGGTGCCGCCATAGCATTCCCCAACTTTTGGCTGCCCACTTGCAGGTTAACGAGGGTGACATAAAAAGGTGATGGATTATGAACATTGATATAGTTACCGGATCGCGAAAACTTGAGTGTGTCCGGCGCTTCTGCGGGTAATTCTTGTAATTGAATTGGACGGAGAAATAATTTCATGCGCGATAAAATCGCCAGTTGCAAAACATTCCTGCCGTTCAATGCATTTTTATCTACCGAAGGGATCGTCTTAACATTCATCCAGAACAGAGACTCACGATCTGCCGCCAGCGGTGGACCGGTGTAAATAATACGCAAAGTATTTTCGCTTTTGGGTTCACTAACAAATAGTGGCGGTGTAATGATGAATGACTTTTCTTTTACACCGCTGCTGTTTTCAATCCACGAATTGACCAGAAAGAGCTCATTGGTATGGCTATTTTTAATCCATACCGCAGTCTGTTTAGCATCAGCGGGATAAATAATACGCGTGGCACCTAATGCGATCCCTCCGGCAGCATGGGCGCTGGCCGAAATGATTAAATAAAATATCATGAGCATCAATAACTTTATTTTAGTCATCATAGTTAATACGCCTTGTGTATTCCTGACGGCAAAAATAAGGAGTATAAAGAAATGATTGCTTTGGCTTCTTACAACACATCATTCCCTTTTCATTTAATAAAGCGGCATGATACAAAGTGAACGTGGTTTCGATTTACATTGCCACCATACCGCTTCAGACAACCGGTACATTACTTTGTTATAAGACGTGATATATAATTCAAAACAACGTGGTTTTGATTATTCGTATCTCATAATAAAAGTCGCGTCAGCATTTGCTTGCCCTGCTGATGCACTTGTACCGGTGCCTTTATAACGTGCAGAAAAATGAAGAACGTTGGTCCCGGGGATCAAGTTCTGGTTGGTTGAGAAGCTATTCCCATCAGGTTTGAGAATTGCGGATGTATTATCAAGTATTTCAATACCGACACCCGTTGCTGTTGTTGTATTTGTACTGGATACAATGGCCAATAAATTATCATTGATTGCATCAGCCTGACCAGAAAATGCAACGGCAGCATTAGCGGCAACAACAGGATCGCAGTCGTTCAACTGAATGGTGAATGGAATTAATGCAGAGGTATTACCAACAGCATTGAAAATATCGGTACGATATTGACCGAGTGTGACAACCTGGTCTGCCGAGTCAGTATTCACTGAACAGGCAGCATTCACCAGTTCGCCTTCAAAGTGAATTGTACCGCCATCTACAACGGCAGCATAACTACCCGTAGCGGCGAATAGTGCGGCAGCCAGCGCAGACGAAATAAATCTTAATTTCATATATATTCCTTCAATCTCATTTATCGACTCCACATCCGTATATAACCGATTACTTTATTTAAGACACTGATAGTAGTAAAATTCCTTTTTATCCTCTAAGAATGTCTTAATTGAAAATATGCACTCTATTCTAAAAAATAGAGAGCCCCGTTAGATGAATACTTCCGCGCAAAATATATTCACCACAAATATAGACCTGAAGCGGTAAATTACCAGGCTGAAAATTCTTTTTATATTGTCAGGTATTTCTTAAATTATCTTAATCCTTAAACAAGGAAATAAATCAGTTCCAGATTTACAACGCCATCATGTACGAAAAATGAAGCTTTCAATCTCAGCGACCTCAGCGACGGTGCGCCTAACCTTCGCAAGAGGTCGCTTCACGCGATAAATCTGAAACGAAACCTGACAGCGCGCCCCGCTTCTGACAAAATAGACGCATCCCCTTCGACCTACGTAACAGATGGAATCCTCTCTCTGATGGCAGCAAAGATTATTGACGGTAAAACGATTGCGCAGCAGGTGCGCTCTGAAGTTGCTCAAAAAGTTCAGGCTCGTATTGCAGCCGGACTGCGGGCACCAGGACTGGCCGTTGTGCTGGTGGGTAGTAACCCTGCATCGCAAATTTATGTCGCAAGCAAACGCAAGGCTTGTGAAGAAGTCGGGTTCGTCTCCCGCTCTTATGACCTCCCGGAAACCACCAGCGAAGCGGAGCTGCTGGAGCTTATCGATGCGCTGAATGCCGACAACACCATCGATGGCATTCTGGTTCAACTGCCGTTACCGGCGGGTATTGATAACGTCAAAGTGCTGGAACGTATTCATCCGGACAAAGACGTGGACGGTTTCCATCCTTACAACGTCGGTCGTCTGTGCCAGCGCGCGCCGCGTCTGCGTCCCTGCACCCCGCGCGGTATCGTCACGCTGCTTGAGCGTTACAACATTGATACCTTCGGCCTCAACGCCGTGGTGATTGGCGCATCGAATATCGTCGGTCGCCCAATGAGCATGGAACTGTTGCTCGCAGGTTGCACCACCACCGTGACTCACCGCTTCACTAAAAATCTGCGTCATCACGTAGAAAATGCCGATCTGTTGATCGTTGCCGTTGGCAAGCCAGGCTTTATTCCCGGTGACTGGATCAAAGAAGGCGCAATTGTGATTGATGTCGGCATCAACCGTCTGGAAAATGGCAAAGTTGTGGGCGACGTCGTGTTTGAAGACGCGGCTAAACGCGCCTCATACATTACGCCTGTTCCCGGCGGCGTTGGCCCGATGACGGTTGTGATGCTGATTGAAAACACGTGACAGGCGTGCGTTGAATATCATGATCCACATGGTGAGTAACATGGCGAACATTTTCTTTAGGTAAACATCTGCACGTTGAGCTGTGCGACTTGCTCAAACTGGGAAGGCTGGAGCGTAAAGCGGCGCGCAGGCGGAAATCGCGATTGCCGAAGGCCAGGTGAAGTCGACGGTGCGGTTGTAACGTGAAACGCTGCACCCGTCGCCGGTCGCAGACAGGCGAGTTTTGCAGGTCACAGCGTAGAGGTTGTCGCCTGATCCCTTCCCGCGCCTGTATCAACAGGCCGGTTCTCTTTTCAGACTTTTGCCCTCTACGCCCCGTTCATCCATGCTGATAGCATCGACATTTTGCCGAAGCGACCATCATGCCAACCGTTATTACGCACGCCGCCGTTCCCCTTTGCATTGGTTTAGGGTTGGGTTCGAAAGGTCTGTTATTTGCCGGAATCATCCTGGCGATGCTGCCCGATGCCGACGTATTGTCGT
The DNA here is from genome assembly GCA_048288465.1 of Shigella flexneri. GTDB lineage: Bacteria > Pseudomonadota > Gammaproteobacteria > Enterobacterales > Enterobacteriaceae > Enterobacter > Enterobacter flexneri_B. The sequence goes on along the minus strand of CP182556.1, from coordinate 469,604 downwards.
TTAAATTTGGCGTTGCTTACGGCAATGTTTTTGGTCATCGCGGTTTTACCCATTCGCTGGTGTTTGCGTTTGTTGTCCCGCTCTTATGTGTGCTGATTGGACGTCGATGGTTCAGGGCTGGGCTGATTCGCTGCTGGCTGTTTTTAACCGTCTCGTTGCTATCGCACAGCTTACTGGATTCGGTAACCACTGGCGGTAAGGGCGTTGGCTGGCTGTGGCCGTGGTCAGATGAACGCTTTTTCGCTCCCTGGCAGGTGATTAAAGTCGCGCCGTTTGCATTGTCTCGTTACACCACAGCGTACGGGCATCAGGTGATTATTTCCGAATTGATGTGGGTGTGGTTGCCGGGGATGCTACTGATGGGAATGTTGTGGTGGCGCAGACGATAACCGGATGCGAAAACTCGCATCCGGCAATTGCGCAATTACTTACGACGCCAGGTGGTCCCTTGCGGGCCATCTTCCAGCACGATCCCCATCTCGTTAAGACGGTCACGTGCCGCATCTGCCGCCGCCCAGTCTTTCGCTTTACGGGCATCCAGACGCTGTTGAATTAACGCTTCAATCTCAGCCACTTCGCTGTCGTCTGCCTGCGCGCCGCTTTGCAGGAACGCTTCCGGTTCTTGCTCCAGCAGGCCCAATACAGCGGAAAGTTTACGCAGGTGAGATGCCATTGCATTCGCCGCTGCCATATCTTCTGCTTTCAGACGGTTCACTTCACGCGCCATATCAAACAGCACGGAATAGGCTTCCGGGGTGTTGAAATCGTCGTCCATCGCTTCAATAAAGCGCGCTTCAAACGCTTCGCCACCGGCAGGCGCAACGGTTTTATCTGTGCCGCGCAGCGCAGTGTAGAGGCGCTCCAGCGCCGCACGCGCCTGCTTCAGGTTCTCTTCGCTGTAGTTCAGCTGGCTGCGATAGTGGCCCGACATCAGGAAGTAACGCACGGTTTCCGCGTCGTAGTATTTCAGCACATCGCGCACGGTAAAGAAGTTACCCAGCGATTTGGACATCTTCTCGCGGTCAACCATCACCATTCCGGAGTGCATCCAGTAGTTCACATACTGACCATCATGGGCACAGGTGGACTGCGCGATTTCGTTCTCGTGGTGCGGGAACATCAGGTCTGAACCGCCGCCGTGGATATCAAAGTGGTTACCCAGCTGCTTGCAGTTCATGGCCGAACATTCAATGTGCCAGCCAGGACGACCCGCGCCCCACGGAGACGGCCAGCTCGGTTCGCCCTCTTTCGACATCTTCCACAGAACGAAGTCCATCCGGTTGCGTTTGTCATCAACCACGTCAACGCGCGCGCCAGCCTGCAGCTGGTCGAGATCCTGACGCGACAGCACGCCATAAGTTGGATCGGTCGGGACGTCGAACATCACGTCGCCGTTGTCCGCCACATAAGCGTGACCTTTGGCGATCAGTTGTTCAGTGAGTTCAATAATTTCTGCGATATGGTGCGTCGCGCGCGGCTCCATATCCGGGCGCAGAATGTTCAAAGCATCAAAATCTTTGTGCATTTCGGCGATCATGCGATCCACCAGCGCCACAAAGCTTTCGCCATTTTCATTGGCGCGTTTGATGATTTTGTCGTCGATATCGGTAATGTTGCGCACATACTTCAGTTTATAGCCGAGGAAACGCAGATAGCGCGCAACCACGTCAAAAGCAACAAAGGTACGCCCGTGACCGATATGACAGAGATCGTAAACGGTGATTCCACACACGTACATGCCGACTTCCCCGGCGTGAATAGGCTTAAATTCCTCTTTTTGGCGTGTCAGAGTATTGAAGATTTTTAGCATCGAAGATTCCGTTTAGACATGTGTGGGTAATTGAGTTGCGTATAATACCCATATTTCCCGCGCGAATCAGCATACATTGCGCTATGATCCGATCGCGCGGTTTAGCCATAACACCACCCTATACATGACCCGAACTGGGTTGAAGCACCAATCAAACGGAACAGGATGCAAAAATGGTTACTTTCCACACCAATCACGGCGATATTGTCATCAAAACTTTGACCACAAAGCACCAGACAGTTAAAGTGTTCCTGGACTACTGCCGCGAAGGTTTTGATAACAAGACCACTTTCCACCGTGTTATTAATGGCTTTGGGACCACTTCAGGGCGGTTTTTGAAAACTGGGCATGAAACAGAAAGCCACCAAAGAACCGATTAAAAACGAAGCCAACAACGGCCTAAAAATACCCGTGGTACGTCGGCAATGGCACGTACTCAGGCTCCGCACTCTGCAACTGCACAGTTCTTCATCAACGTGGTTGATAACGATCTTCCTGAACTTCTCTGGCGAAAGCTGCAAGGTTGGGGCTACTGCGGTTTGCTGAAGCGGTTGACGGCATGGACGTGGTAGACAAAATCAAAGGTGTTGCAACTGGTCGTAGCGGTATGCACCAGGATGCGCCAAAGTAAGACGTTATCATTGAAAGCGTGACCGTTAGCGAGTAATCGTGGCGACAATCTCTTTATTGGAGATCTTCATCTCTGCGTGGAAGAACCGGCGATCACCGCCGGCTTTCTGCGTTTTTTAGCGGAGAAGCCCGCAAGGCCGACGCGCTGTATATTCTTGGCGATTTTGTTTGGAAGCGTGGATCGGCGACGACGATCCCAACCCACCCCATCGCCAGATGGCGGCAGCGATCAAAAGCCGTGTCCGATTCCGGCGTTCCCTGTTATTTCATTCATGGCAACCGTGATTTTCTGCTCGGCAAACGCTTTGCGCGTGAAAGCGGCATGACGTTATTGCCGGAAGAAAAGGTGCTCGAACTTTATGGTCGTCGGGTGCTGATTATGCATGGCTAACACGCTGTGCACCGATGACGCGGGTTATCAGGCTTTTCGCGCCAAAGTCCACAAACCCTGCCTGCAAACGCTATTCCTCGCCCTGCCGTTGTTCGTGCGCAAACGCATTGCCGCGCGAATGCGAGCGAACAGTAAAGAAGCCAACAGCAGTAAATCGCTGGCGATTACGCTACCCTAACCAACACGCGGTAGTCAGTGCGATGGGAAAAAACATCAGGTGCAATGGCGATCCACGGGCATACCCCATCGCCCGGCGGTACATGAACTTATCGCCAACGAGACCTGCTTTTCGCGTGGTACTCGGTGCCTGGCATACAGAAGGTTCGATGGTGAAAGTCACGGCGGATCAATGTTGAGCGATTCATTTTCCGTTTTAAAAAACCCGCAACTTTGCTCGATTCCACAGCCACGCAACCGTTTTCCTTGGTCTCTTTCCGTGCTATTCCGTCCTCGAAAGCGAGAGTTGTGCACCACAGGAGTTTTAAGACGCATGTCTTCCCGCAATAATCGGCGCGCGTCGCCATCGTGATGCGTCGAAAAGCGACTGGGCTACCATGCAGTTCGCCGCCGAAATCTTCGAAATCCTGAATGTCCTGATCACGTTGAAGTGGTTTCTGCCTCACCGCACCCCCGATAAACTGTTCAGCTTCGCCGAAAGCGCCGAAGAGAACGGTTATCAGGTGATTATTGCGGGCGCAGGCGGCGCAGCGCATCTGCCAGGCATGATTGCCGCCAAAACGCTGGTGCCGGTGCTGGGCGTGCCAGTACAGAGCGCCGCACTGAGCGGTGTCGATAGCCTCTACTCCATCGTACAAATGCCGCGCGCGGCATTCCGGTGGTACGCTGGCGATCGGTAAAGCCGCGCGGCAAACGTGAATTACTGGCAGCACAGGTCTCGCGACTCATGATAAAGAACTGCACCAGCGTCTGAACGACGGTGGAAAGCCCAGACCGACGAAGTGCTGGAAAACCCGGACCTGCGAAGGTGCGGCATGAAACAGGTTTGCGTCCTCGGTAACGGGCAGTTAGGCCGGTATGCTGCGTCAGGCAGGCTGTTAGGCATTGCTGTCTGGCCAGTCGGGCTGGAAATGCTGAACCGGTGGTGGTGCCTTTTCAACAAAGTGTGATTACCGCTGAGATAGAACGCTGGCCGGAAACCGCATTAACCCGCGAGCTGGCGCGCCATCCGGCCTTTGTGAACCGCGAGTGTTCCCGATTATTGCTGACCGTCTGACCAGAAGCAGCTTTTCGATAAGCTCCACCTGCTGACCGCGCCGTGGCAGTTACTTGCCGATTGCAGCGAGTGGCCTGCGGTGTTTGTTCCGTTTTAGGTGAACTGGCGATTGTTAAGCGTCGCACTGGTGGCTATGACGGTCGTGGTCAATGGCGTTTACGCGCAAAATGAAACCGAACAGTCACCCGGCTAGTGTTACGGCCAAATGTATTGTCGAGCAGGGTATTAATCTTCTCCGCTGAAGTGTCGCTGGTTGGCGCGCGCCGGCTTTGATGGCAGCACCGTGTTTATCCGCTGACCAACTAACCTGCATCAGGACGGGATTTGCGCACGAGCGTCGCTTTTGCAGGCCAACGCACAGCAGCAGGCGCAAGCCGAAGAGATGCTGTCGGCGATTATGCAGGAGCTGGCGACGTGGGCGTGATGGCGACTAGTGTTTTGTCACCCCGCAGGCTTGGCCGATCAACGAAGGGCTCCGCGTGCGGATAACAGCGGTCACTGGACACAAAACGGTGCCAGCATCAGCCAGTTTGAGCTGCATCTGTGGGTGATTACCGATCTGCCGTTACCGCAACGTAGTAGTGAATAGTCCGTCGGTGACTAGACGATCTGATTGGTAGCGATGTGAATTATGACTGGTCGAAAATTGCCGCTGGTGCATCTGCACTGGTACGAGAAAGAAGTCGTCCGGGGGCGTAAAGTGGGGCATCTGAATTCTCGACCGACAGCGACACATCGCCTGTCCTGACTGCGATGCTGGAAGCCTTATCTGCTGCTGCCGCCGGAATATGCGAGCGGCGTGATTTGGGCGCAGAGTAAGTTCGGTTAAGCTGGTGCTTTGATCCTCTGCCGGATGCGGCGTAAACGCCTTATCTGGCGACCCATCCGGTTACCCATTGTAGGCCGAGAAGACGCGTCAAGCATCGCATCAGGCATTGTGCACGCATTCCTGCCGGATGCGGCACCGGTTGTAGGCCTGATAAGACGCGTCAAGCGTCGCATCAGGCATGGTGCACCGATTGCCGAATGCTCCACCACGACAGCGAAGTACAGGTCCCGCTTCGCCCGCCAGCGTCTCTTCAATCCGCGATAACGCCCTGAATCCACGTAGGTTTGCCACGGCTTCTGACATAGCCACTCACCGCCGTTACCTTCGGCCCATCGAACGATCGGCTTTGGCAAATGGCGCTAACTCATCCGGTGTGGCATGGCGAATGGCACGTTGCTGCGGCGTTCCCCAGTTTTCATATACCGCATCAGCATCAGTGAGGATCACCAGCCCCATCGGCATTAATCCGCTTGAGCCAGCAACGCAGCAGCGAGATCTTTATCAATCACTGCTTCATCCCTGCCCCATCCTCCGTCAAAAGCACACCGCCGCCGCCACTGCAAATCACCACATGCCCCTCTTCGAGCAACAACTCGATGGCTTCGCCGTCGAGAATTTTACGCGGTTGCGGAAGACGCCACCACCCGGCGCAAATATTTACCATCACGTTTCATCTGCCAGCGGTAAGCCGCTTCCAGTGCCTCTTGTTCTTCTGGCTCGATAAACCTGGACCAAGAAATTTCTCTGGCTGTAAAACGCCGGATCATCAGGTGAAACCTCAATGCGCGTCAGCACCGTCGTCACGGGCGGCATCTGCGGCTGTGCGCTCAAACTCTGCGCCAGCATATAGCCAGCGATCCCCGAGTTTCTGCCACCAGCACATCCAGCGGATACGGTTCTACCCTTTCTACGCCAAGATTCTCCGCAATGCCAGCAGCCCCCACCCGCGGCCTGTTGCCCAACAATTGCCAGCCGATAAGAACGGCCAGGCGCGCCAGCGCGGGTACAGCACTGGCGATATTGCGATATTGATTCTGGGCCGTCAGCGCCTCACCGCGCTGGAGTAAGGCGTTGCCCCCGAGCTACAACCAGGTGTTCATGGTTTTCCTTGTAATAATTGTTGACCAAGCGATAAACCGAGCAGTGTACTTGCCCTGATGTATGCCCCAGCGCCAGCAGCGAATCAATCGCAACAGCGGTACGTTTCGGGCAATCGAAAGCATGAACAAAGTGCAGGAGTGGCGAGGCGAAATATCCTTGCGCGGCATAACGGAACAACCGACGCTCACCGCTGTGGTAACGAGTCGGCAGATTGTCGGAACAGGCAAAAAACTGGCGACCGGAGCGCGCATCTCAAAAGCCACAAGACCAGGCCGCCAGCAGCATTCCTCGTTAGCGTGCTCATCATGACTCGGCGTTAATCCGGGGCCTTCACCCAGCCAGTGCCGCCAGTCGGTCAACGCCATTGAGCGCGGCCTGAAAACAGTGACGAAACTCGCGTAACCAGCAGGCAGCGGATCGCTTGCCGCCAACGCCAGTGGCCCGAAAAGCCCGGTTCCTCTGCGCGTCGCATCCATGCAGCTGCAAGTGGTTGAAGGACGCGCAGGCGGCGTAATACGCAGCAAACAATAACGCTGTGGCTGTTTAACCGTGAAATGCCGAGGCGAATCCCTTGAGCTGACAACCCTGCCTGCTTGTTTATTGCCGCATAATCCACCGCATAACGCATCGAATTGCGCACGGCGAAATTACACATTCCCGTCAAGCTATAGAAGAAACGCTGCCCTGGCTTTCCTCTTTTGGCGCTGACCCAACGGGTGGGATGACCCGTTTACTTTATTCGCCGGAATGGCTGGAAACCCAGCAGCAATTTAAAAAAAGAATGGCAGCAAGTGGGCTGGAAACACGTTTCGATGAAGTGGGGAATTTATACGGTCGCCTGAGTGGCACCGAATATCCACAGGAAGTGGTTCTGAGCGGTTCGCATATCGATACCGTGGTTAACGGCGGTAACCTCGACGGGCAATTCGGCGCGCTGGCGGCGTGGCTGGCAATTGACTGGTTGAAAACGCAATACGGCGCACCGTTACGTACGGTCGAAGTGGTGGCGATGGCAGAAGAAGAAGGCAGCCGCTTCCCGTATGTCTTCTGGGGCAGTAAAAATATCTTTGGGCTGGCGAATCCTGACGACGTGCGGAATATCTGTGATGCCAAAGGAAATAGTTTTGCCGATGCGATGAAGGCTTGCGGATTTACTCTGCCGAACGCCCCACTAACTCCGCGTCAGGCTATAAAAGCCTTTGTTGAACTGCATATTGAACAGGGCTGTGTGCTGGAAAGTAATGGGCAATCAATTGGCGTGGTGAATGCAATTGTCGGGCAGCGTCGCTATACGGTGACGCTGAACGGCGAATCAAACCATGCAGGCACCACGCCGATGGGTTATCGTCGTGATACGGTTTACGCTTTCAGTCGCATTTGCCATCAGTCGATCGAAAAAGCGAAAAAGATGGGCGATCCGCTGGTTCTGACCTTTGGCAAAGTAGAGCCGCGCCCGAATACGGTAAATGTGGTGCCGGGTAAAACCACGTTCACCATTGATTGTCGTCATACCGACGCTGCCGTGCTGCGCGATTTCACCCAACAGTTAGAAAACGACATGCGGGCGATTTGCGATGAAATGGACATTGGTATTGATATCGATTTATGGATGGACGAAGAACCCGTGCCGATGAATAAGGAGCTGGTCGCCACCCTGACAGAATTGTGTGAAAGAGAAAAACTGAATTACCGGGTGATGCACAGTGGTGCCGGGCACGACGCGCAAATTTTCGCGCCTCGCGTACCAACCTGCATGATTTTTATCCCCAGCATCAACGGGATCAGCCATAACCCGGCGGAACGCACCAATATTACTGACCTTGCCGAAGGGGTCAAAACGTTGGCACTCATGCTTTATCAACTTGCCTGGCAGGAATAAGGAGTCATAAATGGGATATTTAAATAACGTCACCGGTTACCGCGAAGATTTACTGGCTAACCGTGCGATTGTTAAACACGGTAATTTCGCACTGTTAACCCCGGATGGTCTGATAAAAAATATTATTCCGGACTTTGAAAATTGTGACGCGACAATCCTCTCCACGCCAAAGCTGGGTGCCTCTTTTGTTGATTATCTGGTCACACTGCATCAAAACGGTGGCAACCAACAGGGCTTCGGTGGCGAAGGCATTGAAACGTTCCTGTATGTGATCTCTGGAAATATCACTGCCAAAGCCGAAGGCAAAACATTTGCCTTAAGCGAAGGTGGCTATCTTTATTGCCCACCAGGCTCCTTAATGACGTTTGTTAACGCCCAGGCCGAAGACAGCCAAATCTTTTTATATAAGCGCCGCTATGTTCCGGTAGAAGGCCATGCACCGTGGCTGTTTTCTGGCAATGCCAGCGAACTGGAACGCATTCACTATGAAGGTATGGATGATGTGATCCTGCTGGATTTTCTGCCCAAAGAGTTAGGTTTTGATATGAACATGCATATCCTCTCTTTTGCACCAGGTGCCAGCCACGGTTATATCGAAACACACGTTCAGGAACATGGTGCCTATATTCTTTCCGGTCAGGGGGTTTATAACCTCGGTAATGCTGCCAACTTACTGATTTAGTGTCTGATGGTGATTTTAAGGTGCTTGCGTGGCTTCCATTTCCATCAGATGTCCTTCCTGCTCCGCTACTGAAGGCGTGGTGCGTAACGGCAAAAGCACTGCCGGACATCAGCGCTATCTCTGCTCTCATTGCCGTAAAACATGGCAACTACAGTTCACTTACATCGCCTCTCAGCCCGGTACGCACCAGAAAATCATTGATATGGCCATGAATGGCGTCGGATGTCGCGCCAGTGCACGCATTATGGACGTTGGCCTCAACACGGTTTTACGTCACTTAAAAAACTCAGGCCGCAGTCGGTAACCTCGCGCATACAACCGGGCAGTGATGTGATTGTCTGCGCTGAAATGGACGAACATTGGGGCTACGTCGGTGCTAAATCACGTCAGCGCTGGCTGTTTTACGCGTATGACAGGATACGGAGGACGGTTGTGGCGCACGTCTTCGGTGAACGCACTCTGGCCACACTGGAGCGTCTTCTGAGCCTGCTGTCGGCCTTTGAGGTCGTGGTATGGATGACGGATGGCTGGCCGCTGTATGAATCACGCCTGAAGGGAAAGCTGCACGTTATCAGCAAGCGTTACACTCAGCACATTGAGCGACATAATCTGAATCTGAGACAACATCTGGCAAGGCTGGGACGGAAGTCACTGTCGTTCTCAAAATCGGTGGAGCTGCATGACAAGGTCATCGGGCATTATCTGAACATAAAACACTATCAGTAAGTTGGAGTCATTACCAACGAATCGCTGCTGCTACGCCATCCCGAAACTCTTCTTCACGGCCAGGAATACAGGCAATACCGCGCTCGCCCGCCGCCCAGTCACCTGCCGGTAAATTGTGCAGCGTATGTTCGAGTTTATTACTCGCCAGTACCTGTTTTAATTCTTCAATGTCGTAGTCATAAGGAAACATAAATTCAACGCCGCGAAAACCACACTGCGCAGCTTTCTCAAAACGGGCGAGAAAATCATATTCACCAAATAACATCGATAAATTAGCAGAGAAACGTAACATCATTTATCTCCCTTATTCATAGTGCATGAAGCAGGTTTCAGTCGGTGCATCCGCTACGTTATCGGCGATATCTTCAAATTCCATGACGTTATCCAGTTCGCTGCCCATCGAAATATTGGTCACACGCTCGAGAATAACTTCCACGACTACCGGTACCCGATATTGCGCCATTAAGGCTTTCGCCTGTTCAAAGGCTGGCGCAATATCTTCCGGTTTGAAGACCCGAATAGCTTTACAACCTAAACCTTCCGCTACTTTTACGTGGTCAACACCGTAGCCATTCACTTCACTGGAGTTGATATTCTCGAAAGCGAGTTGCACGCAGTAGTCCATGTCAAAAGCGCGTTGTGACTGACGAATCAGGCCGAGATAGGCGTTATTCACCAGCACATGGATGTACGGAATGTTGAACTGCGCGCCAACGGCTAACTCTTCAATCAGGAACTGGAAGTCAAAGTCGCCAGAAATCGCCACCACATTGCGTTTCGGATCAGCGGCACAAACCCCCAGCGCCGCCGGAATCGTCCAGCCTAACGGACCAGCCTGACCACAGTTGATCCAGTGGCGGTCTTTAAAGACATGCAGCATTTGTGCCGCAGCGATTTGTGACAGACCAATAGTGGTGACATAACAAACATCGCGACCAAAGGCTTTGTTCATCTCTTCATACACGCGCTGCGGTTTCACCGGCACGTTGTCGAAGTGGGTTTTGCGCAGCAAAGTGCGTTTACGCTGCTGGCAGTCGGCGACCCATTCTTTACGACACGGCAGACGACCCGCTTTTTGCATCTCCTGCGCCACTTCAACCAGCAGTGTCAGCGCCGCTTTAGCATCAGAGACAATGCCGAGATCCGGACACAGCACGCGACCAATTTGCGTCGGCTCAATATCAATATGAACGATTTTGCGCCCTTCGGTGTATTTCTCTACCGAACCGGTATGACGGTTAGCAAAACGGTTACCGATACCAAACACCATGTCGGACGCCAGCAACGTTGCGTTACCGTAACGATGCGCGGTTTGCAGACCGACCATCCCGGCCATCAGTTCATGATCGTCCGGGATACAGCCCCAGCCCATCAGCGTTGGGATCACCGGAACGCTGGTCAGTTCAGCAAACTGTTGTAACAGTGCAGCTGCGTCAGCATTGATTACCCCGCCCCCGGCAACAATCACCGGACGTTCGGCCTGGATTAACATTTCTACAGCTTTTTCGATCTGCATACGGCTGGCAGCAGGTTTGTAGACCGGCAGCGGTTCGTACATGTCAAATAAACTCGATTTCCGCAACCTGAACGTCCAACGGTAAATCCACCAGTACCGGACCGGACAAACCACAACGCATCAGATGAAATGCCTGTTGCAGCACGCGAGGCGCCAGCAGCTTCACGAACTGTAACCGCCATTTTGCTGACGGTTTAGCAATTACTTCGATCTCTACCGCCTAAAATCTTCTTTATGCAGACGGGCGCGCGGTGCACCGCCGGTAATGCACAGAATAGGAATGGAATCAGCAGAAGCGGAATGGCGCCGGTGATAATTGCCCGTGCCCGCAGAACCGGAAGTCCCCAGACATACGCCGATATTTCCTGCCGTCTGCGCATAACCTACCGCCATGTGCAAAGCACCTTCCACATGACGCGCCAGAATGTGACAAATACCGCATGCTTACACATCGCTGAGTCAACGGATTGATTGCAGCTCCCGGAACACAAAGGCGGTGGTGATACCTTCTTTCTCCAGCACATACATTGGACGTAACGACTATCATTTTTGCCATTTTATTCCTACCTCTATTATTTGGAAAATTTTTCCAACTTTCAATTTTTGTCAAAAAACCCGCTCCGCAGAGCGGGATGCGACGACATTATGGATATGCTTTCGGTCCCAACACCGTGTGATTTTGTTGCGCGGGGCGGTGTCTCGACCACTCGCCCCTGACTGACAAAACAATCTTCTGTCACAGTCTTTGATGAAGACCGGAGATGGGGATGGCGACAACACCTACCGACATCATCGTAAATTGCTGAAGCTATGCAATTCAGACCTATAACATGCTCTTCTTTATCTACAGTATAGCCCAGTTCACACGCTCTTGTTCCAGGTCCTTGGGCAAGGTGGGCACTGTCCACAAGCGTAGTTGGCGTAAACTGCTGCAACCGGTTTGCAGAATGATGCTCATGGTTGCGCTTCCGCCACGGATCAAGCAGCGCTTTGCCGCCGGAAGCATGCAGTGGCAAGCAGTTGCCCAGTGGCGCCGTCCTTGACCATCGATTTACACTCTAACTGACCAATTAATACCGCTTAGTTGCCATTACGGATACGCGACATTGACCGTTTCGCCGGAAGACTGACATCAGGCGGCGCGTGAACGGCCGGCGACGGGAGGGACGTGGCCGGGTTATCGATACACCCGCACCGATCCTAAAGACGCTTAAATCCTATATGCCACCAGCCTAATTGACTGTCCTGATAGACAAATCCGCTGCCTGTAAAACCTTCAGCAAGCGAAAGGTCGTGGAGAGCAGGCAAATCCAGATTGACAATATCGCTAACCGACGAACTTCCCCCACTTTTTTCCAAATATTGCAGAATCGCAATTCCCCGCTCTAACGCCTGTGCGCCCTTCTGTGCCACAGGCTCCGCCTGTACCTGGCCTACCGCGCCGTCTAACTTCCGTCATACCTACGTTAACTCCGACCTACAAGTGAGCATAAACAATGAACAATTGGTTTTTCTGTCTGCAAGTCGGTTGCCCTGGTCACGCGCCAAAACAAGGGTCCTGTCCAGGAATACTTTTCAACATCACAAGTAGGGCCTGCCGCCGCGATCGATGGTCAGAAAATCGGTGACGCGCTGCAGGCCAAAAGTGGGTAATGCCGGAGACGTTTGGATGGTTAATTCACCTTTGTTCACCGTTGGTGATAAACGCCCGCAGCGTTGACAGGTCTGGTTTGTCGTCACCTCCGTCACAACCAGCAAACCTCACCTTCATCAGATGAAGCCTGGTGCCCAGCGGTAGACGTAGAGTTCGTTGAATGGTCAGCGGCAGATTCGCCGGTTGCGCGCGGTCCATGTCTGATAGCGTACGGTCTTGCTCGAGAATTCTGGACCAGCACCAGAATCGTGGTAACGCTCCACCAGGCCATTGTTCATATCGGAAAAAATCCGTTGCTGAGTTTTCGATTACGTCGCCATAAGCACTAAAGGCTTCCTGACTTAACGGTAATACCTGAAGTTTCATCTTTTGTCCTAACATGATTCCGTTTAGAACCACCGCCGACCAGTAGCTGGTTCAATAACAGGCAATCTAAAACCTAAGAACAACATCAATACAAAAGTTGGAATATTTTTCCAAAACTAGATTTAGTCCACAAATTGAACAGGGTTATCATGTAAAAATACTGATAAATCAGAGGATACAAATCACGCAACTTGCAGATTTAAAAGGAATCTGTAGATGTTGAATCCGGAACACCTGCGACTTCGTTTGCGGTACTAAAACAGGAAGTTTTCAAAAGCGGCAGAACGATTATGTAAAACCACGGCGACAATCAGTTATCGCATAAACTCTGGAAGAGATACCGGAGTAGCATGTTCCGTACGACTCGCAGCGTGACGTTGACAGCGGCTGGCGAGCATCTACTTTCCAGGGCCAGAGACTGGCTGAGCTGGCTGGAAAAATGCGAGCGAGCTGCAACAGGTGAATGATGGCGTGGAACGCCAGGTGAATACCTGTCATCAACAACCCTCCTCTGCGACCCCAGGCCGTCGCCCAGTTGCTGGCGTGGCTGATGACATAACCCCTTACCCAGTTGCACATCTGCCGACAAAATCTATATGGGCGTCTGGGACTCGCTATTGTAGAAGGTTTTTCGCTGGCTATCGGCGTCACGGGAACTGGGGCGTCGCAAATACCTTAAGTCTGATCCCTAAGGATCGGTGCAATGGCGCTTTGTCATGGCGGCGGAATCATCCGCTGGCGAACGTTGAAGAGCCGGCTAACAGAAGCGCCGGTGCGGCGCTTTCCGACGGTGAATCTGAAGACAGGCGCCCGCACCTTAACCAAACGCGTGCGCCTGGCAATTGCCAGGGCAAAAAGAGATTATTGTTCCGATATGGAAACACAAAATCGCCAGCCATCTGGCGGGCGTTGGCATTGGTTTTTTGCCAAAATCGCTTTGCCAGTCAATAATAGATAATCAACAACTGGTCAGCCGGGTAATCCATAGATGCGCCCCTCCTTCGCCATCTGGTCTGGCATGGCGCAAATTTGGTAGCGGCAAAGCGGTAGAGATATTGTGACCTTGTTTACCCAGCGCAGGCCGGAAATCAGCAGGAATTAGAAGATTACGGCAACCCACGCAGTTGAAGAAGTAAGTTTCCTTGCGCGTTGGCGCGTAAAATAGCGCGCAAGCTGATTTGAGGTTCACTTTTTAACTATGCAAGAGACACACGGAACGGGCTCTGGTGCCCTGCTGATTGCTGATACGCCCATCTGTAAATATCCGCCCCTATGAGTTGAGCAAGGCGCAATGCCCGCCGCTATCAATATGTCCGTTAATAAATCATGAACGCGCCGCCGTTGGCACCTGCTATAAACAGCAAGGCTTCAGACGCAGCGCTGGCGCTGGGACATAAACTGCGTTCGGTGAATTCGTCGCGGCGCATCGAACGCCTCGGCGGGCAGCGTGCCTGCGAAAATCCGCAAGGTCTTTCTCTGCTGCGCCCGTGGCGGTAGGCGCTCACATATTGTGCAAAGCTGGTTGCATGCAGCGGGGATTGATTATCCGCTGGTGGAAGGCGGTTATAAGGCACTGCGCAGGACCGCCGTTCGGCGACTATTGAACTGGCACAAAACCGATGTGCTGATTGGCGGTTGTACCGGCAGCGGTAGAACGCTGTTAGTGCAGGAGCAACAGCCGAACAGGTGTTGATCTGGAAGGGTTGGCGCATCATCGCGGTTCGCATTCGTCGCACGTTTACAACCACAACTTAGCCAGGCGAGTTTTTGAAAACCTGCTGGCTGCCGAAATGTGCAAAAACCGACGCCCGTCAGAATTTGCGCCTGTGGGTGCTGGAAGACGAAAGCCGGATGATCGGTTCGAATCACCTGCCGGAAGTGTCTGCGCGAGCGAATGACTCAGGCAGCAGTGCCGTGGTGGATCCGTTTGAATCCGTCTTGAACACCTGAACGAAGAGTATTTCTTGCGTATGCATCATGATTTACCCACGCTTATGGCAACGAACGGGCTGGCAGGAATGTCCGATGCCTGATCACGGACTTTCGGCGATTAAGGCATCCTGGCTGGGGTTAGGCTATAACGAACTCGCTGCCCAGCTGAATAGGCGCTGACGAATCCAACTCACCACCGGCAGCACCAGACGGTCATATGGCCTGGCTGGTGCCGTGCTTAAAGAAATATACGACCCAATGTATCGCTATCAGCTTGAGAAAAGAGCGGAAAAAGTTGTCTTTCGCGGTGAGTTGGGCGGAAGTGGCGGAATGGGTAGGGCAGTGATGGGCGGTATTCTGAAACGGCGATTGTCGTGAGAACAGAATGGTTGCACCAGAATACAGATATAAAAAAAACCGACATGACAGTCGGTTTTTTTTGGCCCAAGACTGGTCATTTGGGCAGAAATGGAACCAGTCCTCATCTAGCAAGTGAATTGTAGTTCAGGATGCCTACATATTCAAACAGCTATGTTGGCGATACAATCCCGACGCTCGTCGTGATACTGCCTCAAGAGGATACCGCAGTGCGGAAAAGTGCTGCGAGTCGCGTTAGGATACAGGTGGTGCTGATTCTGGTGCTCTGAATTTTGGAAGAGGCAGTCGCATCTAGCACATGAAGAAAAATCATAGTTACAGGCAACGTAAGGGTAAGCTGTGATTGTTTTTCTCCCTTAAGGGAGCAACGGATGAAAGCTTTTCTCGATAAAGTTCTCATCGTTCTTAAGGCGCTAATCGCGCTGCTGGAACTGATCCGTAAGTTTGTTATTGAATAACTGAGGAAACATCAGGCTGAGGCCGAAGGTTCCGCCTTCGGTCTTGACGAACCGACATGACAGCTGGTTTGGTGTTTGCCGGAGTGCACACTGTTCATGCCGGAATGCGGCGTAAACCCTTTTATCCGGCCTACACAATCTTGCAAAATCAATATCTTGCACGCTCTTCGTAGGCCTGATAAGCGTAGCGCATCAGCAATCTAACACCTGTTCATCACCCCGCAAACTGCCTGAACAGCGCTTTACCCCTTAACCAGTCTCGCGCCCAGCCAGCCGCCGAAAAGCGACAGCAGCAGCGCACCGCTGCACGGCAGAACAATCCACAATCGCCAGTCTGGCTCCCACGGGAAATCAAACACTTTCGCCTGCAACGCTGCCGTGCCGTTTCCGCACCAATTGCGGCCACCAGGCCGGAAACAACTGCCGACGTGGCGAACTCACACCACAATGTCGTGCGCCAGCAGTCTACCCCGCACCGAGTGTGCGCCATGCCGCCAGCTCCTGATGACGCTGGCGTTTCCCCACCTGCACCTGTGCCAGCAACAGCAACGTGCGGTGACCAGCACCATCACCTGGCGCCGACTTGCCTGTTCCAGCACCTGACCGAGCCTGTTTAAAATCGCGCCGATATCTAACAGGCTAATCGTGGGACTGGCGGGTGAGAGTACGTCAACATGCCGTTGCCATTCTCCCAGCGGAAACTGGTAACCAGGCTCTGCGGTTGCCCGTCTAATGCCCCTTCCGGGAAAATAAAATAGAAATTAGGCCAGCAGACTTTTCCCAGTCCACTTTGCGCAGGCTGGTCACTTTTAGCGCGGAGCTTTTGGGTATCGCCCATAAAAGTCACGGTATCACCGAGGGCAACGTTTAAGCGTTTCGCCAGCCCCTCTTCCATCGACACTTCATCGGCTTTTGGCGGCCAGTTTCCGGCGACGATCGGATTATTGATCGGGCCGCGTATTTGCAGGGTGAGATTAGTCGCGATTAAGCGCCTCATCTTCATTACCTTCTGTCGGCTTCTGGTTAATCGCCGTCGCCGCGCGCACTACCGGATAAAATGATTGCCGGGACTGTGTGATCTTGCACGAGGAACGCTTTTCAGCGGTGTACCTGTTCTGTGGCGATGTTAATTAAAAAGTAGTTCGGGCTTTCTGGCGGTAGCTGCTGCTGCCAGCAGTCGAGCGGGGTAGAAGCGCAATACCAGCAACAGCGCCAGCAGCATAAAGAGGAGAGCGAAAATGCCGAAAGCTGACTTAACATTTGGCCCACGGCTGACGTAACAGGCGGCTAACCGCCAGGCGCAGAGGCAGCGATTTCAGCGTCATGCGGCGAAGTACGTTCGGCGGCGTCCAGCCCAGCACGCCGCAGGCAAAGCCAGTCTGCACCAGCCGCGCCCAAAGCAGCATGCTGCCGCCCATTAATCCGGCGAGCAGCAGACACAACCACCACACTGACAATCGGCAGATAAAACCGAGCGGCCAGACGTTCGCTACCACATCATTACGTAATACACGGTAAAGGCTCGTTGCCAGCAACAAGCGATATGGTGGTGTCACCCGCCGGCGGCAGTGACCGTAGTGGTCCCAGCGCCCACAGCCACGGCCAGAGGCTGGCTGGCGGTAGTGCAGCAGGCCAACGGGCTTGAGCGAGCGCCATCAACACGTTTTCGAACAACAGACCTCTGGCCCCACCGGTAACGGCTGAAAGCGTCAGCACCATGAACCACTGACCGACGAGAATTAGCTTACGCAGTTGCGCTCGCCCTGCCCCAGCGTTCCGATCGCCACCAGATCGTAGCGACTGCGACAGTAATGATTCATCGCTACCGCCACCGCTGCCACTGCCAGCAGCAAGGTCGAGCGCCGAAAGCAGCAGGAACTGTTGCGAGCGTTCCATCGATCGCCCCAGCGCGCCTTCGTCCTGTTCCAAGCGTACCAGCGTTGTTCGGGTTTAAGCTGAGGTAACAACCATTTCTCATAGCCGTCGGAGCTGGTTCTCGTTGCCGCCGAATTTATAACGCAGGTAAACCAACTACCGGCTGCACGGCTCCGGTTTTATCGACATCCGCCAAATTCATCATAGGACGCGGAGCCGTGGAAGGATAAAACCGGAATCCGGTTGTTGATCACTTCTCCGGCAATCCGCAAGGTGGCATCGCCCACGTCGATGGTCGCCCGTTTTCAGGTTAAGCAGTGCCGTCGGCGTGGGGCCAGCAATACGCTGCCGCCTGCGGTTTCGGCCAAGGGGGATTGACTTGCAAATCGCCATCATCGGGTAGATATCATCCACCGCTTTGACGTTTCGCCAGCTGCGGTGTGCGCCTGCAAAGGTCATTGTGGCGAAAGTCGGCTGCTTGCCGACTTCAGGCCGCGCTTTTGCACTTCCTTCCGGCCCACGCTTCCGGCACTTCGCGTGAACTGCGCGGAACGCCGATCGCCGCCATAAACTCACGGCTTTGCTGGCTTAAGCCCTTCTCCATGCGATCGCTGATCTGCCGCGCAGGCGCAGGCCGCCGCCAGGCTTAGCGCCACCAGACGATTGATCGCGAGGCAAACGCCATTCGCACCAGAACCAACGTGCAATCATGCTTCCTCCTGCAACTGCCGTTCACCAGCCGTAGCAGCGGTGAGCAGCGTCCCGCCGGTTGAGTCAGTCGGTCACCAGTCATTCGACGTGGTGCCATGTTCACGGTTGAGGGAAAACAGCAGGTCGGCAATTTTATCGCCCGTCTGGCGGTCAAGGTTGCCGGTGGGTTCGTCGGCAAACAGCACATCAGGTCGACCATTAAAGGCTCGTGCCAGCGCCACTCGTTGCTGTTCACCGCCGGAAGCTTACAGGAAGATGATCCAGACGTTTACCCAGCCCTAACTGTTGGAGCAACGCTTTGGCCCGTTACGACTTTCCGCGCTACTCACCGCGCAGCAGAGCCGGAAGCTCGACGTTTTCCAACGCGTTAAGGTAGGATTAACATAAATGACTGGAAAACAACACCAGTGCTCTCGCGCGCAACTTTGCCCGCGCTTCTTCGTCCTTATTATGTAACTTTGTCCCACCAGACTCACTTCGCCACCGTACCGTCATCAAGCCCGGCGAGGTAGCGCCAGCAAGGTTGACTTACCCGATCCCGACTCGCCCACCAGTGCGATGGTCTCGCCACGTTTGACAACCAGCTCAACTCCGGTGAGGATGGAGAGCCATGCTCCCCCTGACCGACGGACTTCTTAAGATGATGAACTTCAACAATGTTTTCCGCTTGGCATTTGCCTTTCCTGTTCCTGGTCCTGTTAACCTTCCGTCCGCCGCAGCGGACACGTCATCGATTCTGGGTGATAGCCTGAGCGCCGGGTATCGACTGTCTGCGAGCGCGGCCTGGCCTGCCCGTTGAATGATAAGTGGCAGAGTAAAACGTCGGTAGTTAATGCCAGCATCAGCGGCGACACCTCGCAACAAGGACTGGCGCGCCTTCCGGCTCTGCTGAAACAGCATCAGCCGCGTCGGGTGCTGCGTGAACTGGCGGCAATGACGGTTTGCGTGGTTTTCAGCGACAGCAAACCGAGCAAACGCTGCGCCAGATTTTGCAGGACGTCAAAGCCGCCAACGCTGAACCATTGTTAATGCAAATACGTCTGCCTGCCAACTATGGTCGCCGTTATAATGAAGCCTTTAGCGCCATTTACCCCAAACTCGCCAAGAGTTTGATGTTCCGCTGCTGCCCTTTTTATGGAAGAGGTCTACCTCAAGCCACAATGGATGCAGGATCAACGCGTAATCATCCCAACCGCGACGCCCAGCCGTTTATTGCCGACTGGATGGCGAAGCTTGCAGCTTATAAATCATGACTCATAAAGCAACGGAGATCCTGGCCAGCTCGTTATGCAAAAATCGGTCTAACCCGGATGTTCCAGTGGAATTGGCCTGAAAGCGCGCTCGAATTAAAACGCCAGGGTTTTCATGTGCTGGCAGGTTGCGGAAACCGGATGATGTTGAGCGTATGAACAACCTGCAATTGACCCGCGTGTCGATGATCTGGACTCGCCAGAAAGTGTTGATCGCACAGCCCACGAGCCATTGCCCTGACCGATAATTGTCTGTATGGGATCTTAACAATGCCGGATTCGGCTGTATGACCCCCTTTCCACCATCAGCCGTGCGCAGATGGAAGGAGCAGTTTTCCGCCAGCTTTTTCGGCGCACACCAGCTCACCATGCGCCTGTTACCCGCGATGTTACCGCACGGTGAAGGGCGTATTGTGATGACATCATCGGTGATGGGGTCATCTCCACGCCGGTCGTCGCGCTGACGCGGCCAGTAATATGCGCTGGAGGCGTGGTCAGACGCACTGCGCATGGAGCTGCGCCACAGCGGAATTAAAGTCAGCCTGATCAACCCGGTCCGATTCGTACTCGCTTCACCGACGACGTCAACCAGACGCAAAGTGATAAACCGTCGAAAATCCCGGCATCGCCGCCGCTTTACGTTGGGACCGGAAGCGGTGGTCGACAAAGTCGCCATGCTTTTATTAGCGAGAAGCCGAAGATGCGCTATCCGGTAACGCTGGTGACCTGGGCAGTAATGGTGCTCGAGTGCCTGCTGCCGGGGCGCGTGATGGACAAAATATTGCAGGGGTGAGTTGAAGCGCGCGCTTAAGCCCCATGTCAAAGAAAATATCGACAACAGAGAGCGACTCCATGTCCGTAGAAAATATTGTCAACATAACGAATCTAACCTGCAACAGGTTCTTGAACAGTCGATGACCACTCCGGTGCTGTTCATTTTTGGTCTGAACGTAGCCAGCACTGTTTGCAGTTAACCCCGATCCTGGAAAGCCTCGCGGCGCAGTACAACGGGCAATTTATTCTCGGCGAAGCTGGACTGCGACGCGGAGCAGATGATTGCCGCCCAGTTCGGTCTGCGCGCGATTCCGACCGTGTTCTGTTCCAGAACGGGCAACCGGTAGATGGCTTCCAGGGGCCGCAACCGGAAGAGGCGATCCGCGCCCTGCTGGATAAAGTGCTGCCGCGCGAAGAAGAGCTGAAAGCGCGGCGGCGATGCAACTGATGCAGGAAGGCGATTCCCCGATGCCCTGCCATTGCTGAAAGACGCCTGGCAGTTGTCGATCAAAACGGGGAAATGGGCCTGCTGCTGGCAGAAACGCTGATTGCGCTGAACCGTTCTGAAGATGCGGAAGCGGTGCTGAAAACCATTCCGTTGCAGGATCAGGACACCCGCTACCAGGGGCTGGTGGCGCAATGGAACTGCTGAAGCAGGCGGCTGATACGCCGGAAATTCAACAGTTGCAACAGCAGGTGGCGGAGAATCCAGAAGATGCCGCACTGGCGACGCAACTGGCGCTGCAACTGCATCAGGTTGGGCGCAATGAAGAGGCGCTGGAGTTGCTGTTCGGCATCTGCGTAAAGACCTCACCGCCGCAGACGGTCAGACGCGTAAAACGTTCCAGGAGATCCTCGCTGCGCTGGGTACGGGTGATGCACTGGCGTCGAAGTATCGCCGCCAGCTGTATGCATTGTTGTATTGATATTCCGTTGATCGGCACATGAACCACAACGCCGGATGCGATGCTGCGCATCCGGCATCGCATAATTTCTTCTTCAATTGCGTCACCACCAACTGGTGGCGCGGTATAAAACTTACGATAGGTTAGATCGCAGGCAATAATGGTCGACAAGCTGGCGGTTGAGAGCAGCATGAAGGTCACCATAATCTGATATTTAATCGCCTTAGCCGGATCAATCCCGGCAAATATCGCCCGGACATCATTCCTGGTAAACTCACTAAGCCAACCGTTTTTGCTGAATCGACCGTCGGAATTAAAGCCGCGCGAATACTGTCGCGAATCAATATGGCTGAAGCCTGCTCGGCGTCGCGCCAAGACTCAGTTTCTCCTGAATCTGTTGCTGTCGCTAATGACCCGTTGCCCTAAATTGTTGTAACACAACCCCACCGCTACCATGGCGTTACCGGCAATCATCCCGGCGATAGGGATCACCTGCATGGGATAAATTCAATCGACCCTGAGAGAATCGGCACCGCAGGGTAATTCCCGCCGACCGTAATGGCAATAAACGATGAGATAAAAGCTTTAGCAATATATTTACTGCGTTTTTGCGCGTTCCACGCCGCATTAAAGCAGATAAATAACACCATCAATAATGTCAGGCTGGCATCATCCACGCTGAAAATATACTTAGCACATAGCCGACAATAATCAGCTGAATTATCGCTCGCCCGACACTCCAGAATATCTTTCTCCAGCGCCAGTTTTCTTTATGGCTAATTAAGATTGCCACCACCACCAGCATTAATGCCAGTGCTAATGATTCGTTAGTAATATTATGCAGTTCATAGCGTCTCCTGCATTTCTCCGGCATGCGGTTGCAGTGTAATCACTTTATCCGCATGATTAATTTCGTCTTTATCGTGTGTCACCCACAGCACGGCAATATTTTGCTCGCGCACATAACGATGAATCATCTCATTGACGTTATGTTTATTACTTCATCCAGCGCACTGGTTATTTCATCCAGCAATAAAACCTTCGGCATAAATTGCAGGTTACAAATAAATGAGATGCGTTGTTTTTCACCACCAGATAGCTCGGCGATATCCTTCGTCAAAATGCTGTCCGGCAAAGCGAAGCGTTCGAGGAGGTCGAAAAAATGGCCGGGTCAGGCTACTGGTTACGGATCTGCCAGGGAAAGATCAGATTATCGTATACCGTATCGCCAAACAGCGTCAGTGTCTGGGCGCAGTAAGAGACTTGCTGGCGGTAGATTTCTGGCTTTAGTGTGCTGACATCCTCCCTTCAAACGGTAACATTCCGCTGGTTAGGCTAATCGATGAAGCAACTATTTTTAGCAGCGTACTTGCCACAACCAGAAGGACCGGTAATAACTTAAATTCGCCAGCACGCAGCGAAAAATTGATATTATTAAGAATCTTCGTATAACCCGCCAGATATCCTACGTTTTGTAGCTGAAGCAAAGGACTATTTTCCTGCATCGCTGTTCCCTTTTCTGATTTTTACTAAAAACAGTTTATCCTTCGCGGAATAAGGGGGAACTCTCTTGCAGTAATCAGGTATAATTTGTTTAATCAAGCAGCAATTTTGCTGATTATCGACAGTACGACGGAGGTTTTCCGATGCTTATCTTTATCCCGATTCTCATTTTTGTCGCGCTGGTCATTGTCGGCGCAGGCATGAAAATCGTACCGCAGGGCTATAAATAGACGGTAGAACGTTTTGGTCGCTATACCAAAACGTTACAGCCGGGGCTGAGTCTGGTGGTGCCGTTTATGATCGCATTGGTCGCAAGATCAATATGATGGAGCAAGTGCTGGATATCCCTTCCAGGAAGTGATCTCGAAAGATAACGCCAACGTTACCATCGACGCAGTCTGTTTTATTCAGGTGATTGACGCGCCGCGCGCGGCTTATGAAGTCAGCGATCTGGAGCTGGCAATGATCAACCTGACCATGACGAACATCCGTACAGTGTTGGGTTCAA
Organism: Shigella flexneri; assembly: GCA_048288465.1. Lineage (GTDB taxonomy): Bacteria > Pseudomonadota > Gammaproteobacteria > Enterobacterales > Enterobacteriaceae > Enterobacter > Enterobacter flexneri_B. Next base: position 446,492 of record CP182556.1, on the reverse strand, counting down.
TCGAACTGACGAAATGCTCTCTCAGCGCAACAGCATGAACTCACGCCTGCTGCGTATTGTCGATGAAGCCACCAACCCGTGGGGGATTAAATTCACCCGTATTGAAATTCGCGACGTGCGCCCACCGGCCGAGCTTATCTCTTCAATGAACACGCAGATGAAAGCAGAACGTACCAAACGCGCTTACATTCTTGAAGCGGAAGGGATCCGTCGGCGGAAATCCTCAAAGCCGAAGGTGAAAAACGTCGCAAATCCTGAAAGCGGAAAGCGAACGTCGGTCGGCGTACCAGGCTAAAGCGCGTAAACGTGCGCCGAAGCGGAGCCCGGACCACCAAATGGTGTCTGAAGCTATGGCCTCCGTGATATTGGGCGGTGAACTACTTCGTAGCGCAGAATGCACCAACGTTGCGCAAATCGGTTCCTCCAGTAACAGCAAAGTAATGATGATCCGTAGAGGCCAGCGGCCTGATGGGGTCGAGTCCCAGGATTGCCGAGCTGGTGAAGAGCAGCGCCGACAAACGGACTGAGCCATGATGGAGTTAATCGCCATTCATCCACATATTTCTGGCTCAGTCTCGGCGGTTTGCTACTGGCGGCCAGATGCTAGGCGGAAATGAGTTACTGTTGTGGAGCGGCGTGGCAGCGGTCGATTACCGGCCGCCGTGGTGTAGCTGGTGCCGCTGGGTCGGGAGGTGGCGAGGGGTAATGTTGCCATCCTGACGCTACTCGCCGCCTGGCTGTGGTGGAATGGTTGTCGCGGCGGGTGCGCGAACAAAAGCGCAGCAATAGTCGTTTAAAACCAGCGCGGGCAGCGACTGATTGGCCGACGTTTTGTGCTGGAATCTCCGCTGGTAACGGGGCGGTAATATGCGCGTCAGTGACAGTGCCTCGCCTGTCAGCGCCGCGAGATCTCGGTGCAGGTTGGCATCTTAAAGTAATTGCGATAAAGGGATAACCCTACATATCCGAGCCATCTCGTCTTAATCACCCTGCCGATGATGACGGCAGCCGGAGAGATTTTCGATAATCGGGCAGTCGGCGCTGTCATCGCCAGGGCAGGCATTCGCCAGTGCCAGCAGCTGGTCGCGCATCGATTGCAGCTCCTCAATGTCTCGTTCAATCCCCACCACCTTCTCCAGCGTGCGCCTTTAACGTGGGCGCTGTGCCTGCAGGTCATTAAACGATTCACCAGCTCGCCGCTCTCTTCCAGGTTAAAGCCCACCTGCCGTGCCGCGCGGGGTCAGGTCAGTTCGTTGAGATGCTGCTGCGTGTAGGTGCGATAACCGTTTTCGCTGCGCATCAGCGGCGTCACCGGCCCCTTCTCTTCATAGAAGCGAATGGCTTTGCTAGTCAGGCCAGTAATTTTTGCTACATCGCTGATGTTCATCGTTGGCGCAACGCCTCCTGTGCTTTGTAAAAGGGTTTCAAACAGATATTCAAGCACGTTTTTGCCGTGCGAATATGACCGCCGCCACAATAATACAGGAAGTACTCGCACAGAGAGATGTTATACGGTTTTATTGCGCTTCATGACCATTGCCACAATAAGGCTGAGTAAGAGTGAGCCAATAATCCATATCAACGCACGGCTACCGGGACCACAGACTGTAGATAAACCAACGATCACCAACAACATCACCAACGTACCAACGATAAGAATCGGCAACGAGGCGTGAATATCATAACGCAGGCGGATCGCCACCACAAACACCGCCAGGTAGCAAATCAAAAAAGGTGGCGCTGGCAACACTGGCGAGTGAGCCTAAATTTAGCGCCGCCGTCATCAGCATAATCAACACCACGACAATAATGTTGCCCCAGGTACTGTGCCGCCACAGGGATTTATTCATTAGCTTCGGCAGTTCGCGTTCGCTGCCCATGTCGTCGATGATGTAAAACACGGCGAACAGGTTCGCGTTAATGGGCTGAAGCCGTCGCCAGTAAAGCGCCGATGACGACGATCACATAACCCACATGCCCGAGCAGCGGAGAAGCAGCCTGCGCTACGGCGGTATCGGCATATTTTTCTAACTCTAATGCCGATACATCGCTAAGCAAAACTAGTGCCAGCGAGATATAAAGCAACGTGGTAACGCCAATCGCCACCAGAAACGCCCGCGGCATAATGACCTGCCGAATCTCTCACTTTATCCGCCGCGTTCGCCATCATGCCAAAGCCCGCATAGGCAGGAAGGTTATCCCATACAGGAGAAGACGCACCGCAGCTGGGGGGCGCAGAGACGGAAATATGCGCCGGTTGCAGCGACCAGACACCTGCAATGATCAGCAATAACAGAATCATCATTTGATGCCGACGAGGATCACTTCAGCGCCCTACCGCATGGTTGCCAAGGAGTTGAAAAGCGTCATCACCGCAATGATCCCGAACGCGTAGAGCAAAATAAGGAGCTCCTCCTGGCTGCCTTCATGCAAAAACTGCACGGCATAAGCGCAAAAGCACGGGCGACCATGGCGATGCTCACCGCCAGCGTCAACAGGTCATAGTAACCAGAGCGCCAGCGAAAAAGACGCCGTTACCTAATCCGCGACGAAGAAGATCGATGATGCCGCCATTGCTGGGATAGCTCGCCCCGGGGCGCGCATAGGCATAACCGGAAAACATCGCCACAATACCGCCAAAAGCAAAGGCGACCCAGGTCGAGGCTTCCATTAGCAATGCAGCCTGCCCGCAGCGCGAAGATCCCCGCCCCCACCATTGCCCCATGCCGATGGAAACGACGTTCCATAGACGAGAGCGTTTGTTACCGTTATTACCTTCCGTGTTCATCATGATCAGCCCTTAAACACGTTATAGCCAGTTGCTCAGCGACCGATGCCACCATTTTTTGACCGCGAACACTGTTGCCTTCTTGAGTCCAGCGGTGGTGAGAACGCGGCAATTCCCATAACGCCAGGGACGACCGCAGAATACCGCCACCTACACCGCTTTTGCCCGGTAAACCGACGCGATACGCCCAATCACCGGAGCGACCATACAGCCCTTCCATCATCATTTCGGCCAGAATGTACGGCACGTTGTCGGCCTGAAGAACGCGTTCATGCGTCAACGGATTCACACCACCCGCCGCCAGCGTCGCGCCAAGCGTTGCCAGTTCAACAGTATTGATGAGCGTCGAGCACTGACGGGTGTACACGTCACGGCTTCCATTGCATCACAATAGAGATATCCGGCGGAGTACAGCAGCCAGGCTATGGCCCGGTTATGGAAGTTGGTTGTTTGTTCCGACTGGTTGACTTCGTCAGAGAGCGCTACCTGCTCACCAGCCAGTTGCTGTTGGATATGTAAAATTCGCTGCCAGCATTGTTCGGCGTTTTCAGCGTTAATCAGGCTGGTGGTGGCAATAGCGCCAGCATTTACCAGTGGCGACAGCGGTTTGCCACCATGCAACTTAAGGCGATAACTGAGTTAAAGGGCAATCCGGTCGGGTCAGCGCCAATTTTGTCCTGTACCGCCTGCGGCCGACATCTTCTAACGCGAGGGCTAACGTACAGACTTTCGAGATCGATTCCAGCGCAAAGCGGTAATCACTGTCACCCGCACTATAGATGTTGCCATCGCTGGTCACGATAGCCACTGCTGCCAGTTGACCAGGTACATTCGCGAAAGGGAATGTAGTCGGCATTTGTCCGCCGTTAAGTGAGTGAAATTGGGTGTAAGCCTAATCCACTGCCTGCTGTAATTTGTTTGCATCTAACATCTTTGTTAACTCCTTTTATAGATGCGGGAGGTAATTCCTCACCCCGGTGCCGATTTTCAGGCGTCCTGATTTAACTTAGCACCCGCAACTTAACTACAGGAAAACAAAGAGATAAATGTCTAATCCTGATGCAATTTGAGCCAATTTTTTAAATCTTTACGGACTTTTACTGGCCTGGTTTATTAATTTCTTGACCTTCCCCTTGCTGGAAGGTTTAACCTTTATCACAGCCAGTCAAAACTGTCTTAAAGGAGTGTTTTATGTCACAAACTATCGACCTGACCCTGGACGGCCTGTCCTCCGGTCACTGCGTTAAACGCGTGAAAGAAGCTCTGAACAGCGCCCGGATGTTGAGCAGGCGGATGGGAGCTATCACTGAGCGCACGTTACCGGGACTGCCAGTGCAGAACAGCTGATCGAAACCATCAAACAGCGGGTTATGACGCATCTGTAAGCCACCCAAAGGCTAAACCGCTGGCGAAGTCATCGTCCGTCGGAAGCACTGGCAGGGTCTCGAGGCGCTTCCGGCAGCGACCGCCGATGACGATGACAGCCAGCAGTTGCTGCTCAGCGCATGAGCTGCGCCAGCTGTGTCACCGCGTACAAATGCCGTTGCAAAGCTACCGGGCGTCACTCAGGCACGGGTAAACCTGGCGGAGCGTACTGCGCCGTGATGGCAGGTGCCCCCCACAAGATTTAGTGCAGGCGGTGGAAAGGGCTGCTACGGTTCGGAAGCGATTGAAGATGACGCTAAACGCCCACGCCAGCAAGAAACCGCCGTAGCTACGATGAAGCGCTTCCGCTGGCAGGCGAATTGTTGCACTGGCCTGGGTATCCCGGTAATGGTCGGGGGATGATCGGCGATAACATCATGGTCACCGCTGACAACCGCAGCTTGCGGTTAGTTATTCGGCCTGATAACCCTGGCCGTGATGGTCTTCGCCGGCGGCCATTTTTACCGCAGTGCACGGAAAAGCCTGCTGAACGGTGCAGCGACGATGGATACGCTGGTGGCGCTGGGAACGGGTGTGGCGTGGCTCTATTCGATGAGCGTCAACCTGTGGCCGCAGTCGTTCCCGATGGAAGCGTGGCATCTTTACGATGAAGCCAGTGCGATGATTATCGGTCCTATTAATCTCGGCCATATGCTGGAAGCGCGCGCACGTCAGCGTTCTTCTAAGGCGCTGGGAGAAATTACTCGATCTAACCCCACCGACGGCGCGCGTAGTGGTCACCGCAGAGGCGGCAAAAGTGTGCCGCTGGCGGAGCTTTAGCCAGGGATGTTACTGCGCCTGACGACCGGCGATCCCTTGCGCCGGTAGATGGCGATATTACCCAGGGCGAAGCATGGCCGGATGAAGCGGAGCTACCACGGGCGAACCAATCCGACAGCAAAAAGGCGAAGGCGAAAAGCGGTTCATGCCGGGACAGCGGTACAGGACGGCAGTGTGCTGTTTCGTGCCAGTGCGGTTGGGAGCGAAACACGCCAGCCGCCACCACTGCACGGGGCGCCAGGCCGAGCAGCAAGCCAGTAAATCGGCTCAGTGGCGGATAAAATCTCAGCCGGATTCGTACCGTGGTGGTGGTGATTGCGCCGGCCAGTGCGGCAATCTGTACTCCTTGGTCCGGCACCGCAAATCGTTTATACCCTGTGATCGCCACCACGGTACCGATGATCGCCTGTCCGTGTGCGCTGGGGCTGGCGACGCCGATGCTCATCATTTCCGCGTCGGGCGGGCGGCTGAGTTTGGCGTGCTGGTGCGGGACGCCGACGCGCTGCAACGCGCCAGTAGACTCGATACCGTCGTGTTCGATAAAACCGGGACGCTGACCGAAGGGAAGCCGGAGGTCGTCGGAGTGAGAACGTTTGCTGGATGTTGATGAAGCGAGGCATTGCGTCTGGCGGCGGCACTGGAGCAAGGTTCCAGCCATCCGCTGGCACGGGCGATCTCGATAAAGCAGGTGATATGCAGCTGCCGCAGGTCAACGGTTTCCGCACATTGCGCGGGCTGGGCGTGAGCGGTGAAGCTGAAGGTCATGCGTTATTGCTGGCGAATCAGGATTGTTAAATGATCAGCAAGTCGATACTAAAGCGATTGAAGCCAGATCCAGCTTAGGCATCGCAAGGGGCAACGCCTGGGCTGCTGGCGGTTGACGGGAAAGCGGTAGCCGCGCCGGCAGTACGCGATCCATTGCGTAGTGATAGCGTGGCGGCGCTGCAACGCCTGCATAAAGCGGCAAATCGTCTGCTGAAGTCGACCGGGGATAACCGACTCACCGCCAAACGCCATTGCCAAGAAGCCGGGATTGATGCAGGTGATAGCCGGGGTGCTGCTGGACGGTAAAGCCAAGCGATCAAACGTCGGCAAGTGAAGGACGTCAGGTGGCAATGGTGGGCGACGGCATGAACGATGCGCCAGCGCTGGCCCAGGCAGATGTCGGCATTGCAATGGGCGGCGGCAGTGACGTTGCCATTGAAACCGCGGCGATTACCCTGATGTGCCATAGCCCGACGGCGTTGCGGATGCGCTCGCGATTTCCCGGCGCAACGCTGCGCAACTGAAGCAGAGCCTGCTCGGTGCCTTTATCTACAACAGCATCGGAATTCCGGTCGCCGCCGGTATTTGTGGCCGTTTACCGGAACACTGCCTAACCCGGTAGCTGCTGGAGCGGCACTGGCGCTCTGCCGTTAACGAGCGAGTAACGCCAACCGGTCGCCGCGGTTTAAACCGAAGGAATAAGTACGTCATTGCGGATGCGCTCGTTAGGGCGGCGCATTTGCATCGACAATGACCGCCGGATGCGGCGTGAACGCCTTATCCGGCCTACGGTTCAGGCACAGGTTGAGGCCCCATAAGACGTGTAAGCGTCGCATCAGGCAATGGTGTCGGACGCCGGATGCGGCGTGAGCGCGATCCGGCCTACGAGATGAAGCGATGTTTTGGCCTTACGCGACCTCTTTGCACGCTCTTCACGGCGTGCCAAATATTCAGCCACTGTTTCATCTGTCCCAACTCTTCCTGGTGCGCATGTTGTTTTCAACTTCCCAAGATTTACTGCCGCCTGGAGGTTTAGCCATCGACGGTCCGGATCAAAAACTTTCGCCAGACGGAATGCCATCTGAGTGGTGAGTTCACCAATGTTATTGATCAGTGCACTGACGCTATCACGATGAACAGGCAGCAACTCTGCTAATCATCGATTTTCAAATCGAGCGGTTCCAATATTCATAGAGAAGAATATCTCCGGGTGCGTCGGTTTTCTTGTTGCCTGTTTCATGGTCTTTAACTGTTGCTTCCTTGTGAATAGCGATGCAAGAACATACTGAATCATACAAACACATTAAACAAGTCCCACTCCATTTGCGCCATCCCTCACCGCACGCTAGATGATATTCACAAAGGGAGGTCGGATCATCCGTCGTACCGGGTAAAAACGCTTTGGGCCGCGCTGCGCGGTAATCATTACACCTGGCCTGCCATCGATATCACCCTCCCCGGCAATCGCCATTTTCATCTGATCGGCAGTATTCATATGGGTAGCCACGATATGGCTCCCTGCCCTCCCGTTCGCTCAAAAAGCTCAAAAACGCCGATGTGCTGATCGTCGAGGCGGATGTTTCCACCAGTGATATGCCTTTTGCGAATTCGCCTGGTGCGAGGCGCTGGAAGAGCGCATTAGCGAGGAGCAACTCCAAAACCTGCAGCACATTAGCCAGGAAGATGGCATTTCTCCCTCGCTCTTTTACCCAACCGCTGTGGCAAATCGCGATGGTTCTTCAGGCGTACGCAGGCACAAAAACTGGGGCTGCGGGCAGAATGGATCCATTACCAGCTATTGCAGGCGGCGAAGCAACAACATAAACCCGTGATTGAACCTGGAAGGGGCTGAAAACCAGATTGCCAGTGTCGCTCCAGCCCCCTACAAAGGACTGGCGCTGCTGGACCAGATGCGCCCCACTGGCAGACCAAACCACCTGTCGCTGCAACAAATGATGAGCTGGTGGCTGAATGCACCGCCGCAAATAATGATATAACGCTGCCCAATACGTTCAGTCAGTCGCTGTACGATGTGCTGATGCATTACAGCGGCCGAAATCTCGCCTGGCGGGATAAATTACGCGCCAACCCCCTTGCCCAGATGTGGTCGCGGCTGGTGCACATGACACCTGTATGAGCAATAGAAGGGAATTTGCTGGAAATGTTGCGCTAAACAAAATGGCCAGATCACCTGTCAAAGAGGAATTTCATTTTTTATTATTATGCCGTCACTTTAAGCGACGGTGTAAACCCATCGTCGTCAATCTCACCATCCTGCCAAGACCCTAGGCAAGATGACTCTTTTTTTGGACCGCCATCAGGCGTATGTTGGCTCTGTTTTTTTGTTTAAGGCAGGAAAATCACCATGGACACCTGCAGCCAGGATGGTCGCCAAACAAAAATTCGTTTCAAATCCATACCTACGAACACTATTTGGCTAAACCAATTCCCGCGATGAAGCTTGTCAAAAAATTAGGTTGAATTCGGATCAGGTTGACAATGAGCTGCCGGCGGCAGTGAACGGTGATATGAACACGCCGCTGACTTGGCCAAGCTGGTCGCAGGTCAACTGGATCTTAAAAAAGTAGCAAAAGCGCTGGGTGCCCAAGAAAGTTGTACAAAACCTCACCCATGGTCGCGCAGCGTTCGACGGAGCACCTGTTGGAGGGAATTACACCACTGGTAAGAAAAACGTCTGCCAACCATTATCGACGCCCCCGCACAAGAATTTGCCACTATTTATATGTTTCCGGCGGCAAGCGCGGATGGAATATCGAACCGGCGGCAGGCGATCTGGCAAAGATCGACGCAGCGAAATTTGCTGATATTGCCCGCCGCGATTAAGCATCGTGCCGGATGCAAACATCCGGCACTTTCGGATTACTGCCAGCTCACCTCACCTTTCGGTTCATAAACACTCAACATCCAGCGGCGAGCTTTTCTGGATATACGCTTTCAGCACTTCGCAATCAACAAAGCCGGTATCACATAGCCCGGTTTGTCATCAAGGCGCGGGATACCCATCACTGCCGGTGGCATTGTAAAGTTATAATGTCGCCACAAGCAAGTTTTTCGCTGGATTGACCGGTTCGCCTTTGATTTTAAGGTCGTTCAGTTTGCCTCTTCTCGCGACAAAGCCAAACGTTGGCAAATCGCGGGTAGGCACCTGAATCGGCTTCATCTGCGCGACGGCGGTCAGGTAATCAATCACCTCTTTACCGGTCATGTCGGCAAGACACGACCATCTCCAACGGCTGCACTTTCAGTACGTTTTTATAGCTGATATCGCCTGCTTCGATAGAATCACGAATTCCTCCTCCACTCATCACCGCAAAGTCGGCACCAGTGCGATCGATTTGGGCTGCCAGAATCAACCGCCCCATATTGGTCTGTACAAAACGCACTTCGCACGATCGCCTTCCAGACGACCATTGGTTTGCCTATTTCACTTCCAACTGCGCTTTGCCTTTGTTCTGGAACGGCGATAACAGCGAGATCATTTGCTGGTTTTCAGCGATTTTCGGGGTGTACAGCACGTGCTCGCTTTTCCCGTCTTCCCAGGTCACTTTCTCTTCAGGTTCACCGGAATCAGTGGGTAGTTAACGATTTTCATTTCGCCATTACGAAACTCAAAATCAGCCCGTCCGCCGCATCCGCCCCACTCATGCGCCTGCACAATCCAGATGCCGTTTTGTTGATTCTGGTTTGCATGGTGCCGGCACGTAATCGACCTGTTTTTGTTTCTGCCGCCATGCAGACCGGATCTTGCGAGTGACCACGATGATTATCGCCAGCTATTCGGCAGGCAGGCGCGTGCCATCTCCACCCCGCCCGGCGCGTTAGAGCCGGCGCCACCATCATCCGGAACGCCCCAGATGGGTCGCCGCGATAATAATGTCTGGCTTTTCGTCCGTTGCAGCTCCTGAATCACCAGCTTCGCTTCATCGGCGGGCTTTCACGAAATTCGATATCAGTGAAGTATTCCAGGTTACCAATTTTTGCTGTGTCATCGGTTGTCAGCCCAATAACGGCAATTTTCAGATCCTGACGCTTAAACAGCGCCCACGGTTTAAACAGGCGCTCGCCAGTACTTTTCTGGTAGATATTCGCGGAAAGCAACGGGAACTTGGCCCACTTTTCCTGCTGGCGTAATACGGTGAGCGGATTATCAAATTCATGATTACCGATCGCCATCGCGTCATAGCCCACCAGATTCATACCGCGAAAATCAGGTTCGGCATCCTGTAAGTCAGACTCGGGCACGCCAGTGTTAATGTCGCCACCGGAAAGTAGCAGCACGCTACCGCCTTCAGCCGCAACCTCTTTGCGGATACCATCCACCAGCGTTTTTTGCGCCGCCAGACCATATTCGCCATATTCATTGCGCCAAAAATGCCCATGATGATCATTGGTATGCAGAACTGTAATTTTGTAGGTTTTATCCTGCTCATACGCCAGAGCAGTTTCACTCGCCAGTGTAAATGTGGTTAACAGCGCTAACGCCACGCCCCGCTGCAATAATTTCATACTTCTCTCCCTGACCTGATTTCAACGTGTTGAAAAATAGTATGACGCAACATCATAGACAAGTCTGCGTCCGGTGAAGATAAATCTGCATCCAGATTAGAAATTCTGTATTCGGCGTTGAGACTTCCTTCAGACGACGCATACAGGTATGTTAGTCGGGTAATAATCACAAATAAGATCATTCTTTACATCGCAACCCTGAAAAAGTGACTTTCCTATGGCAATGAGTGAACAAACCCAGCCTGTGGCGGGCGCGGCTGCGTCAACGACCAAGGCCCGAACATCGTTTGGTATTTTAGGTGCTATCAGCCTCTCACATCTGCTGAACGACATGATCCAATCGCTGATTCTGGCGATTTATCCGCTGCTTCAGTCAGAATTTTCTCTGACATTTATGCAGATTGGCATGATAACCCTCACCTTCCAGCTCGCCTCTTCGCTACTGCAACCAGTGGTCGGCTACTGGACCGATAAATATCCGATGCCGTGGTCGTTGCCAATTGGCATGTGCTTTACCTTAAGTGGTCTGGTGCTGCTTGCGCTGGCGGGCAGTTTTGGCGCAGTTCTGCTGGCAGCGGCGCTGGTCGGTACCGGTTCATCGGTCTTTCATCCGGAATCTTCTCGCGTAGCCCGTATGGCTTCCGGCGGGCGGCATGGCCTGGCGCAATCTATCTTTCAGGTCGGCGGCAACTTTGGCAGTTCCCTGGGACCCTTGCTGGCGGCGGTGATTATCGCGCCTTATGGCAAAGGCAACGTTGCCTGGTTTGTGCTTGCGGCACTGCTGGCGATCGTGGTGTTGGCGCAAATTAGCCGTTGGTACTCGGCACAGCACCGAATGAATAAAGGAAAACCCAAAGCGACGATAATCAATCCACTGCCGCGCAACAAAGTGGTACTGGCAGTCAGCATTCTGTTAATCCTCATTTTCTCGAAATATTTCTATATGGCGAGCATCAGCAGCTATTACACCTTTTATCTGATGCAAAAATTCGGATTATCTATCCAGAATGCCCAGCTTCATCTGTTTGCCTTCCTGTTTGCCGTTGCGGCAGGTACGGTGATCGGCGGGCCTGTAGGGGATAAAATTGGACGGAAATATGTGATTTGGGGCTCTATCCTCGGCGTTGCGCCGTTTACGCTGATTTTACCCTACGCCCGCCTGCACTGGACGGGGGTTTTAACGGTGATTATTGGATTTATCCTCGCTTCGGCATTCTCTGCCATTCTGGTCTACGCTCAGGAGCTACTTCCGGGACGTATCGGTATGGTTTCTGGACTCTTTTTCGGTTTTGCTTTCGGCATGGGAGGTCTGGGAGCGGCAGTTCTGGGGCTTATCGCCGATCACACCAGCATCGAGTTAGTCTATAAAATCTGTGCTTTCCTGCCACTATTGGGGATGTTGACCATATTCCTGCCTGATAACCGGCATAAAGACTGATTTCATTGCAGCCAAAGGCAAACTTTGGCTGCATCGTTTTACAGTCGCCATAAGCCTTTCCTCTGTTAAACCGCCTTCTGTTTTCCGAACCGTGCTTTTTTTGCAGCTAATTCCATTTTTCTGCAAAATTCAACAATTATTCATAAACATCATCAATGAAATTGTCATAAACTATTACCTGTAATTTTGGTTTTCCCAGCCCAAAATGGACAATAACCACCAGGAAAAGGAGACGGAATGCATCACGCCACCCCGCTTATCACCACCATTGTTGGCGGCCTTGTGCTCGCCTTTATCCTCGGCATGCTGGCCAATAAACTACGTATTTCTCCTCTGGTGGGATATCTGTTAGCGGGTGTGCTGGCAGGACCATTCACTCCGGGCTTTGTTGCCGATACCAAGCTTGCGCCGGAACTGGCTGAACTGGGCGTTATTTTGCTGATGTTCGGCGTCGGTTTGCATTTTTCGCTCAAGGATTTGATGGCGGTAAAGTCCATCGCCATTCCCGGCGCGATCGCCCAGATAGCCGTGGCGACGCTGCTGGGTATGGCGCTCTCCGCCGTGCTGGGCTGGTCGTTAATGACCGGTATCGTGTTCGGCTTATGTCTTTCCACCGCCAGTACCGTGGTGTTACTGCGCGCACTTGAAGAACGGCAATTAATAGACAGTCAGCGTGGGCAAATCGCCATCGGTTGGTTGATTGTGGAAGACCTGGTGATGGTTCTGACGCTGGTGTTGCTGCCCGCAGTGGCAGGAATGATGGAACAGGGCGATGTGGGCTTTGCCACTCTTGCAGTCGATATGGGGATCACCATCGGCAAGGTGATCGCATTTATCGCCATTATGATGCTGGTAGGTCGCCGTCTGGTGCCGTGGATTATGGCACGCAGCGCGGCAACCGGTTCTCGCGAGCTGTTTACCCTGTCAGTGCTGGCGCTGGCGTTAGGGATTGCCTTTGGTGCGGTAGAGCTGTTTGATGTCTCCTTTGCACTCGGTGCGTTCTTTGCCGGGATGGTACTGAACGAGTCTGAATTGAGTCACCGTGCCGCCCACGATACGTTGCCATTGCGCGACGCGTTTGCGGTGCTGTTTTTTGTCTCAGTCGGGATGTTGTTTGATCCGTTAATTCTGATTCAGCAACCGCTGGCAGTGCTGGCGACGCTGGCAATTATTCTGTTTGGTAAATCGGTCGCGGCCCTGTTCCTTGTCCGTCTGTTTGGTCACTCCCAACGTACGGCATTAACCATCGCCGCCAGCCTGGCGCAGATTGGTGAGTTCGCGTTTATCCTGGCGGGACTGGGAATGGCATTGAATTTACTGCCGCAGGCCGGACAAAACCTGGTACTGGCAGGGGCGATCCTGTCGATTATGCTCAACCCGGTACTGTTCGCACTACTGGAGAAATATCTGGCGAAGACCGAAACGCTGGAAGAGCAGACGCTGGAAGAGGCAATCGAAGAAGAGAAACAGATCCCAGTGGATATTTGCAACCATGCGCTATTGGTGGGTTACGGTCGTGTAGGCAGCCTGCTGGGGGAGAAATTGCTCGCCTCTGATATTCCGCTGGTGGTGATTGAGACGTCACGAACCCGTGTTGATGAGCTGCGAGAGCGTGGGGTCCGCGCTGTATTGGGCAATGCAGCGAACGAAGAAATTATGCAACTGGCACATCTGGAATGTGCAAAATGGCTGATCCTGACGATCCCCAACGGTTATGAAGCGGGTGAGATTGTGGCGTCTGCCCGCGCGAAAAACCCGGATATTGAGATTATCGCCCGCGCCCATTATGACGATGAAGTGACGTATATCACCGAACGTGGCGCGAATCAGGTAGTGATGGGTGAACGTGAAATTGCCCGTACTATGCTGGAACTGCTGGAAACGCCACCGGCGGGTGAAGTGGTGACGGGGTAAACGGTGGTTGCCGGATGTAAAATATGAAAAATATGTAGGCATGATAAGACGCGCCAGCGTCGCATCAGGCATCGAGAGCCAAATGCCAGATGCGGCGTGAACGCCTTATCTGGCCTACGAACCGACGATAACTTAACGATCCCAGTAAGACTCTTCCTGGCTGTCTTCACGCTCCGGCAAGCCGCGCGTTAAACGAGGTGAATGCTGGTTCAGTACCTGATAGCTCACACGGTTAGCATATTTACACACCTGCGCTAACGATGAATAAGTTAACCAGGTGAATTTATGTTTGCTGGAGTTTGGTACGTTGCTACGATGGTAGCTGTTGGCGGTAATGTCATGCAGCAACGCTGCCAATGCGCCATCCCCCGCTCCATTAGTGTTCATGATTTTTTCCGGCCCGCCCATGTACGGCGCAATGTGCGAATAGACACGCAGCGGATTCTGGCAATCCTTGTGGCGCATGGCGCGGCTAAACTCATACTGGTTGAATTCCGCTATAGCGCCCGGCAGCAGCGGATGCTGGGTTTTACGTTTCGCTTCGTCTTCGGTAAAGCCCGCCATATACAAGCCGATTGGCCCGGCGGTGCACAGCACCAGCTCTACCCAGTCCAGCGCCTTGTCAGATGCCAACAACGGATCGCTTTCTCCGGTCAACGCTTCGGCTTCATCTTCGTTCATCGCAAGGATAGAAACGTGGTCTTTGAGGAATTGCTGCCACCACTGCGGATTCTCGGCAATGACAAACTTGGTGCCCAGCGTCAGCACCACCGGTACGTTATATTTCTTCGCGTACTCAATGGCTTTCATGGTTGCTTCCGGCATGGGTTCACCCGGCTTGCAACGCACCAGATATGAGGTGAGAACCAGTGCCGAGGCTCCGGCAATCACATCTTCCGGAATGCTTTCAGCCCGCAGCTGGTTCATGTGGCCTGGACTGATAGCAAAGGTACGTTCCCCGGACTCGCCAATCAGCGTAAAGCAACGACCAATCGGACCATCCACGCCTTGTAGATAGTTAAGATCGGTACGGCTGGAAGTGTTACACAGGTAACGATAGGCATAACTGCCAATTTCAATATTGCTGCACATGACGCCCAGCAGCACCGAACGGTCGTCCGCGAGCACCGAGTAGTTGTGCATGGTGTTACCAATGGTGCCACCCGCAAACTGATGGGTAATCAGGTTTTTCTGTTTTAGCTCCTGATAAAGCACTTCGGCTACGTCATCCTCAATCACCAGTGAATGCCCGGCGCTTAATCCATAAAAATCATAAAATTGTCTTCCACTTTTGCTTCACTATTTACCAACGTCTGGTCGATACCCACCACCCAGGAGGCACTGGTTTCGTTTTCAGGCTGGATTCGTTGCAGAACGGGATCACGGTGCGTTAACGGGGAAGTAATGTTTGGATTTACGTTTACCGGGAAATTTCATGGTTGTTCGGTACGGTGATTAACTGAGCGGCGAATGTTAGCACATTCACACCGAAAACGCCATACACACTCGGCTTTCAGATCGGACGGCGGGATTGCATTTGCGGTGGCAGCAAATATCACACGGCGGTACCCAGGAAGGAGTTTTTTATGAAACCGGAAGCAACCGTGTCCCGGTAGCTCGATTTCTGCTGAAATGAAGGCAGTTGTAAACACCATCAGCCGGATTTACCGCTCTGGCCCGCAACGGGACGATTGCTGAGAACGACAGCATTACACGCTCCAGCGCCGATCTGGAAACGCCGGCGTCCAGACCCGGCAAGAGCGCCCCACGGTCTCAAGACCCTGCGATGGTCAGGTCGAGAATCCGCCTTACTCACCCAAAAGTCACAGCCCGGCGACTTGATTTATCTTCATGGCGGCGGCTTTATTCTCGGCAATCTTGATAGCCACGATTGCATTATGCGACTGCTGGCAATTACACCCAATGTACGGTGATTGGTATTGATTACACTCTTCGCCGGAAGGCACGTTTTCCGCAGGCAGAGAGGAAATTGGGCCTGCCTGGTCGCCACTTCCACCAGCAGGCGGCATCAAATCAACATGTCCCGCATTGGCTTTGCCGGTGATTCTGCAGGCGCAACGCCGGCGCTTGCCGATGCTTTGTGGGCGACGTGACAAACAAATTGATTGCGGAAAAGTTGCCCGCTGTTCTGTTGTGGTATGGGCTTTACGGTTTACCCTATTCCGTGACTCGTCGCCGGGCGGCGTCGGGATGGTTTAACGCAAGAGGATTTGCAGAATGTTGAAGAGGCGTATTAAGCAACGACACAGATGCGAGTTGCCGTATTATGGCCTGTTGACAACGTACCCCCACCCACGAGGCGCCGCCTCGCTCATCGCCGGCAGAGTTGATCCTCTGCTGGATGACAGCGGTCGCTTTACCAGACGTTAGCGGCACATCAGCAGCCTTGTAAGTTCAAACTCTACCCCGGCACGCTACATGCTTTTTTGCATTATTCACGGATGATGAAAAACCGCCGATGATGCTCTTCGCGACGGCGCTCAGTTCTTTAGCGATATGCTGCAACAAGATTAGCCATCATTTCGATATGTTCCGGTGCGGCATTAAGCGCCGGATATATTGAGATTCTTTCCCGCCAGCGCCAGGAAGACTTCACGGTTTTGTTGGACATCCTCTTCCAGGGTTCTCCAGACAATCCCAACAAAGCCGGACACATCACCTGAATATGACGATACCCTTTCTCCAGCATTTTCAGCGTTTCGTCGGTATAAGGCATCAACCAGGGTTCCGACCAAAGCGTGACTGATAGGTCATCATCCTTACTTTTCCGGCGCCATCCCCAGCGCGGAAGCCAGTTCGCGAGTTGTTGTGCCAGAACGTTGCGGTAGTCATCGCCTTCATCGGCATAACGCTGGGGAATGCCATGATAAGAGAGCAGCAGCAGATCCGGTTCGCCATGTTTGGCAAAAGAAGCGCGTACGCTGTTCGCCAGTGCATTAATGTAATCGTGGTTATCGGCGTAATCACGAATAAACGATATCCCCGGAATGCTACGTTTGCGCGCCAGAATGCGTGCCAGTTCATCCCATACCGCACCGACCGTAGAACAGGAGAATTGCGGATAAAGCGGCAGCACCACAATATGATCTACATGCTCTGCCAGGAGTTCATCGACGGAGCTTTCCAGTGATGGCGAGCCGTAGCTCATGCCCAGCGCCACTGGCGTATCCGGTAAACGTTGTGCCAACGCCTGCTGTTGCTGGCGGCTGTAAACCATCAGCGGCGAGCCGTCTTCCATCCAGACAGAGGCGTACAGCTTCGCCACACGCGGCGAGCGCAGCGGCAAAATCACGCCGCGCAGCAACGGCCACCATAACAACCGTGAGGTATCAACCACGCGTCTGTCGCTTAAAAATTGTTTCAGATAGCGTTTTACCGCTTCAGGTGTGGGGGCATCGGGCGTACCCAGGTTTGCCAGCAGGATACCGGTTTTAGTCTGACGCATTACCGCCTCTTATCGATTCAACTTGTTGATAATTGTAGCGGAAAAGTGAGGAAGAAGAACTAATTGCTGTGAGAGGTATTGCCTGAGGTGGATAAGCAGACCTGCCCGAAAGCAGATCTGCTGCGGCTTGATTAGCCGAGGATTTTTTCCAGATCAGCGCGAACTTCAGCAACCTGCTTGGTACCGTCAACTTTCGCGTATTTGGTGTTACCCGCTTCCGCTTCTTTGGAGTAGTAGCCGATCAGCGGTGCAGTCATCTGATGGTATTCAACCAGACGTTTACGCACGGTTTCTTCCTGATCGTCTTTACGGGTAGTCAGTTCTTCACCGGTAACGTCGTCTTTGCCTTCTACTTTCGGCGGATTGAATTTAACGTGATAAACACGACCAGACGGCGCATGAACGCGGCGGCCTACGATACGATCAACAATCAGTTCGTCCGGTACGTCGAATTCCAGAACGTAATCAACATTGATGCCAGCTTCTTTCATCGCGTCTGCCTGCGGAATGGTACGCGGGAAGCCGTCCGACGGGAACCATAACGGCAGTCTTCCTGAGCAATGCGCTCTTTAACCAGCGCAATCACCAGTTACCGTCGGTGACCAGTTGCCCAGCATCCATAATGTCTTTTGCTTGTTTACCCAGGCTCGGAGCCAGATTTGACCAGCGCGCGGCATCTCGCCAGTGGAGATTTGCGGAATACCATATTTCTCCATGATGAACTGAGCCTGAGTACCTTTCCCGCGCCAGACGCCAAGCAAAATAATACGCGTTGCCAAGTCCCTAAATATGAATTTTTAGAAAAAGCGATGAACAATACCACCAACAGGCGATTGCCTCAAGAAAGGCACCTGAGCTGAAACGGTTAATGGCGAGATAATTTGCGGAAAGCGCAGATGATCAAAAGAAAAATGCCGGATGACACAAAGGTCATCCGGCATGACATCAGGAAACCAGCAGCTCGTTCATACGACGGAATAAACAGGTTCGGATCTTCCAGCGTGCCGCGTTCTGCCAGCAGCACCTAATCCAGCAGCAGTTCTACCCACTCGCTGAACTTCGCTTCATCTTCAGTATCTGCCGCACGTTTCACCATACGTGATCCGGGTCGGTTCGAAGATGTCTGAGCTCTGGCACTTTCTGGCCCGCCGCAGCGAACAAGTCGCCATCTGAGTGCTCATTTCGTTAGCCGTCGTCAAAACGATACGCTGGCGTATCGGTCGACGGTGAGTCGAACGGACATCTTCACGCGCTCGCCCAGCAGGGCTTTCACACGGTCGATGAACGGAGTCAGTGCTTTCTCCGCTTCGCGCTCTCATCAACTTCGTCAGCCAGTTTTCAAGCGACTCGTCAACTTTAAGACACCGACTGGAACGGTTACCGTCGAGCTCAGTCAGATAGTTCATCATCCACTCATGGATGCGATCGGAAAGCAGCAGAACTTCGATGCCTTTCTTACGCAGCAGTTGAGGTGCGGGCTGCTCTCGCTGCCGCATAGCTGTCTGCGGTGATGGAGTAGATTTTCTCCTGCCCTTCTTTCATGCGGGAAACGTAGTCTTCCAGAGATACGGTCTGTCAGCAAAAATCGGTATGGGTAGAAGCAAAACGCAGCAGTTTGGCAATGGCTTCCTGGTTAGCGAAATCTTCACCGGACCTTCTTTCAGTACCAGGCCGACATTGTTGCCAGAAAGGTCTGGTATTTTTACCGCATCATCTTCGCCAGTTTTTCCAGCATTTGCAGCACACGCTTGGTCAGCGCATTGCGCAGGTTACGCGTTACCGTGCTGTCCTGGAGACTTCACGGGAAACGTTCAGCGGCGAATCGCTGGAGTCGAATCAGACCACGCACGAAGCGCAGATAGTTCGGCATGATGAACTCTTCTGCGTCGTCCATGATGAACACACGCTGAACATAGTTTCAGGCCGTGTTTATAATAGCGGTTCCACATATCCCACAAGAGCCTGGGACAGGAATGTGACGAGCTGGTGTACTCCTGCTTACCTTCAACACGGTTGTAGCTCCGAGTAGACGAATAGTTGAAGTTCGTGGGCGATGTGTTGTAGAACTCTTTGTACTCTTCATCAGGTGATTTGCGACTTGTTACGAGTCCACAGCGCCTGCGCTTTGTTGATTTCTTCCAGGAGATAACGGTTTCGCCGTCTTTCTCTTCGCGTTTTCAATTGTCTACCGGCAGCGCGATATGGTGGAGATCTGCTGATGATGAACGCACGCGCCAGTCGTCGGGAGCTCGTCTTCGCCTCGCGCAGATGCAGGGTGATTTCAGTACCACAATCTTCTTTTGGTGATGTCGGCAACGGTGTGTATACGCCTTCGCCGGGCCCGAATTCCAGGAAAGACGCCGTTTTCTGGTTTTTCGCCTGCCGCGCGAGTACGCACGGTCACTTTGTCGGCCAGCGATAAACGCAGAGTAGAAACCAACACCAAACTGACCGAATCAGCTGGCTGTCTTTCGCCTGGTCAGGAGCCCAGAATCGGAGATGATTTGGTACCGGATTTAGCGATAGTCCCCAGATGGTCAATCACTTCGTCGCGGGTCATCCCCACGCCGTTATCGAGAGAATGGTCAGCGTGCATCTTGTTCTCGAAAGAGACACGAACGCGCAGTTCGCCATCACCTTCGTACAGGTCCCGGGTTGAGATCGCGCACCGGAAACGAGTTTGTTCCGCCGCATCGGAGGCGTTGAGATAAGCTCACGCAGAAATTTCTTTATTGGAATAGAGAAATGGATCATCAGGTGCAGAAGCTGTTTCACGTCTGACTGAAAACCACAAGTTCTTGTCCTTTCATGTAGGTCTACCTAAATAATGCCATTTTAAGGTTAAAAACAGGATGAGGGAGAGATCGGGACGAGGAAGAATAATTTAAAGCGAGAGCAGGTGATCCTGCTCTCGTTTCTTACAACACGAATCTTATCACACCCGGCAAGGGAGTCTGACAGCGTGGTGCCATCGACCATTTCCAGTTCGCCGCCAACCGGTACGCCATGGCGATTCGGCTGGCTTCCACGTCGTCCGCGCGAAAGCTCGGCAATATAATTAGCGGTAACTTCACCTTCACCCGTGGATGGTGGCAAGGATTACCTCATGATTTTTACCTCTGCCAGACGCTGTTCCAGACGATCAAGGCCGATATCATCCGACCGATGTAATCCAGCGGTGACAGATGCCCCATCAACGCAAATAACGACCAGAAACTGCCCCGTCTGCTCAATGGCGTAGATGTCCGCCGGACTCTCCACCACACAGATTTGACCGTCTTCCTGACGACGCGGATTGGACGGAATTACAGACTTCCTGCTGGTGAAAGTGCGGCGATCGGCGCAGTCGCCAATTTCCGACATCGCCGGGTGAGCGCCTGCGCCAGACGCCTCCCGCCCTACAATCGCGCTGAAGCAGCGTGAACGCCATACGCGGCGCCGACTTCGGGCCGACGCCCGGCGGACGGCGCCGTGCTTCCATAAGCTGTGTTAACAGCAGGCTGGTCTACATCAGAACGGCATCTTAAAGCGAGGCGGCGGCTGCACCCGGAGGATACAGAGGCCATTTTTTCTTCTGCGTTTTCTTCAATACGACGTGCTGCGTCGTTGAATACTGCCCCGCAGGTCTTCAGCATCTCTTTGTCGTCTTCCGCAGGCTCGGTAAAATCACGCGACGGCAGTTGTGTGCACCGTTGATGGTCACTTTTACCAACCTGCGCCAGATTCGCCGGTGACTTCCAGCTGCGCAATCTCTCCTGCATTTCTGCATTTTTTCTTGCATCTGCTGGGCTTGCTTCATCAGGTTGCCCGACCGCCTTTACCAAACGGTTTCTCTCTAAATCACGTAAGGATGACGAACGTGAGCTGTTACTTCAATCAAATGAGCAGTTACTACTTTCATCCAGCTCCGCATCGAAAGACCAACACAGGTCTGAATCTATATCCGCAATAATGGACTCGCGCGCCTGCGCAAGTTTTTTCTTCATATCGCCTGACGCCACTCCAGCGGCGCATCACGCCGCGGGGTATCATCTTCAACGATAGTCGGTTCGAACCGTTGAACCTTTAACGTGCTCAACGCTTCAGCCAGACTTGCTGTGCACCGCGGGTCTACGAAATGCCGCTGAGGAGCGCAAATGCAGACATACTGCGTTGTCGCTCTCCTCTTTCCAGGCATTTAACGCCACCTGTTCGACCAGTTTTGGTAGCGAAAGTTGGCTCACCTGTGCCGCCCACGGGTCGCTGGATGGCTTCTGCCACTAGCTTCGCCGCCCAGTTCCGGCGTTTAGTGTCCACGCTTCAGCGCCTTCGGCGTGGCGACGCCGCTTTTCTTTTTGCTGCATCACCGGAGTGGTCACCTTGCCAGCGATACGCTTCTTTTTTGGCTGGCGCTTTTTCCAGCGCCGATGGCACCGGACGCGCCTGAAACGCGATCAGGTGACCGAGCCAGTCTTTCCAGCGCAGCGTTATTCACCGGCCGCGCGCGGGTAGCGGCTGCCGGTCACTCTTTTTTGCTTTGGTTGCTACCCTGCACGCGCTGCAACTGCTGGCACGCGCGCCAGCACCTGGCTGGTGGTCCGGGAGCGGTCCCGTCGGTGCCTGCTGCGGCGCTGGATTGCGGTTGCGGCGGCGCCTGGGTTGGCGTAGTTGCTCCGTGGCGCGACGGTGCAAAGGACTGTCGTGGCGCTTCTGGCTCAGGCAGCGGCATACGCGGATGGAATGCCAGCGCGCGCAGCAGCGTCATCTGGACATGCGACGGTCCGGCGCATACGGTAATTCTGCGACCGAATCAACAGCGTTCTTGATGGTCAAGCTGAATATCCGTCGGCGGTATCGTGCGCGCCAGTTCACGCATCCGCAGCTCGATGGCGGCCATGTCGTTGCCAAGTGCAGCAGGCGAAAGTTGTACCATCGCAATACGATGCAACAAGCCGAGCATTTCCACCAGCAACGCTTCCCACTCGATACCACGGGCAGCGGCTTCATTAATCAGTGCCATTACGCGCTCGCCGTTGCCCTCGACCATCGCTTCAACCAGCGACAGCGCCTGATCGTCGTCAAGCGTACCCAGCATCGCACTGACCGCCTGGGTTGAAACCTGGCCGTCACCGCTGGCAATCGCCTGGTCGGTCAGACTTAAGGCATCTCGCAGGCTGCCTTCAGCGGCGCGCGCCAACAATTGCAGCGCCCGCGGCTCGTGAGCGATATGTTCTTCATTGAGGATGTGCTCAAGCTGATGGCGAATTTGCTCGACATCCAGCGCCTTGAGATGAAATTGCAGACAGCGTGACAAAATCGTCACCGGCAATTTCTGTGGATCGGTCGTCGCCAGCAGAAACTTAACGTGCTCCGGCGGCTCTTCAAGGGTTTTTAACAGTGCGTTAAAGCTGTGGCGCGACAGCATATGCACTTCGTCGATCAGATAAACTTTGAAACGACCACGCGCCGGAGCGTACTGGACGTTATCCAGCAGGTCGCGGGTATCTTCAACTTTGGTGCGCGAGGCGGCGTCGATTTCAATCAGATCGACAAAGCGCCCCTGCTCGATTTCACGACAGTTATCGCACACGCCGCACGGCGTCGCGGTAATGCCGGTTTCGCAGTTTAGCCCCTTCGCCAGCAGTCGGGCGATAGAGGTTTTTCCGACGCCACGGGTGCCGGAAAAAAGATAAGCATGATGAATACGCCCTAACGACAAGCCGTTCGCCAGTGCGGTCAGCACATGTTCCTGGCCGACGACGTCAGCAAAGGTTTGTGGGCGCCATTTTCGGGCTAAAACCTGATAACTCATTGGCAGGCTCTGAAACGCTGGAAGGTGGATTCACGAAGGGGTAATGCTAACACAGCCCCGTCAGAACGGCGAGGCTGAATGCACATCTTGTGCTGTCCGTAGCGTGGGCAGCACAAGACTGGCGATAATTAATGGCCCGGGAACGGGACAAGGCTGTAGCTGGTAATGCCCTGTTTTTCGAGACGCTGTTCGCCGCCGAGATCAAACAGGTTGATAATGAACGCAGCGTCAGCCACTTCACCACCCAGACGACGGATCAGTTTAACGGTCGCTTCGATAGTGCCGCCGGTTGCCAGCAGATCGTCCACCACCAGAACTTTGTCGCCCGGTTTGATGGCATCAACGTGGATTTCCAGCTGATCGGTGCCGTATTCCAGGTCGTAATTTTCACTGATGGTTTCACGCGGCAGTTTGCCCGGTTTACGGACCGGTACAAAGCCAACGCCCAGACCCAGAGCTACCGGAGCGCCAAACAAGAAGCCACGCGCTTCGGTGCCGACAACTTTGGTAATGCCCGCATTTTTGTAACGCTCAACCAGCAAGTCGATGCTGAGAGCGTAAGCTTTCGGGTCTTCCAGTAAGCTGGTGACATCGCGGAAAAGAATGCCGGGTTTTGGGTAGTCCTGAGCTGCTTTTGATGCTATTTTTGAGATACTCAAGCTGCTGTGCAGTCGCGGTCATAAGTGTATGCCTGCTTGTTACGGTGGTACCATGCGTTTAAACGTATCAAAAGTAACAGTTGTTTAACCTTTCCACCGCCTGCGCCTGCGCCAAAACGCCAGAATGTACTGGCTGTAACCAATAATTGCAATCTGCGATTGTTGTGCTTCAGCGCTTTCTTGCTTTTCATCAATCACCGGAATTCGCCCACATATAGAAAAGCAAACAGGCGAGATTGACCAGCAACATGATGCGCACCCATGGCATCTGGACGAACCACAGAGAAATGGCAAACGTGAGGCAAAATAAGCAAAATCGCCCGCGGTTGACGCCGCGTGGACATCGCATGATGTTCTGCCAGAAACGGAGACAGCCGCGAACGCATGAGCGGTACAGCAACCAGGCGTGAAAGCGCGGAAGAACGGGCACAGTACGCGCCCGCCAGCAGGATAAAACGGCGTCGTCGGCAGACCGGCAGACCACGCCCAGCGTACCCAGCACTACCGCCAGCCAGCCAATGATGATTAAAATGATTCGTTGCATATCGAGTGTTGTCAGCTACAGAGCTGGCTACTTTAGCATAACAATGATCATTTTCATTGAGGTCTTATCGTGAAAACCGCCCTGCTGCTGGAAAAACTGGAAGGACAGCTCGCTACGCTGCGTCAGCGTTGTGCCCCGGTGTCACAGTTCGCCACGCTAAGTGCTCGTTTCGACAGGCATCTTTTTCAGACTCGTGCGACAACACTACAGTCTTGTCTCGACGAGGCGGGCGATAATCTGGCTGCGCTTCGTCATGCAGTTGAGCAGCAACAGCTGCCGCAAGTGGCCTGGCTGGCGGAACATCTGGCGGCACAACTGGAAGCCATCGCGCGTGAAGCCTCCGCCTGGTCATTGCGCGAGTGGGACAGTGCGCCACCGAAAATTTCCCGCTGGCAGCGTAAACGTATTCAGCATCAGGATTTTGAGCGGCGGCTACGTGAGATGGTTGCCGAACGCAGAGCCCGCCTGGCGCGGGTGACCGATCTCGTGGAACAGCAAACGCTGCATCGTGAAGTGGAAGCCTATGAAGCGCGCCTGGCACGCTGCCGCCATGCGCTGGAAAAAATCGAAAACAGGCTAGCGCGCTTAACCCGCTAGCAATGGAAAGAGTATGTCACTTGAAAATGCCCCTGACGATGTCAAACTGGCTGTCGATTTGATTGTGCTGCTGGAGGAAAATCAGATCCCTGCCAGTACCGTGCTGCGCGCGCTGGATATTGTAAAGCGTGATTATGAAAAGAAATTAACGCACGATGATGAGGCGGAAAAGTGAGAAATAAATGGGGCCGCTAAATGTCCCCTAAGATTGCGGGCAAACGCAAAACTGCCTGATGCGCTACGCTTATCAGGCCTACACCGCTCCTGCAATATATTGAATTCTTGCGGTTTCGTAGGCCGGATAAGGCAGTCACGCCGCATCCGGCATGAACAACGCGCACTTTGTCAGTAATCTCGGGGCAACTAAATCTCACCCCCTTGCGTTATTACCCAACCGCTGGTGTCGGATCGTCGCCCTTGTAGGAGTCGTTTTCCTCCGTGGCCTCATCGCCCTTCTCGTTGTGCAGATGCACTTAGCGGCACAAGGCAATGTTGATGTCGTTTTCACGGCACAGCTTAATGATAGTACGGTTCAGCTCATCGACGGTACGACTACGGTCACGCAGTTCGCGCGACCCAGACGCAGCTCATGATCCAACGTGCTGGCACCAAACACCCGTAAAGAAGACTTCCGGCATTGGTTCGTGCATCACTCTTGGGTGCTCAGTCGCCGCCTTCACAGTAACACTTTACGCACTTTTTCCAGATCGGAGCCATAGGCCACGCCGAGACGGATCACCAGACGCGTAGTAGTGTCATCAACGACCAGTTAATCAGACGCTCGGTAACAAACGCTTTGTTCAGGATAATGACTTCTTTGCAATCGAATCAGGTAATCGTTGTCGCACGAATACGAATCTATTCCGTGCGAAGCTACCAATGGTTACCGTATCGCCAAATCTGCACGGACGTTCGAATAGAATGATCAAACCGGAGACGAAGTTACCGAAAATTTCTTGTAAACCAAAACCAAGACCTACGGATAATGCTGCAGGCCAGCCAGCTGGAGTTCTGCCAAGAGACGCCCAGCGATCCCGAACACCGGTCATCGCACCAACAGCAATAATGATGTAGTTAAGGATGGTCGTAATCGCATACGACACGCCCTGGCGCGTGTTCGTCGCGAGAGAGCACCAGCACTTCCAGTAAACAGGGCAGGTTGAATCGACGCCCAAGGCCACCATTGAGGCGATAATCGCAAACAACAGGACTGCCCATGGTGACGTTTTTCACCACCGCGCCAGCTTCAGTGCCGTTGTAATGCCAGAGCGTGATGCTGTCGAGATAGCTGAACACGGTGATCGAATTCGACCGATTCCCCAGAACATGACACCAACACGCAAACATCAGCAACATGGTAATACGCAGCGTCTGCTGGTTAACTTGCTCCGTGCAATGGTAGGTTCTTCCAGCAATTAACGCCTTCGCCCTCTTTCACCAGATCTGCCGACGCGCCAGCGCACGACGCCAGGCGATACGCCGCGCCGCTACGCTTAAGCCACGCAGTACCGTCTGGTGCCAGCAGGTCCAGGATCGATCACCAGATAAACGGTTTCAATGAGCGTCCTGCCAGACGCAGCGTAGTGTGAGAAGTAGCCTGTAGCAGTCAGCACCATCACAGCGCAATCAGGATTATGAGCAGCACGGTAATGGTGACCAGTCGCATGGTGTTGAGACTCTTTATCGCCAGCTTTTGCGCGGCACATGGGCCATACCAGGAAGGCGATCAGCAGCGGGTTGAAGAAAATCATCGCTTGCCCGCGCATCATCCATCAGATGCAGCGGGGAAGCTGCTGCCACCACAGACCGAGAAATCGATAGGCGGCGATCGAGAGCTGATGCGGACAATTTGCCGACGCCAGTGGCTGGTCTGTGTTCCGCATGCCGAAGTGACGCACGGCAACGCCATTTTTCTCCAGTACCTTCCAGCACAGGCCAAACACCAGCCAGAAAATCGCCAGTTTTTTACTGAACGACCATAGCAGTTCGCTGATGTTGAGCTGCATGGTCAACAGAATCAGGCCAACCGCGAGAATAATCAGGCACACCGGCAGCGCGCGGATCAGGTCGATAAGGATCGCTTTTGGTGTGTTGAGCTGGCTATCGTTACGCAGGGAACCCACAGCGGAAGCCAGTTTCTGTTGATACGCTTTCAGCCAGCCCAGACGCCAGTGGATCAGCCCGGCAATCAACAGCAGCGGCAAACCGGCGAGGAAAGCGATAAAAACGGCAGGCCAGGCTTTTTCCCAGTTCACCGTGATTTTCATCGACTTAAATTCATCTTTCAGGCTTTGCGGGAACGCTTTGATCCAGTCCCAGTCCATTGGACGGTTACTGTTCACCCAAAAGATTTGCTGAGTCAGGATGGATTTCAGGTTTTTCGATACGCTCATTAACTGCTGCTGGTTGATTTGCAGGTTAATGGCCATCATCAGCTGGTTACCCAACTGTTTGTTGAGTTGATCCAGCAATTCGCGACGCATATCAACCACTTGCAATAACGCATCGTGAACTTCGCTTTTGATTGGTTGCGTTGTGACCTTCTTCCAGTTTGTTGACGAACGCATCGCTCTGGAAGGTCGTCGCGCTCTGGTTAACTTCAAACTGTTCGAGACGCAAATCCGCGATGCGGTGGGTCATGTTTTCCAGTTCATCCGCCGAGGCAGCGTTTGTTGTTGCTGGTAAAGGATACGAGACAACAGCAGGCTGCCCTTCGGACGGAATTCTCCTCTTCAATATTGCGTTCCGATTGCAGCGCCCGCTCCAGCCAGCTTTGACTTTAATGTTTCGCTGCATCAACTGATTACCGTTTTCAGTCGCGGTAATCAGACGCTGACTTAACTGCCTGTTAATTTCCAGTTCCTGCTTCACCAGCGATTAGCCTGAATACGCGCGGCTTCATCCGGGGAGACGGTCTCCTGCGCCGTTTTTTCGGTTAAAGTCAGGCGCTTGCTGTTTACCGCTTCTTGCAACAGTTGTAACTGGTGCTCAGACCAGCGCTGTTCGCCGTCACGTAATCACGTTGCTTTTGCAAGGTATCCTGCAAGACGGTGTTCCCTTCCAGGCTTTTACGCTGCTGGTCGATCTCCGCATTCAGCAACGCCTGCTGGGCCTGCATTAACACTTTCTGGCTGGGACGTAAGGCAGTCTCGCCGACATCAGTCCATCGAGACGACTGCGAATTTGTTGCAGCTGCTGCGAAGCGTTATACATCGATTTTGCACGCGTTCGGGCTGCGTCTTAACGAACCAGCTGGCTCGTTACAAGACGCCAGATGGTTTTGTGCGTTTTGCAAATCATTCAGCGCCTGGGCAACGCGAGTTTCCAGCTGGCGCAACGAAAACGTACTCGGATTTTGCGCGTTTCTTCGTCGTTATCGACATCGCTAAGTGCTGTTAACGCCGCGGTCGCCTGGCGCATTTTTCCGGCGCTTCAGCGACTTTTTGCCGTAGCTGAACTGTCTCTTCTTTTACGCGATTGATTTTATCCAGGGTGGCTAACCTATCTGTCAGATTCCTGCTGCACCAGTTTGTCCTGAGCAGAAAAATTCTTTCGTTTATCCAGTGAGTCAAGTTGTGCCTGCAGGTCCGGCTTTGTCGGCAAATCACCATTCGATGACGCCCGCGCAAACGCCGTGTTCTGGCATAACAAGACAAAAACAAAAGCAATAAATGCTGAAAAAACAAAATGCCGTGATCGTTTGTAATACTGGAACATAGTCATGATGAATGAAGGTTTTCTGAACCTGAAGAACGACCTGAAAAAGTCAACCGCAAGAATATCACGACGCAGTGAACAGAATAGCAACGACGAAAATGTCCGGAAAAATCCTGGAGTCAGATTCAGGGTTATTCGTTAGTGGCAGGATTACGAAGCGTGGGGCACAGGAGATACATCTCCAGTAAGATGGCGACGTAATCGCGGGCTTCTTTTTTAAGATCAAAAGATTGCGGGGCAAAGAGCGAGCTTCCATCAGGCCGGAAATATAGCCGCGCATAATAATTGCTGCGCGACGCGTCATTAAATCCGCAGGCAACATTTTCGCTTCAATACAATGTTTTAACGTTTGTTCTATACGGTCATAACTTTCCAGACAAGAATTACGTTGTGCCTGTTGCACAACAGCCATTTCTCCTGATAAATTCGCATTTGTGGAATATAATCTCCATCAATAATCGACGCCGTTCTTCTGTCACCGTGCAATTCAATAGACTTAATTAATATCTCTTAAATACTGAGAGTGGATTGCCAGGGAATTTGCCTGATACTGAGTCTTAGTTCACCAATATTGGATTCTGACAGTTCCCAGATCTCACTGAACAAATCCGACTTGCTTTTAAGTTGCCAGGAGATCGCACCGCGCGTAACGCCAGCTGCTTTTGCAATCTCGCCCAGCGAGGTGGATGATACCCCCTGCTGTGAAGAAGACGAGAGCCACATCGGGGATGTGTTGGCGCATTTATTAACTTCTTGTTTGGTTTTTCGTGCCATATGTTCGTGAATTTACAGGCGTTAGATCACATACATTTGCGGAATGTACTTACCATAGCACGACGATAATATAAACGCAGCAATGGGTTTATTAACTTTTGACCATTGACCAATTTGAAATCGGACACTGAGGCTTTACATATGAACAAAAACAGAGGGTTTACGCCTCGGCGGTCGTTCTGATGCTCTCAGGCAGCTTAGCCCTAACAGGATGTGACGACAAACAGGCCCAACAAGGTGGCCAGCACATGCCTGGCCGTTGGCGTAGTAACAGTCAAAACTGAACCTCTGCAGATTACAACCGAGCTTCCGGGTCGCACCAGTGCCTACCGGATTCCAGAAGTTCGTCCTCAAGTTAGCGGGATCTACCTGAAGCGTAATTTCAAAGAAGGTAGCGACATCGAAACAGGTGTCTCTTTAATCAGATTGATTCCTGGACTATCAGGCGACATACGACAGTGCGAAAGGTGATCTGGCGAAAGCCCAGGCTGGAGCCTGCGCGATATTGCGCAGTTCACGGTGAATCGTTATCAGAAAAACTGCTCGTACTCACTACATCAGAAGCAAGAGGAACCATCAGGCTTGGCCTGATGCAACAGGCGAACGCCGCGGTAAACTGCGGCGAAAGCTGCTGTTGAAACTGCGGCGGATCAATCTGGCTTACACCAACGCCACCTCTCCGATTAGCGGTCGCATTGGTAAGTCGAACGCTACGGAAGCGCATTGGTACAGAACGGTCAGGCGACGGCGCTGGGACCGTGCAGCAACTTGATCCGATCTACGTTGATGTGACCCAGTCCAGAGACTCCTGCGCCTGAAACAGGAACTGGCGAATGGCACGCTGAAACAAGAGAACGGCAAAGCCAAAGTGCTGCCATGACCAGTGACGGGCATCAAGTCCTCCCGCAGGACGGTACGTGGACTTTCTTCTGACGTTACCGTCTATTAGACCACTGGGGTCGATCACCCTACGCGCTATCTTCCCGAACCGCATTTACACTTGCCGCCGGGTATGTTCGTGCGCGCACGCTCCGGAAGAAGGGCTTATGAAATGCTATTCAGTCCCTGCAACAGGGCGTAACCCGTACGCCGCGTGGCGATGCCACCGTACTGGTAGTTGGCGCGGATGACAAAGTGGAAACCCGTCCTATTGTCGCAAGCGCTATTGGCGAGAGCTGGCTGGTAACAGAAGGTCTGAAAGCAGGCGATTGCGTAGTAATAAGTGGGCTGCAGAAAGTGCGTCCTGTGTGTTCAGGTAAAAGCACAAGAAGTTACCGCTGATAATAACCAGCAAGCCGCAAGCGGTGCTCAGCCTAACAGTCCAAGTCTTAACTTAAACAGGAGCCGTTAAGACATGCCTAATTTGTATCGATCGCCCGATTTTTGCGTGGTGATCGCCATTATCATCATGTTGGCAGGGGGGCTGGCGAGACTCCCTCAATCTGCCCGGTGGCGTAGATCCCAACGATTGCACCGCCGGCAGTCCATCCCCTCCGCCTCCTACCCCGGTGCTGACGCCAAAAACAGTGCAGGACACGGTGACACAGGTTATCGAACAGAATATGAACGGTATCGATAACCTGATGTACATGTCCTCTAACAGTGACTCCACGGGTACCGTGCAGATCACCCTGACCTTCGAGTCTGGTACTCGATGCGGATATCGCGCAGGTTCTTTAGGTGCAGAACAAACTGCAGCTGGGCGATGCCGCTTGCTGCCGCAAGAAGTTCAGCAGCAAGGGGTGAGCGTTGAGAAATCATCCAGCAGCTTCCTGACGGTCGTCGGCGTTATCAACACCGATGGCACCATGACGAGGAGGATATCTCCGACTACGTGGCCGGCGAATATGAAAGATGCCATCAGCCGTACGTCGGGCGTGGGCGATGTTCAGTTGTTCAGTTCACAGTACGCGATGCGTATCTGGATGAACCCGAATGAGCTGAGAATTCCAGCTAACGCCGGTTGATGTCATTACCGCCATCAAAGCGCAGAACGCCCAGGTTGCGGCGGGTCAGCTCGGTGGTACGCCGCCGGTGAAAGGTGAACAGCTTAACGCCTCGATCATTGCTCAGACGCGTCTGACCTCTACTGAAGAGTTCGCAAAATCCTGCTGAAAGTGAATCAGGATGGTTCCCGCGTACTGCTGCGTGATGTGGCGAAGATTGAGCTGGGTGGTGAGAACTACGACATCATCGCAGAGTTTACGGCCAACCGGCTTCCGGTCTCGGGAATCAAGCTGGAAACCGGCGCGAACGCGCTGGATACCGCTGCGCAATTCTGTGCTGAACTGGCGAAGATGGAACCGGTTCTTCCGTCCGGGCTCAAAAATCGTTTACCCGTACGACACCACGCCGTTCGTGAAAATCTCTTATTCACGAAGTGGTTAAAACGCTGGTCGAAGCGATCTACTCCGTGTTCCTGGTTATGTATCTGTTCCTGCAGAACTTCCGCGCGACGTTGATTCCGACCATTGCCGTACCGGTGGTATTGCTCGGGACCTTTGCCGTCCTTGCCGCCTTTGGCTTCTCGATAAACACGCTAACAATGTTCGGGATGGTGCTCGCCATCGGCTTGTTGGTGGATGACGCTATCGTTGTGGTAGAAAACGTGGAGCGTGTTATGGCGGAAGAAGGTTTGCCGCCAAAAGAAGCTACCCGTAAGTCGATGGGGCAGATTCAGGGCGCTCTGGTCGGTATCGCGATGGTACTGTCGGCGGTATTCGTACCGATGGCCTTCTTTGGCGGTTCTACTGGTGCTATCTATCGTCAGTTCTCTATTACCATTGTTTCAGCAATGGCGCTGTCGGTACTGGTAGCGTTGATCCTGACTCCGGCTCTTTGTGCCACCATGCTGAAACCGATTGCCAAAGGCGATCACGGGGAAGGTAAAAAAGGCTTCTTCGGCTGGTTGAACCGCATGTTCGAGAAGAGCACGCACCACTACACCGACAGCGTAGGCGGTATTCTGCGCAGTACGGGGCGTTACCTAGTGCTGTATCTGATCATCGTGGTCGGCATGGCCTATCTGTTCGTGCGTCTGCCAAGCTCCTTCTTGCCAGATGAGGACCAGGGCGTATTTATGACCATGGTTCAGCTGCCAGCAGGTGCAACGCAGGAACGTACGCAGAAAGTGCTCAATGAGGTAACGCATTACTATCTGACCAAAGAAAAGAACAACGTTGAGTCGGTGTTCGCCGTTAACGGCTTCGGCTTTGCGGGACGTGGTCAGAATACCGGTATTGCGTTCGTTTCCTTGAAGGACTGGGCCGATCGTCCGGGCGAAGAAAACAAAGTTGAAGCGATTACCATGCGTGCAACACGCGCTTTCTCGCAAATCAAAGATGCGATGGTTTTCGCCTTTAACCTGCCCGCAATCGTGGAACTGGGTACTGCAACCGGCTTTGACTTTGAGCTGATTGACCAGGCTGGCCTTGGTCACGAAAAACTGACTCAGGCGCGTAACCAGCTGCTTGCAGAAGCAGCGAAGCACCCTGATATGCTGACCAGCGTACGTCCAAACGGTCTGGAAGATACCCCGCAGTTTAAGATTGATATCGACCAGGAAAAAGCGCAGGCGCTGGGTGTTTCTATCAACGACATTAACACCACTCTGGGCGCTGCATGGGGCGGTAGCTATGTGAACGACTTTATCGACCGCGGTCGTGTGAAGAAAGTTTACGTCATGTCAGAAGCGAAATACCGTATGCTGCCGGATGATATCGGCGACTGGTATGTTCGTGCTGCTGATGGTCAGATGGTGCCATTCTCGGCGTTCTCCTCTTCTCGTTGGGAGTACGGTTCGCCGCGTCTGGAACGTTACAACGGCCTGCCATCCATGGAAATCTTAGGCCAGGCGGCACCGGGTAAAAGTACCGGTGAAGCAATGGAGCTGATGGAACAACTGGCGAGCAAACTGCCTACCGGTGTTGGCTATGACTGGACGGGGATGTCCTATCAGGAACGTCTCTCCGGCAACCAGGCACCTTCACTGTACGCGATTTCGTTGATTGTCGTATTCCTGTGTCTGGCGGCGCTGTACGAGAGCTGGTCGACTCCGTTCTCCGTTATGCTGGTCGTTCCGCTGGGGGTTATCGGTGCGTTGCTGGCTGCCACCTTCCGTGGCCTGACCAATGACGTTTACTTCCAAGTAGGACTGCTCACAACCATTGGGTTGTCGGCGAAGAACGCGATACTTATCGTCGAATTCGCCAAAGACTTGATGGATAAAGAAGGTAAAGGTCTGATTGAAGCGACGCTTGATGCGGTGCGGATGCGTTTACGTCCGATCCTGATGACCTCGCTGGCGTTTATCCTCGGCGTTATGCCGCTGGTTATCAGTACTGGTGCTGGTTCCGGCGCGCAGAACGCAGTAGGTACCGGTGTAATGGGCGGGATGGTGACCGCAACGGTACTGGCAATCTTCTTCGTTCCGGTATTCTTTGTGGTGGTTCGCCGCCGCTTTAGCCGCAAGAATGAAGATATCGAGCACAGCCATACTGTCGATCATCATTG
The DNA here is from genome assembly GCA_048288465.1 of Shigella flexneri. Lineage (GTDB taxonomy): Bacteria > Pseudomonadota > Gammaproteobacteria > Enterobacterales > Enterobacteriaceae > Enterobacter > Enterobacter flexneri_B. The sequence goes on along the minus strand of CP182556.1, from coordinate 412,795 downwards.
ATACAACATGTAATCACTAAGGCCGCGTAAGCGGCCTTTTTTATGCATAACCTACGAACATTAAGGAGTAATTGAACCACCAACTCAGGATCTCATACGAAAACCAGTATTAACCACGTATAAAATTCATAAAAAATACTGATTGTTAGTTAATTTATATTAAGTAGCGCTAATAGATTTAATAATCCATAATCATTTAGAGGCTATTCTTAATTATTTGCGGTAATTCTTTATTCATTCCTCGGTTATTACGTCATATTCAGAGCAATCCTGGTATTAGTGTCACCAATTTCATCTGGCGATAATCCTGAAATGTTATGAACAGTTCGAGCAAACTGCTTTTACCTGCTGCGGGTTAGTGCTAGTATGAAAAAGTGAGTCCTGTCCCGATTCCTTCCTAATTGTAATGTTTCGTAATAATGCGATGAAAACCTGCAAAGAGTGGCTTATAGTTAAGCTAACAAACGAGAGGGCAAGTCTAGGTCAGTAAGTTTTTTCCATCCCGAAAGGTGTCCGTTAGTTCAACCACTAAGAAGGGGACGCGTTATGGATGAATACTCACCCAAAAGACATGATATCGCACAGCTTAAGTTTCTCTGTGAAACCCTGTATCATGACTGTCTTGCAAACCTTGAAGAAAGCAATCATGGTTGGGTTAACGACCCAACCTCGGCGATCAACCTCCAGTTGAATGAACTGATTGAGCATATTGCGACCTTCGCACTTAATTACAAAATTAAGTATAATGAAGACAATAAGCTCATTGAGCAGATCGACGAATATCTGGATGACACCTTTATGTTGTTCAGCAGTTATGGTATTAATATGCAGGCTCTTCAGAAATGGCGGAAGTCAGGTAATCGACTATTCCGTTGTTTTGTCAACGCGACGAAAGAGAATCCTGCGAGTTTATCTTGTTAGAATTATTACAACCATGGGTAGAAGTATGTCCGAAAAACCTTTAACAAAAACCGATTATTTAATGCGTTTACGTCGTTGCCAGACAATTGACACGCTGGAGCGTGTTATCGAGAAAAATAAATACGAATTATCAGATAATGAACTGGCGGTATTTTACTCAGCCGCAGATCACCGCCTCGCCGAATTGACCATGAATAAACTGTACGACAAGATCCCTTCCTCAGTATGGAAATTTATTCGCTAATAAATAATTCGCTTTCGGTGCTATAACCGGCTGTTTATTAAGAATTTTATACTTTTTCGCCATGAAGACATACCCTATGTGATCTTTATCACACAGATGTAATGAGAACGTTCTCTTCACTGACTTTTCGTCTTACTGTGTTGCCGCATTTTCAGCAACCGGAGGTCAGTAATGAGCACAGAAAAAGAAAAGATGATTGCTGGTGAGTTGTATCGCTCGGCAGATGAGACGTTATCTCGCGATCGCCTGCGCGCTCGTCAGCTTATTCACCGATACAATCATTCCCTGGCGGAAGAGCACACATTACGCCAGTAAATTCTCGCTAATTTATTCGGTCAGGTGACAGAGGCTTATATTGAGCCAACGTTTCGCTGTGATTATGGCTATAACATTTTTCTCGGCAATAATTTTTTCGCCAACTTCGATTGCGTGATGCTTGATGTCTGCCCTATTCGCATCGGTGATAACTGTATGTTGGCACCAGGCGTTCATATCTACACGGCAACACATCCCATCGACCCTGTAGCACGTAATAGCGGTGCTGAACTGGGGAAACCCGTCACCATCGGTAATAACGTCTGGATTGGCGGACGCGCGGTCATTAACCCTGGTGTGACCATTGGTGATAACGTCGTGGTAGCTTCAGGTGCAGTTGTCACAAAAGGTGTCCCGGACAACGTTGTCGTGGGCGGTAATCCAGCCAGAATAATTAAAAAATTGTAATCGGTTTTTCGCAACTGTTATGCAAAATTGTGGTAGATCTGTTACTTCCCCTCTACTATTCCCACGTTAAAATAGGGTGTTCCCTGGAAAGTTGCAGATACCACGAAGGCAAACGATGACCGAAATACAACGCCTGCTGACCGAAACGATTGAGTCTCTGAATACCCGCGAAAAACGCGACAACAAACCCCGCTTTAGTATCAGTTTTATCCGTAAACATCCGGGGCTGTTTATCGGTATGTACGTTGCTTTTTTTGCCACCCTGGCGGTGATGTTGCAGTCCGAAACGCTGTCAGGCTCTGTCTGGCTACTGGTTGTATTATTTATCCTGCTTAATGGTTTCTTCTTTTTCGATGTCTACCCACGCTACCGCTATGAAGATATCGACGTGCTGGATTTCCGCGTTTGCTATAACGGCGAATGGTACAACACGCGCTTTGTACCTGCCGCGCTGGTTGAAGCCATCTTGAACTCTCCGCGTGTCGCGGATGTTCATAAGGAACAACTGCAAAAAATGATCGTCCGTAAAGGTGAACTGTCTTTTTACGATATTTTTACCCTCGCTCGCGCCGAATCAACATCTTAAGTTAGGGTTACATACCAGGCGTAAAGCTCTGCGCCTGGTCAAATGACAATGATCGTTTCCACCCATCACTTCATGAAATACCAGCTCTACCTCCTTATCTCCTGCCAGCCTTTTTCCACAATCAGATATACTTTCCCTACACTGTGTTAATAAGGATATGCTGGTGAGAACACGACATCTGGTCGGCCTTATTTCGGGAGTACTGATTCTTTCAGTATTGCTGCCTGTCGGCTTAAGCATCTGGCTGGCCCATCAGCAGGTAGAAACATCGTTTATTGAAGAGCTGGATACCTATTCCTCCCGCGTCGCTATTCGAGCCAATAAGGTGGCGACACAAGGGAAAGATGCGCTGCAGGAGCTGGAAAGATGGCAAGGCGCTGCCTGTAGCGAAGCCCATCTCATGGAAATGCGTCGGGTATCTTACAGTTATCGCTATATTCAGGAAGTGGTTTATATCGATAACAACGTTCCCCAGTGTTCGTCTCTGGAGCATGAAAGTCCGCCCGATACCTTTCCCGAGCTAGGTAAAATTTCGAAAGATGGTTATCGTGTCTGGTTAACATCGCATAACGATTTAGGCATTATCCGTTACATGGTCGCCATGGGAACGGCACATTATGTCGTCATGATCGACCCCGCTTCCTTTATTGATGTCATTCCCTATAGTTCATGGCAAATTGATGCCGCCATTATTGGCAATGCCCATAACGTTGTCATAACCAGCAGCGATGAAATTGCTCAGGGAATTATTACCAGGCTACAAAAAACACCCGGTGAGCATATCGAAAATAATGGGATCATTTACGATATACTGCCCTTCCTGGAGATGAATATTTCGATCATCACCTGGGCTTCAACGAAAATGTTGCAGAAAGGCTGGCATCGGCAAGTCTTTATTTGGTTACCGCTCGGGTTGGTGATTGGCCTGCTGGCAGCGATGTTTGTGCTGCGTATTTTGCGCCGTATCCAATCACCGCATCATCGGCTGCAGGATGCTATCGAAAATCGTGATATTTGCGTGCACTATCAGCCGATTGTCTCCTTAGCCAATGGCAAAATTGTCGGTGCTGAGGCACTGGCGCGCTGGCCGCAGACAGACGGTAGTTGGTTGTCACCAGATAGTTTTATTCCGCTGGCACAGCAAACGGGCCTTTCTGAGCCATTGACGCTACTGATTATAAGAAGCGTCTTTGAAGATATGGGCGACTGCTTGCGTCAGCATCCACAGCAGCATATTTCGATCAATCTTGAATCCACCGTGCTCACCTCGGAAAAAATCCCGCAATTGCTGCGTGAAATGATCAATCACTATCAGGTTAATCCCAGACAGATCGCGCTTGAACTCACTGAACGCGAGTTTGCCGATCCGAAAACCAGCGCCCCGATAATTTCTCGCTACCGGGAGGCGGGCCATGAAATTTATCTTGATGATTTTGGTACGGGGTATTCAAGTTTAAGTTATTTACAGGATCTGGATGTCGACATTCTGAAGATCGATAAATCTTTCGTTGATGCGCTGGAATATAAAAATGTCACGCCGCATATCATCGAAATGGCAAAAACACTGAAACTGAAAATGGTAGCGGAGGGAATCGAAACCAGTAAACAAGAAGAGTGGCTACGCCAGCATGGCGTGCACTACGGTCAGGGCTGGCTCTACAGCAAGGCATTACCGAAAGAAGATTTCTTACGCTGGGCCGAGCAACATTTGTGAATTTTTGGGCTGACGGCACGCCGCACAGCCCGTCACGCTACCTATTCGTCGATGATTGACTCGAATCCGCCATAGATCATTCGCTTGCCGTCAAACGGCATGGACTCGCCGAACTCTTTCATCCGTGGGTCCGACATCATCTTTTGATTAGCTGCGTCGCGGACCTCTTTTGAAGGGTATTCAATCCAGCTAAAGACAACCTCTTCATTCTCTTCCGCTTTCACCGCCATACGAAAATCGGTCACTTTGCCATCCGGCACATCGCTGGCCCAGCATTCGACAATACGAAGCGCGCCAAACTCTTTAAACAATGGCGCGGCCTTAGCGGCCATTTCCCGATAGGCATCCTTTTTATCGGCAGGAACGGCAACCACAAAACCATCAACATACTTCATCAGACATACCTCCGAAGCGTACTGCGCAGCCAGACAATTCTTGCGACGTCAGTTGTGGTTAAAGTTTAGCCATGCTGGGATTTTTTGACGAAACGGTGGGAGGCAGAAATGGGTGGGGGCCCTGCCAGCTACATCCCGGCACACGCGTCATCTGCCTTGGCTGCTTCCTTCCGGACCTGACCTGGTAAACAGAGTAGCATTGCGGGAGAACCAACAGAGCCCCCATTGAGAGCGTTGAAAACCAACGCGCAGGCGCATTATCACTGCTGCCCCGGCTAATTGCAACCCATTGCGTGCCAGATGCTGGTTTCTTGCGCAATGCGACTTCACTCGGGCGTTTTTCCAGATTATGCTGAAAAATTACCTCAGGAAGAAAAGATGGAAAAAGAAGATTCATTTCCCCAACGCGTCTGGCAAATCGTCGCCGCTATTCCCGAAGGCTATGTCACCACTTACGGTGATGTGGCGAAACTGGCGGGATCGCCCCGCGCCGCGCGCCAGGTGGGCGGTGTGTTAAAGCGTCTCCCTGAAGGCAGCACCTTACCCTGGCACCGGGTGGTTAATCGCCATGGCACAATTTCGCTAACCGGGCCGGATTTACAGCGTCAGCGACAGGCATTACTGGCAGAAGGTGTGATGGTATCGGGAAGCGGGCAAATCGACTTGCAGCGTTATCGCTGGAACTACTAACCCTCTCCGGGCGGAGTAATGCCAGTCAGTTAAGCAACTGACTGGCTCTTTTTCGGGGCTGTGGGGTATTTCCAGGGCCTCTCCTTTACCACTCTCGGGAAGGCCCTTCCCCTTCTCGTCGGTAATTTCACAAGTTGTCCCATACTTGCAAGATCGCGCATCAGCTCCGGTATACGTCCCGGTGAAGCGCCCTGCAATGTCATCAGCATTCTCATCACCATTCCGCATGATTCTGAGAAACTCAGTTGATTCGGCCAGTAACCTTTCAGATGTTCCGCCATTTTAATCATCTGATATCTCACCAGATTATAAGCCAGTAAGACACCCCACAGCTCTTGCTCCACAAGCTCCGGCTTTTTACTTCTCAGCGTCAGCCTGCTCAGTTGCATCGTCTGTTTTATCTCCCTGTATCCCAGTTCGATTTCCCAGCGATGACTGTACAGATCCGCCATTTCTCCTCCGGGGAAGCGCATGGCGTCCGTCATCGACGTCAGCAGATGGCAGACTTTTCCTTTGCGCGTCACGGTCAGCAGGCGGGCTGTCACTTCATTTCCCAGTCCCGGCCACTTTTTTCGTGCCTGCGGGCTGGTTTTCAGCTTCACCAGATGATCGCCTTTACCCAGTTTTCTGAGCTCTTCATATTGCGCTCCCTTTCTGAGAGGTATCATCCAGTGGCGGTGTTCTCCCGCCAGGCTCCAGCCATTTAACAGTCCCAGTGAGTAATAACCTTTATCCATTAACGTCAGAGTGTTATCGCCGGTTTGTTCTATAAGTTGCTCAGCAAGCTCATTTTCGCTGTTCTTCATCGCGCCGAAGGCTGCAGCCGTCAGCAGATGGCTGGTCAGTTCCATCTGGCAGACCATTTTGACCTGCGGGTAGAGCGCCGGGTTCCCGGCATGTGTCTGGCGGGGGAAGGCTGCATCGTTCTCTGGTGTATCCGGTGTGCGCCAGAACACACCATCGATGGCCAGCAGGGTCAGGCCGCACCAGTGCGGATGCGGCGTGGCGTTATGCCAGAGCTGCGCTGTTTTCGTGAACACGCGGCGGACAGCCTCACTTCCCAGGCGCTGGCGGGCCTGAATAACGGCACTGGGGGCAACGAAGGGGCGATTGCCCGGCAGCATGATGTCCAGGCGATTCACAATCTGGTGAAGAGGTTCTTTACGCTCAAGCACCATGCCAACAATACACCAGACCATCATTTCGAGGGGAAGACGGCGCTTGCGTAGCGTTACAGTACCTGATTCGGCAAGGCAACGAGAGATGAGTTCGGGGTCGAGGTAATCCCCCAGAGAAGTCAGTGGGTTACGCAGAGAATCGTAACGGGATACCAGATCAAGAGCCTGTCCAATGTGCATAAAAAAATCCGGAAACAAGTGAGCGTTTCCGGATTCTTACACAGCCACTGGATCGGTCAACTGATCCTTAACTGATCGGCATTACTCCGGGCGGAGAGGGTTAACGTCGCTTAATATTGCGTAGGAGCGGGAACTGCCGAAGACGGATTCACCTGAGTTGGTGAAGTCGAAGGTACGGTAGTCGTTGCGCCACCGCTGGCCTGAACCGGCACGGCGGTTTGCTGTACCGGCACCAATGTCAGGTCGGCTTTAGTTCCGCCCTGGTTGATCACCGGCTGAACGGTATCGGTGATAAATACCAGTTTGTCATTCACGGTAATCGCCGCACTCAACAGAATACGCGCGTTCGGCTGAACATCTGCCGGGTTAAATGGCAGAACAAAGCTGAATGGTGACTGTTTACCTTCAGTACGCACCGCTTTCTGCGCCAGCACTTTTGACGGTGCATCGGCTAACGACGCGTCAGAAAGTGTCACGGTCAGCACAGCATCAGGCGGCAGTGCGACTTTCTGACGGATCCAGACAGTACCGGAGACATTCGGTTGCTGGATAGCAGGTTGTTGTGTTGCTGAAATAGACGTATTTGCAGCCGGGGCTGGCGTCTGAATATCCGCGCTTTTATCTGCGCAAGCCGCCAACGCAATCGCAACCGCTAAACCACTGGCCATGTGCACGAGTTTCATTCATTTCTCCTTATTATCGATAAGGCAACCCTCCTCGCCGGAAGAGTGGTTAACAAAAATGGTGACGTAGACAAGTACGCACGCGCATTTCTGCCTGTAATTAGCCGTTAATTCGAGCCATTTGCACCCATCGGACGAGTAGCGAATTTTGCGTTATGCTCGAACTCACTTTGGCTTGCTGCGGCAGCTTTGTTTCTGGAGAGTTATATGGTCAGGCGCTAAAAATTTTTAGACATTGTTAAATAAAAAAAAATTGAGGAAGACTATTTAGCGGCCAAGTGAGGGTACCGGTTTACGCCAGGTGTTGGCGGCAGGGTCGTGGGTGGCCTTCTGTGCTGCAAAGAGACCGTCCCGGAAGAGCAGCTGGTACATTCGTTCACAGCTACTTCTCGCCCAGGCGATGGTCGAGAAACCGATTATTTATGATGTCGAAACGCTGCGTGAGAAATTGTGAGCGCCAGCGCCCGCCGGGTTGCTGCTATTCAAAACGGCAAACCGATTTTTTATATGACGGCCTCTAGGCACCAGAAGACGGGTTTCGACATCAAAAAACAATGCCGTCCCGCGCCAGCGCCTGGATGGCCTGCCTTCGGAAACGCAAATCGCCCAATCGCTGGCGCACCTGCTGCCACCATGTCTGAGGTAAACCATCTGCAATAGTTCCGCTGGAAGTCCGTCCGGTGGATTTTCATAACCCACTGAAAGGTCACGTCGCAGAACCACATGGTCAGGTGTGGATCCGCGCGAATGACATACGGATGACCTGCGCGTTCGTCGTATCTGCTGGGTTACGCTTGAATTGTTTAACTTCCTGCAGTAGTCTACAGCCGCACGGCATCGGTTTTATCAAAGCAGGGATTCGATTGCCACCATTGACCATTCCATGTGGTTCGTCGCCCGTTTAATTTGAATGAATGGCTGCTGTATAGCGTGGAGAGCACCTGGCGTCCACGCGCGCGGCTTTGTGCGCGGTGGTTTATATCCAGGACGGCGTGCTGGTTGCCTGGACCGTTAGGAAGGGGTAATGGCAGTCGCAATTAAAAAAATAGCCGGAGGTAAAACCGTCCCGGCTATTTTTTGCAGTGCTCTTGTACGCGTTATAGGCATTCTCGCCGTGGCTGTTGACGTCCAGCCCTTCTCGCTCTTGTTCTTCCGGCACGCGTAGGCCAACCGTCGGAATCCGCCAGTTTGTAGCCAATAAATGCCACCACGCCGGACCAGACAAATCGTCATGGCAATACTGCCCAGCTGTACCGCTGGACGTCCATCAGTTCACACCTTTCAGCGAAGCCCACGCCGCCCAGAGGGCTGGCAGCGAAAAATACAGGTCATGATACAGCCGACAATCCCGCAAACCCGTGCACACGAAGACATCGCGGGATGATCCACCCAGGAGCAGCTTGACATGGTAACGCCGCCGAACCCGGCCAGACCAGCTACCACGCCGACGAGATCGACGCGCCGCCAAGCCCAATGTAGCCGGCACGCTGGTCGCGCCGAGCCAGACCGGCAATCGCACGAGAACACGCTCCCAGCAGAGAAGGCTTCCACGCAGCGCCCATTCACCGAAGATCCGGCAGAATCCCCGCCCGCCGTTGCGACCACAGTCTTCACAAATGCCAGTGCCACATTTCATTGGCCGTGCCCCTGACCCGGCGTTAAAGCCAAACCAACCAATGTAGAGAATGGCGGTACCGGTGAAGACCATTGGCGGGTTGTGCGGTCTAAACCCTCTTTGCCGAAGCCCACGCGTTTGCCTATCGGTACGCGCCCACCAGACCGGCGATTGCAGCGTGGATATCCGCCACCGTGCCACCCGAAATCCCGCGCACCGTAGAAGCCAGCAAACCACCGCCCACACCATCTGCGCAATCGGAATGTAAGAGAGCGTCGGCCATACCACCACGAAAATCAACACAGCTGAGAAGCGGATTTGTCCCGCAGGCGCCCGCCGATCGAGCCGACGGTGATCCAGCAAACGAGCCTGAAACGCCACGTGGATATACTGATAAATGCTGCCCATCACCGCCGTCAGTTCAATGTCTTTTAGCATCGACCAGTTAATCTTGCCAAGAAGTAGTTGCCCTCACAAACGCCAGCGAAACCGTAAACCGCCAGAGAATACAACCATGCGAAACGTCACCGTCACCTGCGTCAGCATCGACAACAGTTTTGCCGCGAATCAACCCACCGTAAAACAAGGCAATCCCGGAATAGTCATAAACAGCGCAGCACAGTACAAATCATCATAAACGCATTGTCGGCTTTATAGGCCACCGCAGGTGCAGCCATTACCAGTCCGGGCAGCACGCCAGTGAAGCAGACCCGTGTTGATCGTCGCTATCTTCATTTTTCGTTCCTGTTGCTGTGTGCCAGAGATTTCAGCACCGCTCGTCGCTTTCGCCGGTACGATGCGAATAACACGTTGCAATTCAGCGACGAAGATTTGCCGTCGCCAATTTTTCCGGTGTAAGCCGCCTTACTGACGATATGAATCGCTTCATCGAGTTGGTCATCAGCAATCGCCACATCAATTTTTACTTTTGGCAGAAAATTGACGCTGTATTCCGCCCGGTACAGCTCGGCATGCCCTTTCTGACGCCCGAAACCTTCACTTCGGTGACGGTCAGGCCCTGAATACAAATGGAAGATAACGCTGCGCGAACGTCTTCCAGCTTGATGGCTGATTATCACGGTCACCAGCCTCATAAATCCCCTTCGGTAAGAATTCGGTAATGGTTCTGCTACACGAAGAAGGTATTGCAAGCGGTGTGCCAGAAATGAAAAACAAGAAAGAGAGCAGGAAGTAAGAAGATTGAAAATCAAAACGCACTATGACAGTGCACAGTGCGTTACATTTTGCCCCAACGATGAAATATTGCGCTATTCAGGCGCTCGATGATTCCTCTTCACGCACGCTGGCTGCCAGCTCTTCGCCGCAAGTTGCAGTTGATACATCTGCCGGTCGCGTCCCTGGGCCGCCAGCAGTTGCTGGTGAGTGCCCTGCTCCACGGCTTGCCCACGATGAAGCACGAGAATGGTGTCGGCATGAACAATGGTCGATAAGCGGTGAGCAATCACTACCAGCGTGGTATGTTCACGCACCGCCGCCAGAGCATGTTGAATCGCCTGTTCAGTACCGGAGTCATGTGGCGGTTGCCTCATCAAGGATAAGGATTTGCGGCGTCTCGACCAGCACGCGCGCCAGTGCCAGCAGTTGCTTTTGCCCAACTGAGAGATCCTTCCCCTGCTCGCCCAGCGGCGTGTAAATACCGTCGCTCATGCTACGCGCCAGCTCCGCCAGTTGCACGGTTTCCAGCGCCTGCCAGACGCGTTCTTCGGAGATATCCCGCCAGCGTCACGTTGGCGAGGAAGGTATCCGCCAGCACCACCGGATCTGCTGCACCATTGCCACGCCCTGGCGCAGCGCGCTGTGACTCAGCGAACTTAATGGACGACCATCAAGGCGAATCTACCTTCCGTTAGCGGGTAATAGCCCATCAATAAACTGGCGAGGGTGCTTTTCCACTGCCGGTATGCCCGACCAGCGCCACAAAATTGCGCGAAGGCGCAGAGAGATTAATGTTCTTTAGCACCAGATTGTTATCGCGATAAGCAAATGACACGTTATCGACTTCGATGGTGCCGCTCTGTAACGGGCAATCATCATTGCCATATTGCTGGCGCGGTCCGTCCATCAGCTCGAACACGCGCTCACCAGCAACAACAGCCTGTTGCAGCATCGCCTGCTGCGTGGTCAGTTCGATTAAGGGTTCGTTAAGTCGCCAAGATAGCTGATAAACGCATACAACACGCCCACTCCAATGGTGCCGCTGGCGGAGAAGCCAAACAGCATCAACAAGCCACAAAGAATGAGCGATGAAAACAGACTCAGCAGCGGACGCAGCAGAAAACCGTCGAGGCGCGGGGTTGCATCCTCGCCATATAGTGTGAACGACTGGCCTCCCCATACGTTCGCCAAATCGCGCCTGCTGACGAAACTGCTGGATAACGCTCATGCCATTGATGATTTCGTTAAAGCCGTCGTTGATATCCGCCAGATAGGCGCGCACACGACGGACAATCGGCGTGCTGTAACGCTGGTCTATCACCATTACCACCAGCACCACCGGGAAAATCATTATCGCCACCAGTGCCATTCGCCAGTCGAGGCTGAACGTCGCCGCCAGCATCGCGCCCACCACGCGGCGCTGCGCGGACGGTTGCCACTACGGTAACGTAGATCACGGAATCACTTCAGTGTCATTAGTGACGCGGGAAATCACCTGCCCGACGGGTTGGGTATCAAACTCGCTTAATGGCTGGCGTAACGCAGCATCCATCACGTCGGTACGCAACTGTTGCACTACGCCTACTGCCGCCCGATTAAACAGCAGCGACTACGCGTAATGTAGCCCGGCGGCAAACGGTTGCAGCCCAACATACGCCGCAGCCAGCCCTGCAACCACTTTCAACGGCAGGTTCTTTTTCGCTACCATATTGTCGATCAAATAGCTGATGAGCGGCGGCGCACTGACTTCTGCCGCCGCCGCAACCCCATCATCAGGACCGCAATCCCCAGCGGTTTACGCCACGGTGAACCGTACGCTAACGGCGCTTGAGAGTCGGCCACAGTTGGCTAAAACCGCATCGACGGCCTCCTCGCGATTTTCCGGAACGTAGTCGAGCGCCGCCTCCAGTTGTTGATAGCGATACATATCGCGATACCAGCCGCTTTGTTGTGCCAGCACATCATGATTGCCACGCTGGGCGATATGTCCGTGCTGCATCACAATAATTTCACTGGCTTCCGTCAGTGCAGAAAGGCGATGGGCACTGATGATTACCGTGCTTCCCTGCCCGCTGACGCAGGTTATGCAGAATCTGGTGCTGGTGCGTCCGTCCACCGCCGAAAGCGCATCATGAGGATGAGGATTTCCGCGTTGACTAATAACGCACGAGCAATGGAGATACGCTGTTTTGCCCGCCGGAAAGCATCACACCGCGCTCGCCCACCTCTGTATCGTAACCTTGCGGTAGACGCAAAATATTGGTCATGTCGCTGGCTAACCGCGCGACATGCTCAATCTCTTGCTGGGTGGCATTCGGGCAACCCAGCGCGATGTTATTCGCCACAGTGTCAGAAAAAAGGAATGGCGTCTGGCTAACTACCGCCAGGCGGCTACGCCAGCTATCGGTTGTAACTTCGTCAGAGGAATCTAATGAAAGCGAATCTGCCCTCGCTGACGTCGAAATGACGCTGAATGAGCGACGACAGGATACTTTTGCCGGAACCAGTCGGGCCGCAATACCCAGCATCTGACCGGGTTTAGGCGAAATTAACGTTTTCCAGCGCAGGATGGTCGTCTGCGGATACGTGAACTGGTGAATATTTACATCCAGTTCGCCACGCCCTGGAAGCACGGGTACGTGACCATATTCCCCACCAGCACTTCCGCCAGCATCGCACGAATACAGCTGTCCGCAGCACTACCACGTTCCACAATGTTAAACATCCATGCCAGCGCCAGCATTCGCCAATCATCAGACCTAAATACATCATAAAACTGGTGAGCTGGCCCAGCGTTGAACTGCCCTGCACCACCATCCAACTACCACCACCAATCGCCGGCAGACTCGCCATACCAATCGCGATATGATGGTCAGGTCGAAACGAGCATCGATACGCGCCACCCGCATGTTTTTTTTGCCGCTGTCTCCGGCATCCGCGGCAAATAACGCCAACTGGCAATCTTCCAAACCAAAGGCTTTGATCATGCGGATACTAGTGCGGCTTGCCTGGGTACGGTCATAAAACTGGAAAACGCCGCCTGTGCCAGCTTAAAGCGTTCGTCCGAAGACATCGCCAGTACGCTGAATCATGATCGCCATCACTGGCGTCGGAAACGGGCGAATAAGGTAAACTGCCGGCTCATTTGCGTGAGCATCATAATAAACACAGCGCAGCCCATTACCAGTGAATCCACCAGCTTCAGCACCCCTTCTCCGGCAGCAAAGACGACGCGATCAACGTCATTAGTCGCACGAGCCATGGTCACCCGTGCGATAACGCAGGTAAACCGAAGGATGCTGCCGGCTTAGCTGACGGTAATGATCTCACGCAGTTCAACAGCCAGTTGATAGACGCACCAAACAGCAATACGCGCCAGACGTAACGCAGGAGATAAACCACAACGGCAATCAGCACCATGGTGGCGATCCACATCAGGATCTGCCCGGTAGTAAAGTGTTGTTCTGTCACGCCATCGACAACAATACCAACCACTTTTGGTGGAACCAGTTGCAGCATCGCGATAATGACAAGCAAGGCGACAGCCCCGAGATGGCGACGCCATTCCCGACGGAAATACGAGCTTAATTGACCAAATATCGCACGCGTTGTGTCCTGACCTGATTCTGGATATTTATTCGATGGGTAAAGAAGTGGTGTATTTAATCTGTTCCATCGCGAAGCTGGAAGTGATGTCCGACAGCCCCGGCACGCTGTTTACCAGACGCTTATAAAACTCGTCGTAGCGTTTCATGTCGGCAACGACGCGCATCAGATAATCGTATTCACCGGCCATGCGCCAGAACCCCAGCACTTCTGGCATTTCGGTAACCACCGTGACAAAGCGGCAATACCATTCGCTGCTGTGATGTTGCGTTTTTATCAGCACAAAAGCGGTCAGGCCGAGGCCTATTTTTTCCGGATCCAGCAGGGCGACTTTGCCGATAAGGATACCGTCGTCCTCCAGCCGTTTCAGGCGCTTCCAGCAAGGGGTGGTTGTCAGATTAACGGCTTCAGCCAGTGCCTGCAAAGAGAGGGTGCAATCCTGCTGCAGTAAGGCCAGCAGCTTACGGTCAATTTTATCTGACATAGCCCTTCCACAGAGAATTTTTTTCTCTTTTAATTCATTTTAAAGGTGAAATCACGACAATTTATTCTGTGCGGTTTAAACACCACGGCACAAAATGACAAATTCAACGCAAAAAAAACCGGGCAATTGCCCGGTGCTGGAAGGGATCTCATTATTCGGGGGAATAAGGTCGATGTGGATAGTCCAGCCAGTGCGTCAATAGTGAGAGACAGCCTGATTTCGGCAATGTCCAATCACGGTAAATGCGGGAGCTCCGCGCGCAGTTGCGGCATCGCATTGCCCATAATAAACCCGCTACCGACGCTGCCTAACATCGCGATCGTTCATCGCATCACCAAAGGCCATGCAATCGCGCAACGATAAACCTAAATGTTGGGTCAGCACCGTCAATGCAGCGCCTTTATTGCAGCCCACCGGCAGCACTTCGAGGCAATCCGTGGCGAAAAACAAAGTGCACGCTCGCCTAATGCTTCGTATAGCTGGATCTGCAAGCGTGTAGAATCGTCGTGATCGCCACAGAAGCAGATCTGGTGACGCTGCCGAGTGGCATTTTTTTGACATCGATTATCTGATAACGAAAACCGCTATCGACAAATGCCTGCAACAACGCAGGGATCTCTCGTCCGGTAAACCAACCGTCGTCATTGAAGATATGCATGCTGGCTCGGGTATCCCATTGCTGATATAGCGCCAGCTCCGCGACATCCGCAGGTAAATCATCACGATGTAAAAGTTCACCTTCCAGAGAATGCACGCGCGTTCCGTTGCCGGTAATCAAATATGCATCCAGCGATAGCGCCCCGAGAATATGCTGCATCTCCAGCGCATGACGCCCCGTGGCAAAAGTGAGGGTAATGTCGCGTTCACGCAGTCGCGCCAAAGTAGAGAGGGTTTTCTCACCTAAATGATGGTCAGGCATCAATAAGTGCCATCCATATCAAATGCTGCCAGACGAGCCATTTCTTTCTCCACTCTGTGACACGGGTAATGGTCATTGAGTATCACCTGATATATACGGAAGTAATAGTGAATAGTTCAATAATATTGTTCCGGGTTTTTATGCGATTGCTCAACCGTCTTAACCAGTATCAACGTATGTGGCAACCTTCCGCCGCAAACCGTCACCATCAGCGAACTGGCCGAACGCTGTTTTTGCAGCGAACGCCATGTTCGTACGCGCTGCGTCAGGCGCAGAAGGCGGGATCGCTGGAGTGGCAGGCGCAGTCAGGACGCGGAAAGCGCGGACGAGTGCGCTTTCTGGTCACGCCGGAATCGCTACGCAATGCGATGATGGAACAGGCACTGGAAACCGGAAAGCAGCAAGATGTGCTGGAGCTGGCGCAACTCGCCCCAGGTGAGCTGCGCGCTCTGTTACAGCCGTTTATGGGCGAACAGTGGCGAAACGATACACCACGTTGCGTATTCCCTACTATCGCCCGCTCGAACCGCTAAAACCAGGCTTTTTGCCGGCCGTGCCGAGCAGCGTCTCGCCGGGCGGATCCTTCCCGGCCTGACCCGCTGCGATAATAATCTCAGCGCCGATTGGCGATTTAGCACATCACTGGGAAACCTCTCTGACGGGTTACGCTGGGGCTTTTCTCGTTCAACCCTACACTGGCATAACGGCGATGCAGTAAAAGCCTCACACTTACACCAGCGATTATTGATGCTGCCGGACCTGCCAGCACTGGATCAATTATTTATTAGCGTGAAGCGTATTGAAGTCACCCATCCGCAGTGTCTGACCTTCTTACGTCGCCCCGATTACTGGCTTGCGCACCGGCTGGCGAGCTATTGCAGCCATCTGGCGCATCCGCAATTCCCACTAATAGGCGCTGATCCCTTTCGCTTAACACAATTCACAGCGGAGCTGGTTCGCTGGAGAGCCATGATTCTTACCATTTGCGTCATCCGCTGCTTAAAGCGGTTGAGTACTGGATAACTCCGCCGCTTTTCGAAAAGATTTGGGAACCAGTTGTCGGCATTCCGTTCAAATCACCATAGGCAAACCGGAGGAGCTGCAACGGGTCACCCAGGTCAGTAGTGGCATGAGTTAGGGTTTTGCTATTCAGCGTTTCGCAAAAGTCCCAGACTCTCCCTCTGGCAGGCGCGAAAAGTAATCTCCATTATTCATCAATCCGGTTTATTACAAACGTTAGAAGTCGGAGAAAACCTGATCACCGCCAGTCATGCATTACTCCCAGGCTGAACTATCCGCACTGGCAAGTCCCGGATGAAATAAAACTACCGAAAACCTTAACGCTGGTTTATCACCTACCGATAGAACTGAGTTCCGTGGCAGAACGCCTACAGGCGACACTGGAGCGGAAGGCTGTGAACTCACAATTATTTTTCATAACGCAAAAAGCTGGGACGACACGACCCTACTGGCACACGCAGACCTCATGATCGGCGACAGATTAATTGGCGAAGCACCGGAATATACTCTGGAGCAATGGCTACGTTGCAATCCACTGTGGCCACGTGTTTCGACGCTCCGGCATCTGCGCATCTGCAATCGACGCTGGACGCGGTGCGGAGAGTAATGCCTGATCGAGAAACCGATTAATGCCCTGAAAGCGACTTCGCCAGTTAATGGCAGACGCGACGCTGACGCCGCTGCTTCGACTGTCACTATCGCATTAGTGCCCCTCCCGGCGTGAACGAGTGACTGACACCGCGCGGCTGGTTTAAATTTGCCAAAGCCTCGCTTCCCGCGCCGTCACAATGAATAGCTGGTCCGGGTTAATCGCCAGCGTTACCATAACGCTTTTATTGTTCAAGCAGGATTATCTATGAAACGTGCTGTGGTTGTCCTTGAGCTGGAGGACAAGGATTCCACCACCTGTCTGGTGCAGGCATTACAACGATATTGATGAAGTCCATTGCGTGACGTTCGATTTAGGTCAGCGACATCGCGCAGAAATCGACGTGGCGCGCGAACTGGCGCTGAAACTGGAGCGCGCGCCGCATAAGGTTCTTGATGTAACGCTGCTCAACGAGCTGGCGGTCAGCAGCCTGACGCGTGACAGCATCCGGTGCCTGATTATGAACCTGAAGCTGATGGCATCCCGAATACGTTTGTCCCAGGGCATAATATTTTACTTTGCTGACGCTGGCGGCAATATATGCGTATCAGGTAAAAGCAGAAGCCGTAATTACTAGCATATCCGGAACGAGAACCTCCGCTACCCGGATTGCCGCGATGAGTTGCTGAAAGCACTAAACCATGCCGTCAGTTGGGAGGAGGGAGAGAGGGGCATAGCAAAGATATTTGGTTTTGAAACGCCGCCGATGTGGATTGATAAAGCGGAAACCTGGGCGCTGGCAGATTATTACGGCAAACTGGATTGAGTCCGTAACGAAACGTTGACCTGCTATAACGGCATCAAGGCGACAGTTCAGTGGTCTCCGTGAGAGTGTAATTTACGTGCCAACAGTTGAATTGGTTCTACTTGGCCGATCAACGGACGGTGATGGCAGCGATGAAGCGGAAAAACCGGGTTGAGAGTAATTCTTCCAGGATGTCGCACCGGATGCGGCTTGAGCATCCGGCACCGCAAAACGTTTACTTAACCATCTGCTCCAGCTTTTCGCGCAATTCCCCTTCCAGAGCTAATGCTTTCTGCGTTTTAAAATCAATACAAACAAACGTAATAAGCGCATCCGCTACCACCTGCCCTCCGGCTCCAGTGTAATGACCTGGCTTAAGATGCCACTTTTACCGTTTAATTGCTGCAACTGACTGTTAATGGTTAACAGGTCAGCTAATACCGCTGGGCGACGATAGTTGATCTTTGATATTCACCACGACGAAGGCGATGTTCTGGGCCGTCATATCCGCTGAAACTCTCGCTATTTTCCAACCCATCCCAGCGGGCTTCTTCGAGGAATTGAGAAGACATAGGGCGTTGTTTACGTGCTGGTAAACATGAGATGAATATCCACGAACTTTGATTTGTGTTTGCATAGCGCAATAACCTTACGTTGTTTTTATAAAAACTGTTATAAGTACAGAGGTAGTAACTGGTATGACCTTCAGTATTGGCAAAAAATTGCCACTATGCAAATTAATTACAAGTTGATACCGCCAGATTACGCTACCACCAGCGAATTGCCCATCCCCCCGGCACCTGCTTAAATCCTCCACCGTTTTTAAACGGACCGTACTCTTCGCGATAACTGACAATCGCCTGGCTTTCTTCAGGCCGACGCCATTCATCGCGCGGGCTAGCTCTTCCGCGCTGGCGTTATTAATGCTGACCCAGGGTGCCTTCTTCGTCACTGGCTTTCGCCGATACTGCTGCTTTACTTTGTGCTGCAGGAGCTTCCGCTTTGGTTTCTACCGTTGTCAGGTTTCGCCGCAGGAGCTGCCGCCAGCGCGCTATGAGACATTCCGGCACAGGCCAGGGACAGGGTAATGAGCAGTGCTTTAATTCCGTGTTTCATACTGTTTTCTCCTTGTTTGTTAACAGTGGAATCACCTTAACGGCAGTGAAAACAGTAAACAAATGGCAATGTTCAGAAATGGAAAAGGCCGCGAAAGCGACCTTTTCTTGTTAGCTGCAACGCATTTTTTTGCGAGGCGGCTTCAGGATTATTGCTGTTCCAGCGCATCGCCAATTTTGATTTTCGCCTCTTACGCGGGTTACTCATCAGAGCCAAAGACGATTTGTGCGTTGTTCTGGGTGATACCCTGCACCATCGCTTTTTTCTGATCTTCCGGCATTCGACCTTTGTTTCACTTCGTCCAGCGCCAGCAGAACCACATTACCTTGCATATCAGTAGCCATACCGTAGCTGGGTTTCTCTTTCGCTGGCAGTGGCAGTGCAAACACCGCCTGGCTAATCGGGTCACATCGACCGGAACGGCTAAGGTTTTCGGCTCGCCAATTTTCAGAACCGGCGGCCTGCATAGCTTCGCACCTTTGCCGGCTTTCAAATCAACCAGCAGTTTCTCAGCATCCACTTTCGCCTGTTGTTCAGCTTTGTTCGCTGAACCAGTGCCTTAACTTGTTCCTGAACATCTGCCAACGGTTTCACCGCTTCCGGTTTGTGCTCGCTGATGCGCAGCACGATGCGCGGTCGCCGTCTACGGTGATGATGTCAGAGTTGATGCCCGGCGCGCCGTTTTCGCCTACCAGACCGCCGTTAAAGACGCGTCGGCAACCGGCTTGAACTTCGAGGCTACCGGGCAGGTTTCTGCTGAACCAACCCGTCTGAGTGGCTTTAACGCCGGCAGCTTCTGCTCTGCACCGGCCAGAGACTCGGTGTCGTTGCTTGCCG
The DNA here is from genome assembly GCA_048288465.1 of Shigella flexneri. Lineage (GTDB taxonomy): Bacteria > Pseudomonadota > Gammaproteobacteria > Enterobacterales > Enterobacteriaceae > Enterobacter > Enterobacter flexneri_B. Next base: position 393,314 of record CP182556.1, on the reverse strand, counting down.
CATCGCTCACTTCTGTGCAGCACGTAGTACGCATCGAGGGCTTTTTCGTGTTTCACTTTCGCCGCAATGTCGTCACGTACTTGGTCTAACGATTTCACTTTCGCTGGCTGAATGTCGTCAGACGTACAATCAGGAAACCGACCGAAGATTTGATGACACAGACGTTGGCCTTTCTCTTTCAGACCAGCATTTTTCAGTTGGTTCAGGGATAGTAGAGTCTTCTAACCAACCCATATCGCCGCCGTTTCAGACAGAGATGATGTGGGCAGATTTTTCTTTGGCTAACGCAGCAAAATCACCGCCTTTATTCAGCTCATACGAGTACCGCTTTCGCTTAGTTCAGGTTTTTGGTCTGGATGATGCTGTTCAGGACGCTGCGGCTGGGTGAATTGATGCCTGATGCTAATCGTAGTAGCTCTGGATATCCGCATCGCTAACCAGTTGCTGCATTGGTTGCGGCATCCAGCTGATGTCATTCACGCGGAATTGTTCCGGCGTCATGAATTTGTTTTTGTTTTGTTCGTAGTAGCTGGCAATTTCCTGTTCGGTCACAGGCTGCTTCGCCGCCAGCGCGTTAACGTCGATAGTCGCTTCACGCACCACGCGTTGCTGAGCTACCAGTGCCGCCAGCTCGTCGGTTTCACCTTTCAGCATAAAATCGGTACCGGCAACGCCGTAAATCAGCTGTTGAGTAGTGAGCTGGTTACGCAGCGCCTGGCCGTACTGATCGGCGGTCATCCCCATCTGGTCGAGGATACCGTTATAGCGGCTGTTATCAAATTTGCCGTCAACCTGGAAGGCTGGGGCGCGAAAATCGCCTGTTTAACCTGCTCATCACTGATAACCCAGTTTCAGCTCACGAGCGTACTGATCCAACAGCGCCTCGTCGATCAGACGATCAGCACCTGTTGACGCAGGGTTTTCATATAGCCTTCGTTCGCTGCCAGCTCGGATTATTCATCGCCCAGCTGTTGCTGCTACGATTACGCTCGCTGTCTAAAGGCGTTCTCGAACTGCCCACGGCTGATTTCCTGGTCATTCACTTTTGCGGCGTAGTTATTGCCTCCGCCAATCAGGTAACCACTCACGCCGGTCAATATGAACGACACGATAATGATACCGAAAATAATCTCGAGCACGAGACTGTTTGCAGCCGTGTGTAAGCTGTCCATCATGGTGTAACAACACTCCGCTGTAGATGACTGTGTACCTCACGCAACGTATCGATGCGCGCAAAGGCCTATTGTGACAAGAACGGGGGCAATTGTCAGCCCACAAGACACAGAAAGTCACCGAATACAAATAAAAAAGGCACATCGTAGACGCGCCCTGAACTTTGTCACATCCCCACTGGGGACAACCCTTAATTTACCGCGACCTTCAGTGCTTTACCTGCACGGTAGCTCGGTCCTAGCGGCAGCGATGGTGATCCCTTTACCGGTCTGCGAGTTGCGGCCAGTACGGCAGCACGCTCTTTAACGGCAAAAGTACCCAAACCTACCAGTGCTACATCATCCCCTTCTTTCAGAGATTCAGTTACGGAAGCAATAATAGCATCTAACGCACGGCCAGCCGCAGCTTTAGAGATATCAGCCCCTGCAGCAATCTTGTCGATCAATTCAGATTTATTCACTCTTCTCTTCCTCTTTATAATTTATATCGCACTTGAATCCTTCAAGGTACGAACGCGCACAGTTATATCAGGCCAGCCATCCCCTTACAACACCCCTTAATAAGGGCAAGCCCGATTCGCCATCTAACTTAGCGAGACAAAAAAAGGCTGGCAAGCCCGAATTAGCCTGCCGGCCCTGTTTTTATTAGTGCATTTTGCGCGAGGTCACTATTTTGCAGTCACAACCTGCCTGCCAGAACGGTTCATTTTGCAGCGCCAGAGTCAGAACTTCCTCAATGCGCTTCACAGGATGAATGTCCAGATCGGCAATTAGTTGTCAGGAATCTCTTCCAAATCGCGTTTATTTTCGAAACGGAATTAGCACTGTTTTAATCCCGCCGCGATGCGCTGCCAGTTTTTCTTCAAACCACCGATGGCAGTACCTGACCACGCAAGTGATCACCGGTCATCGCCACATCGGCACGAACCCGGTTACCGGTCAGGCAGAGACCGGCGCCGGCATCAGCCATACCGGCACTCGGACCATCCTTCGGCGTCGCACCTTCCGGTACGTGGACGTGGATGTCACGTTTTTCGTAAAAATCAGGGCTTGATCCCCATTCTTCCCGCACGCGCACGAACCACCGTGAACGCCGCCTGAATAGACCCCTGCATCACTTCGCCAGCGAACCGGTATAGGTCAGTTTGCCTTTACCCGGAACACATGCGGTTTCAATGGTCAGCAAGTCACCGCCCACTTCCGTCCACGCCAGACCGGTTACCTGACCGACACGGTTTTCGTCATCAGCGCGACCATAGTCGAAACGCTGAACACCGAGGTAGTCATGCAGGTTATCGCCGTTAATTTCGATATGTTTAATGACTTATCGAGCAGTAACTGCTTACCGCTTTGCGGCACAGTTCGGAGATTGCACGCTCCAGACCACGCACGCCCGCCTCACGGGTGTAGTAACGAATAATGCCGATAATGGCCTATCGTCGACGGTCAGCTCACCTTTTTCAGTGCATTACGTTCAATCTGCTTCGGCAGCAGGTGACGTTTGGCGATGTTCGGTTTTTCATCTTCGGTATAACCGGAGAGGCGAATCACTTCCATACGATCCAGCAGCGGTGCCGGAATGTTCATGGAGTTCGACGTCGCGACAAACATCACGTCGCTAGATTGTAATCCACTTCCGGGTAGTCGTCGCTGAACGCTACGTTCTGCTCTGAATCCAGCACTTCAAGCAGTGCAGAGGCCGGATCGCCCTCGCATGTCAGAAGACATTTTGTCGATCGCATCGAGCAGGAACAGCGGATTTTCACGCCCACTTTCGCCATTTTCTGGATCAGTTTACCCGGCATAGAACCGATGTAAGTACGGCGGTGACCACGGATTTCCGCTTCATCACGCACGCCGCCCAGCGCCATACGGACATATTTACGCCGGTGGCTTGGCGATGGACTGACCAGTAGAGGTTTTACCTACCCCCGGCGGCCCTCCCAGGCAGAGGATCGGTCCCTTGATCCGTTGACACGGCTTTGAACCGCAAGGTACTAAGGACGGCGATCGTTCCGCGCTCCAAACGATAATGGTCGGTATCAAGGGATTTCCTGCGCCTGACGCAGGTCTTTTTTGACCTGCTGCGCGCATTCCACCGGTACCTGCTACCATCCAGTCGATATAACCACGCACTACGGTCGCTCTGCCGACATCGGAGACATCATCTTCAGCTTCTGCAACTCTGCTTCCGCTTTCTCTTTTTGCTTCTTTGGCATCTTCGCCGCGTCGATTTTGCGCTTCGGGCGTTCGTCTTCGTCCGGCGCGTCGTCCATTTCACCGAGTTCTTTCTGGATAGCTTTTCATTTGCTCGTTCAGATAGTACTCACGCTGGGATTTCTCCATCGGCCTTTTAACGCGGTTGCGACATGCGTTTCTCAACCTGCAGCAGAATCCATTTCCGATTCCATCATTGCCATCAGATATTCCAAACGTTCGTTAACGTCGGACATCTCCAGAACGGACTGTTCGTCAGCCAGTTTCAGCGGCATATGTGCAGCAATGGTATCCGCCAGACGCGCCGGGATCGTCGATGCTATTCAACGACGTCAGCACTTCTGGTGGGATTTTTTTGTTCAGCTGATGTAGCCTTCGGAACTGGCTCATTGCAGTACGCACCAGCACTTCCTGTTCCTGCTCATCAATGGTCGGCGACTCCACATACTCCGCCTTCGCAGAAAAGTGTTCGCCATTGTCAGAGAGCGCAGAAATACGCGCGCGCTGTAACCCCTCGACCAGCACTTTGACGGTGCCGTCAGGCAGCTTCAGCATCTGAATATAGAGGCGACGGTCCCGACGGTGAAAGAATCGTTAACACCCGGCTCATCCGTTGAAGACTTCTTTCTGCGCGACCAGCATAATTTTTTTATCATGGTCCATCGCCGCTTTCCAGACAACGGATAGATTTTGCCCCGCAACAAATGGGATGACCATGTGCAGATAAACCACATCGCGCAGCGGCAATACGGGGATTTCAAATTCGCTTCCAGAACGCTCAGGATTCATAGAGCTCTCTCTTCGTTTAATTTCCGCCAGGTAATCAGATGACACGACTGTGCTTCACGCCATCTATTAACATGTACGTCAGTATATGGGGATGTTTCCCCCACATTCAACGCCGAGAATAGAGGAAAAATTAAAGGGGAGATCGAATCCGAATTTGGTTAACTAATTGTATGGGAATGTTAATTATTCACCAGATGCCTGTTGCGCTTCCGGCTTGCCATAAATCAGCAACGAGTTGTTTTATTGACCATCAATTACCGACTCGTCGATAACCACTTTCGACGTCTTCCATGGACGGCGAATCGTACATGGTATCGGCGGTGCAGGCTCCCGATGGAACGCAGGCCACGGGCACGGAGTTACGCGCCATCGCTTTCTTAGCGATGGCTGCATCCACGCCTCGTCACCACAAAATACAAATCCACGCCTTCCAGATTAAACAGCGCCTCGATACTGCTTGGTCAGGGCATTTTTGGCTCTTCGAGAATCTGAATCAGAGCTTCTTCGCTACAGTTCATTCAACGTTGCGACAACCGGCAGACGACCAATGAACTCAGGGATCAACCAAACTTTGATCAAATCTTCCGGTTCAACCTGCGCCAGCAGCTCGCCTTCGCTTGCTTTGTCGGACTTCGCTTTTACCGTCGCGCCAAAACCAATGCCAGAGCTTAGGTTTCTACACAATGGGAATGACTTTATCCAGGACCACGGCAAACGCACCGCCACAAATAAACAGGATCTTAGAGGTATCAACCTGCAAGAATTCCTGCTGCGGATGTTTACGCCCACCTTGCGGTGGAACAGCAGCTACCGTACCTTCGATCAGTTTCAACAGTGCCTGCTGTACTCCTTCACCGGAAACGTCTCGGGTAATGGACGGGTTGTCTGACTTACGAGAAATCTTGTCGATTTCATCGATGTAGCAATACCACGCTGTGCTTTCTGCAGATCTAGCTGCATTTCTGCAACAGCTTCCTAATTATGTTTTCAACGTCTTCACCGACATAACCGGCTTCGGCCAGCGTGTAGTCGCGTCGGCCATGGTGAACGGAACATCCAGGCGCGCCAGCGTTTTAGCCAGCAGCGTTTTACCGGGAACCTGGTTGACTTGATCAGCAGAACGAGCCTACTTTTGCCCAACTCGACGCCATTGCTGGTATCGCCGTTGCGCAGACGTTCGTAATGGTTGTATACCGCGACCGCCAGCACTTTTTTCGCCGTCTGGCCGATAACGTAATCGTCCAGGTGGTCGCGAATTTCATGCGGCGTCGGTAGCGCACTGCGTTCACGATGTGGTGCAACTCTTTAATCTCTTCGCGAATGATGTCGTTACATAAATCAACACATTCGTCGCAGATATACACGGATGGACCGGCAATCAGCTTGCGCACTTCATGCTGGCTTTTGCCGCAAAAAGAGCAATACAGCAATTTGCCTGAGCCATCTTCGCGTTTATGTGTCATCGTCAAAACCTCTTCTTTGTTCTTTGTGCCGCACACGACGACGCAAATGCCATTCTCAGGCGCAAGCCGCTTACAGCGTTGTGCCGCCCTGGATAAGTATAGCGGCACAGTTGCGCCTCTGGCATCAATTACGATGGGTCAGAATCGAATCGACCAGACCGTATTCCACCGCTTCAGGGGCGGAAAGGAAGCGATCGCGCTCGGTATCACGTTCAATCTGTTCTAATGATTGACCCGTATGAAGCGCCATAAGTTCATTCATGTGCCCTTTAACTTTTACAACTTCACGGGCATGAATTTCGATATCGGTTGCCTGGGCCTGGTAGCCGCCGGACGGTTGGTGAATCATCACGCGCGAATCGGCAGGCAAAAACGTTTACCTTTTGCCCCTGCGGTCAGCAAGAAGCGCCCATGGAGCCGCCTGGCCCATACAGATGGTGCTGACATAGGCTTGATGACTGCCATGGTCATAGATGAGCATCCCGGCAGTGATCACCCCACCTGGGGAGTTAATGTACAGATAGATATCTTTTTCTGGGTTTTCCGCTTCCAGGAACAGCGTCTGCGCCACAATCAGGTTAGCCATGTGGTCTTACGACCTGGCCAGTCAGAAAAATGACGCGTTCCTTAAGTAGACGAGAATAGATATCAAAAGAGCGCTCACCGCGTGAGGTCTGTTCAATGACCATCGGCACCAGCGCCATATGGGGTGCAAAGTTATCTCGTTCGCCGCTGTATGACATTTCCGTCTCCTGGATAAAATTGAAAAAAACCTGCTGTACCGATTGTAACCTTATGGACGGATTATCAGCTAGTCCCTGTGTTATGGGTACGGCATCACCATATTTCAAGCATAACAATCTTTTGTTGTTACGCTAACACCGAAAGAGGCTTTTCGCACGGCTCCATGCAAAATTCATGACAAAAAAAAGCCCACCACCTGGCGGTGACGGGCCTTTGTGCGAATTTAGCGCGTTATGCTGCGTAAATTACGCCTGCTGGTTCATCAGCTCGTTGAAAGTGGTTTCTTTTTCAGTCACTTTCGCTTTCGCCAGTACAGCTTCAACAGCCTGTTCTTCCAGAGCAACATTGCGCATGTTGTCCATCAGTTCTTTGTTTTTGCTGTAGAACTCGATAACTTCTTTCGGATCTTCGTACGCAGAAGCCATCTCTTCGATCAGGCCTTTCACGCGCTCTTCGTCAGCTTTCAGCTCGTTGGTGCGGATAACTTCGCCCAGCAGCAGGCCAACAACTACGCGGCGTTTAGCCTGTTCTTCGAACAGTTCGCGCGGCAGTTCCAGAGCTTGTTTTTCGTTGCCACCGAAACGCTGTGCAGCCTGGCGACGCAGAACGTCGATTTCGCTGTCGATCAGCGCAGCCGGTACGTCGATGTCGTTAGCTTTTACCAGACCTTCGATCGCCTGAGACTTAACGCGGTTACGGATGGCGCTCTTCAGCTCGCGCTCCATGTTTTTACGCACTTCAGCGCGCAGACCTTCTACGGAACCATCTTCAACGCCGAAACGTTTGATGAATTCTGCAGTCAGTTCCGGCAGTTCACGCTCTTCAACTTTCTTCAGGTTGATAGCGAATTTCGCTGCTTTACCTTTCAGGTTTTCTGCGTGGTATTCTTCCGGGAAGGTCACGTCGATGGTGAACTCTTCGCCAGCTTTGTGGCCTTTGATACCGTCTTCAAAGCCCGGGATCATACGACCCTGGCCCATCGCCAGTACGAAATCAGACGCTTTACCGCCTTCGAACTCTTCGCCGTCTACAGAACCGGTGAAGTCGATGGTTACGCGGTCTTCTGCTTCAACAGCGCCGTCTTTTTCTTTCCAGGTCGCCTGCTGTTTACGCAGAGTATCCAGCATGCCGTCAACGTCAGCGTCGGTCACTTCAACGATCGGTTTTTCAACTTCGATCGCTTCCAGACCCTGCAGTTCAACTTCCGGATAAACTTCAAACTCTACAGAGTAAGTGAAGTCTTCACCCAGCTTGTATTCGCCCGGAACATAAGTCGGTGCGCCAGCCGGATTGATTTTTTCTTTAATGATGGCGTCAATGAAGTTACGGCTCATCAGGTCACCCAGAACGTCCTGGCGTACAGACGCGCCATAACGCTGAGCAACGATATTCATTGGCACTTTGCCTTTGCGGAAGCCGTCAATACGTACTTTTTTCGCAACGTTGACCAGCTCGCTTTTAACAGCGGTCTCGATGCTGTCAGCAGCGATAGTAATCGTTACACGGCGGCCAAGGCCTTGAGTGGTTTCAACTGAAACTTGCATCTTGTTACCTCAAAAAATCACAGTGCTCGGTCAACTCTTACCCCGCAAGCACAGGTTGTTGGCTTCGCGGAACCGGGATGTTCTTATAATCAATCACATTCCCTGTTACCAGAATCATCCCGAAAGCATTCAAATAGGACGCGGCATTATAGCGGCATTACTTTTACTGAGTCGAGAACGGTTATTGCGCGCTGTCGCGATTTTTTACAATTCCCGGGCAATTTTCGTCTGAATGCTGGTGGAAAGTGCAAAATCCAGACAAAACAAAACGGCCCACAGGCCGTTTTTCATAAAATCTTTAGCAACATACTGGAAAAGCGCGAAGTTGCAAATGCGTTTTTACGTGATGCTTCCTGCTCTACGACAGGGAGGAGAGGCAAAGACGCGGGCTGCTAACCCTTCCCACTCCTTAATAGTGTAAGTATGGATAGCCAGCGACTTGGACGGTAGTAGACAGTCTCCTCCGCTAAGACTGTAAAATCATCAGATCACGATTCAGAAAACGTTACCTGTAAAACGATTGCTGACCAGCACAACTTTAAAAACGGCTTTCATAGCCGGCTGGGACATTGTGACCATAGTCTTTCATCCACTACTTCGAGGAATACGGGTTGGAACGCCGCCCTTAATTTTTCTTCCATCCGCTCACGTATCATCATGAAATATCTCCTCCGACAACGCTGAGATGTCATCCATCCCTTTAAATATGGTAGCCGCTTTTACCGTTTCCATTGCAGCTTAACAGAATAATATTTAGGTTTCGTCCTGCTTTTCCGTCAAGCGTATGAAGTTTACTGATTTAAAGATTGAAACACAGGCCTCGCATCATAGTTCCTTTTACCAGGCGATTATTCCGTCACCATGATCAATTTACATGCCTTACCACTTCCCCCTTGCCGTTGGGAATGTTATCGCACGGCGGGAATTTTTACCAAACACGTTAAGAGTCTCTGAGAGCCCTCGAACATGTTCAAAAAAATCCTCTTCCCGTTAGTTGCTCTTGTTTATGCTTGCAGGATGCAAAACCGCCGAGACTTATTGAAGTTTTCCCCGACCATTACACTGCCACAGCAGGATCGAAGCCTGATGGGCGTCACCGTAAGCAATTAACGGCCTTCCCATCTAGCGTACCGATCAGGCGCTGGCAAAAGTTACCTGCGATAATCAAATCGTTACCCTGACCGCCCCCGCGATTTGCGTTTCTGCTGCAAGAAGTGCTGGAAAAACAGATGACCGCGCGTGGTTAGACTGGCTCTTGGTCCGAATGGCCGGTTAATCTGCAAATCATCGTTAGCCAACTGTATGCTGACGTGTCCCAGGGAATGTGCGCTACAACATCGCGACGAAAGCGGATATCGCCATCATCGCTACCGCAGAATGGCAACAAAATGACCAAAAACTTATCGTGCCAGCTACAACGTTGAAGGTGTGTTCGAGGCTTTGAGAAAAATATCGCCGATGGGGTTAACAGTGTGCTGACCGATACCATCGCTCATATGGCTCCAGGACACTCAACACTTCACCAATTCATCAAGCAGAACGCGTGTTGGATGCCTGCCCGGCCGGTGCAAGAGCCTGTACACGCCGATGTCCAGTCAATATTTACGTATTCTTCAACAGCCGCGTTCAGCCAGATCGCTGATCCTGGATTCCGCTTCTCGGTCTACCGCTTGCCGGATATTGTAAACCTCAGGCCTGGATGACGGTCGAGAATAATCCATCTCAAAACCATCGGTTGCTTCTCTCCGGTAGGCCAGGCCGGACGTTTTTAAATCACTCTGGTCACCGCTGATGGACCCCTACACGCCCCCACCGGGCGGCGGCGCGGTTGGCTGCTCGTGATGCAAATCCGTGATCAGTCGCCATTGCGGCGATGGGCTTCTCCAACCAGGACACCCAACTCCGCCTGGATGGCGGCGCGGCGGTGGTGATTGCTTTTGCCTCGGCCTCTCAGGAGATTGTCTTCGATGCGTGGAAAACCCATGGCTCCGGCAGAAGAGCGTGGTGCGGGCGCGGCAATCAGCGTGCTGGTTACCGTTTAGGGATGCCTGGTTCCCGGCTGGCCGAGCCCCGTGGCTGGCAGATAAATGGCTGGGCTGGCAGGGCATGTACGGTCGATGGCGGCGCCGTCGATCCCGGCACTAGCATCGCGACGTCGCTTGCACCAGAACCACTCATACCATCCCTGTGCCCAGTCGCGGAACAAGTGGTTGTTGCACCTCTGCCAGATTTCTTTGGTCTCGTAGAATGCCGGTCGATTCTGCTTCTTATCGTGCTGTATAAGCTGGGCGACGCATTCGCCATGAGCCGACAACCACGTTTTTGATTCGCGGCGTCGGCTTTGATGCGGGGTGAAGTAGGCGTGGTAAACAAAACGCTTGGCTGACTGGCGACTATTGTGGGCGGATCTACGGCTGGATTTGATGCAGCGCCCGTCGCTGTTCCGGCGCGGCCGATTTTCGGCATTTTACAAGGTGCGTCTAACGCTGGTTACTGGCTGCTCGTCGATTACGATAAGCATCTCTACAGCATGGGTGCAGCCGTCTTTTCGAAAACCTCTGTGGCGGGATGGGCACATCAGCCTTTGTCGCGCTGTTAATGACGCTGTGTAATAAGTCATTTTCCGCTACTCGGTTTGCCCGCCCTCAGCGCTTTCCGCAGGACGAGTTTATACGTCGGCCCCGTGGCGGGTTGGGTTGTTGAAGCACACGGCTGGTCGACATCTAGCTGATTCTCCGTCGCCGCTGCTGTACCGGGGCTCTATTCCGCGGCCGGTTTGTCCAGATGCTTGAATATACACCACAAAATCAGAACTTCATCTCCCGTACCCCATATCCCGCAGGTTATGCCTTTGCCAAAGGACACTGGCGGCGGGCGTCAGCCTGTTGGTGGTGTGGTTACTGCTGTTGACGATGGACGCGCTGGATTGACGCACTTCTCTTCCTGCCTGCTCTGCTGGAAGTCGGGGTTTTAGTCGCCCTTCTGCGTCGTGCTTGGTGGTTTGCTGGATTATCTGGCGTGACGAAAAACGCATCTCGACGTAATCTGTAAATATTATTTAGCTGTAAGTAAACGAGATTTGCCGTAATTATTACGGCTAAATAAACATCAGTATCGCTGCAATAATATTTGTCTTTTTGTGCGGGGCTTAGCGTTTGGAAATTATTGACGCAATTTATGAATTCTATTTTTCTTACACCATCAGCTAATGAGTCTTTAAAAACTCCCACCCAATTGTCACCATAATCATAATTATTTGTTAAACAATTGTTTTTATTCCAGATTGGTTATACCAATTGCCCGTCCAAAATCTTCTGCACTCCCCTTTCGTTATAAAAACGCCCTTTTTGCAACAAAGATTTCTTAAATCAACTTGATCGATGTTTTGCCAACATATCAAGTGACTGACAGCCAAATCCAAAAAGGCAGTAGGAATAAATTAATAAACCATGTTAAAATACAGTAATGTAAACCTTTCCTGTAAATCGCCCACACACTTTAAACGCCACCAGATCCCGTGGAAAAAATTGAGGTCGTTAAAAAATGAGAAAAACTAGGAAAATACAATAAAAGTTCAAAATGGGATGGTTGTCATTTATTGCAGGAAATGTATTGAAACTCAGTGGGGCTGTAAAAAATTATCTGCGCATGTTAGAAAAATCCCAAGGAAAACAGATCGGTAACTGGAGCAACGTAAATCACGATAAACCATATGGCATCAATGGCCGACGTCGATTGTAACGTTAAAATTCCCTAATCTCATGGCTGTTGGTTTCGCCTTGGAAGTATCGTGCGAGCAATAAGATGTGAAGACAGCCCAAAAAACTGGTCACACACTCAACCAATAAGAATGGAAAAAAGCTGGATGGTCTGGACGGTACCTCGACTGGAATCCACTCACATCTTCCTTGCGATACTGAAAACCTGGAAAACCACTCAAAACGCTCTCATGAAGCCTAGCAAGCCGCACTCTGGCACACGACGAAGCCGATTACACATCGAAAAAGTGGTTTCCATGGACTTGGAAACCTCTTCACTACCGGAAAACAGGGCATTGCTCACAATGAAATCGCTTTCCCGGCGAAGCACTCCGGTGTACTTCAAAGTGACCTCCAACTCCGTGATGAACTCCTTCTTCATTCCGCGTCTGGTAGCCAGATCTATGCCATGGCCGGTATGCAGACTCGCCTGCATCTATCGCCAACGAACCCGGTACTGATGACGGTATCTCCGCCAGCTACAGCGGGCCGGGCTTCTCAGGCATGAAGTTCAAAGCTATTGCAACACCGGATCGCGCCGAATTCGACAATGGGTCGCAAAAGCGAAACAGTCGCCGAACACAATGTCTGACATGACTGCTTCAAAAACTGGCCGCGCCAGCGATACAACCAGGTGGAAAAATCCTCCAACGTGAACCCAGACTTGTTTGCCGATGTGATTAACAAGTTCATGGCTCACGGTAAGAGCATGGACATGACCCAGCCAGAAGGTGAGCACAGTGCAAGCGAAGATATGGAAGGCATGGACATGAGCGCACGCGGAATCCGCCGATTAAAGGGGTTCAGAAGAGAGAAGATGTTCGGAAAATTATCACTTGATGCAGTCCCGTTCCATGAACCTATCGTCATGGTTACGATCGCTGGCATTATTTTTGGGAGGTCTGGCGCTGGTTGGCCTGATCACTTACTTCGTAACTGGACCTACCTGTGGAAAGAGTCGGCTGACCTCCGTCGACCATAAACGCCTCGGTATCATGTATATCATCGTGGCGAGTGATGTTGCTGCGTGGTTTTGCTGACGCCATCATGACGCGTAGCCAGCAGGCTCTTGCCTCGGCGGGTGAAGCGGGCTCCTCCCACCTCACCACTACGATCGGAATTTCACCGCGCACGGCGTCATTATGATCTTCTTCGTGGCGATGCCTTTCGTTATCGGTCTGATGAACCTGGTGGTTCCGCTGCGCATTGGCGCGCGTGACGTTGCGTTCCCGTTCCTCAACAACTTAAGCTTCTGGTTCACCGTTGTCGGGTGATTCTCGTTAACGTTTCTAGGCGTGGGCGGTTGCGCAGACCGGCCGGCTGGCCTATCCACCGCTACCGGGAATAGAGTACACTCCGGGAGTCGGTGTCGATTACTGGATATCGAGTCTCCAGCTATCCGGTATAGGTACGACGCTTACCGGTATCAACTTCTTCGTTACCATTCTGAAGATGCGCGCACCGGGCATGACCATGTTCAAGATGCCAGTATTTACCTGGGCATCACCTGCGCGAACGTACTCTTATTGCTTCCTTCCCATTTTTGACGGTTACCGTCGCGTTGTTGACCCTCATTCGCTATCTGGGCACCCATCCTTTACCAACGATATGGGTGGCAACATGATGATGTACATCAACCTGATTTGGGCCTGGGGCCACCCGGAAGTTTACATCCTAATCCTGCCTGTTTTCGTGTGTTCTCCGAAATTGCGGCAACTTCTCGCGTAAACGTCTGTTTGGTTATACCTCGCTGGTATGGGCAACCGTCTCCATCACCCGTGCTGTCGTTCATCGTTTGGCTGCACCACTTCTTTACGATGGGTGCGGGCGCGAACGTAAACGCCTTCTTTGGTATCACCACAATGATTATCGCCATCCCGACCGGGGTGAAGATCTTCATCGGCTGTTCACCATGTATCGGGCCGCATCGTGTTCGATTCTGCGATGCTGTGGACTATCGGTTTATCGTCACCTTCTCGGTGGGCGGTATGACTGGCGTGCTGCTGGCGGTACCGGGCGCGAACTTCGTCTGCATAACAGCCTGTTCCTGATTGCGCACTTCCATAACGTGATCATCGGCGGCGTGGTCTTCGGCTGCTTCGCAGGGATGACCTACTGGTGGCCTAAAGCGTTCGGTTTCAAACTGAACGAACCGTGGGGTAAAGGCGCGTTTTGGTTCTGGATTATCGGCTTCTACGTTGCCTTTACGCCGCTGTATGCGCTGGGCTTCATGGGCATGACCCGTCGTTTGAGCCAGCAAATTGACCCGCAGTTCCACACCATGCTGATGACCGCAGCCAGCGGTGCAGTACTGATTGCGCTGGTAATTCTCTGCCTCGTTATTCAGATGTACGTTTCTACTCGCGACCGCGACCAGAACCGTGACCTGACTGGCGACCCGTGGGTGGCCGTACGCTGGAGTGGGCAATCTTTTCCCCGCCCCCGTTCTATAACTTTGCCGTAGTGCCGCACGTTCACGAAGCGTGACCGTTCTGGGAAATGAAAGAGAAAGGCGAAGCGTATAAAAAGCCTGACCACTATCAAGAAATTCATATGCCGAAAAACAGCGGTGCAGGTATCGTCCATTGCAGCTTCTCCACCATCTTCGGTTTCGCCATGATCTGGCGTATCCGGTGGCTGGCGATTGTTGGCTTCGCAGGCATGATCATCACCTGGATCGTGAAAAGCTTCGACGAGGACGTGGATGACTACGTGCCGGTGGCGGAATCGAAAAACTGGAAAACCAGCATTTCGATCAGATTACTAAGGCAGGGCGAAAAACGCAACTGTACTTTGACGCACGCGACTGCCCACGCGCACGAACACGCCACCAGATGAGGGGCGGAACCAAAATCTTCGGATTTTGGATCTACCTGATGAGCGAGCTGCATTTGCTTCTCATCTTGTTTGCTACCTATGCCGTTCTGGTGAACGGCACCGCAGGCGGCCCGACAGGTAAGGACGATTTTCGAACTGCCACTTCGTTCTGGTTCAAACTTTCTTGCTGTTGTTCAGCTCCACGCCTACGGCATGGCGGCTATCGCCATGTACAAAAACAAAAAGCCAGGTCATCCCCTGGCTGGCGTTGACCTGGTTGTTCGGCGCCGGATTTATCGGGATGGAAATCTACGAATTCCATCACCTGATTGTTAACGGCATGGGTCCGGATCGCAGCGGCTTCCTGTCAGCGTTCTTTGCGCTGGTCGGCACGTACGGTCTGCATGTCACTTCCGGTCTTATCCTGGATGGCGGTGCTGATGGTAAAATCGCTCGTCGCGGCCTGACCAGCACTAACCGTACCCGCATCATGTGCCTGAGCCTGTCTGGCACTTCCTGGATGTGGTTTGGATCTGTGTGTTCACTGTTGTTTATCTGATGGGGCGACGTAATGAGTCATTCTACCATCACAGCGGCGCGTCCCATGGCAGCGTAAAAACCTACATGACAGGCTTTATCCTGTCGATCACTTGACGGTGATTCCGTTCTGGATGGTGATGACAGGGGCTGCCTCTCCGGCCGTAATTCTGGGAACAATCCTGGCAATGGCAGTGGTACAGGTTCTGGTGCATCTGGCGTGCTCCTGCACATGAATACCAAATCAGATGAAGGCTGGAACATCACGGCGTTTGTCTTCACCGTGCTAATCATCGCTATCCTGGTTGTAGGCTCCATCTGGATGATGTGGAACCTCATTACAACATGATGATGCACTAAGAGCGGCGGTTATGATGTTTAAGCAATACCTGCAAATAACGAAACCAGGCATGATCTTCATCCTGATCTCGGTGATTGGGGGATTCCTGCTGGCCTCAAAGGGCAGCATTCATTATCCCCTGTTGATCTACACGCTGGTTGGGTGTCACTGGTTGTGGCGTCGGGTTGTGTGTTTAACACTACATCGACAGGGATATCGACAGAAAGATGGAAAGGACGAAGAATCGGGTGCTGGTTAAAGGCCTCAATCTCTCCTGCTGTCTCGCTGGTGTACGCCACCTTGCTGGGTATTGCTGGCTTTACGCCGCTGTGGTTTCGCGCGAATCCGCTGGCCTGCTGGCTGGGGGTGATCGGCTTTGTGGTTTTATGTCGGCGTTCATAGCCTGTACATGAAACGCCACTCAGTCTACGGCACATCGATTCGTTCGCTCTCCGGCGCTGCGCCGCCGTAGATTGGCTACTGTGCAGTAACCGGCGAGTTCGATAGCGGCGCAGCGATCCTGCTGGCTATCTCCAGCCTGTGGCAGATGCCTCACTCCTACGCCATCGCCATTTTCCGCTTTAAGGATTACCAGGCGGCAAACATTCCGGTATTGCCAGTGGTAAAAGGCATTTCAGTGGCGAAGAATCATCACGCTGTATATCATCGCCTTTGCCGTTGCCACGCTGATGCTCTCTCTTGGCGGTTACGCTGGATATAAATATCTGGTGGTCGCCGCGGCGGTGAGCGTCTGGTGGTTAGGTATGGCCCTGCGCGGTTATAAAGTTGACCTGATCACAGAATCCGGGCGCGCAAGCTGTTCGGCTTCTCTATCATCGCCATCACTGCCCTCTCGGTGATGATGTCCGTTGAATTTATTGTGCCGGACTGGCATACGCTGCTGGCTGCTGTGTGGTAACACAACCTCTCTCATTAAAAGGTGCTACGGCACCTTTTTATTGTCTGAGATCAGAGATACGGCTAATAACCGTATCTCTTGACAGAGTGAGCAGATGCACATAAATTAATCATACGGTTGATAGCCGTATTATGTATGAGATCGACTCCCTACGATTTCATTCAGTTAATCAAAGAAGTCATAATGCCTGGAAAAACAGCCGCTCTATACGATGTCGATAAAACGCTGAAAAATGCGCGGGTCGAACTCAAAACTAGTCCCGACGCCAAAAACAAACTTCGTGAAGCTGCGCAAGCCGTTGGGGTAGATTTAAGCGCTTTTATTTTGAGCGCTGCTATGGAACGCGCCGAAAGTGTGCTTGATAACCAACGTCGCCGTGAGCTTTCGAATCAAAGCTGGGAACTGATGAACCAACTCATCGCTGAACCTGCTCAACCGACGCTCGCCCTCAAGGCGTTAATGAAAAGGAAAAACAGCGATGGTCGACAAGCATGAAGAGATTACTCTGCCCATAGTCCTCTCCTGTAATTATCAGTCTGATATTACTTATCCTGGGCAAAAACAGTTTGATTGCGGTAACCCTGTTATCGATAAATTTGTACGCGCTACGCGCATCGCTAAAGAAAAGTGTGCGTAATAGCGACTGTGCGGCTAAAGCACTTATTGACAGACAAAGTGGTGAACTGATTGGCATCTGTACTTTTACGGCATATTCGCTGGAAAGACAACGCGTTTCTGGCGTCCTTCAGGGTTCACAACCTTCAGAAATTGGTGTTGTCAGATTAGTCATGTTGGGGGGAGCGCGGAAGTATCAAAAGCGGGGCTTTGGTCAGGACCTACTATGTGATTTTTTTGAACATGTAAAAAAAATTCACCCGGCATTACCAATTAAAGGGGTTTATCTTGATGCTGACCCTGCCGCCATTAACTTTTATGCTCGTCTCGGCTTTGTTCAGCTTTCAGCGACACCAAATGCTTTTGGTGCTGTACCTATGTTTTTGGCGATTCAGCATATTCTCGCGGCTTAGATTATTATCGCCACCCGCCAGGGCAAGTTTTGGGTAATGACTCCAACTTACTGATAGTGTTTTATGTTCAGATAATGCCCGATGACCTTGTCATGCAGCTCCACCGATTTTGAGAACGACAGTGACTTCCGTCCCAGCCTTGCCAGATGTTGTCTCAGATTCAGATTATGTCGCTCAATGCGCTGAGTGTAACGCTTGCTGATAACGTGCAGCTTTCCCTTCAGGCGTGATTCATACAGCGGCCAGCCATCCGTCATCCATACCACGACCTCAAAGGCCGACAGCAGGCTCAGAAGACGCTCCAGTGTGGCCAGAGTGCGTTCACCGAAGACGTGCGCCACAACCGTCCTCCGTATCCTGTCATACGCGTAAAACAGCCAGCGCTGACGTGATTTAGCACCGACGTAGCCCCAATGTTCGTCCATTTCAGCGCAGACAATCACATCACTGCCCGGTTGTATGCGCGAGGTTACCGACTGCGGCCTGAGTTTTTTAAGTGACGTAAAACCGTGTTGAGGCCAACGCCCATAATGCGTGCACTGGCGCGACATCCGACGCCATTCATGGCCATATCAATGATTTTCTGGTGCGTACCGGGCTGAGAGGCGGTGTAAGTGAACTGTAGTTGCCATGTTTTACGGCAATGAGAGCAGAGATAGCGCTGATGTCCGGCAGTGCTTTTGCCGTTACGCACCACGCCTTCAGTAGCGGAGCAGGAAGGACATCTGATGGAAATGGAAGCCACGCAAGCACCTTAAAATCACCATCATACACTAAATCAATAAGTTGGCAGCATTACCTTCGCTTAATTCCATATAACTGGACGATTACATTAGAAGTAAACTATACTTTTTATGAAATATCAGGGATAAATTATTCACATGGAAAATACATCATGTACAAATCATTATTTACTATTATCATTCTACTGTATAGCGCCAGTTCATATGCAAAAAGCGAATCCCCTCCCGCAAGCACTATAACTTTCATTGCACAAATCGATCATGTTGAGCTAAATAAAACAGCATTATCTCATGATATGAAACTCGTTCTTGCCGATCGTTTTTATTTCAAAACCAGTAATCCTTGCGAAACAAATTCAATTTCTGCTCGACCAGAATCAATGGATATTACTGACAAAGCCTATGCCGACAAATTAAAAAAATTAGAAACTCCTTTTCTTGATGATCGCTATTTCTTTATGACCATCAATCAGTGTGACGGTAATGGCACTCCCATGCTGACAGACATAAAAGTATGTACAACAGAATTATGTGGTGCTGAATATACAAAGAAAATGTCTACTGTATGGCTCGATGAAACTTTAAAACCAACTGCTAAACGTCTGGCAATTTATTTTATTCAATCTCCTTTACCCTATGACGAGGAGAAAAAACAATGGAAAGTCACCGGATGGTATATCTCATCAACTGATAATCAGTCTTCAACTAAACAGATTGCATTTGAAGGATATACAGACACAGATAACCTCTCCGATTCTAAATTTATTTCTTCATTTAAATCCTGGTTTGAAAGTGGAAAGATAAAAAACATTGCTAACTATAATCCAAAAGGAGAAAGAGATGGAAAATACGAAAGTTATTACAATAGCAATGGTAACGTCTATGAATCTCTAAGTTTTTCTAATGGTCTTATCAACGGTGAGTTTATTACATATTATGAAAATGGGGCCATTGAAAGTAAACGTCATTTTAATAACGACAAAATTAAAGATGGTGAATGCCCTCATTTTTATGAAGATGGGAAAATCAAACAGCAACATAGCTATCTGAATAGTAAACTCGATGGTCCTGCATATGAATATTATCCTGATGGCAAACTCATGCAGGAAAATTTCTATCAGCAAAGTGTGTTGATTGGAAACGATACCAGTTACTACCAATCCGGAAAAATAAGCTCTATACACAATAGAAATTCCCGTGGTCAGTATGATGGAGCTAACGAACGTTATAGTGAAGAGGGTAAGTTACTGTCTAAATCCGTCTATAAAGACGGAAAACAAATTTCTGTTCAAACCTGGTATGAAAATGGGCAGAAAGAAGAGGAGAAACATTTTGATGAGCAAGGCCAATTAAATGGTCTGGTTAAGCAATGGTATAAAAATGGTAATCTTGCAAAATCACAAAACTATAAACATGACATACTCGATGGTAACAGTGAAGAGTGGTACGAAAATGGCATCCCTGAAAGTTTGTACCCTTATAAGAATGGAAAAACCGACGGCATTGCCAAATCATGGAATAAGTATGGTAAATTAACCTATTCAATCGAATACAAAAATGGCGTAGAGAATGGGGCATATCGTAACTGGAGCAAAAACACAGGTAAACTAACCAAAGAAACCCTGTACGTCAATGGTATCAGACAGGGAGTGGAAAAAGAGTTTAACGATCGCACAGGTAAACTATTAACCTCCACGCAATATGTTAATAATAAAAGACATGGTACGGAGGAAACTTATGATCAAAACGGAATAAAATATATTACATGCTATCAAAATGATCAGAAATTATCGTCTTTAGACAATCCAACACAAATAAAAGATAATGCAACAACAGGCGATTCCAGTGCTCAATTTGCATTAGGGAAATACGAATTCATCTGTGCAAATATAGATGAAGGGATTAAATGGTTAACCAAATCTGCAGAGCAAAAAAACACTGATGCGATATACTTTTTAGCTACAGCCTACAAAGGCAATGGTATACCTGCAAACAATGAAAAATACCTAGCATATCTGCAACAAGCTGCAACACTGGGCAGTAGTAATGCCCAGGCGGAAATTGGCTATTTATATCTCATCGGAAAAGAACTACCACAGAATCTTCCTGATGCTGGTGTCTGGTTCAAAAAAGCAGCTGCACAAGGTAATTTTGCCGCACATTTCTATCTGGGAAGGATGTATCAGAATGGTGACGGCGTTGAGAGAAATATGGAAAAAGCCAGGTTTCATCTATCTAATGCGGCAGAAGGTGGAATAGAACCTGCGCTTAAAGCATTAAATGAACTTGAACATCAAACAAAATAAAGCGCTCAGGGACCACGTAAGGTTCATCAAACAGAAAAGGATATAGTTTGCGATGAAAGCGAAATCTACTTTGTTATTAATGATTTTATCTGTTTTTTATTCTCATCAGGTTTTATCCAGCGAACCCACTCAGCCGGATGTTTATTCTGTCGTCGAGAAAAAACTAAACTCTGCTTTACCTCTGGAAGAAAATACCACCTTCAGATCGCAGGCTGAATGGTTTAATTTGCAATATGAATTATTAGTATCTGGCTACCCTGAACGTGCTTACAATTTACTGAGCAAACTTGAGACAGAATCGAAAAACGCTAAATATTATCTGGATTTAACTGCCTCCAGAGTCGCTGAAGAAGAAGCACCAGAGACAGCCTTAACTTTTTTATCAAAAATTGGGTTAAATAAACCGGCTACTCTTACATCCTTTGAGAGCTATATCAATAGCTGGATAAAAAGCAAACAACCCGAAAAGGCTATGCAGCTTCTCAGCCTCGATGAGAATGCCCTGAATTATTATTTACCGACTGTGTTAGTCGCATATCAGATCGTTCCTGATAAGGCAATAAGTATTTATAATTCTGTATATGGAGATAATGTTGTTATACCCTATCAGCAAGTCACCATGTTACTTACAGTTGCGGAGGGTTATCAAACAAAAGGCGATATAAAAAACGCCATTCATTATGCCGATAAGGCGCTGAATATGTTTGATAAAGCTATTGCTGTAGATAGCAGTCGTGAATCCCATTATAGTGATGAGTATTTGAAACTCATGAATATCTACGCCGCCAATGGCAACAAAGAAAAAGCGGTGGTTTTATCTCAACGTCTACACAAAGCCATTACCGAATCTCAATCGAATTACTTAAGTACTCTGGAAGGAATTTTATTGTTTTATAGAAATAATGATATGCAGCAAGACTATCAAAACAGCCTTTCAAATTACATAGTATTTATCGATAAAATTTTTGCCTTTTCCCCATCAACAAGAAGTGAATTAAGCCTCATTAATTTATTAAATTCATTAAATGAGGTGGAATTGATGAGAAAACGTCTGGCGTTTCTGATGACAGCACCAGAATACGCTTGTTATAATAGTCAGTATTGTTATGAAGACAAAGTCAGCGCATTAAAAATCCTGTATCGTCATCATGACAATGAGCTAATGGACAAATATTTCACGACTCTTCTTAAAGAGATCAGTAATCAACCATTAGAAGACTGGGATATAATAATAAGTAATACTGGTGAAAAATTTAGTGAAGTGGGTCTAACCAAATATGCTCAACATCTCGCATCTTTCGCTGAAGAATTTTATATAAAAGAGCAAAAATCACATTCTGAAAGTGAAATGAGAGGACTATTTTCATCACTTGCCGAATTATATAGTTTTGGTAATGATACTGCCAGCGCAAACCGAGTGTTCCATCAGCATGTCCCTGCCTTCAATACAGATCATATGATTCAATATTTTATAAATGCCAAAGAATGGAACAATGCCAGGGAATTATTGATAAAAGAGGAAATGTTGGGTATGCATAATCTGATATTGTTGGAGAATATTTGTATGCAAAAAAATGCAGAATGCATGGCACACATTACCTTTACGCTTAATAAATTAACAACACAACCAGCAATAACAAAAATAGATAGCGTGGGTAATGAGCAACTTTATCAGATTGGCAAAATCTACCATAAGTTGGAAATTAAACCTGAGCCAGAGCAACAGGTTTTAATTCAGTCGCTTTATGACCGGGCATCAGGAAGCGCCTCTGCAACTCAATAAATGCATGGTCAAAAGGGCCACCACGGTGGCCCTGACAATCAGTAGCTATATCCAGAAAGTTAATCGCGGAAGTTTTTGAACTGGAACGGCTGACCCAGATCGCCACCGCGCACCATCGCCATGACAGCCTGCAAATCATCACGAGATTTGCCAGTCACGCGGATCTCATCGCCCTGAACTTGCGCCTGCACTTTCAGTTTGCTGCTTTGATCATCTTAACGATTTTTTCTGAGTGGCGCTCTCCATGCCCTGTTCAGTTTCGCTTCCACAAACCGGTGTTTACCGCTATGACCGATATTCCCGGTACATCCAGTGAACTGCCTTCATGCCGTGCTTCAGCAGCTTGGCACGCAAAATATCCAGAGTCTGATCGACCTGAAAATCGGACTCGCCAACACTTTGATGGTTTTGCTGGTGTCATTCAGCTCAAATGAGGCTTCAACGTTACGGAAGTCAAAACGGACTCCACTTCGCGGCTCGCGTTATCCACCGCGTTACGTGCTTCTGAAGATCAACTTCAGAGACAATATCGAAAGACGGCATCTTGCCTCTCCCTTCACTTTGATGCGAAGCAGATACCCCGCAAAGTTAAATAACCAACAGTCCTGCACCGGGACGTATCCCTTATCGGGCATAGTCGCAATAGACTGACAATTAAGGGATAGCCTTATCGAATACCCCGCAGTGGTTGCGGGTGAGGAGGAGCAATGAAAATTACCGTATCGGGATGCGGTGCCTTAGGCAATTATGGGCGACAGCACCTTCCAACAGGGTCACGAAGTTCAGGGCTGGCTGCGCGTACCGCAACCTATCCTAGCGTGAATCTGGTTGAGACAGACGGTCGAGATCAACGAATCGCTGACCGCCGACGACTCCGATTTCTCGCCAACAGCGATTCGCTCGGCGGTACGCCTGAAAGCATGGCAGGTTTCCGATGCCGTCAAAAGCCTCGCATCCACACTGCCTGTAACCACGCCAATACTGTTAATTCACAACGGCATGGGCACCATCGAAGAGTTGCAAAATATTCAGCAGCCATTACTGATGGGCACCACCACCCATGCCGCCCGCCGCGACGGCAATGTCATTATTCATGTGGCAAACGGTATCACGCATATGGTCCAGCACGGCAACAGGACGGCGATTACAGTTATCTGGCGGATATTTTGCAAACCGTGTTGCCTGACGTTGCCGGCATAACAATATTCGCGCCGAGCTGTGGCGCAAGCTGGCAGTCAACTGTCAAATTAATCCACTGACTGCCATCTGGAATTGCCGAACGGTGAATTACGTCATCATCCCAAGAAATTATGCAAATATGCCCAGAAGTTGCGGCAGTGATCCAGCGCGAAGGGCATCATACTTAGCGGAAGTTTGCGTGATTACGTGATGCAGGTGATTCATGCCACAGCGGAAAATATCTCGTCGATGTTGCAGGATATCCCGCGCGTTGCGCCACACCGAATCGACTACATCAATGGTTTCTCTTGCGCCGCGCCCGCGCGCATGGGATTGCCGTACCGGAAAACACCCGCCTGTTTGAAATGGTAAAAGAAAGGAGAGTGAAGATCAGCGCATCGGCACTGGTTTGCCTCGCCCCCGGGTAGTGAAGAGACTCAAGCCGTCACCACTATCCATCTCCTGGTTCGGGCGGTATCGAAGTCACCACTGCCAGCGTCGCCAGCGATGGCAACCTGGCCATGACCTGCTCGCGCGGCGTGAAGCTGCTGGCGGATGCGCCGCTGGTCGAGGTGGCTGATGGCGAATATGACGTGATCGTACTGCCTGGTGGCATTAAAGGGCGCGGAGCGTCTCGCGATAGTACCTGCTGGTTGAAACCGTTAAACAGTCCCACCGTTCCGGCGTATCGTCGCGGCTATTTTCGCCGACGCCAGCCACCGTGTTGTGCCGGACGATATCTTCCCATTTGGCGATATGACCGGCTTGCCGACGCTGAAAGACAAAATTCCCGCTGAACAATGACAGGACAGCGCCTAGTTTAGGATGCACGGGTAAAATTTTCTAACCAGCCAGGGCCAGGTAGGTTATCGACTTTGGTCTGAAATTATCGACCTGCTGGTTGGGCGCGTAGAAAGCCCATAAAGTGGCATCGCAACTGGTGATGGCGGCAGGGATTATAATCATTACGAGTAGTGTCCGATGCGTAGGCGTCACATCTACGGGATGCGACGTTACAACCACAAATTACGGGCGATATACCTTCACATTGTTAAAGCCCTGCTCGCGCAGATGAGCGCCTGCAGACGGCTCATCACCGCGCTCACACCACAGTAGCCAGGTTTTGTTCTGGTTCGAGATCGCCAATTTTGGTGTTCAGTCCATAGAACGGCAGAAAACCACATCAATCCCTTCAACTTTCAGTGGATTATCTTCTTGTTCATCGATAAAACGGATATCAAGATAACGTCAGTCGGCCGAAGCCATTCACAGTTTCCACTTCCACCACTTCCTGCTCGGTGTGCTGCGCGATTCGCGGATATCAACGTTTCGCTTCCTAACCACTTCATCCAAAATGCTGAAGTCGGATCTCTTCTTTCCGCTTCAATCTTCGATTTAACCGCTTTCACCGTTGGGCTTTTGGAGATTCACGCCGCAGTATTCCGGCATCGTGCGGGTGAAGTCTTGGTGCCAATTTGGCCAGCCAGGTAGATAATGTGTCTCTTGTCGTAAATTAGCGGACGGCAGGATCAGCGTGTCAGAGACGTTATCAATCAGGCGCAGGTTGGTCAGCGTCTGGCTGGACACCTGGCCAAGTGCTTCGCCGGTGACCAGCGCCTGTACGCCGTAACGTTCAGCCACTTTAGATGCGGCACGCACCATCTACATTCCAGGATAACGCCGATCTGACCGTCGTCGATTTTCTCAGAAATTCCCCGACGACCGGTTGGAAACAAGATAGCGACAAAACGCACGCGGGTGCGGGAGGACTGCCAAAGCGGTTCCACAAGGATAATGTGCCACCTGACGTACGCCGATTTCATGCGCCGCGCCGGCCGGACCAGGTGATCCGCACGGGCAGCCGCGACGCATCAACATATAACTGGAAACGCCGGAGTCGAAACCACCGGAAATGAGCGACAGCACATCTTCCTAGGTGGCATCGGGAAACCGCCAATACCTCGTAGCGGCCTTTAATCAGCAGGAGACAATCGTCTTCCACTGCCAGATGGACAGTCGCTTCCGGATTGGTCAGCTTCCGCGCGCGCGGATTCAATATGATTTAAACCGCCGCCGACGTAACATTTCCGCATCAAATGAGCTAAAATCATGTTGCCACGGCGCTTCACGCGTACGCAGAAGGTTTTGCCTTTCCAGCTGATCGCGATACTGAACTGACGCTTTCTCGAAAATATCGTCATCTCGGTAAACGGCACGTCTTGGACTTTGAGAGTATGGTGAAATACCGGAAGTACGGTTGAGAACATCACGAATCACGCCGACGCTGGTTTTCATCTGGCGCGAACTTCGATGCTTATCCCGAGATGAACGACAACGACAGCGTCTCATCATAGTGCTTTAAAACGTTACGAAAATACCGGTAAGGATTTTTATAAAGCGCAAGCGCACAGATTGGCTTTTGATGGTGACATCCGGGAACAATTTAATGATAAACTTCATGGCGGCAATGGTTCATTGGCAAGCCTAAGCGACTTGTATAGGGAGAGAATCCAGCAGCCCACACCTGCGGCTGGTCCAAGGCGCAAATCCGCTAACATCGCTTTGCTGCGCACATCACCTTACCGTTGCGCGTTTGTACCTGCCCTGGTGACCCATGACGGGGCAAAGAGTTGAGAGTCGAGACATTCATTATGCCGAAGAAAATGAGGCGCCCGCCAGCTTTGAAAAGGCGCTGGCCGGCTGGAACAAGTTGTAACCGTTGTGGAAAGTGGCAACACCCGCTGGAAGAGGGCGCTGAACGAGTTAGAACGCGGCGTGCAGCTGGCACGTGCGGGGCAGGCCGATCCGACAAGCCGAACAGCACGTCAAATTCTGCTGTCTGACGATGAAGCGCCTCTAACCCCTTTTACACCGGACAATGAGTAATGGACTTTCCGCAGCGACTCGAAGCCTGCATGCAGCAGGCCGACAGGCGCTGAGCCGTTCTCCGCCCCGCTGCCCCTCAGAACGCTCCCGTGAGTCAAGCCATGCCGTATGGCGCATTATGGTGGTAAGCACCTGGGCCTTCCTGGTTATGCCACCGGTCATATGTTTGGCGTTAGCACAAACACGCTGAGACGCCGCTGCTGCCGTAAAGTCTATCCGTCTACTCATTAATTCATGATGATTTACAGGCGATGGATCGTAGCGATCTGCATCACAGTTGCCGACCTGCCAGTGTGAAGTTTGGCGAAGCAAACGCGATTCTCGCTGGTGACGCTTTTCAAACACTGGCGTTCTCGATTGTAAGCGATGCCGAGATATGCCGGAAGTGTCGGATCACGACAGATTTGGATGATTTCTGAACTGGCGAGCGCCGCGGTATTGCCGGAATGTGCGGTGGTCAGGCATTAGATTTAGATGCGGAAGGCAAAACCTGACCTCTGGACGCACTCGAGCGTATTCGTCGTCATAAACCGGCGCATTGGTTGGCGCCGCCGTTCACCTTCGTGCATGACGCCGGAGATAAAGGGCATCGTGCTCTCCCAGTACTCGACGAGTACGAGAGAGCATCGGCCTTGCCTTCCAGGTTCAGGATGACATCCTGGATGTGGTGGGGAGATACTGCAACGTAGGAAAACACAAGGGTGCCGACCAGCAACTTGGTAAAAGTACCTCCCTGGCTAGAATGAGCAAGCCCGGAAGAAGAGCCCGGGATCTAATAGACGATGCCCGCCAGTCGCTGAAACAACTGGCTGAACAATCACTGGATACCTCGGCACTGGAAGCGCTAGCGGACTACGTCATCCAGCGTAATAAATAAACGATCAGTCTTTAATAGGCCCCTGATCGTTTTGATCTGCAATCTGCCGACCACTGGCACTAGTAAGCTCCGCCCAGGAGTACGACTGTTGCCGGAGACCGAAACTCTGCGACGAACTGCGCCACTATTTACTCGACAGCGTGAGCCGTTGCAGCGGGCACTTCGCCTCCGGGCTGGGCACGGTCGAGAACTGACCGTGGCGCTTGGCTATACTACAACACCCCGTTTGACCAAATTGATTTGGGATGTGGGGCATCAGGTTATTCGCATAAAACGTTTGACCGGACGCCGCGACAAATCGGCACAGTGCATCTCAGAAAGGCGGTCTGCATCCGTTCCCGTGGCGCGGCGAAAGCGAATATGACGTAGCAGCGTCGGGCATTCATAAACCTCCATCAGTGCCGGAATTGGTATGAGATTGTGCAAGAGAGCAAGAACGCCGCAGTCTGTCATTGGCGATGGCGCGGATCTACCGCTGGCATAGCATTGAAGCGATGAATCACGCGGGCGATATCCGTATGATATGCTGGTGGTCCTCAACGACGATGAAATGTCGATTTCCGGAATGTTGGGCGCGCTCAATGACCATCTGGCACAGCTGCTTTGCCCCAACGCTTTACTCTTCGCTGCGCGAAGGCGGGAAAAAAGTTTTCTCTGGCGTTCCGCCAATTAAAGGGCTCAAAACGTACCGAAGAACATATTAAAGGCATGGTAGTGCCTGGCACGTTGTTGAAGAGCTGGGCTTTAACTACATGGGCCAGAGTAACAGTCACGATGTGCTGGGGCTTATCACCACGCTGAAGAACATGCGCGACCTGAAAGGCCCGCAGGTACCTGCATATCATGACGAAAAAGGTCGTGGTTATGAACCGGCAGAAAAAGACCATCACTTTCCACGCCGTGTACCTGATCTGATCCCTCCAGCAGTTGTTTGCCGAAAAGTCAGGCGGCGGTTTGCCGGGCTCTTCAAAGATCTTTGGCGACTGGTTGTGCGAAACGGCGGCGAAAGACAACAAGCTGATGGCGATTACTACGGCGATGCGTGAAGGTTCCGGCATGGTCGAGTTTCACGTAAATTCCCGAATAGTTGCTTCGACGTGGCAATCGCCAGCAACACGCGGTGACCTTTCAGCCAGTCTGTGGCCGTTGGTAGGTACAAACCCATTGTCGCGATTTACTCCACTTTTGTAGACGCGCCTATGATAAGGTATGCATGACGTGGCGATTCAAAAGCTTCCGGTCCTGCGCCATCGACCGTGCGGGCATTGTTGGTATAAGCGGTCAAACCCATCGGGTGCTTTTAATCTCTCTTACCTGCGCTGCATACGGAAATGGTCATTATGACCCCGAGCGATGAAAACGAATGTCGCCAGATGCTCTATACCGGCTATCACTATAACGATGGCCCGTCCGCGGTGCGCTACCCGCGCGGCAACGCGGTTGGCGTGGAACTGACGCCGCTGGAAAAACTACCAATTGGCAAAGGCATTGTGAAGCGTCGTGGCGAGAAACTGGTGATCCTTAACTTTGGTACGCTGATGCCAGAAACGGCCAAAGTCGCCGAATCGCTGAACGCTACGCTGGTCGATATGCGTTTTGTGAAACCACTTGATGAAGCGTTAATTCTGGAAATGGCCGCCAGCCATGAAGCGCTGGTCACCGTAGAAGAAAACGCCATTATGGGCGGCGCAGGTAGCGGAGTGAACGAAGTGCTGATGGCCCATCGTAAACCAGTACCCGTGCTGAACATTGGCCTGCCGGACTTCTTTATTCCGCAAGGAACTCAGGAAGAAATGCGCGCCGAACTCGGCCTAGATGCCGCCGGTTGTGGAAGCCAAAATCAAGGCCTGGCTGGCATAATCCCTACTCCACTCCTGCTATGCTTAACAAATTATTCATAGACTCTAAATAATTCGAGTTGCAGGAAGGCGGCAAACGAGTGAACCCCCAGAGCTTAGTAGTAAGTGACTGGGGTGAACGAATGCGGCCGCAGCACATGCAACTTGAAGTATGACGGTATGGCAGGAGTCGCAGCATGCAATACAACCCCTTACAGAAAACCGACCTTAGGTTTCCCGACTTTGCCTCGGCTGTATGACCTTTGGCGAGCGAATCGTGGTAATCGCGCATCGACCTGCCGGAAGAGAGCAGCCGTCCCATAATTAAACGCGCACTGGAAGGCGGCATAAATTTCTTTGATACCGCCGATCGCTTATTCCGATGGTAGCAGCGAAGAAATCATGGTCGCGCACTGCGGGATTTCGCCCGTCGTGAAGCATGGTCGTTGCCACCAAAGTGTTCCATCGCGTTGGTGATTTTACCGGAAGGATTATCCGTGCACAAATTTTGCGCTCTATCGACGACAGCCTGCGACGTCTCGGCATAAGGATTATCTGGATCTCCTGAGCAAATTCATCGCTGGGATTTCAACACGCCAAATGAGAAGAGACGCTGGAAGCCCTGAACGACGTGGTAAAAGCCGGGAAAGCGCGTTATATCGGCGCGTCATCAATGCAGGCTTCGCAGATTTGCTCAGGCACTGGAACTCCAGAAAACAAGCAGGCTGGCGCAGTTTGTTCAGTATGCAGAATCACTCAATCTGATTTATGGCGAAGAAGAGCGCGAGATGCTGCCACTGTGTTATCAGGAGGGCGTGGCGGTGATTCCGTGGAGCCCGCTGGCGCGGGTCGACTGACGCGTCCGTAGGGGGAGAAACTACCGCACGACTGGTGTCTGATGAGGTGGGGAAAAATCTCTATAAAGAAAGCGATGAAAATGACGCGCAGATCGCAGAGCGGTTAACAGGCATCAGTGAAGAGCTCGAGTAACACCAGCACAAGTTGCGCTGGTTGTTGAGTAAAACCGGGCATTGCCGCCACCGATTATCGGTACATCGCGGGAAGAACGGCTTGATGAGCTATTGAACGCGGTGGATATCACTTTGAAGCCGGAACAGATTGCCGAACTGGAAACGCCGTATAAACCGCATCCGGTAGTAGAATTGATCTGAGACAGGCCTGATAAGACGCAACAAGCGTCACATCAGGGCGTCGGTGCACGACTACGACAGAATGCCCAGCGGCCAGTGATGACCGATGAAGTACAGGATGCCAGCGGAGATCACCCCGGCGACAATATCATCTCTCGTCAATCCCCATGCCGCCATGCACATTGCAATCAAACAAGCAGAAGAATGGGCCACGGTTTCCACATATCCAGAATACGGAAAATCACAAACCCGGCGGCAACCCACTGCCAAGTAATTGGTCGGCAGCGCCATGAGCGTGATCCACATACCAATAAATTCGTCCCAGACAATGCTGCCGTGATCGTGCACGCCCATATCTTTCGCCGTTTGATGACAAAGATAGACGCCGATACAGATCCCCAACATCACCACCAGCGAGTAGAGCTGCCAGGGTAAAAAGGTCATCAGATACCAGAAAGGGATCGCCGCCAGCGATCCCATCGAGCCAGGAACGATTGGGCTTAATCCACTTCCGAATCCGACAGCAAGCAGATGCCACGGATTACTCATCTTCAGGCGACTTTTCGCGACATCTTTATGGCGTGACAAAATGGTCATATCCTTTCCAGTCAAACGTGACAGGTTCGCCGTCACGAATAAAACAAAGCCCTTCGATATCGGCGGTCATTTGCCCGATACAGGTAAACGGTACGCCAAGGTGTCCGAGAGCAACATCCAGCGCGCCACGGTTCAGTTCCGGCACCGTGAAACACAACTCGTAATCTTCACCGCCAGAGAGCGCCCAGCGCAGCGCCTGTTCCGGTTCAACATGGCGAGAAAGCGCATCAGAAAACGGCAGCAATGCCAGGTCAATACGTGCGCCGCAGTCGCTGGCTTTCACGATATGCCCGAGATCGGAAATCAGACCGTCAGAGAGATCGATAGCTGAATTTGCCAGATCGCGCAGTGCCTGCCCCTGTAAAATACGCGGCGATGGACGGAGATGACGTTTGATCAAGTAGTCAGCATCTTTAGCATCGGCAACCTGCAAACGGTTTTGCAAAATCGCCAGCCCGGCGGCGCTATCGCCCGGTGTACCGGTCACATAGATCCAGTCACCCGGTTTCGCCCCAGAGCGCGTTAAGGCTCGTCCCATCGGAACAAAGCCGTGGATACCCAACGTCATTGATAATGGCCCACGCGTGGTATCGCCGCCAATGAGTTGCATATCGTAATAATTGAGAAGATCAAACAAACTGTCGCTGAAGGACTCAAGCCACGCTTCGTCTACGTCCGGTAAGGTTAATGCCAGCGTCAGCCAGGCCGGATCGGCCCCCATCGCTGCCAGATCGCTTAGGTTCACCGCCAGTGCTTTATAAGCCAGATCAGCAGGATCGATATCAGGGAGGAAATGGTTGCCCGCCACCAGCGTATCAGTGCTGATCGCCAGGGTCTGTTTCTCGGGGATATTGAGAAGAGCGCAATCGTCGCCGATGCCCAGTTCGACATCAAGACGAGAACTTCTTACACGGTCAAAATAACGGGCAATCAGGGAGAACTCGCCACATGCCATACGTTATGCCTCAGCAGGTAAAAAAGAAAAGGCCGGCGATCATGGAACAGTCTTCCGTGAATCTACCGGCCTGGATATTACTTTTTGTTAGGGCGAATCACAGGTGCTGCTTTATCGAGTACGCCGT
Organism: Shigella flexneri; assembly: GCA_048288465.1. Taxonomy (GTDB): domain Bacteria; phylum Pseudomonadota; class Gammaproteobacteria; order Enterobacterales; family Enterobacteriaceae; genus Enterobacter; species Enterobacter flexneri_B. The sequence continues at coordinate 361,544 of CP182556.1, read as the reverse complement.
TGACGAACTTATGGCTGTCTTCTGCGCCGAACGATTTCGCCAGTTCGATCGCTTCGTTAATGGCCACTTTGTATGGCACATCACTACGTTTAGACAGTTCGTACAGCGCAATGCGCAGTACTGCTTTTTCTACCTGGCCCAGTTCTTCCAGCAGGCGGGACAGGTAGGGCTTCATCAGTCCGTCGAGGTATGCGGTGTTAGTCGCCACCCCGGCCAGCAGCTCACGGAAGTACAGGACGTCAACGTCTTTTACATCCTGTTCAGCCAGGAACTGGTATTCAACATCAGCGATGTCGTTCTGGGACAACTGCCAGGAGTAGAGCGCCTGGACGGCACACTCACGAGCGCGGCGACGAGCAGCAGGTTTCACGGATTTCCCCTTACTAATTTCAGGCCTTGATGGCTTTCAATACATTAATCATTTCAAGCGCGGTCAGTGCAGCTTCTGCACCTTTGTTGCCAGCTTTGGTGCCAGCACGTTCGATCGCTTGTTCAATGCTTTCAGTGGTCAGAACCCCAAAAGCAACCGGAATTTCGCTGTCCTGGGCAACATGCGCCAGGCCGTTGCTTGCACCACCAGCGACATATTCAAAGTGGGCAGTGCCACCACGAATAACCGTACCCAGCGCAATCACCGCGTCGTATTTACCGGTTTTAGCCAGTGCACCCGCCGCCAGCGGCAGCTCATAGGCACCAGGCACCCAAACAACGGTAATGTTTTCATCTTTTACCTGACCGATACGTTTCAGTGCGTCAATTGCACCTTCCAGCAGGCTGTCATTGATAAAGTTGTTGAAACGCGCGATGGTGATGGCGACGCGAGCGTCCGGGGTAGCAACGTTAGCTCTAATAATGTTCATTTTCTTCCTTCGGGTTCGAGTATGGCCCCGCAGGGGGGCGGATTCAGCATAATATTTCGTGCGCTGCTTCCCTTTCGAGCCTGGAGATTATGCACCCAACTAAACGCAGGCAAATATCTGGGGCTGACATGACGTATCTCTTCTAATTTAAATTGGGGGGCGTCGGCTAATTTTTGAAGCCCTGCAGCGTGCATAATCCGCGGGCGTCGCTGCCTATAGTTTAGGTGCGATATAGAGATCAGCTCATCTACTAAACCCGCCTGCAGCAATGCGCCAGCGAGCGTTGGCCCGGCTTCCACCCAGATGCCTGTCGGTTTCTGCTGTTTACCGAGTCGCATCATCAGTACAACCAGATCCAGATGACCTTTATGCTCTGGAATCAGCAAGGTACGCACCGTTTCCGGCGACTCACTAGAATCTTCCTGAAACGCGCCAACCAGGTTTCGCCGGCTGCTGCACAATGCGATGTTCCGGCATCACGCGATTTTGGCTATCAATCACAAGACGTACTGGCTGGCCGGAAGATTTTGTTGCGGTAGAGCGCCTGAGTTTGTTATCGAGTTCAGACCAACGCACTGTTAAGGCTGGATTATCCGCTGAGCACCGTGGCGCTGCTGGTTAAATGGACGGTCTCCGTGCGCGCTGTCGTTGTACGTCGCGCCGCGCCTGAGGCGAAGCCATCCACTGGCTTTCGCCGCTCGCCATCGCCGTGCGGCCATCTAGCGATGCGCCAAGTTTTAACTGAATATAAGGAAAGCCGGTGCGCATCCGCTTGAGAAAGCCTTTATTCAATTGCTCGGCTTCACTCATCATCAGCCCGTGGCTGATGTTAATGCCAGCCTGTTGCAGACGGTAAAGTCGACGCCCAGCGACTCGGTCAGGATCCCGGATCGCCGCGACGACGCGCGCTACGCTAGTGGCGTACTAGCGCGTCACAGCACCGGCGGCGTACTGCGATGATGGCTACAGGGTTCGAGCGTCACATACGCCGTTGCGCCTTTGGCTTTTTCACCCGCCATACGCAACGCGTGTACTTCGGCAATGTGGTTCACCCTGCTGGTTGGCGGTAAGCCTTCACGACAATTTCGCCATCTTTGACAATGACGTACCGTACATTCTGGTTGGGGTGGGTGGTAAAACGTCCTCGTTGCGCCAGTCAGTGCCTGCGCCATGTAGACCTGGTCCTGCACGGCTTAGTTCTCCGCGCGGCCATCTCTTCGCCAAATTCTTTGATATCTTCGAAAAACTGCGGTAGACAGAGGCAAAACGGATATAAGGCGACTTTATCGAGCTTTTTCAATTGCTCCATCAACCAGATTGCCACTCATCTTGCTCGGCACTTCGCGCTCACCGGTGGCGCGCAGCTGCGATTTAATACTATTCTATTGCCATTTCGACGTCATCGGAACTCACCGGACGTTTTTCCAGCGCCCGCAGCATCGCTACGCAATTTCTCTTCATCAAACGGTTCATGCACGTCGTCTCGCTCTTGCAACACGTGCAGAACCAGCTCCGCCACTTCAAAGGTGGTGAAACGTTCATTACACACCAGACACTGCCGACGGCGGCGTACGGATGAACCCTTGCGGACGAGACGAGAGTCATTTACCTTAGTGTCCACGGCGAACAGAATGGCAATGCATACGGCGTCCTGACCAAGTGGTTAACAGAAATCTATTTTACCCTGAACTGACGATACAACAAAGGCGCAACGCTTTTGAGATAAAGGATTCATGCTTTCGCTGCTTTTACCCTCTACCATTAGGCTAATTGTGACGAGAAGGGACGACCTATGAATACTAACGTTTTTCGACTCTCCTGCTGGGAAGCCTGTTCAGCCTTAGCGCCTGTGTGCAGCAGAGCGAAGTGCGACAGATGAAACACAGCGTCAGCACGCTGAACCAGAGATGACGCAACCAATAAGAAACGGTCAAAATCACTCAGCAAACAGGCTGAATGCAAAATCCAGCAGTGGGGTTTACCTTTCTGCCCAGTGAACCCACCGGCAAGACTGGAAAGCCAGATCGGTACTTTACGTATGTCGCCGGCGGTATTATGCTGATGCACATGGCACTACCCGACGCTACGTATTCAGGGCCAGTCGAATGATCCCTTGCCCGTATTTCAGCGGAACTGTTGAATACGGCAAATTCAGGAACAATAGAACAACTTTCAGGAAATCAATGTGAGAATCAATTGATTAATGCCCCTGCCAGTGTCCTCGCCCCCAGTGATGTTGATATTCCGTTACAGTTAAAGGGTATTTCTGTAGAACAGTTAGACTTTGCAACGTATCCACGATATTCAACCGGTTAAACTAGTAAACGTATTTCGGGGCCATTTTGTGCGTCCCGCAACATCTTTCCCCGTCATTTTGTTACTCCGCTTACATCACCCAGATTGATAGTAAAAGTTTGCAAACAAGGGTGAAAGTCAGTAGAATCCCTGCCCGAATGTGTGTAAACGTGCAACGCAATCGATTACGTAAATGATAGAACTGTGAAACGAACATATTTTTGTGAGCAATGATTTTTATACAGGCTCCTCTGTATACGAAATATTTAGAAACGCAATTTGCGCCTTTTTCACTCCCGCAAGGGATTTTCAACAGTGGCATACATATGAAAAAAACATTACTGGCAGCCGGTGCGGGACTGGTGCTCTGATCGCTCTTTTACTGTCAAACGCAGCTGAAAACGACAAACCGCAGTATCTTTCCGACTGGTGCACCAGAGCGTCTTAACGTTGTCGGGAAGCTATCACACCGTTTGGATCCGCATATTCGCAACTATACTGACCTTTAGTACGAAGTATTTCGCTAAAAGAACTGGTTCGATCTTCACTGGTTATGCGCATGTGCCGGTATTCTTCGCGGTACTCGATGCAAAAGGTATCTGTAATGCAACGGTTCTCCGCTGTTTATGGAAATCTGAACGACGTTTCTCCATCGACAAGCTGACCAAGACTGACCTTAGCTTCGGTCCGTTCAAAGAGTGGTACTTCGCGAACAACTACATTTACGACATGGGTCGCAGAGAGATGGTCGCCAGAGCACCTGGGCATGGGTCCGGGTACCGATATCCACACCGGCCCGCCGATGAGCCTGTCGATGAACGTCTACGGCGAAGTACCAGTGGCAGAACTATGGCGCAGCGAACGAAAACGAGTGGGACGGTTACCGTTTCAAAATTAAATACTTTGTGCCGATTAACCGATTCTGTGGGGCGGTCAGCTGAGCTACATCGGCTTCACCAACTTCGACTGGGGTTCCGATTTAGGGGATGACAGCGGTAATGCAATCAATGGTATCAAGACCCGTACCAATAACTCATCGCTTCCAGCCATATTCTGGCTCTGAACTACGATCACTGGCACTACTCCGTCAGCTCGTTGCCGGCACGACGGTGGTCAGTGGAACGACGATGCAGAACTGAACTTCGCAACGGGAACTTCACCGTTTGCTCTACCGGCTGGGGGTGGTTACCTGGTAGTAGGTTACAACTTCTGATTATGAAAATGCCTGGATTTATTCCCGGCATTTCAATTCCAGCCTATAATGCGCTCTTCGTTCATGCCGGATGCGGCGTAAACGCTTTGCTCGCCCCACAAAAGCACGTAAATTCAATATATTGCTGAAATAACGTAGGCCTGAGAAGCGTAGCGCATCAGGCAATTTTACGTTTTAATCACTTCTTCTTGTTCATCATCGCTTTCAGGTCAGCGAATGGGTTGTACTTGCTTCACCGACATCTTTCTGCGCATCTTCCCCTGCGATAACGGTCGTACCATACTGATTCGTCTTCGGTATATTTCTGATGCTCATGATCGTGGGAATAGTAGACAGTAGCAATTCCCAGTTACTGCCATCTTCCGGGTTATTGGGATGCTCGTGATCAACGTGGTGCAAAGCAAGTTCACGCAGGTTGGAATAAACAAACTTGCGGGAAGAGTGCCCTACCGCAGACCCACGGATATATTTTTAATGCTTTTTGCGATAGCCGCTTCTTAACCGCGCAAAGCTCTTTTTTGGGATGATAGCCATGAAGAGTTACCTGGATGAAATGTAGGGTTACGCGCAGTTTCCCAGATGCGGGGATTTTCGCAATCTCCATACATCAAAAAAATTCCGATCTTCTGACCGGGATTTTGACATCAACGGAACTTGATCACGGCAGAATTGAAAATGGCCGATCTGCCCCTTCTTTTCCACTTTCGCTGCAACATGTGTTCGTGCTTCATACCCAGTTTCAGAGCCAACGCAGATGCTACGTAGATGGAAGATGCAGTACCGATGGAAACACCGATAAGCATGGTCAGCGAGAAGCCTTCCAGAACCGCAAATCACCCAAGAGATACAGCATCAGGATAACCATCAAGGTAGTACCGGATGTGATCAAGGTACGATGCAGCGTCTGGGTCAAGGACACGTTAAAGATTTCGTAAGGCGTACCGCGACGGATTCTGCGGTAGTTTTCACGAATATGCCGATATGACGATACTGTCGTTAAGCGAGTAACCGATAACCGACATCAACTATGCCACAACGGTCAGGTCAATCTCGATATGGAATAACGACAAAATACCCAGCGTAATGATAACGTCGTGCGCCAGCGCAATAACCACCCCGCCGCCAGTTGCCACCAAAGCGAAAACCTACGCACAAAGGATAGACAGCAGCGCCGCCATCAACGCCATCGCACCGGTTCGCGCAAGGCTCGCCACCCCCCTCGGACCCACCACCTCACTACGCTTCACCGCCGCATTCTGATTGGTGGATTCGTTAATCACCTTCAGAACCTGGCTGCCCAGCACCTGACCGCCTGGTTTCGCCTTCAGCAGGCGGCATACGGACCATGATGCTTGTGGCTGCTACCAGAGTTTTGCAGCATCTCGGCTTTTCAAAACCGGCTTTTTAAATGCATCACGCATTACGTTAATTTCAGCCGGTTTTTCGAGCGTAATTTTCATAACCGTACCACCGGTGAACTGGAGCCCCCAGTCAAAGCCGGCGCACGCCCATAATAACGATAGCGGCGATTAACAGCAGACCAGAGATGCCGAAAGCCCAGAAGTCCCAGCGCATAAAGTCAGTACCCTCACGGCTGGTGGTTTTAGCTTGTTCAACAGTATATTCCTGTGCCACATCGCACTCCAGACATCCAGAGCCCCTCGACGCGCTTGCCGCCATATAGCAGGTTTACGATGGCACGCGTACCTAAAATCGGCGGTAACAATCGACGTCGCCACACCGATACCGGCAGAAATTTGCGAACCCTTTAATCGCCCCGGTACCCACTGCAGACAGGATGATGACTTTAATCAGCGTGGTGATGTTCGCATCTAAGATAGAACTGAATGCGCCACCATAACCTTCATCAATTGCCGTTGTACAGTACGTCCGTTGCTCAACTCTTCCAATATGTTTGTTGATCAGGTACGTTCGCACTCCACCGCCACCGCAAGGGTTAAACAACTATACCCTGAGGACCCTGCACATACCAGCGTTGTGCCTTGGCAACAGCGACATAATGCCGACGATTAAGATCAAGTTGGCAATCAGAGCACTGGTCGCAATCAGACCAAGTCTCTCATAGAAGATGATCATGAACAAATAGAAACCAGCAGACCGGCAAGGCAAAAGCCTCCAGCCCCTGCTCAATGTTCTGCATACCCAGGGTCGGCCAACGGTACGTTCTTCAGCAGATCTGAAATCGGCGCGATCAACCAGCGGCACGCAGCAGCAGTGACAGCTGACGGGCTTCGTTCGGGTTGTTGATGCCTGGTGATACGGAAGCTGTTACCCAGACCAGACTGGATGTTGGCGATGTTAATCACCTCTTCCTGTTTCACCAGACCCGGTCACCATTTGCATCTTTCTTACCGCTGCTTCTTTGTACTCCACAACAGGGTTGCCATCGGTTTGCCGATGTTGTCCTTAGTGAAGTTACACTAGGTCACCACCAGCGCTATCGAGCGAGATGTTGGCCGCCTGCGGTTGTATTCGTCCTGGCCTGGAAGCGGAAGTCGGCGACCGGTCACCGGTCTCTAATTACGCGTTTGTACAGCACAACTGGCTGACCTTCGCGGGTCTGTTTCACTTCAATAGTTGCCCGGTACGCGACCGGATGCCGCAGCGGCCTGGTCAACGCTTGGCGTTTACCAGACGGAATTCCAGCGTTGCCGTCGCACCGACAATCTCTTTCGCACGCGCAGTGTCCGAATACCTGCAGTTCAACAACGATACGGTCAGCACCCTGACGCTAACCACCTGCTCCGCCACGCCAAGTTGGTTTACACGGTTACGCAGGATATTGATGTTCTGCTGCACCGCATATTCACGCGCTTCACCAGACGAGCATCGCTGATTACCGCACGCAGCTGGTCGCTGCCCTGGTGCACGAATCACCAGGTCCGGATGGCGCTTGCTCAGATACGCAATGGCTTCATCACGAGCTTTAGCATCGCGGAAAGTAATGCTCAGGCCGTAGTCGTTTTCTTTACGAACGGTGGTATACGGGATGCCCTTTTCACGCAGATCGCTGCGCAGGCTATCGAGCATTCCGTTCCTGAGTTTGCCAAGCGCGGTGCTCCATATCCACTTCCATCAGGAAGTGAACGCCGCCACGCAGGTCAAGGCCGAGCTTCATCGGTCAGCGCGGAGCAGCGGCCAGCTGACGCGGCGTTGCCGGCAAGGTTAAGCGCCACGACGAATTTTGTCACCCATAATGCCGGATCAACGCTTCACGAGCGCGCAGCTGGGTGTCAGTGGAGCTCGAAGCGCGCAAGAATAGCGCCTCTTCCAGCGCCAGATACTTAGCAGTTATTTTTTCTTCGTACGCTTTCTGGGATCTTAGATTAGCGTTTGCTCATGGTGGCGACTCCGGCGCGCACCATGAATTCCCAACAGCTGGATCCTCACCAAACAGGTTGGGAAGCGCATACAGCAGACCGATGACAATCACCACCATCAGCTGACGTACTTCCACAAAGGATAACGGTTTAACACGGCAATTCCCTTAGGGATAATTTTAATGACAGCGCCTTCATGGTGCCTTTCGGCAGGACGGCAGTGACCAAGTCACGTTTAATAACTACTTCAGTGGTGTCATTCAGCGCGATAGCAATGTAGCCGTTTTCCGCTACTTTGGTGACGCGGCCAACCAGGCCACCGTTCGTCAGAACTTCATCACCTTTGGCAATGGAGTCCATCAGCTTTTTGTGTTCTTTGGTGCGCTTCTGCTGTGGACGCAGGATTATGAAATACAAAATCAGACCGAATACCACCAGCATCAAAATCAAGACATCGGGCTACCTTGCGCCGGTGCACCCGTTGCCGCTACCGCATCAGAAATAAAAAAAGCTCATTAAATTTCCCTCATTATTAATATTAATCAACGTTCAAGGTGGTACTTCTCGCCCCTGACGCTGGTAAAAATCAGTTACGAAGCTCTCTCAATTTACCCTCTTCAATAGCCTTGCGTAAACCCGCCATCAAACGTGGTAGTAACGAAGGTTATGAATGGTGTTGAGTCGGGCGCCAATATTTCGTTGCAACGGTCAAGACGATGCAAGGAGCGCGAGAAGTAGCGACAGGTGAGCAATCACACTCAGGATCGAGTGGGCCAGTATCGCTCTTATACTTCGCACTCCCATCTTCACCACCCATCGGTCACTAACAAATGACCATTTCGGGCGTTGCGGGTTGGCATTACGCAGTCAACAGATCGATACCACGACGTAGGCCTTCAACCAGGTCTTCCGGTTTATGATGCCCATCAGGTAACGCGGTTGCCTGCCGGAATTGGCGGCATAGACGCTCCAGAATGCGGGCATATCTGCTTTCGGCTCACCCACAGCCAGACCGCCAGAGCGTAGCCATCAAAACCGATATCTACCAGACCTTTAACAAATATCACGTAAATCTTCCTAAACGCTGCCCCGTATGATGCCAACAGCGCATTTTCGTTTCCGAGACTGTCAAAACGCTCACGGCTACGCTTCGCCCAACGCAAGACATCTCCATGGAGCGTTTGCGTAATCCCAGTCAGCAGGATACGGCGTACATTCATCAAGATTATGACGATATCCGAACCGAGATTGTACTGAATCTCCATTGATTTTTCAGGATCGAGGAAAATCGGATCGCCGTCATCGGGTTACGGAAGTGCACGCCCTGTTCGGTGATTTTACGAATATCGCCAAGGCTGAAGACCTGGAAGCCGCCGGAGTCGGTGAGGATTGGCCCCTTCCACTGCATAAAATCGTGCAGATCGCCGTGCAGTTTCATGATTTCCTGGCCGGGCGCAGCCACAGGTGGAAGGTGTTGCCGAGGATAATTTGCGCGCCAGTGGCTTCAACTTCTTCCGGCGTCATCCCTTTTACGGTGCCGTAGGTGCCAACAGGCATAAAACAAGGCGTTTCCACTACGCCACGATCAAAGACCAGGCGGCCACGGCGTGCGCGACCGTCGGTGGTGTCCAGTTCAATTTTCATTTTTTCTCCACTACGTCAGAAAAACAGTCCAACGTTTAAACCAGCGCCGCGCAATTACTCCCGACGCGCTCATTAATCGCCTGCGGATTGTACGTGATAAACATCGCATCACCGTAACTAAAAAAGCGATATTTCTCTTCTACCGCTGCTTTATAGGCGTTCATGGTGTGTTGATAACCGGCAAAGGCCGAAACCAGCATAATCAGCGTCGATTCCGGCAGGTGGAAGTTCGTCACCAACGCATCGACCACTTTGTACTGGAAGCCCGGATACATAAAGATTTGGGTATCGTCAAAGAACGGTCCGATAAGATCGTTTTTCGCCGCCTGAGCCGCGCTTTCCAGCGAACGTACTGAGGTGGTGCCAACCGCAATCACCCGGTTACCGCGCGCTTTCGCCGCCAGTACCGCGTCTACCACATCCTGCGGCACTTCAGCGTATTCCGAGTGCACGACGTGATCTTCAATGGTGTCGACGCGCACCGGCTGGAAGGTGCCCGCACCAACGTGCAACGTCACAAACGCCATCTCCACGCCTTTGGCGCGTAATTTTTCCAGCAAAGGTTCGTCAAAATGCAGACCTGCGGTCGGGGCTGCAACCGCGCCCGGTTTTTCGCTATAAACGGTTTGATAAAGTTCGCGGTCAGCGTCTTCGTCCGGACGGTCGATATACGGCGGCAGCGGCATATGGCCGATGCTGTCGAGAATATCCAGCACCGAGCGTTCATCATTAAATTCGACTTCAAACAGTGCCCGTGGCGCGCGGTCATTGTTGCGTTAATACTTTGTCATCGCCCAGCAGCAGTTCTGCGCCAGGTTTTGGCGCTTTCGAGGCGCGAGACTGCCAAGAATGCGTTTGTCGTCGAGCATCCGTTCAACCAGCACTTCAATCTTGCCGCCGCTGGCTTTACGCCCAACAGGCGCGCCGGGATCACGTGGTATGATTAAAAACCAGAAGATTGCCGGGGTTCAGCTCATCAAGTAAATCGGTGAAAGTACCGTGCGTCAGCGCGCCTGTTGGCCCGTCCAGCGCAGTAAACGACAGCTACTGCGTTTCAGGCATGGGATAGTGGGCAATCAGGGATTCGGGCAATTCAAAGGAGAAATCGGTAACGCGCATGACACTGACTCAGACTAAAATAAGAGGCGGGTAGTCTAGTGCCGGGGCGCTCTCCCTGCAACCTTTACCCCCTTTTGGATAGACTAGGTCGATGAATTTTTTAGCTCACCTGCATTTAGCCCATCTCGCGGAAAGCTCGCTTTCCGGCAAGTTACTGGCTGATTTCGTACGCGGAAATCCTGACGAAAGTTTTCCGCCCGACGTCGTGGCTGGCATTCATATGCATGCGACGTATTAACCGACAATCTGCCGGAAGTCCGCGAAGCACGGGAATGGTTTCGTAGCGCACCGCGCCGCGTTGCGCCTATTACGCTGGATGTCATGTGGGGATCACTTTCTTTCCCGCCACTGGTCGCAGCTGTCGCCGGACTTTCCGCTACAGGAATTTGTCTGTTATGCCCGCGAGCAAGTGATGACGATTTGCCGGACTCACCGCCACGTTTTATCAATCTGAACAATTACTTGTGGTCAGAGCAGTGGCTGGTGCGCTATCGCGATATGGATTTCATCCAGAACGTGTTAACGGCATGGCAAGCCGCCGCCCACGTCTGGATGCCCTGCGTACTCCTGGTACGATTTAGACGCTCATTATGACGCCCTCGAAACCCGCTTCTGGCAGTTTTATCCGCGGATGATGGCGCAGGCGTCACACAAGGCGTTATAAAACGTTAGTTCATCCATACCGTAGCCGAATGGCAGGCAAAGCCAGATCCCGTCAGTCAGTTGCCCATGCCCTTCTTTGCATTGCCATTGCACGGCATTGAGCAACGGTGACGCGGGAGCACGACTTCACAAGCTTCGCCACGGTTGATTGCCACCAGTACACGCTGCTGATTCAGCACGCGGACAAATACCACCACGTTATCTTCCGCATACAGCACCTGACAGCCGCCATGACGTAGCGCCTGACTTTTCTTACGCAGCGCAATCATTCGCTGGTAGAGCGCGAATAACGCCGTATCCTGCTTTTCCACCTGCCAGGGGAACGGTTTACGGCAAAACGGATCGTTTTTGCCATCCAGTCCTACTTCATCACCGTAAGAACTAACTCTACACCAGGCCAGGTGAACAGCCAGACCACCGCCAGCGGCAGGCGCGCAATATCCCGACCGAGCAGCGTTTTAAATCGCGCAGATCGTGGCTGTCGAGCTGATTAAACATACGTAATCGTTGTTGATGAGAAAGCCGGCGCGGTAACATCCATCCAGGCCATACAGGTTTGGCAATCAATTTGCTGTGGATTGTATGATGTAGGTATTGGCAAGAAATCCCCACAACGGAACGCGAAGCCACCATAGTTCATGGCGGCATCTCCACATCGGCCGTAACCTTGCCGTGCATCGCCAAAATGTTCGCCGATATACGCTTCCGCTGGGTTCCTTCGCCGCTTCGGTGATCCCAGCAACGTGCTGGACATGATCGCGCGCCGACCCGCCTCCCCCAGCATATGCACCACATCCAGCCGCCAGCCGTCCATACTCCACGGCGCTTTCAGCCATGGTGGACAATACTGTTTTCCCCGCCAGAAATTTCATTCACCAGACTTTCCGACCATAATCGAGCTTCGGCAAGCTAGCATAGCCAAGCCAGTCGAGCGCCGTGCCATCATCACTAAACGAGTACCAGTCGCGCCAGGCGATTCGGGGTTGTGCAGCCCCCCCGCGCCCCGATCGTGCGTGTCAAAACGCGCACGGGAATCGCCACTGTGGTTAAACACGCCGTCCAGCACCAGCCGCATTCCCAGCCGCTGCGTATCGTGTCGAACGCAGCAACGCCCCATCACCGCCAAACTGCGGATTCACATGGCGATAACCTCGGTATCGTATTATGTACGCTGTAAGTTTTAACACTGCATCCAGATACAGCGCTGTCACGCCAGCTTTTTCAGATACGGCAGTTTTCGCGATCCCGTCCAGATCGCCGCCATAGACCGTTGATCCGCCCGCCTGCGCCGTACCGGTCCATCCGAGTCACGCCAGTGATCTCTGTCCGGCTGCATGATGGTAATAGACATGATCCTGTTCAGCTTCACGAGGAAGACTACGCGCAAAACGATCAGGAGATCTGATAAAAAATCTGATCCCAGCCCATTGTGGGCCGATATCCGGGGCATCGACGGCAACCTGCTCCAGTCGTGCCGGCGGTTTCGGCCGAAGCCTGCGGCGTAAACCAACGCTGGCGATCGTGCCAGAGCAGTTCGAAACTGTACGCCGCCCGGGTCGTCCGTGGAGAGATTAATCGCCGTACGCCACGCGGTGACGCCTGGCTGCGGCTGATGGCGCTGCTTATGCATTGTACTGACATTCCGTCGTTATCGTGTTCTGTACGCAGCATAATGCGCTGCGGTGGGTCTTTGCCCGTCAGCCACAGTGTTATGAGCAGTTGATCTTCGCTTTTGTTTAACAAATGGGGCACCGGCAGGTGCCATGCATTTAACATCATAATTCCCCTGTGATGAAAATCTGATCACCTTGCCATAGCCTATGCAGGATCACTATCATCTGAAGGATATTTGGGGGAGGAGGACGGGGCGGAGCAGCTTTCCCAATAGCCGGATCACGATTTCCTCCCGAACCGGCTTACAAACGCAAGTATTATTGGTTTTCAGCGAGCTACGATTGTGGTGACGTTAAACATCCAGCCAATCAACAGCACAGCAATCCACGCCAACCGACATACAGCGAGATACGCGTATCCGGGTGATAACCAATCAACCCGATAATAAGAGCAGGAAAACGAGCCCGCCGATGGTCGTTGCGACCCCACCCGGCACTTTAAATTTCAGCGCCTTACTTCTTCTGGCGGCAAACGGCGACGAAGGGACTTGCGACAGCAGGATCATAATCCACACCCACACCGTGGCGAAGGTTGCCAGCGAAGCGATCACCAGGAAGACGTTTCCGGCACGACGTAGTTCACAGACACCGCAACGCAGCGCGGTAGTCACCACCAGGACCTAACCCACGGAACACCGCGACGCGACGTTTTGCTGAAAATTTTCGGCGCGCTGCCCGGCCTGCCATACCGTGGAGCATACGACCGACGCCAATACATCACTGTTAATTGCCGACAGCGAAGCAGTCAGCACAACAAGCTTAAGAATGCTGGCGGCAAAGGTAATGCCCATATGCTGGAACGTCAGCACGAACGGGCTACCGGCAGTGCCAACCTCATTCGACGGGTAGATAGACATAATGACGAACAGTGTAACGACGTACAACACCAGAATACGCATCGGCACGGAGTTAATCGCATGCGGTATCGATTTCTCAGGATCTTTCCTTCACCGGCGGAATCCGAGGTTTCTATTTCCACTGTAAGCAAACATGACCATTCGCAATGACATCACCATGCGAAGCCAGCCGTTACTGAAGAGCTGCTGTTGCTCAACAGGTTATGAATACCGTCGGTTGCCCGCCGGCCAATCCCCCGAGATGATGATGCCGAGTCCGGCCACAATCATGACGAGACGGTGGCGACCCTAAAGAACGAGAACCAGACTCAGCTCACCCGAGACCTTCACGCTCATCAGGTTTACGGCGCAAAAGATTACACCACGTCAGTACCCAAATCCAGTGCGGCACCGTCGGGAACCAGACACCCATATAGATACCAAAAGCGGTCACATCGGCGATGGCGACAATAAGGATTTCAAAGCAGTAGGTCCAGCCGGTAATGTAACCTGCCAGCGGGCGAAGGTTTCCTGCGCATAACGCGAAAAGAGCTGGCGGCCGGGTTATGCACCCACATTTCCCCCAGCGCACGCATAATGATATACGCCGTGATACCACCGATAATATAGGCGACAAGGCGCTCGGACCGGCCATTTGATGGCGCTGCCGAACCGTAAAACAGCCCGGTGCCAATTGCTCAACCCAGTGCCATAAAGCGTATGTGGCGGGTACTTAGCCCACGCTTTAGCTTGTTCTTACTTTCGATCATTTCCTAACCCATCAACACAATAAAAATCGACGGGCATCGCAGCCCCGTGGTTAAAACAGTTCAGTGATTTAGTGAGCGCTGGAGGTCACCTGACGACCTGCCGCGCCATCCCGAATGGCCATAACCACCATCACCACTGTTGGCATTAACCACGCCAGACCTTGTCGGCCAGCGGTAAACGCTGTGCCCACCGACGGTAAGATATCGCCTAATGCAGATGCTTTTATCCCGTCGACAATACCAAAAAGCAGGCTGATAAACATCGGCGGAGAATCACGCGGGACGAATTACGCCACCATGAGCGTGTAAAACTAATACAACCAGTGCGATACACGCGATAAACAGCGCCAGCACCGGTACGGTTTGGATCAGCTGGCTTAAGCCAGGTTAGAAACCACCATCGAGAAGCCGCCAGGATAAACACCAGCGTACGAGAAGAGAGCGGTACGTACTGGGCAAAAATCCGCACAAGCACAGGTCAGGCCAACTGCCGTTACCAGGAGGCGACTGCATTAACGCCGCCAGCAGGAACCACCGCCCCCGCCAAGGTGGTGCTGAACGTAAGCACGCAGAATACACCGCCGTTCGCAGACTCATTGACCAGCGACGTGCTGTCCGAACCCAGACGGAACAGCGCCAGGTACAGCAGAGTCAGACCAACACCCGCCATCAGGCCAGCCCAGACGGTATAACGGGTCAGCACACGCGCTTCGGCAGGCCTACCAGAACGCGCCGCGTTAAACAATAACGATACCAAACACCATTGCGCCCAGCGTATCCATGGTCAGATAGCCGTTAACGAAGCCGTTAGAAAATCCAGCGTTTTGATAAGCCTCAGTCGCCGTGCTGATAGAACCCGCCGGCCAAATCGCGGCAACAGACAGGATGACCAGCGCGATAATTTTAGTGGCGCAAGGAAGTTGCCCACGGTATCCAGCAGCTTGCCCGGATAGAAGCGCAAACCAGAATAACGATAGCGAAATAGACCAGGCTGAGATAAACAGCGGGAGCGCCCACTCACCCGTCAGCGGCGCAATCCCCACTTCAAAGGAAACGGTAGCTGTACGCGGCGTAGCGAAAAGCGGCCACCGCCAAGCTACAAACTGTTGCCAGCAGTACGCCAGCAACTTTACCGATTGGCGTGCTGAGGCTGTCCAACACCGCCGCCAACTTTCGCCAGCGCCACTACCGTTATACCGGCAGGCGAACGGTAGAATGAGGAAGCCGAATGCCGCAGTCCAGATGTGTTCGCCTTAAGCCGTTATTTGGAGGGAAAATCGCGTCACCCGCGCCGACGAACAACGCAAATGCTCAGAAAGCCCAGAGCGATGATATCGCGCGATTCTAATTGATGGGTCATAAATCATACTGCCTGTGGATGTGGTGTTGTAAACGTTAAAATTTTTGTGCCAATCCCTGGGGATGATAAAGTGGTATATTTAAATAATTTGAGTGGGAAAGACTCCCCAACCAGGCGCGGCGAAGTAATAGTTTTTATTTACCGCGTTAATGGAGCCAGTATCACAGCACCCAGCTAATTAAACGCTTATAACGTTTTAAAGCAAGGAGGATTCTGAAAACCAGAGGTATATAGCGATAAGAAATCACCAACCAGTATAAAACACTATTTCCGTGAAAAAGACATGGCTAATCATGCGAACAAAAAATCACCAACCGTCTAAAATCTAACGCCCGTATTTTGACTGCAAAGAAAAATAAGCCAGCATCGGCTGGCTTATGGCAGTAAAAGATGACAAAAGCCGATTAATTGCTTGTTTGGCAATTTAGCGTTCTGGGATAACAAAACGAAACGTGTTCCTTTTCCTACTGTACTCCAGCATTCAGGCGACTTTCGTGATGATCCACCGGACGTTCACGATCAGCAACCTGTACCCGTTATCCGCCGGTTTGCCGGGAACGCGCTTTATCAACGCGATAAAAACGCTCGGTCAGGCGCGGAAGATGCTCCGGTGCATGCTGGTCTGTTATCTTCAACGCTAAATCGGCACCGTGCGGCACTCGCAGCCAGCGTACGGTGATATGCGTGCCTTCCGGCGTATGATTCACGGCGTTATAGACGCGTTGAAATCGCACTGCGTAGCTGATCTTCGTTGCCAGACACCTTGAGGCCGTTATCATCCTCAAAGGTAAATGTCTGTTTTTTCTGACTCAGAGTCTGAGCCTCGCGCTCAACAACGCGCAGCATCATCGGCACATCAACCTTTTCATTGAGCAATTGCGTCGGCGTGGTTCAATTTTCGACAAGGATGTAATTGCTGCATCAGCCTCCTTCCATCCGCTGGGGTTGGGCGGATGGCTAATGCTTTTTCGCGTACCGCGCCTTCCAGCGGCTGCTCATCCATCATCTCCAGGTAACCCTGTAAACACGGTCAGTCGGCGTACGTAACTCATGGCTCACGTTGGCAAAAAAGTTACGCCGCGCCCCTTCCAGTTCATGCATTTGCGTGACATCACGCGCCACCATCAGCAACTGTTTGTGGGTATAAGGCATGACGCGAATTTCCAGATGCCGCCCTGGTGTTGAGCACCAGATCAGCGGGCGAGAAAATTACGCGTTTTCACACATCGCGTAACCTCTGGGTAACGCAGCAGGCCGCTACACCCGCCCCGTTATCTTCCGGCCAGCGCAAACCAATAATTTGTTGCGCTGAGACCGTTACACCAGAAAATACCGCCCTCTTCCGTGGTCAGCACCACTGCGCTCGGGCAGCGACTCCGCGCCGCGACGAAAGCGTTTAATGAGATTGCCCAGTTCACGGCGGGCGTTTTTGATTTCGCAGCTGCATCTGGGTGTAAGCCCGTAAGAGTAGCGGTTCCCAGCTACCACGCCCCGGTGGCGGGTCGAGACCACGATCGACCGACAGCCACCATGAAAGTGCAATAAATTCCACCACTACCAGAAAAGCAGTCCCGTTACCGATGCCAGCAAAAACCAGGCAGGTAACCAAAAAATGTACCCAGCCACCTGCTAAAGCCGGAAGCAGCAAAGTAGCAGCTCCAGCACCAGCCTTTTCCACGACAGCCGTTCCAGCACGTAAGATACTCCAGTTAAGCAATCATAAGCCCTGCTCCGAGTCCCATGAGCAAGGCGTTAAAAGCGGGTTGAAAAAACGATATCCTGTACCGGACGCCGACCATGTGGTCATGCCTCTCCTCCAGTGCTTTACGTAGGCGACGAATGTGGACATCGACCGTACGATCTTCCACATAGACGTTAGTTCCCCAGACGTGGTTTTAACAGCTGCTCGCGGCTGTACACGCGCTCAGGATGCGTCATAAAAAAGTGGAGGAGTTCCTAATTCTTGTCGGCCCCATCTCCAGCGGCTCTTCGCCCGCCATCACTCGGTGAGATGTCGGGTCGAGACTTAATCCCGGGATCTCAATCACCTCTTCCACCGCCATTGGCGAAATACGGCGCATTACCGCTTCGACGATTCGCGCTACCAGCTCCTTCGGCGAAAACGGCTTGGCGACAGAGCCACTGCGTGCCGGTTCAGGGCCGTGCGTCGCCACTTCTTCTTCCCCTCTGGCGGTCAACATCACCACTGAATATCCCTGGGTCATCCACTCGCGCTCTAGGTGTTTGATGAACTGGATACCGGAGCCGCCAGGACATTCCAATGAGGAGAAATGAAGCTGGTAGTGTTCATTCAGTTGATTCAGAGCACCGTCATAATCTTCCGCTTTACTGGCTGAAAGCCATTTTGTTCTCAGCACGAAGTATACGATTTCGCTAATTTGGAGCTTCATCTTCTACCACCATAATACGTCTCGCCACGATTTGCCCTGTTGTAATAAATAGGTTGCGATCATTAATGCGACGTCATTATGCGTCAGATTTGAACTTACAATGACGAAAACGTCGCACATATCTTCAGGTTATTGATTTCCGTGGCGTAATAAAAAGCAAATGGCACATCTGTTTGCAGGCACCGCGCGCCACCCTCTTCGCCTAATCGTTATGCGCATCCTTCACACCTCAGACTGGCATCTCGGCCAGAACTTCTACAGTAAAAGCCGGCGAAGCTGAACATCAGGCTTTTCTTGACTGGCTGCTGGAAACAGCACAAACCGATCAGGTGGCATGCGATCATCGTTGCCGGCTATTTTTGATACCGGCTCGCTCCCTCGCCACGCCTGCAACGTCAGAAAACCGTTTCGTGCCGTCAATTACAGCAAACCGGCTGTCATTGGTGGTACTGGCAGGAAACCATGACTCGGTCGCCACGCTGAACTAATTGCGCGATATCATGGTGTTCTCAACACGACCGTGGTCGCCAGCGCCGACAAGTGCCGGCAATCTTGCCTCGTCGCGACGGGACGCTGCGCAGCGCCGCGTCCTCATTCCGTTTTTACGTCCGCGTGACATTATTACCAGCCAGGCTGAAAGGTATCCCAAAACAGCAGCATTTACCGGCAGCGATTACCGATTATTACCAGAACACTATGCCGATGCCTGCAAACTGCGCGGCGATCAGCCTTGCCCATCATCGCCACGGGACATTTAACGACCGTGGGGGCCAGTAAAAGTGACGCCTGTGCGTGACATTTATATCGGCACGCTGGACGCGTTTCGCACAAAGCTTTCAATGCAGCCGACTACATCGCGCTCGGCAGATCACTGCGCACACATTATTGGCGGGATGGCACATGTTGGCGATCCCGGCTCCCCCATTCCGCTGAGTTTTGATGAATGCGGTAAAGAGAAATATGTCCATCTGGTGACATTTTCAAAACGGCAAATTAAGAGAGCGTGGAAAACCTGAACGTACCGGTAACCAACCCATGGCAGTGCTGAAAGGCGATTGGCGTTGATTACCGCACAGCTGGAACAGTGGCGCCATGCATCGGACGAGCCACCTGTCTGGGTGAGCATCCAGTTCACCACCTGGGATAGATCTGGATGACGCTCAGCGCAAAATCCAGGCATTAACCGAATCATTGCCTGCTCAAGTATTGCCTGGTACGTCGGAGTCGTGAACAGCGCGAGCGTGCGTTAGCCAGCCAACAGCGTGAAACCCTCAGCGAACTCAGCGTCGAAGAGGTGTTCAATCGCCGTCTGGCACTGGAAGAACTGGATCAATCGCAGCAGCAACGTCGCAGCATCTCTTCACCACGACGTTGCATACCCTCGCCGGAGAACACGAAGCATGAAAATTCTAGCCTGCCCCTGAAAACCTGAACCCATTAAAAGGCGAATGGAAGATTGATTTCACCCGCGAGCCGTTCGCCAGCAACGGGCTGCCTGCGATTACCGGCCCAACAGGTGCGGGAAAGCCACCCTGCTGGACGCCATTTGTCTGGCGCTGTATCACGAAAACTCCGCGTCTCGCTAACGTTTCACAATCGCAAAATGATACTCATGACCCGCGATACCGCCGAAATGTCTGGCGGAGGTGGAGTTTGAAGTGAAAGGTGAAGCGTACCGTCCTTTCTGGAGCCAGAATCGGGCGCGTAACCACCCGGACGGTAAATTGCAGGTGCCACGCGTAGAGCTGGCGCGCTGCGCCGACGGAAAATTCGCCGACAAAGTGAAAGATCAGCTGGAACTGACAGCGACGTTAACCGGGCTGGGTCACGGGCGCTTCACCGTTCGATGCTGCTTTCGCAGGCGATTTCCTCCTTCCTGAATGCCAAACCCAAACAACGCGCGGAATTGCTCGAGGAGTTAACCGGCACTGAAATCTACGGGCAAATCTGGCGATGATTTTCGAGCAGCGCAAATCGGCCAGCACAGAGCTGGAGAAGCTGCAAGCGCAGGCCAGCGGCGTCGCGTTGCTCACGCCGGAACAAGTGCAATCGCTGACAGCGAATTTGCAGGTACTTACTGACGAAGAAAAACAGTTACTTACCGCGCAGCAGCAAGAACAACAATCGCTAAACTGGTTAACGCGTCTGGACGAATTGCAGCGAAGCCAGCCGCCGTCAGCAGGCCTTGCAACAGGCGTTAGCCGAAGAAGAAAAAGCGCAACCTCAACTGGCGGCGCTCAGTCTGGCACAACGGCACGAAATCTTCGTCCACACTGGGAACGCATCGCAGAACACAGCGCGGCGCTGGCGCATACTCGCCAGCAGATTGAAGAAGTAAATACGCTTACAGAGCACAATGGCGCTTCGCGCGAGCATTCGCCACCACGCGGCGAAGCAGTCAGCAGAATTACAGCAGCAGCAACAAAGCCTGAATACCTGGTTACAGGAACACGACCGCTTCCGTCAGTGGAACAACGAACTGGCGGGTTGGCGTGCGCAGTTCTCCCAACAAACCAGCGATCGCGAGCATCTGCGGCAATGGCAGCAACAGTTAACCGATGCTGACAAAAACTCATGCGCTTGCGGCGATCGCGTTGACGTTAACCGCCGATGAAGTCGCTACCGCCCTGGCGCAACATGCTGAGCAACGCCCACTGCGTCAGCACCTGGTCGCGCTACATGGACAGAGTCTTCCCCAACAAAACGTCTGGCGCAGTTACAGGTCGCTATCCAGAATGTCGCGCAAGAACAGACGCAACGTAACGCCGCACTTAACGAAATGCGCCAGCGTTATAAAGAAAAGACGCAGCAACTTGCCGATGTGAAAACCATTTGCGAGCAGGAAGCGCGCATCAAAACGCTGGAAGCTCAACGTGCACAGTTACAGGCGGGTCAGCCTTGTCCACTTTGTGGTTCCACCAGCCACCCGGCAGTCGAGGCGTATCAGGCGCTGGAGCCTGGTGTTAATCAGTCTCGATTACTGGCGCTGGAAAACGAAGTTAAAAAGCTCGGCGAAGAAGGTGCGGCGCTGCGCCGGCAACTGGACGCCTTAACAAAGCGGCTTCAGCGCGATGAAAACGAAGCGCAAAGCCTCCGACAAGATGAGCAAGCACTTACTCAACAATGGCGAGCCGTCACGGCCAGCCTCAATATCACCTTGCAGCCACAGGACGATATTCAACCGTGGCTGGATGCACAAGATCAGCACGAACGCCAGCTGCGGTTACTCGGCCAACGACATGAATTACAAGGGCAGATTGCCGCGCATAATCAGCAAATTATCCAGTATCAACAGCAAATTGAACAACGCCAGCAGCAGCTCTTAACGGCATTGGCGGGTTATGCACTGACATTGCCACAGGAAGATGAAGAGAGAGCTGGTTGGCGACACGTCAGCAAGAAGCGCAGAGCTGGCAGCAACGCCAGAACCAATTAACCGCGCTGCAAAACCGTATTGAGCAGCTGACGCCGATTCTGGAAACGTTGCCGCAAAGTGATAATCCCCGCACAGCGAAGAAACTGTGGCGCTGGATAACTGGCGGCAGGTTCATGAACAATGTCTCGCATTACACAGCCAGCAGCAGACGTTACAGCAACAGGATGTTCTGGCGGCGCGAAGTCTGCAAAAGCCGAGGCGCAGTTGACACCGCGCTACAGGCCAGCGTCTTTGACGATCAGCAGGCGTTCCTTGCGGCGCTATGGATGAACAAACACTGACGCAGCTGGAACAGCTCAAGCAGAATCTGGAAAACCAGCGCCGTAGGCGCAACGCTGGTCGCTCAGACAGCAGAAACGCTGGCACCGCATCGACAACACCGACCTGACGGGTTGGCTCTCACTGTGACGGTGGAGCAGATTCAGCAAGAGTTAGCGCAAACTCACCAAAAGTTGCGTGAAAACACACGAGTCAAGGCGAGATTCGCCAGCAGCTGAAGCAGGATGCAGATAACCGTCAGCAACAACAAACCTTAATGCAGCAAATTGCTCAATGACGCAGCAGGTTGAGGACTGGGGATATCTGAATTCGCTAATAGGTTCCAAAGAGGGCGATAAATTCCGCAAGTTTGCCCAGGGGCTGACGCTGGATAATTTAGTCCATCTCGCTAATCAGCAACTCCGGCTGCACGGGCGCTATCTGTTACAGCGCAAAGCCAGCGAGGCGCTGGAAGTCGAGGTTGTTGATACCTGGCAGGCAGATGCGGTACGCGATACCCGTACCCTTTCCGGCGGCAAAGTTTCCTCGTTAGTCTGGCGCTGGCGCTGGCGCTTTCGAATTGGTCAGCCATAAAACACGTATTGACTCGCTGTTCCTTGATGAAGGTTTTGGCACGCTGGATAGCGAAACGCTGGATACCGCCCTCGATGCGCTGGATGCCCTGAACGCCAGTGGCAAAACCATCGGTGTGATTAGCCACGTAGAAGCGATGAAAGGGCATTCCGGTGCAGATCAAAGTGAAAAGATCAACGGCCGCGGCTACGGCAAACTGGAAAGTACGTTGCAGTGAAATAACTATTCAGCAGGATAATGAATACAGAGGGGCGAATTATCTCTTGGCCTTGCTGGTCGTTATCCTGCAAGCTATCACTTTATTGGCTACGGTGATTGGTAGCCGTTCTGGTGGTTGTGATGGTGGTATGAAAAAGTCATTTTATCTTTGGCTCTGGGCACGTTTGGTTTGGGGATGGCCGAATTGGCATTATGGGCGTGCTCACGGAGCTGGCGCATGACGTAGGAATTTCGATTCCTGCCCCGGGCATATAATCTGGTCTTATGCACTGGGGGTGGTGGTGGTGCGCCGATCATCGCACTCTTTTCCAGCCGCTACTCACTCAAACATCTGTTGTTGTTTCTGGTGGCGTTGTGCGTCATTGGCAACGCCATGTTCACGCTCTCTTCGTCTTACCTGATGCTCGCCATTGGTCGCTCGTATCCGGCTTTCCGCATGGCGCATTTTTTGGCGTCGGAGCGATCGTGTTATCAAAAATGATCAAACCCGGAAAAGTCACCGCCGCCGTGGCGGGATGGTTTCCGGGATGACAGTCGCCAATTTGCTGGGCATTCCGCTGGGAACGTATTTAAGTCAGGAATTTAGCTGGCGTTACACCTTTTATTGATCGCTGTTTTTAATATTGCGGTGATGGCATCGGTCTATTTTTGGGTGCCCAGATATTGGCGACGAGGCGAAAGGAAATCTGCGCGAACAATTTCACTTTTTGCGCAGCCCGGCCCCGTGGTTAAGTTCCGCCGCCACGATGTTTGGCAACGCAGGTGTGTTTGCCCGTTCAGCTACGTAAAGCCATACATGATGTTTATTTAAGGTTTTCGGAAACGGCGATGACCTTTATTATGATGTTAGTTGGGCTAGGGATGGTGCTGGGAAATATGCTAAGTGGCAGGATTTCAGGACGTTATTCACCACTGCGCATTGCAGCAGTGACTGACTTTATAATTGTACTGGCGCTGCTGATGCTCTTTTTCTGCGGCGGCATGAAAACAACGTCGCTTATTTTTGCTTTTATTTGTTGCGCGGGATTATTTGCCTTTCAGCACCACTACAAATATTGTCACGAAAACGCCAAAGGCGGAGAGTTATAGGTGCCGCAGGTGGCGAATAGCGTTTAACCTCGGTGGCGCCATCGGCGATATTGCGGAGGTATGATGCTGACGCTGGGCTGGCGTCTAATTACGTGGCGCTGCCTGCCGCCCTGCTTTCGTTTGCTGCGATGTCGTCGTGGCTGCTATATGGTCACTATAACGCCGGCGAGCGGCGGACACCTCCGGTGCTGGCGAAACCACTGGGTAGGTTATAGTCTCAGTACCATTACTTCTTGCCGGATGCGGCGTGAACGCCTTATCCGCCTACGCGGTTCTGGCACATTTTGCAGGCCTAATAGGCGCGGCGAGCGTCGCCTGGCATGATCCGCCAATTGCCTACGTTTTTTACTCTTTGGCCATAACCACGCAGCGCCGCGTACGCCGCTGGAATCGCCGTGCTTCGCCTTACACACCACATTCACATTCGCCGCCGAAGACGAATTGTTTAATAGACTGCCGACCGTTTGATATACAACGGTCTGCATTGCTCATCCGCCCCAGGACGATCACATCCGGATCGAGAATATTCACGACATGTGCCAGCGATTTTGCCAGCCGCAGCTCGTAGCGACGCAATGCCATTCCGCTACCGGATCGCTTTCTTCGACCAGGCGGATAATTCCACTGCCTTTCAGCGCATGTCCGCTCAAACGACGATAATCCATCGCGAATATCCGTGCCCCGGAATGAGAGACTAAAATACCGACCTTGTTACCGCGATCACAAGGGACTTCCTCGCGATAACGCATGCGTCTTCGTCCATCCACGGTAGCGGATTGTGTCCCCACTCACCTGCCGTGCCATTGCCGCCGATATGCGCCCGCCCATTGAATGCCACGCCCGCGCCGCATCCGTGCCGATGATCACGGCGAAATACAGGTCTGCGCTCCCGCTGCCGCGCCATCTACTGCTTCTGAAACCGCCAGACTCACGTCAATTGCCAGCCGCACTTCCCGCTGCAACCTCGCGCTTAAGTCTTTATCGAATGGCTGACCGTTGAGCCAGGTTGAATTGGCATTCTTCACCACACCGGTGTAAGGCGAAATTGAGCCAGGAATGCCCATACCTACCGTTCCGCGCTGCCCCGTCGCCTGCTCCGCCATATCAACCAACGTGGCGATAGTTTCAATAGTCTGCCGGTAATCATCACGCGGCGTGGGCAGACGATGGCGGTACAACTGCTCCCCTGCATCGCCAGTGCAATCACTTCAGTTTTGGTGCCGCCTAATCGATACCTATACGCACGGTACTCTCCTTATTTTTTTCAATATCAATAGCGTAGAGACGGACAACCGGATTGGCAATGCAAGGCCGCCGACAATTCGTTATCATGCCCGCTAAATTTAACGACAAGGCCGTGGAAATTATCATGCTGTGGCTCAAAAATTTAATGGTCTACAGTCTTAGCCGCGAGAATACGCTGCGTGCAGAGATGGAAGAACAGCTAGCCTGAATGGCGTTTACCCCATGCGGCAGCCAGGACATGGCGAAGATGGGCTAATACCTCCCATGGAATCGCACAGCGATGCGTTAACGCACGTTGCCGATGGTAAAATTGTTATCTGCGCGCGCAAAGAAGAAAAAATCCTCCGGTCTCCGGTGATTAAACAGGCGCTGGAAGCGAAAATGGCCAAACTGGAAGCGAACAGGCACGTCACTAAAGAAAACCGAAAAAGATTCGCTGAAAGACGAAGTGCTGCACGCTCTACTGCCCGTGCCTTGAGCCATTTTAGCCAGACGATGATGTGGTCGACACGGTTAACGGTTTGATTATGGTGGACTGCGCCAGCTGCCAAAAAAGCGGAAGATACGCTGGCATTACTGCGTAAAAGCCTCAGGTCGTTCCCGGTTGTACCATGAGCATGGAAAACCCGATTGAACTGACGCTGACCGAATCGGTTCGCTCCGGTAGTGCGGCACAGGGCTTCAGCTGCTTGATGAAGCCGAGCTGAAGAATCGTTGCTGGAAGATGGCGGCGTGATCCGCGCGAAGAAACAGAATCTGACCAGCGAAGGAGATCACCAATAGCGTTGAAGCCGGAAGAGTCGTAGCTCGACTGGCGCTCGACTGGCAGCAGCACATTCGAGTTCTGATGTGCGACGATGGTTTAGCTCAAGCGTCTGAAGTTTATTATTCGACGAGCTGCGCGATCAAAACGAAGATATGGAGAGCCGTGAAGATTTCGCCCAGCGTTTTGATGCCGATTTCATCCTGATGACTGGTGAACTGGCAGCGTTAATTCAAAACCTGATTGAAGGACTAGGTGGCGAAGCACAACGTTAATTGCTGATTTTCCTTAATGCCGATACGACGCCTCCGCGTCTTATCCGGCGTCAAAGCCACACCAGGCATATAATTATCACTACGGCCAGCAATAATTTTAGCGCAGCGATGTTATGCGTTTTACGCTGTAACTTGCTCCATGGACGTTGTGTCATTGTTTTTCCTCGAGCCCGTGACGCGCTTCGCTGCAGATTTTTCCGCGTTGCCGGTTTTCACTAATCACGTGACGGAAAAATTGGGTTGTTCGACAAATAAGAGTAATGATGAATACCTGTTTAACCACGCCGTTTTCACATCGGCAGCCAGCTGTGGGTACCGCGTCGCCAGCGACCAATCCTGAGGCTGAGTCGATGCGTTAACAACAACGCGGGTATGTGCGTTGCGCAATCCCGTTGGCGTAAATGATCGTTGCGACTTGCAGCAATGCACGCCACCATTCATCATCTGGACCCTGTTTATCGTCACCAGTTCCGCCGACAATATCTCGAAATATCAGCTGATATTTATATCAACCTTGATAAATTATGAATATATCGGAAATTGAAAAATCGCAGCAAAGGAAATATTATTATGGGTTAAAGAAAGGATATTTCAGAAAATGCCCCTCCGTTAAGAGGGAAAGCAAGGAATTACAGATAGCGGCACAGATAAGAGGTGGGTTCGGCAACTTGCAGATGAAACCCACTGTGACCGGGAACGTTGAACACCGAAGCCGGCTCATACACCTGCCATCAGGTCGCGTCAGGCAGTAACACATCAGCGCGCCACTCGTTACCGTCATCTCTTCCGCTCACGGTGCTGAAGGTGTATTCGCTTCAACCATAACACCCACACTGGCGCGACCAGGTCTGCTGCTGGAAAAGCCAATCGATTTCACTTGCCGGAAAAGTACTCGTTACTTTGAAAGCATAAACTGGCCCTGTCTGGTAGTCCAATATCTACTTCACTATGGGCCAGAGGCGCTAACTGTCACGCAAAATTTGCACCAGTAATTCCGCAGCCAGCCGTGCAATCAATACGTTAGACAGCAAGACAGGACGTCGAGCTGTTTTGCCGAGTGAATACGCGATGACGTTCGTAAATCCTAAACAATCCACGTGATGACGTCGCTCCTTTTGCCAGTAATTCTTTCCACATGATCGTTTTTTCTTCTGAATCATGAATGGGGTTACCCAATGAAAATACCGGCGATTTTGTTCCCCAAAATTTGCCGATTTTTCACCTGAAACGGCAGCATCTCCTTCAACCGGAACGATAACCCCCACTTGATCATCTTTCAACAATAGAGGAGAAAATTAAGGACGGTGGCAATATCCGCAACGACTTCAAAATCGTATTACGCGCAGTCATACTACTAATGTTTGCCGTACTCATTAATATAATGACGTCGTAACCCCGATTATCAGTACTCGACCACACCTTGCAGGTCACGCTCCACTTTGCGACGCGAAACATGGCCAGCTGGTATCATTTAATAATGTGAGAATGGTGTCTTCGCCTGCTTCTGGCGCGTACTCCGCCACACTTCTTCACCACTCAACTTCCCCGCAGGCTATGATGGGAAAATTATCTTCGTCAATGTATTCCGTCAGGAGCGGCAAAACCTCCTGCATAGGTACAATGCCATGGTCAGGATCGCCAACGACGCACTCATTGTTCATCCACCTTCTTTCATCATTAATTACCGGCAAGTGTGAAGCACCACTGCTGACACTTACTTGTGCTACAAATGACAAAAAGCGTAGCAGACGACGTGCACGGCGTAATGTAAAGATTCCAAATGATTACCAGTAATCGATTGTTATTGTTAGATCTTAATTCTTCAAAAACATGAATTATGAAAATATAACGCAGATATCCCTTGTAGTGGCACTCAGAATCCCTTCCAAGACAAGTAGAATGCGGTCACTATCTATCTAGGGTCCTCATAGCGTTTTTCACATCCATCGCTTCCTGAGCGGTGGGATGTCACTGATCGACAGTTGTAACAGGTAAATAGGCTCTAAGATAAGTACCAGGTTACCGTCTGTCCTGGTTTTCCTTTTGATCGTCACTATGCTGTGTTCACGAGGATCAGGCGGTTTGGTTGGCATCGTTATTTCCTTATTTCACGGGATGAACGTTAGGTCTAGGCGCTCGAAAATGATTAAAAATAGTTGTGTGCCAGGGCGCTACGGATTCAGAAGAAATCACCTGGCTGCGTTAGTTTGTTGCGTCGATGATAATATGCACAACTTGGCGTTGTACAGCGCATCGCGTTTCTTCCAAGCACTTCCTTAACTTCTTCCCTTAGGACGGTTTTCCCGTTAAGGCTGGCCGTAAATCTTCTTTAAGGAGTAGCTTGCAAGATGGTTAACCAGGACTGATGCTGGCACACAAATAAACCACAATCCCGTTATTTTGCATGAAGTGACGATTAAATTCCGTCAGAATAATGCCGCCGCCTGTAGCGATAACGGTGGATGCGTCGCGGTTACCACTTGCCCAGCGCCGCGTTTCTATTCCAGCGCGAAATCCCGCCCACTCTTCCCTTTCGACAATCTCCGCGACCGTCATATTGAGCTGTGATTGCAACCACTGATCGGTATCGACAAACCGACGGTTAAGCGAATCAGCAGGGCCATTCCGACCGTTGTTTGCCGCAGCCCCGAGGCCCGATCAGAAAAAGAGGTTGTGTCATCGTGGGTTTTCCCCAATAGGTCGCAATGCGGCGAAAGCCGGTGTCGTGGAATCGCGATCGTACCATCAAACTAGTACAATTTCGATTGTAAAGGAAAAATTCCACTTAAAGTGAAAGTGGATAATACACCCTTACTATACTGATGAATATTGAAGAATGAAGTGTAAATAATAAATTACATTTGGCCGCGACTACGTTGCACTTCCAGCCGCCATTTCTGCAGGCTCCGCAGCAAAGGCCTGGCGGTCACGTTGTGAAAGACTATCTGGTCCCACCAAATCTGGATCCACTGGCGCGTAAGGTATCCATAAAATCGCGCATCGTCAGGCGCTCACGAATGGTCGCTGGCTGGCGTGTAACGTTCGCCGCGCGGATTAATCGCCGCAGCGCCTTTCTGGATGCGCTTGGCAGGGCCCAAAGGTGCTGTCTTCGGTGATCACAGAAATCGCCCGCTTCGCGCTCCAGGACGATTTCGTTATCGGCAACGTCGGAGAAACCTGCCGCGACGCACAGCGTACCAATAATCGGTGATGGCGGCGCGCGTAAACTCTGGTTTGCTACCATTGCCGAGCGGCATGTGCATACGTTCCGCCGCGCGATACAAAATCTCTTTAATTACATTGGGACACGCGTCGGCATCCACCCAAATTGTCGTGAGACCGTCTGTTTGTTGGGTAATCCTCTATTGTGTCAGCACTTTGCCTTTACCGGCATAGTTCTGTTTATGCTTCTGCCAGCGGTGCTCAAACAATGAATTTCACGGCAGGAGTGAGGCAATGGAAAAGAAAATGGGTTTTATTGGCTGCGGCAATATGGGAAAAGCCATTCTCGGCGGTGTCATTGCCAGCGGTCAGGTGCTAGAGGGCAAATCTGGGTATATACCCCCTGCCGGATAAAGTAGCCGCCCTGCATGACCAGTTGGCGTCAACGCCGCAGAATCGGCGCGAGATGACGCAAATCGCCGACATCATTTTTGCTGCCGTTAAACGCCGCATCATGATTAAAGTGCTTAGCAAATCACCTCCAGCCTGAATAAAGACTCTCTCGTGAGTTTTACTGCTGCAGGTGCTCACGCTCGACCGACTTGCCCGCGCGCTGGGCCATGACCGGAAAGTTCTCCGCGCCATGCCGAACGCTCCGCGCTGGTTAATCCCGGGATGACCTCCGTAACGCCAAACGCGCTGGTAACCCCAGAAGATACCGCTGATGTGCTGAATACCGCTGCTTTGGCGAAGCGGAAGTGATTGTTTAAGCCGATGATCCACCCGGTGGTCGGTGTCAGCAGTTCTCGCCAGCCTACGTCCTTATGTTTATCGAAGCGATGGCCGACACCGCC
The DNA here is from genome assembly GCA_048288465.1 of Shigella flexneri. Classification (GTDB taxonomy): domain Bacteria; phylum Pseudomonadota; class Gammaproteobacteria; order Enterobacterales; family Enterobacteriaceae; genus Enterobacter; species Enterobacter flexneri_B. The sequence continues at coordinate 331,464 of CP182556.1, read as the reverse complement.
CGTGCTGGGCGGGATGCCACACGCCCAGGCGTATAATTTGCCGCTCGGCCGTAATGGGTTCGCAAAAATGGTGCTGAAAACGGGAGAACATCCGGGGCGCTGAATATCGTACTAAGGCGGAAAGCACGCCGAGTTGAAGCGGTACGCGTTCTGGAAGAGGAAAGGCTTGGTGCCGCAGTGATCGAAGCGATGACGAAGTGTATGGAAAAATCAGAAAACTCGGCAAATTTGATGACTTTCACCGGACGTCAGGCCGCCACTTTGGTGCGGTACGTCCAGCTTTCTTTGCTTTGCTAAAGCGCCAAGTAGCCGATTTCAACCGCTCACGATCATGACTCGTTTGTCAGTTCACAGCGCAACCCCCACACTAATCCGTAAAGTTACCTGTGGCGTATTCGGCAAACGTGATCTTCACCTAAGTGCACCCGTAACATGGCAGTAATAGCGCTCTCAGCTGGCGTACCGGACATGATTCTCGAACTAAGTCGCCGCCAAACCGACCAATCACATCGCTACCACGCAGGGTTGATGTGTAACTGTGGGTAAGCGCCACTATAGCTTCATCGCCAGCATAGTGGCCCCATATGGTTGATGTTGTTGAAATCGTAGATATGGATAATCGTAACATTTTGCATCGCGATTATGTCGCCGACAGTTATCAAATTCATTGCGTAACATAGTTTCCCGATGACGTCGGTTATACACACCGTCATGCCATAGCGGGTACTCATAACCTGACCTGCGTTTATGTTCCGCCAGTTTGGTTGCCGTCTGGTAGCTGACCAAGCCAAACAGCAAGAGGATAAATGACGATCAATGGGAAGGGAAGACCACCATTCCAGCGGGACCGGCGCTCTGAACGACACGGTAATACCCCGTCAGCTCAAGGTGACAAGGCAGAACCGCCATCAACGCCAGACCCGCGACGAACGGACGGGGGCCGCCTACCCCCATCAATTCAAGCGCATAATCATCAACATCGCGGTGGAAGGCAGCACGTTACGCCCAGTTCGCCTACCCACATTCCCGCTAATACTGCATGGGTTTTTAAATTGTAAATTTCCCGGCTAAGCGAATCGACGGCCCTGCTCGCTATCTGCCAGGCTGAATGCGGCCAGACGAACGCCCAGCCGACCAACACCAGCCACCACCACCCAGGCGGCGGGTGTTGAACCAGCGTTGAAGCAATGGGTAAGACATGCCAGCCAGGCCAACCGCGCGGGTAGTCTGACGCAACAGGCGAAGCGCAGCCGGACCGCTGATCTTCGTTTTGAGGAGTTAAAGGAGGTTCCTCCCCCATGCGCCGCCGCTTTTTTGAAAAAGTTTTCATCATTCATTATTTCGGAACGTTTGAAACAATTTTACCAAATTATAAAGACGGAGCTAAAGGCAGAAGTATGAAAATTTCGGGTGAGCCATTTTCGTCAGCTCACCGTTGGCGCTATCTGAACCGCCCCGGGAATCCTGGAGACTAAACTTCCTGAGAAAGAGGTAAACAGGATGACTAAAAATACTCGTTTTTCCCCCGAAGTCCGTCAACGGGCAGTCCGTATGGTTCTGGAAAGTCAGGGCGAATATGACTCACAATGGGCGACAATTTGTTCCATTGCTCCAAAGATTGGCTGTACGCCGGAGACTCTGCGTGTCTGGGGTCGCCAGCATGAGCGGGATACCGGGGGCGGTGATGGAGGGCTCATCACCGCTGAACGTCAGCGTCTGAAAGAGCCGGAACGTGAAAATCGTGAACTGCGCCGCAGTAACAATATCCTTCGCCTGGCTTCCGCTTATTTTGCAAAGGCGGAGTTCGACCGCCTCTGGAAAAAATAATGCCACTGCTGGATAAGCTGCGTGAGCAGTACGGGGTCGGACCGGTATGCAGCGAACTGCATATTGCCCCGTCAACGTATTACCACTGTCAGCAACAGCGACATCATCCGGATAAACGCAGTGCCCGTGCGCAGCGCGATGACTGGCTGAAGAAAGAGATACAGCGCGTATACGATGAAAATCACAAGGTATACGGTGTAAAGTCTGGCGTCAGTTGTTACGGGAAGGTATCAGAGTGGCCAGATGCACTGTGGCACGTCTCATGGCGGTTATGGGACTTGCCGGTGTTCTCCGGGGTAAAAAGGTCCGTACGACCATCAGCCGGAAAGCCGTTGCCGCAGGCGACCGCGTAAACCGTCAGTTCGTGGCAGAACGACCTGACCAGCTGTGGGTGGCTGATTTTACTTACGTCAGCACATGGCGGGGCTTCGTCTATGTGGCGTTCATCATTGATGTGTTTGCCGGATACATCGTGGGGTGGCGGGTCTCATCGTCCATGGAAACGACATTCGTGCTGGATGCACTGGAGCAGGCGTTATGGGCCCGTCGACCGTCCGGCACGGTCCATCACAGTGATAAAGGTTCTCAGTATGTATCGCTGGCCTACACACAGCGGCTTAAGGAAGCCGGATTACTGGCATCAACAGGAAGTACAGGCGACTCGTATGACAACGCGATGGCGGAGAGCATCAATGGTCTTTACAAAGCGGAGGTAATACACCGTAAGAGCTGGAAAAACCGTGCAGAAGTGGAACTGGCCACACTAACGTGGGTGGACTGGTATAACAATCGACGATTGCTGGAAAGGCTGGGCCACATCCCTCCGGCAGAAGCAGAAAAAGCTTATTATGCTTCCATCGGAAACGATGATCTGGCAGCCTGAGTTCACAGATAAAACACTCTCCAGGAAACCCGGGGCGGTTCAACGTTACTCTAAAGAGTTCAAAGCCGAAGCTGTCAGAACGGTTCTTGAAAATCAACTTTCGATCAGTGAAGGCGCTTCCCGATTATCTCTTCCTGAAGGCACTTTAGGACAATGGGTTACCGCCGCCAGAAAAGGGCTCGGTACTCCTGGTTCCCGCACGCTGGCTGAACTGGAATCTGAAATTCTGCAACTGCGTAAGGCGTTAAATGAAGCTCGCCTTGAGCGAGATATATTAAAAAAAGCAACAGCGTATTTTGCACAGGAGTCGCTGAAAAATACGCGTTAATCGAACAATGGCGACAACAATTTCCCATTGAAGCGATGTGTCAGGTATTTGGTGTATCCAGGAGCGGTTATTACAACTGGGTACAGCATGAACCCTCAGACAGAAAACAAAGTGATGAGCGGCTAAAACCGGAGATTAAGGTGGCACATATCCGCACTCGCGAAACATATGGAACCCGGCGGCTCCAGACGGAGCTGGCAGAGAATGGCATCATCGTTGGTCGTGACCGACTGGCACGTCTTCGTAAGGAGCTGAGGCTACGCTGTAAGCAGAAACGCAAGTTCAGAGCGACTACGAACCCGAACCACAATCTGCCAGTTGCGCCAAATCTGCTGAACCAGACGTTCGCTCCTACAGCACCAAATCAGGTCTGGGTGGCGGACCTGACGTATGTTGCCACACAGGAGGGATGGTTGTACCTCGCTGGCATCAAAGATGTTTATACGTGCGAAATTGTCGGCTACGCCATGGGAGAGCGCATGACAAAAGAGCTGACAGGTAAAGCCCTGTTTATGGCGCTCAGGAGCCAGCGCCCACCTGCCGGGCTAATCCACCACTCTGATCGAGGTTCACAGTACTGCGCATACGATTACCGGGTCATACAGGAGCAGTTTGGTCTGAAAACATCAATGTCGCGTAAAGGTAACTGTTACGACAACGCTCCGATGGAAAGCTTCTGGGGAACGCTGAAAAATGAGAGCCTGAGCCACTATCGTTTTAATAACCGGGATGAAGCCATCTCAGTAATACGGGAATACATTGAGATTTTCTACAATCGTCAGCGTCGTCACTCTCGTCTGGGGAATATCTCCCCGGCAGCCTTCAGGGAAAAATATCATCAGATGGCTGCTTAAAAAAGAACAAATGGTAGTGTCCGCTATTGCCAGTACACCTCAACTTGTGAAGGAAATGGTACTCAGGGGGATTCCAGTACAGGTGGTGCGCAATTAGCTATAAATGGCCTTAACGGTTCGTGCGCTTTGGTATTAAACAACCCATACTTTGAGGCTAATGCCGGGGGGGCAGACCTTGCTATAGATAATACTGGGACGCGCCCTGTAACTGTGGTTATAAACGGTGGAAATTTTCATCGCGTGAGCAGTGCAAGATACACGCACACGAATATTCAAGTAACAAGCTCAGGTGGGGGAAAAGTTACAGTCATACTCAACGGCACAACGTTCCAGAGCGCAGGGGATTATCAGCCAAGTGCAGAACGACCATACTGGATAACAGGAGCTAATTGCGAGGTAGTTGACATTGGGTGTGTTTTTACAGAAACAACCAGTAAGGTAACATCGGCTTCTGCATTGTCAGTCACACGCTCGGGAAAAATTAACGCCAATGGTAGTATCGACGTTGCTACTGGTGTTTCATCGGTTAACGTGGTTTCTACAGGTGTGTATGATGTTAGCTTTTCTCATCCGCTCGCAGCAGTTGCTAGCGGTTATATTGTGCAGATAACACCTATATCTGCGCCTGATTCAGTTAGTTGTGATGTTACTTATATTGGCGTAGATACATTTAGGGTGACCCTGCGCAATACGCTTAGCGGGGCAGGAATCTCCAGTTCGTTTGCATTTAGCATTACCAGACTAATATAAATACATTCGCCGCCCCATTTGGACATATATGTAGGGCGGCTTATGTTTATTGTTTATTGATTGTTGTTTGTTAATGTGGGTATTAATTCTTTTACTAAAGTTGTGGTTTGTTTTGTTAATTTGATGAATGGCGTCTCTATTAATTTAAAAGTTAGGCATGATGTGAACGTAATAAGAAATGCAGTTGTGCTTACCAGTATGATAAATGTATTTTCAGTGTAATTATTAGGAATAATCCACGTCATTAGGCAATAAAGGAATATCCCATGCAGAAGGTAAACGCTGTAGGTAGTTTCTCCTAGCTTTCTGGTTATATTTAATCTTAATATTCCATACAAATCACAACCTGATGCGATAATGATAAATGTTATTCCACAAAGAATCAGTGGTAGCGGTGCGTAAGTTGTTTTGAAATACGTCATTTCAAAAACCATTATCGCAGTTATTATAATTGGTGTTACTTTTGCTTTGGCAATTCCATTGACTATCTTTGATTTATTTAGCAAAAATGCCAGGAGCCCAAAAAGAAATGATGCTATGTGTATTTTACTGAAAAATAAAATGAAAACAAATAGCGATATTGCGCTAATCATAACCATGTAAATACTGACTTTTCTTTTTATGAGCGCGGAAATTACCGGAAGAGAAAAATAAAAGAACCATTCATATACAAGTGTCCATGTTACAGCGGCATTGATAGTAAATGAATCTTTTACGTCATTAATGTTCGGCATACCTAGCGCAGTGAATGGCAACCACTTCATTATTGACACAAAAAGCTCTTCTGTGGATACCTGCATTCTCCATCCAGACTTAAAACCTACAATGATAAAAATGAGACATAGGCTAACTATGAACATTGGGGTTAATCGTAGTAATCTTGATACATAAAGCCTTGTCCAGTCCTGATCTCCAGAGATAATCTTTGAAAAGAACAGATAACCAGTAATCATAAAAAAGAATGACACACCAACTTGGCCTAAATTTGCTAACAGATTTGATGAAGGTGCTTCCCATACTCCAGATGACAAGTATCCATTCCAAATTGCTGCGTGATGAATAAGCACGAAAATTGCTAAGAACCCCCGCATTCCATCTATTTGATTATTCCTGCCGTGCTCAACAAGATTTATTGGGGAAATTTTATCAAATAACCCCACAGCTAATAACGACATCAATATCACGGATGTTATTAATAATAAACTGTTAATTTCAATCATATGCATGCTCTATTACGCAATTAAAATTTCTCCAAGTATACTGACTTTTAGTTAATGATCATATAGTTATGTGTAACTGATGAAACAAAACGGAGACACACCAAGCTTTGCACTGGATTGCAAGGCTTTGTGCTCTTCTGTGAATGTGTGGCTATATGTTTGAAGATCGTTGTGCCGTATTTGTGACATATATATGGCAACATCATGCATCAACTTTCTGTTTGTGTCATCAACTATAGCTTAGTGAATGCGGTTAATGCTTGCTAAAACAGATAGTTATGATTGGTGCTACAGATTCGTAATGCGAAGGTCGTAGGTTCGACTCCTATTATCGGCACCATTTAAATCAATAAGTTACACATCATTAGTACCTTCCTTATTTTTTGACTGGGACGAATTTGGGACCGATGGGTTCAGGATCGAGTCTATTTGCCGTGCGTGTTCGGTAAGGTGATTAGGTGCAAGGTGAGCATATCGACGAACCATTTCGATAGACTCCCAGCCTCCCATTTCCTGTAACACTGACAACGGGACTCCGGCTTGAACCAGCCAACTTGCCCAGGTGTGTCTCAAGTCGTGAAATCTGAAATCATCAATACCTGCTCGTCTCAGCGCCGCTTTCCAGGCTGTGTTTGCGTCATACCGCATCTTCCTGACCGTTGGCGCTTTCGTTCCGTCTGGTTTGGTACAGCTTTCCTTGTACACAAATACCCAACGGTGATGATTCCCGATTTGTTTTTTCAATACGCGACATGCAGTATCATTCAGCGCAACGCCAATTGCGCGGTTTGATTTACTCTCTTCCGGGTTTATCCATGCCACCCGGCGCTGCATATCTATTTGTTGCCATTCAAGGTTGATGATGTTCGAGCGTCTTAAGCCTGTTGCCAGTGCAAATTCAACAACAGACTTTAATGGCTCCGGACATTCATCAATCAGCCTTTGTGCTTCATGGGGCTCCAGCCAGCGGATCCGTTTATTCTTTGGTTGAGGCACTTTAATAATTGGTGCCTTATCCAGCATTTTCCATTCACGCTCTGCGGCTCTTAGTAGGGCCTTTATAAATGAAAGATGCGTAGCCTTCGTTGCAACGGACGCTGGTTTTGGCGTGTATTCTGGAACAGGTTTCCCTTTTTTTCTGCATGCTTCTGCCCTGAGTCTCCAGTTTTCCTCATGACGCCGGTTCGTCATTTTCTGCATTGCTGAATAAATTTTTGATTCAGTAATGTCTCTTAGTTGCATTCCTGCGAAATGTTGAAGCCAGAATCCGATCCGGCTTTTGTCATCGTCCAGTGATTTTTTATGTGCTTTCTCTTCAAGCCACCTGACACACGCTTCCTCGAACGTTATATCAGGTATTTCACCAAGTTTGCTGACCCGCCATGCTTCAGCCTTTAGCTTGTCATGGAGTTCTGTCGCCTGCCTTTTGTCCTTTGTTCCAAGAGACTGTTTAAATCTTTTACCGTTCGGCAATGTGAAACTGGCGTACCATATTTCACCTCTGCGGAAGAGTGACATTTTCTTTCCTCTGTTATGCCATCACCCGCGCTCACCTGGACAGTATGCAGCGGAGACTGAAGAGCCGCAATGCAGGCTTGTCGTGTTGTGAGGTAAGGAGATTTATTCTTAGTGGGATCTTTGAGGTAGCCTGAGTTTAACGGACACTCCTTCCTGAAATAGAATGGCATCAGAAGGAGCTAATAATGAGCAGAAAAACCCAACGTTACTCTAAAGAGTTCAAAGCCGAAGCTGTCAGAACGGTTCTTGAAAATCAACTTTCGATCAGTGAAGGCGCTTCCCGATTATCTCTTCCTGAAGGCACTTTAGGACAATGGGTTACCGCCGCCAGAAAAGGGCTCGGTACTCCTGGTTCCCGCACGGTGGCTGAACTGGAATCTGAAATTCTGCAACTGCGTAAGGCGTTAAATGAAGCTCGCCTTGAGCGAGATATATTAAAAAAAGCAACAGTGTATTTTGCACAGGAGTCGCTGAAAAATACGCGTTAATCGAACAATGGCGACAACAATTTCCCATTGAAGCGATGTGTCAGGTATTTGGTGTATCCAGGAGCGGTTATTACAACTGGGTACAGCATGAACCCTCAGACAGAAAACAAAGTGATGAGCGGCTAAAACTGGAGATTAAGGTGGCACATATCCGCACTCGCGAAACATATGGAACCCGGCGGCTCCAGACGGAGCTGGCAGAGAATGGCATCATCGTTGGTCGTGACCGACTGGCACGTCTTCGTAAGGAGCTGAGGCTACGCTGTAAGCAGAAACGCAAGTTCAGAGCGACTACGAACCCGAACCACAATCTGCCAGTTGCGCCAAATCTGCTGAACCAGACGTTCGCTCCTACAGCACCAAATCAGGTCTGGGTGGCGGACCTGACGTATGTTGCCACACAGGAGGGATGGTTGTACCTCGCTGGCATCAAAGATGTTTATACGTGCGAAATTGTCGGCTACGCCATGGGAGAGCGCATGACAAAAGAGCTGACAGGTAAAGCCCTGTTTATGGCGCTCAGGAGCCAGCGCCCACCTGCCGGGCTAATCCACCACTCTGATCGAGGTTCACAGTACTGCGCATACGATTACCGGGTCATACAGGAGCAGTTTGGTCTGAAAACATCAATGTCGCGTAAAGGTAACTGTTACGACAACGCTCCGATGGAAAGCTTCTGGGGAACGCTGAAAAATGAGAGCCTGAGCCACTATCGTTTTAATAACCGGGATGAAGCCATCTCAGTAATACGGGAATACATTGAGATTTTCTACAATCGTCAGCGTCGTCACTCTCGTCTGGGGAATATCTCCCCGGCAGCCTTCAGGGAAAAATATCATCAGATGGCTGCTTAAAAAAAGAACAAATGGTAGTGTCCGCTATTGCCAGTACACCTCAGAGTAATCCATGCATCGTATAGACACGAAAACCGCGAAGAAGGATAAGTTCGGCGCGGGTAAGAACGGTTTTACCCGTGGTAACCCCCAGACTGGCACGCCTGCCACCGATCTGGATGATGACTACTTTGACATGTTGCAGGAGGAGCTTTGCAGCGTGGTGGAGGCATCCGGTGCCAGCCTGGAGAAGGGGCGGCACGATCAGTTGCTTACCGCACTTCGCGCGCTGCTGTTAAGCCGCAAGAATCCGTTTGGCGATATCAAATCGGATGGCACGGTGAAAACGGCTCTCGAAAACCTTGGTTTGGGAGAAGCAGCTAAAAGGAATGTAGGTACAGGGGCGAATCAGATACCTGATATGAGCCTGTTCGCGTCAATTAATACCGTAACGGCTGCTGCGCAAAAATTTCCGTCTGGATTAATTTTACAGTGCGGTCAGTTGAATGGTGCCCCGAATGTATCTTCAACATACGGGATGAGGTTCCCGATGACGTTCTCAAGAGTAATTGCTGTCGTAGTTACATTGAACGTTACTGGCGCGGCTGGGCAGCCGACTGTATCGGCGACAAGTGTCCAGAACACTGGATTTAATATTACTGTGTCGCCCGGTTCAGGATACGGTTCATCTGCTGATGCGTATTACATTGCAATGGGATATTAACAAAATGTCATATTTTTATTCTGCATCGACAAACGGATTTTATTCGACTGAATTTCACGGCACCAATATTCCTGATGATGCAGTGGAAATCTCGGAATCAGAGTGGAAAACACTGATTAATGCACAGAGTGTAACAAAAATGATTACCTGTGGTGAGAACGGTCATCCTGTCATTGTTGACCGTCCTTCTCCAACACCAGAACAATTAGCCTTAATAAATGATGAAAAGAAATCTGCACTGATAGCAGAGGCAACGAATGTAATAGCTCCGCTTCAGGATGCGGTTGATTTAGGTATGGCAACAGATGATGAAACGAAACTGTTACTGGCATGGAAAAAATATCGGGTGCTGCTTATGCGTGTTAATGTAGTAAAACCCGAGTGGCCTATGCATCCAAATAAATAGACTTGTTAATCTAGGATAATTGTTGGAATAATACTCGTTTTTCAGTAGGTTCAGGTAGCCTGGGTATAATGCTCACTTCTACAATGATTTCAACTTATTTTATTTAATTGATATTACGAAACTTAACTCATACATAAACAATATGACTCAATACTGTCCTAAATAGCTGCGCAGAAAAGTGCTCCACTTTCGCTCAGCCCTTGCTGGGCGAAGCATCAGGAAGGCGTTCTCAGCTAGGTTGTGTTATATCTGGCTTGAGTTTTGTTGCCCATACGCAACACATTACCCATCTGTAAACGACAAGTGTGGCAGAATTAGGTGCAGCTATTTAGACTATATCGACGCAGTAACGATAATAGATATCGAAACTGTACTAGATATTAGCTACTTATGGTTACCGGGGGGAGTCTTTTGAGCACTGGTGTTATCAATTGGCTTCAAATAATTCGCCAATAAATTATATTGCGATAGCTCATCACCTTCCAGGTTGTTTATAGCCAGTTTATCAGCGTCACCACCTACTGTTTATGCTTTTATTTCTTTGATTAATAAGTATATGATATTTTAATTCATCTGGTGTATTTCTTTCTCATGTGTTGGTCGACTGAATATCTGTTCAGTGAAGGGGTAATTTTATGTTTGCACTTCGAACATTCCCTTCAGTTGCTAGGAAAGAAAACCGTAACATTTGCGCATTAATTTTAACAGTATAATCTGAGCATAAATATGCGCTATATATCTATAAAAAGGCGCAATTAATTGCGCCTTTTTATCATTTTATCAAAAATGGCCCACCGACTGTCCTCGATAGCCAATGGCCAATTTTATCTGATACATATACACAAATACAGGTATATATGATTGCGCAGATAGGATTTGGAATAGTCACGCTGAAGCCTATAATTGCTAAAGCCATAGGGATAAATAATTTGGTGATATACTCCATTCCACATATGTTAAGAGTATTTCTTCCAGCTCTTACAATAAAGTCATTTCCACAAATTATTTTTGCTATGAAAATATTAAAGATTATCAAGCCTACCGTGGTGATAATAGTATTAATAGCTTGAATATAACTACTTGATATTATGTCTGCATTGAATATTGAGATAATCTTAAAAAGTAAAGGTTTCTGGTTAAGTAGTTGATACGCACTCATTATAGCGGTAATTGAGAAGACAATGAAACCAATTTTAGATTTTCCAAAAAACCTGTCACGTGTTAATTCTAAAAACATACATCTACCGAGAGGCAATAACCACCAGTATGCCATAGCGGAGTCTATGTTCCAAAACCATTGAGGATCTAGTAATGGGTTATGATTGAGCACTGTTTGTGACAACATGAACGATAACAGTGATATGATTAAAATCACTATATTGTTCTTGACTATTTCTCTAAAGATTGCATCAATTGCTATTATAACAAAAAGGCAGTTTATAAACCATATTGTTCCTACGAATTGGTTATTTCTAACACCATATATTATATCATAAATGTGGTTGTATATATAATCAATCGTCTCACCTGAGTTAATTGTGTTTATTATTAATATAGAAAATGCAAAAGTGAAATATGGAATCATTAATCTGTAAAACTTTGACTTGATATAATCGAAAACAGATAAGTCATTTTTTTTGATAGTAAAAAAACCAGCAGCGAAAAAGAATAGTGGGACGTGATAACTAAAAACAAAAGGATACAATTTGCCAGCCCCCAACCCAAGGTGACCTAAATATATAGCAAAAATACCGAGAAATTTTAAAGCATCAACCCAATCATGTCTTATTTTTCTGTTGCTGTCGATTTTGTTATTATACATTTAAAGTAGGCTCTCCAGTTTTGTGTGATTTTTAAACACTCATTGCAAATATGAATGCCTGAAAGTTTATGATTATTAATCAACGAGTTCAATATTAATTTATTATTTTTCAAAGTCGCACTATATAGGCATTTACTTCCGCAGTACCACCGATAGTATCGATATCAAATCAGCCTGCGGCCGCGATAACTTTCGTAACATTCTGCCAGCGGCTTTGTTGAATAAATCAGGTTCAAGATAATCGTCTCTGCATCAGGTTAGAGTTTCAGGCAATACATCCTCTTTCTGGCATACCTGCCACTCTCGCACCATGGTCATAGCCTTTACGATCTGCATACTCACCAGACCAGAGCCCGCTCCCTTTTAGGCTGAGGAATCCCCAGAAAAGAAGACAGGCATAGAGTTTTGTGATCTACTGATTGCGCTAACAAATTCAATGAGATCACCTCTATGCCTGCCCGTAAAGTATGCCAGACTTTTTTCCGTAATGCTTTAGCTTCCACGCATCAGTATCGACAAAATGCCATTATTGATTCTGCTGCTGCTTTAGTCGGTGGCGCATCTCTTTCTCTTACCAGCATTGGCCGGCATTTACCCGGTCCTGCTCGCGTGAAAGATAAAATAAAACGCGTTGACTGTCTGTTGGGTAATAAACGACTTCATAATGATATCCCTCTGATATTCAAAAATATTACATCCATGATGACAAATAAACTGTCGTGGTGTGTTATCGCTGTTGACTGGAGCGGTTACCCTTTTCAGGAATATCATGTCCTTCGTGCCAGCCTCCTCTGCGACGGTCGCTCTATCCCCCTGATGAGTCAGGTCTTCCCGTCAAAAAAAAATAACGAGGCGGTGGAAATCGCTTTTCTGGATGCGCTTTCCGGGGCCATTTCTCCCCGGACTCGTGTTGTTATTGTTACTGATGCTGGTTTTCAAAGTGCATGGTTCCGTCATATCAAATCACAGGGATGGGATTTTATTGGTCGTATCAGGGGGGTAGTGAAGTTCAGGCTGGATAGTGACAAAGATAAGTGGCTGGACATAAAAATGTGCAGGGGGAGTTCAGAGGCAAAATACCTGGGGACGGGAACCCTGGCCCGGAAAAAACGCTCGCAGTGTGAAGGACATTTTTATCTTTATAAACATTCACCTAAAGGCAGAAAAAGCAGGCGTGCCAGAGGGAGGCCGGGCTTACCAACAACGGAAAAAGAACAAAAAGCCGCAGGCAGAGAACCATGGTTAATATTCAGCAATACAGCTGAGTTTAATGCCAAAAAAATCATGAAACTGTACAGTCGAAGAATGCAGATAGAGCAAAACTTTCGGGATGAAAAAAGTGAACGCTTTGGTTTTGGCCTTCGGGCGAGCAGAAGTCGGAGGGGAGAGCGTTTTCTGGTATTAAGTCTACTGGTTACACTGGCCAGTATCGTACTCTGGCTACTTGGTTATCATTTTGAAAATAAAGGATTTCATTTAAAGTATCAGGCTAATAGTCTCAAAAAACGAAGAGTATTGTCTTTTCTGACGCTGGCTGAAAACGTCCTGAGATTTAACCCTGAACTTCTACGACGAGCACAACCTGAAAAGATATTGTGCCGGTTGGCCAGCACTTACCGAAGTATGGTGCTGGCTTACTGATGAAAATTTTCTGGGGATCCCTCAGCCTTTCGGGGAGGAATGAGGGCTCTGATATTCTTTTGCCGTAGTTCATCGTGAAACCGTCGGATGTCATTTGGCCTGAGTGACCCATGCCTCCCAAAAGCAGAGTCGCTAGTGTTATGTAATTAGGCGGTTAAACTTCAATTCTCAGTGTTAAGTTTGGGTAAACGCTTGTAAATGGTATTGCTAATTTTTTAATTGACTAATATTAGAAACGGTTAGTGTGATTGTATATAGATATTTGAGTGTAAGGTATTTAAAGGGGCATTCAGCCCCTCCGTCTATTTGTGATTGCATCCATTGATGTGTGTATTATTTTGAGCTTGAAAAAGGGAGGCGCTCTTTAATAATAAATAAATCTATCAAAGCTAAATATTAAATGGAAGCCACCCTTTTTTCTCTGATAGTTTTATTATCACCAAACCATTTATTTCAGCTATCGAATCTGGATTCGGCCAGGAAGGTAAACTCTTCACAATTGGATAAATCTTCTCTATTTGTTCTTTATTTGCTGGTTTGCAATTACAGATTCCATAGTAATTCATAAATGCAACCATCCTAAAATAGTTGCCACCATCCCACCAAAAAAAAGATTTTCCAAAAGTGTCTGCGCTCATGGAGAGCATATTTCCTGAGTCGTTTGAACCATATATATATATATATTTTCCGTTAAGGGAAATGCCTTTTGTTTGAGATGTGTATGATATTTCTTTAGCTAAAGAGATATCTTTCTGTCTTGCGAGAGTATCATTCAAAAATAGATTTTTGGATGTTGAAACGCCATTAAATATAATAAATAAAAAAAACATGCAGTTTAGGTATTTTATAGAGCGAAAATTGCTTAAGCAAGAAAACAAAATTACTGCTACTATAGGCATTAAAACAAACAGGCGAGGTGGCGCCCCTGAGCCAACAACAACGATAAATATAACCGGAAGTATATAAATGAAAATGATTGATGAAATCAAATAAATTGATCTTGTTTTTAATTTATATGTTAGGGTAAACATCAGAATTAATAAAGGAATCAGTAACCACTTGTATAGGTTTAAACCAGTGGGAGGATTGTTATAGAAGTTATATATATTATCTATGGCTGATTTAACAAGCCATTTAATATCGCTTGCATTTTGTATATAATTTGAGATGTACTCGTTCGATTCAAGCGAAAAATAATGCTTGATAGCTTTGGTTAATAGCAGGTAAATTAAGGTAGATAAAGCTATGAGGGATAGAGATAAACATGAACTATAAAAAGATTCACGAATATTTTTCTCATTTCGTATTATCGAATTTATCTGCAACCCAATGACGAATGCAATAATATATGTTACGAATGTTTGGTAGATTGCCATTGAAAGAATGGACAGTACTATACCAGAAAATATCACAATCCTATTTTTTTGCGAGTGAAAAATAATTGCTGATATCGCTGCCAGTAGAAAAGCAATTCCCACAGTATCAGCTTGGTTAAGAAACTCTAATTGATAGGAGATCTGAGGGAAGGTAATAAATACTAACATACCTATCAATAATTCATAAGATTCTAGCTTTAGCGATCTGCAGATTATAAATGCTGAAATGATGATAAAAGATAAGGCTATTAATGGTGTTATATAAAGTGAAAAAGGCTCAGGGAGAAAGTAATGTCGCAAAAAAGTGTGAAACCACCGCCCAAGCGTGATTGTTTGATAAAAATTATTTGTAAACTCGCCATCAATATTAAGTGTTCCATCGTACAACCACCCCCAATAACAATAAATTGATATTGCAAAACATGATATGAAGGCAAGGAGATTTGCATTTTTTAATAAATTAATTTTAATCATGGGTTACCTCGATGAGATTTTTTTATGATGTATTTGGGTCTATTTTTTACTTCAATATAGATTCTACCTATATATTCTCCGAGAACACCAATCCCGATCAGTTGCACTCCACCCAAGAAAAGTATTGATACAAGCAGGGAGGGATACCCGCGTACTGGGTTACCAAAGACAAGGGTGTCTATAATCATCCATGCACCATATAAAAATGAAATGCTTGCAACAAACAAGCCTATATAAGTCCATACGCGAAGAGGAAAGGTTGAAAAACTTGTGATACCTTCCAGTGCCAGATTCCATAATTTCCAGCCATTAAATTTTGAGATGCCAGCAACACGCTCTGCGCGTACATATTCAACGACATCCGTCTGACCACCCACCCAGCTCAGTATGCCTTTCATGAAAAGATTGCGCTCAGGCAACAGTTTAATGTTCTCCACAACCTCACGAGACATGAGTCGAAAATCTCCGACATTTTCCTCGATCTTTGGGGTGCTTATTTTGTTGTGTAATTTATAGAACCACTCAGCTGTCTTACGTTTCAGTCGTCCATCAGTTGAGCGGTCTGAACGTTTAGCAAGCACCATGTCAGCACCTGCCTGCCACTTTTCAATAAGATGAGGGATAACCTCAATTGGGTCTTGCAGGTCGACATCAATAGGAATTACAGCATCGCCGCTTGCATGGTCTAACCCTGCAAATAAGGCTGGTTCTTTACCAAAGTTGCGTGTAAATGACAGCGGAACAACTAGCGGGTCTGAAACAGCCAGCGCGTTAATAATTGACTCTGTGGCATCTTTACTTCCGTCATTTATGAATACAATTTCTACTTCATATGGCTTCAACTCTTGGAATTCACGTACCGTTTTATAGAAAACAGGTATCGCTTCTTCTTCATTGAAGACAGGAACGACAAGAGATATTTTCATTTCGCATCCCTAAAGACAATGAACTTTGAATAGACGAAACCGCACACCAGACTGATGGCGGAGAAGGTGATAAGAGTGACTATTGGAGGAAGTGAGCATTTATCAGCTGCCCAACCAACAATCACACTCAATATTCCCATAAATCCCACGTATAACATGTAGCGCATCGCTGTAGTCAATGCTTTGAATGTGAATCTTGCATTCGCGAAGAAGCTAAAGCTCACAGCCACTACGAAACCTGTGAAGTTTGCCAGAGCCTGACTGGTATGTGCGGCATAGATACATACACCAAAAACCACCCAGTGTATAAGTGTGTTCAGCACACCTATAGATGTGTACTTTACAAATAACTTTAACATTTATTTAATCAATGAGCTCTGAAAGGCATGAAGTCTATCATCCAAGTCTCAATTGATCGATACTTGCTATGTCTGATGAGACAAAACTGAGACACATAAGGCCTCACAATGGCTTGCAAGGCTTTACATGTTTTGATGTGGTGGGACGTGTGAGCGCAGTGTTGATGGGATAATCCTTTGAATTACAAGCGGATTCTTATAATTCGTAATGCGAAGGTCGTAGGTTCGACTCCTATTATCGGCACCATTTAAATCAATAAGTTACCTCGCATTTAAGTAAACTACGTTCTCCTCTTGTGCCGTATTTGTGCCATTGCGACTTATAATCGCATCGATTTTGCTCGCGTGCTCGGTAAGATGCCCGGCTGAAAGGTGGGCGTATCTTTGAACCATTTCGAGAGTTTCCCATCCTCCCATCTCTTTAAGCGCAAGAAGAGAGACACCGGACTGAACCAGCCAGCTTGCCCAGGTATGCCTCAGGTCATGGAAGCGGAAGTTGCTAATGCCTGCCCGCTTTAACGCTCCCTTCCATGCCTTGTTGCTGTCGGTTCTCATCTTCCTTACCGCTGCTGTTTTTGTTCCGTCGCTTCGGTAGGCAGGTTTGGTGTGGACAAACACCCTGAGGTGTACTGGCAATAGCGGACACTACCATTTGTTCTTTTTTTAAGCAGCCATCTGATGATATTTTTCCCTGAAGGCTGCCGGGGAGATATTCCCCAGACGAGAGTGACGACGCTGACGATTGTAGAAAATCTCAATGTATTCCCGTATTACTGAGATGGCTTCATCCCGGTTATTAAAACGATAGTGGCTCAGGCTCTCATTTTTCAGCGTTCCCCAGAAGCTTTCCATCGGAGCGTTGTCGTAACAGTTACCTTTACGCGACATTGATGTTTTCAGACCAAACTGCTCCTGTATGACCCGGTAATCGTATGCGCAGTACTGTGAACCTCGATCAGAGTGGTGGATTAGCCCGGCAGGTGGGCGCTGGCTCCTGAGCGCCATAAACAGGGCTTTACCTGTCAGCTCTTTTGTCATGCGCTCTCCCATGGCGTAGCCGACAATTTCGCACGTATAAACATCTTTGATGCCAGCGAGGTACAACCATCCCTCCTGTGTGGCAACATACGTCAGGTCCGCCACCCAGACCTGATTTGGTGCTGTAGGAGCGAACGTCTGGTTCAGCAGATTTGGCGCAACTGGCAGATTGTGGTTCGGGTTCGTAGTCGCTCTGAACTTGCGTTTCTGCTTACAGCGTAGCCTCAGCTCCTTACGAAGACGTGCCAGTCGGTCACGACCAACGATGATGCCATTCTCTGCCAGCTCCGTCTGGAGCCGCCGGGTTCCATATGTTTCGCGAGTGCGGATATGTGCCACCTTAATCTCCGGTTTTAGCCGCTCATCACTTTGTTTTCTGTCTGAGGGTTCATGCTGTACCCAGTTGTAATAACCGCTCCTGGATACACCAAATACCTGACACATCGCTTCAATGGGAAATTGTTGTCGCCATTGTTCGATTAACGCGTATTTTTCAGCGACTCCTGTGCAAAATACGCTGTTGCTTTTTTTAATATATCTCGCTCAAGGCGAGCTTCATTTAACGCCTTACGCAGTTGCAGAATTTCAGATTCCAGTTCAGCCAGCGTGCGGGAACCAGGAGTACCGAGCCCTTTTCTGGCGGCGGTAACCCATTGTCCTAAAGTGCCTTCAGGAAGAGATAATCGGGAAGCGCCTTCACTGATCGAAAGTTGATTTTCAAGAACCGTTCTGACAGCTTCGGCTTTGAACTCTTTAGAGTAACGTTGGGTTTTTCTGCTCATTATTAGCTCCTTCTGATGCCATTCTATTTCAGGAAGGAGTGTCCGTTAAACTCAGGCTACCTCAGTCAGAGCCGCATGGGTGAGCTGTTGCTACACCCCGGTATTTCCACCACGGAGGCCAGCATGAACAACAATAACACATTGTACGTCGGGTTAGATGTTCACAAAGAATCGATTACTGTCGCTTATGAACCGCCCCGGGAATCCTGGAGACTAAACTTCCTGAGAAAGAGGTAAACAGGATGACTAAAAATACTCGTTTTTCCCCCGAAGTCCGTCAACGGGCAGTCCGTATGGTTCTGGAAAGTCAGGGCGAATATGACTCACAATGGGCGACAATTTGTTCCATTGCTCCAAAGATTGGCTGTACGCCGGAGACTCTGCGTGTCTGGGGTCGCCAGCATGAGCGGGATACCGGGGGCGGTGATGGAGGGCTCACCACCGCTGAACGTCAGCGTCTGAAAGAGCCGGAGCGTGAAAATCGTGAACTGCGCCGCAGTAACGATATCCTTCGCCAGGCTTCCGCTTATTTTGCGAAGGCGGAGTTCGACCGCCTCTGGAAAAAATGATGCCACTGCTGGATAAGCTGCGTGAGCAGTACGGGGGCGGACCGCTATGCAGCGAACTGCATATTGCCCCGTCAACGTATTACCACTGTCAGCAACAGCGACATCATCCGGATAAATGCAGTGCCCGTGCGCAGCGCGATGACTGGCTGAAGAAAGAGATACAGCGCGTATACGATGAAAATCACAAGGTATACGGTGTAAAGTCTGGCGTCAGTTGTTACGGGAAGGTATCAGAGTGGCCAGATGCACTGTGGCACGTCTCATGGCGGTTATGGGACTTGCCGGTGTTCTCCGGGGTAAAAAGGTCCGTACGACCATCGGCCGGAAAGCCGTTGCCGCAGGCGACCGCGTAAACCGTCAGTTCGTGGCAGAACGACCTGACCAGCTGTGGGTGGCTGATTTTACTTACGTCAGCACATGGCGGGGCTTCGTCTATGTGGCGTTCATCATTGATGTGTTTGCCGGATACATCGTGGGGTGGCGGGTCTCATCGTCCATGGAAACGACATTCGTGCTGGATGCACTGGAGCAGGCGTTATGGGCCCGTCGACCGTCCGGCACGGTCCATCACAGTGATAAAGGTTCTCAGTATGTATCGCTGGCCTACACACAGCGGCTTAAGGAAGCCGGATTACTGGCATCAACAGGAAGTACAGGCGACTCGTATGACAACGCGATGGCGGAGAGCATCAATGGTCTTTACAAAGCGGAGGTAATACACCGTAAGAGCTGGAAAAACTGTGCAGAAGTGGAACTGGCCACACTAACGTGGGTGGACTGGTATAACAATCGACGATTGCCGGAAAGGCTGGGCCACATCCCTCCGGCAGAAGCAGAAAAAGCTTATTATGCTTCCATCGGAAACGATGATCTGTCAGCCTGAGTTCACAGATAAAACACTCTCCAGGAAACCCGGGGCGGTTCAGAAAGTAAATGAAACAGATGCTGAATACCTGGTGCGTAAATTCGATGAGCTTGAAGCTAAATGTGCAGCACAGGAAAACAAAGTAATACCAGTGTCAACTGAACTGCCACCAGCAAATGAAAGTGTTTTGTTATTCGATGCTAACGGAGAAGGCTGGCTAATTGGCTGGCGTTCTCTCTGGTACACCTGGGGACAAAAAGAAACCGGAGAATGGCAGTGGACATTTCAGGTCGGGGACCTTGAAAACGTCAATATCACTCACTGGGCAGTAATGCCAAAAGCACCGGAGGCTGGAGCATAATGACCACTTTTACCGACAAAGAACTGATTAAAGAAATTAAAGAGCGTATCAGCAGCCTTGACGTGCGAGACGATATTGAGCGCCGTGCTTATGAAATCGCACTCCTATCTCTGGAAGTAGAACCAGATGAACGCGAAGCTTATGAATTATTCATGGAAAAGCGTTTTGGTGACTTAGTAGATCGTCGGAGAGCAAAAAACGGCGATAACGAATACATGGCATGGGATATGACTCTCGGTTGGATCGTCTGGCAGCAACGAGCTGGTATCCATTTCTCAACAATGTCACAGCAAGAGGTGAAATAATGGAGCCATACAGCCTCACACTCGATGAGGCCTGTCATTTTCTCAAGATATCCAGACCGACTGCCATTAACTGGATACGCACAGGGCGTCTTCAGGCAACACGCAAAGATCCCACTAAGAATAAATCTCCTTACCTCACAACACGACAAGCCTGCATTGCGGCTCTTCAGTCTCCGCTGCATACTGTCCAGGTGAGCGCGGGTGATGGCATAACAGAGGAAAGAAAATGTCACTCTTCCGCAGAGGTGAAATATGGTACGCCAGTTTCACATTGCCGAACGGTAAAAGATTTAAACAGTCTCTTGGAACAAAGGACAAAAGGCAGGCGACAGAACTCCATGACAAGCTAAAGGCTGAAGCATGGCGGGTCAGCAAACTTGGTGAAATACCTGATATAACGTTCGAGGAAGCGTGTGTCAGGTGGCTTGAAGAGAAAGCACATAAAAAATCACTGGACGATGACAAAAGCCGGATCGGATTCTGGCTTCAACATTTCGCAGGAATACAACTAAGAGACATTACTGAATCAAAAATTTATTCAGCAATGCAGAAAATGACGAACCGGCGTCATGAGGAAAACTGGAAACTCAGGGCAGAATCATGCAGAAAAAAAGGGAAACCTGTTCCAGAATACACGCCAAAACCAGCGTCCGTTGCAACGAAGGCTACGCATCTTTCATTTATAAAGGCCCTACTAAGAGCCGCAGAGCGTGAATGGAAAATGCTGGATAAGGCACCAATTATTAAAGTGCCTCAACCAAAGAATAAACGGATCCGCTGGCTGGAGCCCCATGAAGCACAAAGGCTGATTGATGAATGTCCGGAGCCATTAAAGTCTGTTGTTGAATTTGCACTGGCAACAGGCTTAAGACGCTCGAACATCATCAACCTTGAATGGCAACAAATAAATATGCAGCGCCGGGTGGCATGGATAAACCCGGAAGTGAGGTAGCCTGAGTTTAACGGACACTCCTTCCTGAAATAGAATGGCATCAGAAGGAGCTAATAATGAGCAGAAAAACCCAACGTTACTCTAAAGAGTTCAAAGCCGAAGCTGTCAGAACGGTTCTTGAAAATCAACTTTCGATCAGTGAAGGCGCTTCCCGATTATCCCTTCCTGAAGGCACTTTAGGACAATGGGTTACCGCCGCCAGAAAAGGGCTCGGTACTCCTGGTTCCCGCACGGTGGCTGAACTGGAATCTGAAATTCTGCAACTGCGTAAGGCGTTAAATGAAGCTCGCCTTGAGCGAGATATATTAAAAAAAGCAACAGCGTATTTTGCACAGGAGTCGCTGAAAAATACGCGTTAATCGAACAATGGCGACAACAATTTCCCATTGAAGCGATGTGTCAGGTATTTGGTGTATCCAGGAGCGGTTATTACAACTGGGTACAGCATGAACCCTCAGACAGAAAACAAAGTGATGAGCGGCTAAAACTGGAGATTAAGGTGGCACATATCCGCACTCGCGAAACATATGGAACCCGGCGGCTCCAGACGGAGCTGGCAGAGAATGGCATCATCGTTGGTCGTGACCGACTGGCACGTCTTCGTAAGGAGCTAAGGCTACGCTGTAAGCAGAAACGCAAGTTCAGAGCGACTACGAACCCGAACCACAATCTGCCAGTTGCGCCAAATCTGCTGAACCAGACGTTCGCTCCTACAGCACCAAATCAGGTCTGGGTGGCGGACCTGACGTATGTTGCCACACAGGAGGGATGGTTGTACCTCGCTGGCATCAAAGATGTTTATACGTGCGAAATTGTCGGCTACGCCATGGGAGAGCGCATGACAAAAGAGCTGACAGGTAAAGCCCTGTTTATGGCGCTCAGGAGCCAGCGCCCACCTGCCGGGCTAATCCACCACTCTGATCGAGGTTCACAGTACTGCGCATACGATTACCGGGTCATACAGGAGCAGTCTGGTCTGAAAACATCAATGTCGCGTAAAGGTAACTGTTACGACAACGCTCCGATGGAAAGCTTCTGGGGAACGCTGAAAAATGAGAGCCTGAGCCACTATCGTTTTAATAACCGGGATGAAGCCATCTCAGTAATACGGGAATACATTGAGATTTTCTACAATCGTCAGCGTCGTCACTCTCGTCTGGGGAATATCTCCCCGGCAGCCTTCAGGGAAAAATATCATCAGATGGCTGCTTAAAAAAGAACAAATGGTAGTGTCCGCTATTGCCAGTACACCTCAAAGAGAGTAAATCAAACCGCGCAATTGGCGTTGCGCTGAATGATACTGCATGTCGCGTATTGAAAAAACAAATCGGAAATCATCACCGTTGGGTATTTGTGTACAAGGAAAGCTGTACCAAACCAGACGGAACGAAAGCGCCAACAGTAAGGAAGATGCGGTATGACGCAAACACAGCCTGGAAAGCGGCGCTGAGACGGGCTGGTATTGATGATTTCAGATTTCACGACTTGAGACACACCTGGGCAAGTTGGCTGGTTCAAGCCGGAGTCCCGTTATCAGTGTTACAGGAAATGGGAGGCTGGGAGTCTATCGAAATGGTTCGTCGATATGCTCACCTCGCACCTAATCACCTTACCGAACACGCACGGCAAATAGACTTGATTCTGAACCCATCGGTCCCAAATTTGTCCCAGTCAAGAAATAAGGAAGGTACTAATGATGTGTAACTTATTGATTTAAATGGTGCCGATAATAGGAGTCGAACCTACGACCTTCGCATTACGAATGCGCTGCTCTACCAACTGAGCTATATCGGCCCTGAAAGGACATGTTCACGAACGTGAATCACGGTGGACAAGGTTAAAACTAACCGGGCGATGCGTCAATGGCCTTGTGAATCAAATGGCTACTTTTGCATCACCCGGTTTTATTTACGCACGAATGGTGTAATCACCAATGCCGATCCACTTGTAAGTGGTCAGTGCTTCCAGCCCCATTGGGCCACGCGCGTGGAGTTTTTGTGTGCTTACCGCCACTTCCGCACCCAGACCAAACTGGCCGCCGTCGGTAAAACGCGTAGAGGCGTTAACGTAAACAGCGGACGAATCCACTTCGTTAACAAAACGCTGGGCGTTGCGCATATCGCGGGTCAGGATCGCATCGGAGTGTTGTGTGCCGTGTTCACGAATATGGGCGATGGCATCGTCAAGATCGCTGACGATTTTGACGTTCAAATCTAATGACAGAAACTCATCGTCATACTCTTCGGCTTTAACCGCCACCACCTTCGCAGGGCCTGCCTGCAACTGTGTCAGCGCAGCTGCATCTGCGTGTAATGTCACGCCGCTTTCCGCCATTTGTTTGCTTAATGCGGGCAGGAAGCTATCGGCGATGTTTTTATTCACCAGCAACGTTTCAACCGTATTACATGTGCTCGGACGCTGAGTTTTCGCGTTGACGATCACTTTTAATGCTTCAGCGATCTCTGCACTTTCATCAACGTAAATATGGCATACGCCTATACCACCTGTGATCACCGGGATTGTCGACTGTTCACGGCACAGTTTATGCAAACCAGCGCCACCACGCGGGATCAGCATGTCGATGTATTTATCCATACGCAGCATTTCACTGACCAGCGCACGGTCAGGATTATCAATCGCCTGCACGGCACCCGCCGGTAAGCCACAGGATTTCAGGGCGTCCTGAATCACCGCCACCGTTGCCGCGTTAGTGCGACAGGTTTCTTTACCACCACGCAGGATCACCGCATTACCGGTTTTCAGGCACAGCGAAGCGACATCAACCGTCACGTTCGGGCGCGCTTCATAAATCACGCCAATAACCCCCAGCGGTACGCGACGACGCTCAAGACGCAGGCCGCTGTCCAGTACGCCGCCATCGATTACCTGCCCCACCGGATCGGCGAGGTTGCACACCTGACGTACATCGTCGGCAATGCCTTTCAGCCGTGCGGGCGTCAGTGCCAGACGGTCAAGCATCGCTTCGCTAAGGCCATTGGCTCGCGCGTCAGCAACATCCTGGGCGTTAGCGTTGAGGATGATTTCGCTTTGTGCTTCCAGTTCATCGGCGATTTTTTCCAGCACGCGATTTTTTTCGCGGCTGGAGAGTTGCGCTAATTTATACGAGGCTTGCTTCGCGGCAATGCCCATTTGTTCCAGCATCGGCCAGCTCCTTAACGGGTAATCATGTCATCACGGTGAACGGCAACCGGGCCGTATTCATATCCCAGTATTGCATCAATTTCTTGCGAGTGGTGTCCGGCAATACGGCGTAATGCATCGCTGTTGTAACGACTGACACCGTGGGCGATATCGCGACCTTCGAGGTTGCAAATGCGGATGACTTCACCACGCGAGAAATTGCCAGTCACGCTTTTAATGCCTTTCGGCAACAGGGAGCTGCCGCGTTCCAGAATGGCGGCAGTTGCCCCTTCATCTACCGTGATTTCACCCGCCGGCGGCGCACCGAAAATCCAGCGTTTACGGTTTTCAAGCGGAGTCGCCTGGGCATGGAACAGCGTACCGACGGAAATGCCTTCCATCACATCACCAATAACGCCCGGCTTGCTGCCCGCGGCAATAATGGTGTCGATACCCGCACGGCAAGCCACGTCAGCGGCCTGCAATTTAGTACTCATGCCGCCAGTTCCGAGGCCTGAAACGCTGTCACCGGCAATCGCGCGCAGTGCGTCATCAATGCCGTAAACATCTTTAATCAGTTCTGCCTGCGGATTTCTGCGCGGATCAGCGGTATACAAACCTTTTTGATCGGTCAGCAGCAACAGTTTATCGGCACCCGCCAGAATCGCCGCCAGCGCAGAAAGGTTATCGTTATCGCCGACCTTAATCTCTGCCGTAGCGACAGCATCGTTCTCATTGATTACCGGAACGATATTGTTATCGAGCAACGCACGCAGGGTGTCGCGGGCGTTCAGGAAGCGTTCACGGTCTTCCATATCAGCACGGGTCAGCAGCATTTGCCCGACGTGAATGCCATAAATCGAAAACAGCTGTTCCCACAGTTGAATCAGTCGACTCTGCCCTACCGCCGCCAGCAGTTGTTTCGAGGCGATAGTCGCTGGCAGTTCCGGGTAACCCAGGTGCTCACGTCCGGCGGCGATCGCGCCCGACGTCACAATAACAATCCGATGCCCGGCGGCATGTAACTGCGCGCACTGGCGAACAAGTTCAACGATATGGGCACGGTTCAGACGGCGCGATCCGCCTGTTAGCACACTGGTGCCGAGTTTTACCACCAGCGTCTGGCTGTCACTCATGATTCTCTGCCATTCAATTTTAGGAAAAATGATATCAAACGAACGTTTTAGCAGGACTGTCGTCGGTTGCCAACCATCTGCGAGCAAAGCATGGCGTTTTGTTGCGCGGGATCAGCAAGCGTAGCGGCAGTTGTTTACGCTTTTATTACAGATTTAATAAATTACCACATTTTCAGGTAATGACTCCAACTTACTGATAGTGTTTTATGTTCAGATAATGCCCGATGACCTTGTCATGCAGCTCCACCGATTTTGAGAACGACAGTGACTTCCGTCCCAGCCTTGCCAGATGTTGTCTCAGATTCAGATTATGTCGCTCAATGCGCTGAGTGTAACGCTTGCTGATAACGTGCAGCTTTCCCTTCAGGCGTGATTCATACAGCGGCCAGCCATCCGTCATCCATACCACGACCTCAAAGGCCGACAGCAGGCTCAGAAGACGCTCCAGTGTGGCCAGAGTGCGTTCACCGAAGACGTGCGCCACAACCGTCCTCCGTATCCTGTCATACGCGTAAAACAGCCAGCGCTGACGTGATTTAGCACCGACGTAGCCCCAATGTTCGTCCATTTCAGCGCAGACAATCACATCACTGCCCGGTTGTATGCGCGAGGTTACCGACTGCGGCCTGAGTTTTTTAAGTGACGTAAAACCGTGTTGAGGCCAACGCCCATAATGCGTGCACTGGCGCGACATCCGACGCCATTCATGGCCATATCAATGATTTTCTGGTGCGTACCGGGCTGAGAGACGGTGTAAGTGAACTGTAGTTGCCATGTTTTACGGCAATGAGAGCAGAGATAGCGCTGATGTCCGGCAGTGCTTTTGCCGTTACGCACCACGCCTTCAGTAGCGGAGCAGGAAGGACATCTGATGGAAATGGAAGCCACGCAAGCACCTTAAAATCACCATCATACACTAAATCAGTAAGTTGGCAGCATTACCCATTTTCAGAATATCATTAATCTGTAATATATCTTTAACAATCTCAGGTTAAAAACTTTCCTGTTTTCAACGGGGCTCTCCCGCTGAATATTCGCGCGTTAATTAAAATCAGGAATGAAAATGAAAAAGAGCACTCTGGCATTAGTGGTGATGGGCATTGTGGCATCTGCATCTGTACAGGCTGCAGAAATATATAATAAAGACGGTAATAAACTGGATGTCTATGGCAAAGTTAAAGCCATGCATTATATGAGTGATAACGCCAGTAAAGATGGCGACCAGAGTTATATCCGTTTTGGTTTTAAAGGTGAAACTCAAATTAACGATCAACTGACTGGTTATGGTCGGTGGGAAGCGGAGTTTGCCGGAAATAAAGCAGAGAGTGATACTGCACAGCAAAATGCGTCTCCGCTCTTGCCTTGGATCCAAGTATAAAGATTTGGGTTCTTCCCACTATGGCCGGAACCTTGGGCGCGTCGTATGACGTGGAAGCTCTTACTGATATGTTCCCGGAATTTGGTGGCGACTCCTCGCGCAGACCGACAACTTTATGACCAAACGCGCCAGCGGTCTGGCGACGTATCGGAACACCCCACTTCTTCGGCGTTATCCTATGGCCTGAACTTAACCGTGCAGGATCAAGGGAAAAACGAAGACCGTGACGTTAAAAAACAAAACGGCGATGGCTTCTGCACGTCATCACATATGACTTTGGCGGCAGGATTTCGCCATTAGCGGGGCCTATACCAACTCAGATTGCACCAACGAGCAGAACCTGCAAAGCCGTGGCACAGGCAAGCGTGCAGAAGCATGGGAACAGGTCCGAAACGATGCCAAGAATCCTATCTGGCAACTTTCTATTCTGAAACACGCCAGATACGCCAACAACCGGCGGCTCTGCCAAAAACGCAGGCTTCGAAGCGGTCGCTCAATACCAGTTTGACTTTGGTGTGCTCCATCGCTGGGTTATGTCTTATCGAAAGGGGAGATATTGAGGGCATCGGTGATGAAGATTTGGTCATTATACCCACGTCGGTGCTACATATTATTTCAACAAAATACGTCAGGGTTTGTCGATGAAAAAATGAACCAACTGGATAGCGATAACAAATCCATATTAATAATGATGTATTGTCGCGGTTGGCATGACCTATCAGTTTTAATGGATATTGCCGGATGTGATACATCCGGCATTTTCACTCACGCCGTTAACTTCACCGGTTCATCACGAAGATGATCCGCCGGTTCCAGCTTCAGATTCAGCGTCGTCAGCAGTTCACGCAGCTTCTCGTGAAACTCACGTAGGGTGTGCTCCAGTCGTTCAACGACTTCAGTGTCTTTTACCCCGAACACTCTTCCAGTGCTGCTTCATCCAACAGACCAACTGGTAACTGTAGGTAAATGGGATTCCTGCGCTTCAAGCTCCATCCACCAGCCCCATAAACTCACGCATTTCCGTGCCGGTTTCACGTCGACGCATACAGCCAGACAATCCAAAAAGAATCGATTATCTTCGCACTTACCTTCACGATATACGGGCCTAGTGCGGTAAATTTTTTGATTTAATCTGCTCTTCGGGTGTCCTCTCGGTAACGTCATTGCTATCTCCTGTTGTGATGCAACTGTTTTACCAAATGGTAAAATTTAGCAAATTTTTACACAATGTTTTTCGATTCCAGTTCTGTGATTCCCGAAGACCTTTGCTCAAAATTCCGATACACCGGGTTAAATGGGATCTCTAAGAATTTACCGTCAGCAGATGATGAGGCGATTAAGCGTGAGTCCTCTTGGGCTGAACGGATCGTGCTTCCAGTAGCCTGATAACATTGGCGTTGGGCAGCGACGTCCCAGCAATCCTTGCACTTTTAATGAATAGCGATTCAGCTCCACGCGCAACGCTTCGTCGGAAGCATTATGCATCCCCGGAACCACTTGCCAGAACGTCAACAGACATTTCCGGCACCTGTTGCTGGCACTTAAAATCACTCAACAGGGTATGAACTACCGGACCATACAGGACCCGCTTTCAGACGCGGCGATTCAAGGTATGCCAGACGCACGGCAACGTTAGCGCCTAAGTCGCAACCAAAGGCCGCGACGCGAGTGTGATCCCACCGACGGTACGTTAGGCACTGCCTCTCAGACGTGCTGATGCAACAGGCTGGAGTGTGGCGGTTATTCCATTTTGATGAAGAGCCGACCGACGGCATATCAGGAGTCAGCATCGCAACGCCGCGTGCGCAAAATAACGTTCATACAGGCGGCAAGAGTCCGTTCTGCATCGCATCCAACCACACATTAATACTGTTGGGAACGGGCCATCGCCTTTCGGCATACGGCAAAAGCCGGCGAGCCGACCGACGCATCGAAACACCCGCCGCATCGCCCCCAGCAAACGCCCACAGCCGCCCCGAGGCGCGGTTCCACAAAGCCTGCCCTTGCTCGGCCAGGTCATCTCCTTCAGATCAGGATAGGCGGCAATGTTGTAACCCAGCGGCATGCAGCCAAGTGACGACCACTGAGTTGCGGATTTCTTCCGCACAGGCTTTTTCGTTGCCACACCATCGCCTGGGTGGCCCAACCAGAAATCCAGTTGCCGCCACGGCAACCAATTACCGTATCGTATAAATCATCGTCGGTACGTTCGGCATCGCTCATCACAATACGTGCCTGACGCTCGAGGATTTCGCGTGGGTCAATGCCGTGAATTCACATCAAACGGTTAATCATGCGATACCAGTGAAGGATGGTTTTACCATCAAGAGCCGATCTGCACAGGCGGTTGTGCGCCGTGATTAAAGCGGAGAAATTAGCGTCAGGTTTTCAAGGACGTTCAAAGCGGGGTTTGAACAGGGTTTCGCTCAGGTTTGCCTGTGTCATGGATGCAGCCTCCAGAAAAATTACCTAACCATTGTAACCCGCCTGAAGTTAAACAATGCCCGGCAGTGCCATGCGTTGAAAAGATTAGCGACCGGAAGATCGGCGGTACGATATGACGCCCATATCCCACGGCTGTTCAATCCAGGTATCTTGCGGGATATCAACAACATAGTCATCAACCAGCTGGATCACATGAGCCCAGAACTTTTGCGAGATGGCGACAAAGTGCGCTTTTGGATACATTTCACGTATCTCAACCGCATACTACTGTAACCACCAGGTCATCAATAACAATGAAGCCTTCGCCATCGCTCTTCTGCGCGTTTCAGCACTCTGAGCTCGCGCCGGTCGTCGTGATCGTAGCTGGAAATACAAACGGTATCGTCGACATGACCAATACCCAGTTCACGCGCAAGCAAACCCACCGTACGCAGACCGCCACGGCTTACGGCATAGGCGCCTTTCCATTGTTCAGAAGGCATCAGTCGGCTTGGGAGTTTACGTGCATGGAGCTCCCTACATGTCCCAGGTGACGATGTATTTTTCGCTCATGTGAAGTGTCCCAGCCCTGTTTATCTACGGCTTAAAAAGTGTTCGAGGGGGAAATAGGTCGCGCGAGATTATAGATATTTCGGCGCACTAAAAACCAGTATTTCACATGAGTCCGCGTCTTTTTACGCACTGCCTCTCCTGACGCGGATAAAGTGGTATTCTCAAACATATCTCGCAAGCATGCTCTGTGTTGACAACATTTTCCGCTAACCCTGTGACCTGCAATACTGTTTTGCGGGTGATTCAGAATAGACTTAACGTGTCTGAACTGTCTCAATCATCTCCACAGCCGCTGTGGAATTTTGTGAAAATCTGTTTATTTCTTACCCGTCCTATTGATGAAGAGCAAAACTCGCTGAATACATTGTTGGTTGGAAGAGAAAGGTTTCCATGTTGAACGCGATTGGAGGTAGGTAATATCCTGATTCGTAACCTGCTACCGCAGGTATGGAAAATCGTAAACCGGTCGTCTTACAGGCCGACCTCGATATGGTGCTGGAGAAAAATAACGACACCGCGCACGAAGACTTCACGAAAGATCTGATTGCAGCCTTATATTGATGGCGAATGGGTTAAAGTGCGCGGCACCACGCTGGGTGCGGATAACGGCATTGGGACGGCCTCTGCGCTGGCGGTTCTGGCTGACGAAAACGTGGTTGGACGGCCCGTGGAAAAGGCCGCTGACCATGACCGAAGAAGCCGGTATGGACGGTGCGTTCGGCTTAGATAGAGTTGTGGTTGCAGGCTGATATTCTGATTAACACCGACTCCGAAGAAGTAGGCGAAATCTGACATGGGTTGTGCGGGGGTATCCACTTCACCTCCAACCTGCATTTAGATTGTGAAGCGGTTCCAGCTGGTTTTGAAACCTTCAAGCTTAACCTTAAAAGGTGTGAAAGGTGGTCACTCCTCTGGCCGTGACCCCCATGTTGGCCTGGGTAATGCCAACAAACTGCTGGTGTGCTTCCTGCGGGTCATGCAGAAGAACTGGATCTGCGTCTTGATCCATTTCAACGGCGGCACACTGCGCAAAGCCAGACCGCGCGAAGCCTTTGCGACCATTGCTGTCGCAGCTGATAAAGTCGACGCCCAAATCTCTGGTGAATACCTATCAGCCGATCCTCCAAACGAGCTGGCAGAAAAAAGAGAAAAATCTGGCCTTGTCGCTGGACTCTGTAGCGAACGATAAAGCCGCCCTGATCGCGAAATCTCGCGATACCTTTTATTCGTCTGCTGAACGCCACCCCGAACGGTGTGATCCCTGCAACTCCGACGTGGCAAAAGGTGCGGGCCGAAAAACCTCCCTGAACGTCGGTGTGGTGACCATGACTGACACCAACGTAGAAATTCACCTGTCTGATCCGTTCTCCCATCCACAGCGGTAAAGACTACGTGGCGGAGCATGCTGGATTCGCTGGGTAAGTCGCCGGCCAGAAAACCGAAGCGAAAGGCGCATATCCTGGCGGCAGCTGGACGCGAATTCTCCGGTGATGCATCTGGTACGTGAAACCTATCAGCGCCTGTTCAACAAGACGCCGAACATCCAGATTATCCACGTGGGCCTGGGAGTGGTCTGTTCCAAAAACCTATTGGAAATGGACATGGTTTCATCCGGCGAACAATCACCTGTACGTTTATACTCTCCTGATCAGCAAGTTCACATCGAAAGCGTTGGCTCATTAATGGACACTGCTCGACTGAATCTGCTGAAAGAAATTCCGCGAGTAATTATTTCATTTTGCTGCCGGATGGCGTTTAAATCGCCTTCGGGGAGCTTCATCTTTCATTATCCTTCGAACAAAAGCCATCCCTGTAAATGTCCGTCGCGGGTTGCCACGTTCAATCTGGTGATGGAACATTCGCCGCTGCGATTTCAGCGCCGCGCGATCTTCCGTCGCTGCTGCTCCAGCTCTCAGGTACCAGCAATCGCGCCAGCCGTTTGTTAGCATGCCCGAGAAACCAGTTTTGTGCGCCGATGATGAGACCGATACGGACTCGGAGCAAATCCACTGAACAGTGCTGGACGTAGCTTTCGCTTATGCCCATGCGTTATCGCCATCCAGAGAAACCAGCGCCGAACTCAGCGTGTCAGAGTAGCGGCCCGTTTCTGTTTCCAGCACCACGTCACCGCGACGTCTTGCCGGGCAGCTTCTTTAATTAGCCTGTCCAGCGCCTTTTTCACTGCGAGACAACATTCTTCCGGCCCCTGCGCTGAGGAGAGTTATAGCAAGATCATCCTTTTTTCCCTCCACTGTTTTTGAGCGTTAGCACCGGACGCAGCCGCGCGACAGGAATAATTAATCCGGCCTGCCCTGACATTGCACCACACTTTCAGCCGATTTATAGGCTTGTGGCGCTTCTTCGAAGATGAGTTGTTTATCGCGACAAATTACCCGACTGCCAAGTTCAGTACGCGAGAGTTGCGTCGCTGTGTATTTCGCTGCCAGACGCCCTTTACACTCGGTGCGCCCCCATTTACGCCCAGCCCCATGCGCCAGCGAATGCAATGTTTCCTCACTCCTGACGGGCTGAACCAGCCTGGAGTAATCACCGCGTGAACCGGGAATAACCACCAGACCACAGTCATCAGGCGTGGCACCTTTACGATGTAAGACCCCTTGTTGATCACCGATTCGACACGCGCTAACAAAGTTATGCGCCACATCCAGAACCGGACTTCCGGTGGCCTTAACCTGTTGCATTATGCGCAAAGCGATCAGGTGGCGATTAAAACGCGCAAACGCCAGCGCGTCGTCACTGCCTTCAGGCAAACCATGATGCGAAAACGAGGCAATATGCCGCTGTAAAATAGACTGCCCTAGCCCCCTCGAGCCGCTATGAACCAGCAGTTGCAGATGCTGCGCATCCAGACCTGCCAGTGCAAACAGTTCAGCGTTGATGATTTGATCAACTTGTTGCAGTTCAGCGAAATGATTGCCACCACCGATAGAGCCAAGCGAGCTGCGCCACGGATGCTGTGCAAATGCTGACGGCAGGTTTTCCTCCAGCCAGCTTTCTTCAGCAACGTCATCCAAAGCTGATAATCGCTTTTCAAACTTATCGGCGTTGTATTTGCGAGCGAGAATATCTGTTTGCCATAGCGCCATGCCACAGCCGATATCATTGCCGACCAGTGCTGGGTAAAAACGGCCTGCGGAGAAGAACGCTGCGCCAATCGGGTAGCCGCGTCCGGGGTGTAAATCTGGCATCCCCACTACGCGCTGCATGTTGGGTAAATTTGCCGTGGTGTGTAATTGTTGGATCGCTAAACTCTCGATCCACAGGTCATCAGATGCGATGGTAAATACCGCATCGGATAAGGGACGAATATAATTGCCCATATACCATTCCGTAAATAGACTCGTCATACTTCAAGTTGCATGTGCTGCGACTTGAATTATTGAGAGTAACAATTAAAAAATCAGGAAATGGCAGACGAATCCAGGGCAAGAAAAAAAGAATTAATCCTGGAAAGGTCTGCAAAGAGTCATTGATAAAGGATTTGTCATGATTTACCTCCTTGCAGTTTGTGGAATAAGAAAACGCGCACATACTAGGCGGGCGTTATTTTCATTGCAAGCTGGATTTAATGTTGCGGTTTATAACGCATATAAAAATTAATAAACCACGCTCCCCGGCATTCAACGCGCTGCTGCTTAACTGTCTGAAAACCATAACGTTCAAAAAAGGGTTTTGCGGTTATGCTTGCGTCCACCGTAAGTTCGGATTCAGACTTAATAAAAGGTTTTAACAAAGCGCTGGCAACCCCACGGCGGGTGTATTCAGGGTCAACAAATAACATATCGATATAGTGTTCAACGCAGGTAATAAAGCCGACCAGTTTTGCATTAATAACTGCAACCCGCACTTGTGATTTCGCGAGTTTCTCCTTCCAGCGAGATTCGTCAATCTGCGCCCAGGCGGCAATTTGTTGTAGTGAATAATGCTGACTGACGGTCATCGTAACCGCTCTAATGAAAATAGCGCATAGTTGCTGAAAATCGCCAGGCTGATAATCTCTTATTTGTATGTTATTCATAATATAAATTCAAAAACGCATGCGAAACGCTTCTGCCATTTTTCCAATTTTATGCATTTGGTTGTTATCTCGAGCCAGTTTATGAGGTTCAGGCTTCAGAATGGCAATGAGCAACCATGCTTGCTCATCAAACGCACCCTGACAATATACCAAATGCGCTTCGTCATTCGTTCTGCTGAATTGGCGCAACTGTGGCGGAAATGGATTATTCACATTTGCCAGATGAATATGAGCAACTCGCTCAAATTTGATTAATGGCCAGGTAAACGAGTCGTCGTAGAGTGCATCGCGACCAAATATATCTGGCAAAACACCGTCACGCTTATAGGAAATAAAATCCGCCGTTAACGCATCAAGTTCCTCTGCTGTAAGTTGCAGGCGAATAAGTTTTGTTTTGAATACCCGCATCCTTATTCCTTAAAGTCATTGAAATCATCATCCGTCATATCATTAAGATATTGTTTAGCGCGGCGTGTAATTTCCTCTAATCTTGCAGCACTTGGACGAAAGCGCGCCTTTATGGGCTTTTTCTCCTCTTGTTCAGCAAGCATGTCCATTAACGCTTCGAATGCGCTGGCACTTAAGAGATATCCTGCGGGGCGATTATTAGAAAGAACCGCAACTGGTTGATCAATAAAGTATTTAGCTGGGTTTTTACGTAACTCAGTGATATTGACCG
Source organism: Shigella flexneri (assembly GCA_048288465.1). Classification (GTDB taxonomy): domain Bacteria; phylum Pseudomonadota; class Gammaproteobacteria; order Enterobacterales; family Enterobacteriaceae; genus Enterobacter; species Enterobacter flexneri_B. Next base: position 296,793 of record CP182556.1, on the reverse strand, counting down.
ATTTTTCAGCGAGAATTCGATGCATACAGTGATACCCTCATAATAATGCACACCAGAATATACATAATAGTATACATCATAATCCCAGCACCAGTTGTCTTTCCATTTGCGGGTCAAGCAACGTCACATGCAGCCCCACCAGACGCACACCGCGCCCGCCGCGGCGTTCATCCCAGGTTTTACGCGCGGTGGCGATTAAGTCAGCTTTATTCAGCCGCGGCCAGACGTGCTCCTGGGTGGTCTGCTGAAAATCGTCGAACTTTAATTTCACCCCCTGGCGAGCAATCAGTAAATCAGGTTTTACCTTTGCCAGACGGCGTTCAAGTTCCGGATACAGCCGCTCGATAATCGCTTCACATTCAGACCAGTGATGAATATCTTCCGCCATCGTGCGTTCCACGCCGACGGATTTTCGTAACCGTTCGCTGTTAACGTCGCGCTCGTCAATCCCCTGACTACGCTCCCACAAAATGCGGCCAAATTTGCCAAAGCGTTTAAGCAGAATCACCAGATCACACTTTTGTACATCACCGCAGGTCCGCAGCCCCATCGCTTCCAGTTTTGCCGCCGAGACTTTGCCGACGCCGGGGATTTTTTCCAGTGGTAAGGTTTGTAAAAATGCCGGAACTTCTGCCGGCGTAATCACAAACTGACCGTTGGGTTTATTCATGTCGGAGGCGATTTTGGCGAGAAACTTTACTGGTGCCACGCCCGCAGATGCCGTCAGTTGCAGCTCGTTGAAGATCGTCTGGCGGATTTCCTGGGCGATGAGGGTCGCAGAACCGTGGCAATGGACGCTATCGGTGACATCGAGATAAGCCTCATCCAGTGACAACGGTTCAATGCGCGAGGTGTAGCGCGAGAAGATTTCACGGATATGATTTGAGGCTTCTTTGTAGGCGTCAAAGCGCCCCGGAAGCAAGGTGAGATGTGGGCATAATTTGAGCGCCATCCCAGTAGGCATAGCGCTACGTACGCCAAATTTACGCGCGGGATAATTGGCGGTGCTGATCACCCCCCGACGTTCGCGGCTGCCGCCAATAGCAATAGGGATATCGCGCAGAGCGGGATTGTCGCGCATCTCCACCGCTGCGAAAAAGCAGTCCATATCCACATGAATGATTTTACGCATTGCTCACCTCTCAACACTGGTAAAGTATACAGTGATTTCAGGTTTTGAGAAATGCGTAAAGATTCAGCATTTAGCGCATTCGCTGCGAAAGCACCTGCTGCTTATCCAGCTTTTGCACCAGCGGCTGCACCACTTTATCCCCATGCTGACCAAAGTATTGATACAGCGTATCGGACGCACTTTTGGTCAGCACCATAATCTCAATACGCCGATTGCCCGCGCTTTGCGGATTCTTCGTGTCCAGCAGCATCTGGTCTGCCATTGCGCTTACCTCATCACTTTACTTCCGCATTCCGGCCTCTTCCAGCACCCACCAGCCGAAAGCGCGCGGTCACCCGAAAGGTTCCAGTTGTTGTAGATATTGTTTCGTAGGCCATCGCATCGGTATGCCCGGTAAATAATAATTTTGTTATCGAGTCAGTCGAACACTGGCGCGAGCTCCACCAGCAGCGTTTTAAAGACGGGATACCCGGCGCGCTGCCGCGTTCGAACATTTGCGATTCTTGGTCATCTTTAATCAGCACGCGCATCCCTGGCAAACAATCTCCATCTCCAGATTCGCTTCCATATGCGCATCACGGGCAATTGTGTTGATGAAGGTTGCCAGCTCGCCAAGCTCGGTGGCGGATTTCTTCTTCAGCAGCGCCGTTTTCTCGTCGACGTCGCGGCTTTTCCTTCGTCTCTTCCGCGGACCGCCACGGTGGCAAGGTTTTGGCGGATGAGACGGGTCGAATTCTATTTAACGGCGACAGCCCACCACCGTTAAAAATCGACTGCCCGTGCAGCGCGGCGATAATGCTTTCACGCTCGGATTTACTGACGCTGTTGACAATCAACTTTATCGTCGTCACCAAAGAGGCCGAGCGTATTTCCGAGGTTTCTGCCCGCTTTACCCTGGACGCGATGCCCGGCAAACAGATGGCGATTGACGCCGATCTTAACGCCGGATTGATCAACCAGGCGCAGGCGCAAACCCGGCGTAAAGATGTTGCCAGCGAGGCCGATTTCTACGGCGCGATGGACGGGGCATCGAAGTTTGTACGCGGAGACGCCATCGCCGGGATGATGATTCTGGCGATCAACCTGAGCGGCGGCGTCTGTATCGGCATCTTCAAATACAACCTGAGCGCCGACGCCGCCTTCCAGCAATACGTGCTGATGACCATCGGCGACGGCCTGGTGGCGCAGATCCCTTCCCTGCTGCTCTCCACCGCGGCGGCGATTATCGTCACCCGCGTCAGCGACAACGGCGATATCGCCCATGACGTGCGCCACCAGTTGCTGGCAAGCCCGTCGGTGCTCTACACCGCCACCGGGATCATGTTCGTGCTGGCGGTGGTGCCGGGGATGCCGCATCTGCCGTTTTTGCTGTTCAGCGCCCTGCTTGGCTTTACCGGCTGGCGGATGAGCAAACGCCCGCAGGCGGCGGAGGCGGAAGAGAAAAGCCTCGAAACGCTGACCCGCACCATCACTGAAACCAGCGAACAACAGGTCAGTTGGGAAACTATTCCGCTGATCGAGCCCATCAGCTTAAGCCTCGGCTACAAGCTGGTGGCGCTGGTGGACAAAGCGCAGGGCAACCCGCTCACCCAGCGGATTCGCGGCGTTCGGCAGGTGATTTCCGACGGTAACGGCGTGCTGCTGCCGGAGATCCGCATTCGGGAAAACTTCCGCCTCAAGCCCAGCCAGTACGCTATTTTCATCAACGGCATTGAGGCTGATGAAGCGGATATTCCGGCGGATAAACTGATGGCGCTGCCCTCCAGCGAAACCTACGGCGAGATTGACGGCGTGCTGGGGAACGACCCGGCGTACGGGATACCGGTCACCTGGATCCAGCCTGCGCAGAAAGCGAAGGCTCTGAATATGGGGTATCAGGTGATCGACAGCGCCAGTGTGATTGCCACCCATGTGAACAAGATTGTGCGCAGCTATATTCCTGATTTGTTTAACTATGATGACATCACGCAGTTGCATAACCGTTTGTCGTCGATGGCACCGCGCCTGGCGGAGGATTTAAGCGCGGCGCTCAATTACAGCCAATTGCTGAAAGTGTACCGGGCGCTGCTGACCGAAGGCGTTTCCCTGCGCGATATCGTCACCATCGCCACCGTGCTGGTCGCCAGTAGCACGGTGACTAAAGATCATATTCTGCTGGCGGCCGATGTGCGCCTGGCGCTGCGGCGCAGCATTACTCATCCGTTCGTTCGCAAGCAGGAGCTGACGGTGTATACGCCTAATAATGAAATGGAGCAAATCTGCTGACCAATGCGGTGAATTAGGCGCAACAGGGCGGCAAAGTGATGCTCTACAGCGTGCCAGTAATCCCGAAGACGCTCAACCAGTTCCAGAGCACGATGCCACAGGTGAAAGAGCAGATGAAAGCGGCGGGGGAAGACCCGGCGCGCGCGCGCGCGCGCCTGCCCGCGCGGCGCGCGCGCCGCCGTGTCACCGCAGCTGCGCCCTTTGCTGGCGCGTTATGCAAGGTCGTTTGCGCCGGGGCTGTACGCGCCCTGTCGATGTATAACGAAGTGCTGGTACCAGCTGGAGTTGAGATTATGGGAACGTCCATGTAAGTATCCGCATCGGTGACACCTGCGGATGCGGCGTGAACGCCTTATCCGTCCTACTGTTCAGGCACGATTGAGGCCGGATAAGCGCAAGCCATCCGGCACCAGCGCACAACCGCCGGATGCGCGTAAGCGCCTTATCCTGGCTGACCCATCCAGTACAGGTTGAGGCACGACAAGACGCGTCAGCGTCGCATCAGGCATCTGCGCATAACCGCCGGATGCGGCGTAAACGCCTTATCCGGCCTACCGATCCGGCAGAGGTTCAAGGGACGATACCACGCCAGCGTCGCATCAGGCATCTGCGCATAATTATAAAATGATACGCTCGCCAGCATTTATATCCGTCACGTCCCCCGCCCAATCATGGGACACAACCTCGCGCGACATCGCGATGGAACGTTGAGAATGGCCAATCACTTATTTGCTTTACCCAACGATGCTTTACTGGATTTATATAAATATAATCAACATGATGCCTATAATCTTTGGTATTGCGGATGGTGTGCTCCCAAACGTGGTTGCCAGATATTTTCGAATTCTATATGGTAAATTGCTTTTTAATTTCCCGCCAGCGAGAGGAAAAATCATCATCGCCTTCAGGTAATGTCCATATGAACTCATATGCTCTGGCAACAGTCCACCCAGGCGTTGATTTCAAAAGGCCTGTCTCGCTTAACTTTAATGGCGTTACGGAGCATCTGGTACTGGGTGGTCAAGAGTTGGCTTTGACGATTGCGTAAATTTACCGTGAAAACGCGTCCCCCTCATGTAATAACGACGATATCAGACATGGCGCTTCCTTTCTCAACGGTAAGAAGAAAAGGAAAGGTCGGCAATGAGGTGATGGAATAACAGGAAAGCGGCTCGCAAACGCACAGCACTTGTAGGCATGATAAGACGCGTCAGCGTCGCATCAGGCATCTCGCACAACCGCCGGATGCGGCGTAAAAGCCTTATCCGGCCTACAAATTCGTCTCTTCCGTCAAAATCCTGGCGCGCCCAAAAATGGTCCTGCTTGATAAGGTTTCGGCCAATCCGTGATCCGAACGGTTTCGCCGGTACGCGGCGTCCCAGATCCGCCCATTGCCCCAATACACGCCCATACGATTGGCTATCTCGTGGCTGGCGGATATGGTAAACCAGCACACCTCCCGGCGCAGGTCGTTATTCGCCACAATCGTTGCCCGATGATAGTGATAGATCTCATTGGCCGTGCGCGGGAGCTTCGCCTCAAGGATTCTGTTGTAGGGATAAAAACCCAACCCGCTACAGCGAGCCTTGATCGGGCCGCGTGCCGCCCCAGACGTAAGCTTGCCAAGCTGTTGCTCCAGACGCTGATTTCGGCGATGTTATGCAGATGGTCGCTTTAAAAAGTGATTGTTCTCCGCCAGCGCCTGCCAGCGTCGTTGCTCGCCTTGAGCGGCGCAGGAAACCATTCTGGTATGCTGTTTTATCTGCTCCCGGTTGTGCTGGTGCGGTCCTTCCGCTTTCGGCATTGCCTTCCACAATATAGCTGGCCTGTTTTTTCATATGGGTTTGTACTGTTTTAATAAATGTGTACGGTTGCTGGCGGTGGTGTAGTGAAAGAGATACTGTGATGGTGGTGGCGCTGGCCAATAAAGGGAGCAAAACGCATAACGAAAACACGCCTGGATGCAGAAATCTGCCCAGCAAGAACGAAGACATGAAAGACATAAACCGGCTGAATGAAGTGAGAATTTTAAAAGACCGGAGGAGTAACGGGATTATTAATTGCTTATTTACATCATGAATCTCAAGGTTTCATAATCTTAGGAAATAAATGATAGATGGCGCTTTTGCACGATTGAAAACTGCCCCTGTGCTAAATTGAACCCCGCGCCCACAGGCTTGCGCAAACTCTTTTGGTGATAATGTGAGCCTTCCAAATCCAGACTATTCCGATTTTGCATTCATTTCGCCGCTCCTGTGTGTGTAACCGTTTTATCAAGGAATAAGCAGTATGCGTAAAATCGCATTAATTCTTGCGATGTTTGCTTGATCCCGTGCGTTTCGTTTGCCGGTTTTGCTGGCAGGGTAGCAGAGACGCCAGTGAACAAAGAGTATAAGGAGCAGTCGGTGGGATTCCCTGTCTACATCCAGATTTCAAGGAAGAACGTACCCTCGCTCATTACGTCCAAATGGGCTAGTAGGATCAACTGCTCGACAGCTATAAAATCTGGGCACATTTAGCGGCTTAGGGCCAAAACAGCGTCAGGGCGATTTCAAAAGCCCGGAACGCTTTATAGCGTCCAGCGTAATCAGTTAAAACCAGACAGCCGTTACTACAAAGCGATTAATATTGGTTTCCCGATGCTGATGACCGTGCGCATGGTTATGAAGGGAATATCTGGATGATCCATGGTGATTGTGTTTCCATCGGCCGCTGGCCGCCATGACCAATCAGGGTATTGATGCACTTCCAGTTCGTTACTGGTGCGCTGGTGTTTGGTCAGCCGAGCTCAGGCCAGCATTTACCCATTGAGCAATCACCCACGCCAAGATCAAGCGCGACAAATATTCCAACTTTAAGGACTTCTGTGAGTAGCTGAGCTGGGCTACCATGACTTTGAGCAAACCCGTAAGCCACCTACCGTTTCTTGTGGTCAATGGCCGTTATGTGGTCAGCAAGCCCCAGTGACGAAGCCGTGCTTGACAACTGGCATCAAACTACACGCTCCCCAGGCAAACTAGGCGCTATCTCGCCTTGGCAGGGTCTCTTCGGCGCGTTCCATGGCCGTTAGCGGCTGCGTCGCAATCACCGTGACCACATCATTCGGCGTGGTCTGCGAGCTGAAGTCGATTTCCACATCCTATTCCAGCAACGTTGCCACGCCAAACGGCGCGCGGCGGGTGATCCAGTGTAAATTAGTTGAGCATGTCGCCATCACACAGCGACCGTCCGAAAGCAGCATGTCGATAAAGGTCTTCGCCCGCAGTTCATCCGCCAGTGAGGCGAGTATTCTGAACACTGCCGCCATGTTGCCGGCGTGCGCGGTAACGCTGCGTTAATTTATGCAGGAGCCAGCAAAAGGCTTTTTCGCTGTCGGTTTCACCGACCGGCGGAAGTTGCCGGTTTCCAAAGCTTAATCCCAGCCCGTCAGTTGCCCGTTATGGGCATAAGTCCAGTTACGCCCCCATAACTCGCGGGTAAACGGCTTAGTATTTTCCAGCGCCACCTCGCCCCTCATTAGCCCCCCTACCAGAGCCACCACCCAACAGGATTTTATCGGGTAGTCCTGGACAAGTTTGGCGATGGGGGAATTAAAGCTGGGTTGTGGATTTTACGTCGCGGCCGACAGCCTTTACCTTCGTAAAAGGTAATGCCCGAGCCATCTTTATGTGGCCGGTTCCACCACCACGCTGTACAAGCCCGGTGAACTAAAGCAGATATCGGTAGGCACGTTGGCGCTCATCCCAGCAATTCTCACATGGGTAACCTTCACAACAGCGGAGGCGCATGGCCCCGGCGAAGATTGATTAGAAATTTCAGGTCGGATGTGGCGTGAACGCATTATTCGGCAACGGTTCGCGTACAGATTTGTAGGCACGACAAGACGCGTCAGCGTCGCATCAGGCATCAGCGCACAAATGCCGGATGCGGCGTAAACGCTTATCTGGCCTACGCCAGACTTGACTCAACCATCTCTTTTTCAAATCAACTGGATTTAGGATATGGATCACTTTAATGTGAATCTCCTAACCCTCGGATAACCAAAGTGCGGTCGCCAATTCTCCGATATCCGCCGTGCCAGCCATTTTGCCGCTGTCTTTCACCGGTCAAGGGCCGATCACTTTTCATCCCCTTCTCACGCGCCGCTGCGATCGCTTTTGATCACGTTTCTCAGAGTTACCGGAGGTGGAGATCCCCAGCAGTACATCGCCTTCGCCACCTACCGCTTCAACGTAGCGGAAGAAATATTATTCAAAGTCCGAAATCATTACCAACGCAGGAAATATGACTAACGTCAAGAATAGCAATCGCCGGGTAGCCCGGTACGGTTTTACGGTAGCGACGGGTCAACTCTTCGCAAGCTGCATAGCGTCGCAACGGAGTCGCCGTTGCCGGCAGGAAAGCACTTCGCCACTGGCTTTAAAGCCGTCCGCTAACAGGACCGCCGCGCGCTGAATGGCGTGATATTTGGCGTCATCTTTTAAAAAGTTAGCCAGCGTTTCCGCCGCTTCTTGTTCAGTTCGTTACGAAGCAAGATCTTCTTGTACATGAGGATATCCTTCAGCATAAATGTAATAGACAAAATGCAGTGTACCGGATACCGCCAAAAGCGAAGAAGTACGGCAGGTGCTATGACCAGGACTTTTTCGACTGAGCCGGCGGATAAAAAAAGCAACAATGTGAGCTTTGTTGCATTATATTGTAAACACATTGCTAAATGTTTTTCATATCACTACAACCATATCATCACAAGTGGTCAGACCTCCTACAAGTAAGGGCTTTTCGTTATGATGATTTTGAGTATTCGCGCTACGGTCTCGTCCCCCTTGTGCGTCGTCTTATCACCGCGTGAGCTTATTTATCAGCAGTCTGATTTTGCTCGCCTGGACAGCCGCCCTCGGCGTTGCTGGTCTGTGGTCGGCGTGGGTACCGGTGCCTTGGCGATTGCCGCGGTCATTTAACTTTGCGCCTATGCGTAAGTCGATGATTTCCGCGCCGGGATCGCGGTTTCCGTAAGGCGATGCCGCCGATGTCGCGCACTGAGAAAGAAGCGATTGATGCGGGCACCACCTGGCAGGCGACTTGTTCCAGGGCAAGCCCGGACTGGAAAAAAGCTGCAGCACCATCCGAGCCGGCGCCTGACCGCCGAAGAGCAAGCGTTTCTCGACGGCCCGGTAGAAGAGCCTTGCCAGACCTCCCACCATTTCCACATTACCTATGAGCTGCGGCATTTGCCGCCGGAGTCGTGGGCGTACCTTAAAGAGCATCGTTTCTTCGCGATGATCATCAAAAAAGAGTACGGCGGGGTGGCAAGTTCCCGGCCCACGCCCAGTCTCGCGTGCTGCAAAAACTCTCCGCGTGCAGCGGATTCCTGCGATTACCGTCGGCGTGCCAAACTCATTAGGCCCGGCGAACTGTTGCAACATTACGGCACTCACCAGAGAACATTGAATGATCCGCCGCGTCTGGCGCGTGGTCAGGAGATCCCCGCTTCTGCACCGACCAGCCCGGAAGCGGGTTCCTATGCGGTGGCTATTCCGGCCACCGGGATCGTCTGCACTGGCGAATGGCAGGGCCAGCAGGCGCCGGGGATGCGTCTGACCTGGAACAAGGCGACATTACGCTGGCACCGATGAAGAGTGTTGGGGCTGGCGTTTAAACTCTCTCGACCCGGTAAAATGACTGGCGGTGCAGAAGATTTAGGCATTACCTGTGCGCTGATTCCTACTCACCACGCCGGGCGTGGACTTGCCCGTCGCCACTTCCCCGAACGTACCGTTCCAGAACGGACCGACGCGCGGTAGAGACGTCAGTGCCGATTCCATTACATCATCGGCTGGGCCGACGGCCAGGCAAGGCTGGCGGATGCTGGTGGAGTGCCTCTCGGCAGGCCGTGGCATCACCCTGCCTTCCAACTCAACCGGCGGCGTGAAATCGGTAGCGCTGGAATGGCGCGTATGCTCACATTCGCCGTCAGTTCAAAATCTCTATTGGTAAGATGGAAGGGATTGCAGCCGCTGGCGCGTATTGCCGGTAATGCCTACGTGATGGATGCTGCAATCGCCGATTACCTACTGGATTATGCCGGCGAAAAACCTGCCGTGCTGTCGGCTATCGTTAAGTATCACGGTACCCACCGCGGCAGCAGTCGATTATTGATGCGATGGATATTACCGGTGGTAAAGGCATTATGCTCGGGCAAAGCACTTTCCTGCCTTACCAGGCGACCCATTGCCATCACCGTTGAAGGGGGCTAGCATTCCTACCCTGCAGCATGATGATTTCGGACAAGGAGCGTTTCGTCGCCATCTGTATGTGCTGGGAGAGATGGAAGCGGCGAAGAAAGATGACGTCAACGTGTTCGATAAACTGTTGTTCAAACATATCGGTCACGTCGGTAGCAACAAAGTTCGCAGCTTCTGGCTGGGCCTGACGCGGCGGTTTAACCAGCAGCACGCCAACCGGCGATGCCGACTAAACGCGACCATCAACACCTGAACCGCCTGAGCGCCAACCTCGCCCTGCTTTCGACGTCCCACTGGCAGTGCTGGCGGCAGCCCGAAACGTCGCGAGCGCATCTCGGCCCGTCTGGCATATTTTAAGCCAGCTCTACCTCGCCTCTGCCGTGCCAAGCGTTATGACGACGAAGGCCGTATGAAGCCGACCTGCCGCTGGTGCACTGGGGCGTACAGGATGCGCTGTATCAGGCAGAACAGGCAATGGACAATTTACTGCAAAACTTCCCGAACCGCGTGGTTGCCGGGCTGCTGAATGTGGTGATCTTCCCGACCGGACGTCATTATCTGGCACCGTCTGACAAGCTGGATCATAAAATGGCGAAGATTTTACAAGTGCCGAACGCCACTCGTTCACGTATTGGTCGCGGTCAGTACCTGACGCCAAGCGAGCATAACCCGGTTGGTTTACTGGAAGAGGCGTTGGTGGATGTGATTGCCGCCGACCCGATTCATCAGCGGATCTGTAAAGAGCTGGGTAAAAATCTGCCATTTACCCGTCTGGATGAACTGGCGCACAACGCGCTGACGAAGGGGCTGATTGATAAAGATGAAGCCGCTATTCTGGTGAAAGCGGAAGAAAGCCGTCTGCGCAGTATTAACGTTGATGACTTTGATCCGGAAGAGCTGGCGACGAAGCCGGTAAAGTTGCCGGAGAAAGTGCGGAAAGTTGAAGCCGCGTAATTGAATAACGGAGCCGAAAGGCTCCGTTTCTTTATCCGCTAATTATTTAAAATTAAAGCCATCCGGATGGTTTTCCAGGCTGCCGGTCAACGCCGCGAACAGCACCGTTTTACCATCAATCGAAAGCGCATCGTTCACATTCAGCCAGGTGAGTTTCTCTTGCGACGTTTTCTCATCAATAGCCGAGAACAGCCCCGTCATCTGATTAGATTTCTCGGACCACATCACAGCGATACGTTGCGAGCCACAGTCATGCGGTTTGCACGCGCTCATCACCTGATACGTCTCATCTCCCAACGTTACGGTTTGTGCGGGAGTATAAGTACCGCCTTTCATCACCCATGCAGGTAGCTTATGCCCTTGCACCATCTGATTAAACGCAGCTTTGGTGGTTTCGCCCTTTGCAAGGCTGCTAATGGTTAAATCATCCTGCGCCATTGCACTGGTGGCGATGACCAGTGCGGCGACTGTCGTTATTGCCTTAAACATCATTCCTCCCGAGCTTATCCTGCCCATGTTATTAACCTCCTAAAGCCTGGCGATAACACGATAATTTGCAAATCAGATATTTCCAATATCAGCATTTGTTATCAATTTATTCTGCGCTAAGGCAACTGCCTGATAAGGTGTTAAAGTTATAAAACCCTTCGCATAAAGGAGTTGTACACCGTGCCTAGTTTGAAGATTACGCTTTTGCAGCAACCGTTGGTGTGGGTGGATGGTCCTGCCAACCTGCGCCATTTTGATCGTCAACTGGAAGGTATTACCGGGCGCGATGTGATCGTTCTACCGGAGATGTTTACCAGCGGCTTTGCCATGGAAGCGGCAGCTTCGTCGCTTGCACAAGATGACGTAGTGAACTGGATGACAGCTAAGGCGCAGCAGTGCAATGCGCTGATTGCAGGCAGTGTTGCATTACAAACGGAGTCTGGTTCGGTTAACCGCTTTTTGCTGGTTGAGCCGGGCGGCACGGTACATTTTTATGATAAGCGTCATCTGTTCCGCATGGCAGATGAGCATCTGCATTATAAAGCGGGCAATGCGCGAGTGATTGTGGAATGGCGCGGCTGGCGTATTTTGCCGCTGGTGTGCTACGACTTACGTTTTCCAGTGTGGTCGCGCAATCTCAACGATTATGACCTCGCCCTGTACGTCGCCAACTGGCCAGCTCCGCGCTCTCTGCACTGGCAGGCATTGCTGACGGCCCGCGCGATTGAGAATCAGGCGTATGTGGCGGGATGCAATCGCGTCGGCAGCGATGGCAACGGCTGCCATTATCGCGGTGACAGCCGGGTGATTAATCCGCAAGGCGAGATTATCGCTACCGCCGACGCGCATAAGGCAACGCGTATTGATGCGGAGCTGTCGATGGTGGCATTGCGGGAATATAGAGAAAAGTTTCCGGCATGGCGGGATGCGGATGAGTTTAGGTTGTGGTGAGTGGGGGTTGTGTTTAGGGCCGGGGGCTGGGCTAGATTACGAAAGCCCCTAACTTAAACACAATATTACGCCAGAAGTCACCATTTCCAAAACACAGCGTCGCTGTACCGTGGGTTATCTGCCCAACCGCAGCGACACGCCGGTGATCAAAATCAGCGCCAAATGGCTGAGAAAAGCGGGATTTGAGATCGGCACGGGCGTTACCGTGAAGATCTCGGAGGGATGTTTGATCCTGCTTGGGATAACAACGAAGTACAGGAACTGCGCAGGGAACTTTATCAGGTTAAACAGCCAGTTAAGGGGATGCGAGACGGGATGTTTAGTGTGCTGAACGAAAGTTAAATAATAAAAAGCCGGAAAGATCTGGAAGAAATTTCCGGTTATTATCGTTGCTATATCAATAAAATTTAGTCAGACTCTATTTCATTGCCGTTTTTATCAAAAAACGGGGATTCTTCTATGGCTTTTTGATAAGTATTTATCTCATTCAAATTAGCTCTCCAGTCATTACCACGAACTTCCCACATTGCAACTAATCCAAGTAACTCTTCTGGACTCGTTGCACTAAAAAATTGTCCATTTTTTTCCGCATACCAATCATATACACAATCTAAACAATCGTCAGATAATGCATGAGTTTCCATTGTTACTTTATATCCCTTATTTTTTAGCACATGGAAACAAGGCGCAGCCGTATTACCAGCAATTCTTATTCTAATTTCGTCCACAACTTCCTCTCCACTAACTAATTACATCGGCTAACTTTATTTCCAAGAATTTGCCCATGAACTAACACCTCATTATTCCTAGCCATATTCTGAAGAATATTACCAAGTTCTTTTCTAATTTTCTTGCTTGATTCTAAACCAAATATTGCTTTTACTTTTTCTTGTGTTAAAACAGTGATCTGATTATTTTTAACTAAATCATCGAGATCAGAAACTGCCACTTTGAAGACATGGTTTTTTGAGAAAAAATCTGCACCACGAGAGTTGGAACTAGATGTTTTTTTAGTACTAAAAGATGTTAAACGCCCATCACCTTTTTCTTAGAGATGATCAATAATGTCCTGTGCTGATATTGTGCCACTCTTTGGCTGTCCAATTCCGCCACCTTTATAGTTACCATCTCCTCTAAATATATTATTTGAATCTATTCCTAAAGAATTCAGTCCTAGCGGATCGATCCAACCTAACGGATTAGGCGCATAAGCATATAAGTTCAACCCACCGTTTAATCCTATCGGGTCCTGGCTTACGAACCTCCCGCACTCCGGCGCATAATACCTGAACAGATTGTAATGCAGCCCTGTTTCTTCGTCAAAGTACTGCCCCGGCAGCCGCTGCGGCTGCTCAAAGTACGCCCCGCTGTTGCTGATGTCGCCCCGGTTTTCACCAAATCCCGCCTGGTAGCCCGCCCACACCAGCGTCCCGTCCGGCGCGGTTACCTCGTGTACCGTGCCCGTCAGGTCCGTGTGGTAATACCAGATTTTCTGGCTCTCTCCGCGCCCCGTGATGGCAGCCACCGGCGTGTACGGCTGTTCCGCATCGTACAGGTATGTCCGCTTTCCCTGCCACGTTGTCTCCTGTAACAGCCGGAACCCTTCCCACACAAACGTTGTCCGGCTTCGTTCTCCCCGGTCGGTATGGAGATTGCTGGTCGCCTTGCTGATGCGCCTGCCCAGCGCATCGTACTGATACCGCGTCTCGCTGTTGCTGCTGATGACCCGCGTTAACTGGCCCTGCGCGTTCCACTCCAGCTGCTGGTCCCTGCGCTCTGTCAGTTCGCCCCATTCGTTATAGCGGTAGCGGTCACGCCCGTAACCCGGCAGGCGGTTATCCATCACCGCTCCCTGATACTCATCCGTCAGCAGGTTGCCCGCTTTGTCGTAATAATAATGGTCATGGTCATACATCTGCCCCGTGCGGCTGGTCAGCCAGCCGCTGCGGTCATAGCTGAACACCAGGCAACCGCGCAGTTTGTCATTGATGCCGCCGACTTCACCGTCTGCGTTCCAGATATAGTCCCGCGCCGTCACGCTGTCGTTCTGCGCCGGGGGAGTACCGCCTGCTGTGGATTCTGGCTGCCACCTGGCAGGCTGCGCTGCCAGCTTAACCGGTTGTCGGCGTTGTAGCCGCTGAACGTCGCCAGTTTCCCCTGCGTGCGTATCACCTGACGGTGCAGGCTGTCACGCTCATATTCACTGACCGTGATACCGTCCAGTGCCGTCTGGAGCAGATGCCCGCTGCCGTAGTAAAGATGACTGAGATGCTGCCCGTCCGGCAACGTGATATCGGTGGGATTGCCCAGCGCATCGCGCCGGTATTTGATACTGCCGTGCACGCTGTGCTCTGCCGTCAGCCACCCGCTGCGGTCATACGCAAAACGCACCGTGTCCGCCTGCATGTGGTGCAGCCGTTCCCCTTCTTCCGTGGGGGTGAGCGTCACTTCCGTTATCTGGTCAAGACGGTTGTAGCTGAAGGTCCGTGTACTGTGCTGCGTGTCACTGCGCAGCAGGCGGCCCAGCGCATCACGCTCCTGCTGTTCATTGCGCACCCCGCCCTCTGTGCCCTGCGTCGGGATGATGACCGGAAACCCGTCCGCATTCAGCGCAAACATCCTTATCAGGCCGTCCGGGCGCTGTTCTCCCGTCAGCCGTCCGTCGCCGTCGTAGCTGAACCGGTACTGAGCCCCGTTGCCGTTGCTCAGACTGGCAACCAGCCCTTCCGGGGTGTACTGCCAGCGCGTCTCCCGTTTCTCTTCATCCGTATGGCGCGCCAGCATCCCGCGCTGCGTATACTGCCAGGACTGCACACTGCCCGTGATGCGACGGTGGCTGCTCAGTAACCCCAGCGCGTTCCAGGTGTAACGGTCCTGCTGTTTACCGGGGTGGCAGACCGTCTCCGGCAGCCCCTGATCATCATACCCGTACCGCGTGACGCGCCCTTCCGGGTCCGTCTCCCGTATCACCTGGCCGTGTTCGTTGTAATCCGCCTTCCATACGTGGTCGTCATCCAGCGCCCGGCGCGTGATTTCAGCAAAACTGCCGTTCCACTGCGTCTGTGTCACCCGGCCTGCCGGGTCCGTCTCTTTCACCACCCGGCTCAGGGTGTCGTATTCCAGCGTTACCCTGCGTTCGCCGGGGAGTTCCACCGCTACCGGAAAATGGTTTTCGTTGTACGTGAAGCGGTACATTCCGCCGCCCGGCGTCCGGTGCGCAGTCACATACGTCTCTTCATCAAACCACCACTGCCACTTCTGCTCCGGCCTGCCGGTTACCACCGTCTGCCCGCCAGCAAAATCATAGTGGAACCGGTAATCCTCGCCGTCGCTGGTCGTGTGTTCCACCACGCGCGGGAAACCTTCAATCTCTTCCCAGTGGTAGGTACAGGTAAAGCCCGTCGCGTTGCGATGCTCTGTCATCAGGCCATTTTCATAGGCAAACTGGCGCACCGTCACACCAGCCCGGTTCACCACGCCAGTCAGTTGCCCGTTATCGTCGTAACGATATTCCACCAGGTTACCGGGACGCCCGCCCTTCAAAAGTTCAATATGCGACAGGCGTTCCCCTGCTTGCGTCATCGTGCGGTGCAATAACAGATGGTGTCCGCTGCTGGAGGCCACCCGCACCAGCCTGCCGTTCTCACGCCCGAAAGCAATACGCTGCCGGTACGGCGTCTCCATAAAAAGTAACGGCGCGACGCCGTGGTCATCAAATTCATCAAACACGTAATAGCTGCGGTCGGTGTAATGCAGCACATAGCATCCGTCATGCAGACGGCTCAGGTAAAACTGCTCTTCCGGGTCGAATATCTGGTGGCCCGGTATCAGCATCTCTTTCGGATAACTCAGTTCCCGACCCTGTACACCGATGAAGGTGATATATGTTTCATCCTCACGCAGGTTTATCTCCCAGTTCAGCCGCCATCCTCTGCCCAGCAATCCTTCAGTTTCCAGGTGGCTGGCGTAAAAGCGCGAACAGGTGACAGGCAGGCGTCCTGGCAGGGTAAAATCCGTCTCCGGCAGCAAAATTTTTTGCCCAGTGGTGACATCTACCGGATTGCTGAACAATCCCATGACTGTGTCAGAGATGGCCATCCCGACCATTTCGCCACCAATAAATTTTGCCGCACATTTTGTACCAAATTTCGACCCCATCTTTGCCGCCTGACGCCAGGCGCCAGCCAGCCCGCCAAGCATTCCGGCGACCACATACAGCACATCCACCACCTGACGCAGCCAGTCAGGGATTTCCGGGCTGATTTCCAGTACCGTCTGCGTACCGCCGCCGAGAAAGACATTGGGGGAGCCGTCCTCAATCACTGCATCACACTCAGTGTGGTCATCCTTACGGGCAGCTGGCTGTTGATGTAGATGTTGCCGGAACCTTGGGCAATGCGGATTTCCGGGGAATGGTCTTCGCATATCACCGTACTCAGTACGGCCCGGGCGGCCGGGCGACTGTTGGTGCTGACATTATCAGAACCGGTCAGAATTTTTCCCACTGTGGAATGTATCGAGCGCCCAATAGCCTCACCCAGTTGCAGGACTCCGGAAGCTATCTGATCAGCCAGAAAACTCAAAATCAGCCCGGCCAAAAAGCCGCAGGTAAAAAAAGCAAAGCTGGCGACGGCAATAATGGCGATACCTATGATGGCCCCTATCAAAAACCCGGCAAGGGCGCTGGTGTGGTAGATGGGGTCATCCACCCGTGCGGCTTCATACATGACAAAACCTCCCTGTTTTTTTTAGCTTTTAGCAGGCTGAAAACTAGTCAACCATGCAGTCCATAGCTGGTCGGTGTGATCATCAAAAGGACGCTGAGTGGTCAGCGTCAACATTAGTACCTTTGCTGGCCCGGTGATAAACCCGGCCTGACGCTGGTACACTTCTGTTTTTCCAGAACGATGAGTTGCGAGAATCTGTTCACCTGTCATGGCAGCTTCGCCAGTTCCCGCCAGTGCCGTTCCCCGCGAAAGTACCCGGTGCTGGCCTAGGTTTTTTTTTTCATCAAGGCTATCTGGCGGTCAATATAGGTGGTCAGATTTTCATCTGGCCTGAGCGTATCGCGGAAAATATTCAGACTGGGAGTTGCCCTTTCATTGCCCGATGGGACGAAGATATTGACGGTGCGATCAAGAAAAGTTTCAGGCAGGGCAAAGCAGCCCTCCTGAATACGGTAAAGGCTGGTCATAGAAAAATTCCTTTTATATTTTTTATTCAGAAACGTCGGGGGTAGGTAACGGGGCAATATCATCCGCAGTCATGGCTGTGCCGCCATCCGGATTCATATCAATGCCACTGCCAATGAGTTGCATAACATCGCTGGTGTGCAGTAACAGTTGTTTTCCGCAAAACTCAATCGAGCCATCCTTGTGTAATACAAGCGCTGCATTGCCGCAACGAAGGGTAAATTGATCGCCAACATCCAGACGATATGTCGTTCCGACATTGATGGTTTGAGCCAGTTTGACGGAAAGACCATCATTTTTTGTGATGGTGGCATTACGGTCTTCTCCCACGCTGATGGTTTCATTTTTGACAATGGTTTTTATGCGATCGACCATGACCGTGTGGGTTTCATTGTTTTTTACCGTGGTATTGAGGTCTTTTTCCGCATGGAACTTCACCTCTTCCGCACCCGTTTTATCATCGAAGCGCAGCATATTTCCGTTAGTCGGCCCTCCCTGCAATGAGTGGCTGAATATCCCACTCTGCGACGCCATGCCCGGCAGCCCCCACGGCGGCATGGTGTCCTGGTTATAGGTGCGCCCCACGATGATGGGCAAATCCGGATCGCCGTTTTTGAAATCCACCAGTACTTCCTGGCCAATACGCGGGATCTGGATCATGCCGAATCCTTTACCCGCCCACGGATAGCTGACGCGGATCCAGCAGGAACTGTTTTCGTCATTCTTTCCGTAACGGTCCCAGCCAAACTGCACCTTCACCCGGCCATATTTATCCGTCCAGATTTCCTGCCCCGCCGGGCCGGTGACGATGGCGCTCTGCGGGCCTTTGGTGTGGGGTTTGCTCAGGGTTCGTTGTGGGCGGTAAACTTCGCTGGTGGGGTGCAGTTCAAACGTGGTGACATAGGTAAAATGCTGATCCTGACCGCTGTGCTGCGCATTATCCCGTAAAAACAGAGTGGTCTGTACCAGCAGATATTCCTGATTAATTTCTGCCGTCGGGTGATTCATCAACGTAAAGGTGTACCCGGTCATGAGGGTACGGATATGACCGGCCCCATGTGCCCGGCTGCCTGGGCTGCGCTGCGCTTCCATACGAATGCGCGTCAGCATCTCGCCTTCGCCCGTAGTGAAGTAATCACCAGGCCATTCGTAATGCTCGTATTCAGCATGACCGGTATCACGCGGACTGGCCACGGTACTTTTAAGCAGCGAACGAGGCTTCATAAAATCAAAATCGTCCATCACCCACTTTCCAGTACGCAGCCTCTCACTGGCCGTAATGGTGTGGATAAATTCCTTATCCAGTTTCAGCCCTTCCTGGTGCCACTCCACCAGCGGCGAGTCAGGGCACGCTTTATGACCATTGATGGCATCCACCAGCACCAGCGTGTGGCTGTTCTCGCTGTGCTCAAACCACCAGTAAATCCCCCATTCCTGCATCAGGCGCTGGATGAAATCGAAGTCGGTTTCACCATACTGCACCTGCCAGGCGCGGGGTGGATAATTTTCCACCAGCCGCTTTTCCACCGGAAAGGAATATTCATCCAGTACTTCATCGAGAATATCCACCACGGTTTTGTTCTGGAACGCTTTGTAGTCGCTGGTATGGGTCAGCAGCTTCAGCCATGGCTCAATGCGTAATTCATACGTTACCGAACGGCTCTCATGGCCGACCACCCTCGCCGCCGTCACCAGCCCGCTGATATACCGTTTTCCGCCGCCGTCCAGTTCGATACTGACGCACAGGTCTTTGCCCACCATGAGCTGAAGCGGCAGGTTAGCAGCGGGGGAAACGTACCCCAGGTTCAGGGCGTCCAGCGTTTTAAGCTGTACTGTGTAAGAAAACAGATTCCCAAGCCCTTCCGAACCATTCATGCCTGCAAACAAAAGCATCTGCGGCGGCACCGCACTACCACTTACTGTGACGTTATGCGCCCCCGGAGCACCGGCTGCAAGCGACGCCGCTGCATCCTGAACTGCACCAGCCATATCCGAGATCCCTGCTGCTGCAGCGGCAGCCTGCGCAGCAGCTACTGCGGCTTTAACCAGACCTGACGGTTCCGGCAGCGCACCAAACAGGTCCGCCGCAGCCTGTTCTGCCATCTCCTCGGCGGCACCAGATACATCGGTTACAGCTGAACCTGTGCTCATACCGCCACTTTCGCCAGCTATTGGTGGTGTGGTGATGACGGGTCCACCGTTTCCAACTGGTTTATTACCCGTAGATACAAAACTCATGATATTTGCTCCTTTAATACCGGATTAAAATCTAGCCCCTGGTGGCCAAAAAATATAAGTAATCACTCTCCATTGCCCGTCTTTATAATGAAACCAACATGTCAGATTCAAATCCCCCTGCAAATTCCAGAACATTTCCTTAATAGGAACATCTTGAAATTCAGGATCTGTTATGCGATAAGTTTGATTCAAGCCGATATAATACTCACCAACAAATTTATATCGTGGCCTCACGAACTCATGAGCAGGCGGCCCATATTTCTTCATAAAAAAGATGTCATTACTTCCATCATGTATATCATTTTCTTCATAATATTTGGTGGATTGAGCAACTGCAGAAGACTTGAAAACATTCACTATAGCTATGTAATTTATTGAAAGGAAAATCACTATAATACAGAAAAATTTCATTTGGTTACATTCAATAAAGTAAATTTAGTTTCAGGCATTATGATATTCAACGTTATAGTTGCGTTTTTAAGGTATCGTTCCCAAAGCTCCATTCCCACATTCATCAACCCACTAATATCTCCAACATACGGAGACGAAGAATCATAATCATCATCTAAGTAACCAAGTACATGTCCGGCTTCATGAGGTATATTTACTTGCAACGTATTATTACAGTTAATACATTTCGCTACTTTTTCCAGGCCCGCTGAATCAACATGAACCGTACTGTTTTTAAAATCAACATATGTTCTTAAATCAGCACCAGGCAAAACCTTTGTTGCAATAACCAACCAGTCTTCATTCTGAGATGCAGAAATTATTCTTACATCAAAAGGCAAAGCTTTACCCTGAAATTTTTTAGCGAACTCAGATTCACCGGAAACAGAATAAGTTATTTTCCCATTCCATGCCTGCTGAACAGATAAATATATCGCTCGCATAAAAATAGCTTTTTCCCATATAGTCCAGTCATCTGTAACGGTATTATCCTTATACTACTCATACTTCCATCTTATCACAGCCGTAATCGAACCAGTATTTTGATTTAATAAATACGTCCTCCTACCATCCTTATGTATAATGATATTGCCATCAATATTTGTTTTTTCAGGTAATGACTCCAACTTACTGATAGTGTTTTATGTTCAGATAATGCCCGATGACCTTGTCATGCAGCTCCACCGATTTTGAGAACGACAGTGACTTCCGTACCAGCCTTGCCAGATGTTGTCTCAGATTCAGATTATGTCGCTCAATGCGCTGAGTGTAACGCTTGCTGATAACGTGCAGCTTTCCCTTCAGGCGTGATTCATACAGCGGCCAGCCATCCGTCATCCATACCACGACCTCAAAGGCCGACAGCAGGCTCAGAAGACGCTCCAGTGTGGCCAGAGTGCGTTCACCGAAGACGTGCGCCACAACCGTCCTCCGTATCCTGTCATACGCGTAAAACAGCCAGCGCTGACGTGATTTAGCACCGACGTAGCCCCAATGTTCGTCCATTTCAGCGCAGACAATCACATCACTGCCCGGTTGTATGCGCGAGGTTACCGACTGCGGCCTGAGTTTTTTAAGTGACGTAAAACCGTGTTGAGGCCAACGCCCATAATGCGTGCACTGGCGCGACATCCGACGCCATTCATGGCCATATCAATGATTTTCTGGTGCGTACCGGGCTGAGAGACGGTGTAAGTGAACTGTAGTTGCCATGTTTTACGGCAATGAGAGCAGAGATAGCGCTGATGTCCGGCAGTGCTTTTGCCGTTACGCACCACGCCTTCAGTAGCGGAGCAGGAAGGACATCTGATGGAAATGGAAGCCACGCAAGCACCTTAAAATCACCATCATACACTAAATCAGTAAGTTGGCAGCATTACCAAAATTCCGACTATTACTTGATACGTGATTATTGTCGGTGATTTTTTTGTACACCATCAGTGTATATCTCAATAACCCCTGAATAAGTAGCTCTGAATAGGTATAAGGGATGTAGCCATTTTTAAATGGATTTCTTATGCCAAAAATGATCGTCGATTTCCCCATAAAATGTGAGCGATGCCGAAAGAAATAAAATTAGTTATTGCATTTGAAGTTTGGATGAAAGATTATCATTTGTCATACAAATGAGGGGTGGTATGTTGCTAGCCAATTAAAAAACAACGCCATATTTATCGACGATTGATCCCCCGGGAAGGAGGGGAACCATCGGCATAAATGGGCATGAAGCAATGGAGTAGTAGTTGTGAATGTCATTTTCCTTGTCACCTGTACTGGTGACGCCCTGAAATCACGAATGGCACGAGACTCCGTGCTGCTACTGGAAAAACTCGGCTGTCGCGTAAATTCCCCGAGAAACAGGGATGCTGCGGTCAGCCGGCGATCAACAGTGGTTACATCAAAGAAGCGATCCCAGGGATGAAAACCTTAATCGCCGCACTCGGAAGACAACGACGATCCGATTATCTCCCCACGGGCTCCTGCACCTACGCCGTAAAAGCTACCCGACGTATCTGGCGGATGAACCGGAATGGGCACACGTGCCGAAAAGGTGGCCGCGCGTATGCAGGATCTACCTCCTTATCGTCAAAAAACTAGGTGTAGTCGACGTAGGTGCCAGTCTGCAAGGAAGAGCGGTGTATCACCCATCTTGTAGCCTGGCCCGTAAGCTGGGGGTGAAGGACGAGCCACTTACGCTGCTGAAAAATGTGCGTGGACTGGAGCTGTTGACCTTTGCTGACAGGATACCTGCTGCGGATTTGGCGGCACGTTCTCGGTCAAAATGGCCGAGATATCCGGCGAGATGGTGAAAGAAAAGGTTGTGCACCTGATGGATCCGCCCTGAGTATTTAATTGGTGCTGACGTGAGTTGCCTGCTGAACATCAGTGGGCAACTGCAACGGGAAGGGCAGAAAGTCAAAGTGATGCATATTGCTAAAGTGCTGATGACCGCTGAGGAAAAAGATGTCGATAAAAACCAGGAATACAAATTTAAACACGCATCCGCCAGCAAATGGAAAATCCGATCATGCGCAAAGCCGTGGCTAACGCGCAGCGGCGTATTGGGCGATCGGCGAAAAATAGTCAATGAATTAGGCCACTCGGAAGAGTGGCGAATCGGGCGGCCAAATACGTGATCACGTACTGAGCAACCTGACGCTTACCTCTACCAGCTCTCCGCAAGAGTGACGGAAAACACAGACACGTCTATTCCCCAAAAACCAAAGAAACGCCACTCGCTACATCTTCCAGGTCGCGCAAGTAAAAATGCCAGAAGGTGGTGAAATCCAAATCAATGGTGGCCGAAAGATCGGCGTCGACCATGTGTTGCAGGATGCGGCATCCAGTGATCGAAACCAATCTCGGTGAATATACGCTACAACTAAATAAGATCCACCTTCACACGTGGTGGTCCAGGCAAATCATAAAAATCACCACCAAATCCGACGATGCTACACGAACGTCTCGGCTATGACGGCCGGAAACCCCGAAGCAATGACCTTATTCATTCGGCAAAAAATCCGCGAAGATTTCCTCGTGCGAAATCAGTATTACCGGCTGTAACTTCGCGGTGCGCGGAGACCGGTGCGGTGTCCTGGTGACCAACGAAGCAACGCGCGAAGTTACCACGCTACCTAAAACGCCTATTGCCGTGAT
Source organism: Shigella flexneri (assembly GCA_048288465.1). Taxonomy (GTDB): domain Bacteria; phylum Pseudomonadota; class Gammaproteobacteria; order Enterobacterales; family Enterobacteriaceae; genus Enterobacter; species Enterobacter flexneri_B. The sequence continues at coordinate 273,721 of CP182556.1, read as the reverse complement.
GGGAGATCGAGCGTATCGCCCGACCTTGCCGAGGTAGATGTACTGATCACCATGCTGGCGCGCAGCGCGGTGGTGCACGTCTGACGGCATACGACACTGGCTAACCGGCCCGCGTGAAGCGGACCACGTAGATGGACCGGAAAAGTCCATCTGGTGATTGTCGATAACGGGCGCTCGGAGGTGCTGGCCTCTGAACTCGGGATGTGCTGCGCTGTATTCGCTGCGAGCCTTGTATGAAGACCTGTCCGGCATACGCCACCTCGGCGGTCACGGATATGGCTCTATTTCTGCCGGGCTTATCGGCGCGGTGATTTCTCCGCTGCTCGGCGGCTATAATTTTTTAAAGACCTACCGTACGCCTGCTCTTTATGCACCGCTTGTGACAGCGTCTGTGCGGTGCGTATCCCGTTGTCAAAACTAATCCTCGTCATCGTCGGGTGATGGCCGAAAAAGGGCTGACCGCAAAGCCGAGCAACGGGCAATAAAGGTGCCGCTTATGCCAATAGTCATCGGGGTTGTGGAAAGTCGGAATGATCGCAGGCGCGCATGCGGCGAGCTGGTTTATAAATGGCGGCAAAACACCACTCAAGTTTGGCGCGATAGCGACTGGGTGGAAGCGCCAATCTCCTGAAGCTGACGGAGAGAGTTCCCGCAGCTGGTTTAAGAAACATCAGGCGCAGGAGAAAAAGAATGGATAACCGAACCGAATTTTTAAATACCGTCGCCCGGCGCTGAGTCGCCCGCTGCGATTCGAACCGCCAGCAGATGACGCACCGGTTAACAGCTCTGCCGACGGCGCGGACCGAACTTAACCCCCAGCAGCGCTGCGCCGCGTTTATCCAGTTTGCCAGCGAAGTGATGCCGACGCTGAAACTGACCAGCGAGGCCAGGCCGCAGAAGCAGCACTACGACTGTGCAAAGAGTTGGGTCAGCGGTCGGTCGTGATGAACGGTGACACCCGGCTGGTGGAACTAGACTCCCCCGAACGTTCGCGGCAGGAATGCAATGCCGTCGTTTGGGATCCGGCGAATGGTGACGAGAATATCTCGCAGGCCGAGCAGGCTAAGTCGGCGTCGTATATGCCGAAATGGTCTGACCGAGTCGGGCGGCGTGGTGCTTTTTTTCCGCCGCCAAGCGCGGCGTTCCTGGAGCCTGCTGCAGGAGTCCTCTATCTTCGTCCTGCTTAAAAGCGCAATCCTGCCGCGTGTAGCGGGACTGGCAAAAACTTATCAGAAAGCGCAGGCCGGTGAACGAATACCGTCGTGCATTAACATCATCAGTCGACCAGCTCGACAGCGGATATAGAGCTCATCAAAGTCGTCAGGTGCATGGTCCGTGGAGGCGGAATATCTGATTATTGAGGATTGTTGAGAGATAAAAGTCTGGACATAAACCTGAAGAAGGCATACGAGGTTGAAAATAGCGTTAAGGACAACCTGACTTAACCCCGTTCCGTCATGGTTATGCTGCTCTTCTGTAAATATCCAGGCATTAGTAATGCCAGGATATTTACAGTGAAAAAGACAGGCATCCATTCCTGAAAACGGGTTCCCTTCCCGGTCATTGTCACTTCAGCTTTATACAGGCACTCTCTATCAGAATGCTGTTTATTACTGCCCAGAGTTTTGTTGGTATTCATCTACCATTTTTTTGACAAGGCAAAACATTACAGAAATTACAATGCTTAGAAAAAATCCCAGAGCCAGGCAAATGGCAGCAGGGTATTTATTTTTTATTTCTGGTGAGCTTATAGTTACACAGCCATCACCGTTCGGATACAATGACCAGTTCCTGGTCAGGTATATCATTTTTGTATAAAGCTCACTGTTAATTGCTGAAGGCGTTTGTATCTCATCGAGAACTTGCCTGCCATTATGGTATTCTGACGCATACCATTTGATAATAGACGCCTGCACGCGAGATATTTCCTCTTCAGCAGTTGGTAAATCTCTCTTATCTCCTGACCATTCCAGCCTTATTTCTCTGTTCTTGATATCTGGGCTGGTCTGAAAAAATGTAGTAATTCGCTGAATAACATCTTCAGTCATTGTGGTCTGACAGGCAAAATTATTATTGCTATCACAGCTAACAAGTATACCTGGCGTTGTCTGGTTTATTTTAAGGCTGTAAATCACTTTTGTATTGTCTTTATTGATATACAGAAACAACAGCACCATTGCCATACAGATAGCCATAATAAAAAGGATAACACGAATCTTTTTCTTCAGATGAAATAAAATCTCAATCAGATCGATATCCTGTTTGATTTGTTCACTCATAATATATCCAGAAAATAAAATCTGTCGCAGATAATGTTGTATTAATAGTCTGTATCAGGAATGTTCGGGTTAAATATCAGCAAAAAACCGGTAATGCTGCCAACTTACTGATTTAGTGTATGATGGTGATTTTAAGGTGCTTGCGTGGCTTCCATTTCCATCAGATGTCCTTCCTGCTCCGCTACTGAAGGCGTGGTGCGTAACGGCAAAAGCACTGCCGGACATCTGCGCTATCTCTGCTCTCATTGCCGTAAAACATGGCAACTACAGTTCACTTACACCGCCTCTCAGCCCGGTACGCACCAGAAAATCATTGATATGGCCATGAATGGCGTCGGATGTCGCGCCAGTGCACGCATTATGGGCGTTGGCCTCAACACGGTTTTACGTCACTTAAAAAACTCAGGCCGCAGTCGGTAACCTCGCGCATACAACCGGGCAGTGATGTGATTGTCTGCGCTGAAATGGACGAACATTGGGGCTACGTCGGTGCTAAATCACGTCAGCGCTGGCTGTTTTACGCGTATGACAGGATACGGAGGACGGTTGTGGCGCACGTCTTCGGGGAACGCACTCTGGCCACACTGGAGCGTCTTCTGAGCCTGCTGTCGGCCTTTGAGGTCGTGGTATGGATGACGGATGGCTGGCCGCTGTATGAATCACGCCTGAAGGGAAAGCTGCACGTTATCAGCAAGCGTTACACTCAGCGCATTGAGCGACATAATCTGAAGCTGAGACAACATCTGGCAAGGCTGGGACGGAAGTCACTGTCGTTCTCAAAATCGGTGGAGCTGCATGACAAGGTCATCGGGCATTATCTGAACATAAAACACTATCAGTAAGTTGGAGTCATTACCACAGAAATGTTGTCGTTTCTTACCAGTGAGGAACGAGAAGCCCTTACAAACATGCTCGCAAGGAAAGGTGTTGAGACTGTGCTACGCTTGTTAGATAAGGAAACTCAAGAGCTACTGCAACTAGAGGGCCGTAAACGCCTGGCAGCGTTGATGCTCGTTGATATGCCCGACGAGCAAGTCAGAGAGATTTTGGAAGAGATTGAAGCTAGTATTCTCTCAGAGAGTGTAAACGCGAAGGCGGGTTAACTTCATTGACCTGCCTTTAGGGTGCCTTTAAAATTCGTTTTTAAAGGCTACGATGACATTTTTGAAGAGTCTTAAAAGAATTAAAATACACGGCGCGCCTATCTTGAATGTTTTATCGATATCGAAGCATTGAGCATTTTTAACTCGTTTTATCTTGAATGCAATCGGCGCATAACTTATTGAATCCCATCAAATCCCGTCTTTTTTTACCCATTCCCGGTTATCTTGAATAAATTACCTAGTCATATAACACACTTCTTGCCGCACTGGCATTCATCGCTTTTCAGGCACAGGCGGTGAACGTCACCGTGGCGTATCAAACCTCAGCCGAACCGGCGAAAGTGGCTCAGGCCGACAACACCTTTGCTAAAGAGAGCGGGGCGAGCGTGGACTGGCGTAAGTTTGACAGCGGAGCCAGCATCGTGCGGGCGCTGGCTTCTGGCGACGTGCAAATCGGCAACCTCGGTTCCAGCCCATTAGCGGTTGCAGCCAGCCAACAGGTGCCGATTGAAGTCTTCTTGCTGGCGTCAAAACTGGGTAACTCCGAAGCGCTGGTGGTAAAGAAAACTATCAGCAAACCCGAAGATTTGATTGGTAAACGCATTGCCGTACCGTTTATCTCCACCACCCACTACAGCCTGCTGGCGGCGCTGAAACACTGGGGGATTAAACCAGGGCTAGTGGAGATTGTGAACCTGCAGCCGCCCGCGATTATCGCCGCATGGCAGCGGGGTGATATTGATGGTGCTTATGTCTGGGCACCGGCGGTTAACGCCCTGGAAAAAGACGGCAAGGTGCTGACCGATTCTGAACAGGTCGGGCAGTGGGGTGCGCCAACGCTGGACGTCTGGGTGGTGCGCAAAGATTTTGCCGAGAAACATCCTGAGGTCGTGAAAGCGTTCGCCAAAAGCGCCATCGATGCACAGCAACCGTACATTGCTAACCCTGACGCGTGGCTGAAACAGCCGGAAAACATCAGCAAACTGGCGCGTTTAAGCGGCGTGCCTGAAGGTGACGTTCCGGGGCTGGTGAAGGGAAATACCTATCTGACGCCGCAGCAACAAACGGCAGAACTGACCGGACCGGTGAACAAAGCAATCATCGACACCGCGCAGTTTTTGAAAGAGCAGGGCAAGGTCCCGGCTGTAGCGAATGATTACAGCCAGTACGTTACCTCGCGCTTCGTGCAATAAAAGGAGGCGCAGATGCTGCAAATCTCTCATCTCTATGCCGATTATGGCGGCAAACCGGCACTGGAAGATATCAACCTGACGCTGGAAAGCGGCGAGCTACTGGTGGTGCTGGGGCCGTCCGGCTGCGGTAAAACCACCCTGCTGAATCTGATTGCCGGTTTTGTGCCTTATCAGCATGGCAGCATTCAACTGGCGGGTAAGCGTATTGAGGGACCGGGAGCAGAGCGTGGCGTAGTTTTTCAGAATGAAGGGCTGCTACCGTGGCGCAATGTACAGGACAACGTGGCGTTCGGCCTGCAATTGGCAGGTATAGAGAAAATGCAGCGACTGGAAATCGCGCACCAGATGCTGAAAAAAGTGGGGCTGGAAGGCGCAGAAAAACGCTATATCTGGCAGCTTTCCGATGGTCAACGTCAGCGGGTGGGGATTGCCCGCGCGCTGGCGGCGAATCCCCAGCTGTTATTACTCGACGAACCGTTTGGTGCGCTGGACGCCTTCACCCGCGACCAGATGCAAACTCTGCTGCTGAAACTCTGGCAGGAGACGGGCAAGCAGGTGCTGTTGATTACCCACGATATAGAAGAAGCGGTGTTTATGGCGACTGAACTGGTTCTGCTTTCATCCGGCCCTGGCCGTGTGCTGGAGCGGCTGCGGCTCAACTTTGCTCGCCGCTTTGTTGCGGGAGAGTCGAGCCGCAGCATCAAGTCCGATCCACAATTCATCGCCATGCGCGAATATGTTTTAAGCCGCGTATTTGAGCAACGGGAGGCGTTCTCATGAGTGTGCTCATTAATGAAAAACTGCATTCGCGGCGGCTGAAATGGCGCTGGCCGCTCTCGCGTCAGGTGACCTTAAGCATTGGCACGTTAGCGGTTTTACTCACTGTATGGTGGACGGTGGCGGCGCTGCAACTGATTAGCCCGCTGTTTTTGCCGCCGCCGCAACAAGTACTGGCAAAACTGCTCACCATTGCCGGACCGCAGGGATTTATGGACGCCACGCTGTGGCAGCATCTGGCAGCCAGCCTGACGCGCATTGTGCTGGCGCTACTCGCGGCGGTGGTGATCGGTATTCCGGTCGGGATCGCCATGGGGCTAAGCCCGACGGTGCGCGGCATTCTGGATCCGGTAATCGAACTTTATCGTCCGGTGCCACCGCTGGCTTATTTGCCGCTGATGGTGATCTGGTTTGGTATTGGTGAAACCTCGAAGATCTTACTGATCTATTTAGCGATTTTTGCGCCGGTGGCGATGTCGGCGCTGGCAGGGGTGAAAAGCGCGCAGCAGGTTCGCATTCGTGCCGCCCAGTCGCTGGGTGCCAGCCGTGCGCAGGTGCTGTGGTTTGTCATTTTGCCCGGCGCGCTGCCGGAAATCCTCACCGGATTACGCATTGGTCTGGGTGTGGGCTGGTCTACGCTGGTAGCGGCGGAGCTGATTGCCGCGACACGCGGTTTAGGATTTATGGTTCAGTCAGCGGGTGAATTTCTCGCGACTGACGTGGTACTGGCGGGGATCGCGGTGATTGCGATTATCGCCTTTCTTTTAGAACTGGGTCTGCGCGCGTTACAGCGCCGTCTGACGCCCTGGCATGGAGAAGTACAATGAGTGAACGTCTGAGCATTACCCCGCTGGGGCCGTATATCGGCGCACAAATTTCGGGTGCCGACCTGACGCGCCCGTTAAGCGATAATCAGTTTGAACAGCTTTACCATGCGGTGCTGCGCCATCAGGTGGTATTTCTGCGCGATCAAGCTATTACGCCGCAGCAGCAACGCGCGCTGGCCCAGCGTTTTGGCGAACTGCATATTCACCCTGTTTACCCTCATGCCGAAGGGGTTGACGAGATCATCGTGCTGGATACCCATAACGATAATCCGCCGGATAACGACAACTGGCATACCGATGTGACATTTATTGAAACGCCACCCGCAGGGGCGATTCTGGCAGCTAAAGAGTTACCTTCGACCGGCGGTGATACGCTCTGGACCAGCGGTATTGCGGCCTATGAGGCGCTCTCTGTTCCCTTCCGCCAGCTGCTGAGCTGGCTGCGTGCGGAGCATGATTTCCGTAAATCATTCCCGGAATACAAATACCGCAAAACCGAGGAGGAACATCAACGCTGGCGCGAGGCGGTCGCGAAAAATCCTCCGTTGCTACATCCGGTGGTGCGAACGCATCCGGTGAGCGGTAAACAGGCGCTGTTTGTGAATGAAGGCTTTACTACGCGAATTGTCGATGTCAGCGAGAAAGAGAGCGAAGCCTTGTTAGGCTTTTTATTCGCCCATATCACTAAACCGGAGTTTCAGGTGCGTTGGCGCTGGCAACCGAATGATATTGCGATTTGGGATAACCGCGTGACTCAGCACTATGCCAATGCCGATTACCTGCCACAGCGGCGGATTATGCATCGGGCGACGATCCTTGGGGATAAACCGTTTTATCGGGCGGGGTGATACGAGTGCGGACGGTTCCCTCGCCCCCTTGGGGAGAGGGTTAGGGTGAGGGGGCGTTCACTGTACTTTCAACAGGTTAACTCCCCCTTTCTGAGAGGAAAAAAATTAACGCAGAATCTTCTTCTCAGCCAAATCCAGCGCAAAGTAGCTGAAAATCAGATCCGCACCCGCACGCTTAATTGAACCTAAGCTTTCGAGCACGACTTTCTCTTCATCTATAGCACCCGCCAGCGCGGCGAACTTAATCATCGCGTACTCACCGCTCACCTGATACGCGCCAATCGGCAATTCAGTACGTTCACGCAGCTCACGCACGATGTCGAGGTACGCTCCAGCAGGTTTAACCATCAGGCAGTCTGCGCCCTGGGCTTCATCCAGCAGTGACTCACGAATCGCCTCGCGACGGTTCATTGGGTTCATCTGATAGCTTTTGCGGTCGCCTTTTAACGCGCTTCCGGCAGCTTCACGGAACCGGACCATAAAAGGAAGAGGCGAACTTGGTCGAATACGACATAATCGCCAATCTTTAAAGCCTGCAGCGTCCAGCGCCTGGCGAATAGCCGGACCCGGCCATCCATCGCGGCGGAAGGGGCGATGAGCTTGCGCGGCAGCAGCTGCAACCACGCCTTGCTTGCCTAAATTTTCCAGAGTCGCGTTTGTCGTCGACGCCATGCTCGCACAGCACACCGCAGTGACCGTGACAAGGTATTCACAGAAGCAGGTGTCTGACATGACGATTATTTCTGTACGGTCCGCTTGCAATATGCGCGACATACGCGCCACCAGTCCATCTTCCTGCCAGGCATCGCTGCCGGTTTCATCGGCAGCGGTGAGAGATGCCAAAAGTCATCACGGAACGATACTCGGCGTTGGCGATGCGTTCAATTTCGCGTGCCAGATGTTTCTCTGGAATGCGCATCACGCCTGGCATGGCTTCAACGGCTTCGTAGTCGTCAATTTCTTCTTCACAAGATTTGGCAACACCAGGTCGTTAAGGCTAAGTGTTGTCTCTTCAAACATAGCGCGCAGCGCAGGAGATTTGCGCAGGCGACGAGGGCGTTGGATCAAGTCGTCATGGTCTGCCTGATGTTTGTGGAATTAAGGTGCACAGTATACCTGAAGCGGGCAGGAGTGTTTTACGAAAGTTGTCGCGATGTTGACAAGAAAGAGACGAAAGAGAGCCCAGGACATCTTTGTAATAAAAATAGTAAATAATTTCATATCTTCACTGAAAATATTTATACCTTTATTAAATAGCTCTTGATTATTATTTGGGGAGTTTGTTGTGCTGCTATAAATTGAATAATTAAAACTTTGTCTATATTGATAGGATATTTGTCTGGTTTGTGTCTGTGATATTTATGATGGTGTAAATGTTCAAAAATAACATTATCTGCAACATATTCTAAAATATGGTGTTTTTATCAATTTGATGTGTATTTTTCTCATAAATTATATATGTCCACATTCGGACTTAGGGGAAAAAATAATTGAACCATTCGTCTGTAACGCAGCATAATCGTTAGCGCGAAACATAATATGTTTTCTATGCATTGATAATTGATGGATTAACTTTATCACGTCCCGAGGAGGGATGACAAAATGCACTCCTAAAAGAAACTTGTACCATCAAGATCAGCATTGGCTTGCACTCTCTGGCTATCACCTCTCAACAGGTGAACCAGCGACCAACGATATTTCTGGTCAAACTTACAATACTTTCCATCACTACAACGACGCCACCTATGCTGATGACGTTTACTATGATGGTTATGTAGGCTGGAACAACTATGCCGCTGATAGTTATTACAACGGCTATCTACCCGGTCATTAATAACGCTACTGTTAACGGCGTGATTCTCACCTACTATCTGGACGACGGTATTTCTACCAATACCAACGCCAATAGTCTGACAATCAAAAACAGCACTATTCACGGTATGATTTATTCCGAGTGCATGACAACTGATTAGACTGGCCCCCTGAATCTCCAGACAACCAGGGTAATGACTCCAACTTACTGATAGTGTTTTATGTTCAGATAATGCCCGATGACCTTGTCATGCAGCTCCACCGATTTTGAGAACGACAGTGACTTCCGTACCAGCCTTGCCAGATGTTGTCTCAGATTCAGATTATGTCGCTCAATGCGCTGAGTGTAACGCTTGCTGATAACGTGCAGCTTTCCCTTCAGGCGTGATTCATACAGCGGCCAGCCATCCGTCATCCATACCACGACCTCAAAGGCCGACAGCAGGCTCAGAAGACGCTCCAGTGTGGCCAGAGTGCGTTCACCGAAGACGTGCGCCACAACCGTCCTCCGTATCCTGTCATACGCGTAAAACAGCCAGCGCTGACGTGATTTAGCACCGACGTAGCCCCAATGTTCGTCCATTTCAGCGCAGACAATCACATCACTGCCCGGTTGTATGCGCGAGGTTACCGACTGCGGCCTGAGTTTTTTAAGTGACGTAAAACCGTGTTGAGGCCAACGCCCATAATGCGTGCACTGGCGCGACATCCGACGCCATTCATGGCCATATCAATGATTTTCTGGTGCGTACCGGGCTGAGAGGCGGTGTAAGTGAACTGTAGTTGCCATGTTTTACGGCAATGAGAGCAGAGATAGCGCTGATGTCCGGCAGTGCTTTTGCCGTTACGCACCACGCCTTCAGTAGCGGAGCAGGAAGGACATCTGATGGAAATGGAAGCCACGCAAGCACCTTAAAATCACCATCATACACTAAATCAGTAAGTTGGCAGCATTACCGACAACCAGTATCACTTATTTAAGTGATAGTCTTAATACTAGTTTTTAGACTAGTCATTGGAGAACAGATGATTGATGTCTTAGGGCCGGAGAAACGCAGACGGCGTACCACACAGGAAAAGATCGCAATTGTTCAGCAGAGCTTTGAACCGGGGATGACGGTCTCCCTCGTTGCCCGGCAACATGGTGTAGCAGCCAGCCAGTTATTTCTCTGGCGTAAGCAATACCAGGAAGGAAGTCTTACTGCTGTGGCCGCCGGAGAACAGGTTGTTCCTGCCTCTGAACTTGCTGCCGCCATGAAGCAGATTAAAGAACTCCAGCGCCTGCTCGGCAAGAAAACGATGGAAAATGAACTCCTCAAAGAAGCCGTTGAATATGGACGGGCAAAAAAGTGGATAGCGCACGCGCCCTTATTGCCCGGGGATGGGGAGTAAGCTTAGTCAGCCGTTGTCTCCGGGTATCGCGTGCGCAGTTGCACGTCATTCTCAGACGAACCGATGACTGGATGGATGGCCGCCGCAGTCGTCACACTGATGATACGGATGTGCTTCTCCGTATACACCATGTTATCGGAGAGCTGCCCACGTATGGTTATCGTCGGGTATGGGCGCTGCTTCGCAGACAGGCAGAACTTGATGGTATGCCTGCGATCAATGCCAAACGTGTTTACCGGCTCATGCGCCAGAATGCGCTGTTGCTTGAGCGAAAACCTGCTGTACCGCCATCGAAACGGGCACATACAGGCAGAGTGGCCGTGAAAGAAAGCAATCAGCGATGGTGCTCTGACGGGTTCGAGTTCTGCTGTGATAACGGAGAGAGACTGCGTGTCACGTTCGCGCTGGACTGCTGTGATCGTGAGGCACTGCACTGGGCGGTGACTACCGGCGGCTTCAACAGTGAAACAGTACAGGATGTCATGCTGGGAGCGGTGGAACGCCGCTTCGGCAACGATCTTCCGTCGTCTCCAGTGGAGTGGCTGACGGATAATGGTTCATGCTACCGGGCTAATGAAACACGCCAGTTCGCCCGGATGTTGGGACTTGAACCGAAGAACACGGCGGTGCGGAGTCCGGAGAGTAACGGAATAGCAGAGAGCTTCGTGAAAACGATAAAGCGTGACTACATCAGTATCATGCCCAAACCAGACGGGTTAACGGCAGCAAAGAACCTTGCAGAGGCGTTCGAGCATTATAACGAATGGCATCCGCATAGTGCGCTGGGTTATCGCTCGCCACGGGAATATCTGCGGCAGCGGGCTTGTAATGGGTTAAGTGATAACAGATGTCTGGAAATATAGGGGCAAATCCACTGATTGTGCTGATCGTGCGGATGATTACTACCATGACCGTCTGGCGCTGACTGTTGATAATTCAACGATCGACGACAACTACGAACACTACACATATAACGGCACTTACAATAATGCCGCTGATACTCATGTTGTAGACGTTTACAACATTGGTACGGCTATTACTCTGGATCAGGAAGTTGATCTGTCCATCACTAATAACTCTCACGTTGCGGGTATTACGTTGACTCAGGGTTATGAGTGGGAAGATATTGACGACAACACTGTCAGCACTGGCGTAAACAGCAGCGAAGTGTTTAATAACACCATCACTGTTAAAGATTCTACCGTAACCTCTGGTTCATGGACTGATGAAGGTACTACTGGTTGGTTCGGTAATACAGGTAATGCCAGCGATTATAGTGGTAAATCTAACTTTGTCACCGTAGATACTGACGGAGATGGTGTTGCTGATAGCACTATTGCAAGCTGGGATGATGTTGCATTAGCTGTAGTTGCACATCCGAATGTTGATAATGCTATGCAGACCTGAATCGCCACGGGTTTAACAGACACCTCAGAGTCATTTAAGATGGCTTAAAGAGAGGTGCCCATGAGCGGTAAGCGTTATCCCGAAGAGTTTAAAACTGAAGCAGTCAAACAGGTTGTTGATCGCGGTTATTCTGTTGCCAGCGTTGCAACACGTCTCGATATCACCACCTGAGGTAGCCTGAGTTTAACGGACACTCCTTCCTGAAATAGAATGGCATCAGAAGGAGCTAATAATGAGCAGAAAAACCCAACGTTACTCTAAAGAGTTCAAAGCCGAAGCTGTCAGAACGGTTCTTGAAAATCAACTTTCGATCAGTGAAGGCGCTTCCCGATTATCTCTTCCTGAAGGCACTTTAGGACAATGGGTTACCGCCGCCAGAAAAGGGCTCGGTACTCCTGGTTCCCGCACGGTGGCTGAACTGGAATCTGAAATTCTGCAACTGCGTAAGGCGTTAAATGAAGCTCGCCTTGAGCGCGATATATTAAAAAAAGCAACAGCGTATTTTGCACAGGAGTCGCTGAAAAATACGCGTTAATCGAACAATGGCGACAACAATTTCCCATTGAAGCGATGTGTCAGGTATTTGGTGTATCCAGGAGCGGTTATTACAACTGGGTACAGCATGAACCCTCAGACAGAAAACAAAGTGATGAGCGGCTAAAACTGGAGATTAAGGTGGCACATATCCGCACTCGCGAAACATATGGAACCCGGCGGCTCCAGACGGAGCTGGCAGAGAATGGCATCATCGTTGGTCGTGACCGACTGGCATGTCTTCGTAAGGAGCTGAGGCTACGCTGTAAGCAGAAACGCAAGTTCAGAGCGACTACGAACCCGAACCACAATCTGCCAGTTGCGCCAAATCTGCTGAACCAGACGTTCGCTCCTACAGCACCAAATCAGGTCTGGGTGGCGGACCTGACGTATGTTGCCACACAGGAGGGATGGTTGTACCTCGCTGGCATCAAAGATGTTTATACGTGTGAAATTGTCGGCTACGCCATGGGAGAGCGCATGACAAAAGAGCTGACAGGTAAAGCCCTGTTTATGGCGCTCAGGAGCCAGCGCCCACCTGCCGGGCTAATCCACCACTCTGATCGAGGTTCACAGTACTGCGCATACGATTACCGGGTCATACAGGAGCAGTCTGGTCTGAAAACATCAATGTCGCGTAAAGGTAACTGTTACGACAACGCTCCGATGGAAAGCTTCTGGGGAACGCTGAAAAATGAGAGCCTGAGCCACTATCGTTTTAATAACCGGGATGAAGCCATCTCAGTAATACGGGAATACATTGAGATTTTCTACAATCGTCAGCGTCGTCACTCTCGTCTGGGGAATATCTCCCCGGCAGCCTTCAGGGAAAAATATCATCAGATGGCTGCTTAAAAAAAGAACAAATGGTAGTGTCCGCTATTGCCAGTACACCTCAACCCACAGCCTTTATGCCTGGATAAAGAAGTACGGTCCGGATTCTTCCACTAATAAAGAACAGTCAGATGCTCAGGCCGAGATCCGCCGTCTCCAGAAAGAGCTGAAACGGGTTACCGACGAACGGGACATATTAAAAAAAGCCGCGGCGTACTTCGCAAAGCTGTCCGACTGAGGTACGCCTTTATCCGTGACAACTCCTGTTGCTGGCCTGTTCGCCTGCTCTGTCGGGTGCTGGATGTTCATCCCAGTGGTTTTTACGCCTGGCTTCAGCAGCCGCATTCACAACGCCATCAGGCAGACCTGAGACTGACAGGACAGATTAAACAGTTCTGGCTGGAATCGGGATGCGTCTATGGTTATCGCAAAATCCATCTGGATCTGCGTGACAGCGGACAACAGTGCGGAGTAAACAGAGTCTGGAGACTGATGAAACGTGTCGGAATAAAGGCTCAGGTCGGATACCGAAGCCCGCGGGCACGTAAAGGCGAGGCCAGTATCGTGTCACCCAACAGGCTCCAGCGACAGTTCAATCCGGATGCTCCTGATGAGCGTTGGGTAACGGACATAACCTACATCAGGACCCACGAAGGCTGGCTGTATCTTGCCGTTGTTGTTGATCTGTTCTCACGCAAAATTATCGGCTGGTCCATGCAATCCCGGATGACAAAGGACATTGTCCTGAACGCACTGCTGATGGCTGTATGGCGGCGTAATCCCGAAAAACAGGTGCTGGTTCATTCGGATCAGGGCAGTCAGTACACAAGCCATGAGTGGCAGTCGTTCCTGAAATCACACGGCCTGGAGGGTAGCATGAGCCGTCGCGGTAACTGCCATGATAATGCGGTTGCAGAAAGTTTTTTCCAGTTGTTGAAACGTGAACGGATAAAGAAAAAGATCTACGGAACGCGGGAAGAAGCCCGCAGTGATATTTTTGATTACATCGAAATGTTTTATAACAGTAAGCGTCGGCATGGTTCTAGCGAACAGATGTCACCGACAGAATATGAAAACCAGTATTATCAACGGCTCGGAAGTGTCTAGATTATCCGTGGCGATTCATAGCTTGAGCTACTCTCACTTCAACAACGACCTGTCTGCAACCATGAGCAACGGTACTTACGTTGACGGTAGCACCAACTCCGACGCTTGGGGCTTCGGTTTGAAAACCGGTTACGACTTCAAACTGGGTGATGCTGGTTACGTGACTCCTTACGGCAGCATTTCTGGTCTGTTCCAGTCTGGTGATGACTACCAGCTGAGCAACGACATGAAAGTTGACGGTCAGCCTTACGACAGCATGCGTTATGAACTGGGTGTAGATGCAGGTTATACCTTCACCTACAGCGAAGATCAGGCTCTGACTCCGTACTTCAAACTGGCTTACGTCTACGACGACTCTAACAACGATAACGATGTGAACGGTGATTCCATCGATAACGGTACTGAAGGGTCTGCGGTACGTGTTGGTCTGGGTACTCAGTTCAGCTTCACCAAGAACTTCAGCGCCTATACCGATGCTAACTACCTCGGTGGTGGTGACGTAGATCAAGACTGGTCCGCGAACGTGGGTGTTAAATATACTTGGTAATATTCTTCACTCCGAAGAAATACTGGTAATTTAATCTAAATAATGCCCGTCAAGGATTTGACGGGCATTACTGCAAAGGACGCGCAAATGTTATCTGTAGTTAAACCTCTTCAGGAATTTGGTAAGCTCGATAAATGTTTGTCCAGATACGGTACGCGCTTCGAGTTTAATAATGAAAAGCAAGTTATATTTTCCAGTGATGTCAATAACGAAGATACTTTCGTTATTTTAGAAGGAGTTATCTCTCTGCGTAGAGAAGAAAACGTACTTATCGGTATTACCCAGGCTCCTTATATTATGGGGCTGGCTGATGGTTTAATGAAAAACGATATACCATACAAATTAATATCAGAAGGAAATTGTACGGGATATCATCTACCAGCCAAACAAACCCGCGCAACATTATTATCAATGATTGACTGGAATGAAGAATTGCGATCACGTATTGGTGTGATGAATTATATCCATCAACGTACACGCATATC
Source organism: Shigella flexneri (assembly GCA_048288465.1). Taxonomy (GTDB): domain Bacteria; phylum Pseudomonadota; class Gammaproteobacteria; order Enterobacterales; family Enterobacteriaceae; genus Enterobacter; species Enterobacter flexneri_B. Next base: position 258,576 of record CP182556.1, on the reverse strand, counting down.
GCGTTCTGTCGTCGCAGAAGTTCTCGCTGCTTTGCGTAAAGGCGGCTATATCGAAATGAATAAAGGCAAACTGGTCGCTATCAACCGTTTGCCTTCAGAGTATTAATCAGGATGCGGGGATAACCAACGGTTTATTCCCGCTTAGCTCGGTCACCAGATCATTGATGCCATCGCTCATATTTTTAAAGCGCGTCAACGGCGAACGAGTGACCACCACAAACGCGCCAATATTCTTCTGCGGGATCATCGCCATATAGGTAATGAAACCGCCACCACCGCCTGTCTTCTGAATAATCCTCGGACGACCCTCTTTCGGGGCCATATATACCCAGCCTAAACCAAGCGCATCCGCTTTGCCGGGGACATCCATGCCAATCACTTTCGTAAACTGCGCGCGCTGATAAATCAACGTCTGCATGCGATCTGCCTGGTTACTGCGCTGATAAAAATCAGATGACAAATACTGCTGCATCCAGCGCATCATATCGCCAGGCGTGGAATAGACGCCGCCGCTGCCAATTGCCGCCAGCGTGTTATTGCACGGACTGGCACCGCGCTCAGCAACCATTAAACGGCGGCACTGATCCGGTGAGGGGGTGTAGGTGGTGTCTTTCATCCCCAATGGATGGGTAATCTGCTCTTCAAACAACTGGGTATAAGGCTTGCCGGACGCATTCGCCAGTGCATCTGCCAGCAGGTCGAACGCAAGGTTAGAGTACGCCGCCTGACTGCCTGGCGCGGCTTTCAGCTTCGCCGTAGAAAGGTATTTCCAGCGTTGCTCGCGCGTTGGCCAGACAAACACCGGACGATGTGCCGCGCCACCGGGCTGTTCACGGGGCAGGGCGCTGGTATGGGTTGCCAGATTCACTAGGGTAATGGGCGTCCCATTGTAGGTCGGCACGCGTGCGCCTGGCGGAGCATATTTACTTAGCGGATCGTTTAACTTTACGGTCCCCTGGTCGAGCAATTTCACCAGCATTTCACTGGTCATTAGTTTGGTGAGGGAAGCAATACGCACGACCGAATCCAGCTGCGGGCGAACGTTATTACCAGGTCGCGTTTCACCATAACTACGAAAGACGCGCTGGTTACCGTCGATAACAACCAGCGCCATCCCCGTGGCACCGCTGCCGTAAAAAATATGATCGGCATAACGATCGACAATATCAGAGGCAAACTCCGGTTCAGTGATCGGCTGCGCCGCATGGACGGAGGTCAATGACGCCGCACACAGCACGGCAGAAAAAAGCAGACTACGTTTCAACGGTGGTGTCCATAGATTGAATGAAGGTAACTGAGCGTATTTATACTACTCATTGATGGATTGCAAAGGGCGAATTAGTGCAATAATAGTGTTAAAAACGTAACGGCGCGTAAACACGATCTTTTTCCTGCTCACCAATGCCTGCATTTGTGATCCTGCGCGTGTTAATCCGCTTATGTAAACAATCTTTGGTTTGTGAAATCCGTCGAAACAATTCTTATGGTCAGGCTGGCGAACTAAGCGCCTTGCTATGGGTCACAATGGGCGGTTTCATTTGGCTGACGCTTTGTAGCGGTCATGCGGTTAATACACAGCAGTTGTTAAAACGATAAGAAGTTAGCAGGAGTGCATATGTTTAAGTCTTTTTTCCCAAAGCCGGGAACGTTTTTTCTCTCGGCCTTTGTTTGGGCATTGATTGCCGTTATCTTCTGGCAAGCCGGTGGGGGTGACTGGGTGGCACGTATCACCGGCGCTTCCGGGCAGATCCCGATTAGCGCCGCGCGTTTCTGGTCGTTGGATTTCCTGATTTTTTACGCTTACTACATTGTTTGCGTAGGACTTTTTGCATTTTTCTGGTTTATCTACAGCCCGCACCGTTGGCAATACTGGTCAATACTCGGTACTGCGCTGATTATCTTCGTCACTTGGTTTTTGGTGGAAGTCGGGGTCGCCGTCAACGCCTGGTATGCGCCGTTCTATGATCTGATTCAAACCGCGCTAAGTTCGCCGCATAAAGTCACTATCGAACAATTTTACCGCGAAGTGGGCGTCTTTCTGGGGATTGCGCTGATCGCGGTGGTGATCAGTGTACTGAACAACTTCTTTGTCAGTCACTACGTGTTCCGCTGGCGTACGGCGATGAACGAATATTACATGGCGAACTGGCAACAACTGCGTCATATCGAAGGTGCCGCACAGCGTGTGCAGGAAGACACCATGCGTTTTGCTTCAACGCTGGAGAACTGGGCGTGAGTTTTATCGACGCCATCATGACGTTGATCGCCTTCCCTGCCGGTGCTGGTAACGCTCTCCACGCCGTCTGCCGGAGCTGCCGATTTATCGGGCACATTTCCGTATGGTCTGGTGATTGCCGCTATCGTCTCGTCAGCTGATGGGGACCGGATTGCTGGCAGTGGTAGGGATCAACTGCAGGGGCTGAGTTTAAAAACCAGCGAGTAGAGGCCGCCTACCGTAAAGAGCTGGTTTATGGTGAAGACGATGCCACGCGTGCGACGCCGGCCTACAGGTACGCGAGCTGTTTAGCGCCGTGCCGAAAACTTATTCCGCCTCTATTTTCACTATATGTACCTTCAACATCACCCGCATTCTCTATTTGCAGGTCGATAACGTTTTCGGTTTCTCTTGCTGTTTCCGTCAATTGTTGCCGTCAATTACCTTCACCCTGAATGACCAGATTGCAACGTTTTTGGTGCAAGTCCGGTGCTTTCCAGTACCTGATTAACTCATGGACCACACTGGTTAGTTGATGTCTATCTACAAACGTCTCGCAGCTTTGAACATGAAGACTGGATGGTGACAAAATTCAGGAAGTAACCCATACCTTGAGCTAAAAAGGAGAGTGATGTCACGCGTCAATCCTCTATCTTCACTGTCATTGTTGGCGGTTCTGGTTTTAGCGGGGTGTGGTCGTCAGGCTCCGCAACCGTTAAAAAGGGCGAAAGAGCGATAGATGTGGCGAGCGTCGTGCGGCAGAAGATGCCTGCGAGCGTGAAGACCGCGATGCCTGGGCGAAAAATCTCGCCACCACCTTGGAAAGTGAGGGGCTGGCACGACGCTGGAAAACGTTCTCTCGGTGCTGGCGGTGGCGCGGCGGAGTCAAATTATCAGGCAGATCCGGCCGTTCCGGGCTTGAGCAGAATCGCCTGGCAAGAGATTGACCGTGGTCTGAACGGATGCACATTCCTGCTTTTCTGGTTCATACCGCGCTAAAAATCAAATCGCCAAACGGCAAAAGTTATAGCGAACGGTTAATTCGGTGCGTACAAAAGCAATTGAGCGCAATTTTGACAATCTAATCAGCATGGTACCAATGGGCAGACGCTGTTTGGTTCGCTTAATCCGGTGCGCACCGGTGGGCCGATGCAGGTCAGCATTGCTTTTGCCGAACGGCGTACCAAAGGGTATCCGTGGAAAATGGACGGTACAGTTCGTCAGGAAGTCTTCGTCGCCGCGGCGGGTTGTGGTTTGGTACTTTACCATTTACTGATCTCCCGCCAGCTATAGCGCACCGATATACCGCTTTGCTGATTTTAACGCTGGCTAGTACGCCGAGCCGTAATGCGGCGACATTCAAGACGCAGTCAGTAAGGCCAGCGGCGTGAAGCTGGCACTGGACAGTGATTAAATTCGTTACGACAGTAAAGAACCCGGGAAAACCGAACTGGCAACGCGCAAACTGGCAGGAGAAACTGGGGATGAGCGACAGCGAAATTCGCCGTCAGTTAGAGAAAGGTGACGCTTCTCTTTTTGAGGAGACGGCGCTGTACAAGAAAGTTTATCAACTTGCCGAAGCGAAAACGGGTAAATCACTACCCGCGAAATGTTCCTGGCATTCAACTGGAAAGCCCGAAAATCACCCGCAACCTGACTACGGCCTGGTTTGCGAAGCGCGTAGACGAACGGCGGGCACGTTGTCTGAAACAGTAATCGAACAGGAATGTCATGCCAGATAAGGCGTCCGCCGTATCTGGCAATGGTAAATCTTACTGGCGGCGATGCGCCAGTGCAGGCCCATAGCGCCACCACTGCAAAAATGAGGCAGCCTACTAAAAACGGGATCAGCCCGAAAATGGTACAGACACCTAAACCGATTTCCACCCGTTGGCAACCTGTTCCTGGACCTGCATTAAACGCTCATAGACGCCGGGCGCATGCACTAACAGGTCAGCAATTGCGCCCCAGCCCAAAAGCAAAACAGCACAAACAACGCATAGGCAATATTTGCCAGGCGTTGAAGAGGCATTGCGATATTTCCGCTAAACAGCGATTTTGACAGGTAAAATCGGCATAAAAACCTCCGGAAGTCATCTGCTTCTCTTCTGGTGTGATACCAGCGGCTTATGGCAAGTCTGACAGGTCATTTAGATTGTCAATATCAGAATCATCGTAAATTAGTGTTGGGAATATTGCCGAAGCGTAAAGTACTTGGTTGTGAGTCACAAAATCGCGACCTTTTTAACGCGATTTATTAACAATTACGAAAATGTTGTCTACACCACAGACGGTTGTTACGAGTGCAAGGATGTTGTTTCTAAACAGGAGCTGCCATGAATCTGCCTGTAAAAATCCGCATGACTGGCACTACTATGCGTTCGCCATTGGCCTTATATTCATTCTTAATGGATGACGGTATGGGATTTGAAGCAAAAGGTTGGCAGACCTATGCCGTCGGTCTGGTGACGTGGTGATTAGTTTCTGGCTGGCGGGTTGATTATTCGTCGTCGCGATGAAGAAACTAAAACGCCCAATAAGAATTATTATAGGGCGTTAAAATATTACATTGTGGTTTTGATGCGTTATCCGCAGCGTGACGCTCCAGCGCCAGCTCGATCAAACGTGTGATCAAATAGGTGTAACCCAGACCGCTCGCTTGCCACAGCTTGGATACATACTGATGTTGGTGCAACAGAGCAGTGTGTTGATCTCGTTGGGATGCACCGCTTCGTTCTCTGGGGTTAAAAACACGTCTACACGCGCCATGCCTGCGCATCCCAACGTCTGATAAGCCTGAACGGCGATCACCAAATATCGTTAATCTCTGGTGCAATGGCTTGCAACTGCCCACTTTGCGCGCCATCTTCGTCAATGTACTTGGTGTCGTAGGGCGTAGAAATCGCTCATAGTGCGGTACCGCAGCAGGTGCTGGCTTGCGGATTGTCGTTGCCCAGAACTGCGCATTGAATCTCACAAGCCTTGATCCCTTTACTCAAGCGGATCACTTTATGATCGAACTGGGAACGCCGAATCGACGGCAATTGCGTACTGTTCTTCACTGGTTACTTGCTGACCCGACAGAAGAGCCCTGATTAGCCGGTTTTACAAACGGTGGTAACGCAGTTTTGACTCCACTTGGCAAAACTTGATCTTGTGACGATTAGCGCGCATCAGGGTAATGGATGGCAGATGTTGAGCCGGCATCACGTAGCAGACGTTTGGTGACATCTTTATACCATACAGGCTGCTGAGAGCCAGAACATTCAGAACCTACAAACAGTAAATTGGCGACCCGCAGCATTCCCTGCAAGGAACCATCTTCGCCAGCGTACCGTGGACGATCGGGAAAATCACATCCACCGTCGGCAACGGCTACCGTTTGCGCGTCGATAGCTTGATGCTCATGTTTACCTGGCACCTGCGCAAGGCTAGTCGCCGAAGGGCGCAACGCAATATGGGCAGGATGGTCTGCATTTACAGATAATTGCTGGCATCGCTGACGTCCCATTGCCCTTGTTTATCAATGCCCAGCAGCACGACTCGAAGCAACTTCTGGATCTGGCATCGACAATGTTTTTTGCCGATTGCCAGACACTTGCATGTTCCCGCTGATTTACCACCAGAAAAACGATTCCTACCCGCAAGTCTCCATCTAAAAACCTATACCCGTCTAACGCAAAGTGCATACATTACCACGACAAAACGGGGGATTCGCAGGCCTTCTGAAAGATTGTTGCAATCTTATACTGACAAAGCGTGCAACGTACTGGTGAAGAAGTGCGTTATCTCAAAGATGTGCGCAAGATCACAAAAATAAATGAAGCGGAAGCTAATTATTAGCCGCTTAATGGCAATGCGGTGAGTTTTTTTCTCTAATTATAGTTTAACAAAGAATATTTTCATAAGCTTAATTTATAATAAAGGTCCATAATTAAAAGCCTATATTTTGTGTGGGTAGTTATTTAAATAGAGAAACGTTTCGCTGGTAATCAAACAAAAAATATTGCGCAAAGTATTTCCTTTGTCATAAAATGATTGCTTCCAGACACTATGAAGTTGTGAAACATAATGTTAACTTCTCCATACTTTGGATAAGGAAATACAGACATGAAAAATCTGATTGCTCAGTTGTTATTTAAGCTTGCCAAAGAAAAGTCGAAAGAACTGTGTGCGCAGGTGAGAGCTACGGAGGGATGCTCGTCACTGCAATGCTTCGCAATATGGCGCAAAATCACGACGGCGGTTGATTGATGGGTAGAGGGGGCGCTGTACAAGGTAAAGCCCGATGCCAGCATTCCTGACGACGATACGGAGCTGCTGCGCGATTACGTAAAGAGACCCTGAAGCATCCTCGTCAGTAAAGAGTTAATCTCTTTCAACAGCTGTCATAAAGTTGTCGCGGCCGAGACTTATAGTGGCTTTGTTTTTATTTTTTAATGTATTTGTACATGGAGAAAATAAAGTGAAACAAAGCACTATTGCACTGGCACTCTTCGTTACTGTTTACCCCTGTGACAAAAGCCCGGACACCAGAAATGCCTGTTTGGAAAACCGGGCTGCTCAGGCGATGTTGCTTCACCAGGCGGTGCTCGCCGCTTAACGGGTGATCAGACCGCCGCTCTGCGTGATTCTCTTAGCGATAAACCTCAAAAATATTATTTTGCTGATTGGCGATGGGATGGGGACTCGGAAATTACTACCGCACGTAATTATGCCGAAGGTGCGGGCGGCTTTTTTGACGGCCTCGATGCCTTACCGCTTACCGGGCAATACACTTCACTATGCGCTGAATAAAAAAACCGGCAAACCGGACTACGTCACCGACTCGGCTGCATCAGCAACCGCCTGGTCAACCGGTGTCAAAACCTATAACGGCGCTCGGCGTCGATATTGCAGAAAAGATCACCAACGATTCTGGAAATCGCGAAGAGCCAGGTCTGGCGACCGGGGCAACGTACCCGCAAAGTTGCGGATGCCCACGCCCGCTGCGCTGGTGGCGCATGTGACCTGGCGCAAATGCTACAAGGTCCGAGCGCGACCGGTGAAAAATGTCCGGGTAACGCTCGGAAAAAGGAGAACAATTACAAACAGCTGCTTAACGCTCGTGCAACATTACGCTTGGCGGTGGCGCAAAAACATTTGCTGAAACAGCAAATTCGCCGGTGAATGGCAGGGAAAAACGCTGCGTGAACGGGCGCAGGCACGTGGTTATCAGTTGGTGAACGATGCCGCCTCGCTAAATGCGGTGACGGAAGCGAATCAGCAAAAACCCCTGCTTGGCCTGTTTGCTGACGGCGATCTGCCAGTGCGCTGGCTAGGACCGAAAGCAACGTACCATGGCAATATCGATAAGCCGCAGTCGCCTGTACGCCTAATCCGCAACGTAATGACAGTGTACCAACCCTGGCGCAGATGACCGACAAAGCCATTGAATTGTTAGTAAAATGAGAAAGGCTTTTTCCTGCAAGTTGAAGGTGCGTCAATCGATAAACAGGATCATGCTGCGAATCCTTGTGGGCGAATTGGCGAGACGGTCAATACTGATGAAGCCGTCAACAGGGCGCTGGAATTCGCTAAAGGAGGGTAACACGCTGGTCATAGTCACCGCTGATCACGCCCACGCCGAGCCAGATCTTGCGCGCCGGATACCAAAGCTCCGGGCCTCACCAAGGCGCTAAATCCCAAAGATGGCGCAGTGATGGTGATGAGTTACGGGAACTGTAAAGAAATCACAAGAACATACAGGCAGTCAGTTGGTCTTAGGCGTATGGCCCGCATGCCGCCAATGTTGCTGGACTGACCAGCCGGACCAATCTCTTCTACACCATGAAAGCCGGCCCTGGGGCTGAAAAATAAAACCGCGCCCGGCAGTGAATTTTCGCTGCCGGTGGTTTTTGCTGTTAGCAACCAGACTTAATCGCAGGGAATTCACGGGCACGAACGCCGTGGTTAAAACATGAAGGGATGGTGCTATGAAAATAACATTACTGGTTACCTTGCTTTTTGGTCTGGTTTTTTTTAACCACTGTCGGCGCTGCCAGAGAACTTAACCCCACAACAACAGCGTATGACCTCCTGTAATCAGCAGGCGACGGCGCAGGCGTTGAAAGGGGATGCATAACCTACATGAGTGATTGCCTAAAGAACCGGCAAGTCTGCCTGGCAAAAAAGTTTGACGCCACAGCAGCAAAAGATCGCGAATGTAATAATCGAGCAACCGACAAGATCTTCTGAAAAGGGAGTAATCGTAATAAGTTTATGAGTGCCTGCTAAGAAAGCCACCTAAATACTTGATTGAACCGCCCCGGGTTTCCTGGAGAGTGTTTTATCTGTGAACTCAGGCTGCCAGATCATCGTTTCCGATGGAAGCATAATAAGCTTTTTCTGCTTCTGCCGGAGGGATGTGGCCCAGCCTTTCCTGCAATCGTCGATTGTTATACCAGTCCACCCACGTTAGTGTGGCCAGTTCCACTTCTGCACGGTTTTTCCAGCTCTTACGGTGTATTACCTCCGCTTTGTAAAGACCATTGATGCTCTCCGCCATCGCGTTGTCATACGAGTCGCCTGTACTTCCTGTTGATGCCAGTAATCCGGCTTCCTTAAGCCGCTGTGTGTAGGCCAGCGATACATACTGAGAACCTTTATCACTGTGATGGACCGTGCCGGACGGTCGACGGGCCCATAACGCCTGCTCCAGTGCATCCAGCACGAATGTCGTTTCCATGGACGATGAGACCCGCCACCCCACGATGTATCCGGCAAACACATCAATGATGAACGCCACATAGACGAAGCCCCGCCATGTGCTGACGTAAGTAAAATCAGCCACCCACAGCTGGTCAGGTCGTTCTGCCACGAACTGACGGTTTACGCGGTCGCCTGCGGCAACGGCTTTCCGGCTGATGGTCGTACGGACCTTTTTACCCCGGAGAACACCGGCAAGTCCCATAACCGCCATGAGACGTGCCACAGTGCATCTGGCCACTCTGATACATTCCCGTAACAACTGACGCCAGACTTTACACCGTATACCTTGTGATTTTCATCGTATACGCGCTGTATCTCTTTCTTCAGCCAGTCATCGCGCTGCGCACGGGCACTGCGTTTATCCGGATGATGTCGCTGTTGCTGACAGTGGTAATACGTTGACGGGGCAATATGCAGTTCGCTGCATAGCGGTCCGCCCCCGTACTGCTCACGCAGCTTATCCAGCAGTGGCATCATTTTTTCCAGAGGCGGTCGAACTCCGCCTTCGCAAAATAAGCGGAAGCCTGGCGAAGGATATCGTTACTGCGGCGCAGTTCACGATTTTCACGCTCCAGCTCTTTCAGACGCTGACGTTCAGCGGTGGTGAGCCCTCCATCACCGCCCCCGGTATCCCGCTCATGCTGGCGACCCCAGACACGCAGAGTCTCCGGCGTACAGCCAATCTTTGGGGCAATGGAACAAATTGTCGCCCATTGTGAGTCATATTCGCCCTGACTTTCCAGAACCATACGGACTGCCCGTTGACGGACTTCGGGGGAAAAACGAGTATTTTTAGTCATCCTGTTTACCTCTTTCTCAGGAAGTTTAGTCTCCAGGATTCCCGGGGCGGTTCACGTTGGGTTTTTCTGCTCATTATTAGCTCCTTCTGATGCCATTCTATTTCAGGAAGGAGTGTCCGTTAAACTCAGGCTACCTCAACTCTCTTTTCAATAGGGTCAAGGTTTTTCATCCCGCCAAGATCTTCTGCCACCTGTTTGAGCATTGACCTTGTTGATGGCGCATCAATTTTTGCACCTGCAGGCATCGCCTTTTCAACATTGCGATAAAGCTGGTCGCTTCGTTTCATCAGCGCAGACATTCTTCCATTGACCGTATCAATAAACTTGTCGCTCATACCAAGAGCATCTTTTGCACCGGAAACGCGATCAATTATCTCACCCGCGCCCTGTGCTAGCTGCCTGATTGCTTCATTTTCCTGCACCTGTAGAGCAGAACCCGCACGGGACTTGATTGCTTGCTCAACTGCCTTGTATTGCTCGTTCCCGGAAAAGTGTGAAGGGAGTAATGAATCAACATTAAGCCTTTCAGCAGACTCCAGAACTTCAGCCTGAGGATTGATATCTAGTTCATCAAGCGATGAAGCGAGATTTGGCCTTTTTTGTGCTGCTACTGTGCGAACGACTTCCTCTGGGTTCTTCGTCGCAGGCGTCATTGGTACACCTTGTGCTACTCTTGCCTCTGCGGCATGAACCGCAGGATTTGTTGCTGCAGCGGCATCACCGGAGAATGGTGATGTTTCTGTTGGCGCAGTGGTCGCTCTCTGTGCAGATGTTTTATTGCCACTAATTATATTTGATGCACCACGAACACCACGGGTAACGCCATTTATCAGGCCATGCGTAGCAATGCTAAGTCCGGCATTAATAGCGGCATTTTCGGCAAAATCACCCCGTTGATTCGCCGCGTCAGCGAGAGAACCAATGACCATGTTTCCAGCTACACCTGCTCCAGGAACAAGATAACCGCCTATTGACTCTCCAGCTTGCGCGTAGGGGTCTGTCGGTCTGTCTACTGGACGATAAACATCATCCAATACTTTTGGCCCCCCAAGCCCCTGACTGATTGCATTAATCAGACTTGCGCCACCCTGCAATACGTCAAATGGTATGTTTACCAGACCACGACCAGCCTGTTCTGCAATTTGCCCTGCACTTTGACCACCAGTGAGCCAATCGCCAGCTTGTTGCATCAATGATGGTTCTTCCCGTGTTGGTGCATTATTGGCCTGATTAACTGTTTGTTGCTGAACAGGTTTCGGTGCGACAGAACTTACGGGTTGAGGTGGCTGCTGACTGGCTGCCTGCTGCTCAATCTGAGCAAATGGATTATTTGGGTCTGACTGCACACCTGATGCCGATACTTGTTCGGATGACTGTACTTCCAGTTGTGCAAACGGGTTGTTAGGGTCTTGCTGAGGATGTACCTTTGCAGAGGTGGCGCGCTGTTCGACTGTTGAGTCTGTCACCGGGTCACCAGCCCATTGAGCAAAGCGATCATCAACGTAACCGCGGCCTTCAGGTCCTGGCGTATATTCACCACGCTTTGCCTTCATAACGTTGCCGGGACCGTCGTGATAAGCCTGAAGAGAGTCACGCCAGTTACCAAACTGCTGGTACATCTTTGCCAGATAGCGCGCGCCAGCGTCAGCCTGATATTCGGGGTTTTGCATTTGCTCATCGGTATAACCCATATCACGCCATGTCCCAGGCATGACCTGAGTCAATCCTACAGCCCCGGCGGAGCTTACTGCGGCAGGGTTGTAAGAAGACTCCTTGGCACCCAGTGCAGTCATCAACCCTTCTGGCACACCGTAACGTGCGCCAGCCTGCTCTAACAAATCACGGTAATTAGCCATTTACTGCCCCAAAGATGGAAGATATCCGTAGCGATTAATGAAGTCGATTGACAGCTCGGGGTGCTGCTTCAGGTAATCTATAGAAGCCTGAGGCGCTTCCACTCGCTTGATACCGTTTTGCTGAACGTACTTACCAACCGCCTCATTACGCTTCTGGTTGAGCGTGTTCAGGATGACGCCAGCGTTGCGACGAAAGGACTCCTCGCTCTGCGAGTTCTGCAGCGAACCAACAGCCTGGTCGAGCTTTTTGCCCTCGGCATCAGAAAGTGCGCCCATGCCTCGCATGGCCTGAACCGCTGTCAGGTATGCTTGTGATTTAAAGGTATCAAGTCGTGCCTGAGTGTCTGCAGCCTGTGAGCCTGGAACGTTGGGGATTACTCCACGTAAGCCTGTAATGCTCTTAAGTGAAGGAGAACTAACGATATCGTTCAGAGTGAACATGCTGGTTGTGAGGGTGTTGATGCCGTCTTTGTAGCCATCATTTAGCGCTTGCTGCTTCTGCTGCAACTGCTGGTTGTTGGCTGCTATGCGGCTCTGTATTTCCTGGCGCTTCAGGTCGTTAGTTTCTGCTGATAGCATCCGGTCAAGGCGCTTATTTTCGTTGTTAATGCGGTTTGTTTCTGCGTCCAGATTAATGCGCTGCTGACCTAAATTCGCCTGGATATCTTGTCCGCGCATTGTGATTGCCTGATTCCGAGCGGCGGTTTGCGAATCCAGATCCTGACCGCGCATGGTAACCTGGCGACCCTGCATTTTATCCTGTAGGTCAAAGTATTTTTCGGGCCCGAGACTGTTCATCCCCAGGTGATCGACAAATTCGCCGAACTGCCGCGGGTTCTGTTGGTACATCTGAGCGACGTCATGAGGATTAACGCCAACACGAGCTAACTCACCGGCGTTGTTTTGCAGCCATGATTGCATTGCTTCTGGAGACGATGACGCAAGGCGTGCGCCAGCCGCTAAGGTGCCGATAGAATTACGCTGCTCTTCATCAATGAATCCCATGCCTTTACGAACGGATTCAATCTGGTCTGGATATTGAGTAGCCAACTGACGCAAAGCACCGCGATCACCAGACGCATAAGCATTAGCGTACGCCTGCTGAAATTCTTTCTGCCGCTGAGCCTGCTTTTCCTGCTGAAAAACACCCGCAATACCTGAAAGACCTTGCAAAGCAGTCAGCCCAACATTGTTAGCGCCTGAACGCTCAATATCATTGTTCTGCCTGATAAGCTGAAGCGTATTGCCGATGTCATTTACGCTCGGAGCGTTTGAGTTGACGCCGCCGATACCAGCCAACAATCCGCCGTTTGTTCCTTGCCAAGTAGCCATGATTCCCCCTTAAAACAACGAGCCAAGCAATCCGATACCAGCACCAATACCAGCGCCCCAAGGCGTTGATGTTCCCAAAAGGCTGGCAAGACCTGCACCGGCAATCGCACCAGACGTGCCACCGCTAATTGCAGTCTGAAGACTTGATGGTTTATTGGCATTAGCAGCGGCAAGAGCTGCGCTTTGCTGTGCAATGCTGCTCATGTTGTTGGCGTACGTCTGCCCGGCGTTTGCCTGACCTTGCAGCGCACCAAGCCCAACGTTTGCCAGATTGTTGTAATTGCTCATCTGATTTGATAACCAAGACTGACCGAGTGTCGGCGCGATCGTAGCCAGTTGATTGCTTGTGGCTGTCGAACCAAGTCCACCCGTCGCCTCCGCAGCAGCAAGACTCTGGTAACGCGCCTGCCCTGCAAGGTCTTTATACTGCTTAGAGTTGTAATACTGATTAAGTGCCTGCCCCTGACCTTCTAAACTGGAAAGGTTCTGAAGCTGGTTAACATACTGCTCCGCAAGAGGCGTGAACGGAGCAAGGTTTTTCATGATCGTCTGCCACTGCTGATTTTGCAGGTCTGCAGCATACTTCTGGGCTTCTGCTGCATACTTTGCGCTTTTATCAGAACTGCCACCTTTCCCGCCTTTTTCAGGGCAATAAGGTTCCTCGCCGCGCAGTTTTCTGCCCAGCTTAAATGCATATAACATGGCTATCTCCCGTGATTCAGGAAGTCGATTAGTTCTTCGCGTGTGGCGCTGTAAAAAGTCACGTCATCCACGCCTTTGAAGTATTTCTTGATGGTTCCTACACGCTTAAGGCCAATCATTGCGCAGTACATCTGACCGTGTCGGAATTTGCGTGCAGCGAACGATGTTACGCACTGAACGGTGGTGTTAGTCAGAATGTATCGCCAGAACGCCAGCCCAATTTCCTTGCTGAAGCCGCGAATCTCTGGCAGGTACATGGCGTGGCAATCTAATGTCAGCGGCTGAATCTCCTGATAGTAAACAATGCCGCCAAACTGACCGTGCACGTTCACCTCAAAGTAACGGCATTCAGGTTTGTAGTCGTATCCATCACCGTTGTTGCTCCCGGCGATAATGTCAGGGTGATTTCCGACTGCTTCTATCAGGTCGATGTTTCGCGTTGGTTTGAATGTAATCATCACTGCTCCGCGATTATCTTGATGGTTGTGGCAGTAAACGCCGCACCATTCGACTGAATGGTTAACGTACTGCCATTTGTGGCAAGAAAGCCGTCTTTATCCACGCTGAAGAACGTAGCTAACAGGATGTTGTCGGTTGTTGTCGCCGCATTACGACTGCTGACCAGTGTGTCAGGAACAGAGCCGGAAAAGGTTAGCTGCATTGACCTGTTGGCGGTTCCGCTGGGCCACGTGCCGACAATCGACAACTTGAAGAGCAGGGTTTTGTTCTCGTTGAACACAACCATCTTGTTGTTAACGGTGTCGAAGAATGGTGCCAACGAGCCGGATGACGGTGTGAGCGTTTTCAGCAGGCTAACAAGGTTGGTCGGCGCTGTCGGGATGGTTACAGATACACCAGAGTAAACAACCTCTGACTTCTTGCGTGTGGTTGCATACTCCAGAGCATCGATGCGCGTTTCATGGTCTGAAACCTGCGACTCCAGCGACTGAACTCTTGTGTCAAGCGACGAAATATCGCTTTCATTCTGAGCTATTCGTGTTTCATGGTCCTGAAGAGTTGATTCTGCCTGTCTGATTCGCTCCTCATGATTAACAAGCGTTGCTTCCGCAGCAGAAATTCGCTGCTCATGGTCAGCGAGAATCACATCCTGCTCATCGTTCCTGACCTGTGCATCATAAGCGCCCTGTCCGGCCTCGTTGGCTTTGTTAGCCACGTTACCAACATCAGTGCCCTGTGCGATAACGTAAAGCAGATACGACTGCGAGAAGATATTGCGTGGAAGGACTGATGTATCGAGCCGCGTAGCTTGGATGATTACCGGCACATTGAGATTCGAATCAGCCATTACTCAATCCTTATCTGAGCGCCAGACAGAGTGACAGGTGACTTCGTGATAACGCGCAATTTGAAGCCGACATTTTTCCTGATGCGCCCTACTCGCTTCCACAAAACACGCTTGTCGTAAACGAACGGTTCATTCTGCTCAATCATCTGCTCACGCCCGTAATTGATGCAGTCAGTGGTTGCAGAGAGAAAAAGGCGGTCGGCGTACTGCGCAACGCCAGTTGACGATTCAACCTCAAGGTCGAACACTCTGGCGTTATCCGCTTTGAAGAGTGGAGTAAACAGCAGGTGTTCCTGTTGCTTGTCGTACTGGCTGCTGATATCGAATTGCAGTTTCCCGGTAACAGATTCCAGCTTATCGCCGCACGTTATCTGATTGCCTTCGTAAACGAAGTCGATAGCGCGGTACACATCGTCATACAGACCTGTTTTCAGCACACACCATTGTGGGCCATTGGCGATTGAAGATGCGTCGTACACGAGGACGTGACGCGGAAGGTGGATAATCAGCAACTCATGAGCATCAAATCGCAGCGATTCCATCACACCATCAGCCAGTTCATCAGCAGTGTAGGAGCGGAGGATTTTCTCAATGCTCGCGCTGGCAATTGGTGACACCTGACCGGAGTCGATGATATACACAGACGGCGCACCCGTTGCCGGATTGCTGATAAACGCATACGAATCAGCGAATGGCGTTTTGCAGTAAGTTCCGGCAATGCCTTTCTGCACCATCAGCGATGGTTGTGCAACATACAAAGCGGCACCAACGGTGGTTGCGCCAGTCAGGGAGAAATATTCAATAGTCGATGAACCAAAGCAGACGATGAAGTCTCGCCATGTCCCGATACCGATGATGCCGTCAGGCTGAGACTCGGCACGATATTGTGCGCTGTAACGGTCAGGATGAGATTCGTCTTCAAGGTCAGTGATAAACCATGAATCAGTTCCGTCTTTTGACCACGCATAACGCCCACGTAAGCGCGTAATGTCGCGAACTGAACCTAACTCATACTGAGTGAATCCACTGTCTGTAGGCCAGTTTGAGACGGTTTTGACCGTGCCATCATAGCGATACTCGACCAGTTGACCATTAACGCCTACCGCCTGTGATGTCCGACCATGCGCCATTGATACACGACCACTTCCGGCAACATCACCGACTTCACTTTCTCCTTTGTACAGCTTGCCGCCACACACGCGATAAACAGCATTCTGCGCCATGTTGTACTCGACGCCGCGAGATACACCGTTCACGTCAGAACGTTTGGCAATGCCCGGGAATGAGCGAAGATATCCGCTGCTGTTCAGGATTTCTTTGGGTGTAGCCAGCATATTCACTGGCAGATAGTCGATATAGTCGGCGTTTCGGAAGTCTTTGCCGACACCTTTCATAAGCGGAAGTTGCTGAATAGGCATTATTCGCTCCCGTTATCGCAAGGTTCCTTTCGGTGGAAGTAATTCCAACCATTCCACTTCGCCAACTGGTTACCACTACCAACAGGCATACGGTTTGGATAACCGGACTTACATTTAGCTGCTTTTGCCCTGTCCATTGCAGACAGTTTGACGAGTCGCTCTTTCCCGTATCTGGCAGTGGTTATAAGTTTTGCAGACGCTTCCAGCGCATAATCTGGAGCAATTCGGCAGGCAAGGTTGAAAATGACGGCATTGATAGCGTTATTTGATAAACCGTGCTCATCGCCCGGATCCGGAGCAACATCTGCATCAGCAAAAATGTAGCCAACGTTGATACCAGGTGACGCATCACCGCCAAGCCATTCAGCCATCATCATTTCAAGGTCGTTGACGCCGTCTTCCATAGACTGCGGTTCGACATCGGTTAACGTGGCATTTGATGCAACACCGAGCTTACGTAATGCCGCAAGAACTAAATCACCCTTCGTTGTCAGGTTCATCTGCTGCCGCCTTAGGTTTTCGACCAGGCTTTTTACGCTGTTTTTCTTCTGGCTCTGGCTCTGCAACATCCTTCAAAAGGTCATCAGGATGTGAAAACCAGCCAGCATCCAGATATTCCTGAAGCTCTTCGGCTTTCACGATTTCAAAGTCGTAGCCAACGCCTTTCCACTTCTTCATGTCGCCATGACGAAAGATCATGTGTGTCATGCTTGTCTCCAGATAAAAACGGGAGCCGAAGCTCCCTCTGGTTATCACGCGGTCTGGTTAGGCAGACCAACACCAATTGCCTCTGGTCGTACAGCACATGCTGAATACCACACAGCAATACGGCACTTACCAGACAGAGTGTTGATATCACCCTGCGTTGCGAAGATGCCGTTAACACCAATACCTGGAATGCTGAAGGAAGACGTTTTCATGCCAGCAAACAGTTCATGGGTTACCGGGATCGGCTGAGACAGCAGGCGGATTGAGTCATCAGCCCAGAACACGTTAGCGGTGGTTGTTGCCACGTTCAGAACGTTTACCGGAGTGGTATCAGCAAGAGAGGTGTTTACGTTAGCGTAAGCCTTCTCTTCTTTTGTCAGTGACGCGTCATCCAGCGCAATCGGCTTCGGCGTGATTTCGATGTGAGTACCATCGATCACACGGGTGATTGAGAAAGTCGCGTCATCAGTCAGCACATTCTTCGCCATCTGAGACAGGAACTTCACACCAATGAAGCTGATTTTGTCGCCGCGCTTAAATCCGGTGGTGGAGGATACGGTCACCGTTGCAACACGGTTGTCGACGTTCTCTTTGTTACCATCGGTATCAAGGGTGTATGCCTGCGGCTTAAACTTCTGCGCACCAGAAACAGTTACACCAGTCGCGGTTGACTTGGTAACTGCCGGAAGTTTCGGTGAGCGAAGAATTTCATCAAAGCCAGCAATCTGACGCTGAATAGTACCGTTTCGATATGCTTCTTCAGGAACGCGCCCGAAGATGTCACCATCTACCAGGTTGCGGCCTGCTTTGCGGTAATCGTCAGGGTTCAGGAAGTAACTGATGCCCATGTCGCGGTTTAGCTCACGGGAGAACATCAGTCGCTCTGCATCAGACACAAAATCCCAGCCAGGCAGGCCAGTCGATGGACCAATTGCGCGGGTATCGTGAACAACAAGCGAGCCCATTTCAGTTGCCTGTTTGGCAATCGCTGACTCAATGTTATTCGCCAGTTTTTTGGCGGATGCCTGGATGCGGCGACGGTAAGAACGCTCATCACGCAGGTCATCTGCACGAAGCTCGAAGAAATCGTTATCCGGATCGCCCATGTTGCACTTCACGGAGAGTTCCAGAATCCCGGTTGCGTTGCCAGTTAAATCCCAGCCAGTCTGGGTTGGCGCTTCCTGCTCAACAGGCATCCACACGGTGTTGCTTGAACGCTGCATGGATTCTGCCGGAGGGGGGTATTTTGTCACTTTTGACGCCATTGGCGTCAGGTTCTGGACGGTTCCGATGATTTCATCCAGAGCATACGTGACCAGTTGACCTTCATTTAATGCCATTATCGAATTCCTTTATTCAGTTGCGCCTTGAGCTTGCGGTACGTCTCTACATCCCCTTTGTTTGCTGCCGCCTCCATCTGCTTTTCAATCGCAGAGATATTTGCAGCAACAGCATGTCCCTGAATGGGTTCATCAGGTAACGGGGCTTCTGAAACAGGCTTGGCTCGAGGCTTGAGAGTTAAACGTTCTGACAGTCGAGTGAGTTCAATCAGCGCGGATTGCCCGTCCATCGCCAGCAACTGGCGTGTTTTCTCAGGATTAGCACCAAGGTGATACATGAGAGCGGCGGATTTCTCCGGGAAGAGGCGCATGATGTCGGCACCGACTGCTGGCGGCACCAGTTGCATGAATGCATCCTCTTTCTCCTGATAGTCAGGGATATTGAGCTTTTCCGCTGCCTCGTAGTGCTTACGGGCCGCCTCGACGTATTGCGCTGATTGCTGGGTGAACTCCTGAGTTTTGCGACCCTGCTCGGCGACAGCCTGGCTTCGTGCGTCCATAGCCTTGATCTGCCATTCACTGTTTGCCTGCTGGAAGGCAGCCAGTGCGCGGCTCTGGTCATAGTCGTACTTAGCCAGTGCATCTTCGGAAAGATAATCGTTAGGGTCTGGTTGTTTTGGTAACTCAGGGTTCACCCGCAGGTGCTCCGGCAACTCTCCACGCTTAACCGCTTCCATCTGCTGCTCAAGCTCACGCTGGCGTTTGCGTTCGATGCGGCGACGGGCAAATTCAGCATTAGTTGCCGGGTCTTGTTTTGGTTTCTCATCGTCTTTCCGGACAATCTCAAAGCCTTCTTCCTGACCTGCGCTGTCGTTGGCATTATCGACAACTAAGCCATCAGCAGATGCCGCTGCATGATTGCCGGGCAGGGTTAATTCTTCAGAAGCCTGAATGTCGGTGGTTTGGTCCATGATTAACTCTCTCTTATTGAGGTGTCTCGGCTACTCCGCCGGAGGGGATTTGAACTTGACGCATAAGATTCGCGAAATCCATGCGTTGTGAATGAGTCTGGTCTGCATCTTTAAGAAGCAGCTCAGCGTTAGCACGAGCATCTTTGCTGCGCTGTTGCTGGAATTGACCTACGAGCCTGAGGTACTCACGCAGTTCTGCCTGCTTGTCGAGGTCCATATTGTTGAATATTTCTGCAATCTTCGCGGCGTTGAGTTGGTTTTGGGCTTCAACCTTGGCAGCTTCAACCTGAATCTGCGCCTGTTGGTTCTCTGCCTTGAGCAATTCAGCCTGACCTTGCAGAAGGATACCCTGCGCCTGAATTTGCTCTGCTGATGGCTGCTGCGGCTGTTGTTGTGCCTGCTGCACCATCTCCATCTCTTCAGGTGTTTCTGGTTTCTTCAGCCCCATCATCACCAGTTGCTTGTTCGCGTACTCTCGCATCATCTCGACGCCTTTACCGTCAAGCAGCGTGAAGTATTGCAGCATCAGCATCTGGAACTCTGGAGTACCTTGCGGAACCTTGGTGAGCAACTCCTGAATCTCTGCGCGGTTCTGTTCCTTCATACTCTGGAAGGATGGCCCAACGTCTGTATAGCACTCATATCGACCGCGAATGTCGTTGAGTGTGACCACATTGCCGGACTGGTAATCGACAACTTGCGCATAGAGTTGAACGTCTTTCTCGCTTCCATCTTCAAGTGTCAGCGTTACATGACGAGGAACGTCATAAATATCGTTGACCATTGAGGCATAAATCTCGCCATCACGTCGCATTGCGGTAGCCAGGTTATCCTGAAACACGTATGTCTCAAGGTCTGCCCGCATGTTCAGTTGATTGACGGTATCAAAAGCGACCTGACCATTTGCCGCCTGCGCATCCACGCCAAGACTAGCCACTTCTTTCACTGCGTTGGTGGCAGCCTCAAGCATGTAAGCGTTGGCTTGCGGCACTTCAGGGTTTTCCATGTAGGAGATTGGACCAATCGGCAGGTCGTTACCGTTTTCATCAGTCCTGTTCTGCAGATAGTACGGATAGTCATCATTTCCGCCGTACATGTATTCGTAGCCTTCGATTTGCTCAGGGAAGAAGGTCGGTTTCTTCTTCGGTGACCGAGCAACAATATCGGCGTTGAACGACATAATCATGTTACGAAGGCGTTGACCGTCTTTCGTCAGCCTTACCACACCCTCGTAGCACTCCTTGTCACCAGCGAATGACCATTCGCCATACACTGGAACGATTGGAATATGCTCTCCGGCTATCTTCTCGCGGTCTTTCAGTATCTGCGTACAGGTGATGATCGACTTATACACACGCCGACGCTTCACCTTGCGCTCTGCTACCTTAATGAATCCACGATTAGCCAGGTCGTCGATGACGTCTTTGATATCCTGCTGGTAATAGCTGACCGGCTCACCTGTCAGCGGGTCGCGGTAGATGAAGACCTTCTCCTTCTCCTCTTCTACCTCGTAATACTCAGCGACGTAGACGACATCATTCGACACCCACGGGAATAGCCATGTATCGTTAGGATTCTGGAAAGATGGCAGGGTATCCGGGTCAATACCGTAATCCTCTGCGAACTCTTTCCAGCCATTGCGCGACAAGGCGTTAATCACCGTGCAGTGCTTAGCGTCGCTCTTATCCATCTGCTTGCTGTTGGCGTCCCATATGACGTGTGAGCAGGCTTCATGGATTGGCAGGCGTCGGATTACCTGATTGTTGCTTGTTGGATCGTTGTCTTCGTACTGCGTGACCAGACGCCATGCACCAACGCCTGACTCTATCTGCTCACGAACGCCAACGTTAACGGCAATCTTTGCCGTGTTATGGCGCATATCAGTACGATACATCCCCATCAATACATCGGCTGCATCAGGATTAGCGCCGTCTTTGGGTCGGAAGAGAACGTCGACAGGGTTCCGGCGCATCTCTGCGACCAGTTTCCTGACCTCCGGGCGAACAACATCGAATTGTCCGCGATATTGCAGGGTAGTGTAGTTTGATAGCCAGTCATCCCATTGCGACACTCGGCTAAAATACAGGTCATTTGTCGCCTCGGTTCTGGCTTCATCGCTCGCCATCCAGTCTGCGTCAAACTTACACAGAATGGAATTGAGTCTGTTTTCGTCGGCCATTTAAGTTCTCCGTGCGATGGGCCTGATTGGGGCTGGTATCTTTTTCTCTTTTGGTTTTTTGATGTCGCGCATCATTTTTGCGAAGCGGCGCATCATGTATGCATAGCGAACGGCGGATAGCACGTCGTCGTTAAGCTTGACGATTTTCCCGTTTTCATCACGGTGATAGAGGCGGAACTCCTCAAAGAATGGCTCACAGGTATTGAATACTTTGAAGCGACCATCGAGCATCATGTCGCGCAATTCAGTGATGCCTGGCTCAACAGCGTTACCGCCATCAGGCCATGTCGCATGCTCCTGCAACATCATAAATCCAGCGTCTGCATACTGCCCTTTGAGCTGCTCACCGCCGCCCTTCTCGTGCTGGTTTCCATCATGAGGCCATGCGGTTGGCACTTTATGCGCCCATGATTTAACGGCTCCCCACGCCTGAACGGCTGTTTTTTCTTTCGCCTTCCACACGCGTGAAACGTAGATTGTGTCTGCCTCCTTATCCCACCAAAGCTGAACTTGCGCCTGTGGGTGATCCCATCCGAAATCCATCCCGCCAATTACGTAGAAGTGATCAGGACACTCGAACGGCTGACACTTAATCGTCTCTTCCGGTATCTGGAAGATTCGACCACTACCCATCGTAGGAATACCGCGAGCACGCGCCTCTCTCTCATGCTCGGGATATGATGCGATGATTTGCTCTTTCTGCTCGTCGGTATAGTGCTCAGCGTCATAGATGGTCATGTTGACCACTTTCTGCGACTTGCTGGGGTTCTTCAGGAACTTGGTAACAACGTCAGACATCCCCATCAGCGGGGTAAACGTCAGAATTGAGAATTGCCCGTATTTGTTGGTACGGGTAAGACCTTCGCCATAAATGCTGTATGGTGGCTCTTCGTCAAACCACACGCCGTGGATTGTGTCACCCTGCCAGCGAGCACGGCCTTGCGAGTATGGCTTGAAGTAGCAGATTGAAATGCCATCTTCAACGCCATCAGCCGTGTGATGCTTAACCAGAAGGTGATCAACAAGGTTCGGAAAGAAAGGTGAAGTGGCACACTGAATTTGGCCACCTGAACAGAGGTGATATGCTCACCTCAGAACAACACAGGTGCTCCAATGAAAAAAAGAAATTTTAGCGCAGAGTTTAAACGCGAATCCGCTCAACTGGTTGTTGACCAGAAATACACGGTGGCAGATGCCGCCAAAGCTATGGATGTTGGCCTTTCCACAATGACAAGATGGGTCAAACAACTGCGTGATGAGCGTCAGGGCAAAACACCAAAAGCCTCCCCCATTACCCCGGAACAAATTGAAATCCGTGAGCTCAGGAAAAAGCTACAACGCATTGAAATGGAGAATGAAATATTAAAAAAGGCTACCGCGCTCTTGATGTCAGACTCCCTGAACAGTTCTCGATAATCGGGAAACTCAGAGCGCATTATCCTGTGGTCACACTCTGCCATGTGTTCGGGGTTCATCGCAGCAGCTACAGATACTGGAAAAACCGTCCTGAAAAACCAGACGGCAGACGGGCTGTATTACGCAGTCAGGTACTTGAGCTACATGGCATCAGCCACGGTTCGGCCGGAGCAAGAAGCATCGCCACAATGGCAACCCGGAGAGGCTACCAGATGGGACGCTGGCTTGCTGGCAGGCTCATGAAAGAGCTGGGGCTGGTCAGCTGTCAGCAGCCGACTCGCCGGTATAAACGTGGTGGTCATGAACATGTTGCTATCCCTAACTACCTTGAAAGGCAGTTCGCCGGTGACCGAGCCAAATCAGGTGTGGTGCGGTGATGTGACCTATATCTGGACGGGTAAGCGCTGGGCGTACCTCGCCGTTGTTCTCGACCTGTTCGCAAGAAAACCAGTGGGCTGGGCCATGTCGTTCTCGCCGGACAGCAGGCTCACCATGAAAGCGCTGGAAATGGCATGGGAAACCCGTGGTAAGCCCGGCGGGGTGATGTTCCACAGCGATCAGGGCAGTCATTATACGAGCAGGCAGTTCCGGCAGTTATTGTGGCGATACCAGATCAGACAGAGTATGAGCCGGCGCGGAAACTGCTGGGATAACAGCCCAATGGAACGCTTCTTCAGGAGTCTGAAGAACGAATGGATGCCGGTGGTGGGTTACGTAAGCTTCAGCGAGGCAGCTCACGCCATAACGGACTATATCGTTGGATATTACAGCGCACTAAGACCGCACGAATATAACGGTGGGTTACCCCCAAACGAATCGGAAAATCGATACTGGAAAAACTCTAACTCGGTGGCCAGTTTTTGTTGACCACTTCAAGACGATGGATGAAGAATATCGTAAAGACCTGCAACTGTGGTTTGGTCTTACGCATGCGTCGTTCTGCGTGATGCCGCGAGTATTCATGGAGGCTATGCCTCCAGAATGGCAAGAGAAGATGGCTCAGTTGCTTTTTGAGTATAGCGACACGATCAAAACGGATGTCTGCGGAGTTCACAGCTGTTTTGTTACTGCCAAAGACGGCAACAACCGCTTTATGAGGATGCCAGAAGATATTCTGAACTATCGTCATCCTCGACGTGAATTCATCGAATCATTTCTGAAGAAGTAGCCATTACAAAGCCTATCTACGGGTGGGTTTGATAATGGCTTATACTGGATTTGCCCCTATATTTCCAGACATCTGTTATCACTTAACCCATTACAAGCCCGCTGCCGCAGATATTCCCGTGGCGAGCGATAACCCAGCGCACTATGCGGATGCCATTCGTTATAATGCTCGAACGCCTCTGCAAGGTTCTTTGCTGCCGTTAACCCGTCTGGTTTGGGCATGATACTGATGTAGTCACGCTTTATCGTTTTCACGAAGCTCTCTGCTATTCCGTTACTCTCCGGACTCCGCACCGCCGTGTTCTTCGGTTCAAGTCCCAACATCCGGGCGAACTGGCGTGTTTCATTAGCCCGGTAGCATGAACCATTATCCGTCAGCCACTCCACTGGAGACGACGGAAGATCGTTGCCGAAGCGGCGTTCCACCGCTCCCAGCATGACGTCCTGTACTGTTTCACTGTTGAAGCCGCCGGTAGTCCCCGCCCAGTGCAGTGCCTCACGATCACAGCAGTCCAGCGCGAACGTGACACGCAGTCTCTCTCCGTTATCACAGCAGAACTCGAACCCGTCAGAGCACCATCGCTGATTGCTTTCTTTCACGGCTACTCTGCCTGTATGTGCCCGTTTCGATGGCGGTACAGCAGGTTTTCGCTCAAGCAACAGCGCATTCTGGCGCATGATCCGGTAAACACGTTTGGCATTGATCGCAGGCATACCATCAAGTTCTGCCTGTCTGCGAAGCAGCGCCCATACCCGACGATAACCATACGTGGGCAGCTCTCCGATAACATGGTGTATACGGAGAAGCACATCCGTATCATCAGTGTGACGACTGCGGCGGCCATCCATCCAGTCATCGGTTCGTCTGAGAATGACGTGCAACTGCGCACGCGACACCCGGAGACAACGGCTGACTAAGCTTACTCCCCATCCCCGGGCAATAAGGGCGCGTGCGCTATCCACTTTTTTGCCCGTCCATATTCAACGGCTTCTTTGAGGAGTTCATTTTCCATCGTTTTCTTGCCGAGCAGGCGCTGGAGTTCTTTAATCTGCTTCATGGCGGCAGCAAGTTCAGAGGCAGGAACAACCTGTTCTCCGGCGGCCACAGCAGTAAGACTTCCTTCCTGGTATTGCTTACGCCAGAGAAATAACTGGCTGGCTGCTACACCATGTTGCCGGGCAACGAGGGAGACCGTCATCCCCGGTTCAAAGCTCTGCTGAACAATTGCGATCTTTTCCTGTGTGGTACGCCGTCTGCGTTTCTCCGGCCCTAAGACATCAATAATCTGTTCTCCAATGACAAGTCTAAAAACTAGTATTAAGACTATCACTTAAATAAGTGATACTGGTTGTCTGGAGATTCAGGGGGCCAGTCTATACACAATGAAACCAAATATTACGTGGGGACTCCAAAAAATACAGGCGCACGGGATCGCCGATAACACAATTTACGCGACTGAAGGAACACAAATTATCTTCACCGTTACCTCTCCCTGGATTCCTGTTTTTAAGGTGAATGATGATGTAAAGATTGCCCTCACTCTGACCCGCCACGAAGAAGCATGGTGGATTATCAATCAGTCTACCGAATATTGCTGTACGGTAAACGACCAGATTGTGGAACCTCATCACCGTATGCGTCTGAATGAAGGCGACCTGATAGAATGGGGGTTATCTTCATAGTGCCTTGTACATGGCAATCCATCATCTCCGAACCTGAGCACAGTAAAAACGATATCGCAGACTGCCATCACGTCGGAAGCAATAACCGAATATCTGGATCTGGATTGGTTCAGGCAGCAGCATCTGACATCACAAAATCCATTCGATATCATTCCTGTTCATGGAGCCTCCTCCACCGGAGAAGGTGCGGAAAAAGGAAATGCCCTGACCCGACTTTATCAGGAATACCGCGAGGCGTTGTTATCTCCCGAACAAGATCTTAATCGCCATGCTGATCCTTTTCCTTTTAACGAAGAGCCCTCCTCGCAGGATCTGGATTCATTGCGTGACCTGGTCACCGAAGCCGAGACATTGCAGGATATGGTCACTGGTGGGTTAAGCATTGACGCTATTCTCAATGTACTGGATGCCACTGGCGAAGATGAAACTATCTGGCCTGTCGAAAAGACTCCCCCTGATATCCTGCATTTACTTTCCCCGGAATACGCCCCGGAAACAGCGCATAACACCGTACTGCCAGATCTGACACGGAAAGAGCATCGCATCATTGGCATTGACAGCCATTACCGGATAAACCCGGCACAACATGGAGAGATATATCATGACAAACAATAACGAGCTACCGATTACCTTGTCGGCGCTGCTGCGGGATTATTCCGTGGTGGAGGGCATTCAGATGGCAGAGCAACAGGTCAGGATGCACCCAGCGCAGGCCTCCCGCCGCCACAGCCTGTTTCAGTTATTGTGCGTGGCAGGCGACTGGTCGCGGGCACTGCAACAGATCCAGCTATGCGCCCGGATGGACGCAAATTATACTCGCGAAGCGCAGGTATTTGGCGAGCTGATCCGCTGTGAGATATACCGCCACGCCTGCTTTCAGGGCGAACAGCGGCCCGGTGTTATTCTCCCGCCGCCCGCCTGGATGGAGGATCTGCTGACCGCCCTCGCCTGTAACGCCCGTGGTGAAGCGCAGGAAGCTGATGCTCACCGCAGCCGCGCGCTTGAGGCCATAACAGACACTTCCGGGCAGTGGAATGGCGGCGCATTTGACTGGATTAGCGACAGCGACTCCCGTACCGGTCCGGTACTCGAACTGATCGCGGGCGGAGCATATATCTGGCTGCCGTTTTCACAAATCTGTTCGCTGAAATCGCCGCGGCCTGCGCATCTGATCGATTTGATCTGGAAACCCGTCAACGTCACCCTGAACAATGGCGATACACACAGTGCCTAGCTGTTTCCCCGCTACAGCGGCTCTGAAAAGGCTGCCGACTCCCTGCGTCTGTGCCGGGAAACGGTCTGGCAGGACGGTCCGGGAGAGACACTGGTACAGGCGCTGGGTCAGAGGGTGTGGCTCACCGGTCACGGCGATATCAGCCTGCTGGATTTGTCCACCTGTACCTTTAACACCGCTGAAGGAAGCGACGCGTGAGCGCTTCCCGCCAGCGTCCAGGCAATCACCTGCTGCCCACGCTGTTTGACCGCCTGTGTGACGACGCCCCAAACCAGAAACGCGACCACGGTATCAGCGTCAGTCCGGTTCAGATTAAGGAGATCATCCGCCGGGATTTGTCATTTCTGCTCAACACCGTCAGCCATGAAGATGATATTGATGCTGCACGTTATCCGTACGCGGCAGCGTCCGTACTTAACTACGGCCTGCCGCCACTGGCGGGCAGCTTTCTGTATGAGCACAAGTGGGACGATATCCGCAGGGCCATTTTGCGAACCATCACCCGGTTTGAACCCCGGCTGAAAGCGTCCACTCTGCAAATCATCCCACTTCAGGATGAGCGCCGCCAGAGTGGCCATAACACATTACAGTTTGAAATTCGCGGCGAGATCCTCACGCAGCCGTATCCGACTGCATTCCGGGTACGTAGCGCGCTGGATATGGAGCAGAGTCGCATTACGTTTTTTTAATTCAGAGAGAGACCGATGGATCCACGGCTACTGGAATACTACAACCGCGAACTGAGCTATCTGCGGGAAACGGGAGCCGAATTTGCCGCCCGTCATCCCAAAGTCGCCGCCCGGCTGGGCATGCAGGGAACGGATATTGCCGATCCGTATGTAGAGCGAATGGTCGAGGCCTTCAGCTTCCTGACCGCCCGCACGCAGCTAAAAATTGACGCTGAATTCCCCCGTTTCACCCAGCGCCTGCTGGAAGTGGTCAGCCCCAATTACGTCACACCCACGCCCTCAATGAGCGTGGCGCAGTTGCATCCCGATACGGAAGAAGGCGATCTGGCGAAAGGATTTACCGTCCCGCGCGACACAGCCTTTTTCTCCGCCATTCCGGAAGGCGAAAGCACTGCCTGCCAGTTTCGCAGCAGCCAGGATGTAACGCTGTGGCCGCTCGCCATCGAAGAGGCGCGACTGACCGCCGCGCCACCGGATATGCCTGCCCTGCACCGCTACCTGCCGGCCAACATTCACGTCGCCGGGGCGCTGCGTATTACCCTGCGCACCTTTGGTGAACTAACGTTCAGTCAGCTTGCCGGACTGGACAGGCTGCCGTTTTATCTCTGCGGCGAGGAGCGTACGGCCTCACACCTGTTAGAACTTCTACATACCAGCGCCATCGCGCCCCTGGCTGGCATTCCGGGGCATTTTGACGGCGCGCTGGATGTGAATCTGCAACAGCCCGTTATGTACGAAGGCCTGGAGCCGGATCAGGGGCTGCTGCCGCTGGCGTGGAACGTGTTTCACGGTCATAACCTGCTGCATGAATATTTTGCCTGTCCGGAACGCTTCTATTTTTTCACCCCGACAGGCCTGTCTGCCGGATTACAGAAAATTGACGGTGGCGTGGCGGAGATTGTTATCCTGCTGAACCGCCTGCCGCCGGACTGGCTGATCCACCAGACAAATGCGGCACAGTTCAGCCTGTTCTGTACCCCGGTTATCAACCTGTTTCCCCGCGTCACCGCCCGGATCGATGTCACGCACAGCACGACGGAACAGCATCTGGTGGTGGACAGAACCCATCCGCTGGATTATGAGGTGTTCTCGGTCCAGGAAGTGGAAGGGCTGGAAACCGACACCACACGGAAGATGGCCTTTCGCCCGCTCTACCACACCCGCAATAATGATGAAGGCAATCACGGACGTTATTTTTCCCTGCGCCGGGAGCCCCGCCGCTTATCAGAAAACGCCCGCCGTTACGGCACCCGTACCCCCTATACGGGCTCGGAAGTGTTCCTGTCGCTGGTTGACCAGTATGAAGCGCCGTACCCGGAAAATCTGCGCCACATCACCATCACGGCCATGGTCACTAACCGCGATCTGCCCTGTCTTATTGCCCGCAATGGCCGGGACGATCTAACCGTGGATGCAGCCATCCCGGTGGCGGGCGTAGGGCTTATCCGCCCGCCACGCTCGCCGCAGCCCCCGATGGCTGAACGTGAGATGGCATGGCGGTTGATCCGCCAGTTATCTTTTAATTATCTGCCGCTGGCCGATCTGGATCACCGTACCGGCGGCCAGGCGTTGCGAGATCTGCTGAACCTGTTTATTCCTGCTCATGACAGTCCGCAATCGCGCCAGGTGCGCAGCCTGATTGGTTGTAAAACGACCCCGGTCACCCGCCGTCTGCCCGGTTCCGGACTACTGGTCTATGGGCGTGGCGTCAGTTGTGAACTGACGGTGGATGAAGAAGGTTTTTCCGGCATCAGTCCGTATCTGTTCGGCCTGGTGCTGGAACACTATATCGCCCGCCATGTTTCCATTAATACCTTCTCGCAGATGACGCTGCACAGCATGCAGCGCGGCAAAATTATGACCTGGCCTGTCAGGGCGGGACAGCGGGGAAGCGTATGAGCAACGATTTCACTCAGGCGCAGGCCCCCCCCTGGCGTTACGGTTTTCTGAACCTGATGCGCCGCGTGGATGTGCAGTTGTGTACCGTTCCGGCGGGCAACACCTGGCAACCACGGATGGAAAAATTTCGCCTCGGACAAACGCCCGCGCTGACCTTTGCGCCACGAGAAATCGCCAGTGTGGGCTGGCAGGAAGGGCGCCTGCACATCAGTCTGTACAGCCTCGTGCTGTGGGGGCCGAACGGTCCACTGCCGCTGCACTACACCGAACTGGCGCGTAACCGGACTGAAAGCCGACGCTGACCCGTTTTTCTGATCTTTTTCATCACCGCTGGCTGACGCAGTTTTACCAGGCATGGCGCAGCGCCCAGTCCGCTGGGGGCGGTCTGGATAAACCGCAACATGACCGCTTTGCCTTTTATGTCGCCAGCCTCAGCGGGCAGGATTTGCGGGAGAGCGCTGACAGCCCGTTGCCAGATCACGCTCGTCTGGCGGCATCGGCCCATCTGGTGCGTGAGTCCCGCAATCCGGACGGTCTGGCCACCACGCTGGCGCACTGAGGATAATTAAATGGAAATATTCCTGTCTGACCCAATTTCGGCGGAATGCCCCTGCGGCCCGGATCTGGAGTACGATCCGGAATACCTGCTGCTGTTCACCCGCGCCGCACCGCGTGAAGAAGCGCAATATGGCGATTTTGTCAGTACGCCGGAAAACATTAACTGGGCGGAGCTTGAGCGGGACGCCCATCGTCTGCTGATGCGCAGCAAAGATATCCGCATTCTGGTTGTCCTGCTGCGCTGCCGTATCCAGCAGGCCGGTGCCAGGGGACTGTCGGAGGCGCTCACGCTGCTGGAAACGTTGTGCTCCACGTACCCGGACGCCATCCATCCTCAACTGCTCGCGACTGAAGATATCACCGCCGAAGATGCTGCGGTGGCACGCAGTAACGCGCTGGCGGCGTTGCTGGACCACGAAGGTGTAATGGCGGATATTCGTGGCATTACACTGTCAAATAATGCTGCCATGCGCCTTCAGGTGCGGGATGTGGAGCGTTCGCTATCTGCATTACGCCCGGCGGATGCGCTGGCACCAGAATCGGTACGCCAGCAACTGGCAGACCTGGAAGCGCGCGGCACACTGCCGCTGGATGCCTTTCGCCAGGCAGCAGAGACCACTGAGCGGCTGCAACGCCATGCGCGTGAAACGCTGAATGACCAGGCACCGGACTTCTCCCGTCTGACGCAACTGCTGGCCCTGTTACCGGGAGCAGTGCAGAGCACCACGCCGGAGATCCTGCCACAACCACAGGCTGAGCAGCCGGAAAACGCCACCATCGTTCATACTGAACAGATGCAGGCAGAGCAGATTGCGCTACCGGTGCATATCGCGGAGGAAATATCACCGATGACCGGCGCAGAACCCCGGCAGATCCGCGACCGAAACGACGCGCTGGAACGCCTGCGTGTCATCCGTCGCTGGTTTGAGCACAGCGAACCGAGCAGCCCGACCATTCCTTTGCTGCGCCAGGCAGAACGCCTGGTCGGAAAACGCGTCTCGGAGGTAATAAATGAAATTCCAGTAGAACTGCTGGAGAAATGGGATGCGCTGGAGTAACAGAAGTGGCCAGAATTTATAATGTCTGGCCATTTTTTAAATCATATCCGTTTTACTTCGGAGTGAAAAATTCTCACTTCACCAAAACGACGAAAGCCCGAATCATTACTGATTCGGGCTTTCTGAATAGTGGCGGAACGGACGGGACTGGACCCCACAAGCCCTGCGTGACAGGCAGGTATTCTAACCGACTGAACTACCGCCCGCGTTGTGTTCCGTTGGGAACGAGGCCAATATTACGGATTCCTCGACCTTCGTCAACGGTTTTTCGTCATCGTCTGAATCGTTTGCTGCAAAAATCGCCGAAGTCGTTATCTTTAGCGCCTTGTACAGTTCCTATGCCCGCCAGAGGCAGCTTCCGCCCCTTTTCTGCCCCAGATCAAGACGGGCTTCATGTGCTGCAAGCTCGTCATCTGTCGCAAAAACAACGCGTAACTTACTTGCCTGACGTACAATGCGCTGAATTGTTGCTTCACCTTGTTGCTGTTGTGTCTCTCCTTCCATCGCAAAAGCCATCGACGTTTGACCACCGGTCATCGCCGTAAAACTTCCGCACGAAATGGGCATCGAGTAATGCCCAGTGTAGCGTTCGTTTTCTGTTAGCTATTTCGTAGCGGGCACATAACACAAGAGGCTGTTGCGCTTACAGGAAACATTTTCCTCGCCACCGCAAGGCTATGGTGACCTACAGAAGGTATTGTTCTCGGAATATCGCGCTTAACAACAAAAACCCGTAGTCCATAAAGCCGATATCGAACGCTGCGTTATGGAATGGCAACTCCGCGCCGCGGATATAGTCCATGAACTCATCGGCTACTTCGGCAAACGTGGGCTTATCGAGCAAAAATTCATCCGCAATGCCATCTACGCCAAAGGCTTCCGGAATCCACCAGCCGATCGGGTTTGAGATAAACATGGAAGTTCTGCCCATATGCCGAACGTTCACCGCTTCAACGGCACCATTCTCAATAAATATGTGGCCTTCATAGTCCGCGCCGATTGCGTTCATACCGGTGGTTTCGGTCTCGAGAACGATCTGGCGTGTAATTGCAGTGCTCATAGCGGTCATTTATGTCAGACTTATCGTTTACAGTTCGATTCAATTACAGGAAGTCTACCAGAGATGCTTAACGGGTAGAAGTCTCCACAATAGTTGCGTGTCTGGGCGATCCAGAACCTGGGGGTTACGGCGCCTTGACCGCTATCGCAGACGCGAGAAAACCTTTAGCGCAGGCTACACCCGCACCACCAACAACCGTATGGAGTTGATGGCCGCTATTGTCGCGCTGGAGGCGTTAAAAGAACATTGCGAAGTCATTTTAAGTACCGACAGCCAGTTTCCCGCCAGGGTATCACCCAGTCGATCCATAACTGGAAAAAACGTAGCTGGAAAACCGCAGACAAAAAACCAGTAAAAAATGTCAATCTCTGGCAACGTCTGATGCTGCCCTAGGGCAACATCAAATCAAATGGGAATGGGTAAAAGGCCATGCCGGACACCCGGAAAACAAACGCTGTGATGAACTGGCTCGTGCCGCGGCGATGAATCCCACACTGGAAGATACAGGCTACCAAGTTGAAGTTTAAGCCTGTCGTTTACGACATTGCCGGTGGCTCCAACCGCCTGGCGAATTAGTGGCTTGTTTTTACTCTGTTTCATCGGATTTAGCGTTAAAGGGATAATCCTTCTCCGGCAACAATAAGTTGTAAGCAACCAGCGCAGGAATATGCGCATTCAATAGTCTTCCTCCGTGTTTGTTCCACGGGAGAACGTGGAAACGGCTAGCGTGTAGCACTTCAAAATTCAACGAAGAGAGCCAGTCCAGCTGCCGCATCAGAGTAAACATCCGGCTGTTATAGGGCGAGGTTTTGCGCAATACCGGCACAAGTTTGCGTAATCCCATTAAACTGATCAGATAAAGCCACTAATGACCAGCCAGCCATCATCAATCAATACCCGATCGGCTTCACGCAATAAACAGATGCGGATCGGTGCACCACCGGCAATGTATGTGCCAGTAGACAAACGTCAACGGATTTATCGGCAAAAGGAAAATGAAGTGGGTCCGCCTGTTCCTGGACGGGCATTCCTTGCGCAGAAACATTCACTTGATGAGAAACCGCGCACGCTTCGCAATTGATTTCTGCGCTTAAATTGCCAATCTTAAGCAGATGAAAACCATACATTTTAGTGAACCACCGGGTTGAGCTGGCGCTCCAGCGCCTTGCGATAAAGCTTCTGCCCAGGGCAAATCGCCCCAGCAATCAGGAGGACCACGACAGTTTGAGGGACTCTTGCGGCTCATCACGACCTTTTCCGTTTCACACTGAGAGGTAATCTATGAATCTTAACAGTATTCCGCCTTTGATGACAATTACATCTGGGTTTTGAATGATGAAGCAGGTCGCTGCCTGATTGTGAATCCCGGAGAGTCCAGAGCCAGGATCTGTAAACACCATGCCGCCAATAACTGGCAACCGAGGCCATATTTCTCACCCACCATCACCACAATCACGTTGGCGGCGTAAAAGAACTGGTGGAAAAACTTCCGCGAATTGTGGTGTATGGTCCACAAGAGACACAAGATAAGGGAACAACACAGGTAGTCAAAGATGGCGAAACTGCCTTCGTTTGGGCATGAATTAGTGTAATTGCCACACCGGGTCACGCTTTAGGACATATCTGTTACTTCAGCAAACCTTATCTATTTTGCGGCGACACGCTGTTTTTCTGGTGGGTGGTCAGTTTTGAAGGGACACCATCACAAAATATTACTGATCACTTAAAAGTAAGTGCGTTACCTGACGATACATTGGTATGTTGTGCTCATCAATATACGTTATCAAATATGAAGTTTGCTTTGAGTATTCTTCCGCACGATTTGTCCATAAATGATTATTATCGTAAAGTTAAGGAGTTACGGGCAAAAAATCAAATAACACTACCCGTAATTCTGAAAATTAAGCAGCAGGAAGTTAATCTTTTTTAAGAACAGAAGATATTGATTTAATTAATGTAATTAATGAAGAAACATTATTGCAACAACCTGAAGAACGTTTTGCATGGTTAAGGTCAAAGAAAGATAGGTTCTGATAAAACTTTCTTGTACCATCGGCTCCGTTCACCATTATAATAGGTCGTCTTTTTTAAGCAACTCTGACACACATGAAGGCAAAAGCGATATTACTCGCCTCTGTCCTGCTCGTGGGTTGCCGAAAGTACCGGCCGATGGTTCAACAGCACGCACAGAGCCTTTCTGCAGCTGGTCAAGGGGAAGCAGCAAAGTACGAGCAGGCACGATCGATGGACGATGGGACATACATCGCGCAAGATGGTGACTTGTGGCTTTCATTGGCGACGAGCTAAAGATGGGAATTCCGGAAAATGACCGGATTCGCGAAGACAGAAACGGAAATATTTACGCCGATAGAGCTATCTCCACGATGTAACCAGCAGGCCGTATATGTACTGGATAGCCGGGCAAGTTAAAAAACGTAACATGCCTATGGAACTGGTACTACTACCCATCATGGAGAGCGCTTTCGAATCCTCACGCAACGTCTGGCGCCAATGCCGCAGGGCATCTGGCAGATCATTCCGAGCACGGGGCACAATTATCCTTTGAAACAGACCCGCAATTATGACGCGCGTCGCGATGTTGTTGCTTCAACAACTGCCGCGCTGAACATGATGCAGCGTCTGAACAAGATGTTTGACGGCGACTGGCTTCTGACCGTAGCGGCTTATAACAGCGGCGAAGGTCGGGTCATGAAGGCAATTAAAACGAACAAAGCACGTGGGAAATCCACGGACTTCTGGTCGTTACCGTTGCCGCAGGAAACGAAGCGGTACGTGCCTAAAATGCTGGGCATTGGTGGTATTTCTAAGAAAAACAGCAAGCGTTATGGCGTACGTCTGCCAACGACCGATGAAAGCCGTGCTCTGGCACGTGTGCACCTGAGCAGCCCGGTTGAAATGGCGAAGGTTGCAGATATCAGCGGGGGTTTTCCGTCAGCAAGCTGAAGCATTCGACGCTGGCGTAAAAGGCTCCACGCTGGCGCAAGTCGGCCCGCAGTACGTGATGGTGCCAACATGCAAATCAACTGCGTGAATCTCTGGCTTCAGGCGAAATTGCTGCTGTACAGTAGGACGCTGGTTCCGACAATACGCCGGCTTGACGGCCATATTACACCGTACGCTCTGGCGACGCTTTCAAGTATCGCTTAGCGTCGGCGTAAGCACCAAAGATTTGCAGCAGTCGAACAAACTACACGAGATCTAAGCTAAAGCCAGGCCAAAGTTTGACGATTGGTGCAGGCAGTAGCGCACAGCGACTGGCAAACAACAGCGATAGCATTACGTATCGTGTGCGCAAAGGCGATTCGCTTTCAAGCATTGCTAAACGCCACGGCGTGAACATCAAAGATGTGATGCGCTGGAACAGCGACACTGCGAATCTGCAACCAGGCGACAAGCTGACGTTGTTTGTGAAAAACAACAACATGCCAGATTCCTGACAAACCAGATAATAAAAAGGTACCGATTCCCCCGGTGCCTTTTTTATTTATGCCGCTTTATGTGCTTCTACCATGATGATATCACTGGTGAAAGAGCCGTCATTCTGCAAGGCAAAATACGTTCTCACCTCTGTCGATGCGCTCTGTTGGTAAATGCGAATAGCGTCTACTAACGCTTCTGGCGTACGCATTCTCGCGACCCATGAACAAAATTCCAGCGGTAACTTATCTGTAATTAAATTATCAACTATCAGATTGGCTTCATTGATTAACCTCAACCACTCACCGCTGGCGTAGTTTCGTACGTGAGAGGTATCGCGTAATGCTTCTACCGTCTGTAACCAGATGTCGCGCACTGGATGACCCGGAGACATTACGTCCATCACAATCATCCTACCGCCAGGTTTCAATATCCGGTTCACTTCACGCAGTGCTGCACCAACATCATGCCAGTGATGGGCAGAATAACGGCTGATAACAATATCAAATGCGTTATCGGCAAATGGCAGACTTTCGGCATATCCCTGGCGGGTGGTGATATTTTTCAGTTGCCGGGCTTCGGCAGCTTGTGCCACGACATCCAGCATTTGGGCAGATAAGTCATACGCCACCACCGCGCTCACGTTTTGCGCAGCAACAAAGCTGGCATGCCCTGCTCCGCAGCCCATATCAAGTGCACTTGCACCAGGATAATCAGCCAGACGCACCGCCAGGCGCTGTAAATCTCGTCCGGATGCATGTACGGTACTGGTCAGATATTCGCAGGCTTGAGAGCTAAACTGCTTTTCTACGTGGTCATGGTGGGATTGTGTTGTCATTGCGCTGTCCTTTTGTTGTTTGAGTATAAAAGGACAGCGCCAAACGTTGGTCTGCCCTGTGGCAGACCTGACATACCTTATTTATCAGGCTTGCCGGGACTGAATTCAACGAGTAGCGGATTGTGATCGGAAGCGCGCGTAACCAATACAGAAGCTTCGCTGACGTTCAGACCACGGTAGAAAACAAAATCGAGCGGGCGGCCAAACGCCCGACGGCGCTGATCATCGGTAAAACGCACCTGGCGCAGCGACATTTCCCGCGCAAAGCGATATAACGCGTTCATCCTTCTACGGCTCCAGGCATTGAAATCTCCCGCCATAATGACCGGGCCGCTGTGGTGAGCTATCTGATCACCAATAGGAAGTAACTGCTTACTATAGACATCCACGCCCAGACTGAAGTTGACGGCGTGTATATTAACCACCATCAACAGGCGGGTGTCAGGTAATGGATAGACCGTCACCAGTGCCGACTTCGCCAGACGCAAAATGGGTTCTCGTTCACGTAACGGGCAGCAATACACTGGATGCGCCGCCGAAAGGGTCATTACACCGGAAGGATGTTGTGGCAGCACGAAAGCGGGCACCTGATCGGCGGCAAGATAGTTAGCGGTCGCAAACTGTACTAACTCTGGCGTTGTCTGCGCTTCCTGCAATAACACCAGATGTGCATCTTTGCCGTAGTTCTTTAATACCGACAACCATTCAGCGCGTTGCTGTTTGTATATGTTCCACACCAGGATCCGAATACGCTCTTCGGTACTTAACGGTTCTCCAGGTGGTAATGCCTGGCCGATGCTCGCAAAAGACCCCGGCGGTAAGATCCTTTCCGCAGGTTGTCCGGCAACATAGCGCATGGCATAGGTGTTTTTTCGCACTTTTGACTTTGAAACCTCTATTACGTCAACCCTTCCGCACTCGGGAGGGTTCTACTGTTATAGGGATTTTAGCTCACTCTTTCAACGAGCAATTGTATATTGTTATGTAAGCAAGTGCTTACACCTGTCAGAAATTTGCTCATTATTGAGAACATTAAATCGGATGACATATCACGCATCCTGATGGTTTAATGACAAATAAATTCAAAATATCTCATCTATTTTGCAACAGGAGCAAAAATGAAAGCCACGTCGGAAGAACTCGCCATTTTTGTTTCGGTCGTCGAAAGCGGCAGCTTTAGCCGGGCAGCGGAACAATTAGGGCAAGCAAACTCAGCGGTAAGCCGGGCGGTGAAAAAGCTGGAAATGAAACTTGGCGTTAGCCTGCTTAATCGGACCACGCGGCAACTTAGCCTGACGGAAGAAGGCGAGCGTTATTTTCGTCGCGTACAGTCAATTTTGCAGGAGATGGCAGCGGCAGAATCAGAAATTATGGAGACGCGTAATACACCGCGTGGACTGTTACGGATCGATGCCGCAACTCCAGTGGTGCTGCACTTTCTGATGCCGTTAATTAAGCCTTTCCGTGAACGCTATCCGGAAGTCACTTTATCGCTAGTCTCCTCCGAAACGATTATTAATTTGATCGAAAGAAAAGTGGATGTCGCGATACGCGCTGGTACGTTAACGGACTCCAGCTTACGTGCCAGGCCGTTATTTAACAGTTATCGAAAAATTATCGCCTCCCCCGATTATATTTCCCGCTACGGGAAGCCAGAAACGATCGACGATTTAAAGCAACATGTTTGCCTGGGATTCACTGAACCCGCTTCCCTCAATACCTGGCCGATAGCCTGTAGTGATGGACAATTACATGAGGTGAAGTACGGTTTGTCATCCAATAGTGGGGAAACACTGAAACAGCTTTGCCTGAGTGGCAACGGGATTGCGTGTTTGTCCGACTACATGATCGACAAAGAAATCGCTCGCGGAGAATTGGTGGAGTTAATGGCAGATAAAGTGTTGCCAGTGGAAATGCCATTCAGTGCCGTCTATTACAGCGACCGTGCGGTAAGTACGCGCATCCGGGCTTTTATCGATTTCCTTAGCGAGCATGTAAAAACAGCTCCCGGAGGAGTAATGCCGATCAGTTAAGGATCAGTTGACCGATCCAGTGGCTGTGTAAGAATCCGGAAACGCTCACTTGTTTCCGGATTCTTTTATGCACATTGGACAGGCTCTTGATCTGGTATCCCGTTACGATTCTCTGCGTAACCCACTGACTTCTCTGGGGGATTACCTCGCCCCCGAACTCATCTCTCGTTGCCTTGCCGAATCAGGTACTGTAACGCTACGCAAGCGCCGTCTTCCCCTCGAAATGATGGTCTGGTGTATTGTTGGCATGGTGCTTGAGCGTAAAGAACCTCTTCACCAGATTGTGAATCGCCTGGACATCATGCTGCCGGGCAATCGCCCCTTCGTTGCCCCCAGTGCCGTTATTCAGGCCCGCCAGCGCCTGGGAAGTGAGGCTGTCCGCCGCGTGTTCACGAAAACAGCGCAGCTCTGGCATAACGCCACGCCGCATCCGCACTGGTGCGGCCTGACCCTGCTGGCCATCGATGGTGTGTTCTGGCGCACACCGGATACACCAGAGAACGATGCAGCCTTCCCCCGCCAGACACATGCCGGGAACCCG
Source organism: Shigella flexneri (assembly GCA_048288465.1). GTDB lineage: Bacteria > Pseudomonadota > Gammaproteobacteria > Enterobacterales > Enterobacteriaceae > Enterobacter > Enterobacter flexneri_B. Next base: position 219,445 of record CP182556.1, on the reverse strand, counting down.
GCGCTCTACCCGCAGGTCAAAATGGTCTGCCAGATGGAACTGACCAGCCATCTGCTGACGGCTGCAGCCTTCGGCACGATGAAGAACAGCGAAAATGAGCTTGCTGAGCAACTTATAGAACAAACCGGCGATAACACTCTGACGTTAATGGATAAAGGTTATTACTCACTGGGACTGTTAAATGGCTGGAGCCTGGCGGGAGAACACCGCCACTGGATGATACCTCTCAGAAAGGGAGCGCAATATGAAGAGCTCAGAAAACTGGGTAAAGGCGATCATCTGGTGAAGCTGAAAACCAGCCCGCAGGCACGAAAAAAGTGGCCGGGACTGGGAAATGAAGTGACAGCCCGCCTGCTGACCGTGACGCGCAAAGGAAAAGTCTGCCATCTGCTGACGTCGATGACGGACGCCATGCGCTTCCCCGGAGGAGAAATGGCGGATCTGTACAGTCATCGCTGGGAAATCGAACTGGGATACAGGGAGATAAAACAGACGATGCAACTGAGCAGGCTGACGCTGAGAAGTAAAAAGCCGGAGCTTGTGGAGCAAGAGCTGTGGGGTGTCTTACTGGCTTATAATCTGGTGAGATATCAGATGATTAAAATGGCGGAACATCTGAAAGGTTACTGGCCGAATCAACTGAGTTTCTCAGAATCATGCGGAATGGTGATGAGAATGCTGATGACATTGCAGGGCGCTTCACCGGGACGTATACCGGAGCTGATGCGCGATCTTGCAAGTATGGGACAACTTGTGAAATTACCGACGAGAAGGGGAAGGGCCTTCCCGAGAGTGGTAAAGGAGAGGCCCTGGAAATACCCCACAGCCCCGAAAAAGAGCCAGTCAGTTGCTTAACTGACTGGCATTACTCCCGGAGGAGCTGTCGAGGCTAATCCGTTGGGAGCCAGACCTCCGGGCTAACAGGGCAGTCGTGCGATCCAGTGCGGCAATGGCTTGGTAATCTTCGGCATCAAGCTGTAAATTTTGTGCCTTAAGATTACTTCCAGGTTTTTACATTTTTAGTAGAAGAAGAAATTACTCGTAACCTTCCCCCAGAGCCAGCGCCAGAATCACTTGTGCCGGAGTCGCATTGTGTTTAGCTGCGATACGAGCAATAACCTCATCTTTCAGGGCCTTACCATACGCCAGCGTAGTATCGGAAGTGATATGAATGCATGTGTCCCGCCCAGGAGCAACCACTTTACGGTTTTGCAGGATGAGGAGAGAGTTCAATCTGGTTAGTAGCGATGTTTTCAGCGCCAACGGCGGCAATCACCTTTTCCATAAATGGGATGGTCAGATTGGAATGCCAATCTCACACATAAACCCTTCTTTTTTGGCTTCCAGCAGCGCCTCATAAACTACGACAGAGACTCATCGTTTGGTGACGGCCAGTGGATTAAGTAAATCAACATAATCAGTCGCAATTTTTCAGGCTCTCTTTTCAGACTCGGGATCAATTTGTCTTTGCTGAGATTTTCAATCCAGATTTTAGTGGTGATGTAGAGTTCATGACGTGGCACGTAGTTTCTGCAATCGCCTGACCTACTGCGGGCTTCGTTATCATAGATTTGTGCAGTATGATTGCGCGATGACGAATTAAAGCGCCGTTTTTAGCAGATGAAATAACGACGTTCATCTTTCAGACGGAAAGTTGCCTAAAACCAAATGCAGGGATAGCCATAATATGCCTCTTTTAATGCTATTTTGGTTAACTGAGGTGATTATGGGCTTCAGACTGTTCTTTCAGAAAAGAGCGTAAAACGCAGAGGATTTTGCAATTTAGCAATAATAGAAATGTAGACGAAAAAAAACCTCGAGCGATGACGAAGCTTAAAAATAAGTGGCGGAACGGACGGACTCGAACCCGCGACCCCCGGCGTGACAGCAGGTATTCTAACCGACTAAACTACCGCTCCGCCGAGTTCTTTTACTATCACTGGTTTTGTGACCGGCTTACCGCTTAATTCGGTGCCTGGCAGTGTCCTACTCTCGCATGGCGAATCCCACACTACCATCGGCGCTACAGCGTTTCACTTCTGCGTTCGGCATGGGGTCAGGTGGTTCCACTGCGCTATTGCCGCCAGGCAAAATCTTTCATAGCGACCGCTGCTGGTTCTGATTTAATCTCTATCACTGAATTTTAATCTTCTTTCATCTGCCAAAACGCTTCGGTGTTGTATGGTTAAGCCTCACGGGTAATTGGTCCGGTTACTAAACGTCTCGCTACGCTTACACACCCCACCTATCAACGTTGTGGTCTCCAACGGCCCTTCAGGACCCTCAAGGGGTCAGGGATAACTCATCTAGGGCTCGCTTCCCGCTTAGATGCTTTCAGCGGTTATCTTTCCGCACTTCGCTACCGGGCAGTGCCACTGGCGTGACAACCCGAACGCCAGAGGTTCGTTCACTCCGGTCCTCTCGTACTCGGAGCAACTCCCTTCATTCCTCCAACGCCCACGGCGGATAGGGACCGAACTGTCTCACGACGTTCTGAACCCAGCTCGCGTACCACTTTAAATGGCGAACAGCCATACCCTTGGGACCGACTTCAGCCCCAGGATGTGATCAGCCGACATCGAGGTGCCAAACACCGCCGTCGATATGAACTCTTGGGCGGTATCAGCCTGTTATCCCCGGAGTACCTTTTATCCGTTGAGCGATGGCCCTTCCATTCAGAACCACCGGATCACTATGACCTACTTTCGTACCTGCTCGCGCCGTCACGCTCGCAGTCAAGCTGGCTTATGCCATTGCACTAACCTCCTGATGTCCGACCAGGATTAGCCAACCTTCGTGCTCCTCCGTTACTCTTTAGGAGGAGACCGCCCCAGTCAAACTACCCACCAGACACTGTCCGCAACCCGAATCACGGGTCCACGTAGAACATCAAACATTAAAGGGTGGTATTCAAGGTCGGCTCCATGCAGACTGGCGTCACGCCTTCAAAGCCTCCCACCTATCCTACACATCTAGGCTCAATGTTCAGTGCCAAGCTATAGTAAAGGTTCACGGGGTCTTTCCGTCTCGCCGCGGGTACACTGCATCTTCACGGCGAATTCAATTTCACTGAGTCTCGGTGGAGACAGCCTGGCCATCATTACGCCATTCGTGCAGGTCGGAACTTACCCGACAAGGAATTTCGCTACCTTAGGACCGTTATAGTTACGGCCGCCGTTTACCGGGGCTTGATCAAGAGCTTCGCTTGCGCTGACCCCATCAATTAACCTTCCGGCACCGGGCAGGTGTCACACCCTATACGTCCACTTTCGTGTTTGCAGAGTGCTGTGTTTTTAATAAACAGTCCCAGCCAGCTGGTAACTGCAACTGATTCAGCTCCATCCGCAAGGGACTTCACCTACATATCAGCGTGCCTTCTCCCGAAGTTACGGTTCCATTTGCCTAGTTCCTTCACCCGAGTTCTCTCAAGCGCCTTGGTATTCTCTACCCGACCACCTGTGTCGGTTTGGGGTACGATTTGATGTACCTGAAGCTTAGAGGCTTTTCCTGGAAGCAGGGCATCTGTGGCTTCCGCACCGTAGTGCCTCGTCATCACGTCTCGGCCTTGAGTCCCGGATTTGCCTGGAAACACCAGCCTACACGCTTAACCGGGACAACCGTCGCCTGGCCCACATGGCCTTCTCCGTCCCCCATCGCAATTACACCAAGTACAGGAATATTAACCTGTTTCCCATCGACTACGCCTTTCGGCCTCGCCTTAGGGGTCGACTCACCCTGCCCCGATTAACGTTGGACAGGAACCCTTGGTCTTCCGGCGAGCAGGCTTTTCACCCGCTTTATCGTTACTTATGTCAGCATTCGCACTTCTGATACCTCCAGCATGCCTCACAGCACACCTTCGCAGGCTTACAGAACACTCCCTACCCAACAACGCATAAGCGTCGCTGCCGCAGCTTCGGTCATGGTTTAGCCCGGTTACATCTTCCGCGCAGGCCGACTCGACCAGTGAGCTATACGCTTTCTTTAAATGATGGCTGCTTCTAAGCCAACATCCTGGCTGTCTGGGCCTTCCCACATCGTTTCCCACTTAACCATGACTTTGGGACCTTAGCTGGCGGTCTGCGTTCTTTCCCTCTTCACGACGGACATTAGCACCCGCCGTGTGTCTCCCGTGATAACATTCTCCGGTATCCGCAGTTTGCATCGGGTTGGTAAGTCGGGATGACCCCCTTGCCGAAACAGTGCTCTACCCCCGGAGATGAATTCACGAGGCGCTACCTAAATAGCTTTCGGGGAGAACCAGCTATCTCCCAGTTTGATTGGCCTTTCACCCCCAGCCACAAGTCATCCGCTAATTTTTCAACATTAGTCGGTTCGGTCCTCCAGTTAGTGTTACCCAACCTTCAACCTGCCCATGGCTAGATCCCCGGGTTTCGGTCTATACCCTGCAACTAACGCCCAGTTAAGACTCGGTTTCCCTTCGGCTCCCCTATTTGGTTAACCTTGCTACAGAATATAAGTCGCTGACCCATTATACAAAAGGTACGCAGTCACCCCATAAGAGGCTCCCACTGCTTGTACGTACACGGTTTCAGGTTCTTTTTCACTCCCCTGGCCGGGGTTCTTTTCGCCTTTCCCTCACGGTACTGGTTCACTATCGGTCAGTCAGGAGTATTCAGCCTTGGAGGATGGTCCCCCCATCTCAGACAGGATACCACGTGCGCCCTACTCATCGAGCTCACAATATGTGCATTTTCGTGTACGGGGCTGTCACCCTGTATCGCACGCCTTTCCAGACGCTTCCACTAACGCACACACTGATCAGACTCTGGGCTCCTCCCGTTCGCTCGCCGCTACTGGGGGAATCTCGGTCGATTTCTTTTCCTCGGGGTACTTAGTGTTCCAGTCCCCCGGTTCGCCTCATTAACCTATGGATTCAGTTAATGATAGTGTGTCGAATACGCTGGGTTTCCCCATTCGGAAATCGCCGGTTATAACGGTTCATATCACCTTACGACGCTTATCGCAGATTACACGTCCTTCATCGCCTCTGACTGCCAGGGCATCGACCGTGTACGCTTAGTCGCTTAACCTTACAACCCGAAGATGTTTCTTTCGAACGGCATTGATTGCTGACGACAAGGACCAAATAAAATTTGGTTTTGGCCGAGAAGTTTTCCAACTATCATTGTTCCGAATATTTGAGAGACTACGAACAACTCTCGTCGTTCAGTGTTTTAATTTTCAGCTTGATCCAGATTTTTAAAGAGCAAAACTTCGCAGTGAACCTTTGCAGGTACACCTGAAGTATTTTTATTTAATCACTACAGAATGGTGGAGCTGTGCGGGATTGAACCGCAGACCTCCTGCGTGCAAGCAGGCGCTCTCCAGCTGAGCTATAGCCCCATAACATGTAGTTAAAACCTCTTCAAATTTGCGTGCAAATTTGGTGGGCCTGAGTGGACTTGAACCACCGACCTCACCCTTATCAGGGGTGCGCTCTAACCACCTGAGCTACAAGCCAGTAGAGGTTTTACTGCTCATTTTCATCAGACAATCTGTGTGAGCACTTCAAGAACGCTTCTTTAAGGTAAGGAGGTGATCCAACCGGAGGTTCCCCTACGGTTACCTTGTTACGACTTCACCCCAGTCATGAATCACAAAGTGGTAAGCGCCCTCCCGAAGGTTGGCTCCCTACTTCTTGGCAACCCACTCCCATGGTGTGACGGGCGGTGTTACCAGGCACGGGAACGTATTCACCGTAACATTCTAATTCACAATTCTGGCGATTCCGACTGCTGGAGACGAGTTGCAGACTCCAATCCGGACTACGACGCACTTTATCAGGTCCGCTTGCTCTCGCGAGCTTGCTGCCCTTTGTACGCGCCATTGTAGCACGTGTGTAGCCCTGGTCGTAAGGGCCATGATGACTTGACGTCATCCCCACCTTCCTCCGGTTTATCACTGGCAGTCTCCTTTGAGTTGCCCGGCCGGACCGCTGGCAACAAAGGATAAGGGTTGCGTTGGTTGCGGGACTGACCAACGTTCACAACACCGAGCTGACGACAGCCATCCGGCGCCTGTCTCACGGTTCCCGAAGGCGCATTCTCATCTCTAAAACTCCGTGGATGTCAGAAGCAGGTAAGGTTCTTCGCGTTGCATCGAATTAAACCACATGCTCCACCGCTTGTGCGGGCCCCCGTCAATTCATTTAGTTTTAACCTTGCAGGCATACTGCCCAGGCGGTCGAGCTTAACGCGTTAGCTCCGGAAGCCACGCCTCAAGGGCACAACCTCCAAGTCGACATCGTTTACGGCATGACTACCAGGGTATCTAATCCTGTTTGCTCCACGCTTTTCGCACCTGAGCGTCAGTCTTCGTCAGGGGGCCGCCTTCGCCACCGGTATCCTTCCGAATCTCTCGCGTTTCACCGCTACACCCAAATCTGCCTCTACGAGTTTCAGAGCTTGCCAGTATCAGATGCGGTGCCCAGGTGAGCCCGGGGAGTTCACATCTGACTTAACAAACCGCCTGCGTGCGCTTTACGCCCAGTAATTCCGATTAACGCTTGCACCTCCGAGTATTACCGCGGCTGCTGGCACGGAGTTGGCCGGTGCTTCTTCTGCGGGTAACGTCAAATAGTAAAGGTATTAACTTTACTCCCTTCCTGCCGCTGAAAGTACTTGCAACCAGAAGGCCTTCTTCATACACGCAGGCATGGCTGCATCAGGCTTGCGCCCATTGTGATGCTTCCCCACTGCTGCCTCCCGTCAAGTGGACCGTGTCTCAGTTCCAGTGTGGCTGGTCGTCCTCTCGAGCCCAGCTAGGGATCGTCGCCTGGTGAGCCGTTACCCCACCTACTAGCTAATCCCATCTGGGCACATCCGATGGCAAGAGGGCCGAAGGTCCCCCCTCTTTGGTCTTGCGACGTTATGGGTGTTCGCTACCGTTTCCGAGTAGTTATCCCCCTCCATCGGGCGGATTTCCAGACATTACTGGCCCAGTTCCGCCACTCGTCGCGAAGCGGCAAGTGTTCCTGTTACATTTCGACTTGCATGTGTTAGGCCTGCCGCCAGCGTTCAATACAGAGCCATAATCAAACTCTTCAATTAAAAGTTTGATGCTCAAAGAATTAAACTTCGTAATGAATTACGTCTAGCTCTTGAGACTTGGTATTCATTTTCGTCTTGCGACGTTAAGAATCCGTATCTTGGAGTGCCCACACAGAATTGTCTGATAAATTGTTAAAGAGCAGTTGCGACACGCTTTAGCGCACTGTAGCGAGATGGCGTATATTTACGCTTTCCTCTTTCAGAGTCAACCCTGAATTTCAGGATTTTTTCTCTTCAACCGAACCGGCTGTTTGTGTGATCGATGCGCATCCGCCGTGTCGATGGAGGCGCATTATCAGGGAGTCGTCTCAGGAAGACAAGTGAAAGATCCATTTTTATTTCAATCGCTCATCTTTTAATCATTATGCCGGTTTTTGCTGCTTTTTTATCACTTGGCAGGTCTTACAGCTATTTAACACCCAATCTGCCGCGTTTTCTGCTTCAGGTGTAATAGGTTACCCATTACGCGCCAGCACTTTTGTTCCCACGTTCGCCGCAACCGCTGCCTGCATATCTTCTAATTTATTGCCCACCATATAAGAGCGGCCATATCAATATGCAGATAATCGCGTGTGACAAAAGCATCCCCGGATGTGGTTTGCGGCAATCGCAGACCTGGCGAAACCTTCAACACTACCCTGCGGATGATGCGGGCAATAATCGATACCATCCAAATCGACATCTCAATCCGCCAGCGACCAGTCCATCCATCGGTCAGCGTTTCAAACTGTGCTTCGGTAAATTTACCGCGAGCAATGCCGAGACTGGTTGGTTACTACCACCAGCGCAAAGCCCATTTTTTTTTAGCTCGCGCATGGCGTCAATAACACCGTCGATAAATTCAAAGTCGTCGATCCCATGGACATAGCCGTGATCGACATTAATGGTGCCATCACGGTCAAGAAAAATTGCGGATACGCTCTTCGCCACCTTTTATAGCTCCTTAATAAGGCAGGGACGCTAGTATCGCATGTTTCGACCTGCCGAACGTGCTCTTCGCATAAACCTGATTGATTTAGACGTCTGGAAGCCTTAACATCCATTTCATTGACGGCGTTGCCCGTTTCAGGCATTCGGATGCCACGACTAACTTAATGACGATAATAAATAATCAATGATAAAACTTTCGAATATCACCAAAGTGTTCCACCAGGGCACCCGCACCATCCAGGCGTTGAACAACGTCAGCCTGCCATGTGCCAGCTGGACAAATTTATGGCGTTATCGGTGCCTCAGGCGCGGGTAAGAGTACGCTTATACGTTGTGTAAACCTGCTGGAGCGCCCAACCGAGGGTAGCGTGCTGGTCGAATGGCCAGGAACTGACCACGCTGTCAGAATCCGAGTCGACGAAAGCTCGCCGCCAGATTGGTATATTTTCCAGCATTTTAACCTGCTCTCTTCGCGTACTGTTTTTGGCAACGTGGCTCTGCCGCTGGAGCTGAACAACACACCGAAAGACGAGATTAAACGTCGCGTGACGGAATTGCTGTCATTGGTTGGCTTGGCGATAAGCATGATAGCTACCCGTCGAATCTTTCCGGTGGGCAGAAACAACGTGTGGCGATTGCCCGTGCATTAGCCAGCAATCCCAAAGTATTGCTGTGTGATGAAGCCACCAGCGCGCTGGACCCGGCAACGACACGTTCTATTCTCGAACTGCTGAAAGACATCAACCGCCGTCTGGGTTTGACGATTCTGTTGATCACTCACGAATGGACGTTGTGAAGCGCATTTGTGATTGCGTGGCGGTCATCAGCAATGGCGAACTGATCGAGCAGGACACGGTAAGTGAAGTGTTCTCGCATCCGAAAACGCCGCTGGCGCAGAAGTTTATTCAGTCGACCCTGCATCTGGATATCCCGGAAGATTACCAGGAACGTCTGCAAGCGGAGCCATTTACTGACTGCGTGCCGATGCTGCGTCTGGAGTTTACCGGTCAATCGGTCGATGCCCCACTGCTTTCTGAAACCGCGCGTCGTTTCAACGTCAACAACAACATTATTAGCGCGCAGATGGATTACGCGGTGGCGTTAAGTTCGGCATCATGCTGACCGAAATGCACGGCACACAACAAGATACGCAAGCCGCCATTGCCCGGCTGCAGGAACACCATGTAAAAGTAGAGGTACTGGGTTATGTCTGAGCCGATGATGTGGCTGCTGGTTCGTGGCGTATGGGAAACGCTGGCAATGACCTTCGTATCCGGTTTTTTGGCTTTATGATTGGTCTGCCGGTTGGCGTTCTGCTTTATGTCACGCGTCCGGGGCAAATTATTGCTAACGCGAAGCTGTATCGTACCGTTTCTGCAATTGTGAACATTTTCCGTTCCATCCCGTTCATTATCTTGCTGGTATGGATGATTCTGTTTACCCGAGTTATTGTCGGTACATCGATTGGTTTGCAGGCAGCGATTGTTCCGTTAACCGTTGGCGCAGCGCCGTTTATTGCCCGTATGGTCGAGAACGCTCTTGGAGATCCCAACTGGGTTAATTGAAGCTTCCCGCGCAATGGGTGCCACGCCAATGCAGATTGTCCGTAAAGTGCTGTTACCGGAAGCGTTGCCGGGTCTGGTGAATGTGGCAACTATCACCCTGATTACCCTGGTCGGTTATTCCGCGATGGGTGGTGCAGTCGGTGCCGGTGGTTTAGGTCAGATTGGCTATCAGTATGGCTACATCGGCTATAACGCGACGGTGACTAATACGGTACTGGTATTGCTGGTCATTCTGGTTTATTTAATTCAGTTCGCAGGCGACCGCATCGTCCGGGCTGTCACTCGCAAGTAACGTTCAACACAACATAATAATTGAAGAAGGAATAAGGTATGGCGTTCAAATTCAAAACCTTTGCGGCAGTGGGAGGCCTGATTGGATCACTGGCACTGGTAGGCTGCGGTCAGGATGAAAAGATTCCAAACCACATTAAGTCGGCGTGATCGTCGGTGCCGAACAGCAGGTAGCACAAGTCGCGCAGAAAACTGCGAAAGACAAATATGGCCTGGACGTTGAGCTGGTAACCTTCAACGACTATGTTCTGCCAAACGAAGCATTGAGCAAAGGCGATATCGACGCCAACGCCTTCCAGCATAAACCGTACCTTGATCAGCAACTGAAAGATCGTGGCTACAAACTGGTCGCAGTAGGCAACACTTTGTTTATCCAATTGCTGGTTACTCCAAGAAAATCAAATCACTGGATGAACTGCAGGATGGTGCGCAGGTTGCCGTGCCAAACGATCCAACTAATCTTGGTCGTTCACTGCTGCTGCTGCAAAAGTGGGCTTGATCAAACTGAAAGATGGCGTTGGCCTGCTGCCGACCGTCTTGATGTTGTGAGAACCCGAAAAAATCTGAAAATTGTTGAGCTGGAAGCACCGCAGCTGCCCCAATCTCTGGACGACGCGCAAATCGCTCTGGCAGTTATCAATACCACCTATGCCAGCCAGATTGGCCTGACTCCAGCGAAAGACGGTACTTTGCCGAGGATAAGACTTCCCCTACGTAAACCTGATCGTAACGCGTGAAGATAACAAAGACGCCGAGAACGTGAAGAATTGTCCAGGCTTATCAGTCTGATGAAGTTTACGAAGCAGCAAACAAAGTGTTTAACGGCGGCGCTGTTAAAGGCTGGTAATTTTTAGGCTGTTTCCACAATTTGTAATATCATACAGGACGGGCGCTTGCCCGTCTTGTCATTTTTACAAGCCCTGATTCATATTGACGTTTTGATCATACATTGAGGAAATACTATGCGTGCTTTACCGATCTGTTCAGAGCACTCATGCTAAGCGGCTGTTCCATGTTAAGCAAATCCCCTGTCGAACCCGTTCAAAGCACCGCACCCCAGCCGAAAGCGGAGCCTGCAAACCGAAAGCGCCGCGCGCCACGCCGGTCCGAATTTATACCAATGCAGAGAATTAGTCGGCAAACCGTTCCGCGATCTCGGTGAAGTCAGTGGCGACTCTTGCCAGGCCTCTAATCAGGACTCTCCGCCGAGCATTCCAACCGCGTAAGCGGATGAAAATCAACGCCTCGAAAATGAAAGCCAATGCGGTATTACTGCATAGCTGCGAAGTTACCAGCGGTACGCCAAGCTTATCGTCAGGCTGTATGATCGGCTACTGCGCTTAACATTACGGCGAAATGAGCAGTTTCAGGTTCGAGCAAATAGGCGTTATTCGCTCGCCCTATAAAGAAAAATTCGCCGTCCGCGTCACCGGTGGTGGTAAAAAGCGCGACGGCGAACTGCATCTCATGGCTCCCTACAACCAGGCCGACGCCGTTCGCGGCCTGGAAGCTTCAGCGATTTATGGATACTTTTCGTTCTTCCATTAAACGATGGAAGGCGGCTGGCGTCCGACTGTGCGTCCGCCTCGTCTGGCGGTAATGCCAGAATGGGGGTTTTCGCTACGCGCTCTACTTTTCCGCCCTAACCCAATTGGTATGTCGCTGGTAAAGCTGAAGAGGTTGTTTGCCATAAAGACAGCGTGATTCTGAAGCTCGGCAGTCTGGATTCTGGTCGATGGTACGCCGGTAATGGATATCAAACCGTATCTCCCCTTTGCCGAATCGCTTCCCATGCCAGTGCCAGCTATGCGCAAAGTCGCCAGCGGCAGAAATGGCGGTGAGTTTTACCGCAGAGGTCGAAAAGCAACTTTTGACGCTGGAGAAGCGTTATCCGCAGTTAACGCTGTTATCCGGCGAAGTACTGGCGCAGGACCCGCGCCCGGCCTATCGTAAAGGTGAGGAAACGGGCAAAACCTAGCCGTCTGGCTACATGATTTTAACGTTCGCTGGCGCGTCACCGACGCAGGTTTTGAAGTCTTCGCGCTGGAACCGCGTTAAATTCACGCCCTCTTCTTGACATTTCTTTTGCACTGGTAAACTAAATCACTTTTTTTGTCCAGGCTCGCCTTGAGCCTGTTCTACCTTCCAACTGGAACCGTAACAACATGCGTACTAGCCAATACCTGTCTCCACTCTCAAGGAGACACCTGCCGACGCCGAGGTGATCAGCCATCAGCTGATGCTGCGCGCCGGATGATCCGCAAGCTGGCCTCCGGGTTATACACCCGGCTGCCGACCGGCGTGCGCGTTGTAAAGTCGAAAACATCGTGCGTGAAGAGATGAACAACGCCGGTGCAATCGAGGTGTCGATGCCGGTGGTTCAGCCAGCCGACTTGTGGCAAGAGAGTGGTCGTTGGGAACAGTACGGTCCGGAACTGCTGCGTTTTGTTGACCGTGGGCGAGCGTCCATTCGTACTCGGCCCAACTCATGAAGAAGTTATCACTGACCTGATTCCTAACGAGCTAGCTCTTACAAACAGCTGCCGCTGAACTTCTATCAGATCCAGACCAAGTTCCGCGACGAAGTGCGTCCGCGTTTCGGCGTCATGCGTTCCCGCGAATTCCTGATGAAAGATGCTTACTCTTTCCATACTTCTCAGGAATCCCTGCAGGAACCCTACAATTCAACGTATGCGGCCTACAGCAAAATCTTCAGCCGCATGGGGCTCGATCCCCCCGCCGTACAGGCCGACACCGGTCCCTCTCGGCGGCAGCGCCTCCACGAATTCCAGGTGCTGGCGCAGAGCGGTGAAGACGATGTGGTCTTCTCCGACACCTCTGACTATGCAGCGAACATTCAACTGGCAGAAGCTATCGCGCCGAAAGAACCGCGCGCTGCTGCTACCGGCGAAACCACGCTGGTTGATACGCCGAACGCGAAAACCATCGCGGAACTCGTTGAACAGTTCAATCTGCCGATTGAAAACGGTTAAGACTCTGCTGGTTAAAGCGGTTGAAGGCAGTAGCTTCCCGTTGGTTGCGCTGCTGGTGCGCGGTGACCACGAGCTGAACGAAGTTAAAGCAGAAAAACTGCCGCAGGTTGCCGCCCGCTGACTTTTGCGACTGAAGAAGAAATCGTGCCGTCGTTAAGCCGGTCCGGGTTCACTGGGTCCCGTAACATGCCGATTCCGGTGGTGATTGACCGTACCGTTGCGGCGATGAGTGATTTCGCTGCTGGTGCTAACATCGATGGTAAACACTACTTCGGTATCAACGAATCGCGATGTCGTTACCCCGGAAATTGCTGATATCCGCAACGTGGGCGGCAGGTGATCCAAGCCCGGATGGTCAGGGTACGCTGCTTATCAAACGTGGTATCGAAGTCGGTCACATCTTCCAGTTGGGTACCAAGTACTCCGAAGCACTGAAAGCCCCCGTACAGGGTGAAGATGGCCGTAACCAAATCCTGACGATGGGTTGCTACGGTATCGGGGTAACGCGTGTAGTAGCTGCCGGCGATCGAGCAGAACTACGACGAACGCCGCATCGTATGGCCTGACGCTATCGCGCCGTTCCGGTGGCGATCCTGCCGATGAACATGCACAAACCCTTCCGCGTACAAGAACTTGCTGAGAAACTGTACAGCGAACTGCGCCGCACAGGTATCGAAGTGCTGCTGGATGACCGCAAAGAGCGTCCGGGCGTGATGTTTGCTGATATGGAACTGATCGGTCTCCACACACATTGTGCTGGGCGACCGTAACCTCACAACGACGATATCGAATATAATATCGTCGTAACGGCGAAAAGCAGCCGCAATTAAGACTGGTGACATCGGCGGTCATCTGGTGAAACAGATTAAAGGCTGACGCAGAAAGGGTCCTGAATTTCAGGGCCCTTTTTAGATGGATTGTATAAAATCGATAAACCAAAGCGCATTGCTGCCTGCTTCTCCCCTGCTTTCTTTTCCTTTCGGCCTGTACCGTAGATATCAGCCAGCCAGACCATCAGCCACAGCGGTAGATGCCGGGGCGAAAACATGGGCAGTCAAATTCCAGCATCAGAGCTTTTCACCGAACAATCAATAAAAGAAATAACGACCCGATCTCAAACCCGGCGATCTGCTATTCTCCTCAAGCCTTCGGGTAACCTTATTTGGAATCCGCGTCTTCAGCACTTCCTCTGTGAGTCACGTTGCAAGGTATCTGGGTGATAATCGTTGCAGAAGCGACAGGGGATGGTGTCCAGATCGTTTCCCTTAAAAAAGCGATGAAGCATAGCGATAAGCTTTTCGTCTTACGAGTCCCGGATCTACCCCGCAACAAGCCACAGAAATGACCGCGTTCGCCAACAAAATTTGAAGATAGCGGTTCAGACTATCGCGGCATTGTCGAATTTATTCCCTTTATGGTGACTCGCCAGATGTGCTCACTAATTCGTTCTCCGAGGTTTCCGCCAACAGTGCGTCAGCGGCCTGGCGAAAGCGCAGTTAAGCAGTGTGGGGCGAAGGAGACGAAAAAGTCGTGGTTTTGTTCGGAATTCGTCACTGGTGCATTTGCCAAAGCCGGGCATCCGCTTACGCTGGCGCAATCGGGGTGGATCCAGCCCTGCCCATCTGAATGATATGCGTACGGTGATGCCTCTGCATTTTAAGCCAAACCGCAGTGACAGTATGTTGGGCACCTGAAGCGCGGGATTTTATATCAAGGCCGGGCGCCTTGGTCGTTTCACCCGGTGATAAGCCAGCCTCGTGCACAAATGCCCCATGCGGCGTGACGCCGTATCCGGCCTACAAATCGTGCTAATCAAAATGTTGCATTATATGCTGTAGGCCTGATAAGCGCAGCGCATAAGGCAATTTTGCGTTTGTTCTGCCTTAACAGGTTTACTGCCCCAAACTACTGCAATCCTGCGTAAAATTTACCCGCCGTATCGGGCGCTAATACTTTGGTCGGCGCACCGGTATCCGGATTACCCTCAAGCGTAAAGTGACCTTCTACTGAAAGTAACACCGGTCTTCACCTGTGACCGCGCGCAGCCAGCTTAGCTACGCTCCACCTCTGCGTTACCCACTACTGGCAACGTCTCCCGGTCGCGCAATCAGTGAAGGTCGCCGCATCAGCCATATAAAAATACATGCCTCGCAGGGTCATCGGCGTCATAGGTAAACTGGATCGTGCCGCTTCCAGCGTATAGTTGGAACTGGATTTCAATCGGATTGCCTTCACGATCGAGCATCTCGACGCATCGCCTTTCGCCCGATAATATGCTTTTCACCTTTGCTGTCGGTTAATACCAGCTTGTCAGCGGTTCGCGCCCATGTACCGTAGGAAGCGAAGGAGGAAGGTTCTTCACGAGCACCGAGATAACGCTCATTCATCACCATGTTCCGTCTTTTTCGAGAACAGAGGTTTCGATTCCTTCGCAATCGGCACACGGCAGCACGCCGCGCCAACCTTGCGGCATCGGTTGCAGTTCGCAGCCTGCGCCGGAGAAAGCGTATCGACTTCGGCCCGATTATGACAACCCATAGAGGAAGAGCCTGATTACAGCCATCGCTGTCACTATCGCTTTTTTCACCATCCATTCCTTCTTTTTATTCCCGACCGCTGCGCACTTTGCCGCGCATCGCCTTCACGCTTGATTTTTCTGTTTTCGATGCCAGCCTGCGCTCTTTCGATGCACGGGTGGGCCGCGTCGGTCGTCGGCTTTTTGTTCTGTTGTTAATTCTTTAATCACAGCCACCAGCCGGGCCACCAACTGGTTCGCGGTTCGATTCCTGACTGCGGTATTCCCCGTGCCCCAATGACAATCACGCCATCACTGCCTATCAAATGATGGCTGGCGGCGAGCAGACGCTCTTTGTAATACTCTGGCAGGCTCGGACGCCCGAATGTCAAAACGCAGATCAATAGCCGTTCAGGTCTTATTAACATGCTGCCCGCCCGCGCCCTGCGCACGAATGGCGGTGATTCTCAAGCTCACCATCGGGAATAGCAACATGTCGGGAAATCACAATCATGAAGGTTGTTGCCAGGCGGTTAAGTTAACTTCCAGATTATTCTTATCGTCCGATAACCAGTCACGCGATCCTGAATCGTTGCCTGCAGCGTCATGGTACGATCGGCAAAGGCGCTTACTTTCGCCAGTTGTTCATCGTCCAGATACCAGACGGAAAGATTGGCAAACTGCACAAATTTGCTCTGATTTTGCTGCCACCAGATTTGCGCCGCCCGGCTATTATAGGTAAACAGCGCCACTTTCTGCGGCCTGGGTGCAGGCTTTCTTAATCCGCCGCTCATCCGGCAGCCCCAGCTCAATCCACAAATCAATGCCCAGGTGATCGTTACGCAGCCACGCTTCCGGCTCATCATCGGCACACAAACCACGGGTAAATTGCAGACGTTCATCAGCGTATTTCAACCACGCCAGCAAGCGCAGCATCATAGCTCCTGGGGTTCTGAAGGGTGGCGCGCCAGCGTCAGAGAGGCGTCGAGAAACTGGTTACGGTCGAGATCGGCCACATTAACCGTCGCTTTATAAATTGTCGCTTTAAGCGCCATAAGAAAACTCCTTTCGAATCAGGAGGCCATTGTAACGGAATACGTGCAGTTGCGGCGCTGATATTGCAGAAATGAGTGTGGTATAGTCACCTTGCGAAACAGAGTTTATCTTCGTAGGCTTAGACTTGCATCCACGGTTAAGTCAGAGTGCTGACAGGAGGGCATGTGGAAAAAATATTGTGAGTTAATACGCAAGCGGTACGCGGAAATCGCCAGCGGAGACTTAGGATACGTTCCGGACGCGCTGGGCTGCGTTTTGAAAGTGCTGAATGAAATGGCTGCCGACGACGCCCTTTCTGAGGCTGTCAGGGAAAAGCAGCATACGCTGCGGCAAACTTACTGGTGAGCGATTATGTCAATGAATGATACGTATCAACCAATCAATTGTGATGATTACGATAATCTTGAGCTCGCCTGCCAGCATCATTTAATGCTGACACTTGAGCTGAAAGATGGCGAAAAATTGCAGGCAAAAGCCAGTGATTTAGTCTCCCGCAAAAATGTGGAGTATCTGGTCGTCGAGGCCGCTGGCGAAACCCGCGAGCTGCGTCTGGATAAAATTACCAGCTTTAGCCACCCGGAAATCAGTACGGTGGTGGTAAGCGAATCCTGATTGACTTTCGCCGGATGCGACGTTTGATGCGTCTTATCCGGCTTTCACTTAACTAAACGTTTCCTGCCAGACAAAACTTACGCCCTTCTCACCTTCAGCCACACCTTCTTGCGTCACAAATACCCCTGCCGCCGCGATCAGCGTTTCGCCATAAACAGCGGTGGCGTGGTGTCACGTAGCCACGGCGGCACGCCCAGCTCTTGCCAGATTTTCTTTAGCTACGTCCGCCGTTGCGACCGACAATATGCAGCAATCCTGGCGCTTTGAAACGCACGCTGACCGCTTCGTCTGCACGCGGAGGGCGAATATCGACTCCCGCAGTAAGCTGTACACTTCCCAGCCCCGCCGGTAATTGCAGCGGTTGAAGCCATGCCTGCCACGGCACAATGTTTTCGCTTTGCCCGGTGACGGATTTAATCCACCACAGTTGCGACTGATAGCGTCGGATTTCAAACGCGCCCAACGTAAACAGGGGAGGCATCTTCCCGCGCCAGCGCCACTTCCTGCCAGATGCGCACCAGCGCGTCGCGGGAAGGCATTGGTGCATTCTGCCCTGCCAGCCAGCGACGGATAATCGCCGCGCGACGGGCATCACTCATCGTATCGTTGGCGCAATCTGCAGCGTCCCCTGCGGCGTTTGGCAGTGCGCTAAATCATCTACCAGCAGTTCATCCAGCAGGCTCTCTTGTTCAGCACAAAGTCCGGCGCTGCGGGCCGTTGCTTCGGCAAAATGCGGCCAACGCTGCTGCAATAACGGCACTACGCGCAGGCGCAGAAAGTTAGATCGTATGAGTCGTCCTGATTACTTTCGTCTTCAATCCAGCGTAAACCATGCGCCAATGCCCACTGCTCCAGTTCCCCCGCGTGCGGGCGAGCAACGGCGGATAGCCGTGTTCCGGCAAACTCCGAGACTTCCCCATAGCCGAAAGCCCTGCAAGGCCGCTACCGCGTTTTAGCGCCAGCAGAAAAGTTTCACATTGATCGTCGAGATGTTGCGCGGTGACCAGCACTTCACCGGGCAACAAGGTGCGGGCGAATGCCTGATAACGCGCCTGCCGCGCCTGGGGCCTGAATGCCCAGTCCTTCTTGCGCAAGTTGCACGCGCTCGACCACCAGCGGCACCTGCCACTGTTGGCAGACGTTTTCGCAATGCGTAACCCAGTATTGGCATTGGCACTTAAACCGTGATGCACATGAATAGCGCGCAGAGCGACACCCGGATTTTCCGCTCGCCACTGCACCAACTGATGCAGCAGAACGGTGGAGTCAGCCCGCCGCTAAAGGCCACCAGAATCTGGCGTGAGGTGAGAAGTTGTCTATTGAGCGTGAGTGTCATGATGGTGCGATTTTACGTAGCAATGCCCGGCACGTTACCGGGCGAATGCGGCGATGACAAGCCTTACTGCTCATACAGTTCCAACGGCAGCCCGTCCCGGATCGTTAAAGAACGTGAAGCGTTTTTGCGTGTATGGATTGACACGGATGGCTTCACACTTCACGTTATGGCTTTCAAGGTGCGCCACTGCCGCATCGATATCATCAACGCTAAAAGCCAGATGACGCAGGCCGCAAGCTTCCGGTCGGCTGGGGCGCTCCGGCGGGAACGGAAATGAGAAAAGCTCAATCACATATTGCCCATTAAGCGCCAAATCCCCTTTCCACGAGTCGCGCGCTTCGCGATAGACTTCGCTTTGCGGCGTGAAACCAAGAATACGCAGTAGAAAGCTTTGCTCACCGCATAATCCGTCGCAATAATCGCAATATGGTGAACCTGTTTTAAACCCAGCATAACGTCTCCTTTATTTGTTAACAGCACGTTACTCGCCCGGAAGCCGCTCTGGCAGGTTATCCCGCCATTTTTAGGACTCGTACGCGGTAAACGCCGTCTTCGTCCTGTTTCGCGCCGTGAATATCCGTTTCAAAACCGGGGTAATGTTGCCCTACGGAACAAAGCATCAGTAGAAAATCGAGTACTGTGCGGCTCTCTTTTGGTCAGCATTTCTCCAGGCATCAACAGCGGTACGCCCGGTGGATAAGGCAGGATCATCTTCGCCGATACTCTACCGACCAGTTGTTCCAGCGCAATGGTTTCTACTTCACCTTTAATCTGTCTCTGCCATGCCTGATGTGGCGTCATGATCATTTCCGGCAAAGTATCGAATGCCCGCAACATCAAACCGGGAAGATCGTGTTTACAAATCAGCTTATGGATCCCTTGCGCCAGATCCTGAATACGCCTATTGCGGTAGAAATCGGAATCTTCAGCATAGAGATCGGGTAGCATATTTTGATGCAGGTTGAGATGGTAAGAGCGTTTAAATTCCGTCAACCCACGCAATAATCCCCATTGCTTTGGTTTTATCGATACCAATACTAAAGAGAAACAGCAGGTTATAAGGGCCGGTTTTCTCTACTACGATCCCACGTTCGTCGAGGAATTTTGCCACCAGCGCCGCCGGGATCCCCTCCTCGCTCATATTGCCCTGTTCGTCCATCCCCGGTGTCAAATAGTGACTTTAACCGGATCGAGAAGCATCTGAATTGGCATCCGCATCGTTAAGCCGTGCCACTGTTCGCCTGGCGCAACGGGCCAGCATTCGGCTTCATCCACCTGCGGCGGTTGCCAGATATCGAAAAACCAACCGTCAGACTCTTCCCGCAACCGCTGGACCTGTTTGCGAAAATGCAGCGCCCGCTCCA
Organism: Shigella flexneri; assembly: GCA_048288465.1. Classification (GTDB taxonomy): domain Bacteria; phylum Pseudomonadota; class Gammaproteobacteria; order Enterobacterales; family Enterobacteriaceae; genus Enterobacter; species Enterobacter flexneri_B. The sequence goes on along the minus strand of CP182556.1, from coordinate 199,710 downwards.
CCGAACGGTTAATCGGCCGTTTGCCCGGATTACCACGCAGCATCGCCGCCGCCGTCTCAACCGAAGCAACAATGGGATAACTGGGCGAGGTGGTGGTATGCATCATAAAGGCTTCGTTAAACGCCTCTTCGTCATACTCGCCTTTAATGTGGATCAGCGAAGCCTGCGATAACGCCGCCAGCATTTTGTCGGTCGATTGCGTTTCGAAGATCACTTTTCCCGCAACACGCTCGCCGCTCATACCACTTTTCCCTGGTAAATCGGATGAAAATGGGTGTACGGCACCCAGGCGGAGATCGAAGTGAATCGACGGGACATCCAGCGTCTGTTCGATCCAGTGGTGTTGTAGAGCAAGCCATCATAGGTGGAGTTGGTAATCACCGCATGAACCGGCCATTGTGCCTGCGTGGTGGCAGCGACTTTCTCTTCGATGCTGTCGCGAGTTTCACGGCGCGGGATCCCCCAGAATCCCCAACGCATTACGCGTCAGTTTCAGCCAGACTGGCACTACATCGTTCATCATCAACAGATGCGCCAGCGATTTATGACAATTGCGGTCGATCAACAGCGTACTGCCGGATGGCGCGGCGTACATACCCACAATTTTGTTCGACGTCGATGTTCCGTTGGTAACGATATAACTCTGTTCCGCGCCGAAAAGTCCGCGCGATGTACTCTTCCGCTTCAGGTGTGGCCCGGTGTGGTCGAGCAACGAACCGAGCTCGGTGACCGAAATAGAGACGTCCGCCTTGAGGGTATTCCCGCCGAAAAAATCATAAAACAGACAGCCAACCGGGCTTTTTTCCCATATGCGGTGCCGCCCATATGCCCCGGCGTACAAAAGGTGTACTTCCGCTTTTTACGTAGGTAAACAAGGCTTTCGTGAACGGTGGGTAATGCTAGGATCTCGTTGGTGTACTGCCGCATACGAATCGGCGATATCCTCCGCCTGCCCAGCGCATATTCAAAAAACCAGAGCGCCATCCGAATATCCTGCACGCTGACATCCATCGTCGAGTGGGTGTTGATGAGGCATAAAGCGGGAGATATGCATTAAGTTGATTGATATCGCTACATAAATCGAGACTGTACTCATCCCAGTCAAAAATCACGCCACAAATTCGAGGGTTATGTTCGATAAACTTCAGCAAATCAACGCTGTTTTGTGGCCAGATAATCTGAAAGCCTTGCGCCACCAGCGCCGATCCAGTTCTTTCATGGGCTCATCTTTATAAAGACGCCATGCGGTCCCATAATGGCAATGATGTTCATGTGTTCCTCCTGGAAAATCCTTCCGCAATCATAGCCTGCTGAAACCGTGGCAATAAAAAAGGGCCACCCAAGTGACCCTTTTCAAAACTTTTGCGAATTACGCGTAACCGTAGCACATCAGGCGCTCATAACGACGATTTTTAAATCTTCAGTGCTAACACGTGATCGGCCAATTCGCCAGCAGTTGCGCTTTCAACGATGCCGCCATCGCTTCCGGGTTACGGTGAGCACCACCCAGCGGTTCCGGGATGATGGAGTCATCAGTTTTAGTTCTTTCAGACGCGGAGCGATGATACCCATCGCTTCAGCCGCCAGCGCGCTCTCAGCGCTCCTCCACAGAATGGACGCACAACCTTCCGGCGAGATAACGGAATAGGTGCTGTATTGCAGCATATTCACTTGATCGCCCACGCCAATCGCCAGCGCGCCGCCAGAACCACCTTCACCGATAACGGTACAAATGAGTCGGTACGCTAAGGCAGACATCCACGCAGGTTGCGTGCATCGGCTTCAGACTGACCGCGCTCTTCTGCGCCCACGCCAGGATAAGCCCCCGGGGTGTCGATAAAGGTGTAATATGGCATCTAAAGCGTTCAGCCATTTGCATCAGACGCAGTGCTTTGCGGTAACCTTCTGGCGCTGGCATACCAAAGTTACGCGAATTTTTTCTTTGGTTTCACGACCTTTTTCATGACCAATGATCATCACCGGACGACCATCGAGACGGGCAATACCACCGACGATAGCTCTATCCTCTCCATACGCACGGTCACCAGCCAGTTCGTCAAATTCATCAAATGCCAGGCGAACGTAATCCAGGGTATAAGGACGCTGTGGATGGCGTGCCAGTTGCGCAATCTGCCATGCACCGAGATCGGCGAAGATTTTACGCGTCAGTCTACGCTTTTTTCACGCAACGATGCACTTCTTCATCGATGTTAATATCCAGTTCTCATCCTGACGGCTACCGCAGTCAGAGAATCGATTTTCGCTTCCAGCTCTGCAATCGGCTGTTCAAAATCAAGGAAATTCAGACTCATAGTATTCCTGTATTAGTCAAACTCCAGTTCCACCTGCTCCGAACCCATCGGCCACGGAGATCGTTTAATAAACGATAGCTCGGAGAGAGACACGCCACGTCGCGCCAAAACGCAACCGCGCGCGTGCATCCGCCCTCTGATAGAGAGATGTACTGGAATTGTCCCAGAGCGGTGGGGTTCCAGAGACTGACGGAGTCGGTTTCAAGCTGGTCATCAATTTGCCTGTCCGTCAGCGAGAGAGCAAGCCCGCGAGCACTTTTTCCCGGGCTTCGTCAATATCCATCACTTCGCGAGCGGTCATTTTAAGCCCACCGCTCAAGTCATCAAAGCTGACCTGTCCGCTGACGATAAGTATGCGGTCTTTTTCAGCAATTGCTGGTATTTATCCAGGGCGTCAGTAAACAACATCACTTCCAGCCGCCCGGAACGGTCATCAGCGTGCAGATACCCATACGATCGCCGCGCTTGGTGACCATAACCCGCGCGGCAACAACGAGCCCCGCAGCCGTGATGACTTTACCACGTTCTGTCCGGTGCATGTCTTTTCAGCCTTACGCCTCCGACATAACGCTTAAATCTCTTTAAATACTGGTTGATAGGGTGTCCGGTCAGATAGGCCTAACGTTTTCACGTTCCCCATCTAATACCACCTGCTCCGGCCACGGTTGGCAGCTGGCGTAGGATCGTTCAATTTGTTCGGCTCTTCGGCCAGCACGCGAACATATGGCCTGACCGATAGCTTCCGCCTTCGCGTCTTGATCTGCCGCTTTTAACGCATCGCCCAGCGAGTTCATCAGTGCCGCGCGGTGTGGTCGAAGACGTCAAAGCCCGGAGATAATCAGTTTTTCCAGCACCCGCCGGTTTAACTTTTTGGTGTCGGTACGGGCGCAAAGATCAAACAGTTCGCGGAAGTAGCCGCCTCTATTATCGGCTTCGATGATGGCCTCAATCGGACCTTCACCTACCCCTTTGATGGCGCCAATACCATACACGATTTCGCCGTCGTCCTTCACGTGGAAATGGTAAAGACCGGACCCTCTGGTGGCAGGATTTTCAGCCCCACTCCGCCAGCACTCATCCACCAGGCCCACCACCTTCTCGGGTTGTCCATATCGGCGGTCATCACCGCCGCCATAAACTCCGCAGGATAGTGTGCTTTCAGCCATAACGTTTGATACGACACCAAAAGCATAGGCCGCAGAGTGCGATTTGTTAAATCCGTAAGCAGCCCACTTCTCCACCAGGTCGAAGATTTTCATCGCCAGTTCGGCGTCATTCCGTTCTTTCTGCACCTTCAGCAAATACACAACCTGCTTAGCCATCTCTTCCGGCTTTTCTCTTACCCCATCGCACGACGCAGCATATCCGCGCACCGAGGGTAAAACCACGAAGGCCCTGGGCGATCGGCATGACCTGTTCCTGATACAGGATGATGCCGTAGGTCGGCTCCAGTACCGGTTTCAAGCTTTCATGCTGCCACTGCACGTCCGGATAGGCAATCCCTTCACGACCATGTTTACGGTCGATAAACTTATCCACCATCCCTGATCGCAACGGACCGGGCGGAACAGTGCCACCAGTGCGATTCATATCTTCGAAGCAGTCAGGTTGCAGACGCTTCGATCAGGTCCTTCATGCCGCGCGATTCAGAGCTGAATACCGCAATGATTTCCGAGCGTTGCAGCATGTCGAAGCTTTCTTGTCATCCAGCGGGATCGCGGCGATATCCAGCGGCGGCTTGCCATCTTCGCCCGCCGCTTGTTGATCATCTCCAGCGCCCAGTTGATGATGGTGAGCATACGCAGACCAAGGAAGATCGAACTTCACCAGTCCGGCGTATTCACGTCGCTTTTATCAAACTGGGTGACCGGATGTTTGCCCTCTTCATCGCAATAAAGCGGCCAAATCGGTATTTTGGTCGGTGCGATAACCACCCCACCGGCGTGCTTACCCGGCGTTACGGGTGACCCTTTCCAGTTCGCGCGCCATGTCGAATAGCGCCTTAACTTCTCATCCGCTTCGTAGATTTCCGGCAGCTGCGGCTCGGCTACAAACGCTTTCGCCAGCGTCATCCCCGATCGGCGGGATCAGTTTGAGATACGATCGACAAAGCCGTACGGATGCCCGCACGCGGCCTACGTCGCGGATCACCGCTTTCGCCGCCATCGTACCGAAGGTGATAATCTGCGATACCGCATCACGACCGTACATGTCCGCTACGTGCTCGATAACCTGATCGCGTTTCTCCATACAGAAGTCAACGTCGAAGTCAGGCATGGAGACACGTTCCGGTTAACGGAAACGTTCGAACAGCAGGTCAAATTCCAGCGGATCGAGGTCGGTGATTTTCAGCGCGTAGGCCACCAGTGAAACCGGACCGGAGCCACGGCCTGGCCCTACCGGTACGCCGTTATTTTTCGACCACTGGATAAATTCCATAACGATGAGGAAGTAGCCCGGGAAGCCCATCTGGTTGATAACCTGAAGTTCAGTCTCCAAACGTTCGTCATATTCCGGGCGGCGCTTAACACGTTCTTCCTCGTCAGGGAATAAAAGAGCCAGACGCTCTTCGGCCCTCTTTGCACGCTTGACCAGATAATCTTGGTGCTCATGTCCCGGTCGGGAACTGCGGCAGGAGTATTCACCAAGACGCACGGTTACGTTTAGCGTTTGGCGATCTGACGGGGTCGGCAAGAGCTTCGGGATGTCGGCAAACAGCTCGCACATCTCCTCTTCGCTACGCATATATTGCTGCGGCGAATAGTGACGCGGGCGTTTAGCATCGTCGAGGGTGACAGCCGTCGTGGATCGCGACGCGGATTGCGTGTGCGTCAAGCCGCTGCTCTGTCGATAAAGCGCACGTCGTCGGTCGCCACGACGGGCAAACCGCGCGCTTCCGCCAGTTCCACCGCCGCGTGCAAAATAGCTTTCTTCGTCCGGTCTGCCGGTGCGAATCAGTTCGAGAAAATAGCAATCCGGGAAGTGTTCTTCATAAAACGCGACACACTCATCTACCAGCGCATCTACCACGCAAAAGACTGGTCCGACGTCGCCATTCGCCCGCCGGAAAAAAGGATCCACCTTTCGTTTAATTCGATAAGCCAGTCGCGATCATGATTCGGCCCGGCGGCACCGTACCCGCGCTGATACGCTTTTGAGATCAGCAACGTCAGATTCTGATAGCCGGTATTGTTCGCCGCCAGTACCGTCAGGTGGGTTGACCTCATCACCCAGCAGGTCGCACTGGACGTTAAAATCTGCCCCGACGATAAGCTTAATCCCTGCGCCATGTCCCGCTCCGTAGAACTTCACCAGACCGCAAAGGTTGGTGAAATCGGTGATCGCCAGTGCTGGCATACCCAACGCCGCCGCCTTTTTTCACCAGCGTGCGGTTTTGGCCAGGCCATCATCATCGAGTAGTCGCTGTGCACCCGCAGGTGTACGAAACGTGGTTCAGACATCTTCAGATTCCGGTTTACTAATCTCGACACAAGAATCAGAACGCAAGTCCACGTGCGCGTTTTGACAGGCCCAAAGCTGCGCCGATGGTGTTCGGTCGCGCCGTGTTCAGCCAGTTTTTCAGATGAAAAGCGGTTGGAATACCCTTTGTGTTGGGCAAAACCATATTGCGGGAAAACAATATCCAGCGCCGCCATTTCGGCGTCGCGCGTCACTTTCGCCAGGATAACGCGGCACTGATTTCCGGTACGCGGCTATCGCCTTTCACCACTGCCATCGAAGGCATCGGTAATTTCGGGCAGCGGTTACCATCAATCAACACCTATTCCGGCGGGTACCAGCCCAGCACGGCACGCTGCATCGCCAGCATGGTCGCATGTAAAATCTTCAGTTCATCGATTTCGTGAGGTTCCGCGCGGCCCAGACTCCAGCTCAACGCTTTCTCTTGATCTCTTCACAGAGCGCCAGACGACGTTTTTCGCTCAGCTTTTTGGAATCATTAGCCCGGCAATCGGGCGCGCCGGGTCGAGATCACCGCAGCGGTGACGACCGCGCCAACTTAACGGCCCGCGTCCACTTCATCCACACCCGCAACCAGTTGCGTGTGCGGATAAGCAAATTCGATCATTGTGCTAACTCCAGAACGGCTTGTGCCGCCTGCTCATCGGCATTGCAGCGGATCTGCTGATGCAGTTCACGGAAGGTATCGTGCATCGCGTGGCTGGTTTTCCCGTTCGCCAACAGCGGTAACGGCGCCGCAGCCAGTTTTTGCGGCTCACGCTCTCCTGCAATAACTCTTTGACTAACTCTCTGCCCGCCAGCAGATTTGGCAGCGAGACATAATCAGTTTCACCAGACGCTTCGCCAACCAGAAGGTGAAAGGCTTCATGCCATACCCCACCACCATCGGGCATTTCGCCAGCGTACACTCCAGGGCTGCCGTACCCGACGCCAGTAGCGCCGCATCACTGGCGACCATCGCCTCACGGCCCATTCCATCCAGCAAATGAACCGACAGGTCTGGCGCAACTTCCGCTTTGATACGCTCAAACTGCTCACGGCGTTTGGCATTCACCAGCAGCACCACGATCTCGAATCCGGATATGTCTGGCGCAAAAGCTGCCGTTTTCAGGAAATCGGCGCTAAGCATTTCGACTTCCGCGCCACGGCTGCCGGAAGAATGCCAGACAGTGGGCATCGTCAGGGATACCCAGCACATCACGGGCGGCGTTTTTATCTGGATCTAACGGCATGGCATCAGCCATCGTGTGACCGATAAAACGGCACGGCACGTTTACTTGTCATAAAACGCTTTTTCGAAAGGCAGAAATGCGAGCACCAAATCGGTGGCTCTGCCTATTTTGAAAACGCGTTTCTGTCGCCACGCCCAGACGGACGGACTGACATAATGAATGGTTTTGATACCCTGCTTTTTAAGGTTACCTTCGAGGGTAATATTGAAGTCGGCGCATCAATGCAAACAAAAACATCTGGCTTTAGTTCACCAAAACGCTTTGTCAGATCGGCACGAATATGCAGTAAGCGACGCAGACGACCGAGCACTTCAACAATGCCCATCACCGCCAGTTCTTCCATTTCTACCAGGCTTCGCAGCCTTCAGCTGCATTCGTGGCCCGGCAACGCCAACAAAGCGGGCGTTGGCACACGTTCTTTCAGAGCGCGGATTGAACCGGCCCCCAGGATATCGCCGGATGTTTCTCCGGCGACAGGGCAATCGTTAATGGACGCTGTTCAGTCATTAACGAATCAGACCGCGCGTTGAGCGTGCAAAGAAATCGGTAAAAGCTTTCACTTCCGGATACGTTTCCGCCAGTTCAGCAATTTCCGGTTTCACTTCATCGAGCGTTTTACCGCTGCGATAAATCAGCTTATACGCATTGCGGATAGCGGTAATCGCCTCGCGGCTGATCCGCGGCGCTTCAGCCCTTCGATATTGACACCGAACGGCGTTGCGTGGTTACCCTGCGCAATGACATAAGGAGGGACGTCCTGCGCCACACCAGACAACCGCCAACCATCACATGCGCACCGATCATGCAGAACTGATGGACTGCGGTCATGCCGCCGATGATCGCGAAGTCGTCTACCGATACGTGACCCGCCAGCGTTGCGTTGTTGGCGAGAATACAGCGGTTACCTACCGTACAATCGTGCGCAATGTGCACGTTGATCATCAGTAAACTGTCGCTGCCCACCTTCGTCAATCCACCGCCCTGGACTGTGCCACGATGAATGGTGACGCTTTCGCGAATGCGGGTACAATCGCCGATTTCCACACGGGTCGGTTCGCCGGCATGTTTCGGATCGGTTAACTTCACCGATGGAGGCGAACTGATAAATCTCATTATCGCGGCCAATTTTAGTATGGCCATTCACGACAACGTGAGATTTCAGTACGGTACCCTCACCAATTTCGACATGGGGTCCAACGATACAAAAAGGACCAATGTGTGCGTTCGCGCCAATCGACGCGCCCTCTTCCACAATGGCGGTTGGATGCACAAAGGCGGATTTATCAATCACGTATCAGGCCTCCGGCTACGAGCACGCATCATCGTTGCTTCGCAAACTACTTTACCGTGACCAGAGCAACCCCTTTAAAACGGGTCAGGCCGCGGCGCGTTTTTTCGAAAGTGACTTCCATAATAATTTTATTGCCAGGCACGACCGGGCGCTTGAAGCGCGCTTCGTCAATACCAGCGAAATAGTGCAGCTCACCCGGTTCCAGTTTCCTCGCTTTTAAACGCCAGAATACCTGTTGCCTGTGCCATTGCTTCCAGAATCAGCACACCCGGGAAAATCGGTTTTCCGGGAAATGGCCCTGGAAGAATGGCTCATTGACAGAGACATTTTTACTGCGCGCAGAAAACGACCTACTTCAAAATCCAGCACGCAATTCCACCAGTAAGAAAGGGAAACAGTGCGGCAGAAGTTCTAAAATCTCTTCAATCTGCAGAGTATGAGTGTTAGTAGTCAACACAATCTCCCTGTCAAAATATAAGAAACGACAGATAATAACACGGCCCGCCGCAATCGTAAGATGAGACAGGCCGTAAAGTTTGGCGAACAAAGATGGAACGTTAGTCTGTTGATTAACCTTGCGCTCAAGCGATTTCGAGACGCTTGCTCATGTCATAAATGTTCATCACCAGTGCAGCGGTTTTTGCGCCAGACTTTGTTGGGTTGCGGCGGAATGCCTAGGAATAGACGCCTGGTTCAGTGATAGGACGCATCACCATACCCATGCCCGTACCGTCACTTTCTCGCACATTTCGATATGCCCGTTTCCATTACGCTGGCTCCGCCGATCATGCAGTAACGACCAATTTTCAGGCTGCCCGCCATAATGACGCCACCGGCAACCGCCGTATTGTCGCCAATCAGACGTTATGTGCAATCTGGCACTGGTTATCAATGATTTCACGCCATTGCCAATAATAGTGTCATCCAGCGCGCCCCGCGATCATGGTTGTGCAGGCACCGATTTCCACGCGATTGCCAATAATTACGCGACCAATCTGTGGGATTTTCACCCAGTTACGACAATCGTTGGCATAACCAAAGCCGTCTGCGCCTACCACTGTTCCGGACTGGATCAGGCAATTCTGACCGATTCTGAATCCATGGTAAATGGTTACGTTCGCCCAGAGACGCGAACCTGCACCGATTTGCTGTTTTACCTACGAAGCAACCGGCACCGATAATCACGTTATCGCCCAGTTCAACGCCGGACTCAATCCCCGCGTTAGCGCCAATCGATACGTTGTTACCCAGCTTCGCCGTCGCGTCGATCACCGCACTGGGTGCAATGTCTGCGCGGGCTGCGGCGTGGTATCAAAATTTGCGCCATGCGCGCGTAAGTCAGGGAGGGATACTCACTACCAGCGCGGCACGCTGCGCGAAAGGAAAATCGTCCTGGGTCATCACAACCGCGGACGCCTGGCACAAGCCTCAATGCTCACGGTATTTCGGTTAACCATGAACGTAATGTGACCTGTTTGTGCAGATTGCATGGACGCAACGCCGGTGATGACGATATCGCCATCACAGTGTAGTTCTGCATCCAACTGCTGCGCTAAATCAGCCAGTCGAATTGAAGGCATTACTTATTTAACCTGTTTCAGTACGTCGGCAGTGATGTCTCTTACATCGCTGCTGTTGTAAGCAACGGCGTTTGCATCAACAACCAATCGAATCCTGGCTGTTGGCAACGGATTTCACAGCAGTCTGGATACCAGTAACCGTTTGCCGCGTTCCGTTGGAACGACGTGCCAATCCCGCTCAAAAGCCTGCGCTCTCTGAGCAAAACTCTGGCGCTGAGCCATCACGTCTTTTTCCAGCTTAGTGCGATCGCTGCCCGCTTTCATGGACTGCAGCTTTTCATTTTAGCCTGCAGATCGGTTCCATACGCTGCAGTTCGCTGGCACGGCCTTTCCACTCATTTTCCAGCGTGTTAGAAACACCGGTTTCTGCGCTACCTGCTGGAACAGGCTGCCCATGTTGACGATTGCAATTTTGCAGCCGCCTGAGCAGAAGTTGCCAGTGCTAAACCAGACCTGCAGCTAATAACCACTTTTTCACAATAAACTCCTTACCAGCCCATTTGCACCGGAGGTGCAGTTCTTTTGCGTGGCCCGGCGATTTATATTCATCGCCCAGCCATCGCTACACTACCACTCATTCCTTTGTGGAGAACACTTACCAGGTTTTACCGATGTTAAACTGGAACTGCTCTGCCTTGTCTCCATCGTACTTTTTGAACGGCTGGGCGTAGGAGAACACCAACGGCCCCAATGGGGACATCCATTGTAATGCGATACCCGCAGACATACGGATATTGCTTGGATCACTATAGTCCGGATATCCAGAATATTGGCTGGAATCCCAGTTTGTATCCCAAACGGTACCCATATCCCAGAAGAAGGAAGTACGAACCGAGTTAGCAGACTTATCGCTAATAAACGGCGTCGGGGTGATGAACTCGAGGCTGGCAACCGCCATGGCGTTACCGCCTACAGCATCATCCGATTTACACAGGTCTTTCGTGCCGTCCTGAGTCGCACATTCGTAATCATAGTCCGGATCATAATTACTGGCCTGATGTGGGAAGTAAACTGCTTTCGGACCAATGGTATTGGACTGGAAGCCACGCACGGTGCCTGGAACCACCGGCATAGAAGCCTCGCAACGGCATCTCTTTGCCGCCTAAACCATCACCATAACCCCAGCGGGTACGCCCCAGCACAACCCATTTGTGATAGTCATCGAATTCGGCACATAAGTCGCCGTGTCTAACGTCACTTTGTAGTATTCGTTATCCAATTCCAGGAATGGTCACTTTACCGGTCAGGTTGACACGTGAACCATCTGTCGGGAAGTAACCACGGTCAAGCTTGTTATAGGTTCCAACCATAGTTGAACGTGAAGTCGTCCGTTTTTGAAGCCGTTATCCTGATTAGAGGTGCTCGGATGTTCACCGATAGTACAGATAACGCCACATCGCAACCTGCCGGCTGCACGTCGGACAGGGAGTTATGTACATAACCCAGACCTGCACGCAGCGAGTTATATTCGTTGATCGGGAAGCCCAACGTCACATCTGTACCATAACTCTTGTTGGTATAGTCGACAGGTCGGCGTCATCTGCCTGGAAGTCATTATAGAAGAGACGACCACCGAGGCTTACGCCATCTACGGTGAAGTACGGGTTGGTTACCGACAGTTCAGCATAGGTCTGGTAATCGTTCGGTCCCGTTGATACCAACAGCATAACCCGTACCTAACCAGTTATCCTGTTGCACACCGCCTGGAAGCTCACGCCACTTCAGTACCGTAACCAATACCAAAGTTTAAGCTACCGGTGTCGCGCTCTTTTACCTTGTAGACGGCATTTGCCTGGTCAGCTACCCGGAACACGTTGGATATCGGTATCGACAGTTTCAAAGAAGCCCAGACAATTCAGACGCTCCTTACCCTGATCGACCAAATTGTCCCCGGCCATGCACCTTCCATCTGACGCATTTCAGACGCAGGACGGCATCTTTCGAGGAATCATTACCTTCAAAACGAATTCTACGCACGTAGAAACGTTACCCGCATCAACGTTCACACGTAATTTAACGGTTTTGTCGGCATCGTTACATTTCGGCATCGACTGTACGCGCGGATAGGCATAACCATAGCGACCGAGAAGCTTTTGGTGTCATCTTCCATCTTGGTCACTTTGGTGCCGTTATACAGCTCACCCGGCTCGGATCCAGTCAGCTGCTCAATTTCAGGCGGAGTGCCCGGCAAGGTCGCCGCTCACTTCAACGCCAGAAAGCTTGTACTGATCGCCTTCGTGATGTTCACCGTGACGTAATACCTTTTTTATCTGGCGTCATATGACCTGGGTAGAGTCGATGTTGAAATGGGGCATAACCGCGATTCAGATAGTCCTGCGCCGGGTTTCAAGGTCGCCCGCCAGTTTCTGTTTCTGGTACTTACCATTGCCTACCACGTTCCACCACGGCACTTCGTCACGCAGTTGGAAATGAGAGTTAGTTCGTCGGTGGTGAAAGCATGGTTACCAACAATGTTAATTTGCTGGATTTCAGCTGACACACCTTCCTAACACCAGTTTTAGGTCAACACGGTTGCGCGGCAGCGGGGTCACGACAGCTTTAACGCTGGCGCTATATTTACCGACACTGTAGTAGAAGTCTTCCAGACCTTTCCCACACCTCGGCAATGGTGGTGCGATTCAGGGATTCGCCCACACGCACACCAGAAGCCTCAGGTTTTGCTTCAGCACGTCATCTTTCACCGATTTGTTACCGGAGAAAGTAATGCTGGCAATTGGTCGGACGTTCTTTTACCTGAACCAGAAGGGTATCACCATCACGAAGGACGCGACATCCTGAAAGTTGCCGGTAGCAAACAATAGCGCGACGGTTTAACTGACATCCTTCAATCACTACCGTGTCTGCCTGTGCGCACCGGCATACGCCAGGAGGGCCGCACCAACGGCGAGCATGCTGAAGGCCTTCGAAATGAATATCTTTCACTACGAACCCTTCAGCACCGTATACGGTGGTGCTGCTAAACAGCAGCGACGCTATGAGCAACTTTTTCATCGCCATCGTTATTATGCGTTCTTCTCGTTACTCTCATAACCGAGAGAAATCATTGAAAAGTGCAAGCCCCATTAACAGCACCAGCAGAATCCAGCCAATGCGATAACAAAAGTCTTGAGCCGCCGGATACCGGTTCGCCCTTGATTCTTCTGCATTGCAAGGAACAGCACATGCCCCCCGTCAAGTACGGGCAACGGAAAAAGGTTAATTATCCCTAAGTTCACGCTAGAAGCGCAAGAAACGGCAGGCAAGCAGAAAACCCCGAGTTCCGCTGTCATCCCAGCCCCCTTGGCGATAGAAACGGCCCACGAGGTTGTTCAGTTTCACATCACCGGTGATCAATTTTCCCAGCATACTGACCGTCAACTCATCAGCTGCCACGTTTTGTCCGTGGCTTCACGATGGCGTTGAACGGCCCATACCTGGCGTACAACTTTATACCGATCCGGCAAAGGAATGACTTTCGGCTCAATACCGACAAAACCAATCGCTTTACCATTACCCGGTTTACTCTCCGGGGATTAATGTCAAAGACAGGGACTCCCCTGCCTTTCGATTTCTAACGCTAAGGATTTACCCGGGTTATCCCGGACAAGCATCACAAAGGTCACCCACTGCGTTAAGGGCTGACCATCGACTTTAACGATCCTGTCGCCTGCTCCTGCAAACCTGCCTCGCTTGCCGCCGAGTTTGGCTGCACATTTTCCAGTACAGGTTCAATTTGCGGCCGACGAGGACGACTCTCCAGCGAAGATACCGGATTCTTCTTTATCAGGCTCAAACGCCCAGTGACTAAATCGAGCTTCTCACACCGCCGTCGGTCGCTGCCAAATGGCGCTACTGTAATGGTGGTGTTCTTCATCGCCAATTCTTAGATTGACCAACTGCAAACGCACGGCATCCCAATCAGGCGTTTTCAGAACCATCTACGGCTTTTAGTGTCCGTACCCGGCGGGTTTCGGCGCTTCTGCAGCTATCCAATTGGCTGCTATTTCGCCAACCACCGGACTCTACGCGTGGATACCAAATAATAAAAACCAGCCAGTAGGCAAAGATAGCAAAAATGAAGTTCGCACCGGACCTGCGGCAGAATCGCCGCTCGTTGGCCGACAGATTATTATTGAAGGCATGGTGGCGGAGTTCCGGAACGACCGGTCCTGCGCGCTCATCCAGCATTTTGACATAACCGCCCAACGGGTATCAGGGCGATAACATATTCGGTGCCGAGCTATCAGTTCGCCGCCACAGCGCCTTACCAAATCCTGATCCAGAAACGCTCAACGTGAACACCACAACGCCGGCAACCCAGAAATGACCAAATCATGCACGGTGATAAGTACACCCAGCGCAACGTATGAACGAAGCCAAATCCCAGAAAAAACTCAGCAGATCACCTTCCGTTAAAGCGTCTCGAATACCACAAGACAACAAGCAAGCAAAGAACGGTACCGCAGCCGTCAGGCTATCAATACGATTCTCAATACCACCGTGTCCCTGAATTAAATGACCGCTGCTGAATTTCTGCTTCTCACGCTTACCAATACCCTCGTCAGATTGCCGAGCACTGAGGCTAACGCTGCGACAATAGAGCAAATGAATAAGGTGACGGGAGCGACGTCGAGATTCGCCCACATGCCATAACCCACGAGATTACCGCTGCAGTAGCGAGTCCACCGATAAAGCTGCTCGCGTTTTACCTGGAGAAACCTTCGGCGCCAGCTTATGTTTACCAAACAATTTGCCACACACGCCGGAGTCAGCGCCCATACCAGGATTTATGACATAGAGCAGCCATATTGCGCCACTGTAATGTATCTGCGACAGAGCGCCAGGCCCGTAACGCCAGCATGCCCCAGGAAGAAGGGAACAATGGTTAGCACGCCAAAAATAAGGCGCAATGTTTTAGAGTTACGCCAGATTGCTGGCGGAACCTGGGTAAAACAGCACCAGCAATAGCGCGACGAACCAACCCAGCGAAGCCCAAAGTGAGATTTTACCAGCGGTTGATGAATATTTCGGCGATATTCCTAAAAGACAAAGCATCAGCGCCAACAATAACCCGCATAACACCGCCAACCAGAACCGCTGCGAACGAGTGGTAAAACCGCTAAGCGTTTCGCCATTTCCCACGCTGCCAGCATGATGATGAAAAGCGTGACAATGGCGAACACGACGGCCAGCAACAGAAACAATGCCGCGATGACGACGGGTATTAACACAAAAGCAGATATCAGGCGATACTTCAGCAAAAGCGACCCCCATCAGGCTGTTTCATCACCGGGCTCGGTGCCGCCGAAACGACGCTCTCGATTAGCAAAGGCATTTAACGCCCCTTCAAAGTCTTGTTCATCGAAATCGGGCCAGAGAACATCTGTAAAGTAAAGTTCGGCATAGGCAATTTGCCAAAGCAAAAAGTTACTAATGCGATGCTCTCCCCCAGTCCTAATTACTAAATCTACAGGGGCCAGTTCATGCATACAGACATGCTGGTTTAACATCTCTTCATCTATCTGATCTGGTTGCAGGTTTCCTTGCTGCACCTTTTCAGCCAGTTGCCTGACTGCCTGGACTATATCCCCAACGTCCACCGTAGTTCGCCGCAATATTCAGCCGCTGACCGGTATTCCCGGCTGTTAGCGCTTCAGTGCCGAATACGTTCTTGCAAACCCAAGTAAAGCGACTGGTATCGCCAATAATACGCAGACACGTTATGTCGGTGCAGACTTAACTTCGCTATAGAGCACCCACGCGAACAGTTCCATTAACGCACTGACTTCCTGCGCTGGTCAGTTGCAGGTTTTCACTACTAAAGGCATACAGCGTTAACGCCTAGATACCATTGTTGGCCGCGAAAGAGACAGCCCGGCGGACGGATTTTGCCCCGGCTTTATGCCCAAAGGCACGAATCTTCCCTTGCTTTTTTGCCCAGCGACCATTGCCGTCCATAATGATCGCAACATGACGGCAGCCATGCGCTGGCAATTTTTCGCTAAGTGGTTGAGTAGCAGACAACATCACGCGTTTTTTATTCCCTGACAGGGTTTACGGTACTCAGGAATACTGAAGCCTATACAAAAAAAAGCCGTGTAAAACCACGGCATACCTGACCTTATAAAGCCAACTACTTACGATCAGATGGCGCAGACTATATCACTGAAGCCCTACGCTAACAAATAGCGCGACTCTCTGTAGCCGGATTATCCTCAGCTTGCGAGACGCATCACCTCTTTTCTGGCGACTTCACTCGCGTTCGCATCAACAGATAACACATCGTCCACACATTGTGGTTCGCGCATATCCATTTTTTCCAGTACGGATAAATTCAACGCAGCGATATCCGTAAAGCGGATTTGTTGCGCAAGAAAAGCAGCAACGGTGATTTCGTTTGCGGCATTCAATGCTGTCGTCGCTGCCTGGCCTTGTTCGAACGCCTCCATCGCCAGTTTCAGGCATGGATAACGCTCATAATCCGGTGCGGCAAATGTCAACGCACTTAGTTTGCAAAAATCGAGCGGCTTCACGCCAGAGTTCACGCGATTCGGCCATGCCATGGTGTGGGCAATTGGCGTACGCATATCCGGTTCCCCCAGCTGCGCCAGAACACTGCCGTCCTGATAGCGCACCATTGAGTGAATCACTGACTGCGGGTGAATCAGCACTTCCATCTGGCTGGCGCTGGCGTTAAACAGCCAACGCGCTTCAATGTATTCCAGACCTTTGTTCATCATGGTAGCCGAATCGACAGAAATTTTACGTCCCATCGACCAGTTCGGATGACGGCAAGCTTGATCGGGCGTCATTGTTGCCAAATCGCGCAATGGCGTCTCACGGAAAGGGCCACCAGACCCGGTAAGTAAAATGGACACCACGCCATTTTGCTCAAGGTCAGCGTATCCCAGATTATGCTGGATAGGTTGCGGTAAACTCTGAAAAATAGCGTTATGTTCGCTATCGACCGGTAACAATTGCGCTTTGCTCTGCTTTACGGCGTCCATAAACAGACGTCCGCAGGTAACCAGTGATTCTTTATTGGCCAGCAAAATGGTTTTACCCGCGCGGATCGCAGCAAGCGTAGGTAACAGCCCAGCAGCACCAACAATGGCTGCCATCACCTGATCAACCTCCTCAAGCGCTGCCATATCGCAAGCGGCTTGTTGCCCACTTAAGACTTCGGTGCGGCTCCCCTGTTGCTGTAGCATCGTTTTAAGAAGTTTCGCACTCGCTTCATCGTCCATTACGGCATAGCGGGGAGAGAATTCCAGGCACTGTTCTACCATGCGAGTGACATTTTTGCCTGCCACCAGCGCAACTACGCGGAAGTGTTCGGGATTATGGCGCACCACGTCCAGCGTGCTGCAACCAATCGAGCCGGTCGAGCCCAGAATGGTGAGTTGCTTCATGAAACATCCAGAGTTGAGACAGAATAAAAAGCAAAACGCCGCCAGCCGATCCGCAAGGATCTACTGAGCGGCGTTTTTGTCGTTCAAGAAATCAGAACTGCATCAGTTCTGCTTCTTTGTCTGCCAGCGCCGCTTCAATTTTCTTGATTGCAGCATCAGTCAGTTTCTGTACATCGTCCTGAGAACGGCGATCGTCGTCTTCGCTGATCTCTTTATCTTTCAACAGTGCTTTCACTTTGTTGTTCGCGTCAC
The DNA here is from genome assembly GCA_048288465.1 of Shigella flexneri. Lineage (GTDB taxonomy): Bacteria > Pseudomonadota > Gammaproteobacteria > Enterobacterales > Enterobacteriaceae > Enterobacter > Enterobacter flexneri_B. The sequence continues at coordinate 182,151 of CP182556.1, read as the reverse complement.
GACTGACATTACGTATCTGCAACACGGTGCTTGTTCTGCTTCACCACGAACGATTTTGGTTGTACCCCTCGATGATGTCTTCTCGTCAGCGGCGGCAGCGGTACACGGATGTCGCTACCCGCAGAGTTCGGGTTCAGGCCGAGATTGGAGGCGATAATCGCTTTTTCAACGGCCGGAGACATTTAACGATCAAGATGTCCATTTTCAGAGTACGGGAATCTTCTCACCGTTATGCCGGCCAGCCGACCAGCGGCGTCGGCGTGCCGTAATATTCCACGACAATGCCATCCAGCAGGCTGGGAGAGCATCTACCCGTGTGATTTTCGTCGATTTGGGTTTTGAACGCTTCTACGCATTCGTCTATGCGACTTTCAGCATCTTTGCTGATATCGCTAATCACGTTACGAATCCTCTCAAAGTCGCCCCAAGTCAGACCAGACAGTCACACACAGTGGAAGTGTGTGAACGATAGCCCCTGATCAAACACACTACGGTAATCGTCTCGGATTATTAGGCCACTTCATTTGCCATTCGGCTGGCAGTGCTCGCCATCCTCACGTACTTTTTGTACGGTCAACCGCGGTGGTGGAGGTGGCCGTGACCAAACCGCCTGCAACAATAACGCCAATAACCAAACTTACGCCCCCCGCGATACTTACGCGGAATCTTACCCTTATTATCCATTACGGGAAATTATCCGCGATTAGAGTCCCTTCTTTTTCACCCATTACCACACGGCGCAGCGCACCTGGTTTGTTCATGTTGAAAACACGAATCGGTAATTTATGGTCACGCAGCCAGCGTGCAAGGCCGCCAGGTCGATGACTTTCAGCTCTCTTCCAGCACTTCGCCGTAAGTCAGTTGCTCGTACATGGTTGCGGTTGGATTCTTCGCCGGATTAGCGGTAACACGCCGTCGGATTTTCTGTTGCTTTCTTCAGCACCACATCGGCTTCAATTTCGATACCACGCAGGCAAGCTGCTGAGTCGGTGGTAAAGAACGGGTTACCTGTACCGGCGGAGAGGATCACCACACGGTTGTTGCGCAACAGGCTGATAGCTTCTGCCCAGCTGTAGCTGTCGCACACGCCATTCAATGGAATAGCGGACATCAGACGAGCGTTCACATAGGCGCGGTGCAGTGCATCACGCATTGCCAAGCCGTTCATTACGGTCGCCAGCATCCCCATGTGGTCGCCCACAACGCGGTTCATACCCGCTTTCGCCAGACCAGCGCCACGGAACAGGTTACCCCCACCAATCACCACACCAACCTGAATACCCAGTTCAACCAGTTCTTTGATTTCCTGAGCCATACGATCCAGTATGCTTGCATCAATACCGAAGCCTTCAGTGCCCTGCAGAGCTTCGCCACTCAACTTAAGCAGAATGCGTTTATAGACGGGTTTTGCATTGGTAGCCATGTTTCTTTCCTGAGACTGTCAACGATTGAAATGAATTAATACTAGCGACATTGTACGTCGCTTTTCAGCGCAGCCCCACAAGGGTTAGCTGAATTTACAAGATGGGCACAAAAAGAAGCCGCCCTTAGGCGGCTCCTTTTTGATAATTAAGACTGCTTGGACATCGCAGCAACTTCTGCTGCAAAGTCAGTCTCAACTTTCTCGATGCCTTCACCCACTTCGAAACGGATGAAGCCAGTCACTTCAGCGTTATGCTCTTTCAGCAGCTGACCAACAGTTTTGCTTGGTTCCATAACGAACGGCTGACCGGTCAGAGAAACTTCGCCGGTGAATTTCTTCATGCGGCCTTCAACCATTTTCTCTGCGATTTCTTTCGGCTTACCAGACTGCATCGCGATATCCAGCTGTACCTGGTATTCTTTTTCTACCACTTCAGCGGATACGTCTTCTGGTTTGATGAATTCTGGCTTGCTTGCAGCAACGTGCATAGCGATGTGTTTAACCAGCTCTTCGTCAGCGCCTTTAGCAGCAACCAGAACGCCGATACGCGCACCGTGCTGATAAGAACCCAGAACGTCGCCTTCCAGCGCAGCAACGCGGCGAATGTTGATGTTTTCACCAATTTTCGCTACCAGCGCAACACGTTCTTCTTCGAACTGTGCTTTCAGAACTTCAACGTCAGTGATTTTGCCAGCAACAGCTGCGTCCAGAACTTTGTCTGCGAACGCCTGGAAACCAGCGTCTTTTGCAACGAAGTCAGTCTGGCAGTTAACTTCCAGAATGATGCCGTAGTTGCCGTCGATTTTGGTTTTGATCACGCCGTCAGCAGCAACGTTGCCTGCTTTTTTCGCTGCTTTAATAGCACCGGACTTACGCATGTTTTCGATTGCCAGCTCGATGTCGCCGTTAGCTTCAGTCAGTGCTTTTTTGCAATCCATCATGCCTGCGCCAGTACGCTCACGCAGCTCTTTTACCAGGGATGCGGTAATTTCAGCCATTCTAAAATCCTCGGAGATGTGATCTGCCCGGCATTAAACCGCACAGATATAAAAGTGAAAAAGGGGGCCATATGCAGGCCCCCTAACCAAACGTGTACTACCTGGTCTATAAGGGCTCTCCCCCTTCATATTTCGCGCCGCAGATGCGTTGTCTTCGCTCGCTCATCCCGGTCACTTACTGATGTAAGCTCCCGGGAATTCTCGAGCTTGCCGCCTTTCTGCAACTCGAACTATTTTGGGGGAGTTATCAAGCCTTATTACTCAGCTTCTACGAAGCTTTCTTCCGCCTGGGAAGCCAGATCCTGAGAACGGCCTTCACGTACGGTTGCAGCAACAGCGCCCAGGTACAGGGTCACAGCACGGATTGCGTCGTCGTTACCCGGGATAACGAAGTCAACACCGTCCGGATCAGAGTTGGTATCAACGATAGCAAATACCGGAATACCCAAGTTGTTTGCTTCTTTGATAGCAATGTGTTCGTGGTCAGCATCGATTACAAACAGAGCGTCCGGCAGACCGCCCATGTCTTTGATACCGCCCAGGCTGTTTTCCAGTTTCTCCAGCTCACGAGTGCGCATCAGCGCTTCTTTCTTGGTCAGCTTGTCGAAAGTACCGTCCTGAGACTGAGTTTCCAGGTCTTTCAGACGTTTGATGGACTGACGAACGGTTTTCCAGTTAGTCAGCATACCGCCCAGCCAGCGATGGTTCACGAAGAACTGGTCGCAGCTCAGAGCAGCGTCTTTCACTGCTTCGCTTGCAGTGCGTTCAGTACCAACGAAAAGGATTTTACCTTCGCCAGAAGCAATCTTGTTCAGTTCAGCCAGAGTTCGTCGTACGAAAGTTTTCTCGAAGGTTGATGATGTGGTCTTGAGTTAATGCACCCAAGATGAACGGCTTCATTTTCGGGTTCCAGAACGGGTCTGGTGACCCAGTGAATACGAGCCTTGAGCATGTCGCGCACTAAACAGTCGCCATGATTAAAACCCTCGACAAGAAAAGTTGGGGTTACGCCTCCACGTACCCCATATGACCCACCCCAAAGGACACCTGGAATATGTGCCGATACGTGTGTGTTGTTACACAAAGTGAGATCGTCGCTTCCTGTTTAGTTGTGTATACGAAATGGATTGGAGGTCCGTGGCGCTTTATACCACAAATACGTCATGGACACGAATAATTGTCGGCCAGCATCAGACGTTGAATTTTCGATCAGAGAAAACGTTCAGTGGGACGTTGGTGACTATCAGGGTCACTTCCAACTGGCCAAGTGCACACGATTGGACGGCACTTACATATATATCGTCGGTATCACCGACGCTGATGGACAGAATTAATGGCTATCTCAATCAAGACCTCAGAAGATATCGAAAAAATGCGCGTCGCTGGCCGACTGGCTGCCAAGTGCTGGAAGATGATCGAACGATATGTTAAACTGGGCGTCAGCACCGGCGAGCTGCATTCAACTGCAATGATTACATTGTTAATGAACAACACGCGGTTTCTGCCTGCCTCGGCTATCACGGCTATCCGAAATCCGTTTGCATCTCTATTAATGAAGTGGTGTGCCACGGTATCCCGGACGATGCTAAGCTGCTGAAAGATGGCGATATCGTTAACATTGATGTCACCGTAATCAAAGATGGTTTCCACGGCGATACCTCGAAAATGTTTATCGTCGGTAAGCCGACCATCATGGGCGAACGCCTGTGCCGCATCACGCAAGAAAGCCTGTACCTGGCGCTACGCATGGTAAAACCAGGCATTAATCTGCGCGAAATCGGTGCGGCGATTCAGAAATTTGTCGAAGCAGAAGGCTTCTCCGTCGTTCGTGAATATTGCGGACACGGTATTGGTCGCGGCTTCCATGAAGAACCGCAGGTGCTGCACTATGACTCCCGTGAAACCAACGTCGTGCTGAAACCGGGGATGACGTTCACCATTGAGCCAATGGTCAACGCGGGTAAAAAAGAGATCCGCACCATGAAAGATGGCTGGACGGTAAAAACCAAAGATCGCAGCTTGTCTGCACAATATGAGCATACTATTGTGGTGACTGATAACGGCTGCGAAATTTTGACGCTACGCAAGGATGACACCATCCCGGCGATAATCTCGCACGACGAATAAGATGAAGCCGGCGAATGCCGGCTTTTTTAATGCGATAATTTAATCTTATGGGTGGCGCACAATGAATACCCTTCCAGAACAGTACGCAAACACCGCTCTCTCCACCCTGCCCGGTCAACCGCAAAATCCATGCGCCTGGCCCCGTGATGAATTAACCGTCTGTGGGATAAAAGCCCATATCGATACTTTCCAGCGTTGGCTGGGTGATGCCTTTGACAATGGGATCTCTGCAGAACAGTTGATTGAGGCACGTACCGAGTTCATAGACCAGCTCCTGCAACGATTATGGATTGAAGCGGGATTCAGCCAGATTGCCGACCTGGCATTGGTTGCCGTCGGTGGCTACGGTCGTGGCGAGCTGCATCCACTTTCTGACATCGATTTACTGATTTTAAGCCGTAAAAAGCTCCCGGACGATCAGGCGCAAAAAGTGGGCGAGCTGTTAACGCTGCTCTGGGATGTAAAGCTGGAAGTCGGTCATAGTGTGCGCACGCTTGAAGAGTGCATGTTGGAAGGGTTATCGGATTTAACCGTCGCCACCAATTTAATCGAATCCCGCTTATTAATTGGCGATGTTGCGCTCTTCCTCGAACTGCAAAAACATATTTTTAGCGAAGGATTCTGGCCTTCCGACAAGTTCTACGCAGCGAAAGTTGAAGAACAGAACCAGCGCCATCAGCGTTACCATGGCACCAGCTACAACCTTGAACCAGACATCAAAAGTAGCCCTGGCGGCTTGCGCGATATTCACACTCTGCAATGGGTGGCCCGCCGTCATTTTGGCGCAACATCGCTGGATGAAATGGTCGGGTTTGGCTTCTTAACCTCAGCGGAGCGGGCGGAATTAAACGAATGTCTGCATATACTGTGGCGTATTCGCTTTGCCCTGCATCTGGTCGTCAGCCGTTACGATAATCGTCTGTTATTCGATCGCCAACTTAGCGTCGCTCAGCGTCTGAATTACAGTGGTGAAGGCAACGAACCGGTCGAGCGGATGATGAAGGATTACTTCCGCGTTACACGCCGCGTCAGTGAACTCAACCAGATGCTGCTGCAACTGTTCGATGAAGCCATCCTCGCCCTTCCCGCCGACGAAAAACCACGTCCACTCGACGATGAGTTTCAGCTACGCGGTACGCTAATCGACCTGCGTGATGAAACACTATTTATGCGCCAGCCGGAAGCCATCTTGCGTATGTTCTACACCATGGTGCGCAACAGTGCGATCACCGGCATTTACTCCACCACGCTGCGCCAGTTACGCCATGCCCGTCGCCATCTGCAACAACCGCTGTGTAATATTCCGCAAGCACGAAAACTGTTTTTGAGCATTCTGCGTCACCCCGGAGCGGTGCGGCGCGGACTATTGCCAATGCATCGCCATAGCGTGCTCGGCGCGTATATGCCGCAATGGTCGCATATCGTCGGGCAGATGCAGTTTGATCTGTTCCACGCCTACACGGTGGATGAACATACTATCCGCGTGATGCTGAAACTGGAGAGTTTTGCCAGTGAAGAAACGCGCCAGCGCCATCCGTTGTGTGTGGACGTCTGGCCGCGCCTGCCGTCAACTGCAGTGACTTGCATCGCCGCGCTGTTCCACGATATCGCCAAAGGACGCGGCGCTAATCAGCCCAATTCCGCGGCGTCAGGATGTAGTGGATTTTGCAGATCAGCCGGCCCCACTTACGCGAAGACAGCCGGATCGCCTGGCCGGTCTCGCCAGCACTTGCGACGTCGGTGACAGCACAACGCCGCGATATTCAGGACCCTAGTCATCAAGCAGTTTGCCGGAGCAAGTTCAAAACGGAAAATCGTCTGCCCATCTGGTACGCCAGACAGCGGCTGACATTTGCGCCACCAACGAAACGCTGTGGAATAGCCGGAAGCAAAGTCTGTCGCGCGATGATCTTCGCCACCGAAAAGCAGCTACGACGCGGAATGCAAAACACGCCGGATATGCGCGAACGAGTTTGCCATCACCATCTTCGGCGGCACCGGCACTACTGCGCATGGATAACATCGACGAAGAGGCGCTGCACCAAATTTGGTCACGCTGTCGTGCTAATGATTTGTCCGCCATAGCCGAATTGGACTTGGCCTGCATGCCCGCCATTTATTACAGCATGATTTAAGCAAACCGCTGTATTTGCTTAGCCCGCAGGCTACGCGTGGAGGCACCAAGGTTTCCATCTGTAGCCGGACCGCCCCCATCCGTTTGCCGCCGTCTGTGCCGAATTAGACCGCCAATCCTAGTGTTCACGACGCACAAATTTTCACCACTCGCGACGGTATGGCCGACGGATACCTTTATCGTGCTGGAACCCATCTTAGCCCGTCTCGTAGATTGCTATGAGGTTATTCGGTTTGGTCTGGAGCAAGTACTGACTGAAGTAGCTGGGAGCCACCGCAGCCCCGTCGCCAACCCGCCAAATTACGCCATTTACTTGTTGAAACCGAAGTAATGTTTTTGCCGACCCATACCGACCGCAGATCTGTTCCTTGAGCTTATCGCGCTTGACCAGCCAGGACTGCTGGCGAGAGTCGGGAAATTTTTGCCGATTGGGAATTTCGCTTCATGGTGCCCGAATCACAACCATTGGCCAGCGAGTAGAAGATTTACTTCAGCATCGCCACCGCGACCGCCGTGCACTTAATAACGAGTTGCAGCAGGAAGTGCATCAGCGGTTGACAGAGGCCCTCAATCCAAACGATAAAGGGTGATGTGTTTACTGATATGAAAAGAGTTTAACAATGCAGCAGTTACAGAACATTATTGAAACCGCTTTTGAACGCCGTGCCGAGATCACGCCAGCCAATGCAGACACCGTTACCCGCGAAGCGGTAAATCAGGTGATCGCCCTGCTGGATTCCGGCGCACTGCGTGTAGCGGAAAAAATTGACGGTCAGTGGGTGACGCATCAGTGGTTGAAAAAAGCGGTGCTGCTCTCTTTCCGTATTAATGATAATCAGGTGATCGAAGGGGCAGAAAGCCGCTACTTCGACAAAGTGCCGATGAAATTCGCCGACTACGACGAAGCACGTTTCCAGAAAGAAGGCTTCCGCGTTGTGCCACCAGCGGCGGTACGTCAGGGTGCGTTTATTGCCCGTAACACCGTGCTGATGCCGTCTTACGTTAACATCGGCGCATATGTTGATGAAGGCACCATGGTTGATACCTGGGCGACCGTCGGTTCTTGTGCGCAGATTGGTAAAAACGTCCACCTTTCCGGTGGCGTGGGCATCGGCGGCGTGCTGGAGCCGCTGCAGGCTAACCCGACCATTATTGAAGATAACTGCTTCATTGGCGCACGCTCTGAAGTGGTTGAAGGGGTGATTGTCGAAGAAGGTTCCGTCATCTCTATGGGCGTATACATTGGTCAGAGCACCCGTATTTACGACCGTGAAACCGGCGAAATCCACTACGGTCGCGTTCCGGCGGGGTCTGTGGTTGTTTCAGGTAATCTGCCGTCAAAAGATGGCAAATACAGCCTCTACTGTGCGGTTATCGTTAAGAAAGTTGACGCGAAAACTCGCGGCAAAGTCGGCATTAACGAACTGCTGCGTACCATCGATTAAGAGTACATATACGGGCAGCATGATGCTGCCCGTATGCTTTCTGGCTCAGAATAATTCGTCCTACTCATTCTTCCTCCCCCTTTTTTAAATACTTTTTCATCTTGTTTCGGACTGTCATGTAATTCGCAAAACGAAGATAAATGTGCTAATCCATCCCATGGAATATCGCCACAATAAAGCAGGTAATTTTTTGATTTTTACGCCATGATAGAAGTCTGGAAGAAAAAGGCTTTCTGCGATCACAGTCGAGCCGGGCGGGCCAAGCCAAATGCTAAAATAAGCACAATTTACTGACTCATTTTGAGGTAACGCTATGTACGACAATCTGAAAAGTCTGGGTATTACCAATCCTGAAGAAATTGATCGTTACAGCCTCCGGCAGGAAGCCAACAACGATATTCTGAAAATCTATTTCCAGAAAGACAAAGGCGAGTTTTTCGCCAAGAGCGTTAAGTTTAAATATCCGCGTCAGCGTAAAACGGTCGTCGCTGATGGTGTGGGTCAGGGTTATAAAGAAGTCCAGGAAATCAGCCCGAATCTACGGTATATCATTGATGAGCTTGATCAAATCTGTCAGCGTGACCGCAGCGAAGTTGATCTTAAGCGTAAGATCCTCGACGACTTACGTCACCTGGAGTCAGTCGTAACCAATAAGATCAGCGAGATTGAAGCCGATCTGGAAAAACTAACGCGTAAATAATCCCGAATTGACGGTTAACTCGGGCATTCCCCTCTCCCCTTCGGGCTGAGGGGAATGAGCCAGCGCCGCCTCAACCTTAACGCATAATCTACCGCTCTTCATCCAGTTGTAACGCCACATACAGCAGCAACCTGTCATCAAAATTGCCCAAATCAAGCCCGGTCAGTTCCGATATACGATTAAGCCGATACTCCAGGGTATTACGATGAATAAACAACGCCTTTGACGTTGCCAGCGGTTGCACATTGTGGCGAAACCACGCCGCCAGCGTTCGTCGCAGCAAGCCGTTATTGTCCATCGCTTTCAGCCGCGCCAGCGGTCGCGCCAGTTCGTTGGCCTGCCAGTCGCCACGCAAACTGTCGAGTAACACAGGTAACATCAGATCCTGATAAAAATAGCAGCGACTTTCTGGCATCCGCTGTTTACCCACCACCATCGTCGTTTTCGCCGTACGATAGGATCGGGCAATACTGCCAGGACCGGTAAAATAGTTGCCCAGTGAAACGCGAAAACGCAGCTGGCCGTACTCTTTCATGCGGGTAATCAGTTGTTCAACTCGCTTACGATGATCTTCTGCATCCCAGCGCCCAAAAGAGTTCAACGCCGGTTTCAACACCACCATTTCGGTTAGCGAGACAATCGCCACCAGATTATTACGCTCGGGCGTAGTCAGCGCGTTTTGCAGTTGTTGTAACTCCGCCATTGCGCTGTCCACGCCAAGCTGACCGCTGTCGACCTCAACAATAGCCACCACTCGCGGTTGATTGAGATCGATCCCCAGCCGTTGCGCCCATTCAGAAGTGCGGGAGTATTCTCCTCTGCCTGAATCAGGTTCATCACCAGTTCTTCCCGCAAACGGCTATCCTGCGCCAACAAGTGCATCAACCGCGACTGTTCCAGCATCATTTCAGCCGTCATGCAGACCAGTTCGCCATATTTACGCAGATTCTCTGGTTCACCTGTCAGGCCAATTACGCCGACAATTTCACCTTCCAGCCGTAACGGTAGATTAATCCCCTGCCGCACACCGTGCAGATGACGTGCTACCGCGTCATCGATATCGACGACTCGTCCCTGTGAAAGTACCAGCAATGCACCTTCGTGCAATTCACCAATACGCTCACGATCGCCGCTGCCGATAATTCGCCCGCGGGCATCCATTACGTTGATATTGGTATCGATGATGCGCATGGTACGTGCCACGATATCCTGCGCCATTTTGGTATCAAGATGCCAGCCAGCCATAAGTCCTCCGTTATGCACGGCTTAGCATAAGGAAGTACGTAACGTACGGCATTGTGCAAATGCCCAAAGGATGATGAAGATGTATGGAGTTGTGGCGAAGTTCACAGATTGTAAGGAGAACCCCTTCCCGTATTCAGGAAGGGGTTGAGGGAGATTACTGCATTAACAGGTAGATGGTGCTGTCGCCGCGCTGAATGTTCAGTGCCAGCACAGACGGTTTGCTGTCGAGAACTTTACGCAGTTCAGCGATGTTTTTCACTGCCTGCTGGTTCGCACCAATAATCACATCACCTTTCTTCAGGCCGATCTGCGCAGCCGGAGTGCCCGTCTTCACGTTGTTCACTACCACGCCCTGATCTTTGCCTTTGTTGCTCATCTCAGCGCCTTCAATGCCGTTGAAGATGGAGCTGGAATCAACCTGATTCTGGCTGCTCTGCTGCAGTTCCAGGTTCACGTTAACCTGCTTACCGTCGCGCAGTAAGCCCAGGGTCAGTTTGCTGCCCACCGGCATAGTACCCACCTGAGCACGCAGTGCGGCAAAGCTGCTGATCGGCTTACCGTTCAGTGAGGTGATCACATCACCCGCTTTAATGCCCGCTTTTGCAGCGGAGGAATTAGGCAGAACCTGGCTTACGAAAGCACCGCGCTGGGCGTCAACTTTCATCGCTTTCGCCAGTTCGGAATTCAGCTCAGTCCCCATAATACCCAGCTCACCGCGTTTCACCTGGCCGTATTCCACCATCTGCGAGGTCAGGTTTTTCACCATGTTACTCGGGATAGCAAAACCGATACCGATGTTGCCGCCGTCCGGTGCGAGGATCGCGGTGTTGATACCGATCAGTTCGCCGTTCAGGTTAACCAGCGCACCACCGGAGTTACCACGGTTGATCGCTGCATCGGTCTGGATGAAGTTTTCGTAGTTTTCAGCATTCAGGCCGCTACGCCCCAGCGCAGAGACAATCCCGGAAGTTACCGTCTCGCCCAGACCAAACGGGTTACCAATCGCTACGGTGTAATCACCCACGCGCAGTGCATCAGAATCCGCCATCTTAATTGCGGTCAGTTTTTTCGGGTTCTGGATTTGGATCAGCGCGATATCAGAGCGCGGATCTTTGCCAACCATCTTCGCGTCGAACTTACGACCATCGCTCAGCTGGACTTTAATCACCGTCGCGTTATCAACAACGTGGTTGTTGGTGACGACATAGCCTTTATCGGCATCAATGATGACGCCGGAACCCAGCGCCATGAATTTCTGTTGCTGGCCGCCGCCATTACCGCCCTGGCCCCCCTGGCAGAACGGAGAGCTCTGGAACGGAGAACCTTCCTGGCAGAACGGAGAATCATCACCGAAGAACTGCTGGAAATTACGCGGCATACGCGGCGTATTAACGGTTGTGCTACCTTCTACGTTAATGCTGACCACTGAAGGCATCACCTTTTCGAGCATCGGTGCAAGGCTTGGCATCTGCTGGGCTGTCGTTGCTGAAGAAGTCTCAGCCGCCGTTGCAGAGAGCGGAGATAACGCCAAACCTAAACTCAGAGCCAGTGCACTCAGTGCTAATGTGTTTTTTTTCATGTATTTCAGTCTCGATTAACAGATAACGCAAAATTGCTGTGTTCTTCAGATTCGTTTTATAGCCCGAAGTTCCGAACTAAAGTTTCTGCAAAAGGTAAAAATTTATTGTTCGTCTTTACAAAAGCCTGGTTATTGTTCTACGGCCATCAGACGTCGGTATTCATCCCACGCATAGAGGTCGGTCATACCGCTGATATAATCCTGCAGCAGGCGGCAACGGTAATAATATTCCCATAGCGGAAACTCAGGAGAATCTGACGGTAATTTACCTGGACCCAGCCTCGACATAGGCCAGCCGATGGCGCGTCGAGAGTTTGTGGAATAAGCGCGACTCAATAGGGAAACGTTTCACCCGTTCTTTTTCTACCAGTTCAGTAAAGTCTGATAACGACAGGCTTAATAAAGGACGATAAATCTCTAATAATCCGCTAATGACCCGATAGCCCTGCAATTCAAGCTGCTCGACATCCGGATGGCTAAACACATGTTTTACAGCGACATTTTTATATAGCTTAAGAAGATCGCTGCATTCGCTGGCATCTTCCAATAATGCATGATTAAACGTTCCGGCGAAAATCGCAGGCAGATTATCAATAAATCGTTGTGCCGCGTAGGGTACCAGTTTATTTAGGGTGTTTACCCGTAAATACATAAAAAACTGATCTTCCGTACTGCGGCTTAAACTATTTGAGCGTGATTTTTCCCAGGCATTTTCAACCACCAGCGAAAAGAGCGAACCTTTCTCATGCTGGCCCCACGCTTCGTGCAAATGATGATAAAGCTGCTCAACGGTAAATATTCTTTTCTCTACCGCATCTTCAAGGTCTGCCACACAATAGGAGATGTCGTCGGCAGCTTCCATAATCCACGTTAATGGAAAACGACTGTAAAGCGCCAAATTAAGTTCTTTACGCAAGCGGGCAATATAGGCTTCTTCAGAAAGATAATAACCCGGCTTTTTCATTAAATAGTGATGTGTCTCAGGCGTTTCGCCACGCCACCACGCCGGACGGGTATATTTTAAAATACCGCCAACCTGTGCCCAAGTGAGATTCATCCGCATCAATGTATGCACCAGACGAATGCCTTGTGCATTCCCCTCAAAATGACATAAGTCCTGACGAATCTTGCGCCGCAGCTCGTTAAGCGGTTCTTCCCCGTCCCGTAAACGTAGTGCCGCCACGCTGCAGCGATCGTCAGTCAGAGGCTGGCTTTCGGCATCTTCCGGGTGCAAACGTTGGCGAAACCAGTCATTTATCGCTGCTTCGCCAAAATGACCAAACGGCGGATTGCCGATATCGTGCATCAGGCATGACATCTCAACAATGCTTTCAAAGGGGCCGGTCAGTTCATCCAGGCCGTATGCTTCCAGCAATTTAAGCTCTTTCAGACGGCTTAAAATTTCTTTGGCGATGTAGCGTCCCACCTGCTGGACTTCCATCGAGTGGGTAAGACGCGTGCGCACGGCGGCATTGCGCTCCAGTGGAAAAACCTGGGTCTTTTGTTGCAGACGACGAATTGCCGGAGAGTTGATGATACGCCCGCGATCGCTCTCGAAGATCCGCAGGATCTCATGTTCGGTTTTAACGCCCTGCGGTGAACGGTAACGACGATGCCAGTTTATTTTTTTTCGGAAATCAATCTGTGCCATGTCCTCTCCCGCGTGAGAAATACGCTTCCCCGTAAGCGCATGGTAAACTATGCCTTCAAATCGGGCTTATCGCGAGTAAATCTATGAAAATCGGCATCATTGGTGCAATGGAAGAAGAAGTTACGCTGCTGCGTGACAAAATCGAAAACCGTCAAACTATCAGTCTCGGCGGTTGCGAAATCTATACCGGCCAACTGAATGGAACCGAGGTTGCGCTTCTGAAATCGGGCATCGGTAAAGTCGCTGCGGCGCTGGGTGCCACTCTGCTGTTGGAACACTGCAAGCCAGATGTGATTATTAACACCGGTTCTGCCGGTGGCCTGGCACCAACGCTGAAAGTGGGCGATATCGTTGTCTCGGACGAAGCGCGTTATCACGACGCGGATGTCACGGCATTTGGTTATGAATACGGTCAGTTACCAGGCTGTCCGGCAGGCTTTAAAGCTGACGATAAACTGATCGCTGCCGCTGAGGCCTGCATTGCCGAACTGAATCTTAACGCTGTACGTGGCCTGATTGTTAGCGGCGACGCTTTCATCAACGGTTCTGTTGGTCTGGCGAAAATCCGCCACAACTTCCCACAGGCCATTGCTGTAGAGATGGAAGCGACGGCAATCGCCCATGTCTGCCACAATTTCAACGTCCCGTTTGTTGTCGTACGCGCCATCTCCGACGTGGCCGATCAACAGTCTCATCTTAGCTTCGATGAGTTCCTGGCTGTTGCCGCTAAACAGTCCAGCCTGATGGTTGAGTCACTGGTGCAGAAACTGGCACATGGCTAAATCACTGTTCAGGGCGCTGGTCGCCCTGTCTTTTCTCGCGCCACTGTGGCTCAACGCCGCGCCGCGCGTCATCACGCTTTCTCCCGCCAACACTGAACTTGCCTTTGCCGCCGGGATCACGCCGGTTGGGGTCAGCAGCTATTCCGACTATCCTCCACAAGCGCAAAAGATTGAGCAGGTTTCCACCTGGCAGGGGATGAATCTGGAACGCATTGTCGCGCTGAAACCCGATCTGGTGATTGCCTGGCGTGGAGGTAATGCCGAGCGGCAGGTTGACCAGCTGGCTTCGCTGGGAATAAAAGTGATGTGGGTCGATGCGACAAGCATTGAACAAATTGCCAATGCGTTACGTCAACTGGCCCCCTGGAGTCCGCAACCAGACAAGGCCGAACAAGCCGCGCAATCCCTGCTGGATCAGTACGTGCAATTGAAAGCGCAATATGCTGATAAACCTAAAAAACGTGTTTTTCTGCAATTCGGCATTAATCCGCCATTTACCAGTGGAAAAGAGTCGATTCAGAACCAGGTACTCGAAGTTTGTGGCGGAGAAAACATCTTTAAAGACAGCCGGGTTCCCTGGCCGCAAGTTAGCCGCGAACAGGTGTTAGCACGCTCGCCACAGGCTATTGTCATTACAGGCGGACCGGACCAAATTCCTAAAATCAAACAATACTGGGGTGAACAGCTCAAAATTCCCGTTATTCCTCTCACGAGTGACTGGTTTGAACGTGCAAGCCCACGTATTATCCTCGCAGCACAACAGCTCTGTAATGCGCTTTCACAGGTAGATTAGTGCCTGACCTTTTCAGGTGCTCAGTGGGGATTGAACAATGCTCGTCTATTGGCTGGATATAGTCGGCACAGCGGTATTTGCCATCTACGGCGTTTTGTTAGCCGGAAAATTGCGTATGGACCCTTTTGGTGTTCTGGTACTGGGCGTGGTTACCGCAGTAGGCGACGGAACAATTCGCGACATGGCGCTGGATCACGGCCCGGTATTTTGGGTGAAAGATCCCACCGATCTGGTCGTTGCCATGGTCACCAGCATGCTGACCATCGTGCTGGTGCGCCAGCCAAGACGCTTACCAAAATGGATGTTGCCGGTGCTGGACGCCGTTGGTCTGGCGGTGTTTGTCGGCATTAGCGTGAATAAAGCCTTTAATGCGGAAGCCGGTCCGTTAATCGCGGTTTGTATGGGCGTCATTACTGGCGTTGGCGGCGGGATCATTCGTGATGTACTGGTCCGCGAAATCCCCATGATTTTACGTACAGAAATCTACGCAACTGCCTGTATTATCGGCGGTATTGTCCACGCTACGGCTTATTACACATTTTCCGTACCACTGGAAACAGCCAGTATGATGGGCATGGTCGTGACGCTATTGATTCGGCTGGCGGCTATTCGTTGGCATCTTAAGCTACCGACGTTTGCGCTGGATGAGAATGGGCGTTGAAGAGAGAAGATGTGCCGGATAGTTTATCCGGCACATGAACAACAGATTAGATGCTAAAGGAAGAACCGCAACCGCAGGTGCTTTTCGCGTTCGGGTTGGTCACGATGAAACGAGAACCTTCCAGTCCTTCGGTGTAGTCAACGGAACCGCCGACCAGATATTGCAGGCTCATCGGATCAACCACCAGGCCAACGCCCTGTTTTTCGATGGTCATATCGCCTTCGTTCACCTGATCATCAAAGGTGAAACCATACTGGAAGCCGCTGCAACCGCCACCGGTGATATACACGCGTAATTTCAGATTCGGGTTATCTTCGTCAGCGATCAGGCTTTTAACTTTGTTGGCTGCTGCGTCGGTAAACTCCAGCGGCAGTGCTACGTCATCACTCATATTTTGCTCCAAACGACATCGGCAATCGGGCAAATTCTAACCCAATAATAATCGCCATTATCTAATACCCTGGTATTTCGTTCAAGTATTCTCGCTGGCTGATGCGGCCTTGCTTCGCGCCAGTTGCTCAGCTTCCTGTTTTGCCAGCGTGCGCGCAAGAATCGCCGAGTATAGAGGTTTCCCGCCGGTAAATTGCGCTAATAGTGTTGCGCCAAGACCGGTAATAATCATTGGCAAAATGAGCTGGTAGTTATCGGTCATCTCCAGAACCAGAATGATCCCCGTTAACGGCGCGCGAATAGATGCCGCCAGTAATGCCCCCATTCCGGCAATAGCAAACGTCCCCGCCTCCAGGTGATATTGCGGAAACAGCTCAACGGCAACCATTCCGAAAGCGGTTCCCAGCACAGTACCCAGCGCCAGCATCGGGGCAAAAATACCGCCCGGCGCGCCGGAAGAGAAGCAGAGTAAGGTGGTAATGACCCGAGCGACGAAGATAAACACCAGCATTCCCATGCTGAAATTCCCCGCGGTAGCGATAGGAATCAGGTTAAAACCGCCGCCCGACGTTGCTGGTGCCACAAACCCCAGCAATCCACACAGACCGCCAATCGCACCCCCCATCAGTACCCATTTGGTAATATTGCCGCCGTGCACACGGTGCAGCAAATCCTGCATCCCCAGCACCCATTTATTAAAAATAGGGCCGAAAATGCCAAAAATAATACCGAGGATCAGATAAAGCCACAGCGTATTAAGCGGCGCATCAGAAAGTTTACCGACGTCAATCAACGCAACTTCATGATTAAAAATCCGGTACATAATGGTCGACATAATGACGCCAATAAATACCGCTTTAATCGAAATTAACGTATAGCGAAACTGCGGACGCATCTCTTCGATAATAAACAAAATACCCGCCAGCGGCGCGTTAAAGGCCGCAGCCAGCCCCGCAGCAGCACCGGTTGCCAGCAGCGTATGGCGAGCTTCATCACCTTTCAGGCGGAAAATATCAAGCACCATGCGACTGATATTGCCGCCGATCTGCACGGTTGGTCCTTCGCGCCCTAGCCCCATGCCTCCGCCGAGTGTCCCCAGCCCGCCAAAGAATTTCACCGGCAATACACGCCACCAGCGAACAGGACGTTGATCTTCCAGCGCCCCTTCAATTTCCGGGATCCCCGATCCCCCTGCTTCGGGCGCGTATTTGCGCACCAAAAAGTAGCCGAACATCGCCAGCACCGCCGAACAGAGAAAAGCGACGGTTAACAGTAGCGGATAATTATCAGCAGTATGTACCAGCGCCCCCATACGTTGGTTCTGCAACCAGGCGACACCTTTGTCAAAAGCAACCGCAGCCAGCCCGACAAGCGTGCCGACGACTGCCGCCATAAACAAAATGGCTAACGGGGTTTTATCGCGCTCAAGAAGTTGGCGAATCAGTTGTCTGCGTCGCAGGCGCGCGGCCTGCGGTGTTTCTAAAGAGGGAGTATCAGTTTTCATCCAATGATCACTTATTGGTCATACAAATAAGATGACGGCATTTTACTCGCACGTTCCATGAAAATCCTTTGCAAAGCGTAATGTTTCAAATGCACAAAACTTTTATACTCTAAGAAATCAGGATTGCACCAGTACAAGCAGCCTGATGTTTGACGAGTATTTAACTTGTTATGAATAACATGGAATAGCAGCCATTCACTTTTTCTACGAATCAGGAACCCTCCATGAGTAAGTCTGAAAATCTTTACAGCGCAGCGCGCGAGCTGATCCCTGGCGGTGTGAACTCCCCTGTTCGCGCCTTTACTGGCGTGGGCGGCACTCCACTGTTTATCGAAAAAGCGGACGGCGCTTATCTGTACGATGTTGATGGCAAAGCCTATATCGATTATGTCGGTTCCTGGGGGCCGATGGTGCTGGGCCATAACCATCCGGCGATCCGCAATGCCGTGATTGAAGCCGCCGAGCGTGGTTTAAGCTTTGGTGCACCGACCGAAATGGAAGTGAAAATGGCGCAACTGGTGACCGAACTGGTCCCGACCATGGATATGGTGCGCATGGTGAACTCCGGCACCGAGGCGACGATGAGCGCCATCCGCCTGGCCCGTGGTTTTACCGGTCGCGACAAAATCATTAAATTTGAAGGTTGTTACCACGGTCACGCTGACTGCCTGCTGGTGAAAGCCGGTTCTGGCGCACTCACGTTAGGCCAGCCAAACTCGCCGGGCGTTCCGGCAGATTTCGCCAAACATACCTTAACCTGTACTTATAACGATCTGGCCTCTGTACGCGCCGCGTTTGAGCAATACCCGCAAGAGATTGCCTGTATTATCGTCGAGCCGGTGGCAGGCAATATGAACTGTGTTCCGCCGCTGCCAGAGTTCCTGCCAGGTCTGCGTGCGCTGTGCGACGAATTTGGCGCGTTGCTGATCATCGATGAAGTGATGACCGGTTTCCGCGTAGCGCTAGCTGGCGCACAGGATTATTTCGCCGTAGTGCCAGATTTAACCTGCCTCGGAAAAATCATCGGCGGTGGAATGCCGGTAGGCGCATTCGGTGGTCGTCGTGATGTAATGGATGCGCTGGCCCCGACAGGTCCGGTCTATCAGGCGGGTACGCTTTCCGGTAACCCGATTGCGATGGCAGCGGGTTTCGCCTGTCTGAATGAAGTCGCGCAGCCGGGCATTCACGAAACGCTGGATGAGCTGACAACACGTCTGGCAGAAGGTCTGCTGGAAGCGGCAGAAGAAGCGGGAATTCCGCTGGTCGTTAACCACGTCGGTGGTATGTTCGGTATCTTCTTTACCGACGCCGAGTCCGTGACGTGCTATCAGGATGTGATGGCCTGTGACGTCGAGCGTTTTAAGCGTTTCTTCCATATGATGCTGGATGAAGGTGTTTACCTGGCACCGTCAGCGTTTGAAGCAGGCTTTATGTCTGTGGCGCACAGCATGGAAGATATCAATAACACCATCGATGCTGCACGTCGGGTGTTCGCGAAGTTGTGATAATTTTGCCTCGCCCACCGGGCGAGGCATTCTATTAACGGCTCTGCTTTCTCAGCAAATAGATAAAATATGGCGCACCGATAAAGGTCGACAGCAGCCCCGCCGGGATCTGGAATGGAAACAGCACCATCCGCCCACACCAGTCAGCGAACACCAGCAGTAAACCACCCACCAGCGCCGAAATTACGATGTGTGGCATCGTCCGTCGAAAGCCCATCATCCGCGCAATATGCGGTGCCATTAAACCAACAAAACTCAACGGTCCAATAGTCATCGTCGCGGTCGCCGTCAGGCAAGCCGCTAACAGCAGCAGCGCAATTCGCGTCGGCGTCAGCGCCATCCCTACCGCCCGCGCGGTATCACCACCCAGCGGTAAAATGGTCAGCCAGCGGCGGCACAGCGGAGTAATCGCCAGCAAAATCACCATCACAATTCCGGTGCGCCAGACCTGAGCATCGGTCGCGTTGTAGGTCGAACCGGAAATCCAGGTCAGCACTTGCGCCATTCGCGGGTCACCACTTGCCTGCAACATCATCAAAAGCATGGTGAACGCGGTACTTAACGCCATCCCCGCCAGTAACATGCGGTGTGGGGAAAATCCACCGCGTCCGGCGGCGATCATAATGATCAACAGCGTCACCGCCGCCCCGAGACTGCCTGCGGGTAACAACCAGCCAAAGGCATTACCCGGTACCAGAAACAGCATTAACACCACACCAAACGCCGCGCCGGAGCTAATCCCCAGCACTTCCGGGCTTGCCATCGGGTTGCCGGTCAGTCGCTGAATAATACAGCCCGCTACCGCCAGCATGACGCCCGCAAACAGCGCCGCCATAATTCGCGGCCAGCGCCAGGGCATTAAATCCTCGAGCAACGCCCCGCTCGCCCACGTCCAGCCGTGCGCATCACGACCAAACGACAGCGCCACCACCACAGCCATCAACAACAGCACGCCGCCCGCGAGGGCAAACGCCAGCACATGTTGGCGTTCAGTCGCGACACGATCGTTAACCTTCATATCCGGCGCGCTAATGCTGCGTAAACGCGGCAGCAGCCACAGTAGCAGCGGCGCACCGATCAACGCAGTGACCGAACCGGTGGACACTTCCATCCACACGCGAGTCAGCCAGAGGATGATTTGATCGGAAAGCCAGAGGATCAGCGCACCAATCAACGACGCCAGCATCAGTCGTGGCAGCAGACGCCGCGCCCCCAGCATTTTTGCCAGCAGCGGCGCGAACAACCCGATAAAGCCGATAATCCCCACAGCGTCACCAGCAGCGCACTGATGACAATCGCCAGCGACAGCGCCGCCAGACGCGCAAGCGACAGGCCAGCCCGAGATTGCGCGCCACGCCATCATAAGCCCCATACGGGTTAACGGACGAAGTCGCGGCAACGTCAGCATCACGCCGCCAGCAACTGCGGCCATAAACGCTCAACACCGCCCGGTCGGACTGCGTCAGCGTTTCAGTGCTCCAGAAACGTGCTTTGCAACTGGTCATGATGGAAGATAACCAGTAACTGATTAATTCCGCCGGATAAAGGCTCACTACCAGCCCCGCCGGATCGGCGTAACCGGCGAAGCCATTTCCCGCACGCGACGCCAAGCAATTAAGCCAACAAGCAAGCCCCTGCCAGCGCAGCAAACTGGCTCGCCATAGCGCCGGGGATCGCCCAGAGCGTGGTGACGGTAATCCCCAGTTGCGCGCTGCTGCGACGCCCAACGTCGTCGGTTCCGCCAGCGAGTTACGCAGCACTTGCTGAAACAGCACGCCCGCCGGCCCAGGCCCGCGCCCACCAGTACGAAATCGCCAGACGTGGTAACGACCTGCATCAAAGTCATCTGCTGGATGACGTTAATATCCGGCGACAGGCGGCCTGCGCCCAGGCTACGCGGCGGCGCCTGCGAAAAGACGTCAGGTCAGCGCGTAGCGACAATAGCCGGCGGCACCAGCGATAACGCCGGAAAAGCGCAATTCGATTACTCACGCTTTACCTCGATGGCGTTATCCAGAACGCGCGCGAAGTGCATTGCCAAGCATCGCACCATAAAACCAACTGCGGGTACGCGCTGAAGCGTCCGCGCGGACAAACGGCATGACCTACCACAGCGGGGTTGCCGTGGCACCGTCCATGTCTTTTGTTGTCATGATCGAACAGAGGACATCAACATCTTTATACGCCGCCGGACAATCGATGCTGACGGCGGTACTGCCAGAAGCTGGTTGCCCCTTGCAAGGCATTTGGAATGCCATACTCATAGAGAATTTCCTGAAAGAAGCTGTTTGGACCAAAACCAGCGTGTGGCGCGGATGATGCAGGCGTCATCAGCGATAACGGGCATTCGCCACGCTTACACAAAGCGGGCTTTCGTGCTGGATAAAGTCTATCGTATGCGCTAAATGCATTTCTGCTGCGCTTTGCAGGTTAAGTGGATACCCCCCTCCATCGTGACTGCGCCATCTCGCCGGCGGCTGTTTGCCATGGCTGAAAGTTCAATCCACGCCCGGCACAATGCGGCCAGCATTTCTGGTGAAGGGCCATATCCTGCCGACCAACCGGTCAACGATGGTTTCGTTGGGTCAGCAGTTCAAGGTTAGGTTCTGTGCGCAAACCAACGTCAATCACTGGTCGGCAATGGTGGATTTGGCTCGACCCACAGGCGATAGTTGATGCATATGCGCCACGCCGTAAGGCGCGATGCCGAGCGCCAGCGGTGATTCCACCGGCAACCACTCCAGCGCCACAATACGATTGGGATCAATAGCCGCCGCGTCGGGCGGTATTCATCTGCCATAACAACGGAGAAAGCGCCATCGCCGTTAACAGTGACGGCACGAAGATGAGAGGAATCACTGCGCTCATCGATGAACAGAAATTAGCGGGTGCAGCGCCCGCCGGATGATGCGGCAGAAATTACCATCGGGATACCGTGGATCTGGTTCGAGGGTTTCGCCGCGCATAATTTGGCGGGCGTCCCCTGAGCGATCATTTCACCGCCGCGCAGGGCGACCAGGATCATCGCAGGTAGCGTGCCGCCATCTGATATCGTGCAACACAGGCAATGACCGTCAGGCCACGCTCCTGACTTAAACGGTGCGCCAGAGCGGCGCATGACCTGGTGGGCGATATCAGGCGCCGAGGTCGGTTCATCAAGCGACGGACAACGGCTATCCTGCGCCACCAGCGCTGGCGATCCACGCCCACTCGTCGCCGCCAGAGGGACTATCGACCACCGATTCGCCGCGTTGACCAACCAGCGGTGGCTTCCTCGACTTTTTCGCGAATGTCCGCCCGAAGCGCCCAGCACCGCCATGCACGGGTAACGACCAATCGCCACCAGTTCACGCACGGTCATGCTTCTGCCGGAGGAAGCTGGCAAATAACCACTTTCCGGCGACACTGCTGCTGAGCTTCCAGCGGTCGGGCATCAAGAAGAATCTGCCTTTCCCAGCATGGTGGCAGCAGAGATTGACCAGTGATTTGCCGGACCCGTTATGGCACCAATCAGACCGGTCAGCTTCCCCAGCCAGGAGAGGCCACGACAGCAGATGCAAAAGCGTGCAAGGGCACACGAAAGGAGATATTACGCAGTGAAAAGTGGTATCGGAATGATACGTGTATTCCTGCATAACAGCCAACTTGTGAAATGGGCACGGAAATGCAGCCCCAAAGGAGAAATTGAAGCGGGAGGTTAGGTACAACAACCTGACGTTCTGCGCCGAGAAGCAGCAGTAACGTGTAAAGCAGCTGGCGACGTATTCACAATGGGACAGGTTGTTGACGTGCAGCGCCACGTCAAGCCAGCCATGCCGACTCGCGCAATCATAACGTACTAACGCATCCGCGACCGTATGGCTCCACTTAAAGGATAGCCGATCACCATAACTCGAGCCGGTCTGACGACCACCGGTTGCCAGCGTCAGACCTGAAAGCGGACCGTCAAGAGGAGGCATCATCAGCCCACAGCGAAGCCATGTGTTTTGGCACCTGTGCAGGCGTATTGCCTTTATAGGTAGTATCGGTGGTGCTCCACATGGTGTAAGTCTAAGAACGACTGCGTAACACTCGCAGCAGCAGGCTTTTCGCTTACGATTTCTACGCCACGAGCACGAGATCTCACCACCTTCAACCGAGGAAAGAAAACCCTCGGGTCCACCATGAGGTTGTTGGTTTTGGTGAGTACGCCCGGCACGGTAAGGTTGCCGAATGGACAATCTTAGGTACATATTTCACACCGACTTCATACTGCTTACCTTTTCAACAGTGCAGAAAATCTACCATCCTTGCCGACTTGCGAGAAGGTTAGAACGATTCGCTATAGCTGAAGTAAGGTGTTACACCATTATCGAACAGGTAGTTAACGCCACCACGCCAGGTAAACTGTTTGTCATCACGTTTACTGGGTTCGTGCCGGCAACGCGGTTAAGAGATTCTTGATCTGCCCAGTCATAACGACCGGGGTTGCAGGTGCGGCCCTTATTCCACTGCACCTGATCCTGAACATAAACGCCGTTTGTTTCTGCTTATTCGAGAATGCCGCGGTAAGGGCCGGGTTTGCGATCTTTGGCATTGAAGTAGAAATAGGTATTAGCCGGATTGTACAGGTTGAGCAGTGGCACGGTTGGTCGTAACCAAACCGAGCGTTGATGTCATTACGCCGTGGTTAAAGTCGACACCGGTCGGCGGGGTGTGGTCGGTGTCAGGTGTGGCAAACTTGCTCTGCAACTGGGTATAGACGGAGAAGTTTTGCAGCTTCTCATCATGACGACGTATTTACGTGCAGGATCATGGCCTTCTCCGCTGGCGCTGATGCGCTGCTGTAAGCGTTCGCCGGGATCGGAGCAGAGCGCCATAACCATAAACGCTGTTTTGCGAGGTTTTGTTTTCAGCAAAGCGCTCTAACGCACCGTGAAGTCTGGTCCGAAATTCGTAATCGAAGCTGTAGCCGACCATCTTCATTCAGATCAGGTGTTGTTCTTCGCCCTTTCATCAAAGTCTGTCGGCGAGAACGCTTGTCGTTGGCAGCGTTCAACGGTACCTACTTTGGCAACCAGCCGTAATAACCGGTTTCCACTAGTTCTTGGAAGTAAGAAAGGAAGGTGAAATTGGTTTTATGATCCGAACGCCGAGTGAACGCCGGTGCGATGGCGTAACGCTGTCTTCTGACCCTTTCTGCTGGGCGTCGCAGACGCGCCGAGCCCGGTCAGGCGATGAGTAAACGCCGTCATCATCCAGCGCATCGCTAAAGTCAAACCGGTCTGGAACGGCTGTCAGTACCGGCTTTAAACTGAACTTCTTGCGCGGTCGGTAGTCGGCGCTTTATAGCCATCTGACAACCGCCCGACTACTTTCATAAAGCACGGGAAACCGGGGCCTCGCATAATTTCAGCGCGTTCCAGGCGTCTCAATGATCGCCGCATCGTTATAGAAATTGCCCTCCGTTCAGGCCATTTAGAATAGTTCTTTTGGCTTTCACCTTGTTCCGCAAAACCGCGAAGTGATCAGGTGGTCATCAGGTGCTGGATGCGCCACGCGTACCAACGAGACACCCGGCGTGTAGCTAAGCGCTTCTTTTACCGACTTGGCTGATGCCAGCGCCATCTCTTCGGCGGTCACAACAGAAATAGACTGTGGCACTTTTTGAATCGGCGTATCGGGTTTAGTACCGTCCTTGACTGTCGCGCCGCGATGGTTGCAGCAGGCCCGTCGCTTTCTTGCGGCGCAGGTGCAGCGGTAACGGTGATAGTGTCTTCTTTGGGTTCAACGCTGCCTGTGAGTAAACGGACATGCCGCTAACCGGCTGTGGCTCCAGACTGCGATTTTTACGCAGTGAGTGTTTGGCTGAGCAGTTTTGGAAACAGGAGATTGGTATATCTCTGATGTAAAGTGAATGATAACGTAAACGAGAATGATTATTATAAAGATCATAAATATACGAAACGCTGGCGAGTTCACAAGCGGTACGCAATCTGAGCGTTTTTCCTGAAGGGTAGATGAACAACCAGATTGAAAAGAAAGGGTTAATACTTAGGTGGGATGTTATTTTACCGAATAGCAACTGGCGGTCCAGAATTATAACGCTTGAGATAATTACTACCGAACATCTGCTGATCCGACCGGCTACACCGTCGCTGTCTTTCTGCTCTTGCTGAGCAGGTTGCTGTTGCGGCTGTTGCTGCGGCTGCTAGAAGCTTGATCGAACGGATTTGCCTGACGGCTGCTGCTGCATCTCGCTCTGCTGGCACAGCGATTGCGATCGCTGGTCCAACGGCAAGACGCGCATGCCGCTGAACGAAGAGTGCCGTGGCGTCCACGCCCATCTGCAATATCTTCTGGCGGACAAATTAGGCGGCGTTGGCGTCTGGTTAGCCAGATAACGCTGATAAATAGACGTGCCCCGCTGGCACAGTACGGTTTGGTCGGCTGGTTGTTGTCACGGCCTACCCAGGAGTGATGGTCACCGTGCCCTGCGTCGATGCCCACAAAGCAGGTATCTACGTTATTGTTCGTGAGTCCCTGTTTTCCCTGCCAGATGCAGGCTCAGATCGCGCCGAGCTGACGACCCGTACCGCGTTGTACCGCCTGTAGGTGCCATAGTGTCAGATACGCCGCCTGCGCCAGGAACAGCGCGTTCCGCCTGCGGGAAGCTCTGATCAGCGCTCTTTGCCATCTTCCGCGATTACCGAACGCAGCGCGGAAGAGCGGTGCACGGTACCGCCACTGGCGATGGTCTGGAATGCCTGCGCCACTTGGATTGGCGTTCAGCTGGAACGCCCCCAGCAGCATCGCCGGAACCAGATACGGCTAATTCTTCGGCACGCCCAGTTTGATCCAGGTCTCCCGTAACCGCAGGCAGCCCCAGTGCCATCCCAGGATCCCCCGTCGGCACGTTCATCGAACGGGTGGACGCCGTACCACCAGCATCACTATTGCCACTTCGCTATAACGACGATAACGTTCTGCGGTGACCAACATGGCCATTCGGCTGACGCAGCGCGATTGGCACATCCGCCGTCCACGTGTTCAGGCGATCAGAGTTCGGCTGGCTTAAGGCGGTCAGATAGTCGCTGGTTTTGCAAGGGAACCAATCGAACGACGCGCCTGCATCGCACGGTTGTAGCCCGCAAACTGCGGCGCAGAACCTCCGACCATCGCACGAACTTCACCGCTCAAGACGGTGTGTGAACCAGCACAATCAGTCCGAATGGCTGGCTTCACTGTCTCGTGCCGGAATGCCTTCCACGGCGGCTTTTTCTGCCGCGTCCTGGGCCACCGAGTCAAAGGTAGTGAAAATCTTCGCGCCGGACGAATCTTTTACCTTATCGCCTACAAGTGCGCCTGCAACTCCTAACGCGCGTTGCATAAAGGCTGGCTGTGGAGAGTTACCCCACCGCGCGGCTGTACGCCCAGAGGACGCGCGCTGACGTCATACATCACCATCGATAATCTGCTGTTGTAGCAAACGCAGCGCCAGATTACATCACTCCGCCGCGCCGTTTCGGGTTACGCCACAGGGTTATAATGACACCCCCTTCCTCGCCATGCCAACTGACCGCGCCTGCTGGTCAAGGCTAAACTCTCTACAGGGCGACCAAAGTCGTACAGGCTCGCCAGCGGGAGGCCCGCGAATTTCATTGTCTGGCTCTGACCGAGATACACCTCATTCATGTACGGCTGCGAGAATCCGATGCTGTAACGCGCATCCATGATCAACGCCATCAAGGCTTCGTTCGCTTGCGCCAGTAAGAGCGCTCGCTGGAGAGGACGGGTTTTCACCAGCTGTTGCATAGCGTACTAGCCGCCCTGCACCGTGCGACCTGCGGTCAGGTTTGCCAGCACCGCACGTCCGATGATGAGGCTGATGCCGTCATGCTGGTGAAAAATGACGGTCTTCTGTCGCCAGCAGAAGTATCCACCAGCAAATGAGGGAAACCACTGCGCCACAAACCAGCGTTGTTCACCGTTTGGCGAGGAGATCATGGTGATGAGGCACAATCAAGACGAAGAAAGCCGAACTGACGGTTGTTCTCCATATTGACGATGACCAGATGATCGCCATGGAGGTCAAACGCACGCACCTGCCCTTCTTTGTATCCGGGAAATCAAAGGCGAAGCAGATCATCAATGCTGTTAGCCTGCACGGTGGTTCAAGGACAGGTAACTTGAGCACCTGACGATACTGGGTCGCCTCCAGCAGCTCACCATCTCGTTCTTGCTGATGGTCATGTCTGGCTCAAGATTGACCATTGGCCATAAACTGCCGCGGGCCATGCCGCTCTGCGGTGGTGCAACCGGCTCATGTTGGGATGCGGGCCGTCATCGGCGGTGGGTGGCGGCAAAAACGATAGCCAGGTTTAGCAGTAGCCATAGCCGGGCCGCGTTTCCCACGAGGCTTACGCCCTTTGCCTTTGCCCTTACCTTTGCGCGGCATCGGTTCTTCATCCTCATCATCATCATAATCGTCGTAATCATGGTCATCTTGGTAACGACAACCACTTGCCTTTTGTTGACCACGGACGCGTCGACTTCCCTTTGCGTCCAATTGGCTCGCGGTCATTCCCGGCCATGCTTTCCTCCGCAATATTGGCCAAAGGCCCAATTTGTGCTTCTGTTACCGACGAAGAAGATATCTACTAAAATTTGTGCTGGAATGAGTACCTCTCCCTTGAGGGAGAGGGTAGGGTAAGGTCAACGTGTCGCTGATGCCCTCACCCGGCCCTCTCCCACGGGAGAGGGGAGGACCGACCTTTCGAAGAATCTTTTTCGTCCGTCGCGTCGGTGCAGTGTTTGCCGCGGGTGGTCCGGCCAGGACGTGTTTAGGGATAACGCCCTTCATCTCTTTTTGCACCTCACCGGTACGCTCCTTTCCAGAAGGCCGCTGAATCTTCGTGTGATTTGTAATGGCCTTCGGGGGAAAGCCATTCCAGCACCAGCGGCGCGCGCCCCTGGGCGATCGTCGGAGTTGGTGGCCTCACCAAACATCTCCTACACATTCACCGCCAGCGCCAGGGCCGGGCTCTGTTAATTAATTGTAGCAGATGGCAATGCAGGACTTCCGTCGGCACAGTGTAATGCGCAGGCAATTCACTATCCAGACGTTGCTGCATTCCCCAATCAAGTAATCCGCGTAGTGCCTGATAAATGTCGAGTGATTTCAGGCCGCGTAGTGAATGTACGCCGGTCATATGTGGCAGCAGCCACGTTTCCAGCGTCGCCAACAAACTTTCATCATCAACCGCTGGCCAGTCATATTCCGGCAACCACTTTGCGGCGCATAACAAACGCAAGCGTAGCTGTTCCGCTTCCGCCGTCCAGTTGAGCACGCTTAAACCTTTATCACGGATGCCATTAAGCATCGCCTGATGCAACTCGTCTTCTGACGGTTTCGCCAGCGGCTGCACTTTCACCGTCAACTGACCGATTTGTAGCCGACGCCAGGCTTTCAGCGTACCTTGCGCGTCATCCCATTCCACGGTGTCAGATTGCTGCACCAGCTGCGGACAGCGTTGTACTAATTCATCAATATCGACCGGTAGCGCCAGTAAAATCCGCGCATCCGGCGAGGCGCTGCCCTGCAATAATAACGGTGCGATCAACCATTCGTGGCGGCTTAGCGCGTCGTCGGCATCGAGCATCGCTCCCATGCTGTTTGCCAGTTGATAGCGTCCATCTTGCCCACGGCGATGAGCAATGCGATCGGCAAACGCCCCGGCAAGTAGCGGCGCGATAAGCGAACTGTCTGCCTCACCGCCGCGTACGTTTAAGCGTTTTAACAGTTGCTGACTACGTTGCTGCCAGGCTGGTTGATTGCGCGAAAACGCCACGCCCAGGTCACTATTGCCCATCCGTGGCGGCTCTTCGAGAATGGCGGCAATTTTTGCCGCGGTAGCAGCTTCGTCATCGCTCTTTGCGTTAACCAGCATTGCCGCTAAACGCGGATCGTTACCCAGCGCTGCCATTTTTTGCCCTTGCGCACTAAGCCGTTCACCCTCCAGCGCCCCCAGCATTTGTAACAGGCGTTTCGCGGCCAGTAGATTCACCGTTGGCGGTTGATCCAGCCAGCTCATCTGCGCCGGATCGCTGCATCCCCATTGCAGTAATTCCATCAGCAAACCGGAAAGATCGCTTTGTAAGATCTCCGGCTCACTTTGCGCCGCGGCGCGTTCTGCTTGTTCTTTGGCGATTAAATGCAGGCTGATACCCGGCTCCAGACGCCCGGCGCGCCCGGCACGCTGCGTCATGGATGCCTGACTAACGCGTTGAGTAATCAACCGCGTAAGCCCCGTGCGCGGATCAAAGCGCGCCACACGCTCCTGGGCACAATCCACCACCAGACGAATACCTTCGATGGTTAAACTGGTTTCAGCAATATTGGTCGCCAGCACCACTTTGCGCATCCCTTGCGGTGCCGGGAGGATCGCTTTTCGCTGATCGTTCAGTGACAACACGCCATACAGCGGGCAGAGCACCACATCACTGCCGATGCGCGAAGCCAGTTGTTCCTGCACGCGCTGAATTTCTCCGACGCCAGGTAAAAATAACAGTAATGATCCACTTTCCTGACGCACCATTTCGGCGGTGGCTACCGCAACGGCTTCGTCAAAACGCTGATGCGCGGGCAGCGGTAAATAACGGCGTTCAACCGGAAACGAGCGCCCTTCTGAGATGACGACGGGCGCTTCCGGCAGCATTTGCTGCAAGCGGTCATTGTCCAGCGTAGCCGACATAATCAGCAGTTTAAGGTCATCACGCAGACCTTGTTGCACATCGAGTAACAGCGCCAACGCCAAATCCGCCTGCAAACTGCGCTCATGAAACTCATCAAGGATCACCAATCCAACACCGCTCAGTTCCGGGTCACGCTGGATCATCCGCGTCAGCACGCCTTCGGTAACCACTTCCAGGCGGGTATTCAGCCCGACGCAGTTTTGCGCACGCATCCGGTAGCCAACGGTATCGCCTGGCTTTTCGTTAAGCAGCTCCGCCAGCCGTTGCGCGACGTTACGCGCCGCCAGACGACGCGGCTCCAGCAGGATAATTTTCCCGTTAATGCCGGGATGCGCCAGCAGTTGCAGCGGCAGCCAGGTTGATTTCCCGGCCCCGGTCGGCGCACTTAATAATACCTGCGGCGCACAATCGAGAGCGGTAAGTAATTCAGGTAAGACGGCAGCAACGGGCAACGACGACACAAAACGCTCCAGAGGGTTAACATTCTTCGCGCCACATTGTAGCATCGCGGTAATTCATAACCGAGTGCCTCACATGTCTGAACCGCAACGTCTGTTCTTTGCTATCGACTTACCTGCAGAAATCCGCGAACAGATTATCCATTGGCGCGCCACACACTTCCCACCTGAGGCGGGACGTCCGGTCGCCGCCGATAATTTGCACCTGACTCTGGCATTTTTAGGCGAAGTGAGCGCAGAGAAAGAGAAGGCGCTTTCTCTTTTAGCCGGACGGATTCGTCAACCTGGTTTCACACTCACGCTTGATGACGCCGGACAATGGCTGCGTTCGCGTGTGGTGTGGTTAGGGATGCGTCAGCCTCCACGCGGCTTAATCCAGCTGGCGAATATGCTCCGTTCACAGGCTGCCCGCAGCGGTTGTTTTCAAAGCAATCGTCCGTTTCATCCACATATTACCTTATTGCGCGACGCCAGCGAGGCGGTGACATTCCCGCCGCCGGGTTTTAACTGGTCTTATGCGGTGACGGAGTTCACCCTTTACGCCTCCTCGTTTGCCCGTGGACGCACACGCTACACGCCGCTAAAACGCTGGGCGCTAACGCAATAACAAGGATTGTCGCAATGGAATTTTCTCCCCCTCTACAGCGCGCGACGCTAATTCAGCGTTACAAACGTTTTTTAGCCGATGTGATCACACCCGATGGTCGCGAATTAACGCTACACTGCCCGAATACGGGTGCGATGACCGGTTGTGCAACGCCTGGCGATACCGTCTGGTATTCGACTTCAGACAACACCAAACGGAAATACCCACACACCTGGGAATTAACTCAAAGCCAGAGCGGCGCATTTATTTGCGTCAATACGCTTTGGGCTAACAGGTTGACGAAAGAGGCTATCCTTAATGAATCAATTTCAGAACTGTCAGGCTATAGCTCGCTGAAAAGCGAAGTAAAATACGGCTCCGAACGCAGCCGTATTGACTTTATGTTGCAGGCGGATTCGCGTCCAGACTGCTATATTGAAGTGAAATCGGTTACGTTAGCGGAGAACGAACAGGGATATTTTCCCGATGCGGTCACTGAACGAGGTCAGAAACACCTTCGGGAGTTGATGAGCGTAGCGGCTGAAGGCCAGCGTGCGGTTATTTTTTTCGCCGTGCTGCATTCAGCCATTACACGGTTTTCACCCGCGCGCCACATCGATGAGAAATACGCGCAACTATTGTCAGAAGCTCAACAGAGGGGGGTAGAAATTCTGGCTTACAAAGCGGAAATTTCTGCTGAAGGCATGGCTCTTAAAAAATCACTGCCGGTTACATTGTAGTAAAGTAAGTAACTGGTTAATTTACATTCTGGTCGCGTGCGCAAATACGCTTTTCCTCACACAGTTGTCAAGTGTTACGTTTAGATAATTGCTATCCGGAAAAGCATCTGCTATTTATAGCGGCCTCATTTTTCCCCCGAACATGGGGATCGATAGTGCGTGTTAAGGAGAAGCAACATGCAAGAAGGGCAAAACCGTAAAACATCGTCCCTGAGTATTCTCGCCATCGCTGGGGTGGAACCATATCAGGAGAAGCCGGGCGAAGAGTATATGAATGAAGCCCAGCTGGCGCACTTCCGTCGTATTCTGGAAGCATGGCGTAATCAACTCAGGGATGAAGTCGATCGCACCGTTACACATATGCAGGATGAAGCAGCCAACTTCCCGGACCCGGTAGACCGTGCAGCCCAGGAAGAAGAGTTCAGCCTCGAACTGCGTAACCGCGATCGCGAGCGTAAGCTGATCAAAAAGATCGAGAAGACGCTGAAAAAAGTGGAAGACGAAGATTTCGGCTACTGCGAATCCTGCGGTGTTGAAATTGGTATTCGCCGTCTGGAAGCGCGCCCGACAGCCGATCTGTGCATCGACTGCAAAACGCTGGCTGAAATTCGCGAAAAACAGATGGCTGGCTAATTACAGCCGTTCCATCACGTTTACCACAGGCGGGAAATGCTCCCGCCTTATTTTTTGTTCAAAGAGATGACAGACACACAGTATATTGGCCGCTTCGCCCCCTCTCCTTCCGGCGAGCTTCATTTTGGCTCTCTGATCGCCGCGCTCGGCAGCTATTTGCAGGCTCGCGCCCGGCAAGGTCGCTGGCTGGTACGCATAGAAGATATCGACCCGCCTCGTGAAGTTCCCGGTGCCGCAGAAACTATCCTGCGCCAGCTGGAACATTACGGTCTGCACTGGGACGGCGATGTTCTCTGGCAATCGCAACGTCACGACGCCTATCGTGAAGCACTCGCCTGGTTACATGAACAAGGACTAAGTTATTACTGCACCTGTACGCGTGCGCGTATTCAAAGCATTGGCGGTATTTACGACGGTCATTGCCGGGTGTTGCATCATGGACCAGACAACGCCGCAGTGCGTATCCGCCAGCAGCATCCGGTCACGCAATTTACTGACCTGCTGCGAGGCATTATTCACGCCGACGAAAAACTGGCACGGGAAGATTTTATCATTCATCGCCGTGATGGGTTGTTCGCCTACAACCTGGCTGTTGTGGTTGATGATCATTTCCAGGGCGTTACAGAAATAGTGCGTGGGGCTGATCTGATTGAACCAACAGTAAGGCAAATCCCGCTGTACCAGCTTTTTGGCTGGAAAGTGCCAGATTACATTCATCTGCCGCTGGCGCTTAATCCACAAGGCGCTAAACTTTCCAAGCAGAATCATGCGCCTGCGTTGCCGAAAGGCGATCCACGCCCGGTACTAATCGCGGCACTTCAATTTCTGGGGCAGCAGGCAGAAGCACACTGGCAGGATTTCAGCGTCGAGCAAATCCTTCAGTCAGCCGTCAAAAACTGGATGCTGACCGCCGTGCCCGAGTCGGCAATTGTAAATTCAACATTCTCAAATGCGTCATGCTGAGCTATGATTAGCCGCTATTTTTTTGTCCTGAATGATGTTTGACACTACCGAGGTGTACTATTTTTACCCGAGTCGCTAATTTTTGCCGCAAGGTGCTAAGCCGCGAGGAAAGCGAGGCTGAACAGGCAGTCGCCCGTCCACAGGTGACGGTGATCCCGCGTGAGCAGCATGCTATTTCCCGCAAAGATATCAGTGAAAATGCCCTGAAGGTAATGTACAGGCTCAACAAAGCGGGATACGAAGCCTGGCTGGTTGGCGGCGGCGTGCGCGACCTGTTACTTGGCAAAAAGCCGAAAGATTTTGACGTAACCACTAACGCCACGCCTGAGCAGGTGCGCAAACTGTTCCGTAACTGCCGCCTGGTGGGTCGCCGTTTCCGTCTGGCTCATGTAATGTTTGGCCCGGAGATTATCGAAGTTGCGACCTTCCGTGGACACCACGAAGGTAACGTCAGCGACCGCACGACCTCCCAACGCGGGCAAAACGGCATGTTGCTGCGCGACAACATTTTCGGCTCCATCGAAGAAGACGCCCAGCGCCGCGATTTCACTATCAACAGCCTGTATTACAGCGTAGCGGATTTTACCGTCCGTGATTACGTTGGTGGTATGAAGGATCTGAAGGACGGCGTTATCCGTCTGATTGGTAACCCGGAAACGCGCTACCGTGAAGATCCGGTACGTATGCTGCGCGCGGTACGTTTTGCCGCCAAATTGGGTATGCGCATCAGCCCGGAAACCGCAGAACCGATCCCTCGCCTCGCTACCCTGCTGAACGATATCCCACCGGCACGCCTGTTTGAAGAATCGCTTAAACTGCTACAAGCGGGCTACGGTTACGAAACCTATAAGCTGTTGTGTGAATATCATCTGTTCCAGCCGCTGTTCCCGACCATTACCCGCTACTTCACGGAAAATGGCGACAGCCCGATGGAGCGGATCATTGAACAGGTGCTGAAGAATACCGATACGCGTATCCATAACGATATGCGCGTGAACCCGGCGTTCTTGTTTGCCGCCATGTTCTGGTACCCACTGCTGGAGACGGCACAGAAGATCGCCCAGGAAAGCGGCCTGACCTATCACGACGCTTTCGCGCTGGCGATGAACGACGTGCTGGACGAAGCCTGCCGTTCACTGGCAATCCCGAAACGTCTGACGACGTTAACCCGCGATATCTGGCAGTTGCAGTTGCGTATGTCCCGTCGTCAGGGTAAACGCGCATGGAAACTGCTGGAGCATCCTAAGTTCCGTGCGGCTTATGACCTGTTGGCCTTGCGAGCTGAAGTTGAACGTAATGCTGAACTGCAGCGTCTGGTGAAATGGTGGGGTGAGTTCCAGGTTTCCGCACCACCAGATCAAAAAGGGATGCTTAACGAGCTGGATGAAGAACCGTCACCGCGTCGTCGTACTCGTCGTCCACGCAAACGCGCACCGCGTCGTGAGGGTACCACATGACAGTGGCGTATATTGCCATAGGCAGCAATCTGGCCTCTCCGCTGGAGCAGGTCAATGCTGCCCTGAAAGCATTAGGCGATATCCCTGAAAGCCGCATTCTTGCCGTTTCTTCGTTTTACCGCACCCCACCGCTGGGGCCGCAAGATCAACCCGATTACCTCAACGCCGCCGTGGCGCTTGAAACTTCGCCCGCCCCGGAAGAGTTACTCAACCATACACAGCGCATAGAACTGCAACAGGGTCGTGTTCGTAAAGCTGAACGCTGGGGACCACGCACGCTGGATCTCGATATCATGCTGTTTGGTAATGAAGTGATAAATACCGAACGCCTGACCGTTCCGCACTACGATATGAAGAATCGTGGATTTATGCTGTGGCCGCTGTTTGAGATTGCACCGGAGCTGGCGTTTCCTGATGGGGAGACGTTGCGTGAAGTCTTACATACAAGAGCATTTGACAAATTAAGCAAATGGTAATTTATTTATATTACGAATATAAATATTTTCTGAAAATCATACATCCTCTCTTTCCTTAATAAAAATTTTAGTTTAAACATTTTTGCAGAAACATAATATAAATTCCCGCAGATAAATATCAATCCCATCGCCGGTAATGACTCCAACTTACTGATAGTGTTTTATGTTCAGATAATGCCCGATGACCTTGTCATGCAGCTCCACCGATTTTGAGAACGACAGTGACTTCCGTACCAGCCTTGCCAGATGTTGTCTCAGATTCAGATTATGTCGCTCAATGCGCTGAGTGTAACGCTTGCTGATAACGTGCAGCTTTCCCTTCAGGCGTGATTCATACAGCGGCCAGCCATCCGTCATCCATACCACGACCTCAAAGGCCGACAGCAGGCTCAGAAGACGCTCCAGTGTGGCCAGAGTGCGTTCACCGAAGACGTGCGCCACAACCGTCCTCCGTATCCTGTCATACGCGTAAAACAGCCAGCGCTGACGTGATTTAGCACCGACGTAGCCCCAATGTTCGTCCATTTCAGCGCAGACAATCACATCACTGCCCGGTTGTATGCGCGAGGTTACCGACTGCGGCCTGAGTTTTTTAAGTGACGTAAAACCGTGTTGAGGCCAACGCCCATAATGCGTGCACTGGCGCGACATCCGACGCCATTCATGGCCATATCAATGATTTTCTGGTGCGTACCGGGCTGAGAGGCGGTGTAAGTGAACTGTAGTTGCCATGTTTTACGGCAATGAGAGCAGAGATAGCGCTGATGTCCGGCAGTGCTTTTGCCGTTACGCACCACGCCTTCAGTAGCGGAGCAGGAAGGACATCTGATGGAAATGGAAGCCACGCAAGCACCTTAAAATCACCATCATACACTAAATCAGTAAGTTGGCAGCATTACCCAACAAAGGTTGGTACTGAAAACGGGCAACTCCTTGGTAATACTCTCACAGGTAATGATGCAGCAAAAGGAGTCGGTGTACTCATAGAAGGTTTAGCAACTAGTAAAAATCCTCTAATGACATTGAAACCTAATGATTCAAATTCTGTTTATAAAGATTACGACCCGAGAGGCAAAGACGATACAACAGGAGGAGTTTACCCGGATCAAGATACAGGTATAACATACCCTCTCCATTTCCAGGCCACGCTACAACAGGATGGAACTATACCAATAGAAGCTGGTGAGTTTAAAGCCACCAGTACTTTCCAGGACCCACCCTCATAAAACCAGCAGCACCGTCACCTTCTGGCAGTGCTGCTACGGATAAATCATTGCCCCCACCAGATGTGACCTACTACAGCACAACATCAATTTATCAGGATACGTTATGAAACCGACCACCATCTCCTTACTGCAGAAGTACAAGCAGGAAAAAAAACGTTTGCGACCATCACCGCTTATGAACTATAGCTTCGCCAGCAACTCTTCGCCGACTAAGGGCTTAACGTCACGCCGGTGGGCGATTCGCTGGGCATGACGGTTCAGGCACGACTCCACCCTGCCAGTTACCGTTGCCGATATCGCCTACCACACTGCCGCCGTACGTCGCGGCGCACCAAACTGCCTGCTGCTGGCTGACCTGCCGTTTATGGCGTATGCCACGCCGGAAGAAGCCTTCGAAAACGCCGCAACGGTTATGCGTGCTGGTGCCAACATGGTCAAATTTGAAGGCGGTGAGTGGCTGGTCGAAACCGTAAAAATGCTGACCGAACGTGCCGTTCCTGTATGTGGTCACTTAGGTTTAACCCCACAGTCAGTGAATATTTTCGGTGGCTACAAAGTACAGGGGCGCGGCAATGAAGCGAGCGATCGACTACTCAGCGATGCATTAGCCTTAGAAGCCGCGGGGGCACAGCTGCTGGTGCTGGAATGCGTGCCGGTTGAGCTGGCAAAACGTATTACCGAAGCACTGGCGATCCCGGTTATTGGTATTGGTGCAGGCAACGTCACTGACGGGCAAATCCTCGTGATGCACGACGCCTTTGGTATTACCGGCGGTCACATTCCTAAATTCGCTAAAAATTTCCTCGCCGAAACGGGCGACATCCGCGCGGCTGTGCGGCAGTATATGGCTGAAGTGGAGTCCGGCGTTTATCCGGGCGAAGAACACAGTTTCCATTAAGGAGTCACGTTGTGTTAATTATCGAAACCCTGCCGCTGCTGCGTCAGCAAATTCGCCGCCTGCGTATGGAAGGCAAGCGCGTGGCGCTGGTGCCTACTATGGGTAATCTGCACAATGGCCATATGAAGCTGGTCGACGAAGCCAAAGCCCGCGCCGATGTGGTCGTCGTCAGTATTTTCGTTAACCCGATGCAGTTCGACCGCCCGGAAGATCTGGCACGTTATCCACGGACCTTGCAGGAGGACTGCGAGAAGCTAAACAAACGTAAAGTGGATTTAGTTTTCGCCCCTTCGGTAAAAGAGATCTACCCGAACGGTACTGAAACCCACACTTACGTTGACGTTCCTGGCCTTTCGACCATGCTGGAAGGTGCCAGCCGTCCGGGACATTTTCGCGGCGTTTCGACTATTGTCAGCAAGCTGTTCAACCTGGTCCAGCCGGACATCGCCGCTTCATGGGTGAAAAGAGTTCAGCAACTGGCGCTGATATGCAAAATGGTTGCCGATATGGGCTTCGATCTAGAGATCTCGGTGTGCCAATTATGCGCGCCAAAGACGGTCTGGCGCTGAGTTTCCGTAACGGTTATCTGACGGCGAAACAACGGAAATTGCGCCTGGTCTGTACAAAGTTTTAAGTTCGATTGCTGACAAATTGCAGGCTGGGGAACGGGATCTGGATGAAATGATTACCATTGGGGCAAGAACTGAATGAAAAAGGCTTCCGCGCCGATGATATTCAGATTCGCGATGCCGACACATTGCTGGAAGTTTCTGAAACCAGCAAACGGGCAGTAATTCTGGTAGCCGCCTGGCTTGGCGATGCTCGCCTAAATGACAACAAAATGGTCGAGCTGGCGTAATACTTAACTGGCACTACGGCTGATGGCGCCAGTTCTGAGTTTACCCCACGTCATCTGTCATAACACAGGTAACTTAAATAAGGTTAATTACCTTATCAATCTCAGCAAGAGGTAAATTTGCCATCTCTGCAACGTCTTCCCGAGACATTCCTTTCTCAGAAGACGCTGGGCGAATTCCTGACTTACTTCCTGTCTTCCCTGCTGAATCCCCTTCTCAATCCCTTTCTCTTCAAACCACTGCGCCAGCGTCATCATGACTCCCCTCCGTTTCCCTGTCTCTCAACACACCGTAAAACAAATCCGCTTGTTCAGTATGACCGCGTTGCAGCATATAGTTTTGCATGGCAACTAACTGACTTCCGCTAGTGTACCCTTCGTGGATCGGCGTGACCAGTTGCTCAAGCAATAACATTAAGTCGCGCTGGCGAATATGTTTTTGCAGTAGTTCGAGAATCGCAATCCGCCGATGTTGCATGATTTCGTCATCCGGTGTGATGGTGATATCCACCAGCGGGAAAGGACTGTTATAGACGCGTCGCGCCAGCTCCGGCGAGTAAACATATCAAACCAGCACATTGATAGCGGATAAGGTGTGGCCTCGCCCTGATAAAACAGTATCGGCACCACCAGCGGCGGCTTATCGTGGTCAGCCTCCAGATGCCGGTGCATGGCGGCTATAGAATAACGCGTCATGCGAAAGGCCATTTTCTTATCCGGCTTGCTTTGGTGTTCAATCACAACATGCAGATAACCGGATTCCCTGCATTTGCACGGAATAGAGCACGTCCGTGCTGTGTCCTTTCAGGCTCTCTTCAATGAAACTCCCCGACTCTAAATGAAGCGTGTTGAGGTCACAAAGTTCGCGTAATTCCACTGGCAAATGTATCTCCAGAAAGTCGCGAGCCGTCTCCGCATGCATTAAAAATTGTTTAAATACCGCGTCATGCGGTGTGGTACTCGGTGCATCCATCTTCCCTGTCTTCCGTGTGGCTTTGCGTGAAGGCAGTATCCAGTCAAGGCGCGCTATCGTCAGCCACCTCTTTATTGTTTACCGAGCAGCGTTCAGAAAAGTCTGAATTCGTTACAGGCGATACATGGCACGCTTCGGCGCGGTACGCAAACTGCTGACGCAAATGCCGTCAGATGAGTAGACACTAAACAAAAATCGGGCAATACTGCGTGAGAATTTCCTCAAAGCAGGCATCGCCTGCTTCGTTAACGACAGGTAGAAAGGTAGAAGTTATGATTCGCACGATGCTGCAGGCAAACTCCACCGC
This sequence comes from Shigella flexneri, assembly GCA_048288465.1. Lineage (GTDB taxonomy): Bacteria > Pseudomonadota > Gammaproteobacteria > Enterobacterales > Enterobacteriaceae > Enterobacter > Enterobacter flexneri_B. The sequence continues at coordinate 142,907 of CP182556.1, read as the reverse complement.
GTGAAAGTGACTCATGCGGACCTGCACTATGAAGGTTCTTGCGCCATTGACCAGGATTTTCTTGACGCAGCCGGTATTCTCGAAAACAAAGCCATTGATATCTGGAATGTCACCAACGGCAAGCGTTCTTCCACTTATGCCATCGCGGCAGAACGCGGTCGAGAATTATTTCTGTTAACGGTGCGGCGGTCCACTGCGCCAGTGTCGGCGATATTGTCATCATCGCCAGCTTCGTTACCATGCCAGATGAAGAAGCTCGCACCTGGCGACCCAACGTCGCCTATTTTGAAGGCGACAATGAAATGAAACGTACCGCGAAAGCGATTCCGGTACAGGTTGCTTGATTGTTATCCCTGCGGCTGGTTACTCACCAGCCGCGACATCGTCTCCAGCGAATCCGTTCTTAAGATATAAAGTCGTTTTAGTAACAACGGATTATCCCCCGGTTTTACTTTGCCTTCATGGTTGTCACCGCCAGGTGAAATCCGTCATCGTTTGCTGCCTTCACGGCGTTGTCGTTAAATCCGCCAAACGGATACGAAAGATACCAGACATGCGGATTAAATTGCGCCAGAGCGCGGCGTGAACGTGCAAAATCAAACAGAATATTGTGCTCACTACGGCTCAGTAATATGGGTCGGCGATAACCATCTACCCGATGCAAACTGGGTATGTGACTGGAAATCAAATACATCGCGAATTTCGTTAAGCTCAGAAACGCTCATAAATTGCAGCGATTTTGGGTTCACTTCTGCGGGTAACATTTGATGCGTGAGGTAACAATAAACGCCGTCGCCTTCATGTCATATTGTTTCAACACAGGATACGCGTAGCGGCTCACCGACTTGAGGCCATCATCAAAGGTAATCACCACCGCTCGCGCAGGGAGATCGATTTATTCTTCACGTAGCCTTCCAGCTGCACCATGCTCAGTGTCGCGTATCCCCTGTCACCAGCCAGGCCATCTGGTTATTGAAAGCGCGTACCGATGTGGTCGTCGAAGTATGGCGAAAACGGTGTTTTCTTCGTCGCGCAGAATCTGGTGATAGGTTAGCACCGACAGGCCATTATCGGGTTGGGCATCCAGTGCGCTGATATAGGCCAGTCGATCGCCAATACGAATCTGATACCAGGTTTGATTTAACCTGTCTTTCAGTTTATGCAAAATCGGGTAGCGCAAATTGTCCGCCAGTACCCCAAATGGCGCACTTCCCGCACTCGGCGCGTTATAGACCGGCGTATCTTCCAGGTAACTCAGTTCTGATTACTCAGCGGCTTGTTGAGGTCGCCCAAACCGTCTTCAACTTTTTGTCGCCCCTGAACCGGCTCGAGATGACCTTTATCGATAAAACCTTTGCCAAAGCCAAAATTAAATGCGTAATAACTTGCGGCAGTGGGCTCCACGGCAATGATTTGTCCGGCCCGAATATTCCCCACGGTCACCATCTTGTCACCAATTTGCGCCAGACCGCAGCATTTTCGATGGTTTGGTATAACGGGCAGGTAACGCGGCACTGACACTTGCGGTAAACAGCATCAGCAGGAGAATAACAGCTTGTTTGTACATGAAAAAATAACCGAGGGTGAAACAACGCTTTTATTGTAGCAAAAGCGCCATCAGAATCGCGGGTTAATACTCATACAAATTATGTTTGAGGACGAAAGGCGGATTTTTTGTTGTTGGTGCCAAAGACTACTCACCTCCGGCGCACCCAGTTCGACAATACGCTCGCGAAACTCTGAACTGGTCATGGTTTCACGGCAAGCCATCATCTGTTCAATTAACGGTAACGTGACACCAGAAATCACTTCGCAACGGGAGTGTTTGTGGCTTAATAATGAAGCCACGCGATACGGTGGCGCTCCGGCTATATCGGTTAAGAAGATGACACCCTCACCAGAGTCCGCTTCATGCAGAGCATCGCACATCATGCGGCTGAGCATCTCAGAGCTTAATCCGCGCCAGAAATTCACGGCCCGGCACTGAAGAAGTGCCCCATGTTTTTTCTCCAGCGCATCCAGCATCTCTTGCGCCCGGTCATCGTGACAGGTAATTACCCGACCTAACATCGCCTTCCTCCTTAGCCGAAAATCAGTCTACCCTGACCATTGTTGATAAAGGGTGATAGCCGTCAAAACTCCTCTCCCCCAATCCAGAGGAGAGGAAATCGACTTAGCTACGCAAACCTCGTCCACGTTGGATCAGCGACCAACAGATCAAATAAAACGCCACAATAAAGACCACCAGTACGCCAAAGGTAGTGACCAGCGGAACATCATTGATACCGAGGAAGCCGTAGCGGAAACCACTGATCATATAAACGATTGGGTTCAGGTGCGACAGCCCTTGCCAGAACGGCGGCAACAAAGTCAGTGAGTAAAAGACCCGCCCAAATACGTGAGTGGCGTTAACGCAAAGGTTGGCACCAGGCTGATGTCATCGAACGTTTTGGCAAACACACCGTTCAGCAAACCCGCAAGGGAGAACAACACCGCCGTGAGCACCAGCGTTAAGGCAACGAATACCCACGAATGCACCTGAAATGGCACAAAAAACAGTGAAATTGCCGTCACCAGAATGCCAACAAACAGACCACGCGCCACGCCACCGCCGAGCATATCCGGCAATAATGACGTGAGTCGGAACCGGCGCTACCAGCAGCTCTTCAATATTACGCTGAACTTGGCACCAAAAAATGATGACGCAACGTTGGCGTAGGCATTGGTGATCACCGACATCATGATCAGCCCCGGTACGATGAACTGCATATAGCTGAAGCCATGCATATCGCCAATACGCGAACCGATCAGGTTACCGAAGATAATAAGTAAAGGGTCATGGTGATGACTGGCGGCACCAGCGTCTGCACCCAGATACGCATAAAGCGATCGATCTCTTTCGCCCAGATGCTTTTTAGCGCCACCCAGTAAAGATGCATCATGCGCGATCTCCTTGTTTTTCATTAACCAGTGAAACAAACAGCTCTTCCAGACGGTTAGCTTTGTTACGCATACTTAATACCTGAATGCCCTGCTCACTTAACTGCGTAAATACGCTGTTGATCCCCCTGCTCACGCAGCACTTCAACTTCCAGCGTCGCGGTATCGACCAGTCGATACTGATAGCCATCGAGCTTCGGTAACGGGCTTTTCGGTGCGAGATCGAGAATAAAGGTTTCCGATTTCAGCTTCGCCAGCAGCGCCTTCATCGAGGTATTTTCCACCAGCTCACCGTGTTGAATAATGCCGATATTGCGGCACAGCATTTCTGCTTCTTCAGGTAGTGTGTGGTGAGAATGATGGTGGTGCCTTTGTCGTTTAAATCCTTCAAAAAGCCCACATTGAGCGGCGAAGTTCAATATCCACGCCTGCGGTCGGTTCGTCGAGAATCAGTAGTTTAGGTTCATGCATTAACGCACGGGCAATCATTAAACGGCACTTCATCCCGCCAGATAACATACGCGCAGTTCGTTGCGTTTTCCCATAAATCGAGTTGTTTAAGATCTTTTCACTGCGGATGTACGCCTCTTTGCGCTCCACACCGTAGTACCCTGCCTGATTCACCACAATTTGCTGCACGGTTTCAAACGGGTTGAAGTTAAATTCCTGCGGCACCAGTCCCAACTGACGTTTAGCGTTCACGACATCTTTCTCGAGATCGTAACCAAATACGCTGACCCGCCGGAGGTTTTATTTACCAGAGAGCTGATAATACCGATAGTGGTCGATTTCCCGCCCGTTCGGCCCGAGAAGCGCATAAAAATCACCCGCTTCGACCTGCAAATCTATTCCACGAAGCGCCTGAACGCCGCCTGGATAGGTTTTTTCAAGCTGTAAAGTTCCAGTGCAATGGTCATAAATTTTTACTTACCTTACGTCCTTACACTTTATCTGTGGTTTAAATCGTCCCGGAGTTGCCCTATATTAGCCAAACGTAATTATTTGGTTACAGGTCGTTAACCTCCATGAAAGACATAGATACACTCATCAGCAACAATGCACTATGGTCAAAAATGCTGGTGGAAGAGGATCCCGGGTTTTTTGAGAACTGGCACAAGCGCAAAAACCGCGCTTTCTATGGATTGGATGTTCCGACAGTCGCGTTCCTGCAGAACGTTTAACCGGTCTTGAGCCGGGCGAACTCTTTGTTCACCGTAATGTTGCTAACCTGGTCATTCACACCGACCTGAACTGCCTTTCCGTGGTTCAGTATGAGTGGATGTACTCGAAGTTGAACACATTATTATCTGTGGCCACTACGGTTGGGCGGCGTACAAGCCGCAGTTGAAAACCCGGAACTGGGGCTTATCAACAACTGGCTGCTGCATATCCGCGATATCTGGTTCAAACATAGCTCATTGCTCGGCGAAATGCCGCAAGAGCGCCGTCTGGATACCTTGTGTGAACTGAACGTCATGGAACAGGTTTATAACCTGGGCCACTCCACCATTATGCAATCAGCGTGGAAACGCGGGCAGAAAGTTACCGTTCACGGCTGGGCCTACGGCATTCACGACGGCTTGCTGCGTAATCTGGATGTCACAGCGACCAACCGCGAAACCCTTGAGCAACGTTACCGTCACGGGATTTCCAACCTCAAGCTGAAACACGCCAACCACAAATAAAAATGCCATGCCGGATGCAACACATCCGGCAACTTCACACTTACTGGTCCAGCAGAATCACTTTGCCGATATACGGCAGATGACGGTAACGCTGTGCGTAATCAATGCCGTAACCCACCACAAACTCATCCGGGATCGAGGAACCGATAATTCAACCGGGACGTTCACTTCACGACGGGACGGTTTATCCAGCAGCGTACAAATCGCCAACGACTTGGTTCGGCAGGCTAAGATCTCACGCACTTTCGACAGTGTATTCCCCGAGTCGATGATATCTTCAACAATCAGCACGTCCTTGCCACGGATATCTCATCCAAATCTTTGAGGATTTCACATCACGGGTGGTGGACATGCCGCTACCGTAGCGGAGGCGGTCATAAAGCTCGACTTCATGAGATACCTGAACTTCACGGCACAGGTCCGCCATAAACATAATGAGCCACGCAGCAGACCCACCAGCACCATATCGCTGCCGCTGTCTTTGTAACGCTCAGTAATCTGACGACCCAGTTCGGCGATACGCGCTTTAATCTCCACTTGGGGATCATTACTTCTACAGTATGTTTCATATCTCTAACCATATGATTTAAAAACGAATCACTTGGCACGGCAGGTTTTGGCACCGCAACAAAGCGCAAGACACGCAGTATACCAGTAAAACTATTCATTCGCGGAATCTGTTAATAAAGCTCGAATTGTGATGACGATCACACATGTTAAAACCTATAATTAATTGCTACTAAAATATTAATGAATTGAAATGGTGTCTACTTATGGCAATTAACAATACAGGCTCGCGACGATTACTCGTCACGCTAACAGCCCTTTTTGCAGCGCTTTGCGGGCTGTATCTACTCATTGGCGGAGGCTGGCTGGTCGCGATTGGCGGCTCCTGGTACTACCCTATCGCTGGCCTTGTGATGCTCGGCGTCGCCTGGATGCTGTGGCGCAGTAAACGTGCCGCGCTTTGGCTATACGCCGCCCTGCTGCTCGGCACCATGATTTGGGGCGTCTGGGAAGTTGGTTTCGACTTCTCGGGCGCTGACTCCGCGCAGCGATATTCTGGTCTTCTTCGGCATCTGGCTGATCCTGCCGTTTGTCTGGCGTCGCCTGGTCATTCCTGCCAGCGGCGCAGTTGCCGCACTGGTGGTGGCACTGCTGATTAGCGGTGGTGTCCTGACCTGGGCCCGATTTAACAATCCGCAGGAAATCAACGGCACCTTAAGCGCCGATGCCACACCTGCGGAAGCTATCTCACCAGTTGCCGATCAGGACTGGCCTGCCTATGGTCGCAATCAGGAAGGTCAACGCTTTTCACCTCTGAAACAAATTAACGCCGATAACGTCCATAATCTGAAAGAAGCCTGGGTGTTCCGTACTGGCGATGTGAAGCAGCCGAACAATCCGGCTGAAATCACCAATGAAGTGACGCCGATTAAAGTGGGCGACACCCTTTACCTGTGTACCGCTCACCAGCGCCTGTTTGCGCTTGATGCCGCCCGCGGCAAAGAGAAATGGCATTACGACCCTGAGCTGAAAACCAACGAGTCTTTCCAGCACGTAACCTGCCGTGGCGTCTCTTATCATGAAGCCAAAGCAGAAACGGCTTCGCCGGAAGTGATGGCGGAGTGCCCGCGTCGTATCATTCTTCCGGTCAATGATTGTCGCCTCGATCCCCATTAACGCTGAAAACGGCAAACTTGTGCGAAACCTTCGCCAATAAAGGCGTGCTTAATCTGCAAAGCAGTTTGCCAGACACGAAACCGGGTCTGTATGAGCCAACTTCGCCGCCGATTATTACCGATAAAACCATCGTGATGGCCGGTTCGGTCACCGATAACTTCTCAACCCGCGAAACGTCTGGCGTGATCCGTGGTTTTGATGTCAACACCGGGGAGTTGCTGTGCGCTTTTATTCGGGCGCGAAAGATCCGAACGCGATCCCGTCTGACGAACACACCTTTACCTCTCACCAAACTCGCTGGGGCACCTGCGGCCTATGACGCGAAGCTGGGATCCCGTCTATCTGCCGATGGGCGTGACCACGCCGATATCTGGGGCGGTAACCGCACACCAACAGGAACGTTATGCCAGCTCGATTCTGGCGCTGATGCCACTACCGGGAAACTGGCTGGAGCTACCAACCCTTCACCACGAACTGTGGGATACGGAACTTCCGGCACAGCCGACGCTGGCGGACATCACCGTCGACTGGTCAGAAAGTGCCAGTTATTTTACGCTCCGGCGAAACCCGGCAACATTTTTGTGCTCGATCGTCGTAATGGCGAACTGGTGGTGCCGTACCGAAAAACCGGTTGCCCAAGGTGCTGCGAAGGCGATTACGTTACCCGTACTCGACCTTCTCGGAACTGAGCTTCCGTCCAACGAAAGATTTGAGCGGTGCGGATATGTGGGGAGCCACCATGTTTGACCAACTGGTGTGCCGCGTAATGTTCCACCAGATGCGCTATGAAGGCGTTTTCACCCGCCATCTGAACAGGGTACGCTGGTCTTCCCGGGTAACGTGGGATGTTCGAATGGGGCGGGATTTCCGTCATCCAAATCGTGAAGTGGCGATTGCCAACCCAATGGCACTGCCGTTTGTTTAGAAACTAATCCCGCGTGGTCCGGGCTACCCGATGGAGCAGCCGAAAGATGCCAAAGGCACGGGTACGGAATCCGGCATTCAGCCACAGTACGGTGTACCGTCTGGTGTCACGCTCAACCCGTTCCTCTCACCATTTCATCTGCCGATGTAAACAGCCAGCATGGGTTTATATCTCGGCGCTAAATATGAAAACTAATGAAGTGGTGTGGAAGAAACGTATTGGTACGCCACAGGACGGTATGCCGTTCCCGATGCCGGTTCCGGTGCCTTTCAATATTGGTATGCCGATGCTGGGCGGGCCAGTCTCCACGGCGGGTAACGTCCTGTTATCGCCGCTACGGCAGATAACTACCTGCGCGCTTACAACATGAGCAACGGTGAAAAACTATCGCGCGTCGACACCAGCGGGTGGTCAGGCTACGCCAATGACCTATGAAGTGAATGGTAAACGATAGTGGTGATCTCCGCAGGCGGTCACGGTTCGTTCGTACGAAGAAGGGCGACTATATTGGGCTTATGCGCTGCCGGATAATGTGAATAAGAATACCCAGAGATACGGGCATATTTCCGAATACAGTACTTTATACCGTAAACCCTAACATCATCCCCGTATCTTAGTGCTCCAGCAGATGGCAGTGCGCCATATAAGCATGTTCTTTCGGTGCATCGTGATTAAACTTCACCGCACTTGGCTGACATTACCTTCTACCTTAACGGTATCTTTCCAGCCCGCGCGATGACCGCTGGCAGTTTGCCATTTTTTGACAAGATACGGAACTGCGTGCCGTGGATATGGAACGGATGCAGCATCATGTCGCCCACGCCAAGATAGCCCAACGTTCGTCTTGCCCTTTCGCCGCCGCGAACATAGGCTTGTTCATATGAAACGCCTGACCGTTAACTCTTTGGCATGGTGGAAATCGAACTTCCCGCCGTGGTTCATATGATTCATCTTGCCGTGCCCGATATCGCCCATCATCTGGCTGTAATCCATTCCGGCCATCGCCTAATCGCCATATTTCTCCATTAGCGTCTGCATCCCCATCATATGAGCATCAGGTCCATAGAGAGTTGCAGCTTTCGTACCGTCAGCCCTTCCAGCGAAGGTAACGCAGGCAGGCTACTAATGTGTCTGGCGAAGCACCGGAGGCACTCATCGCAATCGGCTAAATCCGCGTACCGGATGAGGCTTATCAAACGGCGCAATCGCCATCCCCATCTGGCTGACCGGCAGCGTCACCAGGTAGAAGGGTTTGTTCTCGTTAACCTCCACCAGCACTTCGAAACGTCGCCCATCAGCACCGGCCATGCGCTCACCTTCACTGGTTCAGGTAGACAGACCACCGTCGCTGGCGATCACATACAGCAGGCGATTGCGCTGGTGGCGAAATCGAGCGAACGGGCATCACAGCCATTGAGCAAACGCGGCGCAGCCAACCACGCGGGGCGGCGTGTACGTGGGTGAGTTCACCGTTCGTCGCGACGTCCTCGCCAAACCAGCCCACGGCGGCGGTCATCACATCCAGTTGATAATCGATCTGCCCGTCGGCGCTAAATTTCTTATCCTGAACAATCGCCGGAACATCATAGATACCCCACTGTTTTGGCAGCATTAATTTCAGGATCTCGTCATCTTCAATCACCGCCGCCCGGCCCGCCCCGTCGCCACCTGTCGCCGGTTTTGCCGTGCTGATGCGGATGTCGACCAGCAGGTAGCGGCAGGTTGATCAACGTTCAACGTCACCGAGCGCTTGCCACCTGGCGGAATAATTCCCTGCGGGCCGCCGTCGACTTCACCCGGTACTTCCAGCCCGTGCCAGTGCAACGTTGTCTCTTCCGTTGAGTTGGTTGTAGTATGAACCGTACCGCTTTGCCGCGCTGTAATTCCGCCGCCGAGCCAGCGGATTGCCGTTATAGCCCAAGGTCATTTGCAGTACCGCCAAAGGTGGACTGGCCTGCGCCAATGGTCCAGCTCGATGCCGAATTCAGGGCATCGGTCGTCGCAGATCGGGAGTCGGTAACGTTGGGCGTTCTGCCGCGAATACTGCGCAGCTCCGCAGCGGCGAAGCCGAAGCCACACCCAGCGCGACGGAATCTTAACAAATCGCCGACGTTGCATAAGTTCTGTCCTTATTCTTAAGCAGGCGAAACAAAATCAAACGTTAGGCGTAGTCCTTCCCTTACGGGAAGGTCAAGCCGCGAGCACGATTTAATCGACAATAATGGTCGTCGCCTCGCTCGCAGTGTGCTAACGTTTATCTTCTTTAAGCCCCTGGTGAGAAGCAATGAAGACGTTTTCAGAACAGTGTTATTGGGCGGCCTGATGGCCATCTGCGCAAACAGTTACGCGCTCAGCAAGTCTGAAGCTGAAGATATGGCCGATTCGGCAAGATTTTTGTCTTTCTGAAGAACGATCTGGTGCAGAAAACTGCCTAACGGGCAAATTCGTCGCGCACTAGTCTTCGCTCAGCAAAACCAGTGGGACCTGTCAGTACAGTACGACACCTTCGACATGAAAGCCCTGGGTGAAACAGCTACCGCGATCTCAGCGGCATTGGCATTCCCGTCGCTAAAAAAATGCAAAGCCCTGGCCCGCGATTCCTTAAGCCTGCTTGCCTACGTCAAATAATCCCTGATACCTTTTTGTAGAAATATGACCGTGCATCCGCGGTCAATGTTAGCTATTATGTTGCGCCCTTTTTTTACGGGTGTTAACAAAGGAGGTATTAACCCATGGCCGAAAAAAACAGTGGCATGAAACGCTACACGACGAGTTTGGGCAGTACTTTGCGGTATAACGTTCTGTATCACGAAAAACGGATCACCAGTATCCGATCATTTTTGACAACGCTGCATTGGTCGCGTAATGGCGCTGGATGGCGTAGTGCAAACCACCGAGCGCGACGAGTTTATCTATCATGAGATGATGACCCATGTCCGCTTCTCACCATGGTCACGCGAAACGTGTGCTGATTATCGGCGGCGCGACGTGCCATGCTCGTGAAGTAACCCGACATAAAAACGTTGAGTCAATCACGATGGTGGAAATCGATGCGGGTGTCGTATCGTTCTGCCGTCAGTATCTACCCAACCATAACGCCGGTAGCTACGACGATCCGCGCTTTAAGCTGGTGATCGACGATGGCGTCAATTTCGTTAATCAAACCAGCCAGACCTTTGATGTCATTATCTCCGACTGCACCGATCCTATCGGTCCCGGCGAAAGCCTTTTCACTTCGGCATTTTATGAAGGCTGAACGTTGCCTGAATCCTGGCGGTATCTTCGTCGCACAAAACGGCGTCTGCTTTTTACAGCAGGAAGAAGCCATCGACAGCCATCGCAAACTCAGCCATTACTTCAGCGACGTTGGCTTTTATCAGGCGGCTATCCCGACCTATTACGGCGGTATCATGACTTTTGCATGGGCGACACAACGACGCCTTACGCCATCTCTCAACCGAAATTATTCAGGCGCGTTTCTCGCTTCTGGCCTGAAATGCCGTTATTACAATTCGGCAATCCATACGCAGCTTTTGCCTTACCTCAGTATCTGCAAGACGCACTGGCTTCACAGCCGTCCTAAGGAGAAGATAAGAAATTGAAAAAACTGAAACTGCATGGCTTTAATAATCTGACCAAAAGTCCGAGTTTTTGTATTTACGATATCTGCTACGCCAAAACTGCCGAAGAGCGCGACGGTTATATTGCTTTATATCGATGAACTCTATAATGCCAACCGTCTGACCGAAATCCTGTCAGAAACCTGTTCCATTATCGGGGCCAATATTCTTAACATCGCCCGCCAGGATTACGAACCAGGGTGCCAGCGTCACTATTCTCGTGAGTGAAGAACCGGTTGACCCGAAACTCATCGACAAAACAGAACACCCCGGCCGACTGCCAGAACGGTGGCGCCCATCTCGATAAAAGTCATATTTGCGTACATACCTACCCGGAAAGTCGTCCCGAAGGCGGTTTACGTACCTTCCGCGCCGATATTGAAGTCTCTACCTGCGGCGTGATTTCTCCGCTGGAAGGCGCTGAATTACCTCCAATCGACCAGCTCGGTCCCGATATCGTAACCATTGATTATCGCGTGCGCGGTTTTACTCGCGACATTAACGGGTATGAAGCACTTTATCGACCATGAGATTAATTCATTTCAGAACTTATGTCGACGATACGAAGGCGCTGTATGACATGGTGGATGTGACGTCTATCAGGAAAATACCTTCCATACCAGATGTTGCTTAAAGCGTCCGACCTTAAGCACTACATGTTCCACACAAAGCGGAAGACTTACCGACAGCGAGCGCCAGGAAATTACCGCTGCGCTGTGGAAAGAAATGCGCGAGATCCATTACGGGCGCAATATGCCAGCTGTTTAACGTCTCGGCGGACTCCCAGGCTCGCCAGATTTATTTACTCCTGCTGCACGAAATATGCGTAAGCCGCCACGACCTGCACAATCCTCAACGCCGCATAGCGACAGGCTCTTCTTCGTCGTAGTAGTTGATCCCCTCTTCCATTTCATCGCCAGCGAATTCCAGTCGATTCGGCGCGAACCATCACCTCTTCACCGTCCATCCACGGGTGTATCATGCCGTGCCCGTTGCCAGGACCATTCGCTACCTTTCAGTGCGTGCGCTGCTTGTTCCACTTCATCAAGCAAGGCCAGGTTTTCTTTCACCTCTTCATTAAACCAGTGCCCGACCACTTCATCCCCATGGACATGCGCACCTTTACCACTCCGGTAATATCGCGCAGAAATTCGTAATCCATAGTGTCTTCCTCTGCTCCGGCAATGCACGAAATCGCATTGCGCCATTGATGTAATTATAGCAGCCTTACGGAGAAAACAGCGGAACGGCGATGGTTCAGAAATGAAAACCCGGAATCTGACTCACCGGGCATTGTGCCGTTTATGCGCAGGTTACACTACTTATTACACCGCAGTCTGGAAAGTCGCCCCATCGGCTTTTTCGGTGCTGAGAAAGCTGGTTGAAGTTCAGATAACAGTAGTCTCAACGGCAGTTTTATCTACTTGCGCAACGTAGGTCTGGTACTACTTCGGCGTCGGCAGTTTGCCAATCAGCGCCGCAACAGCCGCCAGTTCTGCAGAAGCAGGAAGACATTCGCGCCAGTCCCCAGACGGTTCGGGAAGTTACGGGTAGAGGTGGAAACACCATCGCGCATCTGCTGCACGCGCCTGGTTACCATTACGCAGAACAGCCGGGATCTCAATACGAGCCCCGCTCTTACCGAAGCGCTGTAAGTAGCCTTCTCAGTCAACTGTGCGGCGTCCATACGGTTGGCGGTGCCACCCACAGGCGGGTCAGCAACTCGCCTTCTCGCATCCAGCAGTTTTACCGCAGCACGGAAGTGAATGTTAGTAGTCCGAGACCGATAAATACTTCGTCGATACCGCCCTGTACCACGAGACAGCGGACGCGCGTCATCCGGGTCGTTCGGAGCACACAGGATTGGCTCTTTAATATCCGCCAATCGATGTCAATCACTGCCGCGTATTCCGCATCTGCGTCGGCTTCCAGCAGCTCAGGATTCGCCAGCCATTTTTCCATGCCCTAATACGACGTTCCAGGGTACCGACGATCGCCGTAACCTTCCGCGATCATCCACTTCAGCAGGACGATGTTAGAGTTAAGGTATTCGATGATCGGTTCTTTGTTCAGCTTGATAGTACAACCAGCGGCAGAACGCTCAGCGGACGCATCGGTAAGCTCAAGGCCTGCTCATGCGAATCCGCAGACCTTCAATTTCAGGATGCCGCCAGAGAAGATGTTTTTCTTGCCTTTCTTCTCAACGGTAGCAGACCTTGTTCTATCGCATACAGCGGAATGGCGTGTACCAGATCGCGCAGGTGGGATGCCCGGCTGCATTTTGCCTTTGAAGCGCACCAGAACGGATTCCGCATATCCAGCGGCATTACGCCAGGCGGCAGCAAACGCCACCAGACCAGAACCCGCCGGAAAAAAGATACCGATCGGGAAACGGGTATGGCAGTCACCACCGGTACCGACGGTATCCGGCAGCAGCATACGAGTTCAGCCAGGAGTGGATTACCCGTCCCCCGGACGCAGCGAGACACCGCCACGGTTCATAATGAAGTCCGGCAGCGTGTGGTGCGTGTTCACGTCAACTGGCTTCGGATACGCCGCGGTGTGGCAGAAAGACTGCATCACCAGGTCAGCCGAGAAGCCCGGGCACGCCAGGTCTTTCAGTTCATCACGGGTCATCGGGCCTGTGGTGTCCTGAGAGCCTACAGAAGTCATTTTCGGTTCACAGTACGCGCCCGGACGAATGCCTTTCACGCCACAGGCACGGCCTACCATTTTTTGCGCCAGCGAGAAGCCGCGATCGCTCTCAGCGACATCTTCGCCTGACGGAACACATCACTGTGCGGCAGACCAGTGCTTCACGCGCTTTGGTGGTCAGGCCACGCCCGATAATCAGCGGAATACGGCCGCGCAGCACGGACTCATCAATCAGCACGTCGGTTTCAGTTCCAAGGTCGCCAGCAGTTCGCCTGTTTCGTGGTTACGCACTTCACCTTTGTACGGGTAAACGTCAATCACGTCGCCCATGTTCAGGTTAGAGACGTGACTTCGATTGGCAGTGCACCCGCGTCTTCCATCGTGTTAAAGAAGATGGGTGCAATTTACCGCCGAGGCACAAACCACCGCCGCGTTCGTTCGGCACACGTGGAATATCATCGCCCATAAACCACAGAACGGAGTTCGTGGCGGATTTACGCGATGAACCCGTACCCACAACGTCACCGACGTACGCCAGCGGGAAACCTTTCTGTTGCAGAGCTTCAATCTGTTCGATTGGGCCAACAACACCTGGCTGGTCTTCCTCAATACCTTCACGGGCGTTTTCAGCATCGCCAGCGCGTGCAGTGGGATATCCGGGCGCGACCACGCATTCGGTGCCGGAGAAAGGTCATTGGTGTTGGTTTCGCCAGTGACTTCAAGACGGTAACGGTCAATTTTTCGCCAGCGCCGGCGATTCAGGAACCATCGACATCCGCCCAGGACTGCATTACCTGCTTCGCATATCCGTTGCCTGCTTGGGCTTTCTCTTCTACGTCATAGAAGTCATCCAACATCAGCAGTGTGTGAGAAGTGCTTTGGCAGCGATCGGTGCCAGTTCGGCATCATCCAGCGCGTCGATCAGCGGATGAATGTCGTAACCACCCTGCATGGTACCCAGCAGTTCGATGGCTTTTTCCGGAGTCAGCAGAGGGGATGTGGCTTCGCCTTTAGCGATAGCAGCCAGGAAGCCTGCTTTACATAGGCGGCTTCATCGACGCGTGGGGGAACACGGTTGGTTAAGAGATCTACCAGGAAACCTTCTTCGCCCGCGGGCGGCTTTTTCAGCAGCTTGACAAGTGCGGCCATTTGGTTTTGGATCCGGGGTTTGGGCGCAATCCCCTGCAGCGGACGCTGAGCTACGTGCTTACGGTATTCTTCTAGCACGACGGTCTCCTCGCTCTCATTGTCATAGTGCGGAGGCGATTCTCTTCACGCTCCTGTGAGACAGCAGTTTGTAGGGTAAATGCCCAGTACCGCAACGGGCAGATAGCAGGATTTTGACGACGTGTTAATCTGTTTACAAAAAGCAACATAAAAAGTGGCTGAATCGTTAAGGATGAGTCTAGAGATTCTTTCCCTCCGTAAAAACTTCATTAATTCGCATGGTGATAATCACCTTTCTCAACCAATCCAAGATTAGTAAAAATTTAAACTACCGCCTCTTTATACTGGATTCACAGCACCTGCGGTGGCAGTTCGCCGACCATTGCGATTTCCTTAAATGCAATTATGAAAATGACTTTGCCGTTTAAACCCCATGTGCTGGCGCTAAGTCCAGTGCCGGGCTTTGTGCCGCCTACCCGGGCTATATAAAAAGCCGCACAGTGGGAAGCGCCTGTGAACCGCAATCGACACAACTGGCTGTGTCTGACGCTGCCGCGGTTACGCTCCTGCGACGACTCCGCACCTCCGTAACGCCCGCCGTCGTTAAATCCGCATTCAGCACTGCACAGAATGAATGAATGGGTCGCGCCCGTCGCGCTATACCCCGACTCTCTGCTTTCACAAGTGTTAATCGCATCAACCTACTCCGGCAAACGTTTCTCAAGCAGTGCGATGGTGGCACGATAATCCACTTAAACAAGGCGATGCTGCTATTAGGCGTATATAAACAGGCGTGGGACGCTGGTCAAATCACTGGTGGCCTTTCCACAATTGATGGCGTTGATGGGCGAAAACCCGCGATCGGTACGAAGAAGCGCGGCGATGTACGGCGCAGCCGCAGGACGTGATCGACTGGGTACAGCGATTGCGGCAACTGGCGCAACAAACCGGCTCGCTGAAGTAGTCGACCGAACAGAAAGTTATTACCACAACGAAGAAAGCTGTACCGGTAAAACAGACAGTCACGGCTCCCGTCATACCATCCAATACCGTTTCAACTGCCACCCCTGTCATTACAGAGCCGGCAACAACCGTCATTTCCATGAGCCGGCAATCCTGATGTGGTCTATATCCCAACTACAACCCAACCGTGGTTTACGGGAACTGGGCCAATACTGCGTATCCGCCGGTTTATCTGCCACCACCAGCCGGAAACCGTTTCTTGACGGCTTTGTGCGCGGATTCGGCTATAGCATGGGCGTTGCTACCACGTACGCACTCTGTAGAGGCATCGACTCGGATGACGACAATCATGACCATCATCATCATGACGATGATGATTATCATCACCACGATGGCGGTCATCGTGACGGTAATGGCTGGCAACACAACGGCGACAACATCAATATCGACGTGAACAATTTCACCGTTTCACCGGTGAGCATCTTACTGATAAGAATATGGAATGGCGGCACAATCCAACTACCGTAATGGCGTGCCCTATCATGATCAGGATATGGCAAAGCGGTTTCATCAAACCGATGTCAACGGCGGATCGAGTGCCACGAGCTACCTGCTCCAACACGCGACAGCCAGCGTCAGGCGGCAGCAAGTCAGTTTCAGCAACGAACACCGCCGCCCCCGTCATTACACGAGATACCCAACGTCAGGCAGCGGACAGCGGTTTAATGAAGCTGAACACTATCGGGCTATGACGACTTCCGCGACTTCAGCCGTCGCCGACGCACTATTCAGCAACAAAACAACGCCGCTCGTCAGCGTTATCAGTCAGCTTCTCCCTGAGCAGCGCCGGGCAGTTCGCGGAAAATGCAGACTAACCCGCAGATCGAGCAGCGAAGAGAGGCAGCGCGTGAGCGAATTTTCAGTCCGCCTCGCCTGAGCAGCGCCAGGCAGTCCGCGAGAAATGCAGACTAACCCACAGATCCCAGCAGCGAAGAGACGGCGCGCGTGAGCGTATTCAGTCACCATCGCCTCAGCAGCGCCAGGTGTTTAAGGAAAAAGTACAGCAGCGCCCACTGAACCAACAGCAACGTGATAACGCCCGCCAGCGTGTTCAATCAACATCACCTGAACAACGTCAGGTTTTTCGGGAGAAAGTTCAGGAGAGCCGCCACAACGTCAAAACGACAGTAACCGTCTGCCAGCTCCCATAACGAGCAACGGTCAGCAGTACGCGAACGTCTCTCTGAGCGCGGAGCAAGGCGCTGGAAAGGTAAATACAGGCGTAAAAAAGCGGCGTGGTAAGCCGCTTTTTTAATTGCCAGATGTCCCGGCAACCAAAAATTCACTTCTTCTTGGCTTTCGGGTTCGGCAGGTCAGTAATGCTACCTTCGAACACTTCTGCAGCCAGGCCCGCAGACTCGTGCAGAGTCGGGTGCGCGTGGATGGTCAGTGCGATGTCTTCAGCATCACAACCCATTTCGATCGCCAGGCCGATTTCACCCAGCAGCTCGCCGCCGTTGGTACCACGATCGCACCGCCGATCACGCGGTGAGCTTCTTTGTCGAAAATCAGCTTGGTCATACCGTCTGCGCAGTCGGAAGCGATGGCACGACCAGAAGCAGCCCACGGGAAGGTGGCGGTTTCGTAGCTGATGCCTTTCTCTTCGCTTCTCTTCTCAGTCAGACCCACCCATGCAACTTCTGGTTCGGTATAGGCGATGGACGGGATCACTTTGGATCGAGTAGTGTTTCTTACCGGCGATAACTTCAGCGGCAACGTGACCTTCGTGAACACCTTGTGTGCCAGCATCGGCTGACCGACGATATCGCCGATGGCGAAGATGTGCGGTACGTTGGTACGCAGCTGTTTGTCAACGCGGATGAACCACGGTCGTCAACTTCCACGCCAGCTTTGCCTGCGTCGAGGTTTTTACCGTTCGGCACACGACCAATCGCTACCAGCACGGCGTCGTAACGCTGCGGTTCAGCGGGTGCTTTTTTGCCTTCCATCGTCACATAGATACCGTCTTCTTTCGCTTCACGGCGGTAACTTTGGTCTCCAGCATGAGGTTGAATTTTGCCGACGCGCTTGGTAAAGATTTTAACGATGTCTTGTCGGCAGCCGGGATAACCTGGTCGAACATTTCACCACGTCAATCTCGGAACCCAGCGAGTGGTACACGGTACCCATCTCCAGACCGATGATACCGCCACCCATGACCAGCAGCGTTCTGGAACTTCTTCAGTTCCAGCGCGTCGGTAGAGTCCAGATACGCGGATCGTCACTGGGGAATAAACGGCAGCTGATCGGGCGAGAACCGGCGGCGATGATCGCGTTGTCGAAGTTGACGATGGTCTTACCGTCCGCACCTTCCACTTCCAGGGTGTTCGGCCCGGTGAACTTACCCAGACCGTTCACGACCTGGACTTTGCGGCCTTTCGCCATACCAGCCAGACCACCGGTCAGCTGGTTGATGACCTTCTCTTTCCAGGTACGAATCTTGTCGATATCGGTTTTCGGTGCACCGAAGACGATGCCGTGTTCAGCCAGCGCCTTGGCTTCTTCAATAACTTTGGCGACGTGCAGCAGTGCTTTAGAAGGGATACAGCCGACGTTCAGGCAAACGCCACCCAGGGTGGTGTAACGTTCTACGATAATGGTTTCCAGACCTAAGTCAGCCGCAACGGAAGGCAGCGGAATAACCTGCAGGGCCTGCCCCAAGTACCACGACCTGGGTTTTGATTTCATTACTCATCATCACCTCTATATCTTTATCTCCCCGGTCATACCGTCGTCTTTCAGGCCGCTGCAGCGTTAGCTTCACGCCCTCACCCCAGTCACTTACTTATGTAAGCTCCTGCAGATTGTGGCGCTTGCTACCTTGCTGCACCCAGAAATCCATAGGGTATGTCAAGTGATACCCTAACCACCACCGGTCGTCTATCCGTCGATATTTTACAAAATTGTTAACAATTTTTAAACAACAAACGGCAACCGATTTGCCTATTCGCTAATAACCGATACTTCATGAGATACCAGAAAAAGGCCGGCCGTTGGGCCGGCTCTTTCACTTACATCACCAGTCGACGAATGTCAGACAGCACGTTGCTCAGGGTGGTAATGAAGCGGGCACCGTCAGCACCGTCGATGACGCGGTGGTCGAAGGAGAGCGAAATCGGCAGCATCAGACGCGGCACGAACTCTTTACCGTTCCACACCGGCTCCATCTCGGACTTGGAAACGCCCAGGATAGCCACTTCCGGCGCGTTCACAATCGGCGCGAAGTGGGTAGCCCCAGGCCGCCCAGGCTGGAGATGGTGAAGCAACCGCCCTGCATGTCGGCAGCAGTCAGCTTACCGTCACGGGCCTTCTTGGAAATCTCATCAGCTCGCGAGACAGCTCGAGGATGCCTTTCTTGTTGACGTCCTGAACACCGGAACCACCAGACCGTTGGGGTATCCACCGCCACACCGATGTGGATGTACTTCTTCAGGGTCAGACGCTGCCGTCTTCGACAGCGAACTGTTGAAGCGAGGATCTGCTCCAGAGCTGGCAACCGCCTTCAGGATGAAGACAACCGGGGTGATCTTCACATCCAGCTTCTGTTTCGCCGCTTCTTCGTTCTGCTGTTTGCGGAACGCTTCCAACTCGGTGATATCGGTTTCGTCGAAGTGAGTAACATGGGGGATCATGACCCAGTTACGGTTCAGGTCAGCACCTGAGATTTTCTGGATACGGCCCAGTTCCACTTCTTCGATTTCACCAAACTTGCTGAAATCGACCTTCGGCCACGGCAGCATGCCGGATACCACCGCCAGTGCTGCCGGAGCTGCTTCGCACGCTTGATCGCATCTTTCACGTAAGCCTGCACGTCTTCGCGCAGGATCGACCTTTAGGCCGGTGCCTTTCACTTTCGCCAGGTTAACACCAAACTCGCGCGCCAGACGGCGGATCAGCGGAGTCGCGTGGACATAAGCGTCGTTTTCAGCAAATTCAGATTCGCCTTCAGCTCGCAGCCGGTGCTGGAGCTTCTGCTGCCGGAGCCGGCGCTGGTGCTTCCTGGTGCGCAGGAGCTGCCGCGGCGCTGCACCTGCAACTTCAAGATCATGATCAGCGAACCGTTGTCACCTTATCGCCATCGTTGACCTTGATCTCCTTCACCACACCTGCAAACGGAGCAGGAACTTCCATGGAGGCTTTATCGCCTTCCACGGTGATCAGTGACTGGTCAGCTGCAACCTTGTCGCCCACTTTCACCATCACTTCGGTCACTTCAACTTCGTCACCGCCGATGTCCGGCACGTTAACTTCTTTCACGCCAGCCGCTGGTGCAGGGGCCGCTGCCGGAGCGCTTCCGTAGCGGCCGGAGCTGCCGCGCCTGCTTCACCCGCGACTTCGAAGACCATATCAGCGAGCCGGTAGACACTTTGTCACCGACGTTCACTTTGATCTCTTCCACGGTGCCAGCAAACGGTGCCGGAACTTCCATAGAAGCCTTGTCACCTTCCACGGTGATGAGCGACTG
The DNA here is from genome assembly GCA_048288465.1 of Shigella flexneri. Taxonomy (GTDB): domain Bacteria; phylum Pseudomonadota; class Gammaproteobacteria; order Enterobacterales; family Enterobacteriaceae; genus Enterobacter; species Enterobacter flexneri_B. The sequence continues at coordinate 122,744 of CP182556.1, read as the reverse complement.
GTCGGCTTCAACTATATCGCCCACTTTCACCATGATCTCAGTCACTTCAACTTCATCGCCGCCGATATCCGGAACGTTAACGTCTTTGCCGCCGCAGCCGCTGGTGCTGCGGCCGGCGCGGCTGCTTCCTTCTCTTCAGCCTGAGCCGGTGCAGCGTCGCTGCACCGTCGGCGGATCGAAGACCATAATCAGTGCGCCGGTCTGGTTTTATCGCCAACAGAGACTTTGATCTCTTAACGATACCCGCCTGCGGAGACGGAACTTCCATAGAGGCTTTGTCGCCTTCCACGGTGATCAGCGACTGGTCGGCTTCGACTTTGTCACCTACTTTCACCAGGATCTCGGTGACTTCAACTTCATCAGCCCCGATATCCGGCACTCTGATTTCGATAGCCATTATTCTTTTACCTCTTACGCCAGACGCGGGTTAACTTTATCTGCATCGATGTTGTACTTGGCGATTGCGTCAGCAACCACTTTCTTATCGACCTCGCCACGTTTAGCCAGTTCGGCAGCGCCGCAACCACGACATAAGAAGCATCAACTTCGAAGTGGTGACGCAGGTTCTCACGGCTGTCGGAACGACCGAAGCCATCAGTACCCAGTACACGGTAGTCGTCAGCCGGTACGTAAGCACGGACCTGCTCGGCGAACAATTTCATATAGTCGGTCGATGCCACTGCCGGCGCATCGTTCATCACCTGAGCGATATACGGAACACGCGGCGTTCCAGCGGGTGCAGCATGTTCCAGCGATCACAATCCTGACCATCACGAGCCAGTTCGGTGAAGGAGGTCACGCTATACACGTCAGAACCCACGCCGTACTCTTTCGCCAGGATCTCAGCTGCTTCGCGGACGTGACGCAGGATAGAACCAGAACCCAGCAGCTGAACCTTACCTTTGCTGCCTTCCATGGTTTCCAGTTTGTAGATACCTTTACGGATACCTTCCTCGGCACCTTCCGGCATTGCCGGCATGTCATAGTTTTCGTTCAGCGTAGTGATGTAGTAGTACACGTTCTCCTGTTTTTCACCGTACATACGCTCCAGGCCGTCCTGCATCATGACCGCCACTTCATAAGCGTAAGCCGGGTCGTAAGAGATACAGTTCGGGATAGTCAGCGACTGAATGTGGCTGTGACCATCTTCGTGCTGCAAGCCTTCTCCGTTAAGAGTGGTACGACCGGAAGTACCGCCGATCAGGAAGCCACGCGCTTGCTGGTCGCCGGCCGCCCAGCCAGGTCGCCAATACGCTGGAAGCCGAACATCGAGTAGTAGATGTAGAACGGGATCATCGGCAGATTGTTCGTGCTGTAAGAGGTCGCAGCTGCCAGCCAGGAACAACCTGCGCCCAGCTCGTTGATACCTTCTTGCAGAATCTGACCTTTCTCGTCTTCCTTGTAGTAAGCGACGTGCTCGCGGTCCTGCGGGGTGTACTGCTGACCGTTCGGGCTGTAAATACCAATCTGACGGAACAGACCTTCCATACCGAAAGTACGCGCTTCGTCAGCGATGATCGGTACCAGACGATCTTGATCGACTTGTTCTTCAGCATCACGTTCAGGCACGAACGAAAGCGATAGTGGTGGAGATTCTTTTGCTCTGCTCTTCCAACAGCGCGCCGAAGTCTTGCAGGCTCGGCAGCTCCAGCTTCTCGGTGAAGTTCGGCTGACGGCTTGGCAGATAACCGTTCAGTGTCTGACGCTGAGCGTGCAGTAGGTATGCTCTTCAGAACCTTCCGGAAAGGTCATGTACGGCAGTTTTTCCATTCTGCATCAGACACCGGCACATTGAAACGATCGCGGATGTGACGCACGCCGTCCATGTTCATTTTCTTGACCTGGTGCGCGATGTTTTTACCTTCAGCCGCGTCGCCCATGCCGTAACCTTTAATGGTCTGAGCAAGGATTACTGTCGCTTTGCCTTTGGTTTCCTGCGCTTTCTTGAATGCGGCGTACATTTTCTTCGGATCGTGACCACCACGGTTCAGTGCCCAGATCTCCTCGTCAGTCATGTCTGAACCAGTGCTGCAGTTTCCGGATATTTACCGAAGAAGTGCTCACGAACGTACGCACCATCTCGCGATTTGAAGGTCTGGTAGTCGCCATCAACGGTTTCGTTCATCAGCTGGATCAGTTTACCGCTGGTATCTTTACGCAGCAGTTCATCCCAACGGCTACCCCACATCACTTTGATCACGTTCCAGCCAGCGCCTTCGAAGATGCCTTCCAGCTCGTTGATGATCTTGCCGTTACCGGTAACCGGGCCATCAAGACGCTGCAGGTTACAGTTGATCACGAAGACCAGGTTATCCAGTTTTTCACGGGTAGCGATGGTGATAGCACCTTTGGATTCCGGTTCGTCCATCTCACCGTCGCCGAGGAACGCGTAAACGGTCTGTTCAGAGGTATCCTCAGGCCACGGTGTTCCAGATATTTCAGGAATTTCGCCTGATAAATAGCAGCAATCGGACCCAGACCCATAGATACGGTCGGGAACTGCCAGAATTCCGGCATCAGTTTCGGGTGCGGATAGGAAGAGAGGCCATTGCCATCAACTTCCTGACGGAAGTTATCCAGCTGCTCCTGAGTCAGACGACCTTCCAGGAAAGCACGGGCGTACACGCCCGGGGAGATGTGGCCCTGGAAGTAGAGCCAAGTCGCCGCCATCCTGCTCGTTGCGTGCACGGAAGAAGTGGTTAAAGCAGACGTCATAAATGGTCGCGGAAGACTCGAAGGACGCCATGTGGCCACCCAGGTCCAGGTCTTTTTTAGACGCACGCAGCACCGTCATGATGGCGTTCCAGCGGATGCTGAACGATACGGCGTTCCAGTTCCAGGTTACCAGGATACTCCGGTTGTCTTCAACGGGGATGGTGTTGATGTAGTCGCGGATACCAGTGCCTGCGGCCACGTTCACACCGCCTTTGCGGGCTTCAGCAAGCAGTTGGTCGATCAGATACTGAGCACGATCAACACCTTCTTCACGGATGACCGATTCAATCGCCTGGAGCCAGTCGCGAGTTTCAATCGGATCCACGTCATTTGGAAACATTCTGACATGGGTTATACCTTATCTATCTAATAACGTTGAGTTTTCTGGAACCTGTCCCATTGAACTCTCGCCGGAAAGCTCAATAAGACAGGTCTACGTTAGTTGCCGCGCTTTTATATGCGCTTGATTTACAACATCTTCTGGATAATTTTTACCAGAAAAATCACTAATTCTTTCGTTGCTCCAGACGACGCGGAGAACGCCTGGCGGCTCTCTTCACGACTCTGTCGAGCAAAATTTCTTCGATAAAAGCCAGATGGCGATGCGATGCTACGCGCGCTTCTTCCGGCTTACGGCCATAATCGCTTGGATCTGCGGGTGCGTGACTACCCACAGCAGCAGCATCTCGCGACGCGAATAGAGCGATTCGAAGTTCTGGCGGACAGTCTGGGCCAACATCGGCTCCATACACCTTAGCAGATGAAGCAGAACCACATTGTGGCCGCTTCAGTGACAGCGATCTGATACTGGAGTACGGCGTTTGATTCCACGTCCCAATCGCCAGACTGCTGCGCCAGCTCTATGGCGTGATCGAGTTCACGGATGCGTTCCTTGTCTTCATCGTTACTACGCGGCGCGGCGTAATCAGCGGCGATGCCTTCCAGGGCGTGTCGTCTTCGAGCAAGTCATACTGTGACTCAGGATCGTCGGAGAGCAGCTCCACCACGGATCGCTGAAGAGCTGCCATAGGCTGCTCTGGACAAAAGTGCCGCCGCCCTGGCGACGAAGCAACCGGCCCTCGCTTCGAGACGTTGAATCGCCTCACGCAAGGAGGACGGGAGACGTCGAACTGCTTTGCCAGTTCGCGTTCCGGTGGATTTCTCGCCCGGGCGAGAGTGCCTTCGAGGATCAAAAACTCCAATTGCTACTAAATCACGTCGGAGAGTTTTGGTTGGCGAGTTGCTGTAGGCCATCAGTTCCTGTCTAAGCCACTTGCCGAAGTCAATCGTCTTACCAATTTCATGTCTGTGACGCTAAAGTAACAAAGTATTCACCTTATGTCCATACAGGTTTTGATTGAAATCATGAAGCTATCACATTTTAACAACTTGACATATATAACGTTTCAAAGTTCTAACTATGCACAATCAAGATTTTGCGTCCAAAAGATTTCTAACGATTATTAAACTCTAAAAATGCAATTGAACCATTCACTTACCAATTTTGTGACTTTTAATTCAATTAAAACAATTTAAATTCATCTGCATGTTGAGAGGGGTTGAGGGCTGACTTACAACGGTTTCTTTTTAAGCAACTCGTCTTTGACCATGAATAAAGTGGGTACATTTGCTGCTGCATACCATTATTCTTTAATGACAGAAGTCTTTTTGTAACAATTCAAACTTATTTGATGTAAACAAATTAATACAACAAACAAAATGCAAACTTACACACGCATCACTACGTAAATCAAAGAACAACCACCGCACAAGGTTTCGTGATGGAAGGTCAACAACACGGCGAGCAGCTAAAGCGCGGCCTTAAAAACCACCATATTCAGCTTATCGCGCTGGGTGGCGCGATCAGGGACCGGGTTGTCCTGGGTAGCGCCTCCGTAATACAGTCCGCAGGCCAGGGATTATCCTGGGTTACGCCGTCTGGTTTTATCGCCTTTGCTGATCGTGCGTTAGCTGGGTGAAATGGTGGTCGAAGAACCTGTTCGCAGGCTCCTTTAGCCACTTTGCTTATAAATACTGGGGCAGTCTACAGTTTTCGCCTCTGGCTGGAACTACTGGGTACTGTACGTTTTAGTTGCCATGGCAGAGCTGACTGCCGTGGGTAAATAACTCGGTACTGGTATCCGGAAATCCGGACCTGGGACTATTCCGCCGTATACTTTGTGGTGATTAGTCCCATCAACCTGACCAACGTTAAAGTGTTTGGCGAGATCGAGTTGTGAGTTGGTCTCAAAGTTATTGCGGTAGTAGCGATGATCATCTTCGGCGGCTGGCTGCTGTTCAGTGGCAACGGCGGCCGCAGGCGAGCGTAGCAACCTGTGGGATGGCGAGGAGTCGTCCTCCCGCACCAGCTGGCCGGACTGGTGATGATGATGGCGATCATCTTCTCGTTCGGTGGTCTGGAACTGGTGGGGATCACCGCAGCGAAGCTGATAACCCGGAGCGAAGTATACCGAAAGCGACTAACCAGGTTATCTCCCGCATCCTGATTTCTATATTGGCCGTAAGCCGTTCTGCTCTCACTGATGCCGTGCACCCGCATCACCGATACCAGTCCGTTTGTCTAATCTTGCGCGAGTTAGGCGATACCTTGTGGCGAATGCGCTGAACATCGTGGTACTGACTGCGGCGCTCTCCGTGTACAACAGCTGCGTATATTGCAGGGACGAGCCATATGCTGTTGGTCTGGCGCAGACGGGGTAATGCGCGAAAAGCACTGGCGTCTGTCGATAAACGTCGTGCCAGTAAATACCATTCTGGTGTCTGCACTGGTGACGGCGTTGTGCGTACTGATTAACTACCTTGCCCCGAGTCCGCTTTCGGACTGTTATGGCGCTGGTGGTATCTGCACTGGTAATCAACTGGGCGATGATTAGCCTGGCGCATATGAAATTCCGTCGCGCCAAGCAGGAACAAGGCGTGGTAACTCGCAGCCCTGCTCTGCTTTATCCGCTGGGTAACTGGATCTGCCTGCCGTTCATGGCGGCGGTACTGGTGATTATGCTGATAACCCCAGCGATGGCGATTTCGGTATACCTGATTCCGGTATGGCTAATCGTGTTAGGTATCGGCTATCTGTTTAAAGAGAAAACCGCCAAAGCCGTAAAAGCGCATTGATCTCTCTACGCCCTCACCCGTACAGGTGAGGGCAATAATCTTTACACCAACGCCCCGTAAATCGTCAGTAGTGCAATCACCACCACGACCACGAACGAGGTTTTTTTTCGCCATCCAAACCGCTGCCTTCGGCGTCTCCACCTCATCCAGATGCGGTTCACGCGCCAGAGAGAACTGCGCCAGACGCGTTAACACCTGATACTGCGAAGTACGGAAATCACCCAGCGAAGCAAACCAGCGGTCACGCTTTCTGGCCATGACCGATCAAGGCATATACCACACCCGCAAACCAACCCGCACCCAATCCATACATGAAGCACGGCATCAATGCCGGACTGTCAACGATGATCGGCATCTGATATCGCGCCAGCCAGTATTGCCATGCACGAAAAATGCATACCCCATCAGCGTAACGGTTCCCCAGGTCCCCCACAATCAGCCAGAACAGCGGTGCGACAAAACGAAAGTTAATCCACAGCAATGCATTTTGCAGCTCACGCCAAATACGACGTTCGTCGCAGCCTGCCGGGACGCCGTGAATTATGGTGAGTTCGCCGACCATCTGGCACGGGCATGGCTATCATTACGTGAAGCAGCTGTCAGATAAGCATGATAATGAAGACGAACTTTACCTGCGCCAATACACAGCAAACCCATCAGCAGCCACACCAGTAGCGTGGGAACGTTGACACAATACTCCCTGCAATGCGCGTAACAGAAAAAAAGTCACGCCGATCGCAATAATGGTCATGCCTAACGTGCGCCCGAGAGAAAATGTTTCACCCGCCGAAAAAACGCTTCAAGACGATGATCAGCTGCCAGTGCTCGCCCAACTTAAACAGGCGCTCAGAAAATTAACACCAGTAAGGTTGTAAATAGCGTCATGTTCTCCTTGCTGACCAGCACACGAAACCGTGCCCATCAAATGCAGGGCCGGGATCGGTTTTCCGATCCGGCGCAATATCACAATGGCCCGTCATGTTTTTAGCGATATCCGGATAGCAATCGATCAGTGCCCGATAACCGCCGCAAGCTGTCATACCCGCATGGTATACGCCACCGTATCGGTGCCTTCAAGCTCAATCCCAATAGAAAAATCATTGCAGCGTTGGGCCCCCTGATATGAGAGACTCCCGCAGGCCAGGCACGTTCATCCAAAGGAACATACTGGACTATTTCACCATCACGGCGAATCAAACAGTGAGCGGAGACGCGCAAATGGGCGATCTCAGCAAAGAAAGGATGTGCCTGCGGATCGATATTCCATGAACAATGCGTCGATCCACGGACCGCCGCACTCGCCTGGCGGCAGGCTAATATTGTGCACCACCAGCAGGGTGGGTGTTTCGTCATCCGGGCGGCAATCGTAATGTGGTGAGGGAACGCGGCGCGCGCCAACCAGCCACCCGTCTAACAACATGCAGGATCTCCTTATATGTGGTGCTAATACCCGGTTCAGAGTAGCATGTTTCTACCTTATGATTCGTTAGCTATCTGGAGATTTAACATGCCGCCTCGCCGCTACAACCCTGACACCCGACGTGAACAGCTGCTGGAACGCATTAATCTCGATATCCCCGGCGCGGTGGCCCAGGCGCTGCGGGAAGATTTAGGCGGAACAGTCGATGCCAACAATGATATTACGGCAAAACTTTTACGGAAAATTTCGCTCTCATGCCACGGTGATCACCCGCGAGAATGGCGTCTTTTGCGGCAAACGCTGGGTTGAAGAGGTGTTTATTCAACTGGCAGGCGACGATGTCACCATAATCTGGCATGTGGATGACGGCGATGTCATCAATACCAATCAATCCTTGTCCGAACTTGAAGGCCCATCCCGCGTGCTGTTAACGGCGAACGCGCTGCGCTTAATTTTGTGCAAACCCTTTCAGGAGTTGCCAGTAAGGTACGCCACTATGTCGATTGCTGGAAGGCACCAACACGCAGTTGTTGGATACGCGCAAACCACCCGGCCTGCGTTCAGCTCTGAAATACGCGGTACTTTGCGGCGGCGGAGCGAATCACCGTCTGGGGCTTTCTGATGCCTTCCTGATCAAAGAAAATCATATTATTGCCTCCGGCTCATGCGCCAGGCCGTCGAAGGCGGCCTGGCTGCACCCGGATGCGCCAGTAGAAGTCGAAGTAGAGAATCTGGAAGAACTTGATGAAGCCCTGAAAGCAGGAGCCGATATCATCATGCTGGATAACTTCGAAACAGAACAGATGCGCGAAGCCGTCAAACGCACCAACGGCAAGGCGCTGCTGGAAGTGTCTGGCAACGTCACTGACAAACACTGCGCGAATTTGCCGAAACGGGCGTGGACTTTATCTCCGTCGGTGCGCTAACTAAACACGTACAAGCACTCGACCTTTCAATGCGTTTTCGCTAATTGCTGACAGATTTATCCGCTCCATCGCGGGCGGATAATCTCCCCTTGCCCAACTTTTTCGTAACGCCTCGCAAATTTCTTGTCTTTCGCTGCAACGAAATAAAAAACCTCGGAAGCTGCTTTCCCGTTTCGTTTTTTGCCCCTCGCTTGTGCTGATGGCGTTTGCCAAAGTAGCGCCAACCAAATCAAGGAGCGAAACAGATGGACAAGCGACGCGGTTTTACGCTTATCGAACTGATGGTGGTTATTGGCATCATTGCCATTTTAAGCGCCATTGGTATTCCCGCTTATCAAAACTACCTGCGCAAAGCTGCACTCACCGACATGCTACAAACCTTGTGCCTTACCGTACCGCCGTAGAGTTGTGCGCGCTGGAACATGGTGGATTAGATACCTGCGACGGTGGCAGCAATGGCATTCCCTCGCCTACCACCACCCGCTATGTTTCAGCCATGAGTGTGGCAAAAGGCGTGGTGTCGCTGACCGGGCCAGAAAACCTCAATCGGCTAAGCGCGTCATGACGCCGGGTTGGGATAACGCAAACGGCGTCACCGGCTGGCGCGCAACTCCAATATTCAAAATGACAGCGCATTGCAGCAAGCCTGTGAAGATGTCTTCCGCTTTGATGACGCCAACTAAGGAGCGGCAATGAATATTCCACAGCTCACGGCCCTGTGCCTGCGTTATCAGGGAGTCTTGCTGGATGCCAGCGAAGAAGTGGTTCATGTTGCGGTGGTCGATGCCCCCTCACATGAGTTGCTGGACGCATTGCATTTCGCTACCACCAAACGTATTCAGATCACCTGCTGGACGCGCCAACAAATGGAAGGTCACGCCAGTCGCACACAACGACATTGCCCGTAGCTGTTCAGGAGAAGCATCAGCCCAAAGCAGAGTTGCTGACTCGAACGTTACAATCTGCGCTGGAACGACGCGCGTCTGATATTCATATCGAACCAGCGGACAATGCCTACCGCATCCGCTTGCGTATCGACGGCGTATGCATCCTTTACCGGATGTTTCACCGGATGCCGGAGTCGCATTAACCGCCAGATTAAAAGCGCTGGGAAACCTGGATATTGCGGAACATCGCCTGCCGCAGGACGGGCAATTCACTGTCGAACTGGCAGGAAACACCGTCTCATTTCGTATTGCGACCTTACCATGTCGGGGTGGTGAAAAGGTGGTATAAGGTTGTTACAGCAGGTGAGCCAGGCACTGGATGTTAACGCGCTGGGAATGCAGCCGTTACGACTGGCGGACTTTGCTCATGCCTTGCAACAACCACGGGACTGGTGCTGGTAACTGGCCTGCCGGCAGCGGCAAAACGGTCACGCTCGGTCTTGTCTACCCTACACACTAATTCCACCTGCGAAACGCTGGTACGTTTACAGCAAATGGGAGTCGCCCGCTGGATGCTCTCATCAGCGCTTACGCTGGTAATAGCCCAGCGTCTGGTAGTAAACTTTGCCCACATTGTCGCCAGCAGCAAGGGGAGCCCATCCATATTCCAGACGATGTATGGCCGTCGCCGCTGCCCATTGGCAGGCACCGGTTGTGTACGTTGCTACCACGGTTTCTATGGTCGCACTGCCTTATTTGAAGTTGTCCATAACACCAGTAATCGTCAGCTTATTTCCGCTAATACCGACGTTGAATCGCTGGAAACGCACGCCCGACATGCGGGTATGCGGAACGCTTTTTGAAAACGGCTGGCTGGCCGTGGAGCAAGGCTTAACCACCTTTGAAGAGTTAATCCGCGTACTGGGGATGCCGCATGGCGAGTAGCAACTCTGGCGCTGGCATGGCATAACCGGCGACGGCGATGCGCAAGATGGGATGCGATGGGCACAGAGCCGTGCTTTGCTGCTCATGGCACTACAGCAACGGATGGTTACCCCACTAAGCCTGAAGCGAATTGCTATCAATTCTGCGCAGTGGCGAGGAGTAAAGCGCGGAAGTCATTCATCAACTGGCAACGCTACTTAAAGCCGGGTTAACGCTTTCTGAAGGGCTGGCACTGCTGGCGGAACAGCATCCCAGTAAGCAATGGCAACGTTGCTGCAATCTCTGGCACACGATCTCGAACAGGGCATTGCTTTTTCCAATGCCTTATTACCCTGGTCAGAGGTATTTCCGCCACTCTATCGGCGATGATGCGCCACGGGTGAACTGACGGTAAGCTGGATGAATGCTGCTTTGAACTGGCGCGTCAGCAAAAAGCCCAGCGTCAGTTGACCGACAAAGTGAAATCAGCGTTTCGTTATCCATCATCATTTTAGCGATGGCAATCATGGTGGTTATGGCAATGCTGCATTTTGTCTGCCGAGAGTTCCGCTATCTATAAGACCTTCAACACCCCACTACCGGCGCTAACGCAGGGGATCATAACGCTGGCAGACTTTAGTGGCGAATGGGGTGGCTGCTGGTGTTGTTCGGCTTTCTGCTGGCGATAGCCCAATAAGTTGCTGATGCGCCGACCGACCTGGTTTATAGTGCGGCGGAAATTGCTCTTACGCGTCCCGATTATCGGTTGACTGATGCGGGGACAACAGTTCACGCAATCTTTACGATTCTGGCGCTGACACAAAGTGCAGGCATTACTTTTTTACAGGGCGTAGAGAGCGTCAAGAGACAATGCGCTGCCCGTACTGGGAGCAACTTCTAACACAATCCAGCACGATATCAGTAACGGTAAACCCATCTGGCTGGCGCTAAAAAATACCGGTGAGTTTAGCCCGCTCTGTTTGCAATTAGTGAGACAGGAGAGGCATCCGGCTGTCTGGAATCTCATAGTTAGACAACCTCGCCCATCATCATCGGGAAAACGCAATGGCGCTGGCGGATAACCTCGCAGCCTTACTGGAACCGGCGTTGCTGATCATAACGGAAGGAAATATGACGCTGGTGGTGGCAATGTATCTGCAAATTTTCCATTTAGGCGATGCGATGAGTGGGATGGGATAACGCTGGCGTCTTGCTGCACGCCAGCGTTGGGAGAGTACAGGTTGTTGAAGATGCGGTTTTCTTGTTCCTGCACGCGAATAAACGTGGTGCGCTTGGTCAGCTCTTTCAGGCGTGAAGCCCCGACGTATGTACAGCTGAACGCAGGCCGCCCGAAATCTCTCGCGCGGTGTTTTCAACCGGGCCTCGCAGCGGCAGCTTAACGGTTTTACCTTCTGCTGCGCGATATCTCCGCAACGCCGCCAACGTGACGTTCATCGCAGACTGGAGCTCATGCCGTAGAACAGCATAAATTTTCTAGCCGTTCTCCTCGACGATTGACCGCCGCTCTCTTCGTGGCCCGCCAGCCCTGCCGCCAGCGTGACGAAATCAGCACCGCCGCCAAAGGCTTTCGCCACATCGCCGGCGTGGTGAGCCACCATCGCTGACGATACCCGGCAGACCGTGCGCAGCATCGGCACATTCGATTACCGCAAAACCATGATAACCGACGCCTGTTTGACGCGAGTTCTACAAACAAAACCTGGGCCAATGCCATTTTTAACGATATCGGCACCTGAGAGGATAACCTCCTCACACATTTCACCAGTCACTACGTTACCAGCACAAATGGTTTTGGTCGGCCACGCTTCACGCGCTTTCGCAACGAAATACGCGAAGTATACGGAATAACCATTCGCCACGTCAATACAAACGAAGTTTAATGCCGGGTCGGGTCAGAATCGTCTAGTTTTTTCGAAATCCGCATCAGACGTACAAGTAGAAACCATCACATGTTTCAGCACGTCAGCGGAAGAATTGTTGATAAACGCTTGCCACTCTTCGACAGAATAGTGTTTATGCACAGCAGTCAAAATATCAAAAGAAGCCAGCGCAGAGGCCATAGAAAATGTGCCTACGGTCTCCATATTTGCGGCGATAATGGACACGCCGGACCAGCTATGACCTGAATGTTTGAAGGTAAATTGAAGTTCCAGTTCAACATCGGAACGGCTTTTAAGAGTGGAGCGTTAGGGGGGATCGAACGTCTTTAAACCATAACTTCAAATCTTCTTCAATACGCATATGCGGATTACTGGGGTTAATGGCTATAAGGGTAAGAGCAACTCCAGTGACGCTATCGTACGCGCTAATAAATGAGCGCAAGACTGCGAAATTGTCTTTTTTACGCTACAATCCCATAAATTTACCTGGTAAATAGTCAGCGAACGTTTCATCAATTTCGCTTTCGTGCACTAATTTTTAACGTTTTGATAATCATGATAAATTGGCAGGAATATAAATTATGAGGTATATAGTTGCCTTAACAGGAGGCATTGGCAGTGGCAAGAATACAGTTGCCAATGCGTTTGCTGATCTCAGAATTAACGTCATAGATGACGATATTATTGCGCGTCAGGTGGTTGAAACAGGTGCACCTGCGCTACATGCCATTCTAACACTTTGGCGCTAACATGATTGCTGCTGATAGAACATTGCAGCGCCGGGCCTTGCGCAAGCAGATCTTCGCCAACCCGGAAGAGAAAAACTTGGTTTAACGCCCTGCTGCATCCGCTGATTCAGCAAGAGACGCAACGCCAAATCCGGCAAGCTACTTCCCCCTATGTACTGTCGGTTGTGCCATTGCTGGTAGAAAACTCACTGTATAAAAAGCGAATCGAGTGCTGGTGGTGATGTCAGCCCAGAAACGCAACTTAAGCGCACCATGCAGCACGATGATGTAACTCGCGAGCGTCGAACAAATCCTTGCTGCTCAGGCAACGCGCGAAGCCGCCTTGCCGTGGCGGATGACGTCATTGATAATAACGGCGCACCGGATGCTATCGCCTCAATATACCCCCTGCACGCACACTATTTGCAGCTTGCGTCACAGTTTCTCTCACAGGAAAAACCGTAATGCAGAACCCAGGTCCTTTTTGAACATCCACTAAAATGAAAAAATGCGTACATGGCTGCGCATTAAGTTTTTGATTCGGCAACTCGTCGTTGATTTTACCCATCGTTGACCACGCTGGCGCGCTGCATTTCTTCCGTAATGTCAGTGAATTACTGGATGTTTCGAGCGCGGCGAAGTCCACTGAGCTGTTGAAAGAACTTGACCGGCAGCAACGTAAACTCCAGCACCGGATTGGCGTGCCTGGCGTAGACCGAGCCGTATTGAAGCGTTAATCAGCAGTTAAAAGCGGCGGGAGCGTATTAATTTCCGCGCCGCGTATCGGGCAATTTCTGCGTAAAAATAGTTGATTGCTCTGGTGCGTCAGCGACTGACATCCCAGGCGGCTGTTGCAGCTTTGATTTACCTACATGCACATTTGGCTGCATCTACCCAAGGCGCAGCGCCGACAGCCAGATCAACCACCGATTGCCAGCCTGAACCCGCTGGCCCGGGCACTGCCCATGGTGCTGGATTTAATTGGCCAGTTGGCCCCCTTCCTAAACAAACCAGCCTGAATGGTTTTTATCAGGATAACGGTGGCGATGCCGACTTGCTGCGCCTGAATCTGTCGCTCGATTCACAGCTTTATCCGCGAATTTCCGGACGTAAGAGCCGTTTTGCCATTCGTTTATGCCGCTCGACACTGAAAACCAACAGTTCCGGAACGTCTGGATTTCGAACTGGCCTGTTGCTAAGGGTAAAATGTCAGAAACTATTACGGTGAATTCCCAACCTGCGGGAAAACGGTGGTGTCGGTGAAATCAGCCCGTTTCGGCCATTTTGCTCCAAACATTGTAAGCTTGATCGACCTGGGAGAATGGGCTGCTAAAGAAAAACAAATCCCCAGCAGTGGCGATCTTTCCGAAAGCGATGACTGGAGCGAAAGCCAAAGCGGTGACATTTGTCTGATGCCGCACGTAGGCCTGATAGACGCGACAGCGTCGCATCAGGCGTCTTGTGCAAATGTCGGATGCGGCGTGAACGCCTTATCCGACCTACAAACACATTTCGCAAACGTTAAATCCCCCTATACCCCTTAACACGCGCCCCCGCCTCGTATCACGCTTCTGCGAAGGCCGATGCCGCGAAAACCCCCTCCCGAACCTACAGACGTTTAAGCTTCGCAATTACCAGTTCATTGGCTAGCGGAAAATCATCGGCATTAGAACGACCAGCGCCATCCACTCACCGGGTTGCCCTTCTTCCCACGGCTCCCCTTCCCAGCGTTCGACCAGCCAAACCACCGTGTTATATGCCTGTCCGGGAATTCATTTTCCAGTTTTCAAATAGCGAAAAATATTATAGCGGTAATACCAACTTCTTCCTAAAGTCACACACCACCGCCTGTTCCGGCATTTCACCCATTTCAATTTTACCGCCGGGAAACTCCAGTTTATTCGCCATGTGCACATCTGCTGCGCGACGCGTTATAAAGATTTCATTGTTCTCGTTGCGAATAATACCTACCGCAATTTCCACCTTTTTCATTGTCTTAAACCTATATAAAAGGCACAGAATCCTGCGCCTTTGCTTTGAACTGTTAGCTTTTCTTGCCGCGCACCATGGCACTGCTTCTATTTTTTACCAGAACCGCACGGGCAAGGAACGTTACGTCGCTTCTTGCATTCACCGGACTACGCCGCCCGTGCGGCTGCGGCTGCAGAGTCGTCATCCTGATGGCTAAGCTGCTGCATTTGCGCTAAACGCTCGGCTTCCATACGACGCTGTTGTTCCAGCTCCTCAACTTATACAGGCATACGTACCTGAACTTTGCTCAGCATACTGATAGCTTATATTTCAACGACTCCAGCATCGCTGCAAACATGGAAAACGATCACGTTTGTCTTCCTGCTTCGAATCTTTCTGTGCATAGCCTCGCAAGTGGATACCCTGACGCGGATAGTCAATCACTGCCAGGTGCTCTTTCCACAGGGAGTCAAGCGACTTGCAGCATGACGCCTTTCTCGAAGTGACGCATCGTCTCTCACCAACCACTTCTTCTTTACGCTGATACACTTCGATGGACTGCGCCAGAATGCGCTCACGCAGCGTCTCTTCATGCAGTTCAGGTTCTTTATCCAGCCACTCAGCAATTGGTAAATGAAGGTCGAAATCGTTCTTCAGACGTTCCTGCAGCCCGGAATATCCACATTTCTTCCAGCAACTGCGGCGGAATGTCAGGCATCATGGTGGCTTTGAACACATCTTCACGAATGCTGTTATGGTGCGCTCACATCGCTGACATCCACAGCTTCGTACGCTGGGAGTAAATGGCGCGACGCTGATCGTTACACGTCATCATATTCCAGCAGTTGCTTACAAATGTCGAAGTTACGACTTTCAACTTTACGCTGGGCGTTGGCAATCGCTTTGATCACCACGGGTCTTCAATGGCTTCGCCTGGCTTCATACCAGTTTACGCGTCATGCCGATACTCGGTCGGAAGCAAAAATACGCCTAGCACATCTTCCATCAACAGGTCAGAAACGGGAAGAACCAGCATCCCCCTGACGACCAGAACGACCGCGCAACTGGTTATCGATACAACAGAATAGTAACACTGGGTCCCGATGATATCAGGCC
The DNA here is from genome assembly GCA_048288465.1 of Shigella flexneri. Lineage (GTDB taxonomy): Bacteria > Pseudomonadota > Gammaproteobacteria > Enterobacterales > Enterobacteriaceae > Enterobacter > Enterobacter flexneri_B. The sequence goes on along the minus strand of CP182556.1, from coordinate 107,021 downwards.
ACCTGCTGCCAGTACCGCATCGTGACGTACCTGCCAGTCGGCTTTAATTTTTTCAATTTGCTCTGCGGTCGGATTTCCAGCGCGGCAACTTCTGCCTGCCAGCTACCACCAGCACCAATCTGTACCACGACCGCCATGTTGGTCGCGATAATCACCGCGGCCGGATAACCTGCCTGAGCGACGATCGCCGCTTCGTTGGCGTCAATTGGCGTTCACGACATTGTGCTAATACCGGCTTTGGTCAGTTCGTTTGACACCAGCTCCGATTTTTCGATGGAGATAGTACCCACCAGCACCGGCTGGCCTTGCGCAGGACGTTTTTTGATATCTTCGATAATAGCCTGAATTTTTTCCGCTTCGTCGTGTGAGCAGATCCAGCAAAGTGTTACGAATCATTGGACGGTTGGTCGAAACGACGACGGTATCCAGTTGTAGATGGAGCTAAATTCGAAAGCTTCGGTATCAGCGGTACCGTCATCCCACCAGTTTTTCATACGAACGGAAGTAGTTCTGGAAGGTGATCGAAGCCAGCGTTTGGTTTTCGTTCTCGATCTGCACGCCTCTTTCGCTTCCACAGCCTGGTGCGGACCATCGGACCAGCGACGGCCCTGGTGGTACGACCGGTGTGTTCGTCAACGATGATAACTTCACCATCTTTAACGATGTAGTCGACGTCACGGGTAAACAGCGCATGACCGGGCGGCGCCGCCGTTACGTGGTGCATCGGCGTGATCTTGGCCGGGGAGTCCGCAGACTCCCCTTCATCCATGATGCCCTCTTTCACCAGCAGTGCTTCAATCAGCACCAGACCACGTTCGGTGGGGCCCGCCTGGCGAGATTTTGCGTCCACCGCGAAGTGGCCTTCGCCCTGGAAGGTTTCGGAGTCTTCTCTTTCCTGACGGATCGGTGCGGAACATTTTTATTCACGCGTTTATACGTTTCCGAGCTGTCTTCTGCCAGACAGAAATGATCGCGGTGTACGCGCCTCCATCAATCAGGATGGAGTCCACTTGCCACCGCGCGTAGTGCAGTTTACGCTGTACACGTTCCTCAGGGCTGAACGCCATGTTGTCGCGCAGGTAGTCAAAGCCGTACTCGTTGTTCGTACCGTAAGTGATGTCAGCTGCGTAAGCTTCGCGCTTTGCCGGTGCTGGCAGCCCGGCAGGTTGATACCGACAGTCAGGCCAAGGAATTCAAACAGCGGACGGTTGTTTTCGGCGTAACGTTACGCCAGGTAGTCATTAGACGGTAACTACGTGCACGCCTTTACGGACATGACGTTGGGTAAGCGGGCGGCGTTGCGGTCAGGGTTTTACCTTGACCGGACGCATTCGGCGATGCAGCGTTCGTTAAGAACCATACCGCCGAGTAACTGAACGTCGAAGTGACGCCATCCGAAGACGCGCTTACTTGCCTCACGTACCACGGCGAAAGCTCCGGGATAAGAGATTTCCAGCACTTCGCCCTTTCCAGACGTGCACGAAACTCTGCGGTTTTCCCTTGGAGTTCTTCGTCGGAGAGTTTTTCCATCTCCGGTTCCATGGCATGGATAATGTGGACCACTTTGCGCATGCGGCGAGGTGGAATCGTTACGACTAACGAAAACTTTAGTTAACAACTGATAACATAATAAAATTTAAAACGCCCCGCGTTGCGGAGTTAATAAAATGAAGTAAAGGTTTATTGTTGTTAGGTGAGGCGTTGAGGGCCAGCACGGATGCCTTGCGCCTGGCTTATCCAGACGGGCGTGCTGAATTTTGCTTGTCGGTAAAATCACATAATCAATGCGATAACCCTTTTCAGACGGCGAGCCTTTTCGGGTCAGCAGCGCGCTGAGCGTATCCAGTAATCCAGATGTTGCGCCTGAAGAGGCAAAGATTCTCAGCAACGGGCAGTGTTTGCGGTGCAATTGCGAAAGAAGAGTAACGGAGTACCGTGCGAATGGCATGTTGATGCCAGTAATAAACGGAATAGTTGGAATTGGGCGGAGAGTGTTCGCTTCCAGCAAGGCCAATTGACCAAAGTACACTTTGCCTGAAGGCTCGTGGTTGCGGGTTGTCGCTTTTGCGGGCGCGTTCGGTTCGGCGGCGTTGCTGAGCGCAGGCGAACCTAAACTCGCGGCGACCATCCCTAATAAGAGATGCGGCCAGAAGAAGCGTTTACCAAACTGTCGCCAGCGCGTCAGTATCCCACTAGCGTTATTGCCATCCCAATGTATCAAACGTATTAGCGCACAAATCTTATCATTAAAGCCTGCAGTCCACAGCACGAATGAAGATAAGTTGTACGGAAAAGTGCTTAAGAAAACAGCGTTCGCACCATTTTTATAGCTCTTATAAAATTAGAAAAAAAAACGACTGGTTAGCCTGGCGGGAGAGCACCAGATTTGCCAGTCAAATTTTATACGACAGTATAAATGTCGTTATGCCAGTACAGCTGAAGGCGCTTTGAAGGCCAACGGCAGTTCTGCGTCGTCCTGGAAGGTCACATCTTCCCAGGCTTCCTGTTTAGCAGGGACAACCTGCCGCACTTTGTTATTCGTCATGACCGGATTTATAAGCGGTAAATGCACCAATAACTATTGTGACCACACATGAACAAGTCACCGATCATCGAGCATTTTGTGACGCACAAATTCGTCTTCAAAACGCAGGCCGTCTACGTTCAGTACGCGATAATCGTAAACAACGATGGCACGATCGAAGCTGCCGCCAAGGCACGAACCACGGGACTGCAGATATCGATATCACGCATGAACCGAACGTACGCGCACGGCTAATATGGCGCATAAACGCGTCGCGGAGAAGTTCATCGCATAGCGCTGGTTGCTGAATCGATAGCCGGATGGTTAAAATCGATGGTGAAATCCAGCAAAAACCATTGTACGGCTTAATTCAGCCCACTTATCGCCATCTTCGACACGAACATCTCTTTGATGCGAACAAATTTTTTGGCGCAGTTCAACTAGTCGATACCGGCGTCAGCGGCAGGTATACGAACGGACGGCGCTGCCGTCCATAATCGGAATTCCGGCGCGTTAACTTCGATAACAATGTTATCGATGCCTAGGCCCGCGAGAGCAGCGTCGAGTGCTCTACAGGTGAAATCCGTACATCATGCTCGTTGACCAGACGCGTACAGCGCATCATAGCACGACAGATTTCGCATCGGCCGGAAATCTACCGGTCGATCAAGTGGTGCGACGATAGATCACCGGTGTTGGCCAGCGCCAGGCGTAACGTCAGAGTGACTTTCTTGCCGGTATCTAAACCGACGCCGTCGCCTGAACGATACGTTTAAGTGTCCTTTGTTTAATCATCGTATTATCTCGCCAAATTACCTATCCAACCGAAGTGCTACTATACATTCGGCGGGCCAGTTTAACACAAAGAGCCTGGAAACCGAAATTCCATCAATTCTTAATCAGCTTGCTTACGCAGGAATGCTGGGATATCCAGATAATCCGGCTCTTTCGCAGTTTGCGGCGCATTGTCATTCACGACTTAGCAACCGGCTTCTGCTCCTGGGTCAGCGGAGGCCGTCCTGCTGCTGGTAGCAATCCGTCCCTGGCTGCTGAACCTGCTTATTGGTCGCCAGAGTGATTTCAGGACGTTGTCCATGCCGATACCTGTCGCAACAACGGTTACGCGCAGCTCGTCATTAGTATCCGGGTCAAGAGAAGTGCCGATAACCACAGTCGCGTTGTCGAAGCAAATGCACGGATGGTGTTACCTACCGTTCGAACTCATCCAGACCCAGGTCGAAGCCCGCCTGCAATGTAACCCGCACACCTCCGCGCCAGGCAGGTCAATCTGTCCAGCAGCGGAGAAGAGATAGCCATTTCAGCAGCTTCTCCCGCACGGTCTCCACCGCTCGCCACGCCAGAACCCATCATTGCGTAGCCCATCTCGTCGTTACGGTGCGTACGTCTGCAAAGTCCACGTTCATCAAACCCGGACGAGTAATCAGTTCACGATACCTTGCACAGCGCCTTTGGGTACTCGTGCGCTGCGCCGAAACACATCCGGCGGGAGATACCGCGGCCCAGAACTTTCGGCGGTTTCTCGTTCGGATAGTGATAGAAGTCCACATGCTTGGACAGTTAAGTAATCCCCTGCTCACGAAGGCCATACGCTCTTGCCTTCAAAGTTGAAAGGCTTAGTGACGAAGCAACGGTAAGAATACCAAAATCTCTGCCACTTCAGCGACGACTGGTGCTGCACCTGTACCGGTACCGCCCCCCATACCCGCAGCAATAAAGACCATGTCTGCACCTTCCAGCGCCGCGCGCAATCATCGCGACCTATCAGCCGCATTGCGGCCAACTTCTGGATTAGCGCCAGCGCCCAGTCCTTTGGTGATACCGCTACCGATTGAATCGTCTGTCCAACCGCTGTTTTACGCAGCGCTTGTGCATCGGTATTTACGCGAAGAATTCAACACCTTCAATGCGCTCGCGCACCATGTGTTCAACAGCATTACCGCCGCCGCCGCCGACGCCGATGACTTTAATCACCGCGTCATTGGTCGTTCCATTGGTTCAAACATAGTTTCTCTCCGATTTGTGCCTGTCGCCTGAGGCCGTAATCATCGTCGGCCTAATAAAAATTAAAACTCTTTTCGCAGCCAACTATTGAGTCGCTTAATCCACGAGCCAACTGATGCTGTAACACGTTTTCTACTTCAGCTTCACCGTTAATGTGATTCTTTCCCATAGTGAAGCAATCCCACCGCCGTCGAATAATACGGCTCCTGAGCATAATCCGTTAAACCGGTAATGTTCAGCGGCGCGCCGATACGCACTTGCGTATGAAACACGCGCCAGCACAGGCTGCAAGACCACGATTGCGCTGCGCCACCGGCAAATACAATGCCTGCCGCCAGGTGATGTTTAACCCTCGTCGGCGAAGCTTTTCCTCCCGACTGCAATATCTCTTCGTTACCAGGTCGAGCAGCTCGGTATAGCGCGGCTCGATCACCTCTGCCAGGGTCTGACGTTGCAGACTCCGCGGCGGACGACGACCTGCGCTCGGCACTTCCACGCTCTCATCTTTTCCAACGATGGAACCCAGCGCACAACCGTGGCGGACTTTATCGCTTCGGCGTCGCTTGGCGGCGTGCCAAAGGCGTAAGCGATATCACTGGTCACGACATTGCCAGCATAAGGAATGACCTTAGTGTGGCGCAATGCCCCACCGGTATAAACGGCGATATCCATTGTACCACCACCGATATCGACGACGCAGACACCCAGTTCACATCATCTTCCTGATACCAAATAACTTGATGCCAGTCCGGCAAATATCAGTTAGTCAACTTTCAGCCCACAACGTTCAACCGCTTTACGATGTTTTGCGCCATATCGTCTGTGACATGTGATCAGGTGCACTTTCCTGCATCCGCACGCCCGAAAGTCCTACCCAATTCTTGATCCCTTCCTGATAGTCAATCGCATACTCTTGCGGGATCACATGCAGCACACCATGTCATCGCGCACACGCACCGATTTCGCGGTATGGAGGATGTTTTCCACATCTCTTGCGTTACTTCTTCTAGAAATAGGCACCATATCAATTCATTCTGGCAGCTGATGTGCTTACCAGAAGCGCGAGATATACCGAAGAATCACAATCTGCCATCAATTCTGCCTGGTGAATGGCGCGTTGTACGCACTTGACCACGGATTCAGGTCGTCACCCCGCCTTTATCCATACCACGCGACGGGCAGCTGCCCACGCCAATGATATTGACGATACCGTCGGGCGAACTTCCCCTACTAAAGCGACAACCTTCGCGGTACCAATCCCAGTCCTACTACCGTTTTCTGTCCGTCGCCTTAATCATTGTTGTTGGCCTGTGCCTGATTTTGTTGCTGAGTACATCCTCTGGCGGCAGGGCACCAGCCCACTGCCGCTCCAGAGTCATAACGCAAATAGACGGAGCTAATCCGTTTGCCATCGGACTGGCCTGCTGCTGTAAAACCGGATAAAGTTCTACAAAGCGAGCCAAACGTTTTCATCGTATCGCCCCGGCCAAGATTGAGCTTAATATCGCTATTCAGCGTCAACTGCCAGGAACGCCGCGCGGTCATCGCCGCTTCCTTCAGAGTAAATCTGTCCTTTGCCAGCATCTGCCCCATTCCGCGATATACCCCTGCAACACTTCATCAGCGCTGCCTTCCGGGCCATACAGCATCGGAAGCACCTGCTTGCTGGTGCGATTGCGGCACGCTGAAGGTATTTCCTTCCACGTCTACCATATGCTCATCATTCGACCGCGCAATCGGCACATATTTAACCAGATGAATCTCCAATTCATCAGGCCACTGCTTTCTGACGCTCACCTGCTTAATCCACGCAGGCGTTGTTCTATTTTGCGTCTGGATGATGTTGACCTCCTGGGTCATAAAGGTACCTCGCTCACCCAATGCCAGGATCGACTGCCGGATATCCGTCATTACGCGTGTAATGGCGTTCACCGGTCAACACCAGCTTTGAGAGCGGCAGGCGTTGGCATCTTCCATCCAGCCCGACACGACCCAGCCGCTCACCAACACTGTCGTTAAAACGGTGAGCAGGAAAAGAATCCCCGCCAGACGCTTCCATTATCGGCGAGAGAACCCTTCCTCGCTGCTTCGCGTGTTCAGAGCAGCCTGCGACATATAGTCCGCCAGTTCCAGAACTCGTACTACCACTGCCAGAAGCTCATACCTGCCTGACGTGCCGCCATCGGCACCAGGCTGTGGCTGGTCATACCCGGTGAGGTATTGGCTTCCAGCAGGAAAACTGTCCATCGCTGTCCAGCATAACGTCAATACGTCCCCGTCCTTTGGAACCTAACGTCGTCCATGTTTCAGACACTAATGCCTGCAAATTGGCCTCTTGTGACGCTTCCAGACCTGCGGGCAGAAATCTGTGTCTCATCAGAGATACTTCGCCTCATAATCATAGAGCTTCCGGACGGTTGAATACGTATTGACGGTAAAATTTCTTCACCCGAGTATCGCAACCGTGAACTCCGGCCCACTTAGCCATTTTTCAATCAATACTTCTTCATCGTGCTGAAATGCCAATCTTAATGCATCTTGTAAGCATTTCTGCTACTACTCTTGACATTCCACACTGGAACCTTCGCGGCTCGGCTTAACGATAACCGGCAAACCCAGAGCAGAAATTTCTGCTAACTGCTTATCGCTCAGGCCTTTTTCAAACTCTGCGCGGCTAACGCTACCCACGGCGCGACCGGTAAACCGGCACCTTGCCATAAAGTTCGCTGCGTAGTTCATCCATTGAAAGCGCAGATGCCATCACTCCGCTTCCGGTATAAGGCAAGCCCATCAGCTCGAGCATCCCTGCAGCGTACCATCTTCACCGCCGCGACCGTGTAGCGCGATAAACACTTTCTGAAAGCCCATCGACTTCAGTTGCGTCACGTCGACTTCTTCGGGTCGACAGGATACGCGTCAATACCGCCTTCACGCAGTCCGGCTAACACCGCTGCGCCAGAATTCAGAGAAACTTCCCGCTCAGCGGAAGTCCCACCCAACAGGACCGCCATTTTATCAGTCATGTCGTTCTTCCACCGGAGTTTGCGGCTTCAGTTTGATTTCAGCTAAAGAACGAGCAATTTTTCCGATATTACCAGCCCCCTGAACGAGAATCAGGTCATTACCGGTTAATACCGGTGCCAGCATCTCGCTACCCGCGCCGGATCCGGCACGAGAATCGGATCAATTTTCCCACGTCCACGAATTGTGCGACACAGCGAACGGCTTGTCCGCTGCCTGCCGAATCGGCGTTTGCCAGCCCGATACACTCCAGCATCAACAGGGTATCAACCTGCGTCAGCACATTGGCGAAATCATCATACAGGTCGCGCGTACGGGTAAAACGGTGCGGCTGAACAGCCTTACCAGGTTTTTCATCCGGCCAGCCTGCGCGCGCCGCTTTAATCGTGGCGTCCACTTCCGTCGGGTGGTGGCCGTAGTCATCGACCAGCATTGCCGTACCGCTTTTACCATTCACTGGCTCCAGCGGGAATTCACCGAGGAAATCAAAACGGCGACCAGTCCCCTGGAAGCTTTCAAGCGCCCGCAAATAGCCTCGTCGTCAATGCCCTCTTCCTAGCAACCGCAACCGCAGCTGCGGCGTTCAGCGCATTATGACGACCTGGCACATCAGGTGACGCGCATCGGCTTTTGTCCTGGCGCAGCAGCGTAAAGTGCCCCTGCGGGCGAATCTGCTGATGAGTCTTCTACACGCACGTCGGCATCTTCGCTGAAGCCGTAAGTCGTGGTCTGACGCCCACTCGCGGTAACAATTCGCGGATCACCGGATCATCAACACATCACCGCACGACCGTAAAACGGCAGGTTGTGCAGAAAATTAATAAAGTCTGTTTAAAATTCTCAAAGTCGCCTGGGGGTATCGATGTGGCGCTCGATACTGGTGAAAATCGCCACCATCGGTTGCAGATGCAGGAACGATGCATCACTCTCATCTGCTTCGGCAATCAGGTGCCGACCATGCCCCAAACGCGCATGAACCCCCGCCGCTTTTACCAGCCCGCCGTTAACGAAGGTTGGGTCGAGCCCCGCTTCTGCGTAGATGCTGGAAACGATCGCGATGGTTGTCGTTTTGCCGTGCGTTCCGGCAATGGCGATGCCATGACGAAAACGCATTAACTCAGCCAGCATTTCGGCACGACGGATCACCGGAATACGCGCTTCATGAGCGGCGACAATTTCCGGGTTATCGGCAGAATCGCGCTGGAAACAACGACCACGCTGGCATCACGTACGTTTTCCGGGCGATGGTTGAATAAATCGTCGCACCCCAGATTCATTAACTGCTGCGTGACCGGATTTGGCGCTAAATCGGAACGACTGATCTGATAACCTTCATTGGCCAGAGCTTCGGCAATACCGCCATACCGGCACCACCAATGCCGACAAAATGTATGTGCCGAACGCGACGCATTTCGGGCACGATGGAACGCAGTTTGCCAATTGTTGTGTATTCATTCTTTACGCCATTAACTTCTTAAATTCATACGATGCAAAAGGCATCGCTACAATTACGCCCGGGCAACCCGGCTCACTTCATTTGCCACTCGCTCGGTGGCATCCGGAATGGATGCGGCGCGGCCGCGTTCTGCCATGGTTAATAAGGTTTCTCGCGACCACCGGCCAGGTGTTGGCGACAGCATCCACGCTAAGCTGTGGCTGCTCGATAATTTTGGCTGCGCCCGCTTTTCCAGCGGTAGCGCATTCCAGTATTGCTGGCGGTCTTTATGTCGAAACGGCACAAACAACGCCGTAGTCCTGCCGCGGCGATTTCACTCACCGCTAACGCACCGAAGCGGCAAACGACGACATCCGCCCACGCATACGCCGCCGCCATATCATCAATAATCAGTCACTTTACGCTGCGGTTGCCCCGCTTCGGCATACGCCTGCTTCAACGGATTGTCGCGAACCTTTGCCGCCCTGATGCCAGATAGTGACGGATCACCCAGTTTCGCAGCGACCTGCGGCATTGTCTGGTTAAGAATGCGTGCGCCCCCGGAACCACCCACTACCAACACACGACCGGACCTTCACGTCCAGCGGAACGTTTGCTGCGGCAACGGCAGCGCCAGCACATCAGTACGATCCGGAGTTGACCCACTACTTCCGCATTAGGGAAAGCCTGGAAACGCCTGCATCACTTTGGTGGCAATCTTGCCAGCCATTTATTGGTTAAGCCCGGGATCCGTTTTGTTCATGAAGTGCGACGGAAATCTGCTAACGACCACGCCGGCCAACCACCAGGACCTGATGCGTAACCTCCCATACCGAGCACCACGTCAGGTTTGTACGCTTTCATAATCGCCCGCGCCTGACGCCAGGTGTTCAAGATACGCAGCGGGGCGGCTATCAGTGCTTTTATACCTTTTCCACGCAGACCAGATACGGATGAATTCAATTTCGAAGTGCCATGTTGACACTAAGTCCGCTTCAGTGCTGGTCGGTAGATCCCCAGCAAGCAAACTGCAAGCCCTGAGCCATTATAATGCGCAACCGCCAGTCCGGGAATACATGTCCACCGGTTCCGCCTGCCATGACCATTAATCGCTTTCCTTGACCACTCATCGTGATCCTCGTACAAACGCCTGCGCACTTTCTCCAGACGCGTTTCATAAACAATACGCAACAGCATCATGATGGCTATCGACATAATCAGTAAGCTGGAACCACCGTAACTGATCAGCGGCAATGTGACCTTGGTCGGTAACATCCCCGCCGCCGCGCCTACGTTAACCAGCGCCTGGAGGCTACACCAGATGCCGATCAACAGGCGAGAAACCGGAAAAACGGTGGTCAATTTTTAGTGCTTTACGGCGACTCGACATCGCGCGAAAGACGACGAAAATACCATTAAAAGTGCCAGCACCACACCGACATACCCGGTTCTTCGCCGATAATGGCGAAAATAAAGTCAGTGCGCTTCCGGAGATACTTCCACTCTTGTACCGAGTTACCTGAACCTTGCCCAAAGTTCGCGCGACCAAACGCCATCAGCGATTGCGTTAACTGATAGCCGCTGCCAAAGGGATCTCTCCCACGGGTTCCAGAATGCGGTAACACGGCGGATACGGTACGGTTCGGCGAGTAAAAGCAAGGTGACCGGTGAAATGCCGTACCGATAATGGCAATGAACTGCCACAATTTCGCTCCGCCAGGAACAACATCGCCAACGTAGTCACAAACAACGCCACCACCGTACCAAGGTCTGGCTGTCCAGCAATAACCACTGACAACACCAAAATCACGCCGATCGGTTTCAGAGAAGCCGCGCAGGTTATTACGTACTTCGTCGCCTTTACGCACCAGATAGTTGGCGATATAGCAAAACAGCGACAGTTTTGTCAGCTCCGCAGGCTGGATACGCAGCAAACCGAAATGGATTCAGCAATGCCCCCTTAACCGCGCTACCCACTACCAGAACCATCATCAGCAGGATGATAAGATCCGAGCAGCATCGTGGCACTGTAGCATTGCCAGAACTCCATCGGCAGACGCAGCGTAATGATCGCCAGAATAAACGCCGAAATCAGATAAGACACCATCACGCTTCGCGAAGAAGAAAACGGATCGTCAGTTAAGCGTTGCCCTATGGGCATTGACGCCGAGGTCACCATGATAAAGCCAATCGCCGCGAGGCCGAAGGTCAGCGACAGTAAAGTGCAATCGTACATGATCAGGCTGTCGGTATCTTTTTCCCGCGAGCCGATCACCCAGCCCTTTAGCGCCGTGGAGATCGAAACCGCGATACTGAATCCTGGCAGGCGCGGCATTTCAGGCGAAGGAGAGAAAACGCATCAACCTAACTCCTTCGCCAGAACGCAAACTCATTGCCTCGCTGTTCAAAGTTCTTGAACTGATCACAAGGCTGGCACAGGCCGGGAGAGCAAAACCATATCGCCCGGCTGAACACGCGGAGCCAGCAAGCGCATGGCCTGTTCCATAGTTTCGGTTTGTTCTGCCACTTCCGGCGTAGCGCCGCCAGCTGCGCGCGCGTCACGACCGAAACAATACACAAACTACCGCCTCCAGGTGACCCCCCGGGGGGCGCAAGTCCGCCGATTTACAATCGCCAGCCCAGCAACAAATGCAGCCTCCCGTCTACGTGCAGGCCATTCAGCGCCGCTTCCGTACTGCCGACGTTGGTCGCTTTTGAATCGTTAAATCCAACGTACGCCGTTATGCTCCAGCACAACTTCAAAGCGATGCGGCAGACCAGTGACGTGGTTAATGCCTTCGGCCGCTGGCGCGCGGCAAACCAGCTGCGTCTGCCAGTGCCAGTGCTGCGAGCGCATTGGTGAGTTATGCTGCCCGGAAACTTGCATTTCTTTTCACGTTCAGCACTTTCTCGCCTTTCCCCGCAGCCGCGTTTCGCCCTGCTGATCATTTGGTGATAGTCACCCATGTCGACGCCAAAGCTGACGCAGCGTTCATCCGCACCGCGAATCGGCATTGTTAAGGCATCATCAGCATTAACCACGCAAACTTTCGCGTTTTCGTAAATGCGCAGTTTTGCTGCACGATACTGTTGTAAACCAAACGGATAGCGATCCATATGATCTTCAGTCACGTTCAGAATCGTCGCTGCTACCGCCTGTAAGCTGGAGGTGGTTTCCAGCTGGAAGCTCGCTTTAGCACGTACAGTTCACACTCATCATCCAGTAGCATCAACGCAGGCCGGCCAAATCGCCACCCACACCAACGTTAACCCCGCCGCTTTCGCCATTTCACCCGACTAGCGTGGTGACCGTGTTTTTGCCGTTAGAACCGGTAATCGCCACAATCGGTGCTTGTGCTTCGCAACAGACAGCTCGATATCGCCAACGATTTCGATCTCGGCATCAGCGGCAGCGCTCAACGGATGCGCCAGCGCAATACCGGGACTGGCGACAATCAAATCTGCCGCCATCAGCCATTCATCATTCAGGACTGCCCGTGTGGCGTTCTACGGCTTCGGGTAATTTATCCAGGCCAGGCGGTGTCATACGCGTATCCATAACGCGCGGCGTCACACCGCGAGCGAGGAAAAGTCCACGCAGGAAAGCCCGGTGAGGCCCAGGCGATAACCACAACATTTTTACCCTGGTAATCAGCGATCATTAACGTACCTTCAGGTTGCCAGACCAATCAGGACCAGCATCAGCGAAATAATCCAGAAACGCACAATGACGCGCGGTTCCGGCCAGCCTTTCAGTTCATAGTGGTGATGAATCGGTGCCATGCGGAAAATACGTTGTCCGCGCAGTTTAAAGAAGCCGACCTGCAGGATGACAGAAAGCGTTTCTACCACGAACACGCCCCCCATAATCACCAGCAAGAATTCCTGACCTAGCAGTACGGCGATAATGCTAACGCACCACCTAACGCCAGCGACCCGACATCGCCCATAAAGACCTGCGCCGGATAGGTGTTAAACCACAGGAAGCCCAATCCTGCCCCGACTATCGCGGTACAGACAATAACCAGTTCCCCGGCGTGTCGCAGATACGGTATGTGTAAATAGCTGGCAAAGTTCATGTTGCCGTCGCCCACGCCACCAGCGCAAAACCACCGGCGACAAATACGGTCGGCATAATGCGAGACCGTCAAGACCATCGGTCAGGTTTACCGCGTTGCCAATACCCACACTGACGAAGTAAGCCAGCAGAATGTAGACCAGCCCCAGTTGCGGCATCACATCTTTAAAGAACGGGACCACCAGCTGCGTTGCGGGCGTGTCTTTGCCGGCAAGGTACAAAGCGAAAGCAACACCCAGCGCAATGACCGACATCCAGAAATATTTCCAACGAGCGATCAACCCTTTGGTGTCTTTACGTACCACTTTGCGATAATCATCAACAAAGCCAATACACCGTAACCTACCAGCACCACCAACACGCACCAGACGTACGGATTGGACGGGTAAGCCGACAGCAGCACGGAGATCACAATCGCTGTCAGGATCATAATCCCGCCCATGGTCGGCGTACCGCGCTTGCTGAAGTGTGATTCAGGACCGTCGTTACGCACTACCTGACCAAAGGAAAGTTTTTGCAAATGAGCAATCATGGGCGGGCCCATCCACAATGAGATGAACAGCGCGGTCAGCAGGCTGACGATGGCGCGAAACGTCAGATAGGAAAAGACGTGAAAGCCGGAATAATATTAACCAAATGTTCGGCCAGCCAAACTAACATGTCCCATTCTCCTGTAAAGCGCGTACTACCTCTTCCATGGCAGCACTACGTGAACCCTTAACTAAAATCGTAATTACCTGTTGCTCAGCAATCAGTGATTTTAGACGCGTAATTAACGCAGTTTTATCAACAAATGCTTCGCCAACGCCGCGGCGGTGCTGATAGCATGGCTTTGTTTACCCACGCTTAACACGTGGTCAATACCAGGAAGCTTTTCGCCGCCTCGCCCACCTGTACACGGCAGGCTTCGCTTTCAGCGCCCAGTTCCGCCATATCGCCGACCACCAGCACGCGGTAGCCCGGCATTTCAGCCAGTACCTGAACAGCGGCGGTCATTGAACCGACATTGGCGTTGTAGGAGTCGTCGAGCAGCAACTGGTTTTCTGCCAGTTGGATGGGGAACAGACGGCCAGGAACAGCTTTCAGATTTGCCAGCCCGCTTTGATAGCATCAAGCGTTGCGCCCACGGACATGGAGAGCGCAGCGGCTGCCAGCGAATTCGCAATATTGTGACGCCCCGGCAACGGCAGCAGAACATCGACGCTACCGGTTGGGGTTTGTAGGGTAAATTCCGTACCGTGCGAGGTCACATGGATATTGGTGGCGGTGAAATCGCTGTTGGCGGCATTGGGAGAGAACGCCACACCTTGCGTGAGCCGAATTACGCTCTGCCAGTTGAGCCAGTCGTTGTTCCGGCGTTCATAATGGCGATACCGTTTTCCGGCAAAGCCGCTAAAGATTTTCACCTTTCGCTTTCGCGACACCCGCAGACGAGCCGAAAAACCTTCCAGATGCGCCGCTGCCAGGTTGTTGACCAGCGCAGCTTCCCGGGCGAGTCAAGAACTCACAGTCCAGGCTATTTCGCCTGATGGTTCGCGCCAAGTTCAATGACTCGTAATCGTATTCCGGCATAAGCGCAACAGCGTCATCGGTACACCGATGTCATTGTCAGATTGCCTGCCGTAAAAAGCGTGTTGCCGCACTGGCTTAAAATAGCCGCCATCATGTCTTTAACGGAGGTTTTGCCGGAGGAACCTGGCGAGCAACGCGCGCGCGAAACTGCTGGCGAACCCGTGCCGGCCATTTCACCAAACGCCAGACGCGTATCCTTGACGATTGCCACTCCGGCAGATCGATGTCCAGCGGACGGCTAACCGGTAGTGCGCCTGCGCCGCCAGCTTTCGCCTGGTCGCGAATCATGAGCATCAAACGTTCGCCTTTCAGGGCAACGAACAGGCAGACCAGGCGTAGACTCGGGTATCAGTGGTTACAGCATCAAGGGTGATATGTCCGCCTTGCAGTTCACCGTTCAGATTGTGGTAAGTTGGCTAAGGGTTACGCTAATCATGATCGCCAAAGCAAACGCGCCCACCGTGACGCGATCGGAGTAGTCCAAGGCGCTCATTGCCAACAATCTGGTAATCCTCATGGCCTTTGCCCGCGACCAGTACCACATCATTCTCTTTAGCCTGCATAACGGCGCAAGTCGCCGCTTCAGCACCGGCCTTCCGTCACTTTGGCATGTGCGGCATCTGACATTTCCCGCCAGAATATCGTTGATGATGGCACGCGGTCTTCGGTACGCGGGTTATCGTCCGTCACCGCCACGTCAGCAAACTCTTCGGCAATTGCGCCCATCGTGGAGCACTACCTTATCGCGATCGCCACCACAGCCAAAGCACACCGCCGCTTGCCGCGCCAGGCAGCCGCGCCGCCTGTAAGGCTTTTCCAGCGCATCGGCGTATGCGCGTAATCCACCGCCCACCGTCGGTTTGCCTGGCGCAGTGAACACTTCCATACGTCCGCAAACCGGTTGCAGACGCGCGGCGGTTTTCAGCAGATCAGCCAGTGGATAGCCCAGCGCCAGCAGTGTTGCCAGCGCGAGCAACAGGTTGCTGACGTTAAAAGCGCCCATCAGATGGCTTTCAATTTCGCCATCGCCCCAGCTTGAACTAAAGCGAATGGTCGCGCCGCTGTCGTGATAGTTCACTTCGGTCGCTTTCAACCAGCGTCCGTGACAGTTCGGATTGATATGATCTTCCATTGATACCGCAACCGCGTCCGGCAGTTTTGCCAGCCAGCGGCGGCCCACTTCATCGTCGGCGTTAATAATCGCCTGACCGCAATGATGTTCAGAATAAAGCAGCCATTTCGCAGCTTCGTAGTGTTCCATATCACCATGATAATCAAGGTGATCGCGGCTCAAGTTGGTAAAGACCGACGCCGCAAATTTCATGCCGCCAGACGGCGCTGTACCAGCCCGGTGGAGGAAACTTCCATTGCGCAAAACGTCGTCCTGATCGACCAGCCCCGCCAGCTCATGCTGAACATTGATCCGCCGAACTGGTTGTATTTTCTGTCGGGATCACTTTCCCCAGCAGGCCGTTACCAACGGTGCCGATTACCGCGCCTGGTTCGCCAAGCAGTTGGCTCCACTGCGCCAACAGCTGGGTAGTCGTGGTTTTGCCGTTGGTGCCCGTTACGCCCACGAAACTAGAAATTGTCAGAGGTTCATGGGCGGCGGCCCGCCAGTGCAGATGCTTGTTGAGCTGGCTGAGATAGATGACGGGTACGCCCTGCACTTCACGGATTTCACCATCGTGTCGCCGACCTCTTCGCCTCTCAAATAATGGGCAGCCACACCTTGCGCTATCGCCTGCGGGATACATCGACGCCCGTCCGCCGACGACCTACTACAGCTACAAGATATTTGCCGGCCGAGGCCAGCAACGGCTGTCCAAGCGTCATCTCTCGCAGTGCTCGCGAAGGTGCGTCTGGCACCCACGGAGCAAGAAGGTCGCGCAAATTACGATCTGCCACCTGTCCCCTCGCCTTGATTAATCACAAATTCATTTTTATCGCCCGTTGTCAGCGCATCCGGCTCGATGTTCATGGTACGCAATACGCCGCCCATGATGGCACCAAAGACCGGCGCGGAAACGGCGCCGCCGTAGTATTTACCCGCCTGCGGATCGTTGATAACAACAACCAGCGCGAAGCGCGGCTGACTCGCAGGCGCAACGCCTGCGGTATAAGCAATATATTTATTGATGTAGCGACCGTCCGGCCCGACCTTTTTCGCGGTACCGGTTTTAATGGCGATACGATAGCCTTTAATCGCCGCCTTCACGCCGCCGCCGCCTGGTAGCGCCACGCTTTCCATCATATGCACCACGGTGCGAACAATGGATTCCGGGAAGACACGTTCACCGGGAACCGGGGGGTCAACTTTGGTAATCGACAGTGGGCGATAAATGCCGTAGCTGCCGATAGTTGCGTAGACTCGCGCTAACTGTAACGGTGTTACCATTAGCCCGTAGCCGAAAGAGAAGGTGGCCCTCTCTATGTCAGACCACCGTTGTTTTTGAGGATATAAGCCACTGCGTTCTCCGACCAACCCCAAATTGGTCGCTTTTCCCAGTCCAAAACGTGAGTAAGTATCTACTAACGCTGAGGACGGCATCGTTAACGCCAGCTTGGAAACACCGACGTTACTCGACTTCTGTAATACCCCGGTCAGGGTTAATTCGCTGTAGCGTGCCACGTCTTTGATTTCGTGGCCGTTAATTCGATAAGGAATGGTATTGAGTACCGAGTTTTCCCGCACCACGCCACGTTGCAACGCGGTCATCACCACCATCGGTTTAACCGTTGAGCCCGGTTCAAACACGTCGGTGATGGTACGGTTACGCATCGCCTCTTTCGGCGTGCCGCTCAGATTGTTAGGGTTGTATGACGGGCTGTTAGCCATCGCCAGCACTTCACCTGTGTTGACATCCACCAGCACGGCGCTACCAGATTCAGCCTTGTTAAAGGCCACCGCGTTGTTCAGTTCGCGATAAACCAGCGCCTGCAGGCGTTCATCAATACTCAGCGCCAGGTTGTGCGCTGCCTGGCTGTCAGTAGAAGAAATATCTTCAATTACGCGACCATAGCGGTCTTTACGCACAATGCGCTCACCCGGCTGCCCGGTAAGCCATTTATCGAAACTCTTCTCAACGCCCTCAATCCCTTGACTATCGACGTTAGTAAAGCCGATGAGGTGAGCAGTCACTTCGCCGGACGGATAGTAACGGCGAGACTCTTCACGCAGATGAATCCCCGGCAGTTTCAGTTTTTTGATGTAGTCCGCCATGTCAGAGTTTACCTGACGCGCCAGATAAATAAAGCGCCCTTTCGGGTTGGCGTTAATGCGGGCAGAAAGCTGATCCAGCGGAATATTGAGCGCGTTAGCCAGCGCCTTCCAGCGGTCACCGACGCTGATACCGCCAGCGTCATGCACTTCTTTCGGGTCAGCCCAAATCGCTTTTACCGGCACGCTCACCGCTAACGGGCGACCAGAACGGTCAGTAATCATGCCGCGGGAGGTGGAAACTTGCTGAACGCGAAGAGAACGCATGTCGCCCTCTTTCACCAGCATATCCGGGGAGATAACTTGTAACCACGCTACTCGTCCGAGCAGAAAAGCCAGCGCCAGGAGAATACAGCCGCATAACAACGCAAAACGCCAACTGATAAAGTTGGCATGTTCTTCCTGACGTTTTGGTTTCTGCGTTTTCGCCGCTGCTTTCATGCGTCGCGTTTATCCTTATTTTTGCACTACGATATTTTCTTGTGACGGATCAACATGCTGCATTTGCAGCTTTTCCGTGGCGATCCTTTCCACCCGGCTATGGTCGCCGAGCGCATTCTCTTCAAGGATCAGGTTGCGCCATTCAATGTCTAAAGCATCTCGCTCCAGCACCAGTTGTTCGCGCTGAGCGGTCAGTAAACGGGTATGGTGCGCCGTGGTTACCACGGTCACCGCCGTCAAAATAATGCAAATGAACAGGCAGAGTGGCAGCTTCCCAAATCGCAAAAGATCGTCACCGATAACACCAGGCAATGCATGGCGCTCGTGGCTTCCCATCGATCCTTTAACTTTGCTTAGAGCTTCTGTCACTCTGCTGATCATGCGTTCGTCCTCTCTGCAATACGCAGAACTGAACTACGGGCACGAGGGTTCTCAGCCACCTCTTCTTCGCCCGGCATTAACTTGCCTAGTGCTCGCAGCTGACGGCCACCCAGTTTTTTGAGCTGCTCTTCAGTCATCGGTAACCCTGCCGGAACTTGCGGACCGCGGCTGTTTTCACGCATAAAACGTTTCACAATACGGTCTTCCAGCGAGTGGAAGCTGATGATCGAAAGCCGCCCACCCGGGGCCAGCACGTTGAGCGAGCTTTTTAGCGCCTGCTCTATCTCCTCCAGTTCACTGTTTACCCAAATGCGCACCGCCTGGAAGGTACGGGTCGCGGGATGTTTAAACTTATCTTTCACCGGCGTTGCAGCAGCCACGACTTCCGCCAGTTCTTTGGTGCGGGTCATCGGCTGTTCGCGGTTACGCTCGACAATGGCGCGGGCAATGCGTTTGGCAAAATGCTCTTCACCATAGGTTTTCAATACCCAGGCGATATCGGCTTCTTCTGCGGTTTGTAGCCATTCAGCGGCTGACTGCCCACGGGTTGGGTCCATACGCATGTCCAGCGGACCATCGCGCATAAAGGAAAAGCCGCGTTCAGCATCATCAAGTTGCGGTGAAGAGACGCCAAGATCGAGGAGAATGCCGTCGATCTTGCCAATAAGATCGCGCTCGGCAACGTATTCGCCCAGCGCGGAGAAAGGTCCGTGGATGATGGAGAAGCGCGGATCATCAATAGTCTTCGCAACGGCGATAGCCTGCGGGTCGCGATCGATCGCCAGCAAACGCCCCTCTTCGCCAAGCTGCGAGAGGATCAGACGTGAGTGACCACCGCGACCAAAAGTCCCATCAATGTAGATGCCATCAGGACGGATATTGAGGCCATTAACGGCTTCATCCAGCAGCACCGTAGTATGTTTATAGTTTTCCATCATTTTATAGAGACAAGTCCTGCAGTCGCTCCGATAAGTCTCCGGTAGCCAACTGCTCTGCGTCGATATCTTCCTTGACCTGTTGATGCCAGGTTGTTTCATCCCACAGCTCAAACTTGTTGAACTGTCCAACCAGCATCACTTCTTTTGTCAGCCCGGCATGTTGCCGCAGTACTGGCGCGATTAACAATCGACCTGCGCCATCCATCTGACATTCGCTGGCATGACCTAACAGTAGGCGCTGCACACGGCGCTCAACCGGGTTCATGCTCAACAGACGCGATAATTTTTGCTCGATAATTTCCCATTCAGGCAGGGGGTAAAGCAGCAGGCACGGGTGATGAATGTCAATGGTGCAAACCATTTGACCGGCAGCGTTCTCAAGCAGCTGTTCCCGATAACGGGTAGGCACTGATAAGCGCCCTTTGCTGTCGAGATTGACTAACGTTGCTCCCCGGAACATGCCAGCCTCACCCCTTATTCCCACTTTGCCCCACAATTTCCCACTGAAAGGAGTTTACGGAGCGGAGGAAAAGCTTGTCAAGCCAGTCACAAGGCATACCGAGGTAAAAAACCCGATGTTTACGGCTAATATCAGCGTTGTTTATTTTACGTCCAACGTGCGAAGCAAATTAACGTTATGAATAGCTGTAAGAAAAAATCCCTCATCGTCATCACTGTTTTAAAATGACTCACTATTTTCCACAGCAAATATAAAGTGTCAGTTTGCGACGCGAGCGGCATTTTAGGACATATCTTCCCCGGTTAACAGTCCTTGTTACGTCTGTGTGGCGCTTGATGCCAGCGGGTTTGCGCAAAAGCAAAGAAAAGTGTTTGTTAAATCGGCAATTCATCGCCGCATGTAACAAAATAATGCAAAAACGCGCTGTCGATATCACTTAATTATTGTGAATTTCAGCTGGTGAGTTAATTAACGGGCGGGTTTAAAACCATTTATCAATAATAGTCAGGAATAGTCTTATTTACTTTAAGGATATTGATGTCCGGTAATGACTCCAACTTACTGATAGTGTTTTATGTTCAGATAATGCCCGATGACCTTGTCATGCAGCTCCACCGATTTTGAGAACGACAGTGACTTCCGTACCAGCCTTGCCAGATGTTGTCTCAGATTCAGATTATGTCGCTCAATGCGCTGAGTGTAACGCTTGCTGATAACGTGCAGCTTTCCCTTCAGGCGTGATTCATACAGCGGCCAGCCATCCGTCATCCATACCACGACCTCAAAGGCCGACAGCAGGCTCAGAAGACGCTCCAGTGTGGCCAGAGTGCGTTCACCGAAGACGTGCGCCACAACCGTCCTCCGTATCCTGTCATACGCGTAAAACAGCCAGCGCTGACGTGATTTAGCACCGACGTAGCCCCAATGTTCGTCCATTTCAGCGCAGACAATCACATCACTGCCCGGTTGTATGCGCGAGGTTACCGACTGCGGCCTGAGTTTTTTAAGTGACGTAAAACCGTGTTGAGGCCAACGCCCATAATGCGTGCACTGGCGCGACATCCGACGCCATTCATGGCCATATCAATGATTTTCTGGTGCGTACCGGGCTGAGAGGCGGTGTAAGTGAACTGTAGTTGCCATGTTTTACGGCAATGAGAGCAGAGATAGCGCTGATGTCCGGCAGTGCTTTTGCCGTTACGCACCACGCCTTCAGTAGCGGAGCAGGAAGGACATCTGATGGAAATGGAAGCCACGCAAGCACCTTAAAATCACCATCATACACTAAATCAGTAAGTTGGCAGCATTACCTTGATGTCCAGTCCCGTACTCTACGCGCCAGAGGGAAATTCACCTGGCGCGTATTTTTGTTCGCGGATTAGCTACGGCTGAGCACGCCGCGGCGATAGAGATTACGTTTAATGCGCGTTAAACCAGGTTTTGGCTTACGCGGTTCGTCCAGGCTTGCCAGGACAATCTCCAGCACACGCTCTGCGACATCGCGGTGACGTTGAGCCACTGCCAGCACCGGACACTGTAAGAAGTCGAGCAGTTCGTTATCGCCAAAGGTGGCAATTGCCAGGTCAGAAGGCAGTTTGCCGTCGCGACGCAGCGTGACATCCATCACTCCTTGCAACAACGCAAACGACGTTGTGAACAGCGCCTGCGGCATCGGATGCGTTTCCAGCCATTTTTCGAATAACTGGGCAGCCGCCTCCCGCTCATAGCTGTTGGCATACAGGAAATGCACTTCGCGCGGATCATCTTTCCAAGCAGTACGGAAACCTTGTTCACGCAGGAAGCTGACAGAAAGCTCCGGCAGCGCGCCAAGATAAAGCACCGTCTCGGCGGGAAACTTACGTAACTCTTCCGCCAGCATTTCGGCATCATCCTGATCGGCACCAACCACGCTGGTGAAATGTTCACGATCGAGGGCGCGGTCCAGCGCGACAATCGGGAACGGGTCGTTAGCCCAGCGTTGATAAAAAGGATGCTCAGGTGGCAACGACGTCGAAACAATAATGGCATCAACCTGACGCTGTAAAAGGTGCTCAATGCAGCGCATTTCGTTGTCTGGCTGATCTTCTGAGCAGGCAATCAGCAGTTGATAACCCCGTTGCCGCGCCTGGCGTTCAAGATAGTTAGCGATGCGGGTATAGCTGGTGTTCTCCAGATCGGGGATCACAAGACCAATAGAACGTGTGCGTCCAGCACGAAGCCCAGCTGCCACGGCGTTCGGGTGGTAATTGTGCTCACGCACCACAGCCATGACTTTTTCAACGGTTTTGTCGCTCACACGGTATTGCTTCGCTTTGCCGTTAATAACATAGCTTGCAGTGGTCCGTGACATCTGCCAGCCGAAGCGATTTTCATCCAGTTTCACAATTGCCCTTGTGTAAAATATGTAAAAACCATAGCCATTGTACTGGTATGGGTTAAATTCATTAACATCTAAGCGTAGTAAAAATTAACTGCGGCAACTGCTTTATTTCGCGTTCCCACTGATTTCGCAAAAAAAGCCCAACGTGACATGTTGGGCTGTAAATTCGCGCATTGAGATGATTCTCAACGCATTTATTCTATCGCCGCGCGAAAGTCCGACCACACCAGAGCGAGACCTCCACAATTTTCGCCCACATCGCGAATCGATGCTAACCAGCATCAAGCTTACCGCTGGTGCCTGCTAATTGAACGGTATAAAGCGAGGGTGTGACATCGATACTTGCCGACGGAACATTCCGTATTACGTTTCACTTCGTCACGCCCGTACCCGCTGGCCTAATTTTCACCAGCACGATTCCCCGCTCAACATGCGCGCCCTGCCCCTACTCACTCACGCGCAAGACATCGACCAGCTGGCGTGTTGCTCTTCGATCTGCTGAAGCACTTTTTCATCGCCCACGGGTCTGGATGGTCATACGCGATATGTCGGATCGTCGGTTGGCGCAACGGTCTGGAGGCTTTCAATGTTGTAGCCACGCTGGGAAAAAAAGGCCAATCACGCGGGATAACGCGCCTGATTCATTTTCGAGTAGACTGATAATATCCGGCGCATAATCAGGTTTTCTCCGTTTTGCTTAACCACCTCTTCATCGATCCCGCCCCCGCGAATCTGCATCGGGTAGACGTGCTCACTGCCATCGACGGTAACATCAACAAACACCAGGCGATTATTGCGCACCTGTTCAGCGCCTCGCGCAGTTTGCTTTCCAGCTCATGCGGATGAGAAATCTGCATTCTGACATGCCCATAGGTCTTCCGCCAGACGGGACGAAATCGGGTAGTGATTGCATATAAGATCGTGAATGATGGCCAAATAGATCATGTCCTGCGACCGTTTCACCATCCCCAGATAGCGGTTATTGAGATTCACCACCAGTACGGGCAACTCGTATTGCAAAGCGGTAGACAGTTCCTGATGTTCATCTCTACACCGCCGTCGCCAGTGACGCAAAACCACGGTTTCTTCTGGCAACGCCATTTTGACTGCCCGATAGTGCCGCAGGTAAACCAAAACCCGATCGCGCGAGGCCGCCTGGATCTATTCCAGCGACGCGGTTCGTCGAATGGATAATAAAGCGCAGCAAACATCTGTGCTGCCCTATATTGCATGTTATGTAGCGTCCCCCATTAGTCAACCGCCAAAGAGTCTCGATCACCGCCTGCGGTTTAATCTTTTCACTGTGAGTGTCATATTTCAGGCACTCGACGAGCGCGCCACCGTCCAATCTGCTGCCACCAGTCGCGGATCTCATCCAGCGGTTGATGGGCGGATCCTGCGATAGGCAGTTTAAGTATTTGTTCGAGGACCTGGCGACATCCCCCACAATCGGGATATCAGCAGCTACGGTTTTAGAAATGGAAGCAGGATTAATATCGATACGGCAGAACAGTGGCATTTGGGGAGGCACTTTGCCAGATCGTTCGTCGTTCGGTCATCAAATCTTACCCCGACGGCGAACGTCACATCCGCGTTATGCATCGTCATATTGGCTTCGTAGGTACCTGCGCATTCCCAGCATGCCCAGTGCCTGACGACGCGTTGCCGGATAGCTCCCAGCCCCATCAATGAGGAAACAACGGGCACAATTCCAACGCCTCCACCTGTTCTCTTTCAAATCTGCTGATGGCAGCCCGCCGTGATTGCCCCACCGCCTACGTAGACAACCGGTTTTTTTGCCGCCACCGAACGTTTGCATAGTGCGCTTAATTTGCCCTTTATGCCCGGTGGTAGTGGGATTGTAAGAACGCATACACCGACTCCCGCCAGAGTGGCGGGTAATTTGTTCGCCGGATTAGAGATCTGTTGGTAAATCAACGACTACTGGTCCAGGGCGACCACTTGCCGCCAGCCAGAAAGCCTTTTTCAGCACCTGCGGAATGTCTTCCGTTTGCTTAACCAGAAAGCTGTGTTTAACCACCGGTCGCGAAATCCCCACCATGTCGCGGCTCCTGAAAGGCATCGTAACCTATCAACGAGGTCGCTACCTGCCCGGAAAGGACAACTAATGGAATGGAATCCATATAAGCGGTGGCGATGCCAGTAATCGCATTGGTCGCCCCCTGGACCCGACGTTACCAGCACGACGCCGACTTCCCGGTGCGCGCGCGCCAGGCGATCGGCCATACCCACCGCCGCCTGCTCATGACGAACTAATACATGATCAATACCACCCACGGTATGCATGCATCATAAATATTGGGGACTGCGCCTCCGGGATAACCGAATACTGCCTAACGCCCTATCGATAAGCGATCGGACGACCATCTGGCTCCAGACAACATCTCCATGGCCTGCCTCACTGTTTTGACGGAAAAATGTGTAAAACACACTAACCGTCCCATCTTGCTTAAGCAATTCGGCAGCCAGAGACATAAACACGGGGTAATAAGAATAAACAGGAGGAAAGGTGAAAGAAACCATAAAATCCTCCATTACAGAGGATTAAATTGATAATAAATCGGCTGAATCCCACAACTTACAGCAAATTCTCTATTTTTTTAATTAATCCTAAAATAGAGAGCCCACACATTCAGAATAAAATTCTACATTCAATAAAAAATGCAGAATAAACCAGACATTCATGTCTGACCTATCTGCAATCAGTTACCGTTTGCAAATTGAGACTAATTGCTCTTCCATCCACTGATGGCCTTTATCGCGCCCGGCAGCTTCATGCCAGGAGAGATAACAGGTTCTGCCGTTTTGTTTAACGGCAGCGGTAATACCTGTAATTTAAGGATTCAGCGAACTCTTCAGCCAGCCAACGCGGCGCAATAGTCGACCAAATGCGTTTGCGACACCACGCTAAGTACGCTCATCATTGCCATGCCCTGATACGCGATACTGGCTTGCTTATCTACCGTGTCATACCAAGGTTCACTAAATGACGCGAAACGATCGAGCGAAACCGCCGCATGTTGTTCGTTATAAACATCATATTTCGTAACGGGCCTTTAATTGTTGGATGATTTTGCTGGCTACCAGCACCATTTCATCTTTAAATAATGGCACGCTGGTAAATTCAGGACGATGGAAGTCTTCATAACTAATCACAAACTCCGTTTCCTGATAACGCAGCTGATGTTTCAGTGTTCTGATTTAATGAAGACTTGAACATAACATGTATATTTGGCGCAATCTGCTCAATGTGATTATAAAACTGCGAGGTCAGAATGCTGTCGAACGGGCTGCAAACACAAAGATGAAATACACGTCACTACTCGCGGGTTCAAAACCTAAACCAGGCAATTCATTCTGTACTAGTTGCAATGCCTGGCGAACTGAACCAAAAAGTCCAAATGCGCGAGCAGTCGGTTGAATACCACGGCCATAACGAACAAAAAGCTCGTCATTAAACATCACCTTCAGGCGTGCGCAGCGTTACTGACCGCAGGTTGCGACATACCCAGAACATGAGCGGCACGGTAATGTTTTGCTCCTGCATCACGGCATCGAAAACGGTTAATAAGTTGAAATCGACCATGCGTAGCTGTGGCTTGCTTAACTCCGCCGTCTCTGATGATCTGTTTGTACCTCTGGCATCCTTAACTCCACTGTCACACTTAACCTCCTTTCCCTTTATCCAAATGCAGAGAAATAATCCTGAAGAATATGATTTATCATGCATATAAAATAAGAAAAAGGAAAATGAGTAAAATTAGGAAAACATAAAGATACGGGTTCTGATAAAAACAGAATCCATTGCCGTGGAATGAGTCATTTACCACAGCATAATAATCCATAATGTTTTTGTTGCGAAAACAATCTAATCATAACTACCGCGAATAATCAAT
This sequence comes from Shigella flexneri, assembly GCA_048288465.1. Classification (GTDB taxonomy): domain Bacteria; phylum Pseudomonadota; class Gammaproteobacteria; order Enterobacterales; family Enterobacteriaceae; genus Enterobacter; species Enterobacter flexneri_B. Next base: position 80,632 of record CP182556.1, on the reverse strand, counting down.
CATCTACAAATGGATTAAATGTGCTTATTTAATAATTAATTTATAATTTAATGGATTAATTCTTAACATTAAATGATCATAATATTCACCAATCAATATCAAAAAAAATCGCAAAACATATAATTCAATACAAATCATCAGGATAGGTTTTGCAACGCGTGCATTTTGTCCCCTTTTCCTCGTCGATTAGATGCAAAAATTTATGCTGAAATATGTCAACCGATGAAAAGCGTCGGTAGTTAAGCAGAAATTATATTGCTTACTTTAACCACCGCAGCACAATTAGCCAGAATTTTACGGATGCAGAACTCACGCTGGCGGGATGTTTTTATTGCGTCAGGGTTGACATCCGTTTTTGTATCCAGTAACTCTAAAAGCATATCGCATTCATCTGGAGCTGATTTAATGACTCACATCGTTCGCTTTATCGGTCTACTACTACTAAACGCATCTTCTTTGCGCGGTAGACGAGTGAGCGCATCCAGCATTAAGCCAGCACGCAGTCAAAGAAAAACCCCGCGCCATTGCGCGGGTTTTTTTATGCCGAAGCGAGGCGCTCTAAAAGAGACAAGGACCCGGAAACCATGAGCCAGCAAGTCATTATTTTCGATACCACATTGCGCGACGGTGAACAGGCGTTACAGGCAAGCTTGAGTGTGAAAGAAAAACTGCAAATTGCGCTGGCCCTTGAGCGTATGGGTGTTGACGTGATGGAAGTCGGTTTCCCCGTCTTTGCGCTATTTTGAATCAGTGCAAACCATCGTCGCGCCGAGTCAAACACAGCCGCGTATGCGCGTTAGCTCGCCTGCGTGGAAAAAGATATTCGACGTGGCGGCCAAATCCCGAAAGTCGCCGCTTCCGTATTCATAATCTTTATCGCCACTTCGCCAATGCACATCGCCACCAAGCTGCGCAGCACGTGGGATGAAGTGATCGAGAATGCGCTATCTATATGGTGAAACGCGCCCGGCACCACACCGATGATGTTGATTTTTCTGCGAGATGTGGCGCACACCGATTGCCGATTCCTGGCGCGAAGCTGGTCGAGAAGCGGCGATTAATGCCGGTGCCACCACCATCACACATCCCGGCACACGTGGGCTACACCATGCCGTTTTGAGTTCGCCGGAATCATCAGCGGCCTGTATGAACGCGTGCCTAACATCGACAAAGCCATTATCTCCGTACATACCCACGACGATTTGGGCCTTGTGGTCGGGAACTCACTGGCGGTGGTACATGCCGGTGCACGCCAGGTGGAAGCGCAATGAACGGGATTGGCGAGCGTGCCGGAAATGTTGTCTGGAAGAAGTCATCATGGCGATCAAAAGTTGGAAGGATATGCACGACGTCACACCGCCATTAATCACCAGGAGATAGGCGCACCAGCCAGTTAGTTAGCCAGATTTGTAATATGCCGATTCCGGTAAACAAAGCCATTGTTGGCAGCGGCGCATTCGCGACTTCCTCCCCTAGATTCCACCAGGATGGCGTGCTGAAAAACCGAAACTACGAAATCATGACACCAGAATCTATTGGCTTGAACCAAATCCAGCTGAATCTGACCTCTGGTTCGGGCGCGCGGCGGTGAAACATCGCATGGATGAGATGGGGTATAAAGAAAGTGAATATAATTTAGACAATTTGTACGATGCTTTCCTGAAGCTGGCGGACAAAAAAGGTCAGGTGTTTGATTACGATTTGGAGGCGCGGCCTTCATCGGTAAGCAGCAAGAAGAGCCGGAAGCATTTCCGTTCGGATCACTTCAGCGTGCAGTCTGGCTCTACGATATCGCCACCGCCGCCGTCAAACTGGCCTGTGGCGAAGAAGTCAAAGCAGAAACCGCGAACGGTAACGGTCCGTCGTCACTACGTCGATCAGGCAATTAACCGCTTCATCACGAGGATAACGTCGAACTGGTGAGAAACAGCCTACCGCCAAAGGCCACGGTAAAGATGCGCTGGGTCAGGTGGATATCGTCGTGAACTACAACGGTCGCCGCTTCCACGGCGTCGGCCTGCTACCGATATTGTCGAGTCATCTGCCAAAGCCATGGTGCACGTTCTGAACACCATCCGGCGCGCCGCAGAAGTCGAAAAAGAGTTGCAACGCAAAGCTCAACACAACGGGTAAAAAAGGAAACCGTGTGATGTCGAAGAATTACCATATTGCCGGATTGCCGGGGGACGGTATTGGTCCGGAAGTGATGACCCAGGCGCTGAAAGTGCTGGATGCCGTGCGCAACCGCTTTGCGATGCGCATCACCACCAGCCATTACGATGTAGGGTGGTGCAGCCATTGATAACCACGGTAACTCACCGCCGCCTGCGACGGTTGAAGGTTCGCGCAGCAAGCCGAATCCGCGCTGTTTTCGGCTGTAGGCGGCCGAAAGCGGGCATTTACCACCAGACCAGCAACCAGAACGCGGCGCGCTGCTGCCTCTCGCGTAAGCACTTCAAATTATTCAGCAACCTGCGCCCGGCAAAACTGTATCAGGGGCTGGAAGCATTCTGTCCGCCGCGTGCAGACATTGCCGCAAACGGCTTCACATCTCGTGTGTGCGCGCAATGACTGTGCATCTATTTCGGTCAGCCAAAAGGCCGCGAAGGTAGCGGACATATGAAAAAGCCTTTGATACCGAGGTGTATCACCGTTTTGAGATCGAACTCATTGCCTGCATCGCGTTTGAATCTGCTCGCAAGCGTCGCCACAAAGTGACGTCGATTTATAAAGCCAACGTGCTGCAATCCTTTATTTTATGGCGGGAATCGTTAACTAGATCGCCACGGAATACCCGGATGTCGAACTGGCGCATATGTACATCGACAACGCCACCATGCAGCTCATTAAAGATCCATCACAGTTTGACGTTCTGCTGTGCTCCAACCTGTTTGGCGACATTCTGTCTGACGAGTGCGCAATAATCACTGGCTCGATGGGGATGTTGCCTTCCGCCAGCCTGAACGAGCAAGGTTTTGGACTGTATGAACCGGCGGGCGGCTCGGCACCAGATATCGCAGGCAAAAACATCGCCAACCCGATTGCACAAATCCTGTCGCTGGCACTGCTGCTGGTTACAGCCTGGATGCCGATGATGCGGCTTTCGCCATTGAACGCGCCATTAACCGCGCAACTGAGGGCATTGGCGGGATTAGCCCGTGGCGCTCCGCCGTTAGTACCGATGAAATGGGCAATACATTGCCCACTATGTAGCAGAAGGGGTGTAATCATGGCTAAGACGTTATCGAAAAATTGTTCAACGCTCACGTTGTGTACGAAGCCGAAAACGAAACCCCACTGTTATATATTCGACCACCACCTGGTCAGTAAAGTGACCTTCACCGCAGGCGTTCGATGGTCTCACGCCCACCGGTCACCGGTACGTCGCCGGGCAAAACCTTCGCTAAGTGGATCACAACGTCTTCTTCCCAAGAACCGGGAAGACATTAATGCCTCGGTGAAATGGCGCGTATCCAGATGCAGACTAATCGAAAAACTGCAAAGAATTTGGCGTCGAACTGTCTGACCTGAATCACCGTATCGGGGATCGTCAGGCGTAATGGGGCCGGAACAGGCGGATCACCTTGCCGGGGATGACCATTGTCTGCAACTCGCATACCGCCACCCACCAGCGCGTCGGCGCACTGGCCTTTGGTATCGGCACTTCCGAAGTTGAACACGTACTGGCAACGCAAACCCTGAAAACAGGGCCGCGCAAAAACCATGAAAATTGAAGTCAGGGCAAAGCCGCGCCGGGCATTACCACCAAAAGATATCGTGCTGGCAATTATCGGTAAAACCGGTAGCGCAGGCGGCACCGGGCATGTGGTGGAGTTTGCGGCGAAGCAATCCGTGATTTAAGCATGGAAGGTCGTATGACCCTGTGCGATCTGGCAATCGAAATCGGCGCGAAGAGCCGGTCTGGTTGCACCGGACGAAACCACCTTTAACTATGTCAAAGGCCGTCTGCATGCGCCGAAAGGCAAAGATTTGAGCGACGCCGTTGCCTACTGGAAAACCCTGCAAACCGACGAAGGCGCAACTTTCGATACCGTCGTCACTCTGCAAGCAGAAGAAATTCCACCGCAGGTCACCTGGGGCACCAATCCCGGCCAGGTGATTTCCGTGAACGACAATATTCCGATCCGGCTTCGTTTGCCATTCGGTTGAACGCGCGTCGGCAGAAAAAGCGCTGGCCTATATGGGGCTGAAAACGGGTATTCCGCTGACCGAAGTGGCTATCGACGAAGTGTTTATCGGTTCCTGTACCAACTCGCGCATTGAAGATTTACGCGCGGCAGCGGAGATCGCCAAAGGGCGAAAGTCGCGCCAGGCGTGCGGCACTGGTGGTTCCCGGCTCTGGCCCGGTAAAAGCCCAGGCGGAAGCGGAAGGTCTGGATAAAATCTTTCTTGAAGCCGGTTTTGAATGGCGCTTGCCTGGCTGCTCAATGTGTCTGGCGATGAACAACGACCGTCTGAATCCGGCGAACGTTGTGCCTCCACCAGCAACCGTAACTTTGAAGGCCGCCAGGGGCGCGGCAGGCGCACGCATCTGGTCAGCCCGGCAATGGCTGCCGCTGCTGCTGTGACCGGACATTTCGCCAACATCGCAACATTAAATAAGGAGCACACCATGGCAGAGAAATTTATCGAACGCACAGGCCTGGTGGTTCCGCTGGATGCCGCCAATGTCGATACCGATGCAATCATCCCGAAACAGTTTTTGCAGAAAGTGACCCGTACGGGTTTTGGCGCGCATCTGTTTAACGACTGGCGTTTTCTGGATGAAAAAGGCCAACAGCAAAACCCGGACTTCGTGCTGAACTTCCCGCAGTATTAGGGCGTTTCCATTTTGCTGGCACGAGAAAACTTCGGCTGTGGCTCTTCGCGTGAGCACGTGCCTGGCAATTCACCGACTACGGTTTTAAAGTGGTCGATTGCGCCGAGTTTTTGCTGACATCTTCTACGGCAATAGCTTTAACGACCGCGCTGCCGGTGAAATTAAGCGATGCAGAAGTGGACGAACTGTTTGCGCTGGTGAAAGCCAATCCGGGGATCCATTCGACGTGGATCTGGAAGCCGAAGAGGTGAAAGCGGAGAGAAACCCCATCGCTTTACCATCGATGCCTTCCGCCGCCACTGCATGATGAACGGTCTGGACAGTATTGGGCTACCTTGCAGCACGACGACACCATCGCCCGCTTACGAAGCAAAACAACCTGCGTTTATGAATTAATCCCCTTGCCCGGTCAAATGACCGGGCTTTCCGCTATCGTCCACGTCATCAAACCGTCTTGCACCTTTGCGGTTAAAAATAATGCGATAACAGAAATAACCGCAATTACCCAGTAAACGGCAAAGTGCCCCCAACTTTGTGCAATTGCTCCTGAATAACGCCAGCCAGAATTACCCCGGTAGAGACCTGTTAGTAAATAAGGTGGTAGCTGCCCCCGCTCTTCCAGATTAATCCTGAAACCATAGCATCCCAATACCCGCAACAATGCCGATAAATACAGCGTTAAAAAGTTGCAGCGTCATCAACGCCAGACGGCTATGAAAAAAATCAATCCGGTGTAAAACAGTACTCCTGCCGCCACTGCTATGACCATCATTCGCCGCTACCATAACGTTTGACATAGTAGCCAGCCAGAATCATTGCTGGTATTTCCAGTCCAGCTGCCGTCCCCATCAGGAAACCCGCCAGTTTGTCTGCGTAATTCTGAACTCGCGACCTATCCACAACGGCATATCAATAATGTACATGGTGTTGCAGGCTCCACATTAACGTTGTCGTAGGCCAACAAAAGACATCTGTACGTTACCCGCTAGCCACCTTGCATTGATAAAGCATTTTCCGACGGCAGTTTACCCGGCGCCACAGACCGGAAGCATAAATGCAATCAATACCAGGACTCGAGCGTGAATATCCCGGCGGCAATCGAAAACATCATCCGTAAAGCCGTAATTCAACGCCAGCATAAAGGCCAACGGTGGACCGATAACCCATGCCAGAGAAAGCTGCGCACGCATCACCTGAGCTAAACATCACCACTTCTCGCGCCGATGTTATCCCGCATATTCCCGCGCCAGAGCAAATAACTGTGCGGATTGCCGTATTGGCCAGAGATGCCAGAAGCACACCACAGGTGATAAGCGTCAGATAATGACGATTAAATGCAAACAATAGCGCATCGCCGATAGCCATCAAACAGCAAAATATAATCAGTTTTCGCCGATCGCCCTGACTGTCAGAACGTTTTGCCAACCAGAGGCTTACGCCGATCCCAGCAATAGCATTCACCGTATAAAAGAGTCCGATCCAGAAAGGTTGCGCGCCAACCTCACGACTCAGAAATAAGCTCAATGTAGGAGCCTGTAGCGCCCCGGCCACCCCCATCATAAAAGCGACCAGCATAAATGCCGCGTAAACACCGTTCATACGGCGAGCCATCGTCATTATCCAGATCATACGTTTCCTCTTTTAGCGCGGCGAAAGAAACCAGCAGGTATAATCTGCGGCGGGGTGATTTTACACCAATACTCAGTCACACACTACTAGGGAGCTGCACTTTCAGAATTGTGGTCATCCCATGACATCAGTCCTTCAAGCAATGGTCGTTAATCGTTGTGGGGCGCTAACCAATGCTACCAAACAACTTCGCTGTTGTGCGAAATAGTGCTGATAAAACTGACGCAATGGGGCATCCCCTTGCTTCATCGTTAGGAATTATTGACTTAATATAGGCAGAAAAAAATTGCTGTCTTTTGCACAGGAGTTCCCCTTTATGCCATCTGCTCGTCTGCAACAATAGTTTACTGCCTGTGGCAATGCTGCGAGGGTAAATCGCAGGACACAACGCTCAACGAACTGGTAGCGTCATCCAGCTGCTCGCGTCGTCATATGCGCACCCTGCTCAACACCACGCAGGATCGCGGCGGCTGACGGGAAGCGGAAGTCGGGCGTGGTATGAGCTTGCGTCTACATTCCCATACCGGGCTGGCGCTTCAGCAACAGCGGGCGGAAGACCTGCTGGACAGCAGGATATTCAATTCACCAACTAGTGCAGTTGGTTGGCGACAAAGCGACTGTGCGGCAAATGCTGGTTTCTCATCTGGCCGCAGCTTCCGCCAGGGCGGCACATCTGCGCGTGCGCGACCATCGTCCGTTGCGTAATCTGCTACCTGGCAGTGCATTGCGCCGTTCCGAGACCCAGATCGCCCGGCAAATCTTCAGTTCGCTAACGCGCAGAAATGAGGAAAATGGGAAACTGGAAGCAGACATCGCCCACCACTGGCAGCAGATCACCGCTTCACTGGCGTTTCTTTTCGCGTCCAGGAGTCCATTTTCATCATGGTCGTGAACTGGAATGGTATGATGTGATCGCCTCTTTAAAACGAATCAATACGCTGCCGCTCTTATTTGCATATTGCTGACATTGTGTCGCCGACGCCTGTACTATGGATATCCATCTCACGAACCGGACCGCTGGTTACCGTTATTGCCGGCAGTTCCGGCGATGATCCTGCTGCAACCGGAGCTCCAGCAACTTTGCGAGCCATCCCATCGGCACCCGTCCGTATGCGGTGATCCGCAACAGCACCAATCAACTGAAAATTGAGGCATTCGACGACTTCTCGGTTACCGGGCATTAATCGACGACTAAGGTCTGGGTTCTGCTCGGACCGCGACCAGCCAGCTGGGGTCGATGCGACAGGGTCCACAGGGTGAGGAAAAAGAGATTGAAAGCCGCCTGAGGAAGGTCGCGACGATTTACTATTCGACAGCCGCACCCATCGCGGGCGAATCAACAAGTCAGGGACTGGGTAAGCTATGTGCTTCTCCAACTAATCTGGTTGATCTCGCTGAGGAACAGTACCAGCATCCGTGGTTCCCGGCTGATGGACTGCCCCCCCGTCGGCACCATGCCCGCACCATAAAGAGCGAAGTCTCGGCTGGCCGAAAGCCTCATCCGGACCTTTTATCAGGATCACAGTGAGCATCGGGTGATTGCCGGTATCTACAGCAGATCCTGGCAAGTCACCAGGTCATGCTGGAAATCAAAGAGATCAGCGACGATCAGTGGCATGAAGGAGAGATTGAGAGCGATATCTGGCTTAACAGCGCCAACTTTACGCTGCCGCTGGATTTTTCGCTGTTCGCGCACTTGTGCGAGGTGCCGCTGCTCCAACACTGTATTCCGATCGACTGGCAAGCCGACGCCGCCCGGTGGCGCAATGGCGAAATGAACCTGACTGGTGCCAGTAACTGGTCGCCAGCAAAGCAATGGTGCCCCATCCACCACTGGCTGATCATTCAGGCACCGCAGTATGCGCGGCCTGCGAATGATAACCTCGGCTGGTTCGATTTTAAATCAGCGTGGTTTGCGCCACCGTATCGATGATCGCGGTTGATAACAAAATCACTACACCAACGCCGTTCTCAAGGGGTGCCACGCGTACGCGTGCGCTGAAAGTACCCGTCCAACCCGATCCGGATAACGCCGGCGAAGGGATTTGAGGCCCTCTCAAGTCCTTCGCCACTCTTTTCTGAGGTGCAAAGTGTTGGGCATGTCTGCCCCGCTGTTGCTGTGCACAGCGCCCGTTTCGCTAAACCCGTTCCGACTGTTTATACCTACGATTCCTTCGCCGCCGACTGGGGGCCTGGTGTGGTAAAAAAGCCTTTCAGCCGACTGTAACTGCGAACAAACTGGTGGCGCTGGAAGATGGCGTTTGCTCTAACTGTCTACGGATGGAAGGCAAAAACAGAAAGCCGATGTGGTGCTGGGCTGGATAACAACCTGTTAGACGCTGCCAAGCAAACCGGACTGTTCGCCAAAGTGGTGTGGCAGCGGATGCCGTTAACGTTCCCGGCGGCTGGAAGAAGAGACTTTCGTACCGTTTGATCATGGCTACTTCGCCTTCGTTACTACAAGAACAAACTGAGACTGCCACAAAGCCTGAAAACAATGGTTGAGAGCGATCAAACTGGCGGTGATCCATCAGGATCCGCGCGCACCAGTACACCGGGGCTGGGTCTGTTGCTATGGATGCAAAAGTCTATGGCGATGACGCCCCACAAGCCTGGCAAAAACTGGCGAAGAAAACCGTCACGGTCACCAAAGGCTGGAGCGAAGCCTACGGCCTGTTTTTAAAAGGTGAAAGCGATCTGGTACTGAGTTACACCACCTCTCCGGCTTATCACATTCTCGAAGAGAAAAAAGATAACTACGCCGCCGCGAACTTTAGCGAAGGTCACTATCTGCAGGTGGAAGTCGCCGCCCGCACCGCTGCCAGCAAGCAGCCGGAGCTGGCGCAAAAATTCCTCCAGTTTATGGTTTCTCCGGCTTTTCAGAATGCGATCCCAACCGGTAACTGGATGTATCCGGTGGCAAATGTCACGCTGCCTGCCGGGTTTGAACAATTGACCAAACCGGCCACCACGCTGGAGTTCACACCAGCTGAAGTGGCGGCACAACGTCAGGCATGGATTAGCGAATGGCAACGCGCCGTCAGCCGTTAATTCCCGGCTGGTTAATTCCAGGTGTAAGCGCCGCCACGCTGGTGGTAGCGGTTGCGCTCGCGGCGTTTCTCGCCCTGTGGTGGAACGCGCCGCAGGGTAACTGGGTGGCAGTCTGGCAGGACAGCTACCTGTGGCATGTGGTGCGCTTCTCCTTCTGGCAGGCGTTTCTCTCGGCGCTACTCTCTGTCGTACCCGCGATATTCCTCGCCCGCGCCCTCTATCGCAGGCGCTTTCCGGGTCGGCTGGCGCTGTTGCGTCTGTGCGCAATGACCTTGATCCTCCCGGTGCTAGTTGCTGTTTTCGGCATTCTTAGCGTCTATGGTCGTCAGGGCTGGCTGGCATCGCTCTGCCAATCGCTCGGTCTGGAGTGGACCTTTTCGCCCTACGGCCTGCAAGGCATTTTGCTGGCGCACGTATTTTTTAATCTGCCGATGGCGAGCCGCTTATTACTCCAGGCACTGGAAAACATTCCCGGCGAACAACGTCAGCTTGCCGCCCAGCTTGGGATGCGCGGCTGGCATTTTTTCCGCTTCGTCGAATGGCCGTGGCTACGGCGACAAATCCCGCCGGTTGCCGCGCTTATCTTTATGCTCTGTTTCGCCAGCTTCGCCACCGTGCTATCGCTGGGCGGCGGTCCGCAGGCAACCACTATCGAGCTGGCTATTTATCAGGCGCTGAGTTACGACTACGATCCTGCCCGCGCGGCGATGCTGGCGCTGCTCCAGATGGTGTGTTGCCTTGGGCTGGTGCTGTTGAGTCAGCGACTAAGTAAGGCCATTGCGCCCGGCACCACGCTGCTGCAAGGCTGGCGCGATCCGGACGATCGTCTGCATAGCCGCATTTGCGACACGGTGTTAATAGTGCTGGCGCTGCTGCTGTTGCTGCCACCGTTGCTGGCGGTGATCGTCGATGGGGTAAATCGCCAGTTGCCGGAAGTGCTGGCACAACCGGTGCTGTGGCAGGCGCTGTGGACCTCGTTGCGTATTGCGCTGGCGGCAGGTGTATTGTGCGTAGTGCTGACCATGATGCTGCTATGGAGCAGTCGCGAACTGCGGGCGCGGCAGAAAATGCTGGCGGGTCAGGCGCTGGAGATGAGCGGCATGTTGATCCTCGCCATGCCGGGGATTGTGCTGGCTACCGGCTTCTTTTTACTGCTCAACAACACTATCGGCCTGCCACAATCTGCTGACGGCATTGTGATTTTCACCAATGCGTTAATGGCGATCCCTTATGCGCTGAAAGTACTGGAAAACCCGATGCGCGATATCACCGCCCGCTACAGTATGTTGTGTCAGTCGCTGGGCATTGAAGGCTGGTCGCGCTTAAAAGTGGTCGAGCTGCGCGCCCTGAAACGTCCACTGGCGCAGGCGCTGGCTTTTGCCTGCGTGCTGTCGATTGGTGATTTTGGCGTAGTGGCGTTGTTCGGTAACGATGATTTCCGTACCCTGCCGTTTTATCTCTACCAGCAAATTGGCTCCTATCGCAGCCAGGACGGCGCGGTCACCGCGTTAATTCTGCTACTACTCTGTTTTCTGCTGTTTACCGTGATTGAAAAACTACCGGGGCGAAATGTTAAAACTGACTGATATCACCTGGCTTTATCACCATTTGCCGATGCGTTTTAGCTTAACGGTAGAACGCGGCGAGCAGGTGGCAATCCTCGGGCCAAGCGGCGCGGGTAAAAGTACCCTGCTGAATTTGATTGCCGGTTTTCTGACGCCAGCCAGCGGTTCGCTGACTATCGATGGTGTTGATCACACCACGACGCCGCCGTCACGCCGTCCGGTGTCGATGCTGTTTCAGGAGAACAACCTGTTCAGCCATCTGACGGTCGCGCAGAACATCGGGCTGGGGCTAAATCCGGGGTTGAAACTGAACGCGGCACAGCAGGAGAAAATGCACGCGATTGCCCGTCAGATGGGGATTGATAATTTAATGGCGCGGTTACCGGGCGAGCTTTCCGGCGGTCAGCGACAGCGCGTGGCGTTAGCGCGTTGTCTGGTGCGCGAACAGCCGATTTTATTGCTCGATGAACCGTTCTCTGCGCTCGATCCGGCGTTACGTCAGGAGATGCTGACGCTGGTGAGCACGAGCTGCCAGCAGCAAAAAATGACGCTATTGATGGTGTCGCACAGTGTGGAAGATGCGGCGCGGATCGCCACACGCTCGGTGGTGGTCGCCGACGGGCGCATCGCCTGGCAGGGTAAGACTGAAGAAGTGTTGAGCGGTAAGGGGAGTGCTTCGGCAATATGGGGGATTCAGGGTTAGTATGCACTGTCAGATCCGGCGTGGACACTTGATCCGACGTACGGCCAGTGCGTTTTGTAGGCCTGATAAGACGCGGTCAGGGTCGCATAAGACAACCCGCACAAGACAATCCCCTAAACCCCAACCACTTTACGCAAAATATCGATATACACCGGCATCAACGGGTGGCGAATTAACACCACCAGCGCCACCACGCCGATGGCAGAAATCAACGGCGTCAGCCACAACAAACGGCCGCGCGACAAATAATGACTTAAACGATCGGTTGCTTTACCGCTGCGCCATAACCGCCAGCACAGCCAGCCACCAACCCACAAAAATACCGCCGTCGCCAGCAGCAACCATTTAAACTCGCCGCTCTGCATTCCGGCTGGAATATCGATCGCCGCGCCCGCCAGAATCCCAGGCAGGAAGTAAAACGGTGGCCACAGCAGGCAGCCGATAATATTCGGCGTAATGAATTTTGCCACCGGCAGATCCAGCATTCCCGCCACCATTGGCACCAGCGGACGCGTCGGGCCAACAAAGCGACCGACCAGAATGGTGAACATGCTGTGTTGATGCAACGCATGTTCAGTTTTATCGAGTAATGCTTTGTTTTTCTTCAGAAATGACCAGCGATGCAACGGCTTTTTAAAACGCCAGCCCAGCCAGAAGGAGATCCAGTCGCCCAGCAGACAACCGACAATCCCTGCCAGCCAAGCGTGCCAGAAACTTAACTCGCCGCTGCCAATCAGCGCTCCCAGCCCCGCCATCAGCACCGTACCGGGTAGAATCAAACCGACCAGCGCCAGCGACTCCAGAAAGGCCACCAACACCACCGCCATCAATGAATACACGGTAGATTGGGTAATAAAGTGTTCCAGCAATGCTTGCATAATGTGCCTGTCAAATGGACGAAGCAGGGATTCTGCAAACCCTATGCTACTCCGTCAAGCCGTCAATTGTCTGATTCGTTACCAATTATGACAACTTGACGGCTACATCATTCACTTTTTCTTCACAACCGGCACGGAACTCGCTCGGGCTGGCCCCGGTGCATTTTTTAAATACCCGCGAGAAATAGAGTTGATCGTCAAAACCAACATTGCGACCGACGGTGGCGATAGGCATCCGGGTGGTGCTCAAAAGCAGCTTCGCCTGGCTGATACGTTGGTCCTCGCGCCAGCTTAAGACGCTAATCCCTAACTGCTGGCGGAAAAGATGTGACAGACGCGACGGCGACAAGCAAACATGCTGTGCGACGCTGGCGATATCAAAATTGCTGTCTGCCAGGTGATCGCTGATGTACTGACAAGCCTCGCGTACACGATTATCCATCGGTGGATGGAGCGACTCGTTAATCGCTTCCATGCGCCGCAGTAACAATTGCTCAAGCAGATTCATCGCCAGCAGCTCCGAATAGCGCCCTTCCCCTTGCCCGGCGTTAATGATTTGCCCAAACAGGTCGCTGAAATACGGCTGGTGCGCTTCATCCGGGCGAAAGAAACCCGTATTGGCAAATATTGACGGCCAGTTAAGCCATTCATGCCAGTAGGCGCGCGGACGAAAGTAAACCCACTGGTGATACCATTCGCGAGCCTCCGGATGACAACCGTAGTGATGAATCTCTCCTGGCGGGAACAGCAAAATATCACCCGGTCGGCAGACAAATTCTCGTCCCTGATTTTTCACCACCCCCTGACCGCGAATGGTGAGATTGAGAATATAACCTTTCATTCCCAGCGGTCGGTCGATAAAAAAATCGAGATAACCGTTGGCCTCAATCGGCGTTAAACCCGCCACCAGATGGGCATTAAACGAGTATCCCGGCAGCAGGGGATCATTTTGCGCTTCAGCCATACTTTTCATACTCCCGCCATTCAGAGAAGAAACCAATTGTCCATATTGCATCAGACATTGCCGTCACTGCGTCTTTTACTGGCTCTTCTCGCTAACCCAACCGGTAACCCCGCTTATTAAAAGCATTCTGTAACAAAGCAGGACCAAAGCCATGACAAAAACGCGTAACAAAAGTGTCTATAATCACGGCAGAAAAGTCCACATTGATTATTTGCACGGCGTCACACTTTGCTATGCCATAGCATTTTTATCCATAAGATTAGCGGATCCTACCTGACGCTTTTTATCGCAACTCTCTACTGTTTCTCCATACCCGTTTTTTTGGATGGAGTGAAACGATGGCGATTGCAATTGGCCTCGATTTTGGCAGTGATTCTGTGCGAGCTTTGGCGGTGGACTGCGCCAGCGGTGAAGAGATCGCCACCAGCGTAGAGTGGTATCCCCGTTGGCAAAAAGGGCAATTTTGTGATGCCCCGAATAACCAGTTCCGTCATCATCCGCGTGACTACATTGAGTCAATGGAAGCGGCACTGAAAACCGTGCTTGCAGAGCTTAGCGTCGAACAGCGCGCAGCTGTGGTCGGGATTGGCGTTGACAGTACCGGCTCGACGCCCGCACCGATTGATGCCGACGGTAACGTGCTGGCGCTGCGCCCGGAGTTTGCCGAAAACCCGAACGCGATGTTCGTATTGTGGAAAGACCACACTGCGGTTGAAGAAGCGGAAGAGATTACCCGTTTGTGCCACGCGCGGCAACGTTAAGTTCTTCCGCTATATTGGCGGTATTTATTCCAGCGAATTGGTTCTGGGCAAAAATCCTGCATGTGACTCGCAGGACAGCGCCGTGGCACAATCTGCGCATCGTGGATTGAGCTGTGCGACTGGGTGCCAGCTCTGCTTTCCGGTACCACCCGCCCGCAGGATATTCGTCGCGGACGTTGCAGCGCCGGGCATAAATCTCTGTGGCACGAAAGCTGGGGCGGCCTGCCGCCGCCAGTTTCTTTGATGAGCTGGACCCTATCCTGATCGCCATTTGCCTTCCCGCTGTTCACTGACACCTGGACTGCCGATATTCCGGTGGCACCTTATGCCCGGAATGGGCGCAGCGTCGGCCTGCCTGAAAGCGTAGTAATATCCGGCGGCGCGTTTGACTGCCATATGGGCGCGGTCCGCAGGCGCACAGCCTAACGCACTGGTAAAGGTTCTCGGTACTTCCACCTGCGACATTCTGATTGCCGACAAACAGAGCGTTGGCAAGCGGGCGGTGCGCAAAGGTCTTTGCGGTCAGGTTGATGGCAGCGTGGTGCCTGGATTTATCGGTCTGAAGACCAGCCAATGGGGCGTTTGGTGATAAATAGCCTGGTTCGGTCGCGTACTCAGCTGGCCGCTGGAACAGCTTGCCGCCCAGGCATCCGGAACTGAAAGCGCAAATCGACGCCAGCCAGAAACAACTGCTTCCGGCGCTGAGCCGAAGCATGGGCCAAAAATCCGTTCTCTGGATCGCCTGCCGGTGGTGCTCGACTGGTTTAACGGCCGCCGCACACCGAACACTAACCAACGTCTGAAAGGGGTGATTACCGGTCTTAACCTCGCTACCGACGCTCCGCTGCTGTTGCGGCGGTTTGATTGCTGCCGCCGCCTTTGGCGCACGCGCGGATCATGGAGTGTTTTACCTGATCAGGGGATCACCATCAATAACGTGATGGCGCTGGGCGGCATGGCGCAGGAAAAACAGGTCATTATGCAGGCCTGCTGCGACGTGCTGAATCGCCCGCTGCGGTACCTGACCAGTGCTGTGCGCTCGGTGCAGCGATTTTTGCTGCCGTCGCCGCGAAAGTGCACGCGGATCTCCATCAGCCCGAGCAAAAAATGGCCAGTGCGGTGAGAAACCCTGCAACCGTGCAGCGAGCAGTCACAACGCTTTGAACAGCTTTATCGCCGCTATCAGCAATGGGCGATGAGCGCGAACAACGCTCTCTTCCAACTTCCACCGGCACAGGCTGCCCAGGCCGTTGCGACTCTATAAGGACACGATAATGACGATTTTGATAATTATGAAGTGTCGTTGTCATTGGCAGCCAGCATCTGTATGGCCCGGAAACCCTGCGTCAGGTCACCCAACATGCCGAGCACGTTGTTAATGCGCTGAATACGGAAGCGAAACTGCCTGCAAACTGGTGTTGAAACCGCTGGGCACAACGCGGATGAAATCACCGCTATTTGCCGCGACGCGAATTACGACGATCGTTGCGCTGGTCTGGTGGTGTGGCTGCACACCTTCTCCGGCCAAAATGTAGATCAACGGCCTGACCATGCTCAACGAACCGTTGCTGCAATTCCCACAGCCAGTTTAACGCGGCGCTGCCGTCGGGACAGTATCGATATGGACTTTATGAACCTGAACCAGACCGCGCATGGCGGTGGCGAGTCGGCTTCATTGGTGCGCGTATGCGTCGGCGACATGCCGTCGTTACCGGTCACTGGCCAGATGACAACAAGCCATGAGCATCGGCTAGTCGATCGCCAGGCGGTCTCTGAACCGGACTGTTACAGCTCCATGAGAGTCTCCGTTTTGGCGATAACATGCGTGAAGTAGCGGTCACCGATGGTGATAAAGTTGCCGCACAAGGATCAGAATTCAGTTCTCCGTCGTACCTGGGCAGTTGGCGATCTGGTGCAGGTGGTGAACTCCATGGCGACGGGGCGATGTTAACGCGCTAGTCGATGAGTGCGAAAGCTGCTACACCATGACGCCTGCCAGCACAAATCCACGGCGAAAAACGACAGAACGTGTTGGAAGCAGCGCGCTGCGTGGGGATGAAGCGTTAAGCGACAAGGTCAGCTCCACGCGTTCACCACCACCTTTGAAGATTTGCACGGTCTGAACAGCTATAAGGTCTGGCCGTACAGCGTCTGATGCGGCGGGGTTACGGCTTTGCGGCAACAAACTGAAAACTAAGGGCAGCCTTCAACGTCATCTGAAATTGAAATGTCAACCAACCTGGCAACACCTCCTGGCCTGTGGAGACTACACCTATCGCTTAGAAAGGCAATGGCCTGGTACTCGGCTCCCATATGCTGGAAGTCTGCCCGTCAATCGCCGCAGAAGAGAAACCAATCCTCAACGTTCAGCATCTCGGTATTGGTGGTAAGGACGATCCTGCCCCTGATCTTCAATACCCAAACCAGCCAGCGATTCTAGCCAGCTGATTAATCTCGGCAATAATACCGTCTACTGGTTAACTGCATCGACACGGTGAAAACACCGCACTCCCTGCCGAAACTGCCGGTCACAATGCGCTGTGGAAAGCGCAACCGGATCTCCAACTGCTTCCGAAGCGTGGATCCTCGCTGGTGGCGCGCACCATACCGTCTTGGCCATGCGCTGAACCTGAACGATATGCGCCAGCTCGCCATGCACGACGTTGAAATCACGGTGATTGATAACGATACCCGCCTGCCCGCGTTTAAAGACGCACTGCGCTGGAACGAAGTGTCTTGCGGGTCTCGCCGCTAGTCGCCGCATCAGGTATGTAACGCCTGATGCGACGCTGACGCGTCTTATCTGGCCTACACGCTGCGATTTTGTCAGCCGGATAGCAAAGCGCATCCGGCATGTTTGCCCCTCGCCCGTCTTTCCGGCGTACGCCCCGCGTTGGGGAGAGGGGGTGAGGGAAATGCACCAGCTCGAGGAGTCAACATGTTAGAAATCTCAAACACCAGGTATCAAAAGCCAACCTGGCGCTGCCAAAACACAACCTCGTAGCGCTCACCTGGGGCAACGTCAGCGCCGTTAATCGCGGCGCAGCATATTGTGATCAAACCTTACGGCATCGATTACAGCGTCATGACCGCTGACGATATGGTCGTGGTTAGCATCGAAACCGGTGAAGTGGTTGAAGGTACGAAAAAGCCCTCTTCCGACACGCCAACTCACCAGTTGCTCTATCGGCATTCCCGTCCATTGGCGGCATTGTGCACACCCACTCGCGCCACGCCACCATCTGGGCGCAGGCGGGTCAATCATCCAGCAACTGGTACCACCCACGCCGACTATTTCTACGGCGCCATTCCCTGCACCCGCAAAATGACCGACGCGAAATCAACGGCGAATATGAGTGGGAAACCGGTAACGTCATCGTAGAAACCTTCGAAAAACAGGGTATGGATGCAGCGCAAATGCCCGGCGTCCTGGTCCATTCTCACGGCCCGTTTGCATGGGGCAAAAATGCCGAAGATGCGGTGCATGACGCCATCGTGCTGGAAGAGGTCGCTTATATGGGGATATTCTGCCGTCAGTTAGCGCCGCAGTTACCGGATATGCAGCAAACGCTGCTGGATGAACGCTATCTGCGTAAGCATGGCGCGAAGGCGTATACGGGCAGTAATGACTGTATAAAACCACAGCCAGTCAAACGAAAACAGGCTATACTCACGCCCGTTTTCTGATTGATTTCAGCGTGGCGCAGGCAGGTTTTATCTTAACCCGACACTGGCGGGACACCCGCAAGGGACGAAGTTTCTTTCTGGCTGGCGACGGACAACGGGCCGTTGCAGGTCACGCTTCACCGCAAGAGTCCGTGGCGTTTGTCCCGCCAATAAGGTTCCCCGCGCTCAGCATCTTTTGCCGGGTGAACAAGGCTTTCGCCTGACGCCGCTGGCGTTAAAGGATTTCACCGCCAGCCGGTGTATGGCCTTTACTGTCGCGCCCATCGCCAGTTGATCAATTACGAAAAGCGCCTGCGTGAAGGTGGCGTTACCGTCTACGAGGCCGATGTGCGCCCGCCAGAACGCTATCTGATGGAGCGGTTTATCACCTCACCGGTGTGGGTCGAGGGTGATATGCAAATGGCGCTATGGTTAATGCCGTCTGAAACCGCATCCCGACTATCGTCCGCCGCTCGAGTGGGTTTCTATTGATATTGAAACCACCCGCCACGGTGAGCTGTACTGCATCGCCTGGAAGGTTGCGGGCAGCGCATCGTTTATATGCTGGGGCAAGAGAATGGCGACGCCTCCGCGCTCGATTTTGAACTGGAATACGTCGCCAGTCGCCCGCAGCTACTGGAAAAGCTAACGCCACGTTTGCCAACTACGATCCTGATGTAATCATCGGTTGGAACGTGGTGCAGTTTAATCTGCAAATGCTGCAAAAACATGCCGAGCGTTATCGTCTTCCGCTGCGGCTGGGGCGCGATAAAGCGAGCTGGAGTGGCGCGAGCACGGCTTTAAAAACGATGTCTTTTTGCTCAGGCTAAAGGTCGGCTAATTATCGACGGTATCGAGGCGCTGAAATCCGCGTTCTGGAATTTCTCTTTATTCTCGCTGGAAACTGTCGCTCAGGACTATCAGGCGAAGGAAAATCGATCGATAACCCGTGGGATAGAATGGACGAAATTGACCGCCGTTTCGCCGAAGATAAACCTGCGCTGGCGACTTATAACCTGGAAAGGTCCGAGCTGGTGACATAGATTTTCCATAAACTGAAATCATGCCGTTTTGCTCGAACGAGCAACGGTGAACCGCCTGCCGGTGGATCGGCACGGCGGTTCGGTGGCAGCGTTTGGTCATCTCTATTTTCCCCGTATGCATCGCGCTGGTTATGCGCGCCTAATCTCGGCGAAGTGCCCCACGCGCCAGCCCTGGCGGCTACGTGATAGAATCACCGGCCAGGGCTTTATGATTCAGTGCTGGTGCTGGACTACAAAAGCCTGTACCCGTCGATCACCGCACCCTTCTGATCCGATACCGTCGGGCTGGTGGAAGGCATAGCGCAGCCTGATCCAGAGCACAGCACCGAAGGTTTTCTCGATGCCTGGTTCTGGCGGGAGAAACATTGCCTGCCGGAGATTGGACTAATATCTGGCACCGGCGCGATGAGCCAAACGTCAGGGTAATACCGCTTTCGCAGGCGCTGAAAATCATTATGAATGCCTTTATGGCGTGCTCGGCACCACCACCTGCCCTTCTGATCCGCGCCTGGCATCGTCAATCACCATGCGTGGTCATCAAATCATACGGCAAACCAAAAGCGTTGATTGAAGCACAGGGCTACGACGTTATCTACGGCAATGCCGACTCAACGTTGTCTGGCTGAAAGGCGCACATTCGGAAGAAGAAGCGGCGAAAATCGGTCGTGCACTGGTCACACGTTAGCGCCAGGTCGCGGAAACCTACAAAAACAACGGCTGACCAGCGCATTAGAACTGGAGTATGAAACCCATTTCTGCCGTTTTCTGATGCCAACCGTTCGCGGAGCCGATACCGGCAGTAAAAAGCGTTATGCCGGACTGATTCAGGAGGGCGACAAGCAGCGGATGGTGTTTAAAGGGCTGGAAACCGTGCGCACCGACTGGACGCCGCTGGCCCAGCAGTTTCAGCAGGACTATGCCTGCGTATCTTCCGAACGAGCCATATCGGAATACATCCGCGAAACCATCGACAAACTGATGGCGGGTGAACTGGATGCGCGGCTAGTTTCCGGTAAACGCCTTCGCCATCCGCTGAGCGAATCTCGGCGTAATGTTCCGCCTCATGTACGCGCCGCTCGCCTTGCCGATGAAGAAAACCAAAAGCGTGGTCGCCCCTTGCAATATCAGAATCGCAGCACCATTAAGTACGTATGGACCACCGACGGCCCAGAGCGCTCGACTACCAACGTTCACCACTGGATTACGAACACTATCTGACCGCCAGCTACAACCCGTGGCGGAGGAGATACTCCCTTTTATTGAGGATAATTTTGCTACACTTATGACCGGGCAACTTGGGCTATTTTGAGCAAAAAGAGTTCGCCAGATACCATTTTGATGCGTGACGAATGCTTTGCCATCCAGTACCATAGCGCCCTTTCCATACCTGGACCTGAATAACACCACTACCTCATAAGCACGGTAGCGGGTGGTTATTGCCTGCAATTAAAGATATAGAGCCGAACACATATGCCTTTTACACTTGGTCAACGCTGGATCAGCGATACAGAAAGCGAATTGGGACTTGGAACCGTTGTCGCGGTGGATGCGCGAACTGTCACTTTCTTTCCCATCTACTGGTGAAAACCGTCTGTACGCACGCAGTAATTCCCCGTGACCCGCGTAATGTTAAACCCTGGTGATACTATTACCAGCCATGACGGCTGGCAGATGCAAGTCGAAGAAGTAAAAGAAGAAAATGGCTTGCTGACCTATATCGGTACTCGCCTGGATACTGAAGAGTCCAGCGTAGCCCTGCGTGAAGTTTTCCTTGATAGCGAACTGGTGTTCGCAAACCGCAGGACCGTCTGTTGCCGGGCAGATTGACCGTATGGACCGCTTTGCGCTGCGTTATCGCGCGCGTAAAATCTGCAGCGAACAGTTCC
The DNA here is from genome assembly GCA_048288465.1 of Shigella flexneri. GTDB lineage: Bacteria > Pseudomonadota > Gammaproteobacteria > Enterobacterales > Enterobacteriaceae > Enterobacter > Enterobacter flexneri_B. The sequence goes on along the minus strand of CP182556.1, from coordinate 59,646 downwards.
GTATGCCGTACAGCGGCCTGCGCGGTCAGCGTACCAGCCTGATCCCGCATCAGCTCAACATCGCTCATGATGTTGGTCGCCGCCACGCGCCGCGCGTCCTGCTGGCTGACGAAGTGGGTTTGGGAAAACCATTGAAGCCGGGATGATCCTCATCAGCAACTGCTCTCTGGCGCTGCTGAACGTGTGCTAATTATCGTCCCGGAAACCTTACAGCATCAGTGGCTGGTGAAATGCTGCGCCGTTTCAACCTGCGCTTTGCGCTATTTGATGATGAGCGTTATGCCGAAGCTGGGCGCGATGCTGCAACCCGTTTGACACCGAACAGCTGGTGATTTGCTCGCTGGATTTTGCCCGTCGTACACAACAGCACCTGGAACATCTCTGTGAAGCCGAATGGGACCTGCTGGTGGTCGATGAAGCGCATCGCCTGGTGTGGAGCGAAGATGCGCCGAGCCGTGAATATCAGGCCATTGAACAACTGGCAGAGCACCGTGCCGGGCGTTCTGCTGCTGACCGCGACCCCGGAACGGCTGGGGATGGAAAGCCACTTCGCCCGTCTGCGTCTGCTGGACCGAACCGTTTCCACGATTTTCGCAGTTGGTTGAAGAGCAGAAAAATTATCGTCCAGTTGCGGACACCGTTGCCATGCTGCTGGCAGGTAACGAACTGAGCAATGACGAACTGAACATGCTCGGCGAGATGATCGGCGAGCAGGATATGGAGCCGCTGTTGCAGGCGGCGAACAGCGACGGCGAAGATGCCCAGAGCGCCCGTCAGGAGCTGGTTTCGATACTAATCAATCGCCACGGCACCAGCCGCGTGCTGTTCCGTAACACGCGTAACGGTGTGAAAGGATTCCCGAACGCGAGCTCCACACCATCAAGCTGCCGCTACCGACGCAGTATCAGACGGCTATTAAATTCTCCGGCATTATGGGCACACGTAAAATTCCGGAAGATGGTCCTCGCGATATGCTCTACCCAGAGCCTATATCAGGAATTTGAAGGTGATAACGCCACCTCTCGAGCTTCAATCCGCGCTGAGTGGCTGATGGGCTACCTACCAGCCATCGCTCTCAGAAATCCTGGTGATCTCCGCAAAGCTGCCACTGCGCTGCAACTGGAGCAGGTTCTGCGCGAACGTGAAGGTATCCGCGCTGCGGTGTTACCACGAAGGTATGTCGATTATCGAACGTGACCGCGCTGCCACTGGTTTGCCGAAGAAGACACCGCGCACAGGTACTGCTGTCTCAGAAATGGGTTCTGAAGGACGTAACTTCCAGTTCGCCAGCCACATGGTAATATTTGACCTGCCATTCAACCCGGATCTACTGGAGCAGCGTATTGGTCGTGTCGATGGTCTTGGCAAGGCGCACGATATTCAATCCATGTGCCTTATCTGGAGAACCGCTCATCGGTGCTGGTGCGCTGGTATCACGAAGGTCTCGATACATTGAGCACACCTGCCCGACCAGACGCACTATTTACGATAGCGTATACAACAATCTGATTAACTATCTGGCTTCACCAGATCAAACCGAAGGCTTTGACAATCTGATCAAAACTGCCGCGAGCAACATGAAGCGCTGAAAGCACAGCTGGAACAGGGTCGTGACCGCCTGCTGGAAATCCACTCCAACGGTGGCGAAAAAGCCAAGGCACTGGCAGAAAGCATTGAAGAGCGGATGACGATACCAACCTGATCGCCTTCGCCATGAACCTGTTCGATATTATCGGTATCAATCAGGACGATCGCGGCGACAACATGATCGTGCTGACGCCGTCCGATCATATGCTGGTGCCGGACTTCCCTGGCCTGTCGGAAGATGGCATCACCATCACCTTTGATCGTGAAGTGGCGCTGGCGCGTGAAGATGCACAGTTTATTAGCTGGGAGCATCCGCTGATCCGCGACGGTCTGGATCTAATCCTTTCTGGCGATACCGGTAGCAGCACGATTTCACTGTTAAAAAACAAAGCGTTGCCGGTAGGTACGCTGTTGGTGGAACTGATTTATGTGGTTGAAGCCCAGGCTCCGAAGCAGTTGCAGCTCAACCGCTTCCTGCCACCGACGCCGGTACGTATGCTGCTGGATAAAAACGGCAACGACCTGGCGGCGCAGGTAGAGTTTGAAACCTTTAACCGCCAGCTTAACGCGGTTAACCGTCACACCGGCAGCGAACTGGTTAACGCCGTGCAGCAGGATGTTCACGCTATCCTTTGACTGGGTGAAGCGCAGATGAGAAATCTGCCGTGCATTGATTGATGCAGCGCGTAACGAAGCCGACGAAAAACTGTCTGCCGAGCTGTCTCGTCTGGAAGCTCTGCGTGCAGTGAACCCGAACATTCGTGACGACGAACTGACCACCATTAAAAGCAACCGTCAGCAGGTAATGGAAAGCCTGGATCAGGCAGGTTGGCGTCTGGATGCCCTGCGTTTGATCGTTGTAACGCATCAGTAACAGAGCCGAAAATGGCGATGAAAAACTACAATCCACCGCAGGAACGCTGGTTGGTTATCCTGTATCAGGATGACCATATTATGGTGGATAAACAAGCCGAGCGGTTTGTTGTCGTGCCGGGTCGTCTGGAAGAGCACAAAGACAGCGTGATGACGCGCATTCAGCGTGATTCTCCGCAGGCAGATCGGTGCACGTCTGGAATGGCTACCAGCGGCGTGATGTAGTGGCGCTGACCAAAGCCGCGGAGCGGGAGATAAAACGCCAGTTCCGCGAGCGCGAGCCGAAAAAGCAGTATATGGCCCGCGTCTGGGGGCGTCCATCCCCCGCAGAAGGTCTGGTCGATATACCGCTGACTTGCGACTGACCGACCGCCCGAAACAGAAAGTCTGTTAAGAACGGGTAAACCTGCGCAGACGGAATATGAAGTGGTGGAGTATGCGGCGGATAACACGGCGAGAGTGGTGTTGAACCGATTACCCGGCGTTCGCATCAATTGCGTGTGCATATGCTGGCGCTGGGGCGTCCGATTCTCGGCGATCGTTTCATGCATCACCAGAAGCGAGAGCGATGGCACCGCGTTTGTTGCTACATGCAGAGATGTTGACGATTACCCATCCGGCGTATGGCAATCGTATAACGTAAAGCGCCAGCGGATTAATCGTCACGCTGGCGCAGTTGGGTAGGCGGTACAGGCGTTCACGCCGCATCCGGCGATTCTGCGCGATTGCCTGATGCGACGCGGGCCGCGTCTTATCAGGCCTACAGTTTTAAAACTTATTTAAACCCTTTCTGCTGCTTTATCAGCTCATATGCCTGCTGAATTTCCTGCGCTTTCTACTAGCCATCTCCATCATCTCAGGCGGCAAACCTTTCGCCACCAGCTTATCGGGATGGTGTTCACTCATCAGCTTGGGTCGGCACGGTTGATGGTGGTCGCGTCGTCCGTCGCTTCACGCCCAGCACATTACAGGCATCTTCCAGCGTTGGGCCACGCTGCGCTTGCTGCCAGTTACCACCGCCAGTTTGCTGCTATAACCGCCGCCAAACTGTCGCCGCCCTGCATCATGCGCAAAAACTGGTAGAACTGAGCACGGGGAATCCCTAATTCTTCTGCAATGACATGACACCGTTCATTCGGGTGCAGTGAACCGTCGGCAAACACCGCGCTGAATCTGGATCTACGAGAAACATACGAATTAAGTCAAAACGACCAAAGCAGACACTGCAAAACTGGCACGTCTTTTCGCGCAGCGGGTAATTGTCTGATTTTCCCACCCGGAACGCGTTTTAGCCGCAGTACGGGAAGCGCCATGAAGATTCATTCGGTCCATCAACTGGCTGGCGATATGAATATCAGCCTCCGTGACGCAACCTTGGATTTGGTTAAATGCCCCATAACTTCAAAAGTGGTGGCGAAAGAACAGCGCCTGACGCTACACGCTGGTTGGCGAACCAACCGTACCGGCTCGGGCTTTATCAAACATATGGCCGAATTAACAGGCCTAACGCCTACGCCCCAAAAGCCGCCGCCCCATCAGTAAGGCCACGGCCACGCCAATAATTTGCCAATACTGCATATCTCCCCAAATCGACACACGGATATCAGGGCTATCTCCCACAATATAAAGGTCCCTTTTCCGTTTTCCGGCTGCGGGGTCGAATTGTGGGACATCGCCTATCATTTACATATCATACCTGTCATTCAATGCCGTGCCTAACACCACTGACGCTATTCGGACAGGATTAACACTAGCGTAGAGATGACCAGCATTTAGTCTCTGACCGTTTGTCACGCGCAACGTTACCGATGATGGAACAATAAAATAAACATCTGAAAAAACGTATCCCCCACTCTCCTGGCCACCATGATTGCCACCGCCCTTTATAGTGACAGGGACTGGCAGCCGACCTCGCCTCACAGTGCATGTTGGGCATGTAGAGCTATGACCAAGTCCTCTGGTAGGGGCGATCTAATAACTACCGTGACTGTCGATGCTGACACGCGGAAAGGGAACTATTCCGGATGACGCCGTGTTTCTGACGTGGATATCGTGCAGGGTAACGCACCATCTAGGCCGACGAAGTGCAGCTCCATCAAAGAGCACCAGGACAACCGGAGCCGGTACGTACCGTTGGTGCGCTGGGTGATGTAACCGGACGATAACAGGGTGATCCTCAAAGAGCGGAAAAGGCTGGGCGAATCTGAACACCAAAGATACCAACGTCTGGGAAGGTCGTACCAGATGGTGGGTCGCCAGGGTCGCGGTAAAGCGGACCTGATGAAAACAAGCGTGAGAAAACCGCTATACCATTCTGGATAACGGTAGCTTTACCTCCTGTCTGCCGGGTTCTGACACCTGGAGCGTGGTAGGTAGCGAAATTATTCATGACCGCGAAGAACAAGTAGAAGAGATCTGGAAACACCCACTTCGCGGGTGGTACGGTACCGAATCTTTTATAGCCCCTATTCCAGTTGCCGGTGGGTGACAAAACGTCGCTCTGGTTTCTTGATCCCAAACGCCAAGTACACCGCCACCAACTACTTTGAGTTCTACCTGCCATATTACTGGAACATCGCGCCGAATATCGATGCCGCCGTCGCGCCGTTGTGTACCATCGTCGTGAGCAACGTCGTGGGAGAACGAATTCCGCTACCTCTCCCAGGCGGGCGCTGGCTTGATGGAACTGGACTATCTGCCTTCGATAAAGTGTATGAAATAAACCCGAACGATGACAGTTCACATGATTGGTTATTCTACTGGAACCACTCCGGGGTCATGAATAGGTGTGGCGTTTCATAGGTCGACTACACCAAGGTCGAGCGATCCTAGCTACTTCAATGATTTCGATAACAGTTCAGGTTCCAGTACTGACGGCTACGCAACGCAAAAATTCAGCGTTGGCTATGCGGTGCAAAACTTCAATGCCACCGTTTCAACCAGCGGATCCAGGTTTTCGGCGAAGAACAGAACACCAGTAGCTACTCGGCAGACCGCAGTTAGACGTTAATTACTACCAGAATGATGTTCGTCCGTTTGATACGCGTATTTTACCGGCCAGGCAGTGCACTTTGTTAACACCAGAGACGACATGCCTGAAGCAACCGTGTCACCTGGAACCGACCATCAATTTGCCGCTCTCTAATAACTGGGGCAGCATCAATACCGAAGCGAAGTTCTGGCAACCCATTATCAGCGAACCAATCTCATGGTATAACTCCAGAAACACGACCAAGCTGGACGAATCCGTTAACCGCGTAATGCCGCAATTAGGAAACTAGTAGGCCAAGTGGTCTTGAACAGCCGATATGGAAATGCTGGCTCCGGTTATGCCAAACGCTGCGAACCGCGCGCGCAGTATTTCTACGTGCCGTATCGCGATCGACGACATGCTCTAACTTACGACTCGTCTCTGCTGCAATCTGACTACTCTGGCCTGTTCCGGGACCGGACTTACGGCGATGTTGACCGGCCTGCCTGGCTAACAGGTGACGACGGTGTCACATCTCGCATACTGATGATGCTGCCGTTGAACGTTTAATATTTCCGTTGGTCAAATCTACTATTTAGCGGATCTGGCGCTGGCGATGACAACATAACATTGGGAGAATGACGACAAACGGGTTCACTGGTGTCACCTAAATCTACTGGCGTATCTCCGAGCGTTGGGGGTACGTGGCGGGGTTGGATTCGATACACGTCTGGATAACGTAGCGACCGGTGACTTCCAGCATTGAATACCGTCGGGATGAAGACCGTCTGGTACAGCTGAATTACCGTTACGCCAGGCCCGGGAGTATGTCGGCTACGCTGCCTAAGTACTATTCCACTGCTGAGCGATATAGAATAGTATAAAGAAGGTAGGTGCTGTCGCCAGCTCACCAAGTGCAGATCGTTGGTCCATTGTTGGGGCCTACTACTACGAGCACCAATGCGAACAAGCAAGCCGACTCTATGTTAGGTGTGCAATACAGCTCCTGCTGCTATGCAATTCGCGTCGGTTACGAGCGGAAGCTGAACGGTTGGGATAACGATAAACAACATGCGGTATATGACAACGCAATCGGCTTTAACATCGAACTTCGCGGCCTGAGCTCCGACTACAGGTCTAGGATAAGCAAGAGATGCTGCGTTCAAACATCTGCATATAGAAAACGCTTTGTGATTTGTTGATTTACGTAATCCGCAGTGCGGTTAATTGAAATGAAAAGGTCTGAAGAACTGGAAAACGCTGCTTCTGGTATCGCCATGATCGCGAATACCAGTTTCGCTGCCCAGGTAGTCGATAAAGTCGCAGCCGTCGTCAATAACGGCGTCGTGCTGGAAAGCGACGTTGATGGATTAATGCGGATCAGGTAAAACTGAACGCTTTGCTCAGGCAGGGCAGCAACTTCCTGATGACGCGACGCTGCGCCACCGAAGAAATCATGGAACGTTTATAAGTGGATCAAATCATCCTGCAGATGGGGCAGAAAATGGGAGTAAAATATCCCGATGAGCAGCTGGAATAGGCGATTGCTAACGTCGCGAAGACGGAACAACATGACGCTGAATAAGATGCGCAGCCGTCTGGCTTACGATGGACTTAGACTACAACACCTATCGTAACCGAATCCGCAAAGAGATGATTATCTCTGAAGTGCGTAACAACGAGGTGCGTCGTCGCATCACCATCCTGCCGCAGGAAGTCGAATCCCAGCCGCGCAGCAGGTGGGTAACCGAAACGACGCCAGCACTGAGCTGAACCTGAGCCACATCCTGATCCCGCTGCCGGAAAACCCGACCTCTGATCAGGTGAACGAAGCGGAAAGCCAGGCGCGCACCGTCGATCAGGCGCGTAACGGCGCTGATTTCGGTAAGCTGGCGATTGCTCATTCTGCCGACCAGCAGGCGCTGAACGGCGGCCAGGGGATCAGGGCTGGGGCGTGTTCAGGAGTTCCGGGATCTTCGCCCAGGCATAGAGCACCACGAAGAAGGCGACATTGTTGGCCCGAATTGGTTCCGGCGTTGGCTTCCATCTGTTGAAAGTTAACGACCTGCGCGGCGAAAGCAAAAATATTCTCGGTGACCGGAAGTTCATGCTCGCCATATTCTGCTGAAACCGTCACCAATCATGACTGACGAAGACAGGCCCGTGTGAAACTGGAACAGATTGCTGCTGATATCAAGAGTGGTAAAACGACTTTTGCTGCCGCAGCGGAGAGAAGTTCTCTCAGGAATCCAGGCTCTGCTAACCAGGGCGGTGATCAGGCTGGGCTACACCAGATATTTTCAATCCGGAGCTCCGTAGCGCCCTGACTCGCCTGAACGAAGGTCAATCGGTGCACGGTTCACTCTTCATTCGGCTGGCATTTAATCGAACTGCTTCAATACCGTAATGTCGATAAACCGACGCTGCGCAGAAAGATCGTGCATACCGCATGCTGATGAACCGTAAGTTCTCGGAAGAAGCAGCGAGCTGGATGCAGGAACAACGTGCCAGCGCCTACGTTTAAAATCCTCGAGCAACTAATGGTTAAAACCCAACGTGTGTGATCGCTCCCGGCGGCCCGCGGATGAGCCGGACTTAGTTGTCCAGCTTGCACAGCGTGAGTGGCCGGTCGAACTGGTTGTTCTGCCCATGCCACTCTCCTTACCGACCGGGCAGCGATGCTGAGTTGGCTCACCCTCCGCCCTTATTCCCCCAACTCCCCTGCACAACCGCAAACTACCGGCACATTAACGCTACTTCCTGTCGCGCTGGTGAATATCTCACTGCGGGCGGTTGGCGATTGAAAATGGGCACTACGTGGTGGAGACGCTGGCGCGAGCGTGTGATGAGCTGTGTCGACGGTCGATTTGCTGCGCTGGATACGCGGGCCCGTCATAAAGGCGTCATTAACGACGCAGGCATCCGTTTACCGGTCATACCGAGTTTTTCGAAGAGCGTTCGCAGGCGAAAAAAGTGGTGATGATGCTGGCGACCGAAGAACTTGGCGTGGCGCTGGCGACGACGCATTTACCGCTGCGCGATATCGCAGATGCTATCACCCTAGCTTCACGAAGTGATTGCTATTTGCATCACGATTTTGCGTACAAATTTGGTATTGCCGAACCGCGCATTCTGAGTCTGGCTGAATCCGCACGCGGGCGAAGGCGGTCATATGGGTACGGAAGAGATCGACGCCGTTATTCCAGGTGCTCGACGAGCTGCGGGCGCGGGGATGAACTCAACGGGCCGCTTGCCTGCCGATACCCTGTTTCAGCCGAAATATCTGGATGACGCCGACGCCGTGCTGGCAATGCTCCACGATGGTCTTCCCGTGCTAAAATACCAGGGCTTCGGGCGCGGTGTGAACATACCGCTGGGCCTGCCCTTATTCGCACATCAGTGGACCACGGCACCGCGCTTGAACTAGCAGGGACGTGGCAGAGCCGATGTCGGCAGTATTATTACGGCGCTTAATCTTCGCCATCAAAATGATTGTTAACACCAGATGAATAATCAAGTACCACCAGGGCCGCTTAGCCCGTAAACGCTTCGGCAAACTTGCTCGACGATAGACTCGTAATCGACAGCATTGTTTCTGCCGTTAACCGCAAAAAGGCAAGGCAATGGTCGAATGGGCCCCGGTCTGGCGGCATCAGCCAGCCGGTCGGCGAACGTCTGGACCAGCTGACGGTCATCGAACTTGACCGCGATCTGGCGGCACGTCTGCAAACGCATCCATTCTTAGGCCCGAAACTGACGATTTATCAGCAGGATGCGATAACCTTAAGCTTCGGCGAACTGGCCGAGAAAATGGGTGAGCCGCGTGTTTTCGGCAACCTGCCTTATAACATCTACCAGCGCATAATGTTGAGTCTTATAGCTATACTGATGCCGTTGACATCCGCTTCTGTACGAGGTGGTGAATGGTCTGGTACAGGAGCCGAACAGCGAAGCGGCCTGGTGAACTAAGCGTCATAGCACAATGCTCTTGCAACGTGATCCCAGTGCTGGAAGTACCGCCGTCAGCCTCACGCCACCAGCCAAAGTGAATTGCACCATAGTGCGCCTGGTTCTGGTCCGACGATGCCTCGCCCGGTTAAAGATGTTCGTGTGTTCGCCGCATCACCACGAAGCCTTTTTAAGCCAGCGTCGTAAAACCATTCGTAACAGCCTCGGCAACCTGTTTACGTTGAGGTGTTAACGGGAATGGGAATCGACCCGGCGATGCGAGCGGAAAATATCTCTGTCGCGCAATATTGCCAGATGGCGAACTATCTGGCGGAGAACGCGCTTGCAGGAGAGTTAACGATGATCAATTCGCCGAGTAAATTCGGTTCAAAGCGTCTACATTGAGGCACAATCTTCACCTGATAATGAACGTTACGTTTTTTGCTTATACCGTAACCAGTACGCAATCTCGGAGCAAGCCCATGCGGTGTTGGGGCGCTGGCTCGTCCAATGGCAATGGCCGTGAAACCGGAGTACAGAGGCGAAGGATGGTTGCGCGTCCAGCCACTTATCGCGCCTGGCGAAGATACCAGTACGCCAGCAGTGCGATAACTTGAAACCCCGCTGGGCACCATGCAGGTTGACTACAAAATGATCGATGAAAATGGCGTCCCTTTTCAGCATCGACGTCCCGTATACCGACTGGCCGTTCCGCGCTTCATTCATTAAAAAGATATGGCGACATACCTTATTGGCGACGTCAGTGGTTGTACGATGAACTTGATCGCATTGCTGCATAAAGTAAATTTACCCTGGGAAAAGCCCCTCTGGCTAACGGGCAATCTGGTCGCGCGCGGCCCGGGTTCACTGGATGTTCTGCGCTATGTGAAATCCTTAGGCGACAGCGTACGTCTGGTGCTGGGCAATCACAATCTGCATCTGCTGGCCGGTGTTTCCGGGATGGCCACAAATGAACCGAAAGATCACCTGTGACACCGCTGCTGGAAGCGCCAGATACCGACGAGCTGCTTAACTGGCTGCGTGCGCCAGCCTTTGCTGCAAATCGACGAAGAGAAAAAGTTGGTGATGGCCCACGCCAGGGATCACACCGGCAGTGGGATCTACAGACCGCCAAAGAGTGCGCGCGCGATGTAGAAGCGGTGCTCTGGGTCAACTGCTATCCCTTCTTTCTCGACGGCTATGTACGGCGATATGCCAAATAACTGGTCACCGGAATTGCGGGGCTGGGAAACTTCGTTTGTCGCCAACGCTTTTACCGTATGCATTGCTCCCAAACGTCAACTGGATATGTACGCAAAGATCGCCAGGAAAGGGCCCCTGCCCGCTGAAACCGTGGTTTGCCGATCCTGGCCCTGTCGCTGAAGAATACAGCATCGCCTTTGGTCACTGGGCATCGCTGGAGGGCAAAGGTACGCCGGAAGGTATATACGCGCTGGATACCGGCTGCTGCTAGGGGTGGTACATTAACCTGCCTGCGCTGGGAAGATGAACCGTATTTTGTCCAGCCGTGGAACCGGCATAAGGATTTGGGCGAGGCGGCGGCGTCTGAACGCAGCCTGATCCTCGGAGAGCCAGATCACAGCGCGACCGGCGTCGCAGGTCCGGCGCTGCCGCCGTAAATTATCAAAATTACCGCCGCTCCAAGAATCTCAAAGCAATAGCTGTGAGAGTTCTGGCATCAGCATCGTGAATTCGCTGAATACCGATTCCCAGTCATCCGGCTCGTAATCCGGGAATGGGTGTCGCCTTTCCACTTCTCGTCGATATGCGTCAGATACAGTTTTTGCGTTTGGCGAGAACTTGTTCATAAACCGTTCACCGCCGATCACCATGATTTTGGTACGTCACCACACGCCGCGATGGCTTCGTCCACCGACTTCGCCCACGTTACGCGATCGTCCGTACCCGGTTGACTGCTGAGGATAATGTTTTTGGTCAGCCGGCAACGAACAACCGATGGATTCCCAGGTATGGCGGCCCATAATCACGGGTTTGTTGAGGGTGTTGGTTAAACCAGGCGAGATCGGCAGGCAGGTTCCACGGCATCGCATTTTCCATGCCGATAACGCGATCTACCGCTAACGCCGCAATCAGACTGATCATTGAGATTTGCCGATAAAAAAAATTGTCGCCACTATACGTAAAGCGTAAACCGTCGTCGACTGGTGCGAGGATGATGTTGAGGAAAATTTTATATTCTGCTGGCGAGTCCACGCTCTCCCCTTGGACTCGCCGCATTACAATATGAAGCAAAAACAAACAGTTAGCTGTAAAGTGTGATTTACGTCACTCTTTATTAGGATGAGGTTTCGTTTCCGGTTCATCCGCCATGTTGCGGGTCTGTTTACCTTCTTCTGTTCCCCTGCAGCCATGTCGTTGAATTAATGACAGATGTTCGCGGTCCTCAGTGATCATCTCACTAACATCGCGCTGGTGCGTTTATGACCGCCGCGCGGGCTTTGGTGTCATTCTGGACCATTGCCATCTCTTCCACCATCTGAATATTAAAGCGGCGGAACACATCGGCACGTTCTCACGCGCTTCATACGGCCCCAACCTTAAAACTTTCCAGCACCAGAGACGCCCGATTTTCAGCGCACCTTCGAAGGTTTCACGCTCCGGCTTTTCAACGCCTGCCTGACGCAAACAATGTAGTCGTGGAGCATCGCGGCACGGGCAATAATCTGCAAATGCGGGAAATGTTCTTTCACCATCTCCGTCAGTTGCAAGTTCGTACGATCGTCGATGAGTTGATCAGCACTTACCCGCTTTCGCCCTCCGGCAGATTCCATAATCCATACCGCGTGGCATACGCCGTAAAACACTTTCATACCAAATTTACGCAGCGTTTCGATATAGTACAAATAGTCAATCAGCACCACCATTTTCACCCCGCTGGAAGGCGGTAAAACGTCCGGTAATCTGTCCAAAACGACCGAATCCGGCAATGATTACCGCGGCTGTTCTTCGTCGATCTCATCGGCTTCACGCCCGCTTCCTCAGTAAAGATTGCTCAAGGCGATTGAGATCACCAGCAGAATCGACGTTGCTGCCATCGACAGCGCCACCCGCCAGGGTCAGCGATTTCGCCACTCCGGCTCCAGCACATTCACCATGCACCGCGCCAAATACCACAAAGGCAAACTCACTGCCCTGCCTAACAACACCGCAAACCAGCGACGCTGTTAATTTGGCACCTGCAACGGTCGGGCAATCAGCCACAGCATGGCGATTTGATGATGAGGAAACCGAGCAGCAAAATGACAATGCGCAAAGGGTTTTCAATCAGCGTGCCAAAGTCTATCGACATGCCAACACCGATGAAAAACAGCCCAACGGCAAAACCTTAAATCGCTGGATATCGCTTTCCAGCGCATGACGGTCTTCCAAGCTGCCAGCAGTGCGCCACCAGGAAATTCACATCGCCATCGACAAGCGACCTCTTCCAGCAGCAAACCAAAGCCAAACGCGAGGAATAAAGCCGGCACTAAACACTTCCCGCAAGCCAGGAGCAGGCAACACGCAGCGCGGACACGTGACGTCGCGCCCAGCAATACCACCAGTACCAGCGCACCCGCCACTTTTAACGCCAAGAGCGGAAGTGCGCCCATCGTCGTCGAGGCACTGCTGACCGCCAGTAGCGGAATCATCGCCACCAACGGGATCGCCGCGATCCTGGAACAGCAAGCGCAAAGGCGCTGCAACCATTTGCGTCACCATCAGATCCGTTCATTTCATACGCCTCATGGCAATCGCCGTGAGGAGAGCGCCAGCGTACATGCGGAATCAATTCCGCGACCTGCAGGCGCAGACCCAAGTAACATGCAGAACGACCGGCCACCGCGAATTCACCATCTGCAATGCGCCACCGCCGAACACTGCGCACGCGGCTTCCACAGCCTTTGTCAATCGAGTTGAGGCCGATAATAAACAGCATCAGCACCACCCCAATCTCGGCAAAGTCCAAGAATGGAGACCGGCATGGTAAGCCGTCGCGGCCCACGGGCCGATGATGCAGCCGGCGATCGGGTAGCCAAGTACCAATCCCAGACCAAGACGTACCGCAATGGGTACAATCAGCGCCGCCGATCCGAGGTAAAATCAGCGCCTGAACCAGCGTATGACTATCCATGATGGGCCTCCTGCCATTCCAGCAGACGTTGCTTATAGTGACGCGCCTGCCCTAGGAGGGGCTCGTCGTCACAAATAAAGGTGCAGTGCGCATGGCAAACGGTGGCAGCCGGTTTTCATCCGCAGTAGATTGCCGTCGCCTGTAGCGGCTGCGGACGGCACATCAACCCGGATGCGCACCGATTTCAAAATGGCTTTCCCGCCGCCGGTCATCACCGCCCACAGCAAATGTTTGCCATGCGGCGCCGTGCCGCCGTGACCGTAAGCCCAGCCGTGCGACAAAACTTTATGAATCCAAACTTTAAGAAGCAGAGGAAGTGCTGTACCACTGCATCGGATGCTGCCCAGACGATCAATCGGCGCGACAGCGCCTCCTGCTGGCGGCAATATCGATACTAAAATCTCGGATAGAGTTTGATATAGAGAGCGAATTTCAACAGCCTTCCAGCGTCCTTGCCTGTTCAAGCATCCGTTTATTCGCATGGGAATGATGCGGATACAGATGGCGTGACGTAAGAATCATAGGTACGCCCGCGTGATTACGCCTTTGTTTTCCCACAAAGTCTAGTGGTATCTTCACGCGGCTTATAGTCAATAATATAGATTCAGGAAAGAGAGAAATCTGAACGATACCCGTTCTCTACAGCGAATCGTCATCTGCTGGTCTGCGCGAGTGACGTCCTCGAGTCTCCGGGGCAAACCCTCGGAAATCAACAAGCCAAACAGCGATACCACCATTAGCATCGTGTTTCTGATTTACGTAATTATTGATAAAAATGGGTAGTGCACAGGTCGAAACAATGGTGCCGAATACGACTAAAGCATGATCACGCCCACGGCAGAGGCGCGGATATATGTTGGGAAGAGTTCATTAGGATCAAGCCACTGCAAATTACCGGGCCCGCCAGAGAAAAGGGCAACACCGCAAAGGCCATCACTACCAGCCAGATCCCCATATCCGGGATCAGCCCCGAAACCGCCGCGCAGCGTCATCATGGCAAAGCTGCCCAATCAACAATGGACACCATACGGCAGTGTTAGCCACAGCATCGGCGGAATACAGCCGAGCATAAAGAACAGGCTAATCACACGTTCCCCAGCGCCGCGTTTTGCCAACCCCCAATCCCAACGAACCAACAATTTGCGGGCCAAAGGTGTAAATGGCGAACATCGGAATAATAGGCAGGTCCAGATGGCGGCAACAAACCAAACAAAAGGAAAATGGCGGCGATTGAACGGATTCGCGAAAACGGGTTTGCTGCGGCTGCTCTTCATCGAAAGCCACGGGTTCGCCAAACAGTTTGATCATCATCTCTGGCCACTGTTTTACTCGCCCTTTGCGTAATAACCAGCGGGGAGATTCCAGCAGTTCGAATCGACAAATCAGAATTCAACAAAGAACAGGGGATCGCCGCGCTACCAGCATCCGGCGCCAGCCGCCTTCCGCATCATAAAGCCAGTAGCCGAGCCGAATCGGCACGGTAGCGCGACATACCACATCGCGGCAATAAAGCTGATGAAAACGCCCGCTGACGGGTACTGGACTCGTAACAACTGAGGTGGCGATGGGATAATCTAGCCGTAGCGATGCCAATCATACCCGCATCACCAACAGTTCGACGGGGGATGAAACAAACATCGTCGCCGCCGATATCACGCCGATGGCGATGATATGAATCAGGAACATTTTCACCGTGCGACTTATCGGAGATATAGCCGAACAGCGATGTGCCAACAACAGCCCGGGCGAGCGTCCGCGCCCAGCAAGCCAATCCCATCAGCGTCCAGTTTCAGCGCCGGGTGACTACTACCAGCGCCACGCCGAATCATTACCAGTACATAACCATCCAGAAACGGACCACCGCTTCCCCACAGCAAAATGCGGCGGTAAATAGAGGAGAATTTAGAATGGTCAAAGTTTCTGGACGGTTGGTGGGTTATACCTATTTTTAGCAATCAAGTCAGTACGGCGTTACGTATCGAACCGACATCAGCCGTAACGGAACTCCACGCCAAAGGTGCCGCGCGGGTATTCCCACTGTTCCAGCGCCGACCCCAGCCCAGAATGCAACGGTGCCGCACTCCAGACATCCGGCGTAATGGGAACGCACACTGCCGTCATCCTGCTTCTTGTACAGACCTGCCGGGGCACGCTTCACCAGCAGCTCCGGCGCCTATTATCAGCATGGCCTTCAGACAATGTGCGGATGCTCTTCATGAACATGAATTTATTGACGCCAGTTTGACGTCCACATTGACGGGAGAGGTCATAAAAACGGTCACTCCTTTCATGCCATCCTTGATTAGATTGATGAAGCCCACTTTCTTTTCGTGGCGGAGGATTTTCTGCGCATCAGTTCTGGCGCACTGCCGTCAATGGTGAACAGGTCACGCGCCACGCCCACCGCCAGTTCTGGGTCCTGGCTTAACATTAGTAGGGTATCAAGGAACGCCGGGGTGGCAGTACTGGTACATGCGCATATCGCGCAGCGGGCCACTCTCCAGATGCTGACGATATTCCGCGAGAGTTTCTTTGAAATCGTCGCTTTTCATCGCTGAAAGCACGGTTTTTGCTGGCTTCTCCGGCGGCGATCGCGATCCATACCGCGAATGGTAAAACCGAGGTTCATACGCGTTCCGGCGGCGTCGCCCCAGCAATGAATACGCCGTCACCGACCGGCTCCGGCAGCATGTTCATGCCTGCTTCCGGCACTCGTCGGCGATCTCCACCAGCTTGCCACCCGCGATCAGCGGTGACGAGCCGATGTTGTAAAATCTTCCAGCATTTGCGGCACCGATTTTTTTGCGTCATGCAGATGATGCAGACCACAAACCAGCCCAGCGACAGGGTATTTTCATTGGTATAAAGGAAGCCGCCGCCCATCGAGCCGATCAGTGGCAATGCCGCAAACAGGCAAGCCGTACCCTGATTACCCTGCAACTGAAGAAAACGGTCTTCGTTACCGACTGGGTAACTGAATAGGTTAGCCGCCAACCGCCACATCCGTCGGTTTAACGCGTTTTGCCATCCCCAAACTTTCGGCAAGGATGGAGTTCACCCCATCAGCAAGATCACCGTTTTCGCTGGATCACGTCGCCATCGGCTTGTACACCGACGACTTTGCCATCGCGCTGTACGAGGTTATCGACACGGATCCGGGTAATGGGCTGGCGCCCGCTTCTTCGGCCTGCTCCATCGACCAAGGGCGTCGGACCCTCGCAAAACGGAGTAAGAACGCTGGGATGGCGAGGTTTGCGTCACCGTTGCAGTAGTCCATAGTCATCGCTGACTTTTCCGTCATAAACGCGAGTTTTTCATGGGTGATCAGGCGTTCTACGGGGGCGGTTCGGCAAAACGTCCAATAATGTGTTCCAGACTGTGGGCGTCGACGCCCGCCAGTAACGTTACTTGGCGCCTGCGGAATTGCCACGCTGGATGACTTAACGCTTGCGCCCCTTCGCGGGCGAGCGCGCTGCGGCAACCGAACCGGCAGACCCTTGCACCGACGATGATGGCGTCAAAGATCTTCGGACGTCGAGCTCCCTGTCAGCGGCAGAGCCGTCATGCAGGACCCTGCCAGAGTGGATCAACGCGCTAAAGCTGCGGTCAGTGCCGGAAGGAAGTATCACGGCATCGCCAACGATGCCGTAATCCGCGTACTGGAAGATCGGCACATTTATCTTAATTGATGGCGAAAATGGTTTCGATGCATTAGCACCAACCATGTGCTGAATATACCCCGAGATGCCCACCGCCAGATAAAATTCAGGTTCGGCGCTGGGTGGATACCGACATAGCGTTAGTGCTCCATCCATTTCGTTTCCCGCCACCGGACGAACAGGCCGACTCCGCACCTATCGCCTTGCAAAGCTGTTCTGCCAGCGCGATGTTTCTTTCTGCCGATGCCGCGACCGACGCTGACTACCAGACGGGCTTTGTCGAGATCGACGCGCTCTCTATGGCGCGCCTGGGTTGCCGTGCGGGTAATCGCCACAGCCGGAGCCTGCCACTCCACGGTGTGCGTTTCACCGTGCGTGACGCGTCTGGCTGAGCCGCATCGAACGTGCCGCTGCTGATGGTCAGTACCGCATACGGCGTGGCGATGCGCTCTTCGCAGATCGCCAGACCCGCCGTAAACCATGTGTTTCACTGTCGCTTTACCGTCCTGTACGCTGACGGTATGGCATGGTTAAACACGCCGCTTTAAGGCGATAACCCAGTTTTGCCGCCAGTAATTTCCGCGCGACGGTATTCGCAACAGCACCAGACCGTCTGCGCCGTGCTGGCGAATGCGTGCAGCCATGACACCGGCGTAATCTTCAATAATTCCAATCATCCGGTTTTGCCGTTTTAATTTCCAGACATGATTAGCGCCAGCTCGGATTACCTGTGCGCATAGGCATCATTGAGGACAAAGGCATTGATTGATTAGCTAAAGCCTCGCACCGTTCATCAGTTCCGGCGGAGCGAGAAGGGGTATCACTGAATACCCAGACTTGAGAACGTGTTGATCGCATCCCCTCTAATTAAATGACTTTGCGAAGATTTTCAGCAAATGCGGCAATCTGTTCTTCGCCGTCGCCTTCGATCACGATGCGCTGACGCTCGCGCTGTTTCGGCGCGGCGACCTGTGTATGACCAGGCTGCCTCTGCGTAAAACCGATATCCGCCGCCGACCATACCTGGACTGGCTTTTTCGCCGCGCCGAGAATGGCTTTCATCGAAGGAATTTGTGGGGAGTTGATATCAGGGAAACAGCAACAACCGCAGGCAGCGGAATGCTAACGTTTCTGTTTCATCTTCCCAGTTCGCGCTCAACGGTGAGGGTATCTGCCGTAGGGAGATGATTTGCTGACGCCGTTAACTGCGGAGTGTTGAGGATTTCGCCTCCACAAACCAACCTGCTGGGCATAAAGGTCGGAAGAACCATCGCCAGCGGGATCAAATAGAAAGCCTGCTTTCTGGGCGGCTCTGTAGGCCGGTGCGCTCGCCGTTTGTTGCGGCAGTGCCTGCTCGAACTGGTCATCAATTACCACAATCAGTTCATCCGGGCCGCGCAATAACACATTCTTACGCCCTTTGGCGTTGGTCAGGGCTTTACCGCCAGCTAAGGCTGTCACCTGCGCCTCTGCTGCCTGTTGCTTGGCTCGGCAAGCCGCTTGGATGGCGTTGAGATCGTATTGGCTTATTTTGGCATCGGCTTTGCTGAAGTCTAATGAACCATCAGCATTATTGACCGCAATATCCTGTTCATCAGGCCACGCACTTATAGCAAGTAATAATCTTCATTGCATCTCCAGAAATCATGAAGGAAACATCATTCATATCGGTCATGTCATTCCCGATATCACGCCCTTTAATTTGGAAATAAAACTTTAATCACCAATACTGAAAATGTCACACGCAGATAAATCCAACTTTCAATATTGTTAAGTTCCTCACCAATATTGAAAACACGGCGTAGCAAAAAGAAATTTTCAATATTATGGATCACCAATATTGAAAGTCAGATGTTATTTTTTTACTCACAACAGAGCATAACAAACTGATTATTAATCAAAAATCAAGCAAAAAACGCCCTCTATTCGCGGAAAACAAAAATGCAATCCAATTCACGAATACCAGCTTATTGAATACCCATTATGAGTTAGCCATTAACGCGTCCACGAGGTTAATAATAATTATATTAAATGTTAACAAAAATAAAACAAACGGGAACGCAAATAAATATTCGTTTTCACAGTGGAATTAACTCATGAAGAATGAAAAGAGAAAAACGGGAATAAACTGAAGGTTTTCTTTCCGCCGATTTAATAATACGTCGCATACTTTCTTGGCTTACAGTAGGAATCTGGATGCAGCGAATGTCGTTATTAATGCTGTATTCAGTTACGTCACCGATGTATGGGGATGGGCATTTCAATGGTATATGGTGGTGATGCTTTTCGGTTGGTTCTGGCTGGTGTTTGGCCCGTATGCCAAAAAGCGTTTAGGTAACGAACCGCCAGAATTTAGCACCGCCAGTTGGATCTTTATGATGTTCGCCTCCTGTACGTCTGCTGCCGTACTGTTCTGGGGATCGATTGAGATCTACTACTACATCTCCACCCCGCCGTTTGGCTTAGAACCGAACTCGACAGGAGCGAAAGAGTTGGGGCTGGCTTACAGCTTGTTCCACTGGGGACCTCTGCCGTGGGCCACTTACAGCTTCCTTTCAGTCGCCTTCGCTTACTTCTTCTTTGTCCGCAAAATGGAAGTGATTCGCCCCAGCTCGACACTGGTGCCGCTGGCAGGTGAAAAACACGCCAAAGGGTTGTTCGGTACCATCGTCGACAACTTCTATCTCGTCGCCTTGATCTTCGCGATGGGTACCAGTCTGGGCCTTGCCACGCCGCTGGTGACCGAGTGTATGCAATGGTTGTTTGGCATTCCGCATACCCTGCAACTGGACGCTATCATCATTACCTGCTGGATTATCCTCAACGCCATTTGCGTCGCTTGCGGTCTGCAAAAAGGGGTACGTATCGCCAGTGACGTGCGTAGTTACCTGAGCTTCCTGATGCTGGGTTGGGTGTTCATCGTCAGCGGTGCCAGCTTCATCATGAACTACTTCACCGATTCGGTGGGGATGTTGCTGATGTATCTGCCGCGCATGTTGTTCTATACCGATCCCATCGCTAAAGGCGGCTTCCCGCAGGGCTGGACCGTGTTCTACTGGGCATGGTGGGTGATTTACGCCATCCAGATGAGTATCTTCCTCGCCCGCATCTCCCGTGGTCGTACTGTGCGTGAACTGTGCTTCGGCATGGTGATGGGGCTGACAGCATCCACCTGGATCCTGTGGACCGTGCTCGGTAGTAACACTCTGCTGTTGATGGATAAAAACATCATCAACATTCCAAATCTGATCGAACAGTACGGTGTGGCGCGCGCCATCATCGAAACCTGGGCCGCTCTGCCACTCAGCACCGCCACCATGTGGGGCTTCTTCATCCTCTGCTTTATTGCCACCGTTACGCTGGTTAACGCCTGCTCTTATACCCTGGCGATGTCTACTTGCCGCGAAGTACGCGATGGTGAAGAACCACCGCTGCTGGTGCGTATCGGTTGGTCAATTCTGGTTGGCATTATCGGTATTGTTCTGCTGGCGCTCGGCGGCCTGAAACCGATTCAAACCGCCATTATCGCCGGAGGATGCCCGCTGTTCTCGTCAACATTATGGTGACGCTCTCCCTTATTTAAAGACGCGAAACAGAACTGGAAAGATTAATTAACCCCCAAAATATCAAGAGGTTGAAGATGGATTTAAATTTAAATGATGAGCAGGAACTGTTTGTCGCCGGTATCCGCGAACTGATGGCCAGCGAAAACTGGGAGGCCTATTTTGCCGAGTGCGACCGTGACGACGTCTACCCGGAACGTTTTGTCAAAGCACTGGCGGATGATGGGTATCGACAGTCTGCTGATCCCTGGGTGGTCTGGACGCGGGGTTTGTTACTCGCCGCCGTGTGGATGGAGCTGGGACGTCTGGGGGCACCGACCTCTGTATCTACCGTTGCCGGGCGGGTTCAATACCTTCCTGCGCGAAGGCGCGCAGAGAGCAAATCGACAAGATTTATGGCTTTCCGCCGGCACGGGTAAGCAGGATCTGGAACTCAGCGATTACCGAACCGGCGCGGGCTGCAAGGTTGCGTGGGTAGCCTGAAAACGACTTATACCCGTAGAAATGGCTAAGATCTTATCTTAAATGGTAGTAAGTGTTTTCTTACCAGTAGCGCCTACGCCCGTACATCGTGGTGATGGCGCGCGACGGGGCTTCTGCCGGACGAAGCCTGTACACCGAATGAGTTGTTGATATGAGCAAACCGGGCATCAAAGTGACCAATTGAGAAGCTAGGTCTGGTACTGGATGCCTTGCTGTGAAATCACCTTTGACGATGTGGAACTGGACGGGAGAGAGCATGTTCGGTGGGGAAGGTAACGGCTTTAACCGCGTCAAAGAAGAGTTCGACCATGAAACGTTCCTGGTAGCCCTGACCAACTACGGTTGCGGCGATGTGCGCCTTTTGAAGATGCGGCGCGCTCGCCGACCAGGCGCGTGCAGTCGGCGAGGCTATTGGTCGTTTCCAGTTGATTCAGAAAGTTCGCCCACATGGCAATCAAATTAAACTCCATGAAAAACGTGCTGTATGAAGCAGCGTGGAAAGCAGACAACGGCACCATCACCTCTGGCGATGCGGCGATGTGCAAATACTTCTGCGCCAATGCGGCATTTGAAGTGGTGGATAGCGCAATGCAGGTGCTGGGCGGTGTCGGATTGCGGGCAACCACCGCATTAGCCGCTTCTGGCGTGACCTACGTGTAGACCCCGTTTCCGGAGGAATCTGACGAATGCAAATCCTGACGCTGGGTCGTGCGGTGCTGAAGCAATACCGCTAAGTCGGTGCGCTGCCTGACGCGACGCTGACGCGTCTTATCAGGCCTACGGAGCACGATGTAGGCCGGAATGGCGTTTACGCCGCATCCGGCAGTCATGCGCTACATAAATTTTTCAGGAGCTAATAAAAGATCATCCACCCATGCCGAAATCGGCCCGTCGGCCGGATTGCGGTTGTCTCTCCGGTATCGAAATCGCCGGCCGTTCGCCGGCAAATGTCGCAGAATGGGGTGCGGAAATTATCTCGATCGAGAACGTTGCCTGGGCCGACACCATTCGCGTTCAACCGAAGTACCCGCAGCTCTCCCGCCGCAATTTGCACGCGCTGTCGTTAAATATTTTCAAAGAAGAAGGCCGCGAAGCGTTTCTCAAATTAATGGAAACCACCATATCTTCATCGAAGCCAGTAAAGGTCCGGCCTTTGCCCGTCGTGCATTACCGATGAAGTACTGTGGCAGCACAACCCGAAACTGGTTATCGCTCACCTGTCCGGTTTTGGTCAGTACGGCGCCGAGCAGTACACCAATCTTCGGCCTATAACACCATCACCAGGCCTTCAGTTGGTACCTGATTCAGAACGGTGATGTTGACCAGCCGATGCCTCCTCCCGTATACCGCCGATTACTTCTGGCCTGACCGCCACCACGGCGGCGCTGGCAGCACTGCATAAAGCGCGTGAAACCGGTAAAGGCGAAAGTATAGAGCATCGCCATGTATGAAGTGATGCTGCGTATGGGCCAGTACTCGTTGATGGATTACTTCAACGGCGGCGAAATGTGCCCGCGCATGAGCAAAGGTGAAGATCCTTACTACGCCGGTTGCGGTCTGTATAAATGTACAACAGCTACATCGTGATGAACTGGTAGGCATACCCCAATTGAAGAGTGCTTTAAAGAGTATTTGGCCTCGCACATCTGCTGGCACGCCAGAAATCCGGAAGGCACTCAGCTTATCCGCCGTCTGATGCCCTTACGGCCCACTGGTTGAAGAAGAAACTGAATGCCTGGCTGGCGACACATACCATCGCGGAAGTAAAAGAAACGCTTTGCTGAACTGAATATCGCCTACGCAAGATCCTAACCGTACGGAACTGGAAAGCAATCCACAGTATGTGGCTGGCGAATCAATCGCTCGTGGCGAACGATGGATGGTCGCACCTGCAAAGGGCCGAACATCATGCCGAAATTCAAAAATGACCCCGGACAAATCTGGCGCGGAATGCCTCACATGGCATGGACACGCTGCCATTTTGAAAAATATGGCTACAGCGAAAACGACATTCAGGAGTTGGTCAGCGAAGGTCTGGCCAAAGTTCAAGCTAAACACGTGGCGTCAGTCGGCTTGCCTCGACTAGCGCCCGCCCAGTAACAAACGAACAAAAATGGATAGAGGTGCAATGGATATCATTGGCGGACAACATCTACGTCAAATGTCGGACAATCTACAACATACGGTCATAAAACGGCGCTGATTTGTGAATCCAGCGGCGGAGTCGTTAACCGGTATAGTTATCTTGAGTTAAATCAGAAGATTAACCGCACGGCAAACCTGTTTTATACGCTGGGGATTCGCAAAGGCGACAAGGTTGCACTACATCTGGACAACTGCCGGAATTATAATTGCTGGTTCGGCTGGCAAAAATTGACTATGAGTGCCGATTAACGCCGCCTGTTTGTAGAGGAAAACACGTCGATCCTGCAGAATCACCAGGCGTTCCTGCTGGTGGTTAAGTCGCAATTATTATCCTATGTATCAACAGATTTTGGCGGAGAAATGCCACTGAATTCAGGCACATTTGCCTGACGATGTGGCGCTTCCGCTGATGATGGCGTGAGTTCGTTTACTGACTGAAAAATCGACAACCTGCCACCTTGTGCTATGCACCGCCGCTATCGACTGACGATACGGCGGAAATTCTCTTCACCTCCGGCACCACCTCCCCGACCGAAAGGTGTGGTGATTACCGAGTTCAACCTGCGCTTCGCTGGATATTACTCCGCCTGGCAGATGTGCACTGCGTGACGATGACGTCTACCTGACGGTAATGCCTGCGTTTAGTATCGATTGCCGTGTACTGCGGCGATGGCGACTTCTGCCGGGGCCACCTTTGTGCTGGTCCAGAAATACAGCGCCCGCGCGTCTGGGGACAGGTACAGAAGTGCCGCGCCACCATTAAGAATGTATTCCGATGATGATCCGACGTTGATGGTACAGCCGCCTTCAGCGAACAATCGGCAACACCGCTGGGAAGTGATGTTTTATCTCAACTTGTGGAGCAGGAAAAAGATCCGTTTGTGAACGCTTCGGCGTTCGCTTGCTGACGTCTTATGGGATGACGGAAACCATTGTTGGCATTATCGGCAATCGCCCTAGCGATAAACGACGCTGGCCGTCGATTGGTAGGGGCGGGACTTGCTACGGAGCGGAAATGCACGACGATCACGATCGCCCGCTCCGGCAGGTGAGATCGGTAAAATCTATATTAAAAGCGACCCAGGGAAAACCATCTTGAGGAAAAGATCTTCTCAACCCGAAAGCCACTGCGAAAGTGCTGGAAGCCGACGGCTGGCTGCATACCGGCGATACCGGATACTGCGACGAAGAGGGCTTTTTTTATTTGGTCGATCGCCGCTGCAATATAATAAAAACGTGGTGGCGAGAATGTCTCCTGCGTGGAGCTGAAAAAAACTACGTCGCCACCCATCCAAAAATTAGGATATCGTGGTTGTGGGTATTAAAGATTGGATTCGCCGAGATGAAGCCATCAAAGCATTTGTGGTGCTGAATGAAGGTGAAACATTGAGCGAAGGAATTTTTCCGCTTCTGCGAACAAAATATGGCGAAATTAAAGTCCCTCTTACCTGGAGATCAGAAAAAATATTGCCACGTAATTGCTGGGGAAAATAATCAGAAAGAATCTGAAATAAATGAAACGGCAGGGACTGCCCTGCAGGCTGATGATCACGCTAAAACGATATAAAGTTATAGCAGGATGTTGTCGTCCCTGAAAAAGCAAAAATGAAAAAGGAAATCGTGAATCATTACATCTGACCCGCAATGATCAATTCTGGAAATTTATTTAAATAATTTCCAAAAGCAAATGCTCTAGATGCAAAAACCAGCTTTGAAATGGGCGAAGTATTTCTAAAATTTCCATAGGACGATCCGCAATTACGTGTCGCCATTATTACCAGTACGGGAGAAGATTACTTTTCCGCGGGCTGGGATTTAAAAGCGGCAGCAAAGGCGAAGCACCGGATGCTGACTTTGGCCCGGGTGGTTTTGCGGGATTAACCGAAATTTTTCAATCTCGACAAACCGGTTATCGCGCCACTGTGAACGGCTACGCCTTTGGCGGCGGTTTTCAACTGGCGCTGGCGGCAGATTTTATTGTTTGTGCCGTAGCGCCACTTCGCCCTGCCGGAAGCCAACTCGGGCATCGTTCCTGACAGCGGCGGTGTGCTGCGTCTGCCGAAGAATCCTGCCGCCTGCCACATCGTCAATGAAATGGTCATAACCGGCAGAGAAGGGCGCCAGAAGAGGCGCTGCGTTGGGGGATAGTCAACCGCGTGATTAGCCAGGCGGAACTGATGGATAACGCCCGCGAACTGGCTCAGCAGCTGGTTAACAGCACCCCGCTGGCGATTGCGGCGCTGAAGAGAATCTACCACCGCCGCCAGCGAAATGCCGGTAGAGAAGCGTATCGCTATCTCGAGCAGCTCGTGTTCAAACACTATCCATCGGTTCTGCATCGGAAGATCCGTGAAGGGCCGCTGCACATTGCCGAGAAGCGCGATGCAGGTGTGGAAAGGACGTAACAACCGTGAGCTCTGCGCCTTTGAGGGGTTAATTCCGGTGGTTCACCCGACGGCGTTACATCCCGTGCCGTCTTGATTTGGCAATGTCGTGTGGGAGCCGGTGTCTACATCGGCCCACTGGCCGCGCTTGCGTGGTGACTACGGGCAGTTAATCGTGCAAGCGGGAGCCAAATTTCAGGATGGCTGCGTTATCATGGCTACTGCGGACACTGACACTATCGTTGGGGAGAACAAGGCAGGCGAGCGATCCTCATGGTTGTTTGATTGGTGGCGATGCGTTGGTCGGATCGACGATGGATGGCGCGGTCATTGGCGGCGTTGCCGCCATGAGCTTTGTCAAAGCGGGCTTTCGCGGCGAGAAACGCCAGTTGTTGATGGGTACGCCAGCCCCGCGCTGTACGCAATGTTCGTGACGACGAGTTACATCGAAAACGTTGAATACCAAAAGTATCAGGAATTTTGTCAGGGCGCTGTAGTGTATCGTTACATGAAACGCGGCCGAGCTGGCGAAGTGGAGAAAATCGCCCCGTTTCCGGGACGACGGATGTGACGCCTGAACGGTGATCTTGCCGGATGCGGGCGCGTACTGGATAAGAATGCTACAACGTCGCATCTGTGAGCAGGAAACGTTAGGGTATCAACGAGATAAAATTAGACAAGCGCATCTCTTTGACGACGTCATCTGCCACTTCTGCTCGCGGTTAAGTTCCGTGAGCGGACGAGCAGAATCGCCGGGGCATCTTTCTACGCCGACTAATTTATCCGGCTGTTATTGCGCAGGCACGCGTAAATTTGCTCATCGATATGACCACTTACCAGTCGCTGGCACTGGCGTCCGACCCTCCAGCTTCTGCGGATCGTCTAACTTCGCAGCTTCTTTCTCCGACTTTCCGACAAGAATATAAGTTTAGGGTATTAACCGCCTTGCTGTGTTCAATATCGAAACGAATGAGAATCTCTCTTGCTATCACCCACCGATTTTCAGCCATCATCCATCAGGCGATTAACAAGTAGAGTGGTTTTCAACATATCCTTCGCGCATACGAACTCCAGTTTCACAAATTAAAACTCTGGCTATGACTCGTTTTGAAGCAATTAAACAAGGCCATATTAAAATTGTGGATATATCGAGTATATCTACAACTTCACCGTCGATGGTGAGCTAAATCCTGCTTATGTCATCAAAAATATCGATTCCCCAAAAGATTTACTTAATGGGCAAAAAAACGGTCCTCATGAGAGAACCGTATTAGTTTATTCAATCAAATTAGCAGATGAAAAATACCGCCATGACACGCTATTATTTAAATTGCACGTGCGTTTCCTGCGCCGAAATTACTTTCCGGGTCAGCATGGCATTAGGCGCCATCGCGGATGACGAAACCGCCGCTAAGGGTGGTGTCGTGATCCCGCTTATCTGCAGCGCACTGCGACGGATCGCGCGGGACCTTCGATCAGCACGACGGCCTGAAGTGGTGTTGATGATGTAGGTATATTCGCGATTCTTCATGCGGTCCTGAATGTCGGAGCAGGCCTTCATGCACCTTGTTCACCAGACGCGGATTAATGCCCGCTTCGCCCAGCACAATCGCCGTGCCGTCGGTCGCATCCAGCTCGAAGCCCTGTTTCAGCAGGTTTACCGCCAGGTCCACCACGCGTTCTTTATCGCCTTCGCGCACGGAAAGCGACGCACGACCATGTTCTCATGGTGGAGTTGCTGCCCAGCTGCGCTTTGGCAAACGCTTGAGCGAAGGTGCGGCCCACGCCCATCACTTCCCGGTGGAGCGCATTTCTGGCCCTAACAGCGGGTCAACACCCGGGAAATTATTAAACGGCAGCACCACTTCTTTCACCGAGTGGTGCCTGGCGGTCACTTTCTTTGGTTACGCCCTGCTGCGCCAGCGATTTGCCAGCCATCACACGCGCCGCCGTTGCCAGCGGTACGCCGGTGGCTTGGGAGACGAACGGAACGGTACGCGCCGCGCGCGGGGTTGACTTCGATCAGGTAGACTTCGTTGTTTTTCACCGCAAACTGCACGTTCATCAGACCGCGCACCTGCAATTCGAAGGCCAGTTTCTGCACCTGCTGGCGCATCACATCCTGAATTTCCTAAGGTGTAGGCTTGGCAGAGAACATGCGGAGTCACCGGAGTGCACGCCCGCCTGCTCGATGTGCTCCATGATGCCCCCAATCAGCACCATTTCGCGAGGTCGCAGATGGCGTCCACGTAACTTCTACCGCGTAATGCAGGAGTGATCCGAGCAACACTGCGCATCGTTAGACACGCTGACCGCCGTCTGGGAGTGGCGACGCAGGTACACTTCGTCATAGACGATTTCCATCGCCCGACCGCCGAACGTCAAGACGACGTACCACCAGCCATCAATCTCTTTCGCCTTCTCTACCGCCATTTCAATAGCGGTAACGGTGGCGCTCGCCGGTTGTTTCGTTTCAGACGCTCAACCGCATGCTGGAAGCGTTCACGGTCTTCTGCACGGTGGATCACATCCGGGGTGGCCGGAGTCAGCGGGTACGCCGAGCAGCTTCCAGCGCGCGCGCCAGTTCAGCGGGGTCTGACCGCCGTACTGAAGACGATAACGCCTTTGGCTTCTCAAATACGCACGATTTCTAGCACGTCTCCAGCGTTACCGGCTCGAAGTAGAGGGCGATGCGAAGTGTCGTAGTCGGTGGAGACGGTTTCCGGGTTACAGTTCACCGTAATGGTTTCGTGACCGTTCTTTCGCGCAGCGCCAGCGAGGCGTGTACGCGGCGGTGAGTCGAATCGATACCTGACCGATACAGGTTCGGCCAC
The DNA here is from genome assembly GCA_048288465.1 of Shigella flexneri. GTDB lineage: Bacteria > Pseudomonadota > Gammaproteobacteria > Enterobacterales > Enterobacteriaceae > Enterobacter > Enterobacter flexneri_B. The sequence goes on along the minus strand of CP182556.1, from coordinate 31,046 downwards.
CGCCGAGAACCATGATTTTTCAGAGGTCGGTAGACGGATTCGCTTCGCACTCTTCTTCATAAGTGGAGTACATGTTGAGCGGTGGGAGTGGCGACTGCCGCACAGGTATCCACGCGCTTATAAACCGGGTGCAGGTCATACTGGTCGCGGCCGCTTGCATCCGCTTCGCGCACGCCCGCCAGTTTTGCCGAGACGCGCATCGGCAAAGCCTTTGCGTTTCAGCTACAGCAGAATTGAGCGTTCAGGCCAGTGTGATGCCCACTCCACCACTTTCTCTTCCAGACGCACCACTCTTGGATCTTACCGGGACCAGCAGTTGTTGGTCAGGTTGAAGACGCCGTCACCGACAGGCCCGCACGGAACGCATCGGCGATGTACCAGATCAATCTGCGCCTGCGTCTTTGAGTTCGCGACGGATTTTGGTTAACGCTTCCGGGTCATCAGGCTCACTTTCAGGTGGATCCGATCGCACCGACTTCCAGGCCGCGCAGCGCTTTTGCAGGGATCCTGCTGTAGTGAGACCAATCGCCATCACTTCGCCAACCGATTTCATCTGAGTGACGTAGACGGGTCGTTAGCACCAGCAAATTTTTGAAGTTGAAGCGAGGATTGCATGACCAGATCATGATGGACAGCTGGAGCGGATCATCCACCGTGATGTGACGTTCGTCGACTTAGTGCAGGGTCCAACCCACCGCCAGTTTCGCGCCACTTTCGCGATGGGAAACCGGTCGCTTTTGAGCGCCCGCGCCGAAGAACGGGACACGCGTGGGTTCATTTCGATAACAATCAGACGACCGTTTTTCAGGGTTCACCGCAAACTGAACGTTGGAACCGCCGGTTTGCAACGCCATTTAGCACAGCACCGCCATCGAGGCATTTCGCATGATTTAATATCTTTGTCGGTCAGCGTTTGGCTGGCCGACGTGATGGAGTCACCGGTGTGGAAGTACCATCGCATCGAAGTTTTCGACGATGATGCGGTCTCGTTTCTGCACCACTTCCATCTCGTACTCTTTCCAGCCAATCAGCGACTCATCGATCAGCAACTCTTTGGTCGGAGAGAGATCCAACCGCGGGCACGAATTACTTCAAACTCTTCACGGTTATAGCGATACCGCCACCGCTACCACCATGGTAAAGGATCGGCGAATCATCCGCCGGGAAGCCCACGTCAGCGGCAACCGCCAGCGCTTCCATCGTGTGTGCGATACCGGAACGCGCGGTTTCCCAGACCAATTTCTTCATCGCTACGTCGAAACGACAGCAGTCTTCTGCTTCATCAGATCGCATCGGCAGTGGCACCAATCATGGTGACACCGAACTCTTCCAACGCGCCTGACGTTCCAGCTCCAGCGCGCAGTTCAGCGCCGTCTGACCGCCCATCGTTGGCAGCACCGCGTCCGGGCGCTCTTTTCAATAATATTGCGTACAACTTCCCAGTGAATCGGCTCGATGGGTTAGTCAGCCATCCCAGGTAGGTGCATGATGGTCGCCGGGTTGGAGTTCACCAGAATGACGCGGTAACCCTATTAGCGCAGGGCTTTACACGCTGCGCGCCAGAGTCATCAAACTCACACGCCTAACCGATAACAATCGGCCCCACCAGAATCAGGATACTTTTTATATCTGTACTTTTTGGCATGGCTCTTTTACTCCTGAATACTTAGCGGTTTTACGGTACTGCTTAATCCACTCGATAAAGTGGTCGAGGACGGTGTGGCGTCGTGTGGGCCAGGGCTGGCTCAGGGTGCCCCAGAAGCTGAATGCCGGTTTATCGGTGCGATGAATGCCCTGTAACGTACCGTCGAACGGGATTTATGCGTGACACGCAGGTTTGAGGTAACATGCGTCATACACCGCAAAACCGTGGTTCTGGGCGGTGATCATTACCACGTTTTTCTCCACATCTTTAACCGGATGGTTGCCGCCGTGGTGACCAAATTTCATTTGACAGTATTCGCACCGCTCGCCAGCGCCAGCAGCTGATGACCAGGACAGATGCCAATACCGGAATATCGGACTCGAGAATTTCTGGATGGCGGTAATGGCGTAATCGCCGCGGGCCAGGTTGGCAGGACCGCTGGAGAGGAAGATGCCGTTGAACCGTTGCGCACCCCATCAGCCGAAGTTTCGCCGGAACGATGGTCAGGCGACAGCCTCTATCCACCAGCATCCGCAGAATGTTGCGCTGGCACCGAAAATCATAAGCCACGACGTGGAACGGCGCTTCGTCTTCTTTTCGCTTCTGGCAGGCCACCGGTCAACGTCCAGCTCCCTTGTGTCCAGCTATAGGCTTCTGCGGTGGTCACTTCTTTTGCCGGGATAGCATGCCGTCAGACCGGGAACGCGCGGGCTTTTTCTAACGCCAGCGCCGCGTGCCGGGTTATCGCCCGCGATAATGCAGCCGTTCTGTGCGCCTTTCTCGCGGTGAACGCGTCAGCTTACGGGTATCAATATCGGCAATCGCCACGATGTTATGGCGTTTCAGATAAGAAGAGAGGTCTTCGGTATTACGGAAGTTGCTGGCAATCAGCGGCAGGTCACGAGAATCACCAGACCTTGTGCATGTACCTAAAAGTTCTTCATCGGCGTCGTTGGTTGCAGCATTTGCCAATATGGGGATAAGTAAGAGTAACGATTTGACGAGAATCAGAAGGATAACGTGAGGATTTCTTGATAACCGGTCATTAAAGATGTTCCTTTGAAACGACTTCCCCGACCGCCAACCTGTCCCTATGGCCCGACCGTGAACCTGGGTTCCGTCTTGCAAGACCAATCAGCGCGCTGACTAATCAAAACACCCTCCAGGAGTATTTCACTCGCTTTTATTTGCATATTAATTCACAATGATGACGTAAATCAATAAAATGTGCTTTTAGACGAATTTCTGGCAAACGGCAGCATTCTGGAGATATGGGCGCTGAAGAAAGTAGACTTAATGGCGGGATTTTTTATCTTATTTTGTGGCTCATGCATGTTTTACAGGCATGAGCAGACAAAAAATCATCTAACCTGTTCTGGAAAACGCTTGCGCAGCGAGAAGATACATGAATCAAAAACAAGCGGAGAAAAAAGTGGACCAAATGGTCAAAATTTACATTAAAACAACAAAACCAGAAGACAAAACATGTAATTTTTGGCACTTATAGACAATTTAAAAACATAACACCAAAAATAAAAGGGCTAAAAATTAAAGCCCTTTATAATGAATAAATTAAATGTGTTATTTTTGCACCATAACAAATATTTTGTGGTTACAAATTATTGAGAGATCAAGTACATCTCGCATATCAAAAGAACCACTTCCTTACCACTCAACCACAAAGCCAAGAAATCTACCGCGCCGTTAGCAAATGTCATACGGCTAAACGCCTTATGGGTAGTATATCCAGACGCTCGCCAATATCGGCAAACGTAAAGGTGTGTTTGGCCGACGATGTCACCTGCACGCACGGTGGCAAAAACCGATGGTGCCAGGCACACGTTCACCGGTGTGGCCTTCACGACTGTAGACCGGCGCAATCTTTAAATCTTTATCAAGGGCGTGGGCGATCGCCTGCTCCCATTGCCAGTGCGGTGCCTGACGGCGCATCGACTTTATGTCTATGATGTGCTCAATAATTTCGATATCGGTGTAGTCACCCATCACTTTGGCTGCTTTCTCCAGCAGCTTGAGCTGACGTAGCGCCAACGCTAAAATTGGCAGCGAAGACAATCGCGTATATCGGCAGCGGCGTCACGGTCTTGTTTACCGGCTTCGTCAAACCCGTAGTGCCAATCACCATCCCTTTGCCATGCTGGCGACAAAAAGCGAGATGGTTCAGCGTACCTTCCGGACGGGTAAAATCGATAAACACATCAAAATCATCTTTTTCACATAGAGGCTGCTTTGCACGGTAACACCTCTCCAGCTGGCCAGCTCACCGGCGTCGCTGCCCAGTAAAGAAGAAATCCTTCGCGCTCCAGCGCCGCGCCGCTGCACGCCTTCTAATGCCAGCGCCGCCTGAATCAACTGGCAGCCATACGCCCCCGGCTCCGCGATGGCAACGCAGTGTTACCGTCGTCCATAGCTATTCTCTTTGTTAATTTGCATAGACCGTTTTCAGAGTAACCAGCGCATCGCTACGCCGCCAGTCAAAAACATTGAGATAATGCGAAATTAATGATAAACAGGGAGGGATAACAGTGAAAGGCATGAGTCGATGAATGACTGCATGCGATGACGTCTGACAAGTCAAGCGCCAGAGCCAGCGCCTCAGCCACCCACTGCTGGAAGCCTTCCACATCCAGATCCAATGCCACCTGTACATTGGCTGGCTTGCCCAGGCAACCGTCGATATCAACCACCGTCGTGCCTGAGGTAAATTCGCCCTCAGTTTCCACTGCCACCAAACAGGGTTGAGAGTGAACAGGTCCAGGGCGCACCGGCGATGGCGCGGGATCGTGCATTCGCAAGCCGCTTTGGTGCTCCCCGCTGGGTCGTGGCTGAGACGGGCGTGAAGCGTTTTCCGGTGCGATTCAACTCCGGTAAAGTAGCGAGATAGTCAGGGGTTAATATTGCCTGATTGGTGACATCCAGACCGCACATGACAATTTCGATGCCGCTACGGAAGACACAGGCAGCCGCTTCTGGATCGGCAGCGATATTAAACTCGGCATTTGGTGTACAGTTGCCGCGACCAGCAGAACCGCCCATGATCACCAGACGACGAATATACGGTTTACATTCCGGGCATTGTAAAAGTAACAGCGCAATATTGGTTAACGGGCCGATGGCCACCAGGGTAACGGGCTCTGGTGCACGCATCAGGGCATCCCGAATCGCCAGAAACGCCGGTATCCCGAGTGGCTTTCGGTTGTGCTCAACAAAGTCGTAGCCAGCCATTCCCGATTCGCCGTGCACAGATGCTGCATCACGCGGTGCGCGTACCAGCGGCACAGCGGCTCCCTGGGCGAGCGGAATCTCCGCATTCCAGAAATGCAGCAGTTGCAGGGCATTGCGGGTAGTTTTCTCAACCGAGACATTACCCGCGACGGTGGTCATCAGTTGCAGGTCGAGTTCGGGGGCAAAAATCGCGGCGGCAATGGTGATGACATCGTCAATGCCGGGGTGAGTATCGAGGAAGATAGGCAACCACGTTCTCCACTACAAGTTGCCGGTAACAAGACCGGCATTTTCGCATAACTTAGGCCGCGGAACGACTTAATCGACTTCACGAGGATCGATACTGAGCTCTTTCGGCACTTCGAAAACAATGTTCCTCACGGCCTTCCAGCGGATGGCTTCACCACCGCCCAGCTGCTGCAAACGTGCCACCAGATTCTGCACCGAGAATATCCGAAGCCGATGCGCCCGCAGTCACGCCTATGCATTTGACCTCTTTACGACTCTTCCTGGATGTTCTTTCGCATCGTCAAATCAAAAACGCGTTTGCCCATACGCTGGGCCAGCTCCGCCAGACGGGCTGGAGTTGGAGGAGTTTTTCGAACCGACCACCAACACAATCCGCCGTCCTGCCATGGCGCGACCGCTTCCTACGGTTAGTCGTGGCGTAGCAGATGTCATCTTTGCGCGGACCGACAATTTTCGGCAAGCGTTTACGCAGCGCGTCGATCACATTAGACGCGTCACTCCACCGACAGCGTGGTCTGGGTCATAAAGGAGAGCTTCTCTTCGTTTTTGACCGTCAGTTTCCACATCGTCCTGGTGATTCTCGACCAGACACATTCCCCTTCCGGGTTACTGTACTGGCCCATTGTCCCTTCCACTTCCGGGTGCCCGGCGTGACCATCAAGAAAAATCCTCGCCACGGCGACTGGCGCGGGCGACTTCCATATGCACTTTGGTCACCAGCGGACAGGCGGCATCAAACACCGTCAAATCGCGACTTTTTGCTTCGTTACGACCGCCTGAGAAACACCGTGTGCGGAGAAAATCAGGATCGCGCTGTCCGTGACTTCGCTAATCCGCTCAAAGACAGCCCCACGCTCACGCAAAGCTATCGACCACATAGCGGAGATGTACCACTTCGTGACGGACATATGACGGTGCGCCGGCACCGGCGCAGCGCGTTTTTCAACAATGCCGACAGCGGCTGCACCCGGCAAAAGTCACGGCGGGTTGGCCAACAGGATCTGCATGTTACGCCTCCAGTGCCGGATCATTTCCAGCACTTCAGGAGCATCCAAACGAACGGCTTGCCCGGCCAGCGGATGGTTGAAATCAACGGTAATGGAGCGCCGTTAATTTCGGCGGATCACGCCGTGGCATCGACCGCCATCCATTGCGGTAAAAAGCATGATTGCGCCAATTTCTGGCTCGCCTGCATCCATAAATTCACGGCGGGAGAAGTACTGAATCAGGTCCGGTGACGGCACGAAACGCCGCATCTGGCTCCAACGAGAAGGTGGTTTTATCGCCCACTTTTCAGCCCCAGCAGCGTTGCTCCAGCCCTTCAGAAAGAGAAGCATCACCCAGGTGCAACAGAGCCGCCGGTTTACCGTTGTTGCGGGTAGACTCGGCGGTGGTGCCATCGTCCAGTTTTAGCGTGAAGTGCACGGCTACGGCGCTATTGCTCGTAGATATTGAGACATGCAGGTTTGCTCTTAGATTAAGGGTTGGCCGGATGCAAAGGCGTAAAACGCCTTATCCGGCTACGATTTCGCAGCAGTTAGGCCGGATAAGATGCGCTCAGCATCGCATCCGGCAGGCTTTATTATCGTTTTTTGTCAGAAGGCAAAAAACCTTCAAGCACAATCAGTGCCGCACCAGCACAGATGGGAGGATCGGCAAGGTCGAAGGTGGCGAGTTACCAGTCGCTGACGTAGAAGTCATCATATCGACAACCAAGCCGTGCCACAGGCGGTCGACAGGTTGCCCAGCGCGCCGCCAATAATCAGCGCGTAAGCGATATCGTTTAGCTTCTGCGATGCCTTCCCAGCCATACATCATCACTGCCAGGATCACGCTAATACCAATCGCAATACCGGAAAACGCCGCCAGCCGCCGCTATCGCAAAAAAAAGAAACGCTGCGCCATAGTTACGCGCATATGCAGATTAAGCGACGGGAACAGCGGGACCGTATCCCCCAGAGCAAGCTTCTGGAGGATCAGGTATTTGCTGCCCAGATTCATAATGAGTACCACCACCACCAGCCACAGCCAGCGTAGCCCTGTTGAACAGATTGATCGACTCATCAGGCAAGCTGCCGCCTCGTCACCGCGCCATCCGCCCAGCACAGCGGCCGCAGATTCTGCGTGTTCCGCCACCTTGCGACATCCTGGCTGGAGTGCCAGCAGCGCGGGCACTTCTCACCTTCGGCTTTACTGAGCGCGACTCTCAGCCCTTTCGAGTACTTCGCTCTGCTGAGCATCAGCAGGTGCGTCGTTAGAAACTCGCAACTGGCAGCGCCGGCAGGTTAGATAGCAAATCCGTAATTCATCGCCCAGCGCGGTCAGTTTCGCCGACAGTTCCGGTTCTGCATACAAGGTTACTGCCGCTTCCAGCGAGCCACCACTTTCTTGTCGGCACGCGCTTGCTCAACTACTTTGTTCACTTCGCCACGGACTTTCAACAGCCTCGTCCAGAACGCATCGTTCATCGCTTCACTGTTCGCCAGGCCAACAGGCCTTCGTACCACTTACCGGCTAAGACGGTTTTCAAATGTCGCCCGGCAGCAGCCCCACACTTCATCAGCGGTGAGGTAGAAGGATCGGTGCCATCCAGCGCACCAGCGCTTCCTGCGATGTGATATAGCGCAGTCTGGCAGCCACGACGACCGCACGCCGGCGGCCACCCACGGTCCCAGATGACGTCGAGGCAAACCCATCTCAACGGAGCAGAAGCGCATCAGACGCCGTACGACTCTCGTGGTAAATCGTATGCTTCGTACGCCTTAGGATGTCTTCCCGTGCCGCTTTCGCATAACTGACGGCCCAGCCATCCAGTACCACCATCTCTTCCGGTTTCACCATATCTTTTTGCTGGATCAAAACCGTTCAAGGTTTGCCAGCAGGTAAGCGCGCGGTGTTACGGATACGACCAGAGCTATCGGCAGGCAACGTTCTCAGGATCTCGTCAGAAACGGCCATTTCACCGTGTAGCTGGTTGATGCCACCGACAGACGCAGATATCCGCGCCCAGTTTGTTCATCACATCTGTGGTGAAAATGGATTGCGATGGATTTTAGACATCTTGCGGCCGCGACTATCCATGGTAAAGCCGTGGGTCAGACCCGACTATACGGCGCTTTACCCTTCATCGCGGTGGAGATCATTAGGCATGAACCAGCTGCGGTGTTGGTCAGAACCTTCCAGATACATGTCCGCCGCGTGAAAGGCACTTTCTAGCACGTCAACAACAGAAGAGTGGGTAGATCTGGAGTCAAACGATACATCGAATGTTTTCTGGCACTTTCACTCGACTCATTAGGCTCGTCGCCCAGGATTCTCTTTACATTGTGATCCCACCACGCTTGGACGCCATCGACTTCAACGCGTTTATCGCCATCAGTTCAAGGGTACGCGGATGCAGCCTTCCCTGTGTTCGTGCACGAACAGTGACATCGGTACACCGCCCTGCGCTGACGGGAGCATACACCAGTCAGGACGGTTAGCAACCATCGACTCGATACGCGCCGGCCCAGTCCGGGATCCACTGCACGCCTTTCGATCCCTTCAGTGACTGCGCACGCAGACCTTTCCTATCCATGCTGACGAACCACTGCGGCGTCGCGCGGAAAGAAATGAGCTGCGTTTTGTGACGCCAGCAGCACCAGAGCCGTGCTGCATTTCTGACGTGCAGCGGCGCCTTTTTCCTGCAGCAGCGCAACGATGATCTCGTTCGCTTCGAAGACGTTCACGCCATCACGTCGGATAAGCGCCCGGGGAGACGTGGGTCCGGGGCCACCGGGTTAGCGGTTTCCAGGCCGTATTTCTGACCGATCACATAGCTGTCCGGGCGTGGCCAGGCGCGGGTGCGCACCAACGGTACCGGCATCCGAGGGTAACGTGATCGCCGAGGATTGCCGGAACGTCGAAGCCGATAGAACGGACGGGTAAAGCGCAGCAGCTCAGCTCTGGACCTCGTCGCCGAGAATGGTGTAATGGTTACGCCGATACGCTGCATGACGCCTTCAAATGGTATTCTTTGCTGAGAATCACGGCCTGCGACCTCCACCCGCACCAGTGGATAGTCCTCAATTCCCGTGCAATAGAGATTGCGCGGTTGGCAGGCAGAGTCGACGGCGTGGTGGTCCAGATTACCAGCGAGATTTGGCCGTTAACGTTGCTTACGGCAAATTTTGCTTTCAGTGCATCCTGATTTACTGCCTGGAAAGCAACGTCGATGGACGGAGGAGCTTTGTTGTATACTCAACTTCCGCTTCCGCCAGCGCAGAACGGCAGCTCAACGCACCAGTGAACTGGCTTCGCGCCTTTGTGCAGGTGACCGTTGCCGATGATTTTGCCCAGCGCGCGGATGATGTTGGCTTCAGTTTTGAAGTCCATGGTCAGGTACGGGTGCGACCAGTCGCCCAGCACGCCCAGACGGATAAAGTCTTTGCGTTGACCGTCAACCTGGGTCGCCGCGTATTCGCGGCACTTGGCGCGGAACTCGGCGGCGGTGAATTTCTCACCCGGCTTACCGTATTCTTGCTCGACTTTCAGCTCGATTGGACAACTGTGGCAGTCCCAGCCAGGCACATACGGCGAGTCATAACCGGAAAGCCCTTTGGACTTCACGATAATGTCTTTCAGAATCTTGTTAACCGAGTCAACCAATATGATGCTGCCATTCGCATAAGGAGGGCCATCATGGCAGAGAATGAAGGTTTTTTTGCCCTTTTAGCCGCACGGATGATGCCGTAGAGATCATCCTCATCAGTCCAACGTGCCAGCATTCCGGTTTGCGCTTGGCGAGATTGCCACGTATCGGGAATCCTGTTCCGGCAAATTCAGGGTTGATTTATAGTCACTCATCATATTTTCCTAAGTTCCGTATTTCGGTTTGATTACATAACAGGCTTAAGCCGGTTTTGTTAGCCCAAAAAATTCGCGGGCGGTTAATTCATCACGTGCAATCTGCGCTTTCAGTTCGTCCAGCGACGCAATCGCTGCTCATTGCGTATTTTTTTAACCATAGTTACCGGTATATGGTGACTCGTAAAGGTCCATTGCAACATCTAACAAATGCACTTCCAGCTGCTGGTGAATACCGGTACTCGTTGGGCGTGTTCGATGTTTGCCACGCCGGGTAACGGCTTTTCACCGAGGCCGAGGAATCCACCGCATAAACCCCTTTCACCCAGGAAACCTCACGGCCCAGCGGTACATTCGCCGTCGGGAAACCTATAGTGCGCCGGGACCATGACCGTGGACCAGACACGCCCGAGACGGCAAGCGGGTGCCCCAGGAATCTCTGCCAGAGCCAGATTGGGATCGGAGAGGGCCTGACGCACGGCGGTGCTGGCCGATGCGCACGCCACCTTCGCAAAAAGTTTGCGTACTGGTGATTGAAGCCGTATTCCATGCCAGCTCTTCCGCAGAACAAGAAATCGCCTTCACTGACCAGCGCCAAAGCGGAAACCATCACGACGGCAAGAAATTTTACGCGCAATGTTTGACCAGACGATTGCGACGGACTTTTGCGCGGTTATGGCCGTGAAACGCCTGTCAAATGCACCCACAGCACCTAATCAACGCCACACTCTGCAAGGTAGAGGAGCTCTTCCCGCAGCCGGTCAGTCTCTGCCGGGGCTTCATCCCCAGCAAACAGTTCCAGTGGTTGAGGTTCAAAAAGCATCACCATCACCGGTAAGTTGCGCTTGCGCCCTTCTTCCTGCAAGCCCTGTAACAGCGCGCGATGACCGCGATGCACGCCGTCGAAATTACCAATAGTCAGCACACACCCTTCTTGCGGGGCCTGGCTGAGATTATGTATGCCGCGTATCAGCTTCATGTCTGGCTCAAAACAGTGAAAATCGTCCGAGTATACCTTGTACAGCGGTCAAGGTTAACCGGCGATTGAGTACCGAAATCAGAAAGAAGTGGCTTTTCATTGCCATGGAGCAAATCACGGGAAGAAACTGACCGCCTGCTGCAATTTTTATCGCGGAAAAGCTGTATTCACACCCCGCAAGCTGGTAGAATCCTGCGCCATCACTACGTAACGAGTGCCGGCACATTAACGGCGCTTATTTGCACAAATCCATTGACAAAAGAAGGCTAAAAGGGCATATTCCTCGGCCTTTGAATTGTCCATATAGAACACATTTGGGAGTTGGACCTTGGCTAATATCAAATCAGCTAAGAAGCGCGCCATTCAGTCTGAAAAGGCTCGTAAGATAATCGCAAGCCGTCGCTCTATGATGCGTCCTTTCATCAAGAAAGGAGACGCAGCTATCGAAGCTGGCGACAAAGCTGCTGCACAGAAAGCATTTAACGAAATGCAACCGATCGTGGACCGTCAGGCTGCTAAAGGTCTGATCCACAAAAACAAAGCTGCACGTCATAAGGCTAACCTGACTGCACAGATCAACAAACTGGCTTAATCGCCAATTTGCTGAAGCTTTGTGAAAAAGCCCGCGCAAGCGGGTTTTTTTATGCCTGCTGCTTTTGTGATGCGTGAGAGAACACACTGCCGGTTGCCAGATAGTCAAAAGAGACATGCCGTTGTACTATCTGAACTCTTCGTGGCTTAAGAATCGTAGAACCATCGGCTGATACATTCTGAACAAGAATATCTACTCAATCTCCAGACTCCCCCACAAAGAATATGGATATTGTGATACACATTGAGGTATTAAACTTAAGACCACTCTATTTTTGAATTAAATTCCTATATACTTTAACCATTCATAAATATCTCCTCATTAGACCTTGTAGGTAATGCTGCCAACTTACTGATTTAGTGTATGATGGTGATTTTAAGGTGCTTGCGTGGCTTCCATTTCCATCAGATGTCCTTCCTGCTCCGCTACTGAAGGCGTGGTGCGTAACGGCAAAAGCACTGCCGGACATCAGCGCTATCTCTGCTCTCATTGCCGTAAAACATGGCAACTACAGTTCACTTACACCGCCTCTCAGCCCGGTACGCACCAGAAAATCATTGATATGGCCATGAATGGCGTCGGATGTCGCGCCAGTGCACGCATTATGGGCGTTGGCCTCAACACGGTTTTACGTCACTTAAAAAACTCAGGCCGCAGTCGGTAACCTCGCGCATACAACCGGGCAGTGATGTGATTGTCTGCGCTGAAATGGACGAACATTGGGGCTACGTCGGTGCTAAATCACGTCAGCGCTGGCTGTTTTACGCGTATGACAGGATACGGAGGACGGTTGTGGCGCACGTCTTCGGTGAACGCACTCTGGCCACACTGGAGCGTTTTCTGAGCCTGCTGTCGGCCTTTGAGGTCGTGGTATGGATGACGGATGGCTGGCCGCTGTATGAATCACGCCTGAAGGGAAAGCTGCACGTTATCAGCAAGCGTTACACTCAGCGCATTGAGCGACATAATCTGAATCTGAGACAACATCTGGCAAGGCTGGTACGGAAGTCACTGTCGTTCTCAAAATCGGTGGAGCTGCATGACAAGGTCATCGGGCATTATCTGAACATAAAACACTATCAGTAAGTTGGAGTCATTACCGAAAATTATCAGTTTCATCATATAAGATTTGACTGCATCCAGGCTATAAAAATGAATTAGTTTTTGAACCGAGTGATGTTGAATATTACTTTGAACCAGTGACGATACAGGTAGTCAGGTCAGCATATTAAAAAATGAGTTAGAAAACAGTGAGGACGGTGCGGGCTAAGTAGGCTTTCAACTCTCCAATGATGGTACGAATGAAATCCAGTATGGTAAAAGCAATTACTACTCTTTTTCTATTATATTCCCCGATGAAGGAAGTAATTAGATTCCTCTTATTTGATTCGCCCGCGGAGATATGGAACAGATGTTTAGCGGGCAAAAATGAGCTGAGTCCAATCGTGGTTGTGTACAACTGATCGATCTCCTCCACTTCAAATTGGGGCAGCCGATTAACGTGCCGCTGGACGAAAAAGCGAGAGGAATCCGTATTGGGATTCGTTACCGCCGGGTGCCGAATATCTGCTCAGCAAAAATAGCATGGAACTCTTCGATCCATTCTCGACGCGACCAATTTCTACGACAGTTTTATCGGCATAAAAGTCATATGCATAAAGCGTTGGGGCAACGATCGCGTTGCATTGCACCAAAAAGTTCATCAACGCGGCATCATCAACTCGCCGAGGATTCTACGTTTAATCCCGGCGAGTTAAACCAGTTAAGCAATTCGTGCCCTAACATTGAACGTCGCCCTGAATTAAAGTTGCTGCTCTTCCAGACAAGCCGGGAGGTTTTTCGGCGGTGGATTTGACACCACAAGTCACGCCACATTCGCCAATTCTACCGCAGAAGCAGGCCTTCCGCTGTGTAGAGTCTATCGGACAGTCGGGAAATGATCATATCCAGTTTATGCTGGCTTAATTGCTCCAGTAGCATTTCGTGGGTGGATTCGAAGCAGCGAAGAGGAATCGGCTCGCCTTTACCACGGCAGCATTCAGCACGCTACGACCAGGCGTTTGGAAAGTGCATCAGCCACGCCAACGTCAAGACAATAAATTGGATTCTTTGCGATAGTTCACAATATCCAGCATTTCCTGCTTAGGCTGCACATTTATCGGCATAGCGATAGACCAGTTCTCCCAGCTCGCTGGGTTCGATACCACGTCCCTTGCGCTAAACAATTTGCCTGGCAGGTGCTCTTCCAGAGCCCGGATCGTCCGGTAACGGTTTGTGGAGTTAAATAAAGCGCCTCCGCTGCGCCAACCACGGAACCTTCTTTATAGAGATGCCAGAAGTAATACAAGTGGTTGATTTATATGAGACATGTCATTTCCCTCCCTATAACAATGAAAAGGGAGCCGTTTATGGCTCCCCGGTAAACTGTCCGTCAAACCGACGGACGCAACCGAACGTGTAACCAGCTGTATCCAATTACCGCCGAAGAGACAGACCGACCAGCATACCCAGTTTCGCCCAGTTAATCAGTTCTGGATCTACGCTACCAAGGCCAGGCGGCAATAAAGATAGACATAGAAAACCTACACCCACAGGATCCCACCGCCATAATTGCGCCATAGTCGTTCCCTCAGGCAGATGCGCCAGTTCAACGCAGCGCCAACCAGCAGAACAGAGCTACCCCCAGGGTTGCCAATCAGCAAGCCAGCGATGATCCCCGAATGGCAGAATGGAGGTCAAGCCATCCAGCGTGACCCTTGCAGTGAGAATGCGAGCATTAGCAAATGCAAACAGCGGCAAAATCAGATACGCCACCCACGGGTGTAAACATGCTCCAGTCGCTTCGCTGGAGAATGCCATGCTCTCTTTCAAAGGAATAAAGAAGCCGAAATTACCCCGCCAGGGTTGCGTGAACCCCCGATTTCACACCGCAGTCCACAACACTACGCCAACCAGAATATACACGCCGTGCGGCGTACACCACACAGATTCAATACCGCGAGTACCGCAATCGCTACAGCCGCGACGCCAAGAGAGGCCATCCATAAGTCATTAGTGTAGAACAATGCGATGATAGTGATGGCCCCAAGATTGTCGATAATAGCCAGAGCCATCAAAAGATCTTCAGCGCTAACGGAATACTACTTCCCAACAGCGCCAGCACACCAAGTGCAAAGGCAATGTCAGTAGCCGCCGGCATCGCCCACCCTTCGCGGGTAATCGGATCGGCATAGTTAAAGGCCAGATAGAGTAATGCCAGAATCATCCCACCAATAGCGGCGATAACTGGAAACGCGGCCTGGCGTAAGCTGGCTAGCGATCCTTGCATCAGTTCACGTTTAACTTCCAGACCGACTAACAGGTAAATACCGCCATCAGCGCGTCATTTATCCATAACAGCATGTTTTTGTTGATTTCGAGTGAACCAACCCGGAGCTCAACCGGCGTCTCCAGAAAGTCGTGACACCATCCACTGGTTGCGCCGCTGTTGGCCATCATCATCGCCAGGATAGCGGCAATGATAAGAATAACGCCTCCCGAGGCATCACTGCTAAAGAATCGATGCAGATGTTTCACTTTTTATTTCTCTTTCAGGTGAATAGATTGTTTTTACGATTTTACCCGCACGAATCATTGTTAAAATCAGATTATAGTGTAGGAATAACTCGTTTTTTACGAGCAATTAAAGGATTTGCGCCATCAGCGGTGAGATGAGTTTTTGACGGCTGTAAGCGCTAACGGTACCCTGAGCCCTGATAATCATAGCTTAAGGTCAGGATTTCTGAGGGATTAATTAGGAAAAGTAATAATTAATTTCTTGTCAGTCGGCGTTATTTGTTAGGACAAGATTTCAAAAATAATCCAGCTTGTCGTCATAATTGCGATAAAGAGATAAATTAAAGTTAAATAATTAAATCATTAAACAATTACGCCACAAAAATGCGAGGTGTCTTCAGGATTAGAATCGATAAAACAGAATGGGTTAAGGAGAGCGATACCATAGCGGCGGGTGCTTGAGGCGATCTGTCGCAGGCATCAGCCCCAACGGCAGACAGAGAAAGCCCCGAGCGAGATCCGACGATCAACCCGAGAGCCCCCGAGACGCTGAACACATGAGAGTGCCTCTTACTGACCTAGGTCAAGGAGAAGAGAGCAATGAAGCAGCATAAGGCGACGATTGTCGCCCTATCGTCATCCGCATCACCGCCGTAGTGGCGGTGCTGGTAACCAGAAAAGACCTCTGTGAGGTTCACATCCGCTGGCCAGACGGAGGTCGCTGTTTTCACGGCTTACGAATCCGAGTAGGAGCAACGTCGGGAAGCGATCCCCGCCACTTTCAGGTGCTCGCATATCCTCAACGCACCCAAATTTCCCCACCCAGCCTGCCCACGGCAGGCTTTTGGGAGGTTAGCGGGTCAGGTCGTCAAAAAACTTCTTCACACCATCAAGAAGCTCTTTGAGCGCGGGCTGTTAGGCGTCGACGATGGCCACCGAGCTTTCTTGCAGCTCTTGCAGCAGCTGTTTCTGCTTTCCGTTCAGGCGAGGCCTTCCACGACAACGCGGCACAGGGTAATCACCCGGTGTGCCACCGCGAGACAGACTGACGCCTTTACCGCGCATACGGGAACAGCCACCAGTCGGGGTTTCGCCAGGCACTTTCAATTCGACGTGACCATCAAGGGGTCGGTACTTCGATCTCGCCACCCAGTGCCGCCAGAGCGAAGTGATCGGGACTTCGCAAGACAGATTGTTGCCTTCACGCTCGAAAATCGGTGCCGTTGAACCGGACCCAACGTACACATCGCCTGCGCGCCATGCTCGCCCGCTTCACCTTCGCCCGCAAGACGGATGCGGTCTCCAGTGCCACCCTGCCGGGATTTTAACGACAGCGTTTTGCTGTGCCAACACGACCATGACCATGACATTTGTTGCACGGATTTTTGATCAGCGAACCGCGGCCCGACAGTGTGGAGAGGTCTGCTGCACGGCAAGAGTCCCTGGCGCATCCCCACCTCACCATAACCACTACAGGTCGGACAGGTCTGCGGCTGGTACCTGGTTGCACCGCTACCGTGGCAAACGTCACACTCTTCCAGAATCGGGATGCGGATCTCTTGGTTATGCGACTACAGCTTCTTCGAGGGTGAGCTCCATGTTATAGGTAAATCAGCACCGCGCGCTGGATGTCGACGACGACGTCCGCCGCCAAAAATATCGCCGAAGACGTCCCAAAAATATCGCTGAGTCTGCGCCGCCGCCAAACCGCCGCCGCCCACGCCGGCTCTGCTCGAAGGCAGCATGACCAGACTGATCGTACGCTGCACGTTCTGCGAGCGGCAGACTCTATAATCTTCCGGACCCCGAATTTTGCCTCGACCTCTCTGTCACCCTGGTTACGGTCCGGTGGTATTTCATGGCCAGGTGTTTGTAGGCCTTTTGATTTCACGCTTTTCCGCCGGTTTGGAAACGCTTAAAATCTCGTAGAATCTTGCTTAGCCATCTTTTTTAGATCGCCCCAGACGAATGCACGGGCGGAGAGGTAGCTCCCCTCGCCGTGTCAGTAGAATTACCCGTTTATAGGCGATTATTTTTTGTCTTCGACTTCTTCAAATTCAGCGTCGACAACATCGTCATCTTTCGGTTGTTTGCAGAAGCATCAGCACCGGTACTCTGCCGCTGGGCATGTCGCTGCGGCGATTTCCATCAGTTTCTGGGAAACCTGTGCCAGCTCCTGCATTTTCGCTTCGATAGCGGCTTTGTCTTCACCTTTCAGAGCAGTTTCCAGTGCAGTCAGTGCAGACTCATAGCAGTTTCGTCGTCAGCCGGTAGTTTGTCGCCTGCTCTTCAACCCGCTTACGGGTGCTGTGCAGCACTGTCGCCCCTGTTGCCAGTTTGGACCAGCTCTCAAACTACGGTCAGCTTCGCGTTAGCTTCTGCGTCGCGTACCATTTTCTGCATTTATCTTCGTTCAGACCAGAGAAGCCTTGATGGTGATCTTCTGCCCTTTACCCCTGTTGTATCTTTCGCGGAAACGTGCAGGATACCGTCAGCATCGAGTTCGAGGTAACTTCGATCTGCGGATGACGCGCGGTGCCGGGTTGATACCATCCAGGTTGAACCGACCCAGTGATTTGTTATCAGCGGGACGTTTATGTTCACCCTGCAGCACATGGATGGTTACCGAATAATGGTTGCCTTCAGCGGTAGAGAACACCTGCTGTGCCTGGTCGGATAGTGGTGCTCGCGATCAGTGTGTCATCACACCGCCCATGGGTTCGATACCCAGAGAGACAGCGGGTAAGGTCCAGTACAGTACGTCTTTTATGTCACCAGTCAGACACCACCCTAACAGCAGCACCGATCGCTACAGCTTCGTCCGGGTTAACGTCTTTACGCGGCTCTTTACCAAGGAACTCAGCAACTTTCTTCGCAACCATTGGCATACGAGTCTACCACCAACCAGGAACGTCGTCGATATCAGATACGACAGGCCAGCGTCCTGCAGTGCACCCTCAGCGGCTCAATGGAACGGTTTACCATATTTTCAACCAGGCTTCCAGTTTCGCACGAATCACTTTGATGTTCATGTGTTGGACCGGTCGCGTCTGCAGTGATGTACGGCAGGTTAACGTCGGTCTGCTGAGCGAAAGAGACAGTTCGATTTTCGCTTTTCTGCCGCTTCTTCAGGTGCCGCATTGCCAGCGGATCGTCGCGTAGGTCAATGCCCTGATTTTTCTGATCTTCAACCAGATAGTCGATCAGACGGCTGTCGAAGCCTTCACCACCCAAGTGGGTATCACCGTTGGTTGCCAAAACTTCGAGGTTTTTTCGCCGTCAACTTCGTCGATTTCGATAATAGAAATATCGAAACACCACCACCCGCGCGATAAACCGCGACAGCACCATTGCAGTACCTTTGTCCAGACCGTAAGCCAGGCAGCTGGGGTCGGTTTGTTGATGAGACGTTTTACTTCCAGACCAGCGATACGGCCTGCGTCTTTGGTCGCCTATGCTAGCATCGTTAAAGGATGCCGGTACGGTGACAACAGTTCACTTACGGTTTACCGAGGTAATCTTCAGCGGTTTCTTCATTTTTTTCAGCACTTCAGCAGAACTCGTGGTGGTGCCATTTTCTGGCCTTTAACTTCGACCCACGCGTCGCCGTTATCAGCAGCAATAATTTTGAACGGCATGATGGAACATCACGCCGCAATTCTTCGTCCTGAGCGGCGGCCAATCAGGTGTTTAATCGCAACAGGGTGTTTTCGGGTTTGTCACTGCCTGAGTCAAGTGGGATAGTACCAGTTTCACCATCCTGCAAAGAGGCAATAATAGAAGGCGTGGTGCGATTGCCTTCGGTGCTCCCCATCACGCGAGGAGTGGTGCCATCCATAATCGCTACACAAGAGTTGGTAGTACCCAGGCCATACCCATTAATTTACCCATCTAAACGTTCCACCACATATCGGTTATCATGTGGTTGTGAATCTGGAAGAGGGCGAAACGTTTGGTTGACCTGCCCAATTTCATTTTTTTGCAGACTCACTACTGCGCTTGACTACGAAATGGGTCCGTAACCACGTCATCAAGGGGGAGATGCAAAATTTTTCGTGCTTTTGCGAGAAATTTCGCGATATGGCAGGACAAGACGTGAAACGACAGCAATTTTATTCATATAAAGAATGATCGCAGCCAAGGCATTCATCAAAAAATTGTAATAAAACAAAAACATTACGCACCTGAATCTTCTCTTCATCAGCAGAAACCAGTGGTAATCCATCCCCCTACCTCTCCCCACTAAGAGAATCCTTATGAAATCCGTTTTACCATTTCCGCCAGCCTGCGATTAGTCTGATGCTGTGCTGCACGGCGCAGGCAAACGACCACAAACTCCTCGGCGTCATTGCGATGCCACGTAACGAAACCAACCATTCGGCGCTGAAACTTCCTGTTTGCCGAATTGTTAAACGCATACAACTCTCTGCCGACCATGGCGATTTACAGTTAGCGGTGCATCGGTTGATTCAAAGCTGCCCGTAGCGCCAGTCAGAGCTAATATCCCTTCAGAAATAAAAGAGGGCAAACCACTGACTGGATCAACATTAACAGCGATAACGACAATAAACGCTGCGTCTAAAAAATCACCTTTTCCGGTCACACGGCGAACTTATCGCACACGGCCACGCCGAAAATTATCGGCGACGACTAACGCCAGAACAGAGAAACGACAAAAATGATGTTAATTACCTGATGATTCACTTGTATTTTCTTCAGCATTGTAGTGAGGAACAGTTGGCAAATTTCGCCCGATTGCTCACCCATAATGAAAAAGGCAAAACTCGCCTCTCCAGCTACCGATGCACAACGAACTGTTTAAATCGATGGAAGGGCATCCCGAGCAACATCGCCCCAACTGGCAGCGATCGCTGGAGCATTACAGCATTTGGTGGCGCAGTATCGCCAACAAACTGCGCGGACACGGTAAATGATCGGGCCATTTTTGCTGATGTTTCAAACCGATTGAAGCTGAAAGCCGACCAAGAGATGTCGACGTTTGAGATTGAGTAACAGTTACTGGAAAATTTCTCGCGTAACACCTGGAAGAATATGGACCAGGAACATAAGCAGGAAGTTCGCACGTGGTCGATGCCAGGGTGAACGAGCTGGAAGAGCTGCTGCCGCTGCTGATGAAAGACAATTATCGGCAAAAGGCGTGTCGCATTTGCTTTCCAGCCAATTACCGGATTTTACGTACCCACGCAGCAATGAGCGTGCTTGGGCATGGTTTGCTGCGCGGCGCGGGGCTGGGAGGCTGGGGGCGCAGCATTAAATGGGGTTAAAGCGGTCAGCGGCAGTGCCTATCCCGCACAATTCCGCCGGACTGCAAATCGCCTGCCTGTGCCGGATGGTTAGCGCCACGAGGTTACACCGAAACCGGGAAAGATTTTCAATTTCCCCTCAAAAGATTGTCACACTGCCCCACTGGCTGATTATTATGCCGCGCCCTGAAAACACTACTGTTATTCAGGGAAATTATTTCACCATTCATTCGATGACGATTTTCAGGAATTATGGGCAACACGGAGTTGGCTAATCCGGCACCGCTGGGCCTGATGGGCTTCGCATGACCACCATTCTGCTTAACCTGCACAACGTGGGTTATTTCGCTGGGACGGTATTATTCTTGCCATGGCATCTTCTACGGCGGCATCGCGCAAATTTTTGCCGGTCTGCTGGAGTACAAAAAAGGTAGCACTTTCGGTTAACCGCATTGACCTTTACGGTTCTTTCTGGCCGACGCTGGTTGCGATTCTGCTGATGCCGACCTGGGTCCCACCGATGCGCCAAATGCACAGTTCCTTGGCGTCTTCCTCGTCTGCGGGCGCATCACGCCGTTTATGTCTTCGGCACGCTGAGGGCGCACGCGTCCTGCAATTCGTTTCTTTAGCCCGACTGTGCTGTTTGCCCGGCTGGTGATTCGTAACATTGCCGTAATGCCGCAATCATCCACTTTGCCGGCTGGATCGGTCTGATTGTGGTGCCAGTGCAATCTATCGGCGATGGGTGAAGTACTGAACCAGCAGGTCCGTCGCACCGTCTGCCCATTGGTGAATCCGACTAATCGTTTTGGATCCCCCTGCCGGGGGATTTTTTATCCGCCACGTCGCGTCTTGCACTCTTCGGTCTGAATGCAGCAACCACTTCTGGTGCCGTTTCAACGTATGGCCTTTCCAGCAACTGAATGCAGTACGGTACGCTGGAAAATACCGTGTACCACAACGTTACCCGAGCGTCCTTCACACCTTCCAGCGTCTCTTTAAGAGACTTTGTTAGACCTGGTAAGCTGAGGATTAGCGCCTGTTTGCGAATCACACCAACCTGACGCGAAGTATTGCAGTTGGTACAAACCGAGGCTTATCTGGTGCATCCGTTCACCAAAGCCAGGCATCTCGCGTCCGCCACCGCCAGCGTCGCATCGGGCGTCACGTCACGACGCGCCGGCCAGTCTGCCCTGGTGAGCACCAACACCAAACCGATTCATCGTCAGCTGACACAACGTTTGCTCGATGATCGCGCCATCGGGATTAAGCGGGTTTCCAGTTTCAAAACGGCGTGGTTAGCGCCGATGCTGAGCCATTCTTCCAGCGCAGGGATGCCTTTATCCGAAAATGCTGCTGTATGCGCAATCAAGAGATGGAAATGAGCCAGATGCAAACATTCATTAAGATTTTTCCGTTTAAACAGTTCTGTCAACAAGATCTATACACTGCGAAGGGAGTGACAGACAGGCTTCAGCAGAAGTGCCGTGACCCACTTCCCGGTCATGCTAACAATGATTACAGCAGATCGCCGATTATTTTTTCCAGTTTTTCCTGCCACAGCAAACGTCACCTTCCGCCAGTTGATCCACTGCCATCGGATCCTGGTTGGTGCTGCCACAGGAACTCGGACCAGCGACACGCGCTGGACGGCTTTCACTTCGCCGGTGTAAGACAGTTTCTCCGCGTCCGATAGCCCCTTCGCTCGCAGCCAGCTCTTTCCAGCAGTGTAGGTGCGATGGTAAGACGGTCGCAGCCTGCCAGTTCCATATTTCGCCCATGTTACGGAAGCTTGCGCCCATAACCACGGTTTCATAACCGTGCTCTTTGTAGTACTGGTAGATTTCAGATACAGAAACCATGCCGCATTTTCTGCCGGAGCGCATCTTTGAATCGGTATTTGCTTTGTACCAGTCAGACCACGGCCAACAAATGGTGCACCAGGAACACGCCCGTCTCCGGATAAGCACGAGCCTGAGCGAAGGAAGAACAGCAGGGTCAGGTTACAGTTGATGCCTTCTTTTCCAGCTGTTCTGCAGCACGGATACCCTGCCAGGTAGAAGCCAGTTTGATTAGAATACGATTGTTGCTAATACCAGCATCGTTGTAAGAGTTCATTTAGGCGTTTTGCTTTCGCAATTGACGCTTCAGGTTATAGGAAGTACGTGCATCAACTTCAGTTGAGATGGCCGGAATGAGTTCAGGATTTCCAGACCAATGATCACTGCCAGTTTGTCGGTCGCGTTCACGATCTGCTGTGCGCGATCGTCGCTCTGCTGTTTCGCCCAGGCGACAGCATCATCAATCAACTTACGATTTGCCGAATCTGCGCTGTTTAAAAATGAGAGAAGGGTTGGTGGGCATCGTGGAGTCGATACAGCTTCATTGCCGTGATGTCCCCAGTGTCGGCGATGACGGTGGTAGACTGACGAAGGAGGCGAATTTGTCCGTCATGAGAGCATTTCTCTTGCGACAGCTTGTTAGGCGACGTAACCGCTCTGCCCTGATGATATCACGACGAACGTCAGCGCAACCGCCGACAAGACGGTTATCGCCAGGCGAGACCTGTTCCGGATTTCTCGACACTGCGTTGATATCGCCGCCATTTTTTATACAAAACCTCATGTATGCGACCAGAAGTGATCAGGTACCCCAAGCGTATATACTGCGGAAACAATCGGGGGCGTCGACACAGGAAAGTCATCGCGACCTGGCAAGAAGGGATATGCATGCCAGATTTTTTTCCTTTATTAATAGTGTCCTTTGGCATTGGTAACGATTTACCTGCTCCGGCGCAGGTTGTCTGGTTCACTTTTCGCACCGGATTTGTGCAGTTTCGCTATATCCGCCAGTTTGGCAAAAGTCTTCAAACCAGCACTCCATCCACAGCCAAACCTGGTTTACCTCATTTCAGTCATTGTGTACGAGTCTTGCGGCGCGCGTGGGTAGCGGTACCTTGGCCGGCGTTGCGCTGCGGATTACCGCCGGTGGACCCAGCCGTCTTCTGGATGTGGGTTGCCGCGTTTATCGGCATGGCGACCTCGTTGCCGACTGTTCCCCAGCACAGCTTTATAAAGAACGTGATGCCAATGGGCAGTTTCGTGGCGGGACCGGCACGGCAGATGGCGCGCGGGCTGGGGATGCGCTGGATGGCGTTCTGTTCGCCGTCTTTTTGCTGATCGCCTACGGCATAATTTTCAGCGGAATTCAGGCGAATGCCGTTGCGCCAGCCCTGAGTTTTTCTTTTGACTTTCCCCTGCTGGGTGACAGGTATTAATTCTCGCTGTCTTTGCTCTGCTTGGCGATCAGCGGTGGTGTTCATGCGTTGCCCGGCTCACCAGGGTTTGTCCCGTTGATGGCGATAATCTCGGCACGACGAGCCCTGTGATTTGCGTAATGAATATCGGGCAACCTCCCCATGTTATTTGCTCATTTTTGAGAGCGCTTTTGGTGGCAGGAAGCGGCAGGCGGCGCGGCGGGATATACCTTAAGCCAGGCGATCAACTAACGGTTTTCAGCGCAGTATGTTTTCAATGAGGCGGGAATGGGCTGGACGTGAAACGTGGCAGCGGCAGCGGCGTCCTGGCCTCTCCGCATCCGGCAAAAGGGATTGTCCAGATGATCGCAATTTCTATCCATACCCTGCTCATCTCGACGGCAACGCGATGCCATATCAACTGGCGGTAACTCGACAACCTACATGCTGCTGTGGAAGGTATATCCAGCTTATCCAGAAGGCGATGCGGGTGCTAGTCGGTTCCTGGGTGCCCAGTTTGTTACCCTGCGTTATTCTGTTTGCCTTCAGCCCCATCGTTGCCAACTACATTTACGCCGAAAACAATCTCTGGTGAAGCTTAATAACCCTAAAGCGATTCTGGTGTCTTGCGGATCTGGACCTCGCAACGGTTGATCGGCGGCACCTTGCTAACTCTTCCGCCGATGTGGCAACTGGCAGATACATACGGGCCTGGATGGCCATCACCAATTCTGACTGCCATTTGACTGCTCTGCCTGTGGTTCATACCATTGCCAGCTAATCACCACGCCAGCGTAAAAACGGCGTGCGCCTGGTGTTCGATCCGTTGCGTTATCCGGATATCAAACGCGAGCCCTTCCGGTACGTGTGGGACGATGTTTTACAAGAATTATAATAACCATCCATCAACCCATTCTCTTTTTTCGCTAAGCTCAGGATAAATTTCCTGCAAGGACTGGATATGCCGAGACTTGATTTCACCTGCGAAAACGCTTGATTACCAAAGCCCGTTGCACACCACGCGCTAGACGCTGCCGGAGCTGTTAGAGAATCTGAGCAGTCCATCGATGTAGCGCGGACGCTGACGCCTCCGCAGACTAACACGCTGATGCGCATCAGCGACAAGTCGCCGGGTATCAACGCCGGTCGGCTTCATGTACCGGCAGCGCAGAATTCATGCTAGCAAACGCCTGCGCGGCGATTCTGGCGTTTAAAAGCGATGTCCACACCGGCTTGCAGGCCAAGCTTTCAGCGAAGACAATTTCTGATTCTGCCGAGCAGCATTGGTGAATGCTTTCCGGCTCGTATGGCGCAATGTGCCCGCTCCATGAACTCGAGCCTGACCGTCTGGAAATGGGTATCCGTCTTGCAAGAATGCCGAGGGTAGGAACTGTATTAATTCTGCGAGACATCATCACCACAAGCTGAGCGAGGTGCTCGAGCACAAGGCGATAATGTGGTGATTAATCCGCGTCAGATGAGGATTTCGAATTGGTGAGCCGAAGAAATTGAATGCCGAGATGATCAAGCCGGTGTTCTTGATGAGAAGAATGGCAATTCTAAGATTATCAGCTTCTACGCTAAGAAAGTACTGTGGTCTGATGAGTCGTTTTATGATCTGAAATGGCTGACCAAACCAGAGCAACTGCATGGTTTTAATAGTGAAGGTTAATCTTTGATGAAGTCTTCCTCCAGCAATGCAGAACTGGCGTTTAAACGTGACCAGCAGCGTTAAGTTCTGCAGTCAATGCCGGATGCGGCGTTAATGCCTTATCCGGCCTACAAAAGCATGGCAGATTCAATATATTGCAGAATTCATGTAGGCTGATAAAGACGCGCCAGCGTCGCATCAGGCGCTGAATGCCGGATTGTTACCCGGCATTTGTCATTTAGCGGTGATGTTTGCCTGGACCATGACCGCCGTGATGATCATGAGGAGCTTTCTTATGGTGGCGCGGCGGTGGCGGCGGTCCGTGTGGGTGCCAGCGATTGCCTCGCCATTCATAATGTTGTTTCCACCAGCCGTGGTCGCGCCAGTGACCTCCATCCCAGTAATAGCCACGATTATCACGATCGCCTATCTGTAATTTTACTGACGGGACTAACGTAATTTCCGCAGCCTGTGCTGCCATGGGAGCGACCAGAACCAGGGAAAGTGCGAGTACGATAGATTGCATCTTTTTCACAGGTTACTCCTTTTATCATTGCCCGTTATGGGTCGATATCCGGAGATTACGCGATGAGAACGACGGTTGTTATTCTCCGCAATCCTAATCTCTAAGTTACCGCATTTATTGATAATTTCTCCTTTTTCCCTGTCGTTTTTCTCCATAATTTCTTCATAAAAAAGCCGGGCTGCATAAAAGCAAACCCGGCCTGATTGAGATAATGAATAGATTTTACTGATGATTCATCATCAATTTACGCAACGCAGAAAAATCGGCGGGCAGATTATGTGAAAGCAAGGGTAAATCAGCACGTTCTGCCAGCTCTTTTGGCAGATCCAACGTTTCACCGAGAATCGCTTCCACGCTCTCTTTAAATTTCGCCGGATGCGCGGTGCCGAGGAACAAGCCATATTCGCCTGGATTCAACTGGTCACGCAGCGCACGATACGCTACGGCAGCGTGCGGCTCCGAGGTGTAGCCCAGTTCTTTTAACTCACGCATTGTCTGTTGCGTGGTTTCATCATCCACGGCTGCATAACCCAGCTCTTTCAGTTGCCAGATTTTGCGGCGGAACAACTCTTCCACACGCGGCCAGTTGTTCGGCTGACTCACGTCCATCGCGTTGGATAACGTCGCCTGAGTCGCTTTGGGTGACCACTGACCGTCGTGCAGGAAACGTGGCACGGTATCGTTCACGTTGGTCGCAGCAATAAAACGTTTCACCGGCAGACCGAATGACTTCGCCAGCAGACCCGCCGTCAAATCGCCGAAGTTTCCGCTTGGCACCGAGACAACCAGCTGGTTGCGCGCCTCCTGCGGCAGCTGCGCAACAGCTTCAAAGTAGTAGCAAATCTGCGCCAGCAAACGGCTGATGTTAATCGAGTTAGCCGAGTTTAACCCCAGCGCCACTTTCAGTTCTTCATCATCAAACGCCTGCTTCACCAGCGCCTGACAGGCATCGAAATCGCCGTCGATGGCAACAGTTTCGATATTGCCGCCCAACGTACAGAACAGTTTTTCTTGCAGTGGACTGATTTTGCCTCGTGGATAGAGGATAACCACTTTCACATTCGGCAAACCGTAGAAAGCATGAGCCACTGCAGCTCCGGTATCACCGGAGGTCGCGGTCAGAATGGTCACTGGCTTATCATCCGCAATATGGGTCAGCATTTGTGCCATAAAGCGACCGCCGAAATCTTTAAATGCCAGCGTTGGCCCGTGGAACAATTCCAGACAACCGACATCGCTTTCAACATTGGCGACCGGAGCCGGGAAGGCAAACGCCGCGCGCACGCGCTCTTCCAGGATTTCCTGTGGGATTTCATCACCAATAAACGCCGAGAGGATCTTCGCATTGCGGGTGACAAAATCCAGCTTCAGCATCTCATCAATTTCAGTCAGGCTGAATTCCGGCAGGTCGTGCGGAAAAAACAGCCCCTGATTTTTGCCCAACCCCTGGGTTACGGCTTGCGCAAAGCTGACCTGCTCGTTGTGATCTTTCAGATTGTAGAGTTTCATTTAGTTTTCCAGTACTCGTGCGCCCGCCGTATCCAGCCGGCAAATATGAACAAAACCTTCCTGATTTTGCAGGTAGTTCTTACCCAACCAGTCGGCAACGCGCTGGGCGGTATCCGGCTTGTCACATAGAGCGAACAAGGTCGGGCCGGAGCCGGAGATACCGCTCGCTACCGCGCCGATTTCCGCGACCGCCTGCCGCGCCTGCCGGAAGCCAGGCAGTAACCGTTCACGGTAGGGTTCAGCGATAACATCTTTCATCAGCTTCGCGGCAAGCTCAGGCTGACGGGAATAGCAGGCGTGAATGAAGCCAGCCAGATGTCGCCCGTGCGCAATGCAATCCTGGCGGCGATACTGCGCCGGTAAAATAGCCCGGGCTTCTGCCGTCGAGACTTTAATTCCCGGATACGCCAGCACCCACAGCCACTCATCAAACCCTGGCACTTGCTGGCTGATGATGTCGTTTTCTTCGATCATCAACTGCATACCACCAAGAAAACACGGTGCCACGTTGTCGTAATGAATGCTGCCGGAGATACGTCCTTCCAGCTCGCCCATCAAAGCCAGCAAACGAGTGTCATTAAGCGGCTTGCCGCAGTGTTCATTCATCGCCATCAGCGCCGCGACCACCGAACAGGCGCTGGAGCCTAAGCCCGAACCGATCGGCATATTCTTTTCCAGAGTCATCGCCACTGGAATTTGCTTGCCAAGCTCCTGGCAAAAACGCTCCCAGCACTGATAAACGATATTTTCCCGTGGTTCTGACGGCAGCTTATCGGCAAAGCGTCCGAGGTTGTTGAGACTGAATGTCTCTGCCGCCTCAACCGTGACTACATCTCCGAGCAATGCACCATCAACGGGTGCCACCGCCGCCCCGAGCACATCAAACCCGACGCTCATATTGGCACTGGAAGCCGGGGCATAAACTTTAACCATGTCAGACTCCTAACTTCCATGAGAGGGTACGTAGCAGATCGGCAAAGACACCGGCAGCGGTAACGTCATTGCCCGCACCATATCCGCGCAGCACCAACGGCAGCGGCTGATAATAGTGGCTATAAAAGGCCAGGGCGTTTTCGCCATTTTTCACTTTGAACAGCGGATCATTCCCATCCACTTCGGCAATCTTCACGCGGCAGACACCATCTTCATCAATATTGCCAACATAGCGCAAAACTTTTCCTTCATCACGGGCCTTCGCCACGCGCGCGGCAAAGAGATCGTCGAGCTGTGACAGATTCGCCATAAAAGCGGCAACATCACCCTCGGCGTTAAACTCTGCGGGCAGCACAGGTTCAATTTCAATATCCGCCAGCTCCAGTTCACGTCCCGTTTCACGAGCGAGAATCAATAGTTTACGCGCCACATCCATACCAGAAAGATCATCTCGCGGGTCCGGTTCGGTATAACCCATTTCCCGCGCCAGCGTGGTCGCCTCGGAGAAACTCATGCCTTCGTCTAACTTGCCGAAGATATAAGAAAGCGAACCTGAAAGAATGCCGGAGAACTTCACCAATTCATCACCTGCATTGAGCAGATTTTGCAGGTTCTCAATAACCGGTAATCCAGCCCCAACGTTGGTGTCATAGAGGAATTTACGCCGCGATTTTTCCGCCGCATAACGCAACTGATGATAGTAATCCATCGACGAGGTGTTGGCCTTTTTGTTCGGCGTGACAACGTGGAAACCTTCGCGCAGGAAGTCGGCATATTGATCCGCCACTGCCTGGCTGGAGGTGCAGTCAACAATGACCGGGTTCAGCAGATGATATTCTTTCACGAGGCGAATTAAGCGCCCGAGATTAAACGGCTCTTTGGCTTGTGCAAGTTCTTCCTGCCAGTTTTCCAGATTAAGGCCATGCACACTAGTGAGCAGAGCCTTCGAGTTGGCAACGCCGCAGACACGTAAGTCGATATGTTTATTCTTCAGCCAGCTTTGCTGACGCTTCAGTTGCTCCAGCAGCGCACCGCCAACGCCACCGACGCCAATCACAAACACTTCGATAACCTGATCGGTATTGAACAGCATCTGATGAGTAACGCGCACGCCAGTGGTCGCATCATCGTTATTTACCACGACAGAGATTGAGCGTTCAGAAGATCCCTGAGCAATGGCGACAATGTTGATATTGGCGCGGGCCAGCGCGGCAAAGAATTTCGCCGAGATCCCACGCAAGGTGCGCATACCATCACCTACCACCGAGATAATGGCCAGCCGTTCCGTCACCGCCAGCGGCTCCAGTAAGCCTTCTTTCAGTTCCAGGTAGAACTCTTCCTGCATTGCCCGTTCAGCTCGCACACAGTCGCTTTGTGGAACGCAGAAACTGATACTGTATTCGGAAGATGATTGCGTAATCAGCACCACGGAAATACGGGCGCGTGACATTGCAGCAAAGACGCGCGCCGCCATGCCAACCATCCCTTTCATCCCCGGGCCGGAAACGCTGAACATTGCCATGTTATTCAGATTGGAAATGCCCTTGACCGGTAATTCGTCTTCATCACGGCTGGCACCAATGAGCGTACCTGGTGCTTGAGGATTTCCGGTATTTTTAATCAGGCAAGGGATCTGGAACTGGGCGATGGGGGTAATGGTGCGGGGGTGAAGAACTTTAGCGCCGAAGTAGGAAAGCTCCATCGCTTCCTGGTAGGACATCGACTTCAACAACCTCGCATCGGGCACCTGACGCGGGTCGCAGGTATAGACCCCGTCAACGTCCGTCCAAATCTCGCAACAATCGGCGCGTAAACAGGCAGCCAGCACCGCCGCGGAGTAGTCGGAACCGTTACGTCCAAGCACCACCAGTTCGCCTTTTTCATTACCGGCGGTGAAACCTGCCATCAACACCATGTGATCAGCCGGAATGCGGCTTGCCGCAATACGGCGGGTGGACTCAGCAATATCGACGGTAGATTCGAGGTAATGCCCCACTGCCAGCAGTTTTTCGACCGGATCGATAACGGTAACGTTGTGACCACGCGCTTCTAACACGCCGGCCATAATGGCGATCGACATTTTCTCGCCACGGCAAATCAGCGCAGCGTTGATGCTATCCGGGCACTGCCCCAACAAACTAATGCCATGCAGGACATGTTTTATTTGGGCAAATTCCTGATCGACGAAAGTTTTCAATTGCGCCAGCGGGAACCCCGGCTGGGCGGCGGCGAGTCCCGTCAAAAGTTCGGCAAAAATACGTTCGGCATCGCTGATATTGGGTAAAGCATCCTGGCCGCTAATGGTTTTTTCAATCATCGCCACCAGGTGGTTGGTGATTTTGGCGGGGGCAGAGAGGACGGTGGCCACCTGCCCCTGCCTGGCATTGCTTTCCAGAATATCGGCAACACGCAGAAAACGTTCTGCATTTGCCACTGATGTACCGCCGAACTTCAACACTCGCATGGTTGTTACCTCGTTACCTTTGGTCGAAAAAAAAGCCCGCACTGTCAGGTGCGGGCTTTTTTCTGTGTTTCCTGTACGCGTCAGCCCGCACCGTTACCTGTGGTAATGGTGATGGTGGTGGTAATGGTGGTGCTAATGCGTTTCATGGATGTTGTGTACTCTGTAATTTTTATCTGTCTGTGCGCTATGCCTATATTGGTTAAAGTATTTAGTGACCTAAGTCAATAAAATTTTAATTTACTCACGGCAGGTAACCAGTTCAGAAGCTGCTATCAGACACTCTTTTTTTAATCCACACAGAGACATATTGCCCGTTGCAGTCAGAATGAAAAGCT